>NZ_JBEEUB010000001.1:0-668319 GCF_040139125.1 Proteus hauseri
ATTGGGATTAGCATTAACCAGCCCTGCTAATTGAGAACTAACAGGGCTTATTGCGTTATTAATAACAACGCCTGGTTTACCAATATTAAAAGCGTGAAATTGATTATGAGATATACCACCAGCATTAGGTGTGGCGATATTGATAATAGGAATAGATCCTTGCTGGCTAATTTGAATCTGCTTATTAGTAGGTGTAAGTGTAGAACTCCATGCGGGATGTAATGGATAAACGGCGATAAGATAAATAATGCCGTAAGTTAAAAAACGCTGTTTGCGAGAGATATCCTTTTTAGACATAAAAAACTCCTTTTTTTTGGCTAAATAGAAAACGCGACAGAACAATAAAAAGACCAGCGATCTGGTTCTAGTGATGAAGGGAAATAAAGCGATTTACCTATTAAGAATTGAGAAAAAAATAATGATGAATGATGCGTTAGCGATAAACCGATAGCCGCACCCACCAGCGAATGGCGCTCAGTGTGATATTTATCAGCTGCAATAAACCCGTAATCTAAAGCACCGATAAATCGCCATTGACCAATAGAAGAGTGTGCAAGCTTCCCATTAATTTCATTGCGCCAATAGAATCCACGATTACCATTTAGTGTTTTAGCTTGATATCCACGAATAGAATACAAACCACCAAGCGCTATCTGCTCAATGCTATAAAGATTGTCAGGGGTATATTGTGCGTAAAAAGAAGTTAAATAAGTCAGCTCATAAGGAAAGTAATGTTGATAACTACTACTTAGGCTTATTTTTCGGTAATTGCTACGAGGTGAATTTTTAGAATCTGACGATGCTCCGAAAAGTGAAACACCAAATTCAGCAGTAGGGTTAAAGGTAAAATATCCTTTTCCCACTACAGTACTATATTGAGGTGTTAATGATATTGCCGTTAACCTTGGGCTACTTATTGCTAGGGTTTGCTGAGCAAGTTGAGTGTGAGATTTCTTATGTTTTAAGGATGCTTGTAAGGTAAATCGCTGTTTATTATCACGATAAAGTAAGCGGCTAATATCAAATTGCTGATTAATATTTAGGCTATTATAGTCATAATCGTTATCTGCTATTTTATAAGGTTGTCGTGTGCTTTGGTGATAGAACTGATATTGATAAGACCAATAACCATATGGCACATTAATCGCAGCCAGATAATAGCGATTATGATGATGAGATTGATAGATATCTGTATTGCTATTGATAGCAAATGACCACTGCTCCCCTAGCCCAAATAAAGAATCGACCGTGATACTACTCGTTAATAGTGTTTTTCCTGTTATTTTTGAACCTAAATTATCAAGAGTAAACTGTGCACTAAATGGGAATTTTTTAGTTTTTTTCTTAATGGTAATATTTGAATAACCTGCGGTGGTTTCAGGATAAATATCAATGGTATATTTTGCACTTTTTAGCCGATTAAGCTGTTCAAGTCCTTGTTCAATATCGCGTAGATTAAGATAGTTATCTTTTTGCGTCGGAAATATCATTGAGGCTAAACGAGCAGGAGAATCTTCAATGTCAATTGAGTTAATACGACCTTCAATAACATTAATGATAAGTTGATTATGAGTAAGATCTTGCTCTGCTATAAAAGCTTGAGAAGTAATATAGCCCCGCTCTATATAGTGGTTAGTGATGCTGTTAGTGATATTTTGCATCTCACTTAATGTAAGACAACGTTGCTGATAAGGTGTAATAAGCCTAGCTGTCTCTTTCGGAGTTAATAAAGTAGAACCAGAAAGCAAAATAGAATTAATGATAAAACAAGGTTGATTGATATTATTATCTACTGGATTGGTTTCTAACGTGGGTATCTGGGGTGTTTCTAGTTTGCTTCGTTGATCTCGCTCTTGCATTAAGCGTTGCTTTTGTTCAATTTGAACGCTGTCACCATTAACTGGCAGAGTATTACTGTTCGCCAAACTATTTTCACTTATTAAAAGCCATAAACACGAAAATAATAATTTAATATATCTATGTAAATGTTTTCGTTGCATAACACCGTCATCCCTGAATATGAGATGGCATTATTACATACAGTATTAATCGGGGAGGTTATCAAAAAACAAAAGACGTATAAGCTTATGTTTTATATCTGCCATTATATTCTTTGGTTATATTTTAATTATTTTTAAGTATGATGATATTTATATTGCTAGCATATGACCATTTTTTTATATCTGTTCTTAATTTTAAAATATCTTAAAAATCAATGCATTAAAATATTTATTCAGATAGGTGATATAAGTCATTCATTTTTTTTGATTTCTTAAAACAAATGTTTTAAATGGTAATAATGCCAAATTAAGCTACAATTTTTATTAAATAAAACATATCTCACCTTTTAATAAACTCTCATTGTTTTTGTTAAAGAACTCGTTGCCTGTATTGTTTATATATTAATGTAATTCTCTCTCCTTTATTTAATAAAGAGTTAGTTTCTCTAAAATAGGAAAGCTATAATCATGAATAAAACTTTCGCATCTGAAATATTTATCAATGGTGATATTCATACCCTTGATCGAGAAAACCCAATCGCTCAAGCTATTGCTGTTAATGAGGGTAAATTTCTTTTTGTTGGCTCAAATGATGAAGCCATGCGGTTTAAAAATGCAGAAACAGAAGTTATCGACTTAAAAAATCACGTTATTATCCCCGGATTAAATGATTCACACCTTCACCTTATTCGTGGTGGATTAAATTACAATTTAGAACTACGTTGGGAAGGTGTGCCTTCTCTCTCTATTGCCCTTGAAATGCTAAAAGCACAGGCGCAAGTGACACCGTCACCGCAATGGGTTCGCGTTGTTGGCGGTTGGAGTGAATTCCAATTTGCAGAAAGGCGTATGCCAACGCTAGATGAGATAAATGCGGTTTCTCCTGATACCCCCGTGTTTGTTCTTCACCTTTATGATAGTGCGTTGCTAAACAAAGCCGCATTACGGGCGATTGGTTATACCAAAGATACTCCTAACCCCCCAGGTGGTGAAATTCAGCGTGATGAACACGGCAATCCAACGGGGTTATTAATCGCAAAACCTAACGCGATGTTGCTTTATTCCGCTTTAGCTAAAGGTCCTACCTTACCGCTTGATTATCAAGTGAATTCAACACGTCAATTTATGCGAGAGCTAAATCGCCTTGGTGTTACCAGTGCAATCGATGCTGGCGGTGGATTTCAAAATTATCCAGAAGATTATGAAGTGATTGCTGAATTAGCAAAAAATGAGCAGCTGACAATCCGCATTGCCTATAATTTATTTACCCAACGACCAAAACAAGAGCTAGAAGATTTTCAGCAATGGACATCAATGATCTCTCCTGGCGAAGGGACTGATTTTTATCGTCACAATGGTGCTGGTGAAATGTTGGTGTTCTCTGCGGCTGACTTTGAAGACTTTTTACAACCAAGACCTGTTCTGCCTGAAAATATGGATGCTGAACTTGAGAAAGTGATCCGCCATTTAGTTGAGCATCGTTGGCCATTTCGTTTACATGCAACCTATAACGAATCGATTAGTCGCATGTTAGATGTGTTTGAAAAAGTGAATAAAGATATTCCTTTTGATGGTCTACATTGGTTTTTTGATCACGCAGAAACCATCAGTGAGAAGAATATTGAGCGCGTTAAAGCATTAGGTGGTGGATTAGCTATTCAGCATCGCATGGCATTTCAGGGAGAATACTTTGCACAGCGTTATGGTTCTGAAGCAGTTAAACATACTCCGCCAATTGCCAAAATGCTAAATGCTGATGTTCCCGTCGGTTTAGGTACAGATGCAACTCGTGTTGCTAGTTACAACCCATGGACTGCCCTTTATTGGTTAGTTTCAGGTCGCACGGTAGGTGGTATGCAAATGTATGATGCCAATAACCGTTTAGATAGAGATACCGCATTAATGCTATGGACAATGGGTAGCTCTTGGTTCTCTAACGAGCAAGGTAAAAAAGGACAAATTAAAGCAGGACAACTTGCCGATTTTGTCGCCCTTTCCGCTAATTACTTTGCTGTACCAGAAGCCGAAATTAAAGCCATTGAGTCACTGTTGACGGTTGTTGATGGCAAAATTGTGTATGCCAACGACACATTTACACCGTTAGCACCGCCTTCTATTCCTGTTTTACCTGATTGGTCACCGGTGATCAAAGTGCCAGGGCATTACTCATATCTACAGCAAGAGACACAAAGCGCGGTGTTAACTCAGTTACACCAGTGTTGCGGTGCTTGTCATGTTCATGGACATCAACACGATATTGCACGTAAGTCGGGTATTCCTATCTCTGATGATAATGCCTTTTGGGGGGCGGTAGGTTGCTCTTGCTTTGCATTCTAATGTTTTAATCCCTTACTTATTATGACCAGCAATTATGTTGCTGGTCAGCTAAATAGAGAGAAGTATAACTATGGCAACGCAGCAAACTTCAGCATGGTCGCCTTTACGCAATCGTGTCTTTTTTATGTTATGGATGGCGACACTATTTTCCAATATTGGTACTTGGATGAACGATGTTGGTGCGGGTTGGTTAATGACTAATTTAAGTCCCGATCCCGTTATGATTGCCGCCATTCAAGCGATGACAACTTTACCGGTGTTTTTATTAGCTCTGCCAGCTGGCGCGATTGCTGATATTTTCGATAAAAGAAAACTGCTTATTATCGTTAATATTCTGATGCTATGTGCCGCTGCATTACTGGCAGTATTGGTCTATTTTAATGTAATTAGTATCGGTTGGTTACTGCTTATTACTTTTGTGCTTGGTTCTGGTGCGGCATTTTTAGGACCAGCATGGCAAGCGATAGTGCCGAGTATTGTACAACCTAATGAGTTAAAAGCGGGTATTGCCTTAAATAGCATGGGAATTAATATCAGCCGCGCTATCGGACCTGCTTTAGCCGGGATTTTGATTTCTCAAGTGGGGTTATATCTCCCTTTCTTACTCAATGCGTTAAGCTTTATCGCCATTATTTTTGCTGTATGGTGGTGGGAAGGTGAAACAAAATCAGAAGATAAGCTCCCTGCTGAATCTGTTGTTGCCGCAATGATTTCAGGCTTACGTTATGCTCGTTATAGCCCTGCTTTAATTAAAACCATTATTAGAGCGGCAAGCTTCTTTATTTTTGCGAGTGCTTATTGGGCAATGTTACCATTAGTTGCTAGGGTTTCATTGCAAGGCGATGCCACATTGTATGGCTTATTAACCACCAGCATTGGTATTGGTGCCGTATGTGGCGCATTTAGTTTATCGACATTACGTGAGAAATTTAGCACGGGTACTTTGATAGCCTTCGGCACTATAGGCACAGCACTTGTGCTCTTTATTTTTGCCAGTGCAACCTCAAAATATTTAGCCATTTTTTCTAGCTTTTTAGCGGGTTTTAGTTGGATCATAACGTTATCCACACTGATGGTATCAGCACAAACCGCATTACCAAATTGGGTTAGAGCCAGAGGGCTTGCACTCTATTTAACCGTATTTTCAGGCTCTATGGCATTAGGTTCTTTAGTTTGGGGACAAGTTGCCTCGCATACCTCAGTGACTATTGCGTTACTCTCCGCCATGGTAGGTATTCTTCTGGTGTGGTTATGTGTATTAAGAGTCAAACTTGAACATGACAATATTAATTTGCAACACTCTGACCACTTTGCGCTCTCTGATGAGCTAGTTGATAACGATCCTCTAGATAAAGGACCTGTATTAGTCTGCGTTCATTATCAAATTGAAGAAAAGGAACATGCTGAATTTCTGAATTTAATGAAAAAATTAAAAGTTATTCGCTTAAGAGATGGTGGATATTCTTGGGGACTATTTGCTTTATCAGAGACGACCAATGAATTTATTGAGACATTTATGGTTTCTTCATGGGCTGAACATCTTCGCCAACATGATAGAGCAACAATAGATGATAAGCAGCTACAACAACAGTTAGATAAGATTATTAGTAAGAAAAAAGTGACCCACTGTTTCTCTGCTTTTTCTACCTTCTCTTAATAAGTTATTAGTGAGCTTATTGGAAAGCTGACTCATTTATTCTCACATGCCTTATATTTTTACTTAATTTGTTTTTATAAGGTATGTGAGATCTTCCTATCATTGCCACACTTGTCACTTTCTTGTACTCTGCACCGCATCTCCTTTTCAACAATTTAATAAAGTTAGCTAGAGAATAGAATGACAGGACATGTTTCTAAAGATCCCCTACACGGTGTAACACTCGAAATGCAAGTTAATGCCTTAGTGGCTAAACACGGTTGGGCTAAATTAAGTAAGCTGATTAATATCAACTGTTTTAAAAATGATCCAAGTGTGAAATCAAGCTTAAAATTTCTTCGCAGAACGCCTTGGGCACGCGCAGAAGTTGAAGCGTTATACCTTGATTCACTGGAAGATGATATTGATGAGGTTATTGAAGTTATCGATCACCCAGATTGTGATCCTTGGGCAAATAGCCGGACAAACAAGCGTTAATATTAGTGGCAACGATTAAATCATACTAAAAAATCGATACTGACAATTTCTGTCACTCCAATATCGTAAGATAACGGCATAAGAGTAAATGCAATCTTAAGGAGTGAGTATGTTTAAGCCAAATAGTATTATTATCTATGCTGAGGATGTTAATAAAAGTACTGATTTTTATGCGAAAATTTTAAAATCAGAACCGCTAGAAAGTTATAGTGAGTTCTCGGTTTTTGCATTATCTTCAGATTTTATTTTAGGTATTCAATCAAAAGCTGGTATCGACCCTAAGCCTCAAGCTCATTTTGGGGGCTTTGAAATCTGTATGTCTGATATAGATAACGGTGAAGTAGATAAAATCTATCAGCAATGGTGCGAACTCAATGTTCAAATAGAGATGCCGCCTACACACTTAGACTTTGGCTATACCTTTGTCGCACTTGATCCTGATGGACATCGGTTAAGAGTATGTGCAACAGATACTACAAATATTGATTAGTAGCTGAGCCGTAATTGATATTGAATAGTCACTGATCCGTTATTAGGGGGAGTATTCCCCCTAATATAAAATTTGATTTCTTTTAATTTGATTTCATATGTTTGGCAGTTTTAACCGCAGAAATAAGCAGAATAACACCTAATGCACCAAGTAACAGATTAGAAGGAATAATACCTAAGAAAAGGCTTCCAATCCCGGCACCAATTAATGAACCCAGCAGCATCCATAAAAAGAAAGATTTCTCATTTTTAATCACACTAAATGAATTTGATTGGCTATAACGGAAAAAACCGACAATCATGGTTGGTAAACTAACTGCCAAAGATAAGCTACCTGCAAGTTTTATATCTGCACCAAATAAAATAACTATCGTTGGAATTAATAACTCGCCACCAGCAACACCCAGCAAAGCGGCGACAATACCAATAAGAAAACCACAAATTAAGCCGGCAATAAATAGAAGCACGCTACTTTCAAAAAGTGGTGTATGTGAATTACCCAACCCAATAAAAGCTTCGCTTAACATCACAATAGAGAGCATGATCAATAAGGCAATAATAATACTATTTAGTCCCTTTCTTGACATTGTCATTGCATGACCAGCAGCATACCAAGCACCGACTAAACTACCTGCCAATAAATTAACCACGATATAGCTATTGTCAAAAATAGTTTCTAAAGGAACGGTTTTCATTCTAAATATGAAAGACGCGGCAACAACAGCAAGGCTCATCGCTTTATTAAAAATAACCGCTTCTAACGTAGGTAACCGAAATAAACCAATAAGCACAGGTAAACGGAACTCAGCCCCACCTAAGCCAATTAAGCCACCTAAAGCACCAATTAAACCGCCAGAGAGTAATCCCTTACCATTACGAGCATCTATTTTACTCATGATTTTACATCACACCTTTCGTTATGTCGTTTTTGACATTACGATGTTACTCAATATTCTTAGATAAACAATATAAAATTTGGTGTTATTATATTGGCTTGATCATCGTCAAAAAGATAACTTGAAAAAGAATGGTAACAGCAATGAGCAAGAAGGATGTCGTGATTGTCAGACCAAGAATTTATATTGGTGAAAATATCTCTGTTGGGCCAGGAAAAATAGATCTACTAAAAAAAATTAACGTAACAAGCTCAATTGCCGCTGCCGCTCGCGAATTAGAACTTCCTTATAAACGAGCATGGTTACTTATTGATAGTTTAAATCAAGGTTTTGGTCAGCCAGTAGTTGCAACAAGTTCTGGTGGTAAGAAAGGCGGTGGTTCAGTGCTTACTCCATTAGGAATACAGCTTATTGAATTGTACGATGCCCTAGAAGAGAAAATTAATATAACAACCGCCGATGAGCTTAAAAATATACAGAATTTAGTTTAAGTGCTTAAGAATAAGAGGAGGTATAAATACCTCCTCTATTTATGTTGATGGAATATGTTTTACTGCCACCAGCGGTTAGTTTCTCAACTTAACTTACCCAATTACCTTTCTCATCAATCACTTTCTCGCCATCTTCTTTAGTAAAACTGCCCTGTTGTTTATTGGGCAAAATATCTAATACCGCTTCAGAAGGACGACACAGTTTTGTACCTAATGGTGTTACCACAATAGGTCGATTAATTAAAATGGGATGCGCTAACATTGCACTGATTAATTGCTCATCTGTTAGCGTGTTGTCTACTAATTTTAACTGTTCATAAGGCTCTACATTTTTACGTAAAAGTTCACGTACTGTGATTTTCATAGCGGCAATTAATTTTGTCAGTTCAGTTTTTGTTGGTGGCGTATCTAAGTAATAGATAATGCTCGGTTCAACGCCACTATTTCGGATTAACGCTAGTGTATTACGTGATGTGCCGCAGTTTGGATTATGATAAATAGTTATATTAGTCATTTAATTACCATTAATTTAAAAAAGATAAACGCACTGCTAATGCGATTAATGTGACGGTTAAAACAGGGATTGTCATAATAATGCCAGTTTTAAAATAGTAGCCCCATGTAATGGTCATATTTTTTTGTGATAAAACATGTAGCCATAACAGTGTTGCTAAACTGCCAATTGGTGTAATTTTAGGACCTAAATCAGCACCAATAACATTGGCATAAATCATGGCTTGTTGGATCAAACCCGTTGCGTTACTTCCCTCAATAGATAAAGCGCCAATTAACACAGTAGGCATATTGTTCATCATTGAAGATAAAAACGCAGTGATAAAGCCTGTGCCTAATGTGGCAACCCAAAGCCCATTATCTGCAAGAATATTGAGTGTTTCTGAAAGATAGTAAGTTAAGCCTGCATTTCTTAGCCCATAAACAACCAAATACATCCCTAATGAAAAAATCACAATTTGCCACGGTGCACCTTTTAATACTTTGGTTGTATTAATGGTTTTTCCTTTTGCAGCAATAAGATAAAGAACCAATGCACCCAACGCAGCAATTGCACTAATTGGAATGCCTAACGGCTCTAAAACAAAGAATCCCACTAATAAAAGTAGCAATACAAACCAACCGGCTTTAAAGGTGGTTTTATCTTTGATCGCGGAAATAGGCGTTGCGAGTTTTAACACATCATAGGTTTTCGGAATATCTTTACTGAAAAACCAATGCAGCATAATTAACGTAGCCACAATAGCCGCAATATCAACAGGCACCATAATTGAGGCGTATTCACTAAAACCAATATGGAAAAAGTCGGCAGAGACAATATTGACAAGATTAGAAACAATAAGTGGCAAACTTGCAGTATCAGCAATAAACCCAGCCGCCATAACAAAAGCTAATGTTGTGCCTTTGCTAAAGCCTAGCGCTAACAACATCGCAATAACGATAGGTGTTAAAATTAATGCTGCGCCATCGTTGGCAAATAAAGCAGCAACCACAGCACCTAATAAAATAATATAACTAAATAGTAATCGCCCTTTCCCTTTACCCCATTTAGCAACATGAAGTGCTGCCCATTTGAAGAAACCGCTCTCATCAAGAATAAGGCTAATAATAATAACGGCAACAAAAGTTGCGGTCGCATTCCAGACGATATTCCACACAATAGGAATATCTTGAAAGCTAATGACGCCACAACTAAGAGCAAGCATTGCCCCAATTGTGGCACTCCAACCAATACCTAATCCTTTAGGTTGCCAAATAACAAAAGTAATAGTGAGAATAAAAATAGATGCTGCGATAAGCATAATAAACCTCTGTTAAAAGGTGCGTTTAAACACCTTTTATTGATGATAAATAATGATTAATCAGCAAGCTTACTTAATGCTGAAACACCAACCGGTTCATCTTCAAGTAATGGCACAATAGCAATACGTTCTGCTAATGTTGAGGTTACTTTCTCTATTTGAGGTATCTCTTGTTGCGCTCTTGAAAGTAATAATGGCGAAGTTGTTTCTGTAATAGATAAACTATTATTAATTACCCATGCCCAAGGATAAATATCGGCTCTTTTTAAATCATTTTGTAAATTCTCAGCTTCAAGAATAGGCGTTGTTTCTGGCAATGTTGTAATAATTACCTTAGTACGTTTTGGATCTTGTAACTGCATCATTGGCGTTAAAAAATGCCCTTTATCGCCCATCTTTTTCGCAATTTCTTTATGATAAGCCCCAGTTGCATCTAATAAGAGCAATGTATGTCCTGTTGGTGCTGTATCCATTACAACAAAGCGTTTACCCGCTTCGCGAATAATACGAGAAAATGCCTGAAATACCGCAATCTCTTCAGTACATGGTGAACGTAAGTCTTCTTCAAGTAATGCCTTACCTTCTGCATCGAGATCTTTACCTTTCGTCTCTAATACATAATTGCGATAGCGTTCTGTTTCAGCAACAGGATCAATACGACTGACTTGTAGATTTGATAAGTGACCATTTAAGGTATTGTCGAGATGTGCAGCAGGATCTGACGTGGTTAAATGCACATCTAACCCCTGTTCTGCCAATTTTACGGCTATGGATGCAGCAATAGTGGTTTTACCAACACCGCCTTTACCCATTAGCATAATCAAACCATGTTTTTCTGCGGCGAGCGCTTTTACCAGTGTAGAGAGTGTGGGCAATGGAGTGTTTAGTTTTTTTGTATCCGCTTTTTCGGTGATCACTTGAGGTTGATTTAACAAAAGCTGTTTTAACGCTTCTATTCCTACCATATTCATAATTTGCAGGTAGAGCATATCTATTGGCAATAAACGAAGTACATCTGGCATATTATTTATCGCAACTTGTTCGCGTTGATATAACGCATATGACAGTTTGTCATTTTCAATCACAGCAGACTTAGGAAAAACGCCATTAATCACCAATTGTTGGTTTTTAATTCCCAAGTTTGATAGCTCTTGGTAGGTTCTTGCCACTTCACGTAAGGCAGCTGATTGTGGACGCGCAACTAATATTAATCGAGTAAGTTGTTTATCACTTAATGCTTCTACTGCCATGCCATATTGTTCACGCTGTTTTTCTAATCCTGACATTGGACCTAAACAAGATGCACCATCAGGGTTATCGCTAATGAAATCACTCCAAGCACCGGGTAGTTGTAATAAACGAATAGTATGACCCGTTGGTGCGGTATCAAAAATAATATGGTCAAATTTATCGGTAATATCTTTATTAGTTAGTAAACCGGTAAACTCGTCAAAAGCCGCAATTTCAGTGGTACAAGCCCCGGAAAGTTGCTCAGTAATACTTTGAATCACGGCTTCAGGTAAGCTATCTCTAATAGGATTAATAATTTTATTACGATACTCTTCAGCTGCCGCTTGAGGATCAATTTCTATAGCTGATAAATTAGCAACAAGGGAAATAGCTTTAATGCTATTGCCTATGGTTTGTGAAAATACCTGACCGACGTTAGAAGCGGGATCTGTACTCACTAATAATACTTTTTTACCTTCTTCTGCTAATTTAATAGCGGTTGCACAAGAGATAGAGGTTTTACCTACACCGCCTTTACCAGTAAAAAATAGATAATTAGGCGTGTTATCTAAGAATTTCATTTTATTTGTCCTATTAGCAGCAAGATTTGTTATTACCACAGCAAGCTTGAGCCCTGCCTATTTTTTCATCTGTCATTTGAATACCAAACCAACGGGCTAATTCATGACGTTTTGGATAACGCCCTGTTAATACCACTTCGCCATCAAGTAGAAGTAGTGGCAGTGAACCAGCGCCTGCGGTTTGCAAAAAAGCGTTGGCTTTTGCATTGTTTACAAATGCCAATGGTTCTTGGGCTAAATTAAATCGCTGTAGGTTAACGCCTCTCTTTTTCAGCCAATCAGCATCTGTTGCGAAATCGACTAATGCTTGGTCAACATCGGTTCCACAAACCCCCGTGCTACAACATAACGCGGGATCAAATACCTCTAATTTTTTCATAATAGCAACCTTATATATGTTTAAACGTATATGTATATTTAAAAAAATTAATTAGAACAGCTACCCATAGGCGCTTTGTTTTCTATCGCTTTTAATAACAGAGACACCCTATCTTTTTCAGTAGCATATGTCAGTTCGATAATATTTTTTACCCAAGGTAATAGTGTTGGAGATAGTCGGTAATGTACCCATTTACCCTGCTTAGAATCCAGCAATAATCCCGATTCACGCAGCATGGCAAGGTGACGTGAGGTTTTAGGTTGTGAGAGATTTAACGCTGTATAGATATCACAAACACAGAGTTCACCCGATGCCTTTAATAGCAATACGATATCTAATCGAGTTTCATCACCTAATAGTTTAAACAGTTGTAGTGGTGTCATACCGGCTCCTTTTAATCTTTCACTAAGGTATACCAAGTAAACATATACGTCAAATCGAATGTGATGGGGTTGGTAAAAGTATTGGTAAAATGATGGAGGATATTTTTAGTCTAAGAAGAAACCATCGCTAGAGCGTGATTAATTACTCATCCCTAAACTCTCTTGGCGTCATACCAAATTCTTTTTTAAAGATAGAGTAAAAATATTGCAATGAGGGATAGCCGCACATAACGGAGATCTCTTGTATTGCTAGCGTGGTAGTGATTAATAAATTCTGCGCTCGTTTGAGTTTCTCTTCATAAATAACCGTATGAATGGTTTTACCTACCTCTTTTTTAAAGCGTTGCTCTAAATTAGAACGCGACATATTTACTGCATCTAATACCTGCTCAGTTTTAATCCCTTTGCAAGCGTTGTAATAGATATAGTGCATTGCTTGAATAACAGTGGGATCGTTAAAGGAGTGAAAATCTGTTGAGCGACGCTCTACAATTTTAGCAGGAGGCACTAATACTCTTTGCCGTTTATCTATCTGTTGCCCTTCTAAAGATTGGTGTAATAGTTTGGCGGCTAAATAGCCCATTTGTCGTGAACCTTGAACCACCGATGAAAGCGCAATACGTGATAAATAGCGTGTCATATCTTCATCATCAATACCGATAATACTGATCTCTTCTGGCACATTAATATTTAAGTTGTCGCAAACTTGCAGAAGATGACGTGCTCTTGCATCTGTTACCGCAATAATGCCAGTTTGTGGTGGTAAAGTTTGGATCCAATCAGATAGACGATTTTGTGCGTGTTGCCAATTCTCTTGCGTAATATCCATCCCGTTATAAACAATACCGGGATATTTTTCTGAAGTGACCAGTTGGCGAAAAGCGTACTCTCTTTCATTAGCCCAATGAGAATACTCTTTTGCTGGTAAGCCATAAAAAGCAAAGTGTTTGAGCCCTTTCTGTTTTAAATGTAAAAAGGCTTGGCGAACTAATTCGTTATTGTCTGTTGCAATATAAGGAACTGGCGGATAATTTTCTGGATTATGATAAGAACCCCCCACGCCAATAACGGATAAAGGCGACTGGCTTAAATGTTTAGCAATGATCGGGTCGTCAAAGTCAGCAATAATACCATCACAGACCCAATGGTTAATATTATCGAGTCGAGTACGAAAATCCTCTTCAATAAAAACATCCCAATGACACTGTGATGCTTGAAGGTATTCCCCAACACCTTCAACGACTTGGCGGTCATAGACTTTATTGGCATTAAATAGCAATACAATTCGATAGTACTTATCTTTTTTCATTTTTATTTACCTAATTCCCCTATTTGGCATTAAACCATAGCTTTGATTTTGCAAGAACTTGCTTTCATTGCTATGTGATTGTTATCACACAAGCCAGATTTCGTAATAGCAAAGTAAAAAATAGGAATAACGAATAAGTAACACAACGCGTATTTTGTTTTAAACAATATTGCCGAGGGGATTTTCATGTACCTAAATAACTTTAATAAAACAATTTCTAGGCAAAATACCTATAGCGCAAAATGGTGCCATAGTAATGCAAATCTAATTCCATTATCTGTTGCTGATATGGATATTGCGGCACCTGATTTTATTATTAACAAACTCACTGAATTTAATCAGCTAGGCATTTATGGTTATACCGATCTTAGCCATGATTGGAATAACGTTGCAGCTAACTGGTTTAAAACGCAATATCAGTGGACGGTAAACCCAGAAACTATTGTTTTCTGCCCCCGGATTATTCAAGCCGTTTCTCTTTATATTCAAAACTTTACTCAAGTTGGCGATAAAGTCACAACATTGTCACCAGCTTACCATCCTATTAGTCATGCAGTAAGCGTAAATCAGCGCGAATTATTAGAAAGTACGCTTATTTATCGTGATAAACAGTATCAAATTGATTTTGAAGATTTAGAAAGTAAATTTAAACAGTCAGTCTGCTTTATTTTATTATCGCCACATAATCCTACTGGTATGGTATGGCAACGTGAGGATTTATTAAAAATTGCTGCATTAGCTGAAAAACATCAGGTATTTATTATTTCAGATGATGTTCATGCCGATTTTATTTTTGATAACGCTGTTTATTACCCTATTTCATCACTCAATTCTTATGTAGAACAGCACTCTTTTATATGTACTTCTCCGGCTAAAACTTTCAATTTAGCTGGGCTTGAAGTTGCCAATATTATTATTGGTAACCCGCAATATCGTGAAAAGTTTAAGCACTGTTTAATTGCTGCTGGTATTCATAATCCCGGCTATTTTTCAGTACCTGCCTTTTTGCAAGCCTATACCTTTCAAGGTCAACAATGGGTTTTGGAATTAAAGAATTATCTTGCTGATAACCGTCGTTGGGTAAAAGAACAGTGTGAACGTTATTTTCCTGATTGGGTTATTACTCAAAGCCATGGCACTTACATGTTATGGATTAATTATCAACAAATGCAGTTAACCGAAGAACAATTAAAACATTGGTTTGTTTCATTAGCCGAAGTAGAAATGAGCTGGGGAAGTGGATTTGGTGCCGCAGGGGATGGTTTTTTTCGTATTAATATCGCAACACCTCGTTCGACTCTGGAAAACGTTTTTACTCGGCTTATTCGTACCTTACCTTACGCCAGTTTGGAATAAATAAAAATGAAAACGCAAACGATAAACAGCCCAAGAACACCGACGCTGCTTGAGTCTCTCTTTCCTATTCTCACCATGGTGGTGTTATTAGGAGGTGGTTATGCCGCGTTTGATCTGCCTCCTGAACCGCTTATGGTGCTATCCACTGTTGTTGCTGCTCTATTAGTAAAACGGTTAGGTTATCGCTATGACGAAATCTTAACGGCTATCTCACAAAAAATTGCTAAAACGATGCCAGCCTTGCTGATTTTAATCAGTGTTGGTTTGCTAATCGGTACATGGATGATTGGTGGAACTATTCCTCTAATGATCTATTACGGCTTAAAAATGATAAGCCCGACCATGCTTTATGTTACTGCACTGCTGGTCACTTCACTGGTTTCAGTTTGTACAGGCACCTCTTGGGGCTCTGCGGGTACAATTGGTGTTGCCTTTATGGGCGTTGCCGTAGGTATGGATGCCAACTTAGCTGCTACCGCAGGTGCTGTGGTTGCTGGTGCTTATTTCGGTGACAAACTATCGCCATTATCAGGAGATACTAACCTTGCTGCAATGGCTGCAAGAATAGACCTGTATCAACATATTTGGCACTTACTCTATACCACGTTACCTTCGCTTATCCTAACCGCTATCGTTATGACGGTTTATGGGATGAATGGCGATTTAGCGGGCCAAGGTGTACCTGAAAAGGTGACTTTAATTACAGATGGGCTTGCTAGCGTTTATAACTTTAACCTTATTCTGCTTATTCCTGTATTAGTCATTTTATATGGCTCCATCACCAAAAAACCAACTATCCCAGTAATGTTAGCGTCTGCTGCTATTGCGATGTTCAATGCTTATCTGATCCAAGGGTTTGGTCTACACGATATCGTAAAAAGTGCCGTTGATGGCTTTAATGTCTCGATGATCCAAGGTAAAGAAGTCCCTGAGTTGTTAGGTAACTTGCTTAATCGTGGTGGTATGAACTCGATGATGAGCACCCTACTTATCTGTTTCTGTGCGCTCTCTTTTGCTGGCACATTATCGTTAAGTGGCGCGTTAGAAGTGATTGTTCATGCGCTGTTAAAAATGGTTCACTCTACAGGCTCTATGATTGTTGCAACCATCGTTTGTGGGTTAACCATGATTGGTGTGACGTGTAATGGTCAAATCTCCATTCTTATTCCTATCGAAATGTTACGTGGCGCTTATATCGAACGTGGATTACACCCTAAAAACCTTGCTCGTACTGTAGAAGACTCCGCCACTATCTTTGAACCTATTTTACCGTGGACTGCAGCTGGCGCTTATATGGCAGGTACGTTAGGTGTCGCTACCTTAAGTTACTTACCTTGGGCTGTTCTGTGCTGGAGTGGCATCTTCTTTGCCATGTTGTGGGGCTTTACGGGCTTTGGTATTGCCAAATTAACACCAGAAGAGCAGCAAGAAATGACTGCTGAGCTTGAATCACATTCAGAATTACAACTTGAAACTAAATAAGGACGGTCTTCATGTCTTACTTCGATAAAATTGAAAGAATTCAATATGAAGGTACTACCAGCAATAACCCTTTAGCGTTCCGTTATTATAATCCTGACGAGGTTATTTTAGGTAAACGTATGGAAGACCATCTAAGATTTGCTGCCTGTTATTGGCACAACTTCTGTTGGAATGGCGCGGATATGTTTGGTATTGGTACTTTTGACAGACCTTGGCAAACGCCAGGTGAAGCATTAGAGCAAGCCAAACGAAAAGCAGATGTTGCATTTGAGTTTTTCCATAAGTTGAATGTGCCTTTTTACTGTTTTCATGATGTTGATGTTATTTCTGAAGGTAGCAATATCAACGAATATATCAACAACATGGCAGCAATAACCGAGGTTTTAGCGCAAAAGCAGCAAGAGACTAACGTTAAGTTATTATGGGGTACAGCAAACTGTTTTACTCATCCTCGTTATGGTGCCGGTGCTGCAACTAATCCAGATCCTGACGTTTTTGCATGGGCTGCAACACAAGTTTGTGAAGCGATGAAAGCGACTAAAACCCTTGAAGGTGAAAACTATGTGTTATGGGGTGGTCGTGAAGGTTATGAAACGCTGCTGAATACAGATTTACGCCAAGAGAGAGAACAAATTGGTCGCTTTATGCAGATGGTGGTTGAGCATAAACATAAAATTGGTTTCCAAGGCACATTGCTGATTGAACCTAAACCACAAGAGCCAACTAAACATCAATATGATTATGATACAGCAACAGTTTATGGTTTCTTAAAGCAATTTGGTTTAGAAAAAGAAGTAAAAGTAAATATTGAAGCTAACCATGCGACATTAGCAGGACACAGTTTCCACCATGAAATCGCCACTGCAATTGCATTAGGTATTTTGGGTTCTGTCGATGCTAACCGTGGTGATCCACAGTTAGGTTGGGATACCGATCAGTTCCCTAATAGCGTAGAAGAAAACGCCTTAGTGATGTATGAAATTCTAAAATCAGGTGGATTCACAACAGGTGGTTTAAACTTTGATGCAAAAGTACGTCGTCAAAGTAACGATAAATACGATCTATTCTATGGTCATATCTCTGGTATGGACACCATGGCGATGGCACTGCGCATTGCCGCTAGAATGATCCAAGATGGTGGTCTTGATAAGTTCACCGCTCAGCGTTATTCAGGTTGGAGTGCTGAATTTGGTCAAAATATCTTACAAGGTAAACTAAGTCTTGACGATGTGGCTAAATATGCACAAACCAACACCTTAGCACCACAATTGCAAAGCGGTCGCCAAGAGATGCTCGAAAGCTTAGTAAACCGCTATATTTTTGGTTAACTCTATTTATGAAGCCAAAATATAAACACAGCGGATCTTCTGCTGTGTTTATTCTACAGTTTGTCGTTTATTAGATACCGTCTCATGAGGTCACTTTATGTATTTAGGGCTAGATTTAGGCACATCAAGCGTTAAAGCGATTATTATGAATGAGCAAGGTGATGTTATTGCTAGCCATTCAGTTTCTTTAGCAATATCACGCCCTCATCCTCAATGGTCTGAACAAAACCCACTCGCGTGGTGGCGTGCAACAGAAGAAGCGATTACGCAGCTTAGTCAAACCTATTCAATGGGAAATATAAAAGCGATAGGTTTAAGTGGTCAAATGCATGGTGCAGTTTTATTAGATGATCATCAAAATGTATTACGCCCTGCTATCTTATGGAATGATGGACGCAGCTTTAAGCAGTGCCAAACACTCGAAAAACAGTATCCTCAGTTTAAAAAATTAACGGGCAATTTGCTGATGCCGGGTTTTACTGCACCAAAAATTCAGTGGGTTGCTGAAAATGAACCTGAAATTTTTCAGCGTATTGCGCATGTATTGTTACCTAAAGATTTTTTACGTTGGAAAATGAGCGGTAATTTTGCCAGCGATATGTCGGACTCAGCGGGTACGCTTTGGTTAGATATGCAAAAGCGTGATTGGAGTGATGAACTGTTAGCAGCAACGGGGCTTTCACGACGCCAAATGCCAACCTTATTTGAAGGTAATCAGATAACCGGATATTTATTGCCAGAAGTGGCTAAAAAATGGCATATGAAGCAAGTCCCTATTATTGCTGGTGGCGGTGATAATGCCGCTGGTGCTATTGGTGTGGGTGTTTATCAACCGGCTCAGGCAATGTTGTCATTGGGAACATCTGGGGTTTATTTTGTTGTCAGCGAAAAATTTCTTCACAATACGGATAATGCTGTACATAGTTTTTGTCATGCATTACCGAATACATGGCATTTAATGTCGGTGATGTTAAGTGCGGCATCTTGTCTTGATTGGGTTTGCCAATTAACTGGTATTGATAATGTCGCGGCGATGTTTGAAGAGATTGAACAACATACCTTTGCCAGTAGTCCTCTGTTATTTCTACCCTATCTTTCTGGTGAACGAACACCACATAATAATCCTAATGCAAAAGGCGTGTTTTGGGGATTAACGCATGAGCATCAACGAGCTGATTTATGCCAAGCGGTACTTGAAGGTGTGAGTTTTGCATTACGCCAAGGTATTGAAGTGGCTGATAGTGCTGGGCAAATGGCGGATACGATTACATTAATTGGCGGTGGTGCTAAAAGCGTTTATTGGCGGCAATTACTTGCTGATATTACAGGTAAAACATTAGATTATCGCCAAGGTGGAGATATTGGTCCTGCGCTTGGTGCGGCAAGACTTGCTCAATTAGCCATTAATCCAGCGCACTCTTCAAAAATAATACTTTCTCAGCCTAAATTAGAATTACAACATACGCCAAATAAAGAAAAACATGCTGCGTATGAAAATAAATATCAGGCTTTTAAAAAACTATACTTATTAATTGAAACGATGGAAATATAGCAATATTGCGTCAATATCAGGGTAATAACACAAATTATTTATATTATTATATGGTAGCCTCTATTTAAAATTGGAGGCTACTTATTAATTAGGCAAAATAGTTACAATACGTTTAAAAATAGTTTCCATCGGCGTGTAATTAACGTTTACACCATCAATATTAGCTTTAATCCACTCATCTTGATTGATATCAGCCCAATTTAGATCATAGCTTGCAGCTAAGGCTAAATGTTCAAAAAACAAACGTTGGACCCTACCATTACCTTCTCTAAATGGATGGATCATATTAAATTCAATATAATATTAAGCTAGTTTCTCACAGAAATCATTTGTAGATAAATCCATTAACCAATTATTATTCTTTAATTGAGATAACAATCGATTTATTTCAGGCAGTATTCTAATACAAGTGCAGAAACGAGTACCGCCCTTTGAAATATCTATAGTAAGAACTTTACCTGCCCATTCATAGAGATTGGAGAAAAGTTGATAATGTAGGCTACAAATATAGTTGAAATCATAAGGAGGTTGATAAAATTTTATATTTTGAATAGTTAGGGCTGTAATTTCTCTTTCAGCTTGTTCTAATAAATCAATAGCTTGGATATTTAGCTTGTTTTTTAATGTTGGTGATTTGGGGTAACAATAACAGTCATTTGCAACATCATATTTATCCATAGCCTACCTTCTAGTATATTTTTTTAGAACACTTTCTAGTGAGATGGATTTGTCGGGAATAATGATATTGATCCCTTCAAGTTTTGAACTGTCACAAAATTTTTTAAGTTTATATTTCTCATAGTATTCGTATGGATCGAAACTATTTATAGAAAATAAATGTATTAAATGTTGGATCCTTAATTCAAGGGAGCGCCAGCTTCGAGCCTTTACATCAAACTGAAAAATGTTGGAAATAGAAACTTTGGCTTCAGAAAATGATTTACTCCTATCGATTAAATTATCATGATTTTTTATATTATTTATTGAAGTTCGAATTGAAGATATTTTTTTATAAAAAGAATTCCACTCATCAACATCTAATTTAGTACCAAGTTCATTTTCAATACATTTTTTTAGTTCATGATAAGCACCTAAGGCTTGTAACTCCTCAATGCTATTTGCCTTAAGAATAACTTTTGCTTTCATCTTAATTCACCAAATCTTGTTACTCCATAGTCTCACTATATCTTGTTTTAAGATTTAATGATAGTGACAAAAATGCTATAACTTATTGAAAATAATGTTTAATTAACTAGTTATTAAAATAAAACATAGCCCCCAAAAAAGCGTCAGGGCTGTGTTTTATTTTAGGAATTAGTTAGCGGTATCCACGGCTATGATTGTTAGATGACCAGCTATAGGTTGCATCGCTAGGAACTAGTTTGTCTTTTTTCTTTTGGGCGCGTACTTTCTTAGTGGCTTTTTCAACTTCGAGGGAGATTTCGGTAATAATGGAGTCTTTGACTTTATTCAATTCTGAGTTGGTTAATTCTCGTCCTAATTTCTTTCTTTCTTGTCCTATCCTGGTTTTCACTCGCATCTGTTGGGCATCAGTCATTTCTTGCATCGTCAGTTTTTTCATTATATTACCCTACTTATGTTGAGTTATGAGTAGTTAATATAACATCATTGAATTGCCTAACAATAATTAAATTTTTTAATTTAATGCACTTAGCTTAGCGTTTTCTGTTGTTTGGATATTTATAACAACAGCCTTATGCATTACAAGTTTAATAATGTAATGCATAAGTGATTAGGTATAATAGATTTAACTGACTAAATTAATTGAAAAAATGCAGCCTTAAAACTATCAATATCTTCTTGAGTTGTTGCCCATGAAGTACAAAGACGCAAACAACTTAAATTAGGATCATCTAATAACACTCGATGAAAAACAAATTGTTGGGTTAATTTATCAGCAATAGCATTGGGTAAAATAACAAATACTTGGTTAGATTCAGGTGGTGCTAAAAATTCAAATCCTTGCTGAGTGAAAAAGTCAGCTAACTGTGTTGCCATCTCATTAATATGCTTACCTAGCTTAAAATAGAGATCGTCAGTAAATAGCGCATAAAATTGAGCACCTAATAACCAGCCTTTCGCTTGTAAACCACCCTTTTGTTTTAGGCTAAAACGAAAATCTGATTTTAATGCAGGATTGCTGATAACTAATGCTTCAGCAGACATTGCACCAATCTTTGTGCCACCAATATAAAAAGCATCAGTAAGCGCTGCGATATCTTCTATTGTGAGGTCACTCTCTGCCGACATCAATCCGCCCGCTAATCGAGCACCATCAAGATATAACCATAAATCATGTTCATTACAAAATTGGCGTAGTGCCTGAATTTCAGACTTGCGATATACCGTACCAATTTCTGTCGCATTAGTAATATAAACAAGCTTAGGCTGTACCCAATGTTCATCATTATGTTCAGCAATGATTGGTTTGAGATGATCGGGTGTCAATTTGCCATCGGCTGAAAAAGTAGTAATAACTTTATGCCCTGTTGCTTCTATCGCGCCCGTTTCATGAGTGGCAATATGCCCAGTACTCACAGAAATAACCGCTTGATGAGGACGCAAAAAATGGGATATTGCGGTGAGATTAGTGATCGTTCCGCCATTAAAAAAGTGAATGTCAGCATCAGGTTTTTGTATACGTTGTTTTATTAATTCAGCTGCTTGATGACATAGCTTATCCATACCATAACCATCATAGCGTTGACCTACCATATCGGTGATCACTTTCATGACCGCAGGATGCGCAATTTCGTTATAGTCGTTTTGGAAGCGGTACATGTGTACTCCTGTTATATAAACTTTTTATGTGTTGTGTCATTTTATATTAAAAATAAAAGCGTCTCTTACATTCAACACAGTACTGAATGTAAGAGACGCTTTAATATATTGATAAAATCAATTTTTTTAAATAGGTTATTTACAATGATGGCTTAAAAGGTGATTACTTAAAGCAAATTTCACCCCAACGCGCAAGACCTGCGGTTACAGAGCCAAAATCATTCCCTTTTACGATAGGAATATTAGGTAGTTGTTGTTCTATTGCTTGGCACAACACGGGTGATCGAGCAGAACCCCCAGTCATAAAAATAGCATCTGGCTTAATGCCACCTTGTTGAACAGCATCATTCACCAAGTCGATCATTTTACTTTTTGGCGACTCAATAGCATCAATCATTTGTTGGCGTTCAATATTAATCTCAAGCGTTTCACTGAGTAACTTGATTTTTGCTATATAGTCAGGAGAATCTGATAATGCAATTTTAGCTTCTTCTGCACGCCGAACTAGGCTATAACCCATAGTTTCATTATAAACTTCAATTAAACGCGCTATTTTTTCAGGCTCTTGAGCATCTCGTTTTAACTGATTTAATACCGCTAAATTTTGACGAGAATAGAAATTCTTTTGTGCTTCGACGTTATTAATCGCTATAGGATCCCAAAAGTGCATCAGTGGGAGCTGAATACCCGATAACATTGAGCCCGTCATACCAAAATGAGGCATTAACTGTTTAAAAGCGAGATAAATATCGAGGTCGTTACCGCCAACACGTTGCCCGCTATGAGCAAGTAGTGTATTAGAGCGATCCGTTTTTCCTCGATAACTTGGTCCCATTTGAATTAATGAACAGTCGGTTGTACCACCACCAATATCAACAACCAGTACGGTTTGATCTTTCTCTAATGAAGCTTCGTACTCTAAGCCTGCGGCTACAGGTTCAAATTCAAACATAATATTCTTAAACCCAGCGCGTTTAGCGGCTCGAATAAGAATATTTTCAGCTTGCTTATTTGATGCATCACCACCTAACCCATTAAAGTTAATAGGTTTACCAATCACCGTATCGGTAATCGTTTCTTGTGTGCTTTTTTCTGCTTGATGCTTAATATTCGCCATCATGGCGCAAACTAAATCTTCAAAGAAACTAATTTGTATATCATGCAGACCAGAAGCGCCTAAAAAAGACTTAGGCGACTTAACGTAATAGACATCACGAGGGTCATGAAGGTATAAACTAAGTGCCGATTGCCCGAAAATAACATCCTCAGGTACTAACTCAATATCTTCGTCTCGATTAAATGCAATTGATTTTCTAAGTAATTGTTCACCTATTTCACTTGAAGGTTTGATATTTAAATGGCGAAATAAATGCTCAGAAACAGATTCGCGGGTTGGCGCACAAAGTGTTGATGGAATATAAAAATCATCACCTTCCAAAGGCAAAAGAGTTGGCTTTCCCTCTTTCATTATCGCAACAGAACAATTTGATGTTCCGTAATCAAAGCCAATAAACATTCAGCCTCCCCAACTAGACTTAGTATGAAAAAAAAGACTGAAAACTCTACCTTATGCTTTAAACAATTACCACCAGATAATCAGAAAATTAAACGATTATAAGCCACCTATATTTAGTAGCTATTTTCATCGGTTATTTTGTATTCTAATTTAAGTTTATCGAAAAGCTTTTCTAATGCTGATTTGATATTTTTTTCATCCGATTTTACTTTTTCGAGCAATATAAATTCAAAGGCGTGTTCACCATATTGCTCCCACTCTTTTTGTAATAACTTATTTCTGTTTAAATAAACACCAGCAGTGGATGGATTATCTTTATACCCGACCCGGGTAAAATAAGTGAGCCTTTAATTTAAAAATAGGATAATGAGGAGAAAATAAGAAAAAACTTGTAAGATTACGATAAGTTAATCAATAAGGTAGATAATAAAGTGAATACTCTTTATTTATGTGTCATCGGCATTTCAGGTTATGACGGTCCTAATTTTGTGCTTGGCATATTTGATGATGTAGCGCTAGCACAAGCGGCACAACAGGCTTTTATTCAAACCTATAAAACAGAAAACAATACGTTAGAGGTACTAACACAAAGAGAACGATGGATTGAATTAGAAGAGATAAAAATAAGCGAGCATCTTTGTGATATTTCTCAGACAGGCGCTTACTACTATATAGTTTCTCGTTTTAGTGAGGGGTTTGGTCAAATATATCGTGATATTGACGCTATTTTTGATAGTTATAATGACGCGTTAAATAAACTTCTGTTGCTAGAAAAAGCGTTCGATGAAGAAGAGGCTTCTTTTCCGGAATATTTTGCTATAGAAAAATTTGAGATCAATAAAATAAACGATAAAACAATACCACAGTGGCTTGCTGGCGACTTTTTTGGTGATGATAAGCATTGTTTATAGTGATGTTTTCTCGATAATTTGTTGATAGATACTCCTCTCACCGAATTGCTCTTTTAAGAAATCAATAAACAGCGCTATTTTTCGTGGTAAGTTTTTCTTTTCAGGATAAACTGCATAAATAAAGTGTTCTGGTAAATCAAAATGGGTCAATATAGGGATTAGCGGCTGTTCTAGAGGTGTTGAACGAGTAATAAACTGAGGAAGTAAAGCAATACCTATCCCTTGTAATACGGCTTGCAACAGAACTTCACTATTATTTGTACGAAAGCTTCCTTTGGGAACATGACTGTATTTTTTACCTTTTTGATAAAAAATCCACTCAAGACCTGCTTGATATAGCGAATATGATAAACAGTTATGCTGTTTTAAATCCATAACATGTTGTGGAACACCATATTTTTCAAGATAACGCTCAGAAGCGTAAAGTTGGCTAATACAAGGTGATAACTGACGAGCTATAAGTGATGAATCAGGAAGTTCACCTATTTAAATAGTTTTAGATAAACAGATTTGATTGTAAAGAATGATTGATTGGTTTATCGCAGCTTAGCGTTATAACGATATTTTGTTTTAATCCACCAAGGTAACAATCTACCGAGTCGGTAAATAAGTGAAATAAACACCCTACTGCAATGGCTTTAAATTTCCATGAAGGAACAAATAACAGCGCAACATAAATAATTGCAGCCCAAATGGTATGCAAGGGATGAAAACCAATACTACAGCGATCAGGGTCAAAAATAGGTGTAGCTAACAGATGATCAGCATCTATTACCATTGTAGATATCATTAATATAGAGGCTAATTTCCAGTTTTTTCGCCAAAAAATATAACCCAATAAAATGGGTACTAAGAAATGTAAGCTGTAGTGTAAAAGTGTTCTAACAATCTCAAATATCACTCAAACCTCATGTTCTCTTCCAACTGAATAATAGGTAACTCTCAACAAATTAAGTTACCTTTCTTTGAACACAACACCTTAACGTTATTTACGACTTGTTTCACCATTGGCTTTTAAGATGTGTTCCATCATCCAATGCTTTTCAGACCACCCATAAAAAATAAGATGAGGTGGTTTATCATCATAATTGTGATCATCAGGAGTATTTATAACCGAGATCAGTCCCTGCCAAATTGGCATAAATAATGTTTTAAAATATTGAGACTGAGTATCAATATAGTTATAAGCCCACTCAATAAATAGTTGCCGTTCTTCTGGCGATAAATAAGAGAGATAAAAGACTAATTGGCGCCAAGTATAAGCCGCCTGTTTTATAGCAATAAGCGAAGCGTGATATCCACGATAAGGTGCCTGTAAATTGCGCGAGATAATTTTTAGGCACTGTTTAGACATATCAAGTAAGAAAGGTTGTAGCTTAGGCGCAAGCATTAAATCATTAAAAATAGTGCTCAGGTTATGAGTTGTTAATACATAAAATTGCTCAAGAATACAGCCATTTATTGTTGGTGAATAAGAACCAAATTTTAAATTAGCTCTATTTTCACACCATTTAAGAATAACGCGAGATGTGGCGTAAGGATCATCAGGTTGTTTATTCGCAGCAATTAATGAGTCACAGAGTTCTTGCTTTAACTGGAAGTAGTCAATTCGATAATATTGCGAATACAAACTATAAGGTAAAGGTGTATTTGTGATATTAACCAATATGTTAGATATTTTTCTACTAAACATACCCATAAAAATATCAGCCGCTAACTCTTCACTCCATCGAATAGAGGAGTCTATTTTAGATGTTAGAGAACTTAACTCTTGTAATAATGGGTTAGGTAATTGTGTTTGTGGAAAATAGCGGAGATTTAATAATAGAAATTCGTTTAGTGCCTCTGTAAACACTATTTTATTTGATATTTGCTTTTCACGAAATTTATCAATCGTAGCAATCCAAGGCAGTTCTTCTAATTGCACTTGATGCTGAAGATCTAATAACAACAGAGAACGTCGTTGTTTAAATGCACGATAAATCTTTTCATAAAGGTGACGTAATGGAATATCCAATATGCCACCTGCACGAAGCCCTGCTGTAATTTGAGGAATGATCCCGCCCAAGGCTTCTGAAGAAGTAATTAACTTTTGTTCAATTAATTGACTTGCAGTGGTATTAAAACTGCGCATGGTCTTATGCACCAGCGAGTTAGGAATGGGGTAATGGAGCGGCACGTTAAATTTATTAGCTTCATTATCGGTAATACTCTCTATTGCGAGTGCTTTATTATCAAACCCATTATTAATATCCAAATCAGCGAGTCGATTTAAAATTACTCGACTTAATGTGTAATGCAATGGGGCTTGAATATCATATTGTTGCTTTTGTGACTTTTCATTACATTGTTTTGAATATGGCTGACCATATTTTTCAATATGGCGATGTAATAAAGTCGCAATATGAGGTGCCTGATATGGATTTAACTCACTCTCATCAAGAGATAATTGTTCAATCACCATACGTAGTTTTGCAAAGTCACCGTTGCGTTTCTCTGGTTTACGACAAAGAGAGTATTGCTGACGAAGTCGAGAATATTCAGCAATTAGATCTTTTGCCGATTGTCTCCATTTCGATGTAATTGAGATAATATGCAAATCTTGAATAATTTCAGATAATAACGCGACCATTTTCACTTTAAAAGGATGCCAAATCGTCACGGCTTCTTTTTGTGCTAGTACGCGTTGATTGGGTTTTATTCGTTTTAAATCATACTGAGTAATATCAAGATTTTGTACTCTTACCGTATTACTTGAAATAACCGGCAGTTCCATAACTTGTGGATAAAATCTTAACCTTGAGAACCAAGGAGAAACAATATTCAGAAGTTTTCTTGCGTGATCGAGGGCATTATGTTTAACGAGCCATGCTAATGTGAGTAATACACCTTCTTCGGGTACTGTAATAAGATAATTTTCATTATCTAAAAAGGCGTTAAGAGATGCCATTCCCTCTTCAGTTAAGTAGTAACTATTTAATGCAAGTCTCTTATTCTTTTGTTCTACTTTTATTTGCAGTTTATCTAATTGCGCTTGTTCATCTGAAGTTATCTCACCACCTGCCAACCAATTACCTGTTGCAAATCCCCCCTTTGCAACTTCAAGCGTTACCCATGATGGCACATCAGCAAAAGGTGTTCTGTTACCATAATCCACTTGCCCTTGAAGTATTTGGTATAAAACATCTTCCCACTGTTGTACTTTTTTATTATTTATTTCAGGTTGACTTAATATTTTCGCTAACTGAGATTGTGCATAAGCAAGTCCAACAGGTAATGAGTTTAGTTTATCAACCATGATATTCACCAAATTAGGAGGGTTTTTATTAATGATGATGGTGGTTTTAACGATGCTAATAGGAATAAAAGAGCAAAATTAATATAATTAGGGTCCAGAAGCAGGAATTGAACCTGCGCCCTTTCGGTCCGGAAGCCAAATGCTCTACCACTGAGCTATTCTGGAATTGAGCAAGAATTATAAATGATTACTAGAAAATATCATCTAAAACATATCTCTTTTTATGGAAAACTAAAAAACACGTACTTAAGTAAAACAATATGATGATAATACCTATTATGTATACAAGGGTTCTATAAAAGGAATAAAAATGAGGCGATCATAGATCACCTTAA
The DNA here is from genome assembly GCF_040139125.1 of Proteus hauseri. Classification (GTDB taxonomy): domain Bacteria; phylum Pseudomonadota; class Gammaproteobacteria; order Enterobacterales; family Enterobacteriaceae; genus Proteus; species Proteus hauseri_B. Next base: position 28,624 of record NZ_JBEEUB010000001.1, read on the forward strand.
AATCTACTCGTATTTGCTAAGCTGAATAACCAACATACAGGCGATCTTGCAGTAAAATAAGAACAATTGTGTGATAGCAATCTGATATTACGTGTCATCACAAGCGCTTAAGCGTATAGTAGTCAATCCTTCAGTCTGATTAGATACCACAGTTTTTATTATGGAATTAGCTTCTTCTGCTCAAAATATTCGAAAAATTCTTGCTACCAAAACCCCCATCATTGATGTACGCGCCCCTGTCGAATTTAATCAAGGTTCGATGCCTGAAGCGATTAATCTACCTTTAATGAACGACGAAGAGCGTGCTGCTGTCGGTACTTGTTATAAACAGCAAGGTTCGCAAAAAGCAGTAGAGTTAGGTCATAAATTAGTTAGCGGTGAGACTCGTGATAACCGACTAGCCGCATGGCGTGAAGCTTGTGAGCGTTTTCCTCAAGGCTATATTTGTTGTGCTCGTGGCGGTATGCGTTCTCATATTGTTCAAGAATGGCTAAAAGAGGCTGGCATCTATTTTCCGTTGATTGAAGGCGGTTATAAAGCGCTAAGGCAAGCCGTTATTGAAATAACGAATGAATTGGTACAGCGCCCTATTATACTGATTGGCGGTTGTACTGGTAATGGCAAAACAACATTAGTAAGAGCCTTACCTGAAGGTATTGATTTAGAGGGTTTTGCACATCACCGCGGTTCTTCTTTTGGTCGAACGTTGCAAGAACAATTTCCTCAAGCGACTTTTGAAAATCATCTTGCTGTTGATATGCTTAAAAAATCCCAACACCAAACTCGCTGGGTTCTTGAAGATGAAGGTCGTGCTATTGGTGCAAATGGTTTACCAGAAAGCTTACGTATTAAAATGGCAGATGCCTCATTAGTGATTGTTGAAGACCCTTTTGAGCAACGTATCGAACGATTAAAAGAAGAGTACTTTGATCGTATGACAGATGATTTTTTGACTGCTTATGGCGAAGAGAAAGGCTGGCAAGCTTATAGTGAATATTTGCACCATGGATTATTTGCTATTCGTCGTCGATTAGGTTCTCAGCGCGCAACCGAGTTAACTCAGTTATTAGATAACGCATTAATAGAGCAAAAAACAACAGGCAATACGGAAGCCCACTTTGCATGGTTAACGCCTTTGCTTAATGAATATTATGATCCTATGTATCGTTACCAACTAAGTAAAAAAGAAGACAAAATTATTTATCGTGGAACTTATAGCGAAGTTATGCAGTGGTTAACAAACAAGTAATTATTATTGCTAACGCTTGCTTGATAGCTAAGATCTTCTGTTATTAATGACGGATAGTAAATTTCATAAATTAACGCTGCTGCACCTAAAAATTATTTATTAATCTATTTTAAGGTGCAGTTTTTTATTGGCAGTTTAATTTTTCTGAGTTCGGCACAGTAATAACCCTAAAATAATCGTTATGCCAAAGAAAAACGGTACAGCAAGTGAGAGCTCAAGAAAAATAAAGCGGTTAATATTTATCCCATATCCTTTATCTGAAAGCTGAAGTGCTAAAGGCAGTGCGCATAATCCTGAAATCACTCCAATTCCCATTAAACGATAAAGTTTAATCCGATTTTCTTTTTTGCTCTGTATATCTTGCTTTTGTTGGTACTGAATATATTTCCAACATAAGTAGAGCAAGCCTAATACAGAACCAAGATGCTGAAGTACTTTATAAATTGCCAGCTCTTGTCCATTAGTCATTCCTTGCCAAATATGAGTTTGTAACACGGATAAAAGCCTTACAGCGGTGCCTGTTTCATGTGTAAATGAATCCCATATAATATGAGTTAATGCACCAATATATAAAGATAAGAGAAAGATCCCTATATCACGTAAGGTAAGTTGCATTGGATTATTTAATGGAATGGGGGAAACTCGTTTTAATGGATATCGTAATAAATAATTTAGGATAAAAATAAGCAAACACAGAGGTAATGCAGTATAGAACCAACCTAAAAGGTGGTGCGCTGTTGTTGAAGCTTGGTATAAGCCAAAAGAGTAAAGTAAATCGGGTGAAGTACTGCCTACAATTAATGCGGGTAAATTGAGGTTTTTTCCTATTCGAGACTGTTTTAACGGAAAAACAATAGCTGGGTGTGAAAACGTCCAAGGCATAGGAATATCTCTATTAAATTAAAAAATAAAGGCTAGTTTAGTGCCACTTTATCAGTAAATTAGCTAGGTTTTATCTGAGATCTACATCTCTAGATAACATATGGTTGGTGGTTGGTTTTGCTGCTATTGTTGATAACAATAGAAGGTGGAAGAAGGCGACGTCATATTGGTAAAAAAACTCGACCGTCTTGGCCGCGACACTGCTGATATGATTCACCAGATAAAAGCATTCGATACTCAAGGCGTTGTAGTCCGGTTCATTGATGACGGGATTAGCACCGACGGACCAATGGGACAAATGGTGATCACTATTCTTTCAGCTGTTGCACAGGCCGAACGCCAAAGAATTCTTGAGCGCACTAATGAAGGCAGGCAGGAGGCGAAGCTTAAAGGCATCAAATTCGGACACAAGCGAAGTGTAGACAGGGATGCCGTTCTGGAACTCCATCAGAAAGGTATTGGTAAAACTAATATTTCTCATCAACTCAGCATTGCACGTTCCACTGTCTATAAAATTCTCGAAGAGCAGAATCGGGTTGTGACTTCAACTTACTGATAATGTTTTATGTTCAGATAATGCCCAATGACTTTGTCATGCAGTTCCACCGATTTTGAAAACGACACTGACCACAACAATTCCAGTATGGGTCATCAATATTTGAAGGAAGTATTTGTATGAAATTTATGGAATGTGCTGTCCGGGATGTGATTCACGGGACTAATGTTCGTATTGTCAAACCTGCCAACATTTATGAATGTGAACTCAGGGACAATGTATTTGTCGGCCCCTTCGTTGAGATACAGAAAGGCTGTGTTATTGGCAGTGGAAGCCGGATACAGTCGCACACGTTTATCTGTGAAAACGTATCACTGGGTGAGAACTGCTTCATTGGTCATAACGTGACGTTTGCCAACGATCTGTTTCGGTCTGGTGCGCCGGACCCGTCACCTGATAACTGGATCACCATTTCCCTGGGGGATTCGGTTACTGTGGGCAGCGGAGCCACTATTCTGTCACCGTATATATGCAGCGGCTCCGTTATTGGTGCGGGTTCAGTTGTGGTGAAGCCGATTGAGATCAAAGGCATTTATGCAGGAAACCCGGCAAGGCTGATCAGAACATTATGACAGTAAAAATCCGCCTTTATAGAAGGCGGCATTGCTTTGGCGCCCCATAGGGGAATTTATTAAATAACCGTATTGCTGTTCTGCCCTTCAAATGACCCATCACTTCCGAGACGGATAGTTTCGGCAGGATCTTTACTAACAAATTGTACATGATCTAATTGAACATTTAGCTCTACAATATCAATGTGCAACTGTTCGCTTAATATCCTGAGCTGCCTATAAACCTCTTTTCCTACATTGTTCTTCAGTATTCGAAATCGGCATTTGGAGGTCCAAACTATATGGTATTGACAATGCTATAGCACATGCGATGCTTTTTCGAACCTACTCATGGTTAAATCCTTATCAGTTATGGGGATAACAGATTCGGATTTTCCCATGAGTAGCATTACTGGCAGAGCCAAAAAGCCGATAACCACGTCCATAGGACGTGGTATTCAGTTAGAAATGTAAAGGGCCGGAAACGGCCCTTTATATCAAAGATAGACCTGCGAGTATGGCAGGTGAACTGAAATGGTCTGCCGGGGATCGGTTTCCACCGCCGCCCGATATTCTGCGTCAGTAATATCACCTTTTTTCAGCAAATTACAGAGAGCTTCCTTTTCCAGCCCAGACAGTATCTGGATTCTGGCGATCCGAAAATCAAACAGGCTGTCCATTATACCCGGCTCCGGAACTGCGGGAGGATTGGCCAGATAGGCGGGTTTGACCACACTACTGATGATGTTCCAGTATCGGGAAAAGTCCCGGGCCGGATCAGGGAGAATACCCGCCTGCAGTCCGATCCGGATGGTTTCCAGCCAGCTGTCATAAAAGCGCTTAACATGAAGTGAAGCCATATGTTCAGCGCACCATTTGCGCATGGCGTCTTTTCCCGGAAGTGAGGACTTCCCGGAGAATACATTTATTACCCACTGGCTGATGACGTCAAAATAGGGAAACGCTGCCCCGAAACCAGCGGTATCCACCGGGGGATTAATAACGGCCAGAGAAGGAGCATCTGCCCAGAGAAAATGCTCATATAGCAGTGTCCTGTCAAATCCCGGAATGAACGAATAATCAGGCATTTCATAACCTGTACAGGTTATGATGACATCATATTTTTCCTGAGATGCGTCGACGAACTCAACATTTCCCTCTCTGGTGAAACGCTCTGCTTGGGGTTTAACTTTTATCAGCCCGGCGGCTACATTCGGTATAATTTTTTCGTTAACATGTACTGCGTTATTGTTTGCCATGAGGGGCAATAAACCGGATGCACGATAGGTCTGCATGTACTCAGGCATCAAGGTATCGAGATAACCGATAAAATCAGCATAACTCATGCGGCTCAGCAGACACCTGCCCAGATAGGAATGCATCATGTCATTCGGCCCTGTCAGGAATTGTCTTGGCAGATACAGTCCCATGTTTTTAACGGACAGACTCACGGTTTTGGCGAAGGGGACGAGGTCTGAGGCAATGTCAGCCCCACTGACTCCGCCGCCAATGACAAGGATATTCTTCCCTTCAAAGGTTTCCGGCTCCTGATATTCTCTCGACGTGATCAGCGTTCCGGAGAAGTTTTCCGTACCCGGCAGGACGGGTCGGCGGGGTTGCCAGAGTTCACCTGTTGCAATGATGACCCGGTCAAAAATCTCTTCCCGGTCATCACCTGCAAATATGCTGCGAATAACCCAGTGCCCGGCGGTTTTCCTGAGAGCAACCACTTATTTAAATGAAAATTGAGATTATCAATTAGCTTTCTTGTGGTCTATCGACCATTTTTCCAGAATGGAAATTTGCGATTCTTTTTTTGTCATTAGGTTTAGTTTGCTTATCTCACTAAAATAGCGCTTTATCTTTAATGATGAGCTATTTTTTATGATGAAATATATTATTTTTAGTTTCTGTATAGTGCTAATTTATCCATTAGGTGTTGATCTACATTTAACCGGGTTAACCGCTATTGCTGATGCTTTACAAGCAACAGAAGCTACTTTGCATATGGCATTTTCGATTTACCTTATTGGTATGGCATCAACAATGCTAATCGCTGGATGGTGTTCAGACAGCTTAGGACGTAAGCCTATTGCACTTTTAGGCACACTGATATTTATGCTGGCATCATTACAGTCTGGATTTTCGATAACGGAAAATAGTTTTTTAATCGCGCGTTTTTTCCAAGGTATTGGTGCCGGTTTTTGTTACGTTGTCACCTTTGCAATATTGAGAGATACATTAAAAGAACAACAAAGAGCAAAAATACTCTCAATGCTAAATGGAATAACCTGCATTGTTCCTGTATTAGCCCCGGTTCTTGGTTATTTAATTTTGCTGCGCTTTGAATGGCAAACGATGTTCTTTTTTATGGCGGGTTATGCCCTGCTTAATTTTGTATTTTGCCTTTTTGGTATTAAAGAAACAAAACAGAAGAAATGTACGAATAAAGGATCAGTTCCTGATTTAGTGGAAGGAAGCTTGGCTAATGAGTCGTTTTTAAATCCTTTATTTTTGAGTCGCCTGCTTATCTCTTGCTTAGGTATGGGGGTTATTCTTACATATGTGAATATCTCACCTATTGTTATTATGCAGAAAATGAACTACACAACAGGTCAATATTCTACATTGATGACGTTGCTCTCTATCGTAAGCATGACAACCTCATTTTTAATGCCCAAGATATTATCTAAATTTAGTTACTCTTCCATTTTGTATACTGGTTTAATGAGTTTTCTTTGTGCTGCCCTCTTTTTATTATTAGGATTAATACAACATAATTACTGGTTCTTTATCGCATTTGCTTTGTGTGGCGCTGGGTTTGCTCTGCTATTCGGTATTATAATGAGCCAAGCTCTTTCTCCGTTTAGCCAACGAGCTGGATTAGCGAGTTCCGTACTTGCTATCGCTCAGTTAAGTTTTGCTTCTTTATATATTTGGATTATGGGCTGGATAGAAATACCTGCAATTACAATGCTAATTGTTATTTTGCTAGCAAGCTCTATTATAGGTTTTATTCTATTACGCTTGTACGGTACTTCAAATAAATCCCAAGAGGTTGTTTGTGATGCATAAACCATTACATAAAATGGATTTAAACTTATTGGTGATCTTACAAATTCTTTTGCAAGAACGTAGTGTTACACTTACTGCTAAATGGTTATCTATTTCACCTTCAGCCGTGAGTAAAGCATTAGCTAAATTACGCGTTTGGTTTGATGATCCGTTATTTGTACGTAGCCCTCAGGGCTTAATTCCAACGCCATTAACATTAAGTATCGAAGAGTCTTTATCTGACTTTATTAATATTAGTCATCATATTACAGGTAAAAGTAATATTGATATTCCCCAAGGTCTTAGATTTCATTTAGTTATGGAATCGCCGTTACATCAAGTGATGTTGCCCCATTTTCCTCAGCAAATACTAAACCATTACCCTGGTTCAACGCTTCAAATTAGAAATTGGGAATATAATTCACTCGCCAGTATTATTGATGGCGATGTTGATATTGGGTTGGTTGGTAGAGAATATTATCCGCGCTCAAGGGAATTACTCGATTTATTACCTGATGTAATTGATTATGAAGTGTTATTTTCAGATACACCATTGGTTTATGTCCATAAAAATCATCCATTATTAAAAGAGACTTGGGATTTAGATACTTTTTTACGCTACCCTCATGTTAGTACGGAATATGATAAACGAAGCCATTGGGCATTAGATGATGTGTTAAGTGAGCATGGGCGTTTACGTAATATCGCGGTGACTTACACTTCTTTTGAACAATCTCTATTTATGGTGGCGCAATCAGGTCATCAATTAATTACTTGTGCGCCGGGTTATTGTTTGCACTATATCCGAAAGGCGTTACCTGATTTAATGACTCTTCCTATACCGTTACCTACAGCAGTATCTAGGCAGTTAGATTTACCTTTTATCCAGTTATGGCATAAAAGGCACTCACATAATGCGAAAATTTTATGGTTAAGAGAAACGATTAAAAATAGTGTTAATAAAATCGTAAAATAGCCATATTATCTGCAATAAAAAAGGTGCATTTCTGCACCTTTGCTTCATCTATAAAATAATTATTAACGTATTGTTTTACAGAACAAAAAATAATTATAGTCCATTTATATATCTATTTTTAGGATAAGAGAGCGTATAGTTTAATGGCAGCGTCTTCTCTTTTTTCGCTTGTAACTCTACATTCCATTTAATTTCGCCCGTCTCTTTGTCAAGAACACCCTCTTTATATTCTGCGTTGGTCACATTAATACTATTTTCTTGGCTTAATGGCAGTTGATCATAGACGGTTAATTTAATCGGCTTGTCATACATGTTTCTTATTTTGATTTGATAACTTTCTTTTAGCTCAATAGTTGAGCCAATAAAAATAGGTTCTTTTCTGGTTTTCTCACTATTTATACGGCTGATTTGAATGTTTTTATCGATGCCTAATGGAATATCTAACTGCTCTTTTAATTCTTCAGTATTAATATAAGCATTACCAACAAAATTATTCATATAATAGATATTGGCACTACCATTGAGTAAATTTAATGTGTTCCAATCTTTTACCCCAGCTTGTAAATAAACTTCTTCAGCTAATTTAGGCGTTGCTGAATATTGATAGTCGGCAGTGATATCTTTTTGATCAATAACCAGTGAGTTCGGTTTAGTGCTGTTCTTTAATGTATAAGGTAAGTCGATAGCATGACTTACATTAATACCATTGTTATCGGTCATCACATATTGGGCGACACCTTTATTTACTTTACCATCCAAAACATCTTCGTCTCGGTCTTGTCTCATCTCAGCCATCATTGGTGCAGGTGCTGCCATACTCTTACTTCTAAATTTTGCATTATCATTATAAAGTGATAAATACCAAGGTGTTAGTGTTGGTGATGTGATATTATCTGATGGATTTGTTGAGGTAAGAACCAGTTTAACTTTATCCCAGTTAATCCCTGTATTTTGAATAAGATCTGCTTTATATGTCAGGGTAATTGGTTTATCTAAACCTTGACTACGAATATCATAAGTCGGTGACCATCCTGCATCTGGCGTAATATAAGAGATACGCATTTTACTGGTTAAATTTTTTGTAGCGCCTAATGAAATAACAATTTGTGTTTTCTCTTGAGCAATAACAGGTGCATTAATCTCAATTTCTCTTTCTAGCTCTTGATATTTTTCAGTTAATTTGGCAATTTCATCACGTTCAAGACGTTGCTGATTTAAAATAGCTGCCATTTTTTGATGAATAAAATCAAGTTTTTGAGAAGATTGTTCTAAAGAGAGCGTATTTTGCTCGCCAAAAAAGTTTTTATCTTTTAATAATGTAAGTTGTTCATCACCAACATTAATATTGATATTAAGTTCTTCAATTTTTTTATTAATCTCTTTTTGCTGGTCCATTAGTGCAGTAATTGATGCTGGGTAAACGGGTGCAATAGGAATTTTTTTAACATTAACGGAGTTAATAATAACATCGTTACTGTCAAGATTAATTGCAAGGCTGCGTTGATTTATATTATTAGCGATATTGGATAATATCACTTCACTTTGCCCTGCCGATAAATTCAGTGTTACGCTATTTTCAATTTCAGCACCACGTAAAAATACGGTAGCTTGGTTAAGTTTCACATCTTGATAAACAATATTTTGTTCGTCTGCTGTTTTTTGTTCGTTAGCAATAGCACTAGATGCCGTGACAAAAGAGAGTAAAAAAAGTGATTGGGTTAATTTATTTGGCTTTATCATCGTTTATATTCCATCCATAGTAGATGTGGGGATTAATTATTGTTAACCTAAAAAATACCATTAAATAGTTTATTGAATAGTATTTCATCTTTCGCCAACTAGATAACAGAATAAACTTAAATATAAATAGTATTTTTCTATTTATACAATAAGTTATTGATCGTGATAGTATAAATTGAATCGAAGGATTTGTCTGAAACGAAAAAGCAGGATTAAGCATTAATATAAATATATTAAGCTATTTAAATATTTATCGGGTCACGGCTTAAATCTTTATTATTTTAAACTGTATCATACTCAAAATTAGACGGTTTGTTTTTACTAAAGAATAGCTTAGTGATAAAAAAGCGGGTGTAAGTTTTATTAACCCACCCGCTTAGTTTATTTATTAAAACCAAATATGGTTTTATTTAACTATTTCACCGCTTTCAATAACGGTTTTACGTACTTTATCAGAAAATTCTTGAGCTTCTTTAATAATGGTGTTTTCGTCTACCGTCAGCAATTTACGGTCTTGCATTAATATTGTGCCATCAACAATAGTATGACGAACATTGCCACCGTTAGCGCCATAAACTAATGCTGCATATGGGCTATACATTGGTACCATATTTGGCGCTTTAGTATCGACAACAATGATATCAGCCAGCTTACCAGATTCTAATGAGCCTAGTTTATCTTCCATATGTAGTACTTTAGCTGATCCCATCGTTGCGAGTTCAACAACGGTTAATGGTGGCATTGCAGCGCGATCTCTATTTTCTAGCTTATGAATTTTACCAACTAAATTGAGTTCATTCATAGTCGTCAATGTATTACTCGACATTGGACCATCGGTGCCTAAACCAACACGAACACCCTTTTCTAACATTGCCACTACGGGGGCTACACCTTTAGCTGATTTGGTATTTGCACTGATATTATGCGCTACGCCAACATCATATTTTTTTAGTAGTTCGATATCTTTCTCATCGACCATAATGGCATGAGCGGCAATCACTTTATTATTTAATGCACCAATATCTGCCATGTATTGCACTGGGCTTTTACCACCTGTACGTTTGGCAATTTCTTCCTTTTCACGGTCTGTTTCTGCTAAATGGATCATAACAGGAACATCGAGTTCAATAGATAACTTGGCAATTTTTTGTAGGTTTTCAGTGCTATTGGTATAAGGTGCATGAGGCGCAAAAGCAGGAGTTATTCGAGGGTGATCTTTATATTCTTTAATAAAGTTTACCGCGTACTGAATACCTTCTTCTGGAGTTTGTGCATCAGCGACTGGGAAATTAATAACAGATTCGCCTAATACAGCACGGTTCCCCATTTTATCCACCGTTTTTGCTACTTCATCTTCAAAATAATACATATCAACATAAGTGGTTACGCCGCCTTTCACCATTTCAATATTGGCTAAATTAGCGCCAACGCGAACCATTTCACGAGAGACCATCTTATTTTCTAATGGGAATATATAGCGATGAAGTCTATCTGGCACGTCATCGGCTAATGAACGAAATACGGTCATCGAGCCGTGAGTATGAGTATTAATAAGACCAGGCATAACAATATCGCCATCAACATCTAATACTTTATTGGCTTGGTACTCTTTAGCAAGTTCAGGACCACCAACCGCGATAATTTTATTTTCTTTTACGACGACGGTACCTTGCTCTATGATCTCATTTTGTTTGTTCATAGTAAGAACCGTACCATCGACTATCATCAAATCTGCCTGTTTGGCGGCATAACTAGAGAAAGAGACTGCCATAACAGCCAACGCAAGCATAGATTTAGAAAACGACATAATTACCTCTTGTCTTGATGGATAAATTTCTTGGGAAGTATAAATAAATTGATCGACTTTTGATATCAAATGCGCTTGAAGAAGATCACCAAATAAACAATTAATAAAAGTTATTATCACTGATATCATTTAAGTTATTGCAGTTATTTTTATTAATCAAGGAGCTGTTTAATGAATACCGCATTACAACCCGGTGAAAATAGAGCACTTAGTCAGAATAAAGGACAAGTCAAAGTAACTCATGCAATAGGTGAAAATCTTGATGTTAACCTGACCGCTTTCTTAATAACTGATTCAGGTAAGGTTATTGATGATAATGACATGGTTTTCTTTAATGCGCCTCAGCATCTATCCGGTGCAGCTTCTTTTATTCCGCCAATAACACAGGGAACGACAGTTACTCATAGTATTAATTTTGATTTGTCTCGTCTTCCTAGCAATATTACTAAAGTTGCAATTACGCTGACTCAAGATGGAAGTGCGGGTGGTTTTGCCGCAGTTAATCAATTACAAGCACAAGTCATCACTCAAAATGAGACACTAGCGCTAACTCCTAGCCTTTTTTCTCAAGAGACAGGCATTATTGTCTTAGAGCTTTATGTTAGAAATGAGCAAAATAAAGTACGTGCAGTATGGCAAGGATTTGCTTCAGGACTTGCAGGATTATGCAATCTTTATGGTATTGAAGTTGAAGAGCCAGCCCCTGTTGTTGCATCACCACCAACGCCCGTGAATATGCAAAAAAGTGTGGTGAAATTAACCAAACCAGATAGTAGCCATAGGGTGTCATTATTAAAAGGTAATGATGCGCCTAAGCGTATTTTAGTCAGTGCAACATGGATAGATAATGGGGATGGTAAGGATAACGATGACTTAGATCTTCGTGTGGGTATTTTGCGCCCTAATGGTCAAATGTCTATCATTCAAGCACCTGATAAAAGTGGTGCGTTTAATAGTGATCCTTTTGTCTTCCATACTGGTGATGTTGTTAGCGTGAGCCAAGAACAACCGGGTTGTGAAACCGTTGAAATTAACCCGGCTATTTCACAATTAATGGGCGGAAAAGTGGCATTAGTATGCAGTGTTTACTCTGCGGTTAGTAATGGCTGTGTTTCTGTGGCATCGCTAAAACCAACAATGCGTATGGAATATGGTAATCAAATTGTTGAATGTTCTTGTGAATACAAAAAAGGGTTCTTCAATAATATGATTTACACTTATGTCATTGGCATTATTGAAATTGATCTCGATAGCATTACATTAAAGCCGTCAGGAGTGACTTCTCGAGCAGGTAGTGAAGCAACACCTTGGTTAACACGAACGGGGAATGAGCTTAAATTAACGATGGATGGTCCTCATGTATTTAAAGGGAAAAAACCAAGTATTTTAGGTAGCAAACGTTATATATAAATGTGTCATAAAGTAGATATTTTCTACAGTTTATCCTAAAGAAAACGGGCAGTGATAAATATGCCCGTTTTTATTGCAGACGATGTGTATAGATATTTTTTTAAATTTTCTTTTTCTGCTGTAAAAACCATTTATCTAATTCATTAGCAAAAAGCTGGCGATCTCGTTGATTTAAGCTTGCTGGACCCCCAGTTTGAATACCACTGGCTCGCATTGTATCCATAAAATCACGCATAGTTAGACGTTCACGAATAGTTGCTTCACTATAACGTTCGCCTCGTGGATTAAGGGCAACAGCCCCCTTTTCTATGACTTCAGCCGCTAATGGTATATCGGCTGTAATGACTAAATCACCACTTTCAGCCCGACGTACAATTTCATTATCAGCAACATCAAACCCCGCAGGAACTTGTAATGTACGTAAAAAAGGCGATGCTGGTATGGTTAATCGTTGGTTCGCAACAAAAGTGACAATCATTTTTTCTCTATCTGCTGCGCGATATAACACTTCTTTTATCACTTTAGGACACGCATCAGCATCTACCCATATTGGCATAACAACTCTCTCTTGATTATTCTTTATTTAACATGACGTTTAATGCTTTTTAAAATAACACATTAATAAAAAATAAGTTATTTTAGCTTTGCTAAAGCACGTTTTTCTGATTGTTGATTAGCCCAAATACTGCCTAATATAATTGCCATCCCAATAAGTTGTAAGCTGCTTAATTGTTGTCCTAACAGTGCCCAACCTAAAATAACCGCGCTGAGTGGGCTTAAAAAGCCTAATGAAGCAACCGAGCTTGGTCCCAATAATGCTAATCCTCTAAACCAAAGAATATAAGTAATAGCACCGCCAATGAGTGTTAAATAGCTTAATCCAAGAAGATTAATAGTGGTTAATGAAGGTAATGCGGGCTCAAACCATAATGCCAAAGGTAACAACATTAATCCACCAGCGGTTAATTGCCATGCGGTAAAGGTGAGTGGTGTAACTGCGGGTTGCCAACGACGACTTAATACCGTGCCAGCTGCCATTGATAATGCACCACATAATCCTGCAATAATTCCGATAGGGTCAAGTGCAGCATCAGGAGTTAACAGAAGGATAGCAACACCGAAAATCCCACTTAATGCGGCAGAAATAGAGAGCCACGATAAACGACTTTGTAATAGCCAACGAGATAGAAAAAGTACAATTAATGGCTGAACCGCACCAACCGTTGCCGCAACACCACCGGGCAAGCGATAAGCTGAAATAAACAGCAGCCACCAAAATAGTGAGAAATTTAAAATACCCAAAATAGCAACCCGTAACCACCAAATACCTTGTGGCAGTTGCCTTATAATAATTAATAATAAAATTCCGGCAGGTAATGCACGTAGCGCAGCTAATGTCATTGGTACATTGGCGGGTAACATTTCAGTCGTAACAATATAAGTACTTCCCCACACAATGGGGGCTAGTGCCGTAAGAAAAAGGGTCATATATCGATTCATATATTTACTCAGGTAATTTGACTGCGGTTATTTATCTTGAGGTCAAGATAAAATGATAATACCTTGACGTCAAGATAAATAATTGCCATGATGAATGCATGGATAGAATCGATAGAATTACACAGCAATGGCAACGTGAAAGGCCTGATCTTGATGTTAGTCCTATGGGATTAATTGGTCGATTAGGTAATATCACCCTGCACCTTTCTCGTGAAATGGAGAAAGTCTTTAACCAATTTGGTTTAAATGGCTCTAGTTTTGATGTAATGGCAACATTACGTCGAGCCGGAGAGCCTTATACCTTATCCCCTGGCGAAATGTTATCTACCTTAATGGTGACATCTGGCACGATGACAAATCGTATTGACCAATTAGAAAAAGCAGGATGGGTAATTCGTAAAGTTAATCCTGAAGATGGACGTAGTTTTCTCGTTTCTTTAACGCCTGAAGGGCTTGAATTAATTAATCGGGTTATTGAAGCCCATGTAGAAAACCAAAAACGTTTAGTTGAAGGGTTATCCATTCAAGAGCAACAAACGTTGAATCAGTTGCTTAACGTTTTTCTGACTTCTTTAGAATAGTGGTTAATATCAACCTCTATTGCTATATCGCTATTCTCAATAGGCTTCTCTCTTTATTTAAATTTATAAACTAGTGTTAGTTAAGATAAAGATAAGCATAACAAGCACCTAGTTGTTTTTACTTACCCTGATCCCCTTTTTTGCTTAAAAACCCTCTTTTTTGTGCCATTTCTGTTTGTTTAATCAACTATTCTGCATAAGATCACGTTTTTACTTTGATCTACATCAAAGATGCATTCTGTTTACCATTTTCTGGTTGATGAATACCAAAAGTTAAATTATAAAGCGAATGATAATAATTATTGATCTCATTAGGATTCGCAATAATGCGCACTCAAACTAAATCTTGCTTGGTGTTATCTACACTCACTCTTGTGTTATCTCAATATGCAATGGCTAATTCTGCCCCTGCTCCTACAGAAAAGACGATGGTTGTTACAACAACACGTAGTGCAGCTTCATTATGGAATAGCCCAGCAACCATTCAAGTTATTGATAAAGAAAGTTTAATTAGTTCGACCTCATCTTCTATTGCCGATCAGCTACGTGATATTCCCGGTATCGAGGTAACAGATAATAGTTTGGCTGGTCGTAAACAGGTTCGTATTCGAGGAGAGTCTTCTTCTCGTGTGTTACTGCTAGTGGATGGACAAGAAGTGACTTACCAACGTGGTGGGCAAAATTATGGTGCAGGTATTTTGATTGATGAATCTGCATTAGAGCGTATTGAAGTGGTTAAAGGCCCCTATTCTGTTCTTTATGGCTCGCAAGCTATTGGTGGTGTGGTGAATTTAATTACTCAAAAAGGTGGCGATAAGCCCTTTGGCGGTAATGTTAAGGTGGTTTATGATTCCGCAACAATGGGCTGGCGTGAATCGGCATTAATTTCTGGTTCTGTGGGTGATTTTGAATATCGCCTAAATGGAAGTTACGCGGACCATGGTGATCGTGATACGCCAGATGGTCGTTTAGCTAATACGCATTTTAGCAATAACGGTCAAGGTGCATGGCTAGGTTATCGATTAGATAAACATAAATTTGGTTTGTCTCTTGATCGCTATAAGTTAAGTACACAATCTTATTATGCAGATGAAGGTCAATTTCAAGAGTTTAGTGTAAAAGTGCCTAAGCTTGAACGTGAAAAAGTGGGTCTATTCTATGATTATGATGTAGATGCTGATTATTTCAAAAAGCTGCATATCGATGCGTATACGCAACAAATTGAACGTCAATTTGAAAACAGAGTTGGTGTAGTTACGCCAACGGGCAGTCCAATGATTGGCAACTTGACCGTAAAAAATCGTACTCAATCTGAAGATACCCAAAACACTTATGGTGTTACTGTTCAAACCAATTTTACTTTGCCTGCCAATAATGAGTTGATCCTTGGTGCGCAATATCAGCAAGATAAAGTAAAGCAGACCTCTGTTGGTCAAACATCATCAAATAGCACCACCGGTTTTCCTCCTGCGGTTAATTATGACAAACAATCGCTATTGCATAATCGTAGTAAACAAACCAATGGTTCTCTTTTTGCTCAAAACGATTGGAAAATGGCAGATAACTGGTCATGGGCATTGGGTGCTAGGCAATATTGGTTGAAATCAGAGTTACAAGATGGTGATGAAACAGTAGACCACAGCAAAACAGGTATGAGTCATAAGATATTAGCCTCTGACTCTGTGAGAGATAGTGCATTTATTGTGTCATCCAGTGTGCGTTATTCTGGTTTTCAAGATACAGAGTTACGTCTCGCATTTGCTCAAGGTTATGTTTTCCCTACCCTTGTTCAGCAATTTATGAACACCACCGCAGGCGGTGCTGTCACTTATGGTAATCGAGACCTTGAGGCTGAACACTCTAATAATGTGGAATTTGGTGCCCGTTATAAAGGGAATAATTGGTATATTGATAGTGCCCTTTATTATTCAGAAGCTAAAAATTACATCACTTCAATTGCTTGTGCTGGTGAACGTATTTGCGAAGGTAATAGTAAAACGGGTCGAGCGGATTATTTCTATTATGACAATATTGATCGAGCCAAAACCTATGGCATGGAAGTCATGGCGCAATATCAAGGATGGTCAGTTACACCTTATATTTCCGCCAATATTATGCGTCGTCAGTTTATTAATCCAACGATAAAAACGTGGAATACAGGTGAGCCGGTTATAACTACTCGTGTGGGCGCTAAACATTTATTGATGTTTGAAAATATGAATCTAATATCTGATTTATATTTAAGAGCAGCAACACATGCCAAAGATGAAAGTAATGGTGACAACAAACAGCAATATGCTGGTTGGGCAACAGTTAACCTCGCTTTAAGCAGTGAGTTTGGTGAAAAAGATCAATATCGTATTAACGTTGATTTAAATAATATTCTGAATAAACGTTATCAAACGGCTCATGAATCTATTCCTGAAGCAGGCTTAAATGCTGCAGTTGGTCTGACATGGGTATTTTAATTATGAGAAAAATATTAATTACCTGTGTCCTCTGTTTTTTACCCTTTAATTTAATGGCAAAAGATAATGGAAAAAATGAGCGCTGGGTGGTTGCTGGCGGCTCTATTAGCGAATTAATTTATGCTATGAATGCTGGTGATAAAATTGTCGGTGTTGATGAAACCACATCTTATCCAGAACAGACCAAATCCCTACCTCATATTGGTTACTGGAAACAACTTAGTACTGAGGGTATTTTGTCATTACGCCCGACGACCTTTGTTACATGGGATGATGCTGAGCCTAAAATGGTATTGCGCCAATTAGCACAGCATAAGGTCAATGTTATTTCACTCCCCCGTACACCAGCCACGTTTGAACTAATGCTGGAAAATATTCGCACACTTTCGATTTCTCTTGATACACAAACCGAAGCAGAGGCATTAATTGCCGCATTGCAAACACGTTTGGCACTAGTTGCTGAAAAAAATCAGCAAATAAAGCAGCCTGTTAAAGTGATGTTTTTTCTCTCACCCGGTGGCGGTATTCCGCAAGTTGCAGGTAAAACCAGTGTTGCTGATGCTATTTTGACTCTAGCTGGTGGTAATAACATTGCAACGCATGAGAACTATCGTATTTATAGTGCTGAGGCGATTATTGCCGCAGATCCTGAAGTGATTGTTATCACAACACAGAGCCAAGAGAACCATACGGGTAATCTACGTTCTACCAATGGATTAGCCTCTGTTCCCGGTGTTTCAATGACTCAAGCGTGGAAAAATCAACGTATTATCGAAATCGATCAATCGCTTATTTTAGGAATGGGACCTCGTATTGTGGATGGCGTTGAATTATTGCATCAGCAGTTTTATCCATCAGCCTCAAATAACAACAAAAATAGTGCCAAGTAAGGCAGGAATGACTTAATGAAAGCAAATGTAGTTACACAGTCGATAATATCGTCTACAGAGATTGATTTTACGCCTCACTTTGCACTTGATGGTGATCCACCTTTTCGTGATCGTCACGCTACCATGCCATGGCGAGGCTCTGCACCTATTGCTAAAGAAGCCCAACAGTCGACTTGGCAAGCGTTGTTAAATAGTAAAACCCCCGCTTGTAAGCGATTGTTATATATTCATATTCCTTTTTGTGCAACGCATTGTACTTTCTGTGGCTTTTATCAGAACAATTATTATGAAGAAGCTTGTGCGCGCTATACTGACGCATTACTACGTGAGATATCAGCGGAAGCAGACAGCTTACTTTATCAATCAGCGCCTATACATGCGGTTTATTTTGGCGGTGGGACGCCTTCGGCTTTATCCGCAAAAGATCTATTTCGGGTCATTACTCATTTACGCCAATCACTCCCTTTAGCCCCGGATTGTGAAATTACCATCGAAGGTCGCGTATTAAATTTTGATGATAATCGTATCGATGCTTGTTTAGATGCTGGTGCAAATCGATTTTCTATTGGTATTCAAACCTTTAATAGCAAAATTCGTAAACGTATGGCGCGTACTTCAACGGGTACCGAAGCTATTACGTTTATGAAAGCACTATGCCAACGTGATAGAGCCGCGGTTGTCTGTGATCTACTGTTTGGCTTACCAAATCAAGATGCAGCCAATTGGGCTGAAGATCTAGCAATTGCTAATGATATTGGGTTAGATGGCGTCGATCTTTATGCTCTTAATTTATTGCCCAATACCCCATTAGGTAAAGCAGTTGAAAATCAACGAATAACAGTACCATCACCAATACAAAGGCGTGATCTTTACCTTCAAGGCTGCGACTTTATGGATAACATGGGTTGGCATCAAATCAGTAATAGCCACTGGGCAAGAACAACTCGTGAGCGCAATTTATATAATTTATTAATCAAACAAGGTGCGGATTGTCTTGCGTTTGGTTCAGGTGCGGGTGGTTCGGTCAACGGTTATTCATGGATGATAGATCGCACCCTTGATAGCTATTATCAGAAAATTTCAGCTAACCAAAAACCACTGATGATGATGAGCAAAACCACGGATAGCGGTTTTCGCTGGCGTCATGAGCTACAAGCCGGTATTGAATGTGGACGCGTTGATTTAGCAAAACTCAGCCCACAGGCAACGCTGCTCTCTCCGTTATTAAGTCAGTGGTATCAAGCGGGTCTTGTTGAAGATGACTTTCTTTGCATGAAACTAACCAATGAAGGTCGATTTTGGGCAAGTAATTTACTGACGTCATTACAGCAACTTATTTTGCAATTAAACACACCTCGTTAGTGTGTTAACGGTTTAATTACGATAAAAACTGACTAAATAAAAATGGAAATAATAACCATGAATACTGAATTACAACAATTTTTAATCACTGAACCTGATGGAACCTTAGAAACTATAGCTAAGCAGTTTAATACTACGTTATTAGAGGTTGTGAGACATTTACCATTACGCGCAGTGATGAGTGGCGCACAATTCGATACGCTATGGGATAATGTTATGCAATGGGGAAATGTGACAACATTGGTACATACACAAGACGTTATTTTAGAGTTTAGTGGTGAATTACCAAGTGGTTTTCATCGTCATGGTTATTTTAATTTACGCGGCAAAAAAGGCATGACTGGGCATATTAAAGCCGAAAACTGCCAACATATTGCGATGGTTGAACGCAAATTTATGGGAATGGATACGGCATCTATTCTGTTTTTCAATCAAGAAGGCATCGCCATGTTTAAGATTTTCTTAGGACGAGATGAACACAAACAACTACTACCAGAACAATTATCTGCTTTTCGTCAGTTAGCAAAACAATTAAACGAGGAGTAACTGAGCGTGAAAACATGGGCTATTTTTGGTGCTGGTGGTCAAGGTGTTGGTTCTCATATTGCTGATATTGCTATTGAACAGCAACGCCCTATTGTCGCTTTAGTTCGCAATGCGGATGCTGCACAGCGGTTAACTGATATTGGTATTAAAACGGTTATTGGTGATGCAACCGATAGTAATGCGGTGCAACAGCTGTTAAGTCTGGCAACTAATGAGGCAGATATCATTTCAACCATGGGTGGTGAGAATGATTACTTAGCCCATAGAACGCTGATTGATACCGCAGAAAAGATGGGTTTTCAGCGTATGCTGATGGTCTCTTCTTTAGGGTGTGGTGATAGCTGGGGTGCATTATCTGATCGTGCAAAAGCAGCATTTGGTCAGGCGGTAAGAGAAAAATCTCTTGCCGAAGTATGGTTACAAACAAGCCACTTTGATTATGCCATTGTAAGACCGGGTGGCTTACTTAATGGTGAGGAAACAGGAAAGGCACAGCTTTATCAATATGAAGAGACTCATGGCTTGGTGAATAGACGTGATGTCGCTAGATTAGTTGCACAATTATTAGAATCTGAACTATTAAATGACCAAGTCTATTCTGTTGTTGAACCCAATTTAGCGCCGCCTAAGAAGTAACATTTTTATCTTACTGATATCACGCTAATAGTATGGAAAAGAGATAACTTATGTCGGTTATCTCTTTTTTCTTACTCTGATTTATTATTTACACTCACTTTATGATAGGTTTTTATCTCACAACGCATTTCCTATTAAGTCATTTATCACTTTACTGTCTTAATGGGGGTAACTTGTGGCATAATGCCGCCCCATTACCTTTTGTCATTCACTAATAATGAGTATTCGTCTTGTTAATCAGCAATAATATCACTATGCAGTTTGGCTCTAAGCCACTGTTTGAAAACATTTCTGTCAAATTTGGTGGCGGAAACCGCTATGGTTTAATCGGTGCTAACGGCAGCGGCAAATCAACCTTTATGAAAATTCTTGGTGGTGATTTAGTACCAAGTAGCGGTAACGTATTTCTCGATCCTAATGAGCGCCTTGGTAAACTAAAACAGGACCAATTTGCTTATGAAGAGTTCACGGTACTTGATACTGTGATTATGGGACACACTGAACTTTGGGAAGTTAAGCAAGAGCGTGAGCGCATCTATAACTTACCTGAAATGAGTGAAGAAGATGGTTTACGTGTCGCTGATCTTGAAGTTAAATTCGGCGAAATGGACGGGTATACGGTTGAATCACGCGCAGGTGAATTACTGTTAAATGTGGGTATTCCACTAGAACAGCATAATGGTCCTATGAGTGAAGTTGCTCCAGGTTGGAAATTGCGTGTGTTATTGGCTCAAGCCCTGTTTGCTGATCCAGATATTCTGTTACTTGATGAACCAACCAACAACTTGGATATTGATACCATTCGTTGGCTTGAACAAACATTGAATGAACGCAACAGTACTATGATCATTATTTCCCATGACCGTCACTTCCTTAATATGGTGTGTACGCATATGGCTGACCTTGATTACGGTGCATTAGCTGTTCATCCGGGTAATTATGATGAATATATGTTTGCTGCGACTCAAGCGCGTGAACGTTTATTAGCGGATAATGCAAAGAAAAAAGCGCAGATTAACGAGTTACAATCTTTTGTTAGTCGCTTTAGTGCAAACGCCTCTAAATCGCGTCAGGCGACTTCTCGTGCAAAACAAATTGAAAAAATTCAATTAGCTGAAGTTAAAGCTTCTAGCCGTCAAAATCCATTTATTCGCTTTGATCAAGATAAAAAATTATTCCGTAATGCGCTTGAAGTGGAAAATATATCTAAAGGTTATGACGGCGATGCACCACTGTTTAAAAACGTCAATATGATGCTTGAAGTAGGCGAGAAAGTTGCCATTTTAGGTAATAACGGCGTGGGTAAATCAACATTAATCAAAACATTAGTGGGTGAATTAACGCCTGATACAGGCCGTTTAAAATGGTCTGAAAACTCAAATATTGGTTATTACGCGCAGGATCACGCTTCTGATTTTGAAGTGGATATGACGGTATTTGATTGGATGAGTTTATGGATGAGACCAGAAGATGACGAACAAGCCGTTCGTAGTGTTTTAGGTCGTTTACTCTTTTCTCAAGATGATCTTAAAAAATCAGTCCAAGTATTATCTGGTGGTGAAAAAGGTAGAATGTTATTTGGTAAGCTAATGATGCAAAAGCCAAACATTTTAATTATGGATGAACCAACCAACCACTTAGATATGGAATCGATTGAATCACTCAATATGGCATTAGAGCTATATCAAGGCACATTGGTCTTTGTTTCACATGACCGTGAATTTGTCAGTTCACTGGCAAACCGTATTATCGAAATCACACCTGAAAAAGTGACTAATTTCCAAGGAACTTATGATGAGTTCTTAGCGAAAAAAGGCGTTGAGAGCTAGGATGTTCTAGATTAACTAATCAATATAAAGCTAGGTTATAACGCCTAGCTTTTTTATTGAAAACTGAATATGTCTTTTTTACTTAAGATGATTCATCAGGCTCAATATTTATATAGATTGATTGCTTTTAAACCGCTCATAATACTTTTCACATCCCTATTTCACATCCCTATTTCACATTCCAATCTAATATCCCAATCTGAAAATACTTTTTCTGCGTTATTTTATAAATACAAATGAAAATGATTACTATTTATATTGACTGACAGTCGGTCGTTGTTGTATGTTACCGACCCTGAGTCAATCATTATCTATTTTTCATTTTTGATGGAATTATCATGTTGCTATTACCTCAAAATAGACATTGCAAAAACAAGCAATTTAAAAAAGTCAGCCCATATCCTATTGTTATTTCAGCACTGTTTACATTAACAGTCCCCTCTCTTGTACAAGCTGAAAATATTGAAAAAATCGTCGTAACTGCCGGTAGTGCTAGTGAAAATGATGCACAACCTTATGGTTACGTCGCTAAAAAACAGACCACGGCAACTAAAAGTGATGCTTCATTATTAGAAACTCCACAAATGGTTTCTGTTGTTAACCGTGCTCAACTTGATAATTTACCTTCAGAGTCTATTAGTCAGGCATTGCGTTATAGCTCAGGAATTGTGAGTGAGAAATTTGGCGCATTTGGTAGTGGTATTGATTATTCTAAAATGCGCGGTTTCGATGCAGATTACTATCTTGATGGGCTAAGAATGCTAGGAAATAGCGGTATTTGGGCACCACAAGTTGATAGTTGGAGCTTGCAAAGCCTAGAAGCCGTACATGGTCCTGCATCTGCGTTATATGGTCAAGGTGGTGCTGGCGGTGTAATTAATATGACTTCACGCCGCCCGACTGCTGCAACTCAGCATCAAGTTCAACTGCAAGCGGGTAACAATAACAATCATGGAATAAAGTTTGATACCACATCAGCCATTAATGACGATGAAACTTGGTTATACCGTGTTTCAGGATTAGCACTTGAACAAGAGTCGCAAATCCCCTCTTCACGCCAAACACGTTTTCTTATTTCACCCGCAATAACATGGAAACCTAATGATTCTTTTAATTGGACGCTATTGGGTCAATATCAAAAAGAGCCTCGTCTTGGCTATTACAATACCTTACCGGCACAAGCATTAGGATTACTGCCTAACCCTAATGGTAAGGTTGATCCTAATCGAAACTATAACAATCAAAGTCATGATAATTCCCATCGAAAACAACAAGCTATAACTTCATTACTTGAATACCAACTGAATTCTCAGTGGCAATTTAAGCAAAACAGTCGCTTTATGAAAGTTGATACTGAAATTAGTCGTGACTATACCCGCGGATTTTTACCCGGAGATCGTTTCTTAACGGCGGTATATCAAGAAGCACCTAGTAAATCAGAAACATGGGTAACCGATAATCAGCTCATAGGTAAAATTGCTACTTGGGATATTGAACATACGCTAATGGCTGGATTTGATTATCAGCATGGTTATATGACTAAAGATTGGTGGGGTTCTCAAACTGTAAGTTTTGACCCTTGGGCGGAACATCATAAGCCGGATTTCACGCCTTATCTTGTATCACGCACATCAACAAAACAGCAATTTGATCGCTATGGCTATTATCTGCAAGATCACCTCCGTTGGCAGCAATGGAATTTATTGTTAAGTGGACGCTATGATAGTGCTGATTTAGATACCCATAATCAAATATCAGGTGTGACACAAACTAGTCATAATACGGCATGGAGTCACCGTATTGGATTAAGTTATCAATTTAATAATGGTTTTTCACCTTGGGTAAGTACATCAGACAGTTTTGATCCTATTTTAGGTACAGATGCTGACGGTAAAGCATTTATTCCTATGAAATCAAGGCAATATGAAGCGGGTATTAAATATCAAGATCCTCAAGCTTCTCGTTTAGTGAGTGTTGCTGTTTATGAGTTAACTCAAGAAAACGTCACAACGCATAATCCTAGAAATCCAGATTATTATCAGCAATCAGGTGAAATTCGCTCGCGTGGGGTTGAATTTGAAAGCAAATTAGCATTAACGCCGCAAGTTAATATGATGCTTAATTATGCTTATACACACAATATTGTTACCTCAACAAGTGATCCTTCAACGCTAAATAAACATCCGGTTCAAGTGCCAACGCATACTGGCTCTGCATGGATAGACTACCGTTTTCATCAGCCTTATCTTGATGGTGCATTACTGGGCGCTGGTGTTCGTTATTTAGGTTCAACCTATGGTGATAATATCAACACTTTTAAAGTACCTGCTGTATGGCTAGGCGATGTGAGTTTCCGTTATCAATTAGCGGCAATGAACAGTGAGTTACAAGGATTAGAATTAGGATTAACTGTCAGTAATTTAACCAACAAATCCTATGTTGCCAGTTGTACTAGTTCTACTTATTGTAGTGTGGGTACTGATAGGGTTGTTCTTGGTGTATTGAATTACTATTTTTAGGATATGAACATGGATAACTATCGGCGTTCATTACTAAAAGGTGCCAGTGCATTCTCATTATTATTAGCAAGCCCTTTTCCTGTTTATGCCAAACAAAAACAGAGGGTGATTGTTGATATTTTAAAACGAGAAATCACACTGTCGAGTAATTTAAATAAAATCTATATTGCAGATAGCGGTTTATTTTTACTCTATGCCACCATTTATACAGGCGCTCTTTATGAGCGTCTTATTGCCATGCCTTCTGCATTTCGTACTGCTGATTTAAGTCTGTATCGTCAATATACTCAAACATTCCCTCAACTCTTAGCGCTTCCTGAATTTAGTGCTATGTCGAGTGGGCATTTTAATAGTGAGAGACTTATTTCATTAAAACCCGATGTAATTATTATCGCGGTGGGTACTTATCGTGCAATTAGCGTTAATGGCGTATTGGATTTACTGACGAAAGCCAATATCCCTGTTGTTGTGCTGGATTTAAGTATCGACCCACTTAATAACACTCCAATAAGCACAACCATAATGGGAAACTTACTTGCTAATACGCAACGAAGCCAAGCTATGAACCTGTTTCGTCAACAGCAATTAGCGCAAGTTTCTCAAGTTTTGCAACAGACGCCCTTTATTCGCCCTACGGTTTTATTTGAACGAGCCGCCGGTTTTACACCGGAATGTTGTCTCTCTTATGGCAATGGCAGTATGGGACAAATGTTACAGGTTGCTGGTGGTAAAAACTTAGGATCTGAATATATAAAAAGTACCTACGGTTTATTAAATCAAGAGACCGTTATCTATTCCAAACCCGACAAAATATTTTTAACGGGTGCTGATTGGAGTGGTTACAACCCTACCGGTGATTGGATTAATTTAGGTCCAGGTGCTGATTTACAACACGCTAAATTGCAGCTGCAAATATTAATGCAACGTCTTGCTTATAAAACACTTAGTGCTGTTAAAAATCAGCAGGTTTACGCTATTTGGCACTCTTTTTATGATAGTCCATTTGGTTTTATTGCGGTGTTACAAATGGCGAAATGGTTGCACCCTAAACGATTTTCTCACCTTGATGCTGATGCTATTTTTCATGACTATTATGAAAAATTCCTCCCTGTTGAGTGGCAAGAAGGCTATTGGGTGACATTGCTTGATAAAGAAAAGGAATAATTATGTTTGATATCTATTCACCGGATCCTCTGCGAACTAAAGTTGAAGCGCAATCATCAGGTAAACGCACTATTTTGTATTCTGCTAAGGGACAACCTAATTATATGTATATAGTGCCTCGTTTTAATTTAAATGAGGTATCAGATAATTTGGGTAATTCTGTTCACCCAGCTTTTATTGTGAATGAAAAAATAAAAGAGGCTTTCTTTTATGCCTGTTACCCCGCATCACTTCATCAAAATGAACTATTAAGTTTACCGAATCAAAAACCAGCAACCTTATTTGATTTACCTACCTTTCAGCAGCGTTCACAGCAAACCGGAAAAGGTTTTCATGTAAGTACTCACGCCGAATGGGCAGCGCTTATGCTTTGGTGTCGTCACCATAAAATGAAAGAAGATGGCAATACTGATTATGGTCGTAGTTTTTTACATCCAGAACAAGAAACCACGCGAGTTGATGGCAGACCTGCGGGTGATACCGATTTTACAACGGGTGATCCAACCACATTAACGGCACCTCAATGGACAAATTGGTATCACGATAATAGTGAATTTGGTATTAGCGATTTATGTGGCAACCTTTGGGAATGGCAAAGTGGGATGCAATTAGATGCGGGTGAAATTCAGATAATTAAAGATAATAATGCGGTATTTTGTGGTGATTTATCCGTTGAAGAACAGTGGCATACATTGAGTTTATTAACAGGAAACACACTTCCCCCAAAAAGTGAAAATAGTGCAAAATATGATGCACCTTCTGACTATTGTGATGGTAATGCTGGGCTTCCTATTTTATCTACTTCAATAAAACACTATAACGGAGAGCCTACAGATAACGGTTACCCCGCCGGATTAATGGATGGCGAATTCAATGCAATATCATCACAAAATAATTGTGCTGTTGCTGATATTTTTAAAATATTAGGATTATATCCAGCAATTAATCAACAAGATAACGATCAGGTTTATCTTCGTAATTATGGAAAGCGAGCATTAATGCGAGGTGGTGCGTGGTATTCACAACAATATGCTGGAATGCGAACATTGTGTCTTAGCCACGGTGCTAATCATATCAGTACTTCTGTCGGTGGACGTACTGCTTGGATTGATATTTAATTTAATGCCCCATCAAAAATTACAATATTGATGGGGTATTATTTATAAACATATCGCTATATTAAAGGTGTGATTTTCTACTCGAATTTAACCACTTATAGCCTAACAATGCCGTCAACATGACAAGTAAACTCGCTGTTATGGCAACCCATGAGCCCGAATAAGTACTAAAATAATCAACAACTTGTCCTGTTAATGCGGCGCCAATTGCTACACCAATATTTAACCCGGCTAGTAACCAAGTCATTCCCTCTGTTAGCTTATTTTCAGGTATCGCCTTCTCAATAAGTGACATCGTCACGATCATCATTGGCGCAAAGAATATTCCAGAAATAAACACAACCCCACTTAAGCTATATACAGAACCAATAATTGCTAAAGGTAATGTGGTGATAAAGGTAGCAATACCTCCTATTAACAATAAACGATGCAATGGGCTTGATAATTTTACTGCACCAAAAACAAGCCCTGCAATACAAGAGCTTACTGCATAAGCTGAGAGAACTAGGCTTGCTGTTGCGGGATTACCGTGTAAATCGGCAAAAGCGACACTGAAGATATCGATAGTACCGACAATAATGCCCATAAATACCATAATCAGTGCTAGGATTTTTACTAGAGGAAAATGAATAACCGAGCTAGTTTGCTCTGTAGATAATATAGTCGCGTCATTTTCAACAGTAGGTTCGCTATTTCGTTGCATAGCCAGTAAAAACACGCCAACAGAAAGAAGGTTCGTGGCAATAAATATTCCAGCTTGAGGAAAAAGAGTCACACTAAGAGCAACAGCAATAGGTGGACCAATAATAAAGGTCACTTCATCTAATACCGTTTCTAATGAATAAGCGGTTTGTAATTGAGTGTCACTTTTATAAATGGCTGTCCATCTGGCTCTTATCATCGCTGAAATACATGGCATAAAGCCCATTAATATTGCAGCAACAAAAAACAGGCTTATATGCCACTGAAACCAAGAGGTAAATAGCATCAAGCTAGTACCTAACACACTGATTAATGTGAAAATAGGTAAAACATTACCTTGTCCATAACTATCCACTAATCGTGAAATCTGTGGTGATAACATGGCATAAGTAAAAACAAAACAGGCAGAAATCGCGCCTGCTAGAGCATAACTTCCTTGAGTTTGGGAAATCATCATAATAATACCAATACCCATCATCGGTAATGGTAAACGTGCAACTAACCCCGCTAGGGTAAATGATACAGTACCTTGGTGACTAAACAGCTTTTTATAAGCATCTATCATACTCTTCCTCATTTTTATCCTTGCCATTTAGACAACAGATTAAGATAATACATACATTGTGTATGTATAAATCATATATACATACGAACTGAATGTAAATATACAAACAGATCGTATGTATATTATTTAGGAGGATAAATGGCAAGACGAACTCGCGCTGAAATGGAAGAAACCAGGATGTTATTATTAGAAACGGCGAGAAAAGTTTTTTGTTATCAAGGTTATGCTGATGCATCTATGGATGAATTAACGGCTCAAGCGGGTTTAACTCGAGGGGCGTTATATCACCATTTCGGTGATAAAAAAGGCCTGTTATTAGCGGTTGTGGCTCAAATTGATACTGAAATGGATGCTCGTTTACAAGCGATATCAGATACTACCGCTGACCTTTGGCTCGCTTTTTCACAACGTTGCCATACCTATTTGGCGATGGCACTAGAACCAGAAATTCAGCGCATTGTTATGCGAGATGCTCGTGCTATTTTAAGTGATAAAGCTTCAGAACCATCCCAAAGTTGTATTACCTCAATGAGTGCAATGATCACTCAACTTATTGCTAATAACATTATTAAAGCTACCGATCCTGAAACTTTGGCACTATTTATTTATGGTAGTTTAGAAGCCGCTGCACTATGGATTGCGAATAGTCATGATGGCGATGCACAATTAAAAAAAGCACAATCTACGCTAGATATGCTGTTAAATAGTTTACGAGTTTAATGTCTATTCTAGGTGTGCTTTTTGCACTAATAAGCCTAGATATCTCATATTATCAGCAACAAAAAAATTAGATATATTAGGGTAATTTCAAGTTGTAATTACCCTAATGACTTAGGTGTGTAGCCATTTAATTTAATAACTGGCTAAACTGTTGATAGAGCATTTCACCTAATGTATCTGGTGTATATTCTGTGCTGGTTTCTAAATTATCAACCGCAGCATGCATTCCGTGATAAATCAGTGTACTGGTTAATTCCAGTTGCAACACTTGCCATGTATTATTCTTTGTTCCATCGATTAAAATAGCCTGCAATTGTTGCATTGCTCTATTTTCATGAACATTACCACTTTGATGAAAAGCTTGGTGAAATAGCATATCGTGTAATTCACGTTTTTCTACATAAGCAATAACACTGTTTTCACACCACTGTTTTAATTTAGCACGAGAATTATGTAGCTCACATTTTGCTATTGCCTCTGCGACTTTTTCAAGATACCAGTCCATATAACGCGTTCTTAACGCTTCAAGAATATCGGTTTTAGCCGCAAAATAGTGATAATAAGTTCCTTTAGCAACGCCCGCTTTTTTTACAATCTCGCTAACTGTTGTTGCTTCAAATCCTTTCTCAAGAAAGAGTGCTTCGGCAGCGTTCATTAATTCTTCTAAACGAATTTCTGCTGGCTTAGTTCTTGGTTTGTCTGTTGATTGCTCTTCTAATGACATTGCTTATCCCCTTCAAGTCGCCTGCAAAGGTTACTCTATATTGAGTTTAGTCTCAATGGTGATAAATGAAACTCATTATCAATAAGCATTGACCGACGGTCGGTCGAGTATTATGATGGCGATATTATTTAGCAACCAAGGCAGTAAATGTATGACTTATTTAAAACGATTGTCACTAATTAGTGCTATCTGCTTAGGGACTTTTATGGCAACACTGGATATCAGTATTGTGAATGTTGCACTGCCAACAATTCAGAATGATATTCATGCTGATATGGCAACTTTACAGTGGATTGTCGATGCCTATGCGCTCTGTCTATCCGCCTGTATTCTCTCTTCAGGTCCATTAAGTGACCGCTTTGGCAGAAAAAAAGTGTGGTTATGGGGTGTTATTGTTTTTACATTAGGCTCGCTTATTTGCGCTGTTGCACAACAGCATACCGTATTAATTTTAGGGCGTATTATTCAAGGTGTTGCAGCCGCTGCACTTATTCCTGGTGCGCTATCATTAATTACTCACGCTTTTCCTATCGATATTGAACGTATTCGTATTATTGGGATTTGGTCTTCGGTTAGTGCATTATCACTTATTATTGGTCCTATTTTAGGCGGTATTTTAGTTCACACTAGCGGCTGGCCAAGTATATTTCTAATTAATATTCCTATTGGAATTATTACCGTATTGCTTGGTTGGTATGGATTAAAAGAGAGTGCAGATCCTGAGAATGTTGCCCTTGATCCATTTGGGCAAATAACCAGTATGTTAGGACTAGGTCTACTCACCTACGGTTTAATTGAAGCGGGTTCTGTCGGTTGGACACATATAAGAACACTTTCCACATTAATTTCTGGTGTTATTTTCCTTGCGCTTTTTGTAACAATAGAAAAACGAGTTGCCAGACCACTATTGCCGTTAGGTTTATTTAAAGATCGTGCTTTTTTTCAATATAACCTCTCTTCTTTTACATTGGGTTTTGCCACTTATAGTAATGTGTTTTTTATCGCGTTCTTTTTACAAAAAGCCCAAGGATGGAGTGCATTAGAAACGGGTTGGAGAATGGCACCTGAGTTTATTGCAATGGCCCTTTTCTCTATGACATTTGGTCGTTTCTCCGCCTATTTTTCTGTTAGAAAACTGATGATTTGTGGTTTCTTATTTATTGCTGTTTCATCATGTTTATTAGCTACATTACATACAGATAGTCATTATGGAATAACCGGTAGCTATTTATTTATTCTTGGTGCAGGAATGGGGCTATCTACCCCCGCTATTGGTGCTTTAGTTATGAAAAGTGTCGAGCCATCTCGTTCAGGAATGGCATCAGCAACGATGAATGCATTAAGACAAACTGGTATGACGATGGGAATTGCGTTATTAGGTACGCTAATGGTGCAACAAGCTATTCATTATATGGTTGCTCAAAGTCAGCTATTAGGAATATCAGTAAATTATATTGATATTATTGGATTGGTTACTGAAAATATGGGTGATGGTTTAGATGCTTCTTTATTAACACTCTTGCCTGAAGCATTTAATTCTGGTTTTGCTTATGCAATTGCAACCGCGGGTATATCTTGTTTTATTACTTTATTAGTCGTGCTCTATCCAGCTAAAGCAAATAATAAAGCGGTTCATCAGCAAATTACTGAATAGCCAAAATGCATTATAAATGCTCAGATAAATAATCAAGAAAATGGTCAATGTTACGTGAAAGCGAACTCCGACTAGCGTAAATGGCTAATAAATCTATAGAGGCGGGTTGTTGCGGAAAATGAATAGCCCGCAGTTCTCCCGCTTTTATTGCATCTGTACAACAATGTTCTGCCAATATTGCAAATCCCAACCCCTGTAATACCCCAGCTTTAGCTAAAATAGCGCTGTTAACGCGGTAACGGCTATTAATATTTATTTTTATCGGCTTTTTATGCTCATCAATAAATATCCAAGGTTGCCCTTCAATGGCGCTTAAACTTGAAATACAAGGTAATTGGCTAAGTTGTCCTATTTCGGTTGGTATTCCTGTTTTAGCTAATAATTTATCTGATGCCACAACAATACTTCTCCATGTTTTAATGACACGAGAGTGGTAGCTGCTATCAGATAAATTGCCCCGATGAAAGGTTAGTAATAAATCGATATCGTCATCGATAACATTACGAGGCATAAGCTGAGTATCACACTGAATAATAAGATTAGGATGAAGTGCAGCAAAACCCGCTAAAATATCAGCAAGTAATTCGCTGCCATATTCACTAGGAATAGTTAAACGGAAAGTGCCTGTTAATGGACCATTACTTGTAATTTGACTAACAGTATCATCAAGCTCGGCTAGTGTTTTATTTCCTTGTTGATAGAGTGCTTTACCCTGCTCTGTTAATCGCATTTGTCGGGTTGTTCTATCTATTAACTTACAGTTAAGTTGTTGCTCAAGTTGTTTTATTGCTCGGCTAATATTAGAAGTAGGAATTGATAATTGGCGTGCAGCACCCACAAATTGCTTTTGCTCTGCAACAGCTAAAAAAATACGCAATAAATTAAGGTCAATCTGCATAACGTTATCACTGCCTATCGTATTATTCGTTGTTTAATATAGGCAGTGTAGCATCCATTGTTCTTTATCTGTAAAAAGTTCTTTATCTGTAAAAAGTTCTTTATCTGTAAAAATTAGCAGTAACCATAAGACATTAATTTTTGATAGCGCTTCTCTAACAGCGCTTCAATTGATAATGTTTTTAGCTGAGCTAAGTCAATAAGAAGTTGCTGTTTAAGAAATTCTGCGGTTTGTTGGTGTTGGCGATGAGCGCCCCCTAAAGGTTCAGGTATAATGGCATCAATAATGCCTAAAGATTGTAACTTAGGTGCTGTCATTCCCATGGCTTCGGCGGCCTGTGGCGCCTTATCTGAATTTTTCCATAAAATAGAGGCACAACCTTCTGGTGATATTGCAGCATAAGTACTGTATTGCAGCATATTAACGCGATCACCAACACCTATCGCTAATGCTCCACCAGAACAGCCCTCTCCAGTAATAGTACAAATAACGGGTGTTTTTAAGCGCGACATCTCTAAAATATTACGGGCAATGGCTTCAGCTTGTCCTCGTTCTTCCGCGCCAACACCAGGATAAGCCCCTGCTGAGTCAATAAAAATAATCACAGGTAAGTGAAAACGTTCTGCCATTTTCATTAAACGTAGTGATTTACGATAACCTTCTGGTGATGGCATCCCAAAGTTACGACGAATTTTCTCTTTAGTATCGCGACCTTTTTGTTGTCCGATAATCATAACGGGCATGTTATCTAGACGCGCTAATCCAGCAACAATTGCTTTATCGTCAGCATAAGCTCGATCGCCTGCTAACTCTTGGAAATCAGTAAAAATTGCCTTGATATAATCTAAGGTATAAGGACGCATTGGATGTCGTGCTAATTGCACAATTTCCCAAGCACCTAAATCAGCAAAAATGGAACGTGTTAATGAGAGGCTTTTTTGTCGTAAACGGGTTATCTCTTCATCTAAATTAATTCCGCTAGGTTCATCTTGAGACTGCTTAAAAGTCAGAAGTGCATCGATTTTTTCGTCTAATTCTACAATTGGTTTTTCAAATTCAAGATGAATATAGGACATAACAAACCTCGTGCTTAATGCAGCAATAACAAACAATAATCGGCTCAGTCTAAAAAAAATGACCGACAGAGGGTAGTTATAAATCTGATAAACAGTGTTATCAAAAGTGGGACAATCAAGTTAAAGCGATAAATAACAGAATATCAAATTAGGAAAATGAGTAATAAATAATGAGGTAGAGACAAAAAGAGTGATATTTATCATTATAGTCTATACAGAAATCGATAACTCAGGTATTAATTTATGTAGTACCAAACCATTGTTTTTCACCCGAAAAAATATCGCAGTGCCTTTAGGTATATCTAATAATTTCAACAATAAAATAAAGATAATATGCTCTCGAAAAAAACACTATCCACAACTGCATTGCTATTTTCATCACTTCTTCTCACTATCGGAAGAGGTGCAACATTACCTTTTATGGCAATTTACTTATCGCGCCAATATCAAATGGCGGTTGATGATATTGGTATTGCTATGTCGATAGCATTAACAACAGGGATCTTTTTTAGTCTAGGTTTTGGCATGTTAGCGGATAAGTTTGAAAAAAAACGCTATATGCTCATTGCTATCGCGACTTTTATTATCGGGTTTGCAGCTATTCCTCTGGTTAATAGCACAATTCTGGTCGTTATATTCTTTTCTGTGATTAATTGCTCTTACTTAGTTTTTTCGACCGTTTTAAAGGCTTACTTTTCAGAAACGCTTTCAATTTCGGCTAAACCAAAAATATTTTCATTAAACTATACCTTTATTAATATGGGGTGGACGGTAGGTCCACCTATTGGTACGTTGCTATTAATGTATGGTACTCAACTCCCTTTTTGGTTAGCCGCAGTTTCAGCAACCATTCCTCTATTTGTTATCCAACTTTTTGTTCAACGTTCTAAAAGCACAAATAGTGGTGATGAAAATAGTGTTAAGTGGGATCCAAAAATAATGTTGAAAGATAGAGCATTAAGTTGGTTTGTGCTCTCTACTTTTTTTGGCACATTAACTTTTGGCTCTTTTGCTTCTTGTATTTCACAATATATTTTGGTTGTTTACGATGCTAAATTGGCAGAAACCGTTATTGCGGTCGTTTTACCGGTGAATGCAGCAATTGTGGTTTCGCTACAATATATTGTTGGCAAACATGTTACCGCTGATAGGTTACGTAAATTAATGACATTAGGCACCCTCTTTTTTATGTTAGGGTTAGGTGGCTTTATGTTGGCTGATGATAACTTGGTACTTTGGGCGCTTGCCATTGCTGTGTTCACTTTTGGCGAATTAATTTATGCACCAGGCGAGTATATGATGATTGATAACATTGCTCCTTTAGGAATGAAAGCAAGTTATTTCTCTGCACAATCATTAGGTTGGTTAGGTGCCGCACTTAATCCATTAGCGAGTGGATTTATTTTGACCTCGCTCCCACCCACTTCTTTATTTGCTATTTTAATGGGTGTTGCTGCATTAGCTTGGTTTTGTATGATACAAGGAATGAATGCAAGTCGATTTAAATTATCGACAGTTTAATATTATATATTTGACCAAGTTATTTTAACAAAAAAGTAAAAGGTACATGATGTTATATGCCTTTTACTTCTTTTATAAATTTTTTATTATGTTTTTTAATTTTATTATTGTAGTTGTGATGTTATTATTTTGATTTTAATAATTTAAATTAATTAACTCTATCTATGGTTGGCTATTATTTAAATGGATATTATTAAAGTTATTGCCATTTAATTTTTATTTGGTTAACAGAATGATACTGTTTTTATTTTTTATTTTCAGAAATTGTATAGAACAATATTCATAACGACTTAGACACCATTTCACTTGTTTTTTATCTATTGTTTGCTGTAGTGCTTTTTCCCATGATTGAGCCGCTGACTCCCATTTTGCTTGGCGTTCTTTATCACTTGCCAATTGAGCATAATCGATATTTTTTTTTATACCTCTTCGTATTCTTGAGCACATATTACACCTCTTATTATGGTGTACCCTATATATAGCATTACTTATAATGTATTATTTGTTATATGCCATAATAGCGATAACCACTTTTGATGAAAAACATCAGATTCGACATTTTTAGTGCCGTGCAATATAGAGTTAATTGACCTATTTGCAGTGAAACTGACATCGCTCGTTGTGGCTGCACCATCAATTTTGTGCTTAATTGATTTAAATATCCACTTTCTAAGAGTGCTAAATTATCTAATCTATTTAAAACTATTTTTACTTGATTTAATAGTGTAAATAATCTTAATAAATTTAATTCTAAAAATATTTAAGTAATACGCATTGCGTCTTTATTTATTTTTATGATTTTTATTGTTTTCATTACTATTTATCATTATTAAGTATATTACTTAAACTTAAGTAATAGTTATTGATTAATATGGTGACAATAGTTGTTATTTCATTAGATTTAAAATTTTTGCTAGTCTTTATTTTTTGATAAACTAATTTATAATTTTAAACCTATGCCTTTATATTATTTTTAATGGTTTATAATGAGTGTCGTTTAGTAATGTTATTATTTAGAAACTCGTTTAAGTACGCTATTAATACTTATTGGAAAAAAATCATTCACATCAACGCCAACATTAATTGCATTTTTTCCTAAAATATCTAACCGTTTGCGTTGAGAGGGATCTTTACCTGAATTATGGACATGACCATATAAATGAATAGCATCACGAAAGAAACCTGACCACTCTAAAATTGGGTAATGAAACATGATAATCTTACGTTTTTGATAATCAAGTTCATAATAATCTTTAACCCATTCAAATGCTGAAGCATCGAATTCTGGATCATCAAGGAATTTATCGTGATTTCCTCGAATAAGGTATTTTTTACCATTTAACCTGTGCAATATACGATTGGCATCTTTGCCTGTTCCGCGATAAAGAAAGTCACCAAGAATATAAATTTCATCATTATCTGTTACATAAGCGTTCCAGTTATGGATTAATGAATCGTTCATATGGCTAATGCTATTGAAGGGACGATGACAAAGATTGAGAATATTGGAATGGCAAAAATGAGTATCGGAAGTAAAATAAATCATAGTAATTTCTTAATAAAATTTTAAAAGTTAACCTCGGAAAATGAGTTTCCCTTGGTCTGTATAATGATATTTTTTCAAAATGTTCTCCTTCTGTTAGTTAATATAAAATAGTTAAATAAATACCAAACGACTAAACAAAAACAATATCATAATGTGTTACTGCCTTTGATTTTGTCGTCGATAGCCTGATAAAGAGCTACCTGTTTCTCGTTTAAAGTATCGACATAAATAAGAGGGATCCTCAAAGTTAAGCTTTAATGAGATCTCATTTACTGATAACACAGTATGAGTTAATAAGGCTTTTATTTCAAGAATAACCTGTCTATTAATCAATGTTTTAGGTGCATCATTAAAAAATTGTTTTGTTATCTGTGAAAGATAAAACGGTGTAATATTAAGGCAATCTGCATAAAAAGCAACATCACGGTGCTGATGGCACTGTTTCCCTATTAACTCCCAAAATTGCCAACAAAGGTGCTCTTTGCGTGAAAACTCTTTTTTAGCAAGAGAAAAATGAGTGGGAATAGATTCAGTAATGGCAAAAAAGAGGTTTTGTAAGTGGTTTCGTAACATGACTTTCTGATGCTCAGGATACTCTTTTTGTATATATTTTATTTGTAATATCCAACGATTTAACGCTTCAACCTGTTCTATTTTAGGACGACAAATAGGATTATCATAAAGAAATGAAAATAATGTATTAGAGAGCGAATAAGCAATCTCTGAGGCAAAAGATTTATCAATAAAACAGTAAAAAAGACGAAAATTAGCCGTTCTTTTTAATAGCATGGTGATTGTATCATCGCCTAATACCAAAATATCGTTAGGTTTAATTGTGTAATTTTGAAAACCAATATTAATCACCCCTCGCCCTTCTAAACACACCATAACCACAATATAAGACAATGGTAGTGGATACCCTATTTCATTTAACATATTAGTTTCACCAACAATAATATGAGGTGATTTATTTGATGATGCTGCATTTAGTTGTGATAACGCTTGGCTTAGCATAAGTGTAATTATCTTAAATAGAATTGATTAGTATTGAAGTTACGCAATAAGAGTTTTTATTTTTGACGAAAAAAATGAATATCTCAAGCTATTAATTCTATTTAGTTGTCAAAAGTACCGAAAGTGCCTGTTTTTTGCCATTCTTTTTTTATCAGTGTTAATTAAAATGCTCGTATCTTAAAGCAGTAAGCTAAATAGCAGATTGTTTATTTTATAATTTTATAAGTGATTAAAATGAAAGTATTAAAAACAGAAAGGTTATTATTACGCCCATGGCAAGAGTCAGATGCAGAAAGCTTATATCACTACGCTAAAGATGAGCGTATCGGTCCTATTGCGGGATGGCCTGTTCATAAAAATGTTGAAGAAAGTGGTGAAATAATTCGTACTATTTTTATGCGTGATGAAGTTTATGCTGTGACATTAAAAGATGATGATAATGCTATAGGTTTGATTGGTTTGTCTTTTACTCAAGATAGTAATTTCCCTATTGGGAATAACGATGCTGAAGTTTCTTATTGGATTGGCGTGCCTTATTGGGGCAAGGGTTTAATACCTGAAGCAATAAAAGAAATAAATCGCCATGCCTTTGAAGATCTGGCGTTGGATAACTTATGGTGTGGTTATTTTGCCGATAATGAGAAATCTAAAAAAGCACAAGAAAAATGTGGATTTAAATATCATCATATTATTGAAAAACAATAT
Source organism: Proteus hauseri (assembly GCF_040139125.1). GTDB lineage: Bacteria > Pseudomonadota > Gammaproteobacteria > Enterobacterales > Enterobacteriaceae > Proteus > Proteus hauseri_B. The sequence continues at coordinate 66,587 of NZ_JBEEUB010000001.1, forward strand.
GTTGAGTTTTTAGATGAGGTTAAAATAGAAAACATTAGCTGTCTCACTAGAGATGATTGGTTAGAAATAGAAAAACAGTAATAATCACGATATATAACGACAATAAAAAACCACCAAAGGGTATACTCTTCTGGTGGTTTTTTATTAATCTATAACAGACTAAAAATTAAGCAGCATCTAAAGCTTGTGCTAAGTCTGCAATTAAATCTTGAGGGTTTTCAATGCCAATAGATAAACGAATGGTCGTATCTTGAATACCAATGTTATGGCGCAATTCAACAGGTACACCTGAATGAGTGGTTGAACCTGGATGACATGCCAATGATTCTGTACCACCCAGACTAACAGCAAGTTTAAAGATTTTCATTGCATTAAGGAAACGGAAAGCCTCAGCTTCACCACCTTGAATATCAAATGAAAACGTTGAGCCAGCACCAGTACACTGTTTAGCAAATACTTTAGCTTCGGCTGAAGTTTCATCAGCGAAAGGTAAATAGTGAATAGTATCCACTTTTTTATGATCACGCAGAAATTGAGCAACTAATAAGGCATTTTGATTTGCCTTTTCCATGCGTATTTGTAGTGTTTCTAAGGAGCGTCCTAACATCCAGCATGAATGTGGATCAAGCTGCGTACCAATTGCGCCTCTTAATAAGCGAATTTGGTTAATTAATGGACGTGAGCCCATTGCCGCACCAGCAACTAAATCAGAATGTCCACCCACATATTTTGTTAATGAATAAACAGAGATATCTGCACCTTGTTCAATTGGGCGCTGGTAAACCGGTCCTAATAAAGTGTTATCACAAACAATGAGAGGACGATAACCTTGAGTTTGCTCCAGATTATCTGCAACTAATTTTAGCGCAGCAATATCAACTAATGAGTTGGTTGGATTTGCTGGTGTCTCTGCAAAAATAACAGCGACACGCCCTTTTTGACTCGCCTTTTTAGCTTGTTCTTGGATCAGTGAAAGATTTAATCCATCGGTAAAAGGTGTCGCTTGAATACCAAATTTAGCTAAGGTTTTAGCTATTAATGTTTCTGTTCCACCGTAAAGCGGCTGAGAATGTAAAATCACATCACCCGGTTGAGTTAATGCCATTAATGTCGTTGTTATTGCCGACATTCCTGATGAAAATAGCACGCAGGATTCGGTATTTTCATAAAGAGCTAATCTATCTTCTACAATTTCACTATTTGGCTGATTAAAGCGGGAATAAACTAAGCCGGCTTTTTCGCCTTCAGGTAACGGTTTTCTTCCGCTAACAGTATCAAAAAAAGCTTTACCCTCTTCTGCACTTTTAAAGATAAAGGTTGAGGTTAAAAATACAGGTGGTTTTACCGAACCTTCTGAGAGTAATGGATCATAACCATAGCTCATCATTAATGTTTCTGGTGATAACTTATGAGTGCCAATATATTGTTTTTCTAATTGAGAATTAGCCATTTTTGTTTCTTTTAGTTAGTAAAGGATGTTTTATCATACTGAAAAAAATTCACGTTGTTAGATTGTTTTATCAGGTATAAAAACTAGTAGTTATATAAATTAATTATCATTGTTTGCATTATTGGCGTTTTATACCGTAAAAAATAATCTGACTGAGATATAGCTATATAGTAGAGCCAAAAATCCAACAACTTCCACTGATGAAAATATTTAAGATAAGTTGGAGTATATGATTAATTCTAAAATAATCAGATTTAAAGGTATTTGGGTTTAAAGGTAAATAGATTAAGCGATAGTTATTTACCTTTAAGATACTAAGCATCGTGTAGAGACAAGACAGATGCGATTACCATGCTCTAATTGCATCGCCTTTATACAACTCTTTTACTTTCAATTCGATTTGTCTTGATTGAAGCACATTGATGAGTTTTTTGATTTTCTCATCATTTTTATTGTCTTCACGAGTGACAATAATATTTGCATAAGGTGAGGTTTTATTTTCTAAAATCAAACCGTCGCGTGTTGCTAACAAACCCATTTGAGAAGAAAAATTATTATTAATAATGGCAATGCTAATTTTAGGGTGGCTCAGTGCATCGGTTAATTTGGGTGTGTCAAATTCCACAAAAACGAGTTCTTTGGGATTATAAATAATATCTGCGGTTGTAGGTAAAAATCCCACGCCATCTTTTAAAGTGATAAGCTGGTTTTCTGCTAATAATAATAATGCTCTACCACGCATAGTAGACTCATTTGAAATAGCAACCTGTGCACCAAGTTCTAGTTCATTAATATCACTTATTTTTTTTGAGTATGCCGCAAGAGGAAAAATAAAGGTCTTACTGGCAATATGAAACTTATAATTGTGTTCTTTCATTTGAGCTTGAAGGTAAGGAATTGATTGAAACGCATTTGCATCTACTTCTTTATTTTCGAGTACTTTATTAGGCTGTATATAATCATTAAAAGCAATAACTTCAACATCTAACCCTTCAGTTAATTTTGCTAAGCGAATGACTTCTTCCCAAATTACTTGATCGGGTCCAGTATTAATTGCCACTTTTACTTTATTTTCATTCTCTTGAGAACAAGATATGGTAAATAGTGTTATTGAGACCAGAAGTAAACCCGTAATAATCTCCTTCATATCTCCCTCTTTAACGGACCACGATAAAAAACAAGTTATCAGTAATATCCCAACTTAAGAAATATCTTAGTAATAGATTAATAACAAGGAACAAGAAATGATACAAGAGGTCAATGCACATAAAAAAAGGAATATTAGCGACATGTTCCTAACTCATTGTTTTATAAGGGTAAAATAAACTCATCTCATTTGGAGTGGTTGACTTTTATTATATTTGTTATTCACTAATAATTTTATTAAAACAGCTGTCAGAAAGTGCATCATCTACACTCAGATAATCCATCTCAGTTACACAGTGAGATGCGTATTTCCATCTATACAGCTCTTCATTATTATTTTCTTGGGCTGCTATCGTATAACTGGAAAATCGAACAGGTGTTGGTTTTAACAGATTGTTACCACTTTTTTCTAAACTTAACAAAATAACGTAGTCATTTTTCTCAATAAATTTAAAGTTAGATATTTTTATATTAGTATCTTTAATTTTATTATCATAAAGGCTTAGTGCATTAGCGTAGATGGAGGGCACAATATAAACTTTATCGTTATTGCCTTTTATATAAACTGTGACCATATCGACAGTTGTAGTGCTATTTAAGGCTCGTCTAGACTTAATAACGATGTCTTTAACACCGTCTCCATTAAAGTCGATAAGATTAACGCCATACTCTAAACCAATATCGGAAGATATTGCTGTAAATGGCATTAATGTGAAAAGTACCCCTACCCCAAGTCTCTTTATCTTATTCATTAGATTGGCTTCTTCTTCGTTTGTTATCTGAGCATCAGACTACTTTGTGCCAATGATTAGTCAAGGGGATTTATGTTTCAAAATAATACAAAACAATTTAATTTAGTGAATAAATTATTGCTGATTAAAAAAATATATTTCTATCTCTTACCAAAAGAGCAGATAAAACGATGTAAACTTAACTTTAAAAAAGAAAATTATTATTAATATAATGCAATATAGTTTTTGAGATCGCCAATACGTTCTTTAGTTTTATCTTTTAAACAGCTGCTATACACCATCGGTGCTAAGCTGCCACCTTGGTAATAATCTGCTTCATATTGACAAGAGAGATTACGAAAGTTTATCCATACTACTTGGGCTTGTTTTAATTGTTCTTTACGAATGTTATCTAGCTTTGCATGATATTGCTGATAAATACGATTAAGCTCATCATCTTGCTGTTGAAAATCGAGTTGAACACACTGATTTATTTCTGCTTGGGTTGCTGCATTACGACAATCAAAATTATCTGCTTGTAAATGTATAGACCAAAATAATATACCTCCAGATATTGCGCTTAATAAAATAAGTTTTTTCATCATACCATCCATTTACCGATTAAAAATATTACTAAATACTATTTATTTTCACTAAAAAAAAGCGAGAATAAAATAACCCTTTGATGATTATAGCAATTTTTATAAAGTAACGATTCGATGAAGATCAGTATTAAATAGGCTATTTTGTACTATCATTTTCCGATATTTATTTATGGCTACAGTAATTATACTGAAATTGTATTTATAAGAAATATATTTTTAATATAAATTTAAAAAAAAACCAACTTAATTTAGTTGGTTTTTAACAAATAACATCACTTTATGATTATTTAAATAAAATTTATAAAATATTTTATTTTGTATTTACTCTATTTTTACGCTCAAACAATTTTAATAAACCTTTAACCGTGACGTCTAATTGGCTTTTTTCTGAGAAATCGGCAGGAAGAACATAATTCGCCCGCTCTTCGGCGATCAGTTTTTGCACCTTATTTTGTGTTTGAGATTCTTGCCATTTATCAACATCGAATACAGCAAGTGAAAATCCGCCTTGATAACGAACCATCTTCATTGATGGAATATCGGTATCCCCATCACCAAAGTAGATCATGCGTTCAAAGGGAATATCGCGTTCTTCAGGTTCTATAAACTCATTAACAGCTTCGTTATTCCAAGCGTTACCAATACCTTTATTTATTCTAAAAAGGAATTGCGTTTTTGTCGTGTAATTAATGGCTAATACGGGCCATAATGCTTTTAGTCCATTCTCTGAATAGTAATATTTGCAAGCATAAATCTGTTCAAATTGGGAACCAATAGCAGATCCTTTTATCATTTCAGTTAATCCACTAGAAATAATATAGTGCTTAATCTCTAAGCCATGCTGTTGCCCATATTCATTGATTCGTTCAAACCACTCTTTTACTCCCTCAAAAAGTGGAATCGATTGACCATGTTTTCTCAGATTTTCTTGGCTTAATTGATTTGAACCTAGACTATTGGCTTTTTCTGCCAATACACCAAGATAAGATAATATTTCATCACCATCATTTTCTTTGGCTCGTTTTTTTACTTCTTGCCAAAATTGTGCAATTTCCTCGGGTGATTGAATACCTAAGCTTGGCATTACACCATGCTGCGCACAATCCCCTTTAGCTAATGTTCCATCAAAATCATAAATGAGTGCGCATTTGAGTTGGGTTTCCATAACATTATTTCCCTTTTCTCTGAAAATTTCATCGTGATACGCTATAGATCTATGTGATATTCAATAACATCACGAATTTTTGTCAATGCATCATGCAATAAATTGAGATCAATAGACGCGAGTGCAATACGAATAGCGTGTGGAATATGAGGTGTAGTTGCATAAGGTTCTGCTGTTGCAACAGATATCTGTAAACGATGTAATGCTGCCGTTATTTGATCAGCTCTTGTTTCATCGGGTAATGGGATCCATAAAAAATAAGAGGTAGGATGTCGAATTATTGTGATACCACTAAACACTTCATCCACCATTTTTTGCCGCATTTTGGCATCTTTGCGTAATAACACCTCTAATTTATCAACCGTACCCTCTTTTATCCAACGGCAAACAATCGCTGTCATTAATGCTGGCGTATTCCAAGTTGTCACCCTAATTGCACGTTCAAGTGATAGGATATTTTTGCTTGGCGCAACGATAAATCCCACTCGTAATCCGGATGCAACATTTTTAGAAAAACCAGAGATATAGTAAGTAATATCGGGTGCCAGTGTGACTATTGCGGGTGGTGGGTTTTTAACTAAAAACGAGTAAGTCGCATCTTCAATTAAAAGAAAATGGTATTTCCTTGCCAAATTAATTAACTGTTTACGCTGTGCTAGCGTTAAAACCCATCCCATTGGATTATGCAATGTTGGCATACAATATAATGCCCGAATGGTTCTTTGTTTGCATAAAGCTTCTAACTTCTTAAAATCTGTTCCCAATGGTGTAATGGGCACAGCAACAATTTCTAAATGATGAGCAAGTGCCGCTAACTTAAAACCGGGATAGCTTAAGGCATCAACCGCGACAACATCACCTGGTTTTAATAAGCTCAGTAAAGTGAGAGCGATACCTTGCTGGGCGCCACTGGTAATAACAATATTATTAGCTTCAGCTGTAATATTTCGTTGTTTTAAGTAGTGAGAGATAATCATTTTCTCATGCATTTTACCACTATGAGGTTGATAACGTAAAAGAGACTCAATTTCTCCAGAGGTTGAGAGCCGTTTTAGTTCACTACGAAGCAGCTCAGCTTGAACGGGTAGTGATGGATAATTAAAGTTTAAATCTAACATATCGGCTGCTGCGGGATTTTCTATTCCATGATTTATAGGCAGCGATAACTCTCTAACAAATGTCCCTCTTCCCGTTTCACCACGAATTAAACCCATATTTTCAAGCTCAGCATAAACACGACTTGCAGTAGCCAATGACATTTTATGTTCAGTGGCTAATTGTCTATGTGTTGGCAAGCGAGTACCCGGTAATAGTTTTCCATTACGAATATCTTCAGCAAATTTATCAACTAATGATTTATAGCGTGGTTGCGCCATCGAAATTGTATCCATGACAATTATTTGATTGTCATGATTGTGCTCCATAATATAAGCCACAGCAAGTTACACATAGGCATGTCTATAAACCAGCTGTAATCCTAAGCATTGAAAAATATAACCCTTTGCTTTAATTAAATATTAATCATAATAAAAACGGATCACCTTATGCATCAAGTTAGTCAAAATGAACGAAAAAATGGATGGATTAATGGCTTTATTGGCATGTTAATTTTTAGTGGTTCACTACCCGCAACAAAAGCGGCAGTACTTGGATTTGATCCTCTTTTTCTTACTGCAGCAAGAGCAACAATTGCCGGGCTTTTATCTCTTGCTATGTTATTACTTTATAAAGAAAAACTACCTACGCAACGACAGTGGATATCATTAACGGTCGTCTCTTTGGGGGTTGTTGTGGGTTTTCCGTTATTAACAGCGATTGCATTACAAGAAATGACTTCGGCACACTCTTTGGTTTTTTTGGCGCTATTACCTCTTTCAACAGCGATATTTGCTGTAATACGTGGTGGTGAAAAACCACGACCTATTTTCTGGTTATTTTCTATTCTTGGTAGTTTATTAGTGATGGGATATGCCATATCTCAAGGTGGAACTTCTTCTCTTAGTGCCAATATATTGATGATAGCATCTGTTATTGTGTGTGGATTAGGTTATGCAGAAGGTGCGACATTAACGAAAGCGCTTGGTGGTTGGCAAGTTATTTGCTGGGCATTGATTGTTTCATTACCTGTTATGCTTATTCTTACTATTATTCTTATTCCAGTTTCATTTAATGTTATTAGCACTTCTGCATGGGTAGGATTAGGTTATGTTTCGATTTTTAGTATGCTAATTGGCTTTATTTTTTGGTATAAGGGACTTTCTCAAGGTGGGATTGCCGCAGTGGGTCAACTTCAATTGTTACAGCCATTTTTTGGATTAGCGTTAGCTGCAACATTACTTAATGAATCAGTGAATATGATTATGTTACTAGTGACGATAGGTGTTATTTTTTGTGTTGCTGGCTCACGAAAATATGCATAACACTATATGTCATAGGTAATAGTGAATGCGTTTACTCCTCGCCCATAAATAAACTGCACTTTATAAATAGGCGAGGATTTAAAAATGATTTTGCTAATTAAAGCTCACATTTTGTTTTTAATACTGATGTTTTCTTGTGGTAATCAAGTGCAAACTCAATCAGCTTAGTAATAAGTGATTTATATTCTAGCCCTGCACTTTGCCATAATTTTGGATACATACTGATATTCGTGAAACCAGGTAGTGTATTGATCTCATTAATTATTACACGGTTATCTTGTGTTAAAAACACATCAACGCGCGCCATACCTAAACAGTTTAATACGCGATAAGCTTTTAGCGCAATTTGACGAATATGTAGACTCACATCGTCATTCATGACTGCTGGAACCACAACTTTAGCGCCATCGTCATCGATATATTTTGTGTTATAGGCATAAAATGCATCGTTTAAAACAATTTCACCACAAGGGCTGACTTCAGGATTTTCATTACCTAATACGGCGCACTCAATTTCGCGTCCTACAATGGCACTTTCAACAATAACTTTTAAGTCATATTCAAATGCCATAGCTAATGCTGCATTAAATTCGTCTTCGTTATTAACTTTGCTAATACCGACAGAAGAGCCTAGGTTTGCTGGTTTAATAAAAAGAGGGAGACCTAATTGGCGCACCATTTCATTGTAAGGAATATCATTAATTTGATGTTTCATTACCGTAATAAATGGCGCAATAGCTAAACCTGCGCCATCTAATAGGCGTTTAGTCACATCTTTATCCATACAAGCCGCAGAGCTAATGATATTTGGTCCTACGTAAGGCATATCAATCATATGTAATAAGCCTTGTAATGTACCATCTTCACCATAAGCACCGTGAACGATAGGGAAAACGACATCAATTTGTGGTAACGCTTTGCCATCTTCAAGAGAGATAAACTGGTTTTGTGTACTGCCAGGAATAATTGCAACAGCTCGTAACGGTTTGTTTAATGAGATAGTAGTAGGGTTATCGCTATTTAATAAATAATCAGTCTCTGAATACTCATGCCACTGCCCTTGTTCATTAATACCGATTAAGCACAGGTCGAATTTCGTTCGATCTAATTCATTAATAATGTTTTTTGCTGACTGAAGTGAAACTTGATGTTCGGTAGATTTACCACCAAAAATAATAGCGACTCTTAATTTACTCATTTTCTAACCTTTTATAGGACAGCTATAGCGAATAGGTAGCAATATATCATGATCAAAACGCCCGATGTAGGTAGATAGTTCTTATCTGCGAAAAATTACGATAAAATGATGAAATTCTATGATTTAGCGCGTTAAAAAATCACTATTTTGCTCAGCGGCTACTTTACATGGGTAACAATGCTATTGAGGATAAGATGAGTACAACAATAGATAAAAAACAAGAGAAAAAACAGCTTGCCGAAATGGATATTACAGAGGTATCACAAGCAACGGGACTCGCCTCTTCAGCCATTCGTTATTATGAAAAAAAAGGATTGATTAACTCTATAGGACGCAAAGGGTTAAAACGTGTCTATCATCCAGATATTCTTACTCGTTTAGCATTGATATCTTTGGCTCAGCAAGCTCATTTTTCGTTAGATGAAATAGCTCAACTGAGTGCTAACCAGAAAACACCTGAAATTGACAGAAATATAGTTCATTTGAAAATTGAAGAAATTGATAAAAAAATTAATGAACTTATTCAATTAAAAAAAGGATTGGAACATATCCGCGTTTGCCCTGAAGAGAACCATTTCCAGTGCCGCCATTTTCAGAAAGTTTTAGCCTCCAGCCTTGAAAATAATAAAAAACGTATTGCCAAAAAGTAACCGTACCGTTTTTTAAAACAGTGCTTATCTTAATTAAACCAATCAATTAAATAGTTATTAATTAGCTATAATATCTTATTGACTTGAAGTTAACTTCAAGTTGTATGATGCCGGCATATTTATTTATTTGCCTTATTGGAGATATTTATGCCCAAATCTGTTTGGTGGTTGGCATTCTCTTTAGCACTTTTTATTACGGGAAATGCATTAGTATTATCTGTTGCCGTTGTGGTTGGTGAACAATTAGCAGAGGATCCTATTTATGCAACGGTACCTTTATTAAGTCAGTATATTGGTATTATATCAGCGACGATCCCCATGGCTCATTTTATGATGAAATATTCACGTAAAGCGGGTTTTATTATCGGTAATATAAGCGGTTTAATTGGTGCGTTATTATCTATTGCGGGTATTTATTTGCATAGCTTGGTTCTGTTTTCATTAGGGACGCTGTTTACGGGCGTTGCTATAGGTACAGCACAACAATATCGATTTGCCGCAATTGAAGAAACCCCGGTTAATATGCATGCCAAAGCTATTGGATTGGTAATGAGTGGTGGGATTATTGCGGCAGTTATTGGACCCACTTTAGCGGTTGTTACGCGCCAATTATTTGCAGATTATCCTTTTATTGGTCCTTTTACTGCTCTTAGTGTGATTTATAGTTTGGCTTTTATTGTTTTACTAAAAATCCCATTAACTAAAGTCGTTAAACCAAAAGTTGATAGCACAGAGAAAATCAGAAATTATAGCCAGCTTTATAGCCAACCTCTGTTATTTCTTGTGACAGTAGTGAGCGCGATTGGCTACGGAATTTTGGTTTATACCATGGCGGCAATACCCTTATCAATGAAACAGAGTGGTTTTGAGTTTTCTACGATAGCATTTGTTTTTCAATGTCATATTTTAGGTATGTTTGCCCCCTCTTTTATTACTGGTCAGCTTATTCATCGATTTGGCGTTAAGATCTTTTTCTTCACGGCTATCTTACTGTTAATTGTCGCCTTAAGTATTCATTTGCTAGGGGAGAGTTTTTACCACTACTTGTTTGGTTTTGTTTTAGTGGGAATTTCATGGAATTTAAACTTAATTAGTTCAACACATTTACTGTCGAAGACGTATTTGCCCCATGAGCGAGCAAAAGTGCAAGGTACTAATGATTTTTTCATTTTTTTCTTAGGCGGATTAGGCAGTATTGCTGGAGGAATCGCTTTCCATTTTTTAGGTTGGCAAAATACTAATACTATCAGTGTTACCCTTGCTTTAGTCATTTTATTATCTGCAATAAAATTACGAAAATATCTTCCTACACATCAAACTATACATTAAGAAAACAAGTTTTAATTTAATTCTAAAATCTCTGCCGCCTATAAGTTGTAGAGATTTTAATTATAAGCGGGTTATTCAGCTTGAGTTTGATAAACACACAAAATGATACGGTTTAGCAGATATGGCTTATTGCAGTAATGAAATGCATTTTGCTAGAATAGGCATCCCCATTAACCCATTCATTTAACTAAGGAGGCTAATTATGTTGTTGTGTGATCTTATTGAATATTCACACTTCTTTGGTAATCGTAATAGCTCAGGCTCTCACAGTTTTTTACTGCGTTAACCTGCCTGAGCGACGTTAACTATCACCTCTCCTCAGCTTACAGGGTTATCGCTTGATAATGCCCAGGCGTTGTTACGCCTAAAAATGAGTAAGCTATGAGCACATTATTATCTACACAAAATCTTTCTTTTCATAATAACCACGGTTTATTGTTAAACACGATTTCACTCGCTCTTACTAAAGGCGAAAAAATAGGCTTAATTGGCTATAACGGTTGTGGAAAAAGTACATTATTAAAGCTGTTATCTAATCAACTCTCTCCTAGTGAAGGTGTTATTACTATCGCTAATAAAACAGTGATGGCTTATATAGAGCAACACCTACCTAACGAATTGCAATCAATAACTTTAATGGATGCTGTTCTTCATAAATTACCTGAAGAATACAGATTATCTGAAGGATGGCGAGCTGATTTACTATTGAGTGAAATGGGCTTTAAAGATCATGAAAAAGGATTATTAATATCGCAGTTAAGTGGAGGACAACATACTCGTTTATTACTCGCGCGAGCGTTAATTATTGAACCTGACTTATTGTTATTAGATGAGCCGAGTAACCACCTCGATCTTCCCACTATTTTATGGTTAGAAACTTTTCTTAAACAGTGGCGAGGTAGTTTTATTCTCGTTTCACACGATAATACGTTATTAGATCATGTCACCAACTGCACATGGATTATTCGAGATAAAACACTGGCACTATTTCGTCTTCCTTGTTCTCAAGCGCGACAAGCGCAAGAAGAACAAGATATTAGTGCACAACATCGCTATGAAGCTCAACAAAATGAGATTGATCGTATTGCACAAAGTGCTAAACAATTAGCAACTTGGGGGCAAGTTTATGATAATGAAAGCTTATCTCGTAAAGCCAAACAGATGGAAAAACAGATTGTTCGCTTAAAAGATGATCAAGTTGAAATAACACAAGGAAATCAGTGGATACTGCAACTTTCTGGCGTTTCATTGCAAGCAGATAGGCTTTGTGAGTTAAATCAATTATCAGTGACCCCTACTAGTAATGCGCCAGTATTATATAAAGTTGAACATCAACGTATTAAAAGTGGTGATCGAGTAGCAATAATTGGTGCTAATGGAACAGGAAAATCATCACTATTAAAAATGATTTGGGCGATGAATTTGGTTGAAACAGATAGTGAAAGCCCGATTAGGCTTCATCCTCGTGTTGAACTGGGATATTACGACCAAAAAATGGCTCAACTTATTGATAGTGATTCGATTATAGATGCACTTAAACCTTTTGCAGCATTGAGTGATGAGCAGCGAAAAATGGCGTTAATTAGTGCTGGTTTTGTCTATTCTCGTCATAATCAAGTCGTCAGTTCTTTAAGTGGTGGCGAGCGTGCTCGTTTATTATTTATAGGGTTGAGTTTAGCCAAATATTCATTATTAATGCTCGATGAACCAACTAATCATATTGATATGGATGGAAAGCAAGCGCTTGCTGAACAAATTAGCCAATTTTCAGGCGGTATATTATTGGTCAGCCATGATAGAGAACTTATTGAGAATAGCTGTAATCGGTTTTGGTATATCCAGAATGGTGTGTTAACTGAACATCATGATATTGAAACGATTTATCAGCTTATTTCACAAGAAGAAATAGCTGAAATATGCGCGAGCAATGTTGTGGAGTCTCAAAAAGAGAATCAAATCATTAAATTAAATTCTCATCATGATGAAGATGAAAAATTAATGAAATTGATTGAGCTCGAAGAGAAGCTAAAAGCAGATCGTGCGCGTAAAGCAAGTCATCAAAAGCCGGTTCTACAAGCACAATGGGAAATGGAAATTAAGCAGTTAAAGCAGTTACTTCAGTTGGTATAGCAACTATTAAACATGGTTAGTTAACATTAAGGGATCAGCAAATGATCCCTTATTTTTATGATTAAAAGACACTATTTTATTAATTGGTATTCAATTAAATATAATGAGTTTGTTGTAGGATAGATCTCTTTGATTAGTGTTTTTAATACAGCTAATGCCATCCCTTCTTGCTGTGCATGATATTCATTAATATCACTATATTGCAATTCAGATACCGATAGGATTTTTAATTTTCCATAGTGAGTTCGATGCTCATTAGCGAATAATTCAACTTCAGTACCGGGTTTATAGTGGCTTTCACTTTCATCTCGAATAGTAATTACCTTTTTCCCCGAAAGAATAGAGGGTATTAAGCGCTCAAAGAAGGTAATTTCAGTTGGAATAACAGACATATAACGACTCACAATAAACAACAATATAATAATTATCTTATCATGATAGCGCTATTTATTTAGACATTATTAATTTTATTCTTGATTCGCTTGTGCTTCTTTTTGTAAAAGTTTTGCTTTACGTTCAATTCCCCAACGATAACCCGATAAATCACCATTTTGTCTAACCACACGGTGGCAAGGGATAGCAACTGCCAATTTATTAGCGGCACAGGCATTAGCAACAGCTCGATATGCCTTTGGTGAACCAATTTTATTGGCAATATCTTGATAAGTTACTGTGTAACCAAAAGGAATTTCCATTAATGCTTTCCACACTTTTTGTTGGAAAACGGTTCCTTGAATATCTAATGGTAAAGATAAAGGTTGCAGTGGTAATTCAATAAACCCAATGACTTGTGCAATAATTTGCTCAAATTCGGTGTCTGCACCAACCAGCTCTGCATAAGGAAACTGTTTTTGTAAATCGGCAAGTAAAATATCAGCATCATCTCCCAATGTTATAGCACAAATGCCCTTTTCACTTTGAGCGACAAGAATATTACCCAAGGAGCAAATACCGATAGCAAAAAAGATCACAATATTATCACCACCAGTGCGCCAGTCTGTTGGTGTCATACCTAATATTGCCAAGGCATTTTCATAAAATCGGCTATTAGCATTAAAACCTGATTGATAAATAGCATCGGTAATTCGTGAGTTTTCAGTTAACGCTTTTTTTATTAATTGCTGACGATAAGCGTTAGCATAAGATTTTGGCGTTATTCCCATAATGGACTTAAATAGACGATGAAAGTGATATGGGCTCACCATAATATGCTCAGCAATACGAATCAGTGTGACATCACCGTTATTCTCTTCAATAAAGCGGCAAGCTTGTTCAATAAGTTGGCTATGTTTATCTTCCATCATAGTGTGTTTCTCCCAAATTAAGATATTAGATATTATTAAGGTAAAAAATGGGGAGTACACTCCGATTATTGCTCATTTATTCTGGTTCTTTAGATAAAGCCCATAAGTAAAGTGATGCCGTAGAACCATAAGGCGAATAACGTTTGCGATAGCGTTCAAAGCGTGCTTTATCTAACATTTTGTGACGATAGAGACGCAGTATTCCACGCTGAATAGCTAAATCGCCCCAACTTAAAATATCAGGTCGATTTAATGAGAAAATTAACATCATTTCTGCTGTCCAGATACCAATTCCTTTTAACTGGGTTAATGTATGAATAACTTCTTTATCTGACAGTGTTGGAATTTGAGGCAAATTTAACTGCCCAGTGAGTACGCTTTCAGCAATAGCTAAAATATACCCTGCTTTTCTCATCGTCATGCCACATTGCTGAATATCAACGATAGATAAGTGAATAATACGTTCAGGGGTATATTCTCCTAAACATAAATTCAATAATCGTTGGTTTACGGTTATGGCTGCTGAAACAGAAATTTGTTGCTCAATAATATTTTTAACCAAAGCAGTAAATAGATCCAGTGTTAGTGGACGTTTTATTTCGCCTATTCGCTCAATTAGCTCAGCTAAACGTTTATCTCGACGCTTTAGTGTATTTATCTCTTTTTCACCATAACAAAAGTACATATAGCATCTCTATTCGGATAACGGTCTGTTGTTGAGCATTAAGTATATGTCAGAATTAGAACCTTACCGCACTCCATTTCTTGCTAATAGGCTAAATAACCTTGGCGTTAAGTTCAGGTTATTTAGCATTTTTATTACGTTATTGCTGAATGACGAGTTGTAATTTGCGACATTCTCGACGACATTGCCATAACACTAACAATAATCCTAATAATGCAATAACTCCGCCAGTCATAGGTATCATTTCGTATCCTAATCCCATCTGTAATACCAAGGCACCTGCGGCTGCGCCAATAGCATTTCCAAGATTAAAAGCACCAATATTGACTGATGATGCAAGAGCGGGTGCATCTTTAGAAAGTAGCATCATATTCAAATGCAATAATCAGTTTTTATTAACTTAATAAAAATAATAAATAAATATACATTCTTATAGGGTAACTATATTTTAGGTTATTTAATACTAAACTCATTTATTTTAAATTCATATTAATATTACATTTGAAAATAATAAATAGTTTTATTATTCCTGTAGGTGTTTAATAAAAAAATTAAAAATAAATCTGGTTAAATAAAATAATCATCTATAATTTATTTGATTCAATTATTCTCTATAAACCATGTTTTAAAATTTAATAACAATAGGACTCTACAATATGAACAGCAGTATTTCAGATTTAAAAAACAAAGCCGCTGCAATTGACTTAATGAAAAAGACGATGTTATTTGCAGTTCCAGCAGCATTAAGAGCTGCTGCAAAATTAAAAGTTGCTGATTTACTTAGAGATGGACCAAAGAATGTAAATGAATTAGCTAAAGAGACAAATACATTACCATTAGCATTAAATAGAATATTAAGAATATTAGCTTCTGAAAACGTTTTTTATGAATCAGATGGGCTAACTTATTCACTCGCACCAGCTGGGCACTTTTTATTAAGTGATCATGAGTATACATTACGTGATTCAATATTAATGTTAACTAATGAAACATTTTGGCGTCCAGTGGGTGATGTTGTTGAATCTGTTCAAGGAAATCCTGCTTTTGAAAATTTATATGGCATGTCTTTCTATGAATATTGGCAAGATAATGTACGAGAAGACCATGATTTTCAAGTAGGCATGAATTCACTTTCAAAAATAGAAAACTACTTTATTGTAAAACATTATGACTTCCCTAAAAATAAACTAGTCACAGATATTGCTGGGGGATTAGGTGGTTTATTATTAGAAGTATTAAAAGTAAATCCAACGTTAAAAGGACAGCTGTTTGATCGCAAACATGTATTAGAAAGAACTCGATTAGTAGAATTAGGTGATGATAGCCGATGGAAATTAATTGAAGGTGACCTATTTGGCGATTATCCTGAATCAGATATCTATTTAATTAAATATATTATTCATGATTGGGATGATAACAGCGCGGTTACTTTCTTTAAAAACTTTAGAAAAGCAATGAAGCCGGATTCTAAAGTACTTATTATAGAGCCGGTTATTTTTAAGAAAAACATTCCAGACACAGCGAAATATATGGATATTATCTGCATGAGTGCTTTCCCTGAGTCAGGAGAACGAACGGTTGATGAGTTTAATAATTTATTAGATCAAGCTGACTTGAAAATTAATAAAATTATTAAAACAGATACTTATCATGTGATATTAGAAGTGGTTATAAAATAAATATAATGTATATCAACAATAAAAAAAGGTCACAGCTTAAAGCGATGACCTTTTTATTTTTAATGTTGATTTTTTTAAGCGGTTAACGCTAATTTGGCGCCAAAAAGTAAGAACACAGCACCAATACAACTGTTTGATAATGATGCTAATCGTTTGTTATGTTTTACTTTATTTGTAATTGCTACACCACCAAAAATAAGTATAGATAAATAGAGCATGCTACAGGTTTCTAAAATTGCACCTAATACAAAAAATGGGATTCCGGCATTCTCGTATTTAGGGTCAATAAATTGAATAAAAAATGAAACATAAAAAATGATCATTTTTGGATTAAGCATACTTAAAAACAGCGCCTTAACATATAACCCATCTTTTGCCTTTATCGCTTCTACAGAGACTTCTTCTGGTGTTTCACTTTTCTTTTGAAACGTTGCATATAGGGTTTTCAAACCTAAATAGGTTAAGTAAAGTGCACCTGCATATTTAATAATAATAAAGAAGACGGGTGAAGTCTTGACTAATGAAGCAACCCCCAAAAATGCCAAAAAGATTAATAATGCATCACCCGTAAAAACACCAAGAGCGGCTTTATACCCCCCTTTTACGCCATGCTTCGCACTGGAAGTTAGGACGAAAATCGAATTAGGTCCAGGGACTAACGTGATAAAAATAACGCCCAAAAGGTATGTCCAAATATTTGAAATACCGATAGTTTCTAACATATGACGCCTTTTTAAATTAAAATGACATGCTGGATATGTGAGCTATCATATCGATATTAATAAACTTGTAAAACAATAATCTTTATTGTAAAGATAAATAAGATTTATATTCTATATTTGCAGATCAAAAGCAGTTGTATAAACCAAAAATAGGATCAATAACGGACTAAAAAACCAGTTTGAATCTTGGTTATAGTATGCTGCTGTTATTATCTTTTTTAAAGCTTAAAAATTCAACTTTAATTTAAAGATTGGTTATAAAAACTGCCTTTTAGCGCAAAGATAGATGTAATATCCTATTGTTTATTTTGTGTTATAGTTTTTTTGGCTTTTTATGGTTCAAGTTCAAAATTATTATTTATAAGTAGCGATTAAATTAACCTAACATACTGAAAAATAAAATATTACCATCTGACTGTATTTATGGTTTAGCACAAATAGTGATAGAATAAGCAAGATTCTTTTTGTTAAAAAGATTAGTCTAAATAGTTTTTTGTTATTAGATACGCTGCTTACAGCCTTAATTATTTATTATTAAAGAGATTGAAATGAAAGTAGAACAACCTCAGCAGCTCCATGATAAAAAGAAAATTATTATCGTTGGTGCAGGTATCGTTGGTGTAATGCAAGCATGGTACTTAGCAAAAATGAGTAATATGCAGATTATCTTACTTGATAAGGCTAATGCAGGTTCTGGTGCAACTTGTGCATCTTTTGCTTGGTTAAATGTCTCTTATGGGCGACCTGATGCTTACCAACAATTACGTGCAGAGGCAATTAGTTGCTGGCGAGCGTTAGATAAGCAAACGCAAGGACAGCTCAATATCGATTGGTCTGGTGCAATAAGTTGGATGTCATCTGAAGATGAAACTGCGCAATTTATTAAGACTCATAATCAAGCGGGTTTTAATGTTCAACCCCTAACTAAAAATCAATTGATTAAAAAAGTCCCCCAACTTCGCACGCCACCAGAATTAGCAGCATTTGCGGTTAATGAAGGAGCCGTAGATCCCTTACATGTTATTAATGTACTGCTTCAACAAGCCCAAAATATGGGCGTTGAGTATCATGAGAATAGTGAAGTTATTGAACTTTTACGTGATGACAATCAAATCGTTGGTGTTAAAACCGCACAAGGCGATTTGTATAGTGACCATGTTATTTTAACTGCGGGCACTGGCGCTTTACCACTCTTATCAGCTCAAGAGATTGATTTACCACTATATGCATCACCCAGTATTTTATTAAAGGCTACATATACGGCTAATAATGTATTTTTACCTTGTATTATTTCTACTCCAGAAATGGAGTTACGTCAGTTTGCTCAGAATGAGATTATTGCAGCAGAAGATTACATCGATAATAGTGATGAACATCACCCTGAGCACATTGCGCAGCGCGCGAAAGAGACTTTTTATGATAATTTTACAGATATAGGTAAACTAACTATTAAACAGGTCTCAGTTGGCGAACGACCTATGCCTAAAGATGAAATGCCAATTGTTGGAGCAATATCTCCCTTTCAAGGATTATATATTGTTACCATGCACGCCGCAGTGACGTTGTCACCTTTATTATGTGAATTAGTTGCACAAGAACTGATCCACCAAAAAGCGAACCCTCTGTTAAACCCTTATCGCTTATCACGATTTATCTAGAGAACCATTATGGATGCACAACTGTATAAAGAATTTAAAATTATAGAAAAAGCCTTTTGGTCTGAAATTTGCGAAAATAATATTCGTATCGGTGATCATACTCACTGTTTTATGACGCCAATGGATGCACCTATTTTTAATTTTATTTACCTTCGTCAAGGTGCAACAGAAAGCGCATTTCAACAAGCAAGCACCCTCTTTTCTTCACAGAAAAAAGGCCATATTTTAGTTTTCCCTGAATCATTATTACCTGACTTTGACACTATGATAAAAAATGCAGGTTATAGTGGCGATGGTATGACTACAGCAATGTATTTGACGTTATCAGAAACAACATATCCCACTTATAAGAATAGCCCATGTGATATAATTTTAACCAACCATAATTTAGAGCAATGGGCTCATCCATTAAAAACGGCGTTTCCTGTGGGTGATAATGGCGATGAAGATACAATTATTGCTGAATATATTCGTTATCATCAAAAAGCATTAGATAATGGTGCCAATATTTTTCATTACGCACTATTGGTTGATGGCTCTCCAGTCTCTTCCTTAACCTTAACTTTGCACGAAAATTTAGCCCGTTTTGATGATATTGGAACGGATATTGCGTACCAAGGAAATGGCTATGCCACACATTTAATTACGCATGTATTAGAGTTTTGTCGTGAACAAGGTGTTGAACGTTGTTTCTTAGATGCATCAGCTGATGGTCTAGAGTTGTATCGAAAATTTGGTTTTAAATCGCTCTTTAACTATTTAAGTTTTATTAAAGAGTAATAATATTTTCAGGCTCAAGATAATGCGCTTATTGCACTCGTTGAGCCTAAATCATAATTATTGATACTTTACTAAGATAAAAAATTAAAGGTAGAGTCGTTGTTGCGCGTCAACTTTATCTTTTTTTCCAACTTGACGGATCACGCGGCAAGGATTTCCTACCGCTACGCAATTGGCTGGAATGGATTTAGTCACAACGCTACCCGCGCCAATTACACAGTTATCCCCAATCGTCACACCAGGTAAAACCATACATCCAGCACCTAACCAAACATGATCACCAATGGTAATTGCAAGCGCATATTCAAGTTCACTACTGCGTATTTCTGGATCGATAGGATGAGTTGCAGTTAAAAGACTTACATTGGGTGCAAACATCACATTGCAACCAATTTTTACGGGTGCACAATCTAAAATAGTTAAATTGAAATTAGCATAAAAGCTTTCACCGATTTCAATCAATGCGCCATAGTCACAATGAAATGGTGGTTCAATATAAAAATTTTTGCCTGTTTTTCCTAATAGCTGTTTTAAGTAGTTAATCCTTTTTTCATCTTCAGAAGGACGAGTGAGATTAAAGTCATAAATAATTTCACGCGCTTTTGTTCTCATTAGTTTCAGTTTTTCTTCTTTATTAGCATGATAAAGATAACCTGATACCATTTTTTCGTATTCCGTCATGATGACTCCAAAGAATGAATAAATAAAACAGCTTAATGACATTATCCTAGCGTAATTATTTAAAATTAACTCTGCTTTTTAAACCCATTACGTGCGGCTTGTCCGTTAGTATCAACGCAATTATGCGTTGATTGCTGAATTACGAAAATATGCCGTTAATTAATAGAGAGCTACCTGCAAAAATTAACATGCCATCAAGTAACCATTGAAATAACTGTGGTGTTAATTTTAATACGAGTTTTTTACCTAAAAAATTGCCTAATGTTAAGCCACAACCTACTAACACACCGCTGATTAAAATAAAGCTATCTATCGCACCTAATTGGCTAAAGGTTAATGCCTTTGTGAGATAGATAATAAAAGAAGCAGCGGCTTCTGTAGCAAGTAAAGGTCCTAGCGTTAAACCATATGCTGAAAATATAGGTATTGTTAGTGGACCAGTTGAAAACACAACGCCGGTTAAATATCCCACAACGCCACCAGCAATAACGATTTGATAGGTTTTCATTTTAATTTGATAGCGACGCAATAAATGAATAACTGGGATCATCATTATAAAAAATAGTCCCATACCGATATTGAGCCATGTTTCAGGTAGTAACCATAATGTATTAGCACCAAGAATAACGGCTGGAATACCCGGTAATAGGTAATAAAATAGCGGCTTTAAGCGAATACTATGACGCCATAAGTAAATACGTGATAAATTTCCCATCACTGAAGCTAATGCCATTATAGGTACTGCTTCTTTCGCGCCAAAAACATAAGTTAGCGCTGGAATAAGTAAGATAGATGAGCCTGTTCCTACAACACCACTAATTACACCAGAAAATACCGCTAGTAAAATGACAGCAATAAAGCTCATTATCACCCTTTGAGTTCAATAGGTTAAAGATGAGCATCATACCTATCTGCTTTATTTTTACCTGTGATAAAATGTCACAATAGCGTGACTTTTAATTAGAAAGCGATAATGAGAATTTTATGATGAGAAATCTTCCACCACTACCTTCACTACGCGCTTTTCTTGTCGCTTGTCATAGCCAAAGTTTTACGGAAGCAGCACAAACATTGTGTGTTACTCATGGTGCAATTAGCCGACATATTCAAGTAATAGAAAAATGGTTTGGAGTGTCTCTCTTTTATAAACAAGGTTTACGCCGAGTTCCTACACCTTATGCGTTGACGCTTGCTCAAGAGCTAAGTGATGTTTTTGATAAATTAAATGATATAGGTTTTCGTTATGGTAACGGAGGTAAAAACGATATTCTTAATATTAGTGTACCCACAACACTATGCCTTAAATGGCTAATCCCTCGAATGGAGGATTTTTATCAGCAATATCCTCATGCCAATATTCAAATAGCGTCAGCAAATAGTGAGCGATTTCATTTAATCAGCCATGATGATTTAATTATTCGTCCTCATCCTCAACAACAGGAATACTCATCACTTCCTTTTCTTAATGATGTTCATTGTTTAATTGCATCAGAACGCTTCCTAAAACGTTACAATGTCACAAATATAAATGATCTATTTTCTTGTCCTGTTATCGATACATTAACTCGTCCTGGACATTGGCAACAATGGTTAACTAAAGCTAGTCTTAGCTCGAATGAGCAATTCTTTCGTCACTATAGGTTTGACCATTTTCATATATCTTTGCAGGCAATCTTAGATGGGTTGGGTATGGGTATTGGTCCACTCTCTATTTTATCAAATGATATTATTCATGGTCGGCTAAAAGTTCTCTTTCCTGAGATAACAATCGCTCCTATTTGCTACTATGCATTAACACCACTTGGTGTTCAAAAAACGAAAACACATATCGATTTTGAACAGTGGCTAACCGCACAGAAAAGTTAATTTCACTAATGAAATAAGCGATAATTCGCAATAAATATTACTTTATTAGTGTTATTAAATACATTGTTTAAAGTCTTTTATTAACCGTTATATTAAAATTAACTAATGTTAACGTGCTATATCTGCATATTTTAAAAAGCTAATTGTGCTCTTTTAATTATTCGCAATTATCATCTAGCGACACCGAGTAAATCCTTTAAATTCAATCAATTAAAATATAATGATACGTTTTTTACGTACCGTTATTATTCATAATTAATATAATCAGTTATAAACACTTATTGTTTAACTTAAATGCACGTTCTATGCTGGTATGCACTGATAAAATTTACTAATTTATTTTGCTGGCAACTAAGGACGATAAGATGTCTGTAGCTGTGACGAAAAAAGCAATAGAAAAACTGATTAATGGATACGAGTCTGACCCTTTTGCACTCCTTGGTATGCATGAAACTTCAACTGGATTAGAGGTACGTGCATTTTTACCAGACGCAATCGCTGTAACTGTTATCGATAAAAAAAGTGGTCGTAACGTTGCCACATTAGAACAAAAACACCCTGCTGGTTTTTATTCAGGTGTTATTCCTCGACGCAAACGCAGTTTTACTTACTGTTTAGATGTTACTTGGGAAAATAATCAGAGCGTGATTGAAGATCCTTACCGCTTTGGTGTTTTACTTCAAGAAATGGATATTTGGTTTTTAGCACAAGGACACCATTCTCGCCCTTATCAATGTTTAGGTGCACACCCTGTAACATTAGGTGATATTAGCGGCATCTCTTTTGCTGTATGGGCACCCAACGCGCAAAGTGTCAGTGTTGTGGGCGATTTTTCATTCTGGGATGAACGCCGGTTTCCAATGCGTTTACGCCGTGAAAGTGGTATTTGGGAGCTTTTTCTCCCTCAAGCCCAGCTTGGTGAACGCTATAAATATGCCATTTTAGATGCCGATGGGCAGCGTCATCTAAAAGCTGACCCTTATGCCTTTGAGACGCAAGTTCGTCCTGAAACTGCCTCTGTTATTAATACCTTACCGCCAATTAAACCTATGGCGTTATCTCGTCAACAAGCAAATCAACGTAATGCGCCAATCTCTATTTATGAGGTGCATTTAGGTTCTTGGCGCAGACATGCCGATGATCAAAGTTGGTTAAGTTATCGTGAGCTTGCAGAGCAATTAGTTCCCTATGTTAAAGAGATGGGCTTTACACATATCGAGTTATTACCGATTAATGAACACCCTTTTGATGGCTCTTGGGGATATCAACCATTAGGACTCTATTCACCGACTCGTCGCTTTGGTTCACCAATGGATTTTCGTGATTTTATTGAAGCGGCTCATCAAGCAGGTATTAGCGTTATTTTAGATTGGGTTCCGGGTCATTTCCCTGAAGATGACTACGGTCTACGCTGTTTTGATGGCACCGCACTGTATGAATATGCTGATAGACGAGAAGGTTTTCACCCTGATTGGAACACCTTAATTTATAATTATGGTCGTAATGAGGTACTTAATTATCTCTCTGGTAATTTACTTTACTGGCATGAACATTTTGCAATAGATGGTTTCCGCTTTGATGCTGTTGCTTCAATGCTTTATCGCGACTATAGCCGTAAAGAAGGTGAATGGATCCCAAATAAACATGGTGGTCGTGAAAATTTAGAAGCGATTGATTTTATTCGCCACACCAATAAATTATTAGGTACAGCTTGCTCTGGCACAATGACAATAGCGGAAGAGTCTACCGACTTTCCTGGGGTAACGCTGCCTCCTGACGACGGTGGTTTAGGGTTTAATTACAAGTGGAATATGGGATGGATGCATGACACTTTATCTTATATGCAGCTCGACCCTATCTATCGGAAATTCCACCATAATCAAATGACTTTTGGCATGCTCTATGCCTATAACGAAAACTTTGTTCTTCCTCTTTCTCACGATGAATTTGTTCATGGAAAAGGCTCATTAATAGGGCGAATGGTAGGTGATGATTGGCAAAAATTTGCCAATTTACGCGCTTATCTTGCTTTTATGTGGGCATATCCCGGTAAAAAACTGCTGTTTATGGGATGTGAATTTGCGCAATGGCGTGAATGGAACCATGACAGTAGCTTAGATTGGCATCTTCTAGAAACACCTAATAGTCCTCATCAAGGTGTGCAGCATTTAGTGCGTGATCTTAATAGCTGCTACCAAACTAATGCGCCACTTTATGAATGTGATTTTGAACGCGACGGCTTTGAATGGCTAACGGTTGATGATCACGATAACTCGGTTTTTGCGTTTTGTCGTCGTGATGCTCAAGGTAATGAAGTGATTGTTATCTGCAACTTTACCCCCGTCGTTCACCACAACTATGTTGTTGGTGTTAATCACGCGGGTGCTTATCAGGAAATCCTAAACAGCGACTCTGAATTTTACCATGGAAGCAATGTTGGAAATTTAGGCGTAATAGAGACAACGGCAGATGTATTTAATGGCAAACCCAATGCATTGGCACTGACATTACCGCCACTTGCCACGCTTTATTTAAAATTAAAGGATTAATATGTCTTTGGATTATGGTCGCCCTTTTCCTATGGGAAGTCATTATGATGGATATGGCGTTAATTTCACGTTATTTAGTGAAAATGCCACTAAAGTCATACTTTGTCTGTTTGATAAAGCAGGCAAAGAGATCCGCTATCCATTACCGGGTAAAACAGGTCATATTTGGCATGGTTACTTACCGGGTGCAGGACCTGGTTTGCATTATGGTTATCGTGTAGAGGGTCAATGGGATCCTGAACATGGGCTGTTTTATCAACCACAACAGTTATTGTTAGATCCTTATGCGAAACAAGTGACGGGTATTGTTGATAATACATTGCCATTTATTTCCCCTGTTTTTAATGCCTTAGAACATGATGACAGCGCAATTACACCTAAAAGTGTTATCACTGATGATAGTGGCTGTTTTTGTCACTCTTATAAAGAGAAAGGGACTTATCAACGCTTAAATACACCTTGGTCAGAAACCATTATTTATGAAGGTAATGTTAAAGGACTGACTAAGCTTCACCCTGATATTCCTGATGAAATTGCAGGTACTTATGCGGCATTAGGACATCCTGCATTTATATCTCATTTACAAAAATTAGGCATCACTGCGTTGGAGTTATTACCCGTTCAATACCATTTAACTGAGCCTCATCTTAATAAAATCGGATTAAAAAATTATTGGGGTTATAACGTATTAGCCCCCTTTGCTTTAGCGACACAATATTATTCAAATACAGGTCGCAATATTATGGACGAATTTAAAGAAGCCATAAGATGCCTACATAAAGCGAATGTTGAAGTTATTTTAGATATGGTATTTAACCATACCGCAGAATTAAGTGATCAATCTGAAGGCTATATTGTTTCACAACGTGGTATCGATAATCAGGCTTATTATTGGTTAAATGATGAGAATAAAGCTCAGAACTGGACTGGGTGTGGTAATACCCTAAATTTAAGTCGACCTGAAACTGTACAGTGGGTAATGGATTGTCTGCGTTACTGGGTAACAGAATATCATGTTGATGGTTTTCGATTTGATTTAGCAACCAGCCTAGGCAGAGTACCTTATTTTGATACACATTCACCCTTATTGACGGCGATACGTCAAGATCCTCTGCTTTCTCGCGTTAAGCTTATCGCCGAGCCATGGGATTTAGGTTCAGATGGTTATCAGGTGGGTAATTTCCCCGTTCCGTTTACCGAATGGAATGATACTTATCGCGATATTATTCGTCGTTTTTGGCTATGGCGAGATGTCTCTATTGCTGCTTTTGCCGATAATCTTACTGGCTCAGCAAAGCTATATCATAAAAATGGCAGACCACCTTACTCCAGCATTAATATGCTTACTAGCCATGACGGTTTTACATTACGAGATTTGGTTAGCTATCAAAATAAGCATAATGAAGAAAATGGTGAATCAAACCTAGATGGACATAACACCAATTACAGCGTGAACTTTGGTGAAGAAGGTTTGATTGTTAGCGACAAAATTAATCAACTCAGATTACATGCAATAAGAAACTTATTTGCCACACTACTTTTGTCTAGAGGTACACCTCATTTATTAGCTGGCGATGAATTAGGTAATACACAATATGGTAATAACAATGCTTATTGCCAAGATAATAAGGTCAGTTGGATTAAATGGTTTCAACCTCCTTATGATTTAACTGACTATATTCGTCATCTTATTGAATTACGTCGTCAAATTATCCCATTACAGTCTCTAGAGTGGTGGGAAGTCGATAGCCAGAACGTTATTTGGCTAAATCAACAAGGTGAACCTATTAGCCATGAAGATTGGCAACAGCTCCCGCCTTCTCCATTACAGATTGTTTTAGCTCAACAGTGGATCTTAATGATTAATCCATTGAGAAACAGTGCCATTTTTTCTTTACCTCAAGGTCAGTGGTCTTGCTTGTTAGATACCGCAAGTTGGCCGCAGTGTTATCCAACACAAAAACAACAATGTGAAATACAACCTAGCAGTATCACGCTCTGGCGAAGTAGCGTTTTTTATCCTCAGTCTTCTGCTGAGAAATTACCAACGATTTCCTCCCAGATTAAGTAATTTGATTGGAGTGCTATAACTATGATGACAACAGAACAAGGCCAAAAATTAATGTTGGCACAACAACTTCCTAAAGATGCAATTGCACTCGTTTTAGCCGGGGGGCGTGGTACACGCTTAAAAGCGTTAACGGCGAAACGTGCAAAACCGGCAGTCTTTTTTGGTGGGAAGTTCCGAATTATCGATTTTACGCTATCAAACTGCCTCAACTCTGGGATCCGTCGTATTGGTGTAATTACACAATATCAATCACACTCATTAGTTCAACATATACAACGTGGTTGGTCATTTTTTAATGAAGATATGAATGAATTCGTGGACTTATTACCTGCGCAACAACGTAGAAATACGGAGCATTGGTATATGGGAACCGCGGATGCGATTTATCAAAATCTCGATATTCTTCGCAGTTATAGAGCTAAATATGTTGTGATTTTAGCGGGTGATCATATTTATAAAATGAACTACGCACGTTTATTACTTGATCACGTCGAAAATAAATCAAAATTTACCGTTGCTTGTATTCGTGTACCTAAAGAGGATGCTTTCCAATTTGGTATTATGGATATTGATGAAAATCGTAAAGTGCTTAACTTTTTAGAAAAGCCATCAAATCCGCCTTGTATTCCTGATGATCCTGAACACTCATTAGCAAGTATGGGGATTTATGTGGTAGATAGAGATTATCTATTTGATTTATTAGAAGAAGATAGCCGTGATCCTAATTCTCACCATGATTTTGGTCAAGATATTATTCCTAAAATTACGGCTCGCGGTGATGTATTAGCTCACCCTTTTGAACTTTCTTGTGTCAGTTCAGATCCATCAGTACCGCCTTATTGGCGCGATGTAGGAACCATAGAAGCGTATTGGTCAGCAAACTTAGATTTAGCCTCTGTAACACCAGAACTAGATATGTATGCCAAAGATTGGCCAATTCGTACCTTTATGACGCCATTACCACCCGCAAAATTTGTGCAAGATAATCATGGTGAACATGGTCAAATGATGAACTCATTGATTGCTGATGGCTGTATTATCAATGGCTCAACGCTCTATTCCTCTATTTTGTTCCCATTAGTACGTATTGAATCCTTCTGTCATATTGAAGATTCAGTGATTTTACCCGATGTAACCATTAGTCATCACTGCTACTTAAAGCGTTGTATTGTTGAGCGTAGTTGTACTATTCCTGAAGGTACTGTGATTGGCATGAATGCAGAAGATGATGCGGCTCGTTTTCATCGTACTGAAGAAGGTATTGTGCTTGTTACGAGAGAAATGCTTGAACAACTCGCACAAAAAGAGCTAGAGGCATCCAATCAAGAGATATCTTCTGATATAGAAATAGAGAAAGCGCCAAGACCTCAAAATGAGGAGGCATTTTCGTGAATGTTCTCCACTGTTGCTCTGAATTATTTCCACTGCTAAAAACAGGAGGATTGGCTGATGTTATGGGCTCTCTTCCTTTAGCTCAAAAAAAGATAGGTCTAGATGCGCGGGTTGTAATACCCGCGTTTCCA
Organism: Proteus hauseri; assembly: GCF_040139125.1. GTDB lineage: Bacteria > Pseudomonadota > Gammaproteobacteria > Enterobacterales > Enterobacteriaceae > Proteus > Proteus hauseri_B. Next base: position 94,929 of record NZ_JBEEUB010000001.1, read on the forward strand.
GCGATTAAAGATAATATTTCTGACCTAAAGTTAGTCACTAATATTAATACTTTTGCAGGTAATATTTCGCTTCTTTATGGGCAATATCAAGGCGTTGATCTTTATCTTATCGACGCACCTCATCTTTATCAGCGTGCAGGTAGCCCTTATCATGACCAGTATCAGCATGCCTATAATGATAACGTTTTTCGTTTTGCCCTCTTAGGCTGGGTTGCCAGTGAACTATCTGCGGGATTAGATCCTCTATGGCAAGCTGATATTGTTCATGCTCACGATTGGCATGCAGGATTAGCTTGTGCATATTTAGCCGTAAAACATTACACCGCAAAATCGGTATTTACCGTTCATAATCTTGCTTATAAAGGCGAATTCTCGCCCTATCATCTTCATCAACTTGAGCTGCCAGATTACAGTTTTTCTATTAATGGATTGGAATATTACGGGCAAATTTCATTTTTAAAAGCGGGTCTATTTTATGCCAATCACATCACAACAGTTAGCCCGACTTACGCCAAAGAGATAACCACACATGAATTTGGTTACGGTTTAGAGGGCTTACTAAAGCAACGTAATGATGAACAGCGCCTTAGCGGTATTTTAAATGGTGTCGATGAAGTGATTTGGGATCCTGCCAGCGATAAATTGATCTCTCAACGTTATGATGTGAAATCACTTGATAAGCGTAACAAAAATAAATCAGCTCTTCAGAAAAAATGTGGTTTACCTGTCGATAACAGTGTGCCGCTGTTTGTTGTTATTAGCCGTTTAACGGCACAAAAAGGGCTTGATTTAATTCTAGACGCCCTTGCTGATATTGTTGATCAAGGTGGTCAGTTTGTATTGCTAGGTACAGGTGATAGTGACCTTGAAGCTGCATTTTTACGTGCTCAACAACAATATCCACAGCATGTTGCCATTCATATCGGTTATGACGAAAGTTTTTCTCATCAAATTGTTGCTGCTGCTGATGTCATTATGGTGCCAAGTCGCTTTGAACCTTGCGGATTAACTCAGTTATATGGGTTGAAATATGGTGCTTTACCGCTAGTTAGACACACGGGTGGTTTAGCCGATACCGTTAATGATTGCTCATTAGAGAATCTTGCAAAACACCAAGCCACAGGTTTTGTTTTTTATGAAGCCACACCTGATGATTTACGCTGTGCCATTAATCGAGCTTTCACTTTATGGGCAATGCCAAAGCAGTGGGAGCAAGTGCAGCACGATGCGATGAGCCAAACTATATTTAATTGGGAAACAGCTGCAAATACCTATGCAGCACTGTATCAGCGGTTATAGACAAGATGTCTATTTGAACAGAGAGTAGTAAAGAGACTAATAATGAAAAATTTATGTGAATTCGATTATTCATCACCAGATAAAGACATTGCATCACTTAAACGATCTATTGTTTATAAGCTTATGTTTATTGTGGGAACATTTCCTGAATATGCAACAGAATCTGATTGGTTAAATGCCACCTCTTATGCCATTAGAGACCGCTTAGTTGAGCGCTGGTTAAAATCAACTAAAGCAGAAATTTCACCGAAGATTAAGCAAGTCTATTATATTTCAATGGAATTTCTAATGGGGCGTTTTTTAACCAACGCCATGCTCTCTTTAGGGGTTTACCAAGAAGTAAAAGAGGCACTAAAAGAGTTAGGGCTTGATCTGGAATCACAAATTGATCTTGAACCCGATCCGGGTTTAGGCAACGGTGGTTTAGGTCGTCTTGCTGCATGTTTTCTCGATTCTTGTGCCACGTTAGGTTATCCGGTTATGGGATATGGTATTCGTTATGAATACGGTATGTTCCGCCAACAGATAGTTGATGGCGAACAACATGAAATTGCGGATAACTGGCTTGAAAATGGTAATCCTTGGGAGTTCCCTCGTCATGAAGCGCAATTCCAAATCAATTTTGGTGGTCGTTTACAACAAGAGAATGATAAAAGCCTTTGGGTTGATACCATTAATATCGTTGCTCAACCTTATGATTCCATTGTTCCTGGATATAATACTCAAGCGACTGATACCATTCGTTTATGGTCAGCAAAAGCGAATAATGCTTTTAATTTGGGTAAGTTTAATAAAGGGGAATATCTGGAAGCTACGCAAGCAAAAGATCGTTCTGAAAATATCTCACGTATTCTTTATCCTGATGATTCTACCTTATCCGGTAAAATGCTACGTTTACAGCAAGAATATTTTTTAGTCAGTGCATCGGTACAGGATATTCTACAACGCCATTATCATCTGCATAATCGCTTTGATAATTTAAAAGACTCAATCGCAATTCATCTTAATGATACTCACCCTGTTTTAGCTATCCCTGAATTAATGCGTCAATTAATTGATAACCACGGAATGAATTGGGATGATGCATGGGAACAAACTATTCATATATTCTCATACACTAACCATACATTAATGGGTGAAGCACTTGAAACGTGGCCCGTTGAAATGATTAGTCGTGCACTCCCTCGCCATTTGCAAATTATCTTTCAACTTAATGACAAGTTCTTAAAACAAGTTAAAGCTCAATATCCAGATGATAACGACTTATTACGCCGTGTTTCTATTATTGATGAAGAGAATGGCCGTAATGTTCGTATGGCATGGTTAGCGGTGATTATCAGTCATCAAGTTAATGGCGTCTCTGAGTTACATAGTCAATTGATGGTGCAGTCTCTCTTTGCTGATTTCGCGATGATATATCCTAAGAAATTCTGCAATATTACTAATGGAATAACGCCTCGCCGCTGGTTAGCATTAGCCAATCCACCGCTTTCTAGCGTGATTGATGGTCATATTGGTGAAGGTTGGCGAACCAATTTGGAACAATTGGGTGAGTTAATGCCAAAAGTAAAAGAGACCAAATTTTTGCATCAACTCAAAGATGCTAAACGAACCAATAAGCAGAAATTGGCAAAAATTATTCAGCAAGATATGGGGATTACTATTAACCCTGATGCGCTATTTGATGTACAAATTAAGCGTATCCATGAATATAAACGTCAGTTACTCAATGTGTTCGGCATTATTACTCGTTATAACCGAATTTTGCAAAATCCAGAAAAAAACTGGGTACCTCGTGTGTTTATTTTTGGTGGTAAAGCGGCATCCGCTTACTATAATGCGAAAAAAATCATTAATCTTATCAACGATATTGCTACCGTTATTAATAACGATTCGCGTATTAACGATAAATTGAAAGTTATTTTTATTCCTAATTATGGTGTTAGCTTAGCGCAACAAATTATTCCTGCTGCTGATTTATCTGAACAAATATCCTTAGCCGGTACTGAAGCTTCAGGTACGGGTAATATGAAATTTGCGCTTAATGGTGCACTGACTATCGGTACACTTGATGGTGCAAATATCGAAATTGGTGAGCATGTTGGTTTTGATAATATGTTTATTTTCGGTAATAACGCCCAAGAAGTTGCAGAATTAAGACAACGTTACTCTCCTCGTCGTTATTACGATGAAGATGTTGAGTTGCATACGGTGCTTAATCAAATTGCTAACGGTTTCTTTAATGCCAATGATCCAGATAAGTATAAATCAATATTTGATAGCTTGATTGAGTTTGGCGACCATTATCAAGTATTAGCCGATTATCGTAGTTATGTGGATACACAAGATAAAGTTGATGAGCTTTATCATGATGAAGATGCTTGGTTAAGAAAATCAGCACTTAATATTTGCCAAATGGGTTACTTCTCCGCTGACCGTGCAGTAACGGAATATATGCAAAGAATATGGAAAGCGACAGCTATCTCACTTAAATAAATTTAAGTCGATAATTAGCTATAGAACCGCGCTTTGGCGCGGTTTTTCTTTGTGCTGATTTAGAAGGAAAGTTAAATAACAATGCGATAAGCACAGCGTCTTGCGCCCTCAAGAATATATTCAACTCGTTCAAATTCAACACCAAGTGTTTCAGTGAAAAGCGCTTTTTCTGTCTGACAAAATCCCTGACACACTTTTGCCGCTGCACAAATAGGACAGTGATCTTCTATAAAAAGAAATTCGTTGTCTTTGACTTGTTCCCAATGTGCCATATAGCCCTCTTGGCTACGAATATTCGCTAGAATATCAAGCCGATCAGTCAGTTCATCTGCATCTTTTATTGCCTGCATATAACGTTCGTAGCTCTGTTTTTTTCTGGCGAGAATGACTTTTTCTATTGCCGCTTCACCTAGCTCTTCGCGAACGGTTAGTAAAATTTGTGCCGTTAATTCCGCGTGGGTATCAGGAAACTGTTTTTGTCCCAATTCAGTTAAATGCCAATATTGAACAGGTCGCCCAACACCTCTTGGCTCTGTAATCGCTTCAACAAAACCTAAATTAGCTAATTTTACAAATTGTTGTCTTGCTGCTTCGCTACTAGTACCAAGTCGCAGACCGACATCATTAGCTTGCATAGGCCCATGTTTTTTAATCAGAAATAATATTTTATCTCCAACTGTGCGTTGTGCAGGATAATTATTTTCCAAGTTTTTTCTTGACATATTAGCTGGCTCAGTATTTATTAATCCAAGATTTACCTTGTTAATTTAACTAAGCTATGTCGGAATAGCAATGATAAGAAGGATATTTTTCGAATGATCCCTAATAATAACAGCCAGTGGCGCGATCTTTTTTCTGGACGAAATGGAGCCATCACGTTTGCGCTCTCTTTTGGGGTGGTAATTCATGCCGTTAATATTTTAATGGCAACAACTATCTTACCTTCGGTGGTTAATGATATTGGTGGTATCAGTTTATATGCATGGAATACCACGCTTTTTGTTGCAGCATCTATTATCGGTTCGGTTCTATCTGCTCGCTTACTAAGCTCATTAGGCGCTAGAGGCGCTTATTTAATCGCAACTCTACTCTTTTTTATTGGTAGTTTGTTATGTGCTGTTGCCCCTATTATGGAAACAATGTTAATAGGTCGATTTATTCAAGGACTTGGTGGCGGTATTTTATTTGCGCTTTCTTATGCCATGGTAAATATTGTTTATGACCAAGCACTTTGGCCTAGAGCAATGGCACTTATTTCAGGAATGTGGGGAGTTGCAACACTTGTTGGTCCTGCGGTTGGCGGTGTTTTTGCGCAATTAGATGCTTGGCGTTATGCTTTTGGTATCATGTTGCCTGTTATGGTTTTTTATGGTGTTTATTTATGGTTTATTCTACCTAAAACTAAAGACGCATCACAAAAAAACACAGGAACAAAATTGCCTTATCGCCAATTAATTATTTTAACTATTGCCGTATTACTTATTTCATCAGGAAGTCTTTCGTCTTCGCTTACTATAAACTTACTGAGTATTGCAGCTGTTTTTATTTTAATCGCCACTCTTATTTTTTGTGAAAAGCGTTTACCCGTTCGTTTATTGCCTTCTAACACGTTTAACGGACTTTCATTACATGCATTGCTATATATCACCATCTCGTTACTTGCTATTGGTATGACATGTGAGGTTTTTGTTCCTTATTATCTGCAAAGTTTACATGGTCAAACACCATTAGCATCTGGCTATATGAGTGCATTAATGGCGCTAGGTTGGACTGTTGCTGAAGTGATTAGTGCAAGCTGGCAAGGTGCTAAAATGCGTTTTAGTATTTTTAGTGGACCTATTATTGTCTTCGCCGGTTTATTGGTATTGGCATGGGCAATTCCTAATCCGATGTTACAAACAGATAATGCTATTACGCTATCAATTATCTTATTTGGTCTGTTTTTTGTTGGCTATGGTATCGGTTTTGGTTGGCCTCATTTACTGACTCGTATATTACAAGCGGCAGCTGAAGAAGATAAAGATATCGCCGGTGCTTCGATTACCACAGTACAACTCTTTGCTACTGCTTTAGGTTCGGCGTTTGCAGGAATGATTGTTAATTTAAATGGTTTTAATAGTGGCACACCTGAAGGACTTTCTTCATCGGCATCAGCACTATTTTTATTCCTTGCATTGGCACCACTCGTTGCGATTTACACCGCATGGAAAGTAACTCGCCGCTCTTATTAATATATTAACTATATAATATTTATTTGCTTGTTTATCAATAAATTGTAGGTGTTTCGAATACCTCTTTTTTATATTTAACTCTTTTTTATTATTTGTAGCTAAATTATTTATATAATCAAAAATAAACTATTGATCTAATATTAGACATTATGTATAAATGGATGTATGCTTTGTCTATCTTAAGTGAAATAGGATATAGCCATGACATCACACTTGATACAACAAAATATTGAGGCACTTTCTCCTCCTGGTGGTCACTATTCTCATGTGGTTACTGCTAATAATATGTCATTTATTTCTGGTCTACTCCCGATAGATAAAAACGGTAAACCATTAGCACACGAAAATGTAGAACGACAAATTTCTCAAGTATTAGAAAACCTTAATGCATGTCTTGTCGGAATTAATGCACAAAAAACAGATATTGCTCAAATCAAAGTTTATGTCACTGATATTAATGAGTGGCCAATAGTAAATACGTTATATGCGCAATGGATAGGTTCACACAAACCCGCTCGTCTTGTTGCTGGCGTTAAAGAACTACATTTTGATAGCAAAATAGAAATTGAAGCAATAGTTATCAAGGAGTCTGTGTATGAGTAAATTATCTATTCCTGAATTTGACGATATAGTCGCAGCGCATCAGCGTATATTGCCTTTTATTAATAAAACTCCTGTTTTTACTTCTCGTACAATAAATGAAATGACGGGTGCGCAGTTCTATTTTAAATGCGAGAACTTTCAGCGTATGGGGGCTTTTAAATTTCGTGGAGCGATAAATGCTTTATCGCAATTTACGCCAGAGCAACGTAAAAATGGTGTAGTGACTTTCTCTTCAGGTAATCATGCACAAGCGATTGCATTATCAGCAAAGCTGTTAGGTATTCCAGCAACAATTATCATGCCAGAAGATGCCCCTAAAGCGAAAATGGAGGCAACAAAAGGTTATGGCGGACGCGTTGTTACTTATAACCGCTATACAGAAGATCGCGAAGAAATGGGTCGTTTACTGGCAGAAAAAGAGAAGTTAACCTTAATTCCGCCGTATGATCATCCTCATATTATTGCTGGACAAGGCACTGTTACTAAAGAGCTTATTGAAGAAGTTGGCGAGTTAGATATGTTATTTGTTCCACTTGGTGGTGGCGGATTACTTTCAGGCTCTTCACTGTCAGCAAAAGCCCTTTCGCCTTCTTGCCAAATTTTTGGTGCCGAACCTTTAGCGGGTAACGATGGACAACAATCATTTCGTAAAGGTGAAATTGTTTATATTGATACACCAAAAACGATTGCAGATGGTGCTCAAACACAGCATTTAGGAAATTATACCTTTGATATTATTCGCCGAAATGTTGATGATATTTTAACAGCGACAGATGAAGCGTTAGTATCAACTATGCAGTTCTATGCTCAACGTATGAAAATGGTTGTAGAACCAACAGGATGCTTGAGTTTAGCCGCTGCTCGCCAGCTCGGTGATAAACTAAAAGGAAAACGAGTTGGCATTATTATTAGTGGTGGTAATGTCGATTTAGCGCAATATGGGCAATTTTTGGCACAATAAGCTTTAATATGATTAAGATTTTTTGCAAAAAAAGCAGCATAGTGAATTAGCTATGCTGCTTAAATTGATCTTATAAAACCCACTAACAATAACCTATATTTATAACCCTACTTTTTTGTTATTTAATTTAGTGAAAAAGTAATTCCTGCTTCTTTACATAATGCAGTTAAGCTAACTTTTAATGCTTGATTCTCTTCTGGTAATAAATCCAACTGAGGTAAGCGCATATGCCCACCAGTTAAACCTCGTTGCGTTAATGCTGATTTAAAAATAGCCATATTTGCGCCTGATTTTAAAGCATCACTAAATTTCACACAGAACGTTTGCCAGCGTTTTGCTTCTTGATAATGACCGGCAATATACGCTTTATACATATTGACAAAAGGCTCTGGGAATACGCAAGCACAACCCGAAACGGTTCCATCGCAGCCTGCATCTAACAATCCTAGGAATAATTTATCATAACCATGTAATACAGAAAAATCGTCTGCCACGGCAAGATAGTTTAATGTTGTATTGTTATCAGCAAAACTGTACTTAATTCCAATGACGTTTTTACACTGTTGTTGCACTTTTGCCGCTAATTCAGGCTTAATATTATTTGCTGCACATTGCGGAATATTATAAAGATAAACCGGAAAATCATCAGGAACACTATTTGCTACAGTAACAAAATAGTTTTCAAGTTCTCTATCTGTTGCACCAAAAAATTGAGGTGTTACAACGCCAATCCCATCAGCGCCAATTTCTACGGCATGTTTAGCTAATTCAAGCGTTTCATTTAATGTCATTGCACCTACATGGATAAATACAGGTAAACGTTGATTAGCGGTTTCTACCACGGTTTTAGCTACTGTTTTACGCTCTTGTGCTGATAGGCGTAACATTTCTCCTGTTGTGCCACATGGATAAAGACAATCAACCTTTTTAGTCACCAACATTTCGGTTAATGCTGATAAAGCTTGAGTATCAACATTGTCATTACCATCAAATGGAGTAACCATTGCCACTGTAACGCCAAATAATTTTTTCATGAAAAGACCTTTTATTAAATCAGATTGCTTCAACAATAACTTTAATTGCCAACATACCAGGATCATCTAAGCCAATAGATTTCTCTGGAAACATACGAGCGCGCCCTAATAAATTAGGCTTTTGACGAAATTCATTAAGCGTATTATCAATACTTTTTAACGCTGTAGGTTTTAATTCAGAGAGAGATAACGTAGGAATAAGCGCTTGAGATAAACAGTAGATAATATCTAATACTGATTTTTGTCCTAACTCCCCTTTACCTCGCGCCATCATACTTTGGTAAGCTGTGGTTAATAGTGGAGAAATATCAGAAGGCATAATTTGCTGAAGTTTTTTTTCTTTGCAATATTTTGCCATTGCCATAAAAGCGGTTGCTTGTAAGGTACCAAAAGAAGAAGCACAGGCTTTTTGTAGCGATTTACTGCATTGAAAAAAAGCTTGGCTTAAATCATTGGGCCAGCTTTGTGCATCATCCGCAATTTGACGCCATCCTTTTTGCATCGTGATGCCTAAATCACCATCACCGAGCTTACTGTCTGCTTCACAAAGTAGATTTTGTGATTGTTCACAGGCTGTTGCTATGCGTTGCACTGCAAACTTTAAATGTTCAAGAGTGATCCCCATCGCTACACTCTCCAAAATGCACAATTGGCGGGTGCATTCATCAATATTTCAAGTTCATTATCAAGTTTACATAGCGTTAAACTTGCCCCCGCCATCTCCATTGAGGTGGCATAGCGTCCTACTAATGGATGAACAATTATCACCCCTAACTGATTGATAAACTGTGCTACTTTGTTATATAAAATATAAAGTTCTTCTAATGGTGTAGCACCTAATGAGTTCACTAATACTGATACTTTATCACCTGATTTTAATGATAATTCTGTTTGCAAACGTTCAAACATTTCTTGGGCAATATCGTCCGCACTACGTAATTTATCTCGCCATATTCCAGGTTCACCATGGATACCCATGCCCATTTCCATCTCATCTTCACCAATATCAAAAGTAGGATGACCGACGGCTGGTAAAGTACAAGATGTTAAAGCGCACCCAATAGTTCGGGTATTGTCCATGGTTTTTTGTGCAATTCGAGTCACTTCGTCAAGCGTTGCCCCTTCTTCTGCTTTTGCACCTGCCATTTTGAAACCATAAATCATCCCTGCAACACCACGACGTTTATCCGCTTCTTCTGGTTTTGCAGAAGCAATATCGTCGGCAGCTAAAACGGTGGTGCAACGGATATTATCTTCAAAGTCAACCATTTCAGCTGCCATGCCGAAATTCATGACATCACCGCCATAGTTACCATAAAGTAGTAGTACACCTAACCCATTATCAGCTTCCCGAATAGCATCAGACATTAAATCAGCTGAAGGTGATGCAAATACATCACCAACTGCAGCGGCATCTAATAAGCCCTCACCTACATATCCGGTAAATACAGGTAGATGTCCTGAACCTCCACCAGTAACAATTCCTACTTTCTTTTTATTAGAAACGGCTGAACGAGCAATTAAACGAGGTTGTGTCTGACGATAAATATGGCTATGAGCACGGCATAAACCAGCTAAAGTCTCATCAACATAATTTTCTGGTTTATTTAATATCTTTTTCATATGTTCACCCGATATTTTTATTTATTTATTTATTTATTGATTTACCTTATCTTTAAATAAACTGACTGCCTTTATTTAAGATAAGTATTCCCTGATGTTGGATAAAACATCTTTAATTGATTTCGCCTAAAAAAGTAGAGTTACTTATTTAGCTTTAAAAGCACCTCTAATTTGCATAATAACAATAAATAGAAATACACTTGCAAGCACCATTGAAATAGGTCTATTAACAAAGTTAATTAAATCGCCATCAGATTTCATTAATGATGAAAGTAAGTTTTTTTCTAGCATTGGTCCTAATATCATCCCTAAAATAATGGGTGATATCGGGAATTTACGCTCTTGGAGAAAATAGCCAATAACACCCATAGCTAACATAACAACAACCGATGACATGGTATTGGTAATAGCGTAAGAACCAACAATACTAAACAAAATAATAGCGGGATAAATAATAGCATTATCGATAGCAACGATTTTCTTTAGTAAATTAACAACAATAAAGGCTATTGGTAATAAGATTAAATTAGCAATAAAGAAGATAATAAATACGGCGTATAATTTATCTGGATTAAATAAGAATAGTGTTGGTCCTGGTTGCATATCTTTCATATACAACACCCCAATAATAATTGCAGCTGCGGAATCTCCTGGGATACCAAAAACTAAAGATGGGATCCAACTTCCTGCTAAGCTCGCATTATTACTGGCGGATGCATCAACAATTCCTTCTTCAGAACCTTTACCATATTTTTCTGGGTTTTTAGATAACTTCTTTGAAACAGCATAAGATATCCATGCTGCAATATCAGCACCCGCTCCTGGTAATGCACCAATTAATGTACCAATAATCCCACTGCGGAAAATACCGCTTTTACGTTGACGAACAACCGTTCCAACACCTTTAAAAATATTATAAGAGTGATTTTCAGACTCGGTTTCAGTAAGGTTAATTTGTTTCTCTTTCCAACGTTCAACGTAATATTTAATTGCGCCAGATATTGCAAATAGCCCTATCATTGCAGGAATAAAGCTCACACCTTGCATTAATGATACTTCACCGAAAGTAAAACGGGCTTGCCCGGTAAATTCATCGTATCCAATGGTAGCTAATGCAATACCAAAAAATAGCGCTAATAAGCTTTTTCTAATGTGAGAACCAGAAACAATAGTGGCACAACTTAAGCCAATTAAAGAGAGCCACATATACTCATAAGAGCTAAATTTTAATGCAAATTCTGCAAGTATGGGTGCCGTAGAAGCGAGAATAATCGTGCCAATAATACCGCCAATAACAGAGCTGGTTAATGACATACCTAATACACGATTTGTTTTACCTTCTTTAACTAAAGCATGTGCGTCATTGGTATAAGCTGCAGATGCAGGTGTTCCGGGAATATTTAATAGAGCACCAGGAATATCGCCTGCAAATATTGAAGATGCGCCAACAGAAATCATTAATGCTAATGCGGGAATGGGATCGAGAAAAAAGGTAAAAGGCACCATTAATGCAATAGCCATTGTTGATGTTAAACCCGGAATGGCACCAACAAACAGACCAAATAAACAAGCACCAATAACTACAAGGATTGTTGTGTAATCAATATAAGCAAGTGCGCTAATAAGTATATCCATACTGTTTTTCTCTAGTTATGAAAATAGCTGAGGTAGCGGTACTAACAGTACAGCGGTAAATAGATAATAGACACCTAACACCACACTGGCTGAAATAATAAAACTATATATATATTTTAATTTTGCATATTTCATCATTAATGGTGCGGTAATAATTAACCCGGTTAAAATAAAACCTAAATAATCGGCAGCCAATACATAAAAAAGAATGACACCGATAATTAATAAGACAAATTTTATTTCATGCCATGTTACTAAAGGTGTGTCTGTTTCTTGTTTACGTGAAAATATATCTATTAGTGAGAATATAATTATACCTCCACCAATAATGGAAGGCATAAAAGCCGCACCATATTCACTAAAATCACCTAATGAATAAGCACTATAAACAATAAGAAACAACCCAAAGAAACAGAATATAAGAGATAATATATGACGATTTAGCATAGGTATAAAAACGGCTGTTTATCAGCCGTTCCCTCTGTTATTTCTTTATAATTTCGCCAAACTTTTTATCTTCATTGGCCATAAATTGAGTCGCATCATCACCGTATAATTCAATGACTTCAAAACCTTGCTTATTGGCAAACTCGGCTAATTCACCTGAAGCATAGACTTTCTTCATCGCTGCGGTTAATTTATCTTGTGCTTCTTTATCTAGGTCTTTAGGTGCAACTAACATATTCCATGCTTGCAAATCCCAATTATAAGAAGTCGCTTGTTTAAATAAGGGAACATCAGGGTAAAATTCAGATTTTTCATTTGACATAATTGCCATATGTTTTACTAGCCCTGCTTTTACCATACTATCTGCTTCACCTAATGAAGACGTTACAATATCAACGCCACCGGAAGCCAATTCTTGTAATGCTGCACTTGCACCTTGTGATGGAATAAAACGAATTGCATTATCGGGTAATCCAGCAGCGCGTAACATACCAATATTATTAAGATGCCAAATTGAATTTAATCCACTACCAGATGCTTTTAGTTTTCCTGGATTCTCTTTTGCATAATCAATAATTTCTTGCGCATTTTTAAAGGGTAATGATTTTCCTATTTGTAGTCCACCATAAATAACCGCAAGACGAGTAATCGGTGTGTAATCTTGATAGGTTAAATTGGTCATGCCCTGATGATGCATCATCGTAATTTCAACCGTCGCTATTCCCAAGGTATAACCATCAGGTTTGGCATTTTTAATCGCATCATGACCAACGACGCCACTACCACCAGTTTTATTAACAACATTGACGGTTACACCTAATTCTTCTTGTAACCCTTTAGCGGCTAATCGGGCGACAGTGTCGGTATTACCGCCAGCAGCCCAAGGTACAATAATAGTAATCGGTTTTTCAGGCCATTGTGCGAACGCTGGAACAGTAAAAATGGAACTGCATAGGGTAAATGCCAGAAGTGTTTTTTTCATTATATGCACCTTTTCTCATTGCAGATTATTTGTGGTCGAATATCTTCAATTCTTGATTTAAGGCGAGCCTGAACTTGTGAAAGTGAAGGCATTGCTGTTACGCCTTTTTGTTCTATAAACGCAGATAAGAAGGCACTGGCAAATAAGACACTTTCATGCATGGTGCCTCCTGCTGCTATTTTTGAAGCAAATGCCCCGTTAAATGCATCTGTTGCCGCCATTGTATCAACGCGTAGTGACGGCATGGGTGGAATATGGAAAGTTGCGCGTCCATCAAAATAGACAACACCAAGCTCATCCATATAGATAATAATTTTCTTATTATCGCTGCCAGCAATAATTTCAATTGCTTGTTTGGCATCGTTAATATCACTTATTTCAATGTCAGCCCAATTAGATGCTTGGTAAGCATTTAGCGTAATAAAATCTAAATAAGGATAAAGTTGTTTTAAACTTTCGTTATAAGGGGCAACATTAAGTATGACAATTTTATTAACTGACTTTGCAAATATTGCCGCTTTGCTATTAGCATTAATATTAATTTCACCTTGAAGTAATAACACATCGGCTTCACTGACATAAGGAAGAGAAATATCGACCTCTTGATCAGTAAATGTGTTATTAGCGCCTAAATAAGTGGCAGTAATATTATTGTGAGTTTTATCTGCTAAATAGCTGATTGAACTGCCTGTTGGTTCGGTTTCAGTTTGAAAAATAGTAAAAGAATCAATGCCACTTTCTTGTAAATATTTATAAGCATATTTGCTGAAATGGTCTTCGCCTACTTTGGTGATTAAATGTACTTTAGCGTCAGAAAAACTGGCTGCGATCGCTTGATTAGTGCCTTTTCCACCGGGTCCTATTGAATTACTTTTTGAGTTAACTAATTCACCAACTCTAGGAAAAGATTCAACATTGGCGATAATATCGACGACAAATGATCCTAATATGCAAACCTTTCCTTCAGGCTTTTTATCTTGACTATCTCGAGTAATTAATAAGTCATGCAATAAACATGAAATATCAAAACTATCACTGAATTTACTTATTTTTTTTATTTCTTGTTTCCCTAGTATGGCGCCACCATGACAACGTTTGATCAACCCTTCTCCTTCAAGGTATTTCAAATCACTGCGGATAGTTTCTAATGTCACATTGAATTTTTCCGCTAGCTGAGCCACTTTAACTTTTTTCTGTTCCCTAATGATGCTATAGATTTCCTGTCGTCTCTCTTCTGAAAACATAAAGTGCCTCCGGGTCAGTGATATCGAGAATATGTGGATTGAGTCTACGATTCTGCGATGGTACTCAAAACAAAAAACCAAAAGCGGAAGCAAAACCAAATCAAAGCAATTTAGATCACATTTTTTTAACACAACATCAATTGGTATACGTGATAAATGAGAGGTGAAACGAGTCTTATAAAGAAGAGAGTATCATTAAAGAGAGAGAAATCAGTCGTCGATAACGACTGATTTAAGAAGGCACACTGTTTATAATAAATGTAGAAATTATTTATGAATGTGAATATTACGTTAAATACCTACTTGGCTATCTTAGTTTAGCAAGCTATTTAATAGATAAAATCCGGCTAAAGTAAGTAAAACCACCAGTAAAGTATTACGTATTTTCAGTGCTAAGACGATGCACAATAGTGTTCCCCAAAGATAAGGGTTATCCCATGTTCCCTTAAATTGTCCTTTTTCTAACAACACTATAGGCGCACAAATAGCGGTTAATAAACAGGGTGCGGAATAACCTAATGCTTGTCTGATAACTGGTGGTAGTTTTACAGGCACTGCTGGCTCAAGAAAGAAATAGCGTAAAAGGAAAATGATCAGCGCTAAAACTAACAATAACGACCATGTCATTGATGTTCTCCCCTTACTCTTGCAACACAAACCGCAATAAACATTCCCATTAATCCAGCAATAACCACCCCACCTTCAATATTTAGCCAACTAAAAGTAATGGATAAACAAAACGAGACAATAACGCCAACCAATGTGCTAAAACTTTTAATAAGCGGAATAACTATTGCTAGTAGCGTTGCAACGATAGAAAAATCAAGATGATAACTTGATAAATCAGAGACTTGGCTTGCCATAATAATGCCTATTATACTGACACCAACCCAAACCATATAAAAACAGAGCCCTACACCTATCATATAAGCAGGTGTTAATTTTGTTTTTTGTTGCATGGAAACCGCAAATAGTTCATCGGTCAATAAAAAACCAATAGTAATACGTTGATACCATTTTAAATGGGCAACATGAGGACGTAGCGTTAAACCATATAAAAGGTATTGTGCTGTAATAAAAAAAACGGAAACAACGATGGTTAGCATACCTGCACCAGAAACAACTAAGCCTAGCGTGACTAATTGTGCTGCTCCTGCAAATATAATGGCAGACATGCCAACGCTTTGTGCAAAGGTTAAACCCGCATCGACAGCCATTGATCCTGCTAAAATTCCCCAAGGTATAACCGCAAAGCATAAAGGCAAAGCATGTAATGTACCTAACCAAAAATCGCGATTAGCACTGTTATTTTTTATCTCACTTTCTATCTGTTCCATATACCCATATTCACTTTCATAATCCCATAGATAATGATTATCAGAAAGTTGAGATAAATGCGATTATATAATGTTGCTTTTTTGTGTCTTTTGTTTAAATAGATGTATTAATGTCGTTTGCGAATTTCAGCCGGAATAAAAATCTGATGTGTTTCAAGATCATTATGATTGATCAACGCCATAATCAGTCGAAAACAGTGTGATGCTAATAGAGGGTTATTTTGTGCAATAGTATCTATTGGTACAGATAATGAATCATAAAGGTAGTGATCATCAAATCCCGCAAGATATACAGAGCTTTGTAAGATTTTATTTTGGCTTAAGTAACGTAATACGCCATCTAACAAGCCACATGCTGAGGTAAATACAAACTTAGGCGGGCGTCCTAATGTGGCACAAAGGGAACCAAACATTTCATATCCCGAACTTGGGTGATAGTGACCGTGAATGATCCACTCTGCTTTTGGCGTAATACCGGCTTGTGTTAGACCTTGTGTAAAGCCCAATAGGCGATCTTTTGTTGGTGAAAGTGTTGATTGTCCACCTAAAAAATAGAATTCATTTAATGAATTGGGTTGTTCAATAGATGTTATATCAGCAATAAGCTGTTGTGTGGCGGTTGTGGCATCTGTGGCAACAAAAGGCAGTGTTGTACCCTCAAAATAGCGGTCAAATAATACAACGGGGATCTGCTGGCTTAAACGTTGATATTCAAAATCTGATTGCAAACAAGAGGCAACAATAAGCCCATCAATTTGTCGTGAAAGAAGATGCTCTATTGCTAATGTCTCTTGCGCCGCATTTTCATCAGTACAAGATATCAGTAATTGAATACCTGCTTCTCGGCATAATACCTCTAATTCATAAGCAACTGAGGCAAACCCATAGTTGGTGATATCAGGAATAACTAAACCTAACGCATAACTACGATTATCACGTAAAGAGCGAGCGTGAATATTTGGTTGGTATTGATATTGCCGAGCAATAGATGTGATGCGTTGGATGGTTTCATCTGCCACCCTCATCTCTTTACCTCGCCCATTAAGCACCAAACTTGCCGTTGTTTTAGAAACGCCTGCAAGTTTGGCAATATCTGTAATAGTGATCCGTTTTTGTTTTTTCACTTTATTTTGTACTCAACATCCATGAATTGATGCATTTAATCATTTAACAGCCAAACTATCATCTAATTGGTTTATTTTACCAAGGCATCATGTAATCGCCAGTAAGTCAGGGTAATTTTATCTTTACCTGAAAACTTAATTTGCTGTTTTTCTGAAGCAAAAAAACGGCTACTCATTACACCAATGCCATCATCAAAGAATATCTCTACACTCGAGCTATCACATAATATATGAAGATGCTTTACTGGATGTTGCCAATAGCGTGAATGCCATTCACCGTTTTTGAAACTACGACGTTTTAATATTGCTTGGGCTTCATTAATCATAAGTTCTAACGTATCGGAAAAACAGATAGTAAGGTTAGCATCAAGTTCTATTTTTAGTTCTACAGAAAAATCAGTAAGTTCTGGTGCATTATCTGCAATACCATGCCAATGTTGTTCTCTGTCTCTTAACTGTTGTAACTCTTTTATCGGTTGTTGATACAATTTGCCTTGTTTGACTTGAAGCTCACGGGGACACGTCATTTGGTGGATCCAGCCATTTGCTATTGTGGGTTGATACATCTCTTCACCATCAGGAACCCCCATCCAGCCGAACATGAGCCTTCTGCCATCCGCTGCCAGTGTGGTTTGAGGTGCATAAAATTCAAAGCCTTTATCTAACTCAATTAACTCACCATGAGAGAACTGATGATTGCTGTAATCAAATTGACCGGCAAGATAAGCACTAGGATGAGAATTTAAAAAGTGTTGCTCCCCTTTTTTAATACCTTGAGGACAAGTAAGTAATATAAAAATACCGTCAAGTTCAAAGAGGTCAGGACACTCCCACATATAACCAGCATCTCCCAATCCCCCAATGCCACTTCCTGCTAATTCACCTAATAAGCGCCATTGGTGAAGATCTGGTGCGGTATATAACAAGACTTTCCCTTGTTTATCTAATGTTTGAGCGCCTAATACCATGTACCAGTTATTTTGATATTGCCAGATTTTAGGGTCACGAACATGCCCACTATAACCTTCAGGAAGCCCTAATACAGGACCTAGTTTATCAAAACCACCTTGTGGGTTTTCAACAGCTAAACATTGCCATGCCGTACGTCCACCATCACTAAATTTTATATTTCCTGTGTAGCAAAGTGTTAACTTACCCTTATTTATTGCAGCACTTCCTGAGTAGCAACCATCTTTATCATAAATTTCATCGGGTAATAATGCGACAGGTTGATGTTGCCAAGTCATTAAATCTTTAGAACGCCAATGACCCCAACATTTATGACTATGTTCACAAGACAAAGGGTTCCACTGATAAAAGAGATGGTAATATTTGCCATCAAAACTAAAGCCATTGGGATCGTTTAATAATCCAGTAATCGGTGCAAGATGCCAACGAGGATAATATTTATCTTTTATTGCCATAGCACTATTGTTCATTACGGCTTGTAAAATCGCGGATAACCCTTTGTTCTTTTTCATTTATGCTGACTCCACTTTATATTTAAGTAACAGTGAAACCACAAATGCGGTTGCAAAAGCGATAACTAACCCAATGATATAATTAATAATAGAACCCGCTTGCACAATGGCAATGCCCGGAATTGCCGTTAATCCTACTGCAGTCATATAAACATGGGAAGCAACAACCCAAGCACCACCAGCAGCACCGCCAATCAGTGCGGCAATAAAAGGTTTACCGTAACGTAAGTTAATACCAAAAATAGCCGCTTCAGTAATACCTAACATGGCTGAAAAACCTGAAGGTATTGTAATAGCTCTAATTTTAGGATCTTTGGTTTTGAACCAAACAGCAAGACAAGCCCCACCTTGAGCAATATTTGACATCGCCCAAATCGGCAGTAAGAAGTTAACACCAATATTGGGATTACCTAATAATCCGGCTTCTACCGCATGAAAACTATGATGGATACCAGTAATAACAATCACTGAATAGAGACCACCAAACACAACACCGGCTAACCAACCTGCTTCAGTGATTAATGTGCTGAGTACAAATGAAATACCATCACCTAATAAACGCCCTACAGGTCCGATAATTAATAAGGCAACAAAACCAGAAATAATCACCGTTAAAAATGGCGTAATGATTAAATCTAGAGCATTAGGAACCACTTTACGTAACTGTTTTTCTAGTACGCTCATAAACCAAACAGCAAGTAGCACAGGAAAAACTGTACCTTGATAACCAATCATGGCGATTTCTAAACCAAAAAAGTCCATGGTATTAAAACCAGCAGCAACGCCCCATGCATTGGTCAACGCAGGATGGGTTAAAATCCCGCCTAATGTGGCACCAAGATAAGGATTACCACCAAACTCTTTTGCAGCAGTAAAACCAATCAGAATAGGCAAAATAACAAATGCCGCTGAGCTACACATATCTAACATAATGTAGAGCGCATTATCTGGACTTACCCATTGATTACTTTTCATTAATCCAAGTAAACCCATTAATAAACCTGATGCAACAATGGCAGGAATAATAGGTACAAAGATATTAGAGAGTAATCTTGCAATACGTTGAAATGGGTTTAGTTTTTTTGCAGCAATATTAGCCGCTTCTGACTTAGTTGATTCACCAATACCCGCAGCAGTAATAAATGCAGCGTGAACTTTATTTACTAATCCTGTACCAAAGATCACCTGAATTTGCCCAGCGTTACTAAAACATCCTTTTACGCCATCTAGTTTATTAATTGCCTCTTTATCTGCTTTTGAGTCATCAACGAGTACTAGCCTTAAGCGCGTTGCACAATGTGCCGCACTCGCAATGTTCTCTGCACCACCCAATAAGGGAACAAGTTGGCGAGCCACATCTTCAATATTCATAATAACCTCGGTAAGCCCTATTTTTGTTTGTAAACCTATCTAGCTTATATTTTGTTAAACAAAAACTAAACCGGTTTAGCTAATTATTAGATTAAATAAAAACCGATAAGAGATAGCAATATAAATAGCATAAAATGGGGTATTTTTGTGATCTAATCGACAGAATAGATGATTAAATGACCATTTGTAGGAAGTGGTAAATACTATAAATAGTTATTTAGCTAAACATACTTCAATTTATTTAGCTAAATGGAATTAACGTTTTGTTAAATAATTATAGTTCAAAAAAGTAAATTGTAATCATTGATATAAATAATGAATAAAAAGCGAGAGTAATCAATAGTTACTTATTGTATTTGTTCTTACTCTCAATACAACGATACTTTATCAATCGTTATATATTTATTTATACATCCAATTCAATCAATTGATTAAATTTAAATAATACAAAAGCTTAAGATAAGCCTAAAAAGTGGTAACGCTTGTAATAAATCACTTTTCTTTGATGTAAAACAACTACAACTTTTCATATATAAGTAGTATCCACATTAACAGTTGGGTTTTATTGCCTACGTTAAATCGCTTATTTTTTAACAAGAATAACAACAACTATTTATCTATAAGCCTTTTTTATCTTCTGTTTTTTCTTAAAAATATAAATAATCAAGTGAGTAATGTATGAAAAACATCAAAGAGATGGCGTTACTTTCCACCCCTTTATCTCGCCGTGGCTTTGTCAAAGTGGGTGCAGCAGGTGGATTAGTCGCAACTGCAGGTGGGTTATCTCTCCCCTTCAGTCAAGCTATCGCGGCACAACAGGGAGCCGAAACATCTGCAAGTAACGAAAAAGTGGTATGGAGTGCATGTACCGTAAACTGTGGTAGCCGTTGCCCATTACGTATGCATGTTGTTGATGGTGAAATTAAATACGTTGAAACTGATAATACTGGTAACGATATTTACGAAGAGCTACACCAAGTACGTGCTTGCCTGCGTGGTCGTTCTATGCGCCGCCGAGTTTATAACCCAGACCGTTTACGTTACCCAATGAAACGTGTTGGTAAGCGTGGTGAGGGTAAATTTGAGCGCATCTCATGGGATGAAGCCTTTGATACCATTTCTGACACCATGAAGCGTCTGATTAAAGATTATGGTAATGAATCGATCTACCTAAATTATGGTACAGGTACATTAGGTGGCACGATGACCAAATCTTGGCCACCGGGAGCAACCTTAATTGCTCGTTTAATGAATTGCTGTGGTGGTTATTTAAACCATTATGGTGATTACAGTACTGCTCAAATTGCTGCTGGTCTTAATTATACCTATGGCGGCTGGGCTGATGGTAATAGCCCTTCTGATATTGAGAATTCTAAATTAGTCGTGATGTTTGGTAATAATCCCGGTGAAACGCGTATGAGCGGTGGCGGTGTTACCTATTATGTTGAGCAAGCCCGCGAAAAATCAGATGCTCGCATGATTATTATTGACCCACGTTATACAGATACCGGTGCGGGTCGTGAAGATGAGTGGATCCCTATTCGCCCTGGTACAGATGCCGCATTAGTCAATGCCCTCGCTTATGTGATGATCAAAGAAGATTTAGTTGATAAACCATTTTTAGATAAATATTGCGTTGGTTATGATGAAACCACAATGCCAGCAGGTGCGCCTAAAAATGGTCACTATAAAGCCTATATTTTAGGTGATGGCATTGATGGTCAGCCAAAAACCCCAGAGTGGGCAGCACAAATCACCGGTATTCCTGCATCTCGTATTGTGAAATTAGCCCGTGAAATTGCCAGCGCCAAACCCGCTTATATTACCCAAGGTTGGGGACCTCAACGCCGTTCTAATGGTGAGCTCGCTTCTCGTGCTATCGCTATGTTGTCTATTTTAACTGGCAATGTGGGCGTTAGCGGCGGTAATACGGGTGCTCGTGAAGGTTCTTACAGTATTCCTTTTGTTAGAATGCCAACTTTTACCAACCCAGTAACCACCAGTATTTCGATGTTTATGTGGACTGACGCTATTTTACGTGGACCTGAAATGACAGCGACTCGTGATGGTGTTCGTGGTAAAGATAAGCTTGATGTGCCTATCAAAATGGTTTGGAACTATGCGGGTAACTGTTTAGTTAATCAGCACTCTGAAATCAATCGTACTCATGACATTTTGCAAGACGATAAAAAATGCGAAATGATTGTGGTGATCGATAACCATATGACGGCTTCAGCAAAATATGCGGATATTCTATTACCTGATTGCACCGCTTCAGAGCAGATGGATTTCTGCATGGATGCATCAGCCGGTAATATGGCTTACGTTATTTTTGCCGACCAAGCAATTAAACCTCGCTTTGAAAGTCGTAATATCTATGAGATGACTAGCGAAATCGCTAAACGTATGGGCGTTGGTGAGAAATTCACTGAAAATCGCACTCAAGAAGAGTGGTTACGTCACCTTTATGAGCAATCTCGTCAAGCATTGCCAGAACTGCCAACCTTTGAAGAGTTCCGTGCTAAGGGTATTTTCAAAAAACGTGACCCTGAAGGTCATCATGTTGCTTATCGCCAATTCCGCGAAGATCCCGTTAATAATCCACTGACAACACCATCAGGTAAAATTGAAATCTACTCTTCTCAACTTGCTGAAATTAAAGCGACATGGGAATTAGCCGCCGATGATGTTATCGATCCACTGCCAGTCTATTCTGCTGGATTTGAAAGCTATGGCGACCCTGCAATGGAAAAATATCCATTACAAATGACAGGATTCCACTATAAATCACGAACTCACTCTACTTATGGCAACGTTGATGTATTAAAAGCGTCATGTCCGCAAGAGATGTGGATAAACCCTGTAGATGCATCAAAACGAGGCATTAAACATGGCGATTTAGTGCGTATTTATAATGGTCGTGGTGAAGTGCGTATTAACGCCAAAGTAACGCCTCGTATTCTGCCCGGTGTTGTCGGATTAAGTGAAGGTGCATGGTATAACCCAGATAGCAATCGTATTGATCACGCAGGTAGCATTAACGTGTTAACGACCCAACGCCCTTCACCACTTGCTAAGGGTAATCCTTCTCACAGTAATCTTGTTGAAGTCGTCAAGGCGTAAGGAGTCTGGTTATGTCAACGCAATATGGTTTTTATATCGATTCAAGTCGTTGTACCGGCTGCAAAACCTGCGAACTCGCGTGCAAAGATTTTAAAAATTTATCTCCTGAAGTGAATTTTCGCCGCATTTATGAATATGCTGGTGGTGATTGGACTGAGCAAGATGGCGTGTATACACAAAATGTGTTCGCCTATTATTTATCTATCTCTTGTAACCACTGTGATGATCCTGCTTGTGCAAAGGTGTGTCCAAGTGGTGCGATGCATAAACGTGAAGATGGTTTTGTCGTTGTTAATGAAGAAATTTGTATTGGGTGTCGTTATTGTCATATGGCATGCCCTTATGGTGCCCCTCAGTTTGATGAAGTGAAAGGTCATATGACCAAGTGTGATGGCTGCTACGAGCGTGTTGCTGAAGGTAAAAAGCCGATTTGTGTCGAATCTTGCCCACTGCGTGCATTAGATATGGCACCTATTGAAGAACTTCGCGCTAAATATGGTGACTTAGCTGAAATCGCACCACTGCCTTCTGCTAAACATACACAACCAAATATCGTACTTAAATTAAATGCCAATAGCCGTCCTGTGGGAGATACATCAGGTCATCTGGCAAACCCAGAGGAGGTTTAAGATGGGAATGGGATTACATGAATGGCCACTAATGTTTTTTACGGTTATTGGTCAAAGTGTTGCCGGTGCCTTTATCATTATGGGATTAGCTATTCTCTCAGGTAAATTACCAGAGGAACTTAATCGTAAGGTTCATTACAGTATGTTTGGACTTTGGGCATTAATGGGAATTGGTTTTTTACTCTCAATGATGCATATGGGGTCACCTTTACGCGCATTTAACTCATTTATTCGCTTTGGACAATCATCGCTGAGTAATGAGATTGCCAGTGGTGCAACTTTCTTTGCCCTTGGCGGACTCTACTGGTTATTGGCTGTATTGAATAAAATGCCAGCAGCATTAGGTAAATTATGGCTTGCACTAGTGATGGTATTAGCCGTGTTATTTATCATTGCTATCTCTCGTGTTTACCAGATTGATACCGTACCAACTTGGTATAATGGTTTCACTACCTTTAACTTTGTTCTTACTGCATTTATTGGTGGCCCTATTCTTGCGGCACTTTTAATGCGTATCGCAGGTTTTAACTTAAATTGTGTGAGTTCACTACCGTTACTGAGTGTTATTGCGGTGGTGATTAGTGCCATTGTGGCAACATCACAAGGTTTTGAGTTAGGTTCTATTCAAACATCAGTACAACGAGCGGTTGATTTAGTACCTGATTACGGTTTCTTAATGGGGCTAAAACTGGTCGCTTTAGTGTTAGGTTTAAGTTGCTGGATTGCACCATTGCTGCGCAAAAACAACCCTTCTGTTGCTATTATGGCATTGGGCTTTGTTTTGGTGTTTGCGGGTGAGTTTATCGGTCGTGGCGTGTTCTATGGTTTACATATGACTGTCGGCATGGCTGTTGTTGGCTAATAGTTCATAATTCTATTAATTAAGCCGCTATAATAGTTTAGAGTCAAACTTTCTAACTATATGGCGGTTTTCTTTTTTGCAGCACTGCGCTTTTTTAATCTTGGTCATTATGTTGAGATAGAAAATCGCTTATAGTAAAAGCAATAACTTTGAGCGGATTATAAAAATATTATGGAACAACAACTTATTACAGATATTTCTCTGACAGCACGCATTCTTGGTGCCGCTTTTTATTACCCACCTACAGAGAACAATGATATTGTTGAGCTACTTTCTAGTGGCAACTGGGTTGCTGAATGGCCTTATGGTAACGATGAAGAAAAGCAGCGTATTGCTAAATTGCTTGAGCAAACAACACTTAATGATGAAAGCTTAGCACAAGCTTATCAGCGTTTATTCGTTGGTCCTTATGCACTGCCAGCGCCACCTTGGGGCTCCGTTTATTTAGATAATGAAAACGTGTTATTTGGTAATTCCACATTAGATTTACGTGAGTGGATGTTAGAAAATGGTATTGATATCGCACTAACGCAAAATGAACCTGAAGATCATTTTGGTTTGGTGGTTATGATGGCTGCGTGGATAGCGGAAACGCGTCCTGAGAAATTAAATGAGCTATTAGCAGAGCATTTATTACCGTGGGCTTATCGTTATTTAGAAAAGTTGTCACTACAAGGCGCATTTCCTTATTATGAAGGATTAGCGATGCTGGCAACATTAACACTAAAAAATTGGCAATCACTATTAAATGTGACACCAGCTCAAAAACAGCTATTTTGCTAATTAAGTGTATTAACTGATTTTATAGACCAGCCTAAAGGCTGGTTTTTTATGGTCTAAAGTAGTATCGGGTTGGTTAGCTCATATTGATCAAATATATTTTTTTGAATGATCCCAGCATCAAGCATTTTTGCAACTACGACTTCTTTTATTTCCTTGTTTCTATAAAAATAATAATCGGGTGTAATTTCTTTATTAGAAAACATTTCAATTAAATCGATAATTTCTGAAAACTCTTCTTTATGCTCTAATGTATTGAGCAATTTAATATAAATATTTATTTCTGGTATGATTTTTTTAAAATCATCTTCCATTTTTTTTGATAGGTGTGTATTAACAAAGTCATTAATAAACTCATCAAAACTATCACCATATTTTAATTTTAGACGTTTAATATCATCCGTTATAGCATCAAGAATATTTGAATAGGCTCGTCCATAAACAATATTGAAATCAAAATAGTTATATTTAAATAACTTTTGGCATAAGTAAAATAAGGTATTTAGGCTATATCGCTTTTTATCTTTAAGATGCGTCATTGCATAACAAACCAACAAGTGATTAGTGTTTAATGTACTTTCATTATTTAAATTATCTTTTTTTACCACAGGTGGATATATCGTTATTTCAACAGAGTCTAAATCTGAAAGTATGCTGGTAATCATATTTTCAACACACTCCCAGTCTAACCCACCATTACCACACCCCAATGGCGGTAATGATATTGATGGAATATTTCTTTTTATTATTTCTTGTTTTAGCGTCAATAACCCTTTTTCAATATAATCATATTGTGATTTTTTACGCCATGAGTCTTTAGTTGGAAAATTAACAATAATTTTTTCATTTTCGCTTGTGATTAGAATATCTCCAATTTTGAATCGGTTATCATCACACGCTTTTTTGTAGATTATATAATTTTCTGGGAATTTCACTTTGAATTGATAGGCGATGCCTTTCCCCATTACACCTTGACAGTTAACGGCATTGACTAATGCTACAGAGCTAGACTCAAAAATATCACCAGAAGAATATATAATCATTTTTTTACACAGAAATGTTCCATAATATTGATATATGTATTTAACCCATTTTTACTCAATAAGCCTTTAACTTCTTTCTCCATTTTTGCATCTTTTACATAAATACAGAAAAAGGAGCTTGCTGGTACTGTATTAGGAGAAAGACATTCTGCCATACAGACTAGCTTAGACGCAGTATTCTTGTAATCGCGTTGATCCATCAATTCCCAATTAATTGCATCAATGCCTTGTTCATAATCCATTTTTAATAATGTTTGGTAAATTGTCCAAACAAGTAAGATGATAAAGTAATAATTTATCTCGAATAGAAATATTTTCAGACATAATAACCCTTCATTGAATTAATAAATAGGTGAATATTTTCCAATTAAAAACTTTCCAATTAAAGAAGGTAGGCATGTAAAAATAATGCAATATAAACAATCTTTAGTCATATTAATTATTTTAATTACAAACTTACCTATTTGATATATTAATTATTATATTTTAAATACTTGAAGTTATTATTTAGAATGGTTTAACGCCATTTATTTTTTATTGACTCTTATCTTTATACCTATTTTTATACTTTTTTTACATCTTTTACCGCCCTTTTATCAACATCTTTACAGCCCTTTAAGTACGCTCACTCAATCAAAATAGTGAAAGGACAATTCTGATGTTGATATTTGGTGCTGTGGCGTTAGTTACCTTGCTCACTGCTTATCTTGTTTATGTGTTATTTCATGCAGAGGCATTTTAAAAATGGAAACGACAGCGTTGATATATATTGCTGTTTTTCTGATTACACTGTTAATCATAGGAAAATTTGTAGGCAATTATCTTGCTCGATTAATTGAAGGCGATTTACCTTATTGGATAACAAAAACAGAGCTGATTATTTGGCGCTGTTGCGGTTTTAAACCCATGGGTAAAGCCATTCAATCTATGAGTTGGTATCACTATATGCTCGCCCTACTTATTTTTAATTTAATGGGGGCTGTACTGCTATTTATTATATTGATAAACCAAAGCTACTTACCTTTAAATCCTCAAGCTATTCCTAATATGAATTGGGATTTAGCACTGAACACAACAATAAGTTTTGTTACCAATACCAATTGGCAAGCCTATAGCGGCGAAACTACTGTGAGTTATTTAAGCCAAATGACGGGGTTGGCGGTGCAGAATTTTCTTTCTGCTACCACGGGTATTGCTGTGGCTTTTGTTCTTATTAGGGCATTAACACAATCATCTTGCACTTTGTTAGGCAATGCATGGGTTG
Organism: Proteus hauseri; assembly: GCF_040139125.1. Classification (GTDB taxonomy): domain Bacteria; phylum Pseudomonadota; class Gammaproteobacteria; order Enterobacterales; family Enterobacteriaceae; genus Proteus; species Proteus hauseri_B. The sequence continues at coordinate 122,498 of NZ_JBEEUB010000001.1, forward strand.
ATATTGCTCGAATCACGCTCTATGTGTTACTTCCATTGGCTATTGTTTGGTCGCTGTTATTTGTAAGCCAAGGTGTTATACAAAATTTTCATCCGGCATTACTAAGTAGTGGTCTTGATGGGCAACAACAGTGGCTTCCAATGGGACCTGTTGCTTCACAAGAAGCGATTAAATTGTTAGGAACTAACGGTGGTGGTTATTTTGCTGCTAACTCTGCACACCCTTATGAAAACCCAACCGCATTAAGTAATTTTCTCCAAATACTGGCTATCTTCTTATTACCCACTGCATTGTGCTTTTCTTTTGGGCGTTTAAGTGGCGTGCAACGCCAAGGTCATACACTACTCTGGGCGATGTCGGTAATTTTTATTGTCGCGGTTAGTGTCATTTTATATGCCGAATGGCAAGGCAATCCTGAATTTACACTTGCTGGTGCTGATAGCACTTTTAATATGGAAGGCAAAGAGAGTCGCTTTGGCATTATTGGTAGTGCACTCTTTGTGGCTGTAACAACCGCGGCATCTTGTGGTGCGGTTAACGCGATGCATGATTCTCTCACTGCATTGGGTGGATTAGCCCCTATGTGGTTAATGCAAACGGGTGAAGTCGTTTTTGGCGGCGTAGGTTCTGGCTTTTACGGTATGATCCTCTATGTATTATTAGCCGTATTTATTGCAGGTTTAATGGTAGGTCGAGCACCTGAGTATTTAGGTAAAAAAATTGGCGTTGCTGAGATGAAATGGGTTGCTGTTGCTATTTTAATTTCACCTGCCGTTATATTAACAGGTACAGCGCTTGCCCTATTTACAGATGCTGGTCGTGACGCAATTTTAAACCCCGGCGCTCATGGCTTTAGTGAAGTGCTTTATGCACTAACTTCGGCGGCAAATAATAATGGCAGCGCTTTTGCTGGTTTAAATGCTAATTCTATGTTTTATAACTTATTACTTGGCTTTGCGATGTTAATCGGTCGCTTTGGTGTCATGATCCCTGTTCTTGCCATTGCGGGCAGTTTAGCAACCAAAAAGCGCCAACCTGAAAGTTTAGCAACCCTCTCAACAACATCTCCTTTATTTATTTTATTGCTTATCGTTACGGTATTAATGATAGGAGCATTAACGTTTGTTCCAGCGTTAGCGCTTGGTCCTATTGCTGAACATTTACAATCATTTTGGGCTAAATAAGGGGACATATCATGAAAAAAACAGCGATTTTTGACCGCGAAATGATGATATCTGCTTTTGCTGATGCAATAAAAAAATGCACGCCACAAGCACAATGGCGTAATCCGGTAATGTTTATTGTCTATGTCGGGGCGATATTAACAACGTTGTTTTGGCTAGCTTCATTATTGGGTTATCTACCTAATAATAACCAAAATGATAGCCGTTTTACGTTTCATATTACCTTGTGGTTATGGATAACATTACTGTTTGCTAATTTTGCAGAATCCCTTGCTGAAAGCCGCAGTAAAGCACAAGCGTCAAGTTTAAGAGGTGCAAAACAGTCATCAAAAGCCGTTCGTTTACAAAGCGCTGATATCAATGCGACTCAAGAAATTATTGATTCTCTATCATTGCATAAAGATGACATTGTTCTCGTCAAAGCTGGTGAAATCATTCCTTGCGATGGTGAAGTTATTGAAGGTGGTGCTTCTGTTGATGAAAGCGCAATTACTGGCGAGTCAGCGCCTGTTATTCGTGAATCAGGTGGCGATTTTTCTTCCGTAACTGGCGGTACTCGAGTGTTATCGGACTGGCTGATTATTTGCTGCACTGCTGAAGCGGGTAATTCATTTCTTGATCGAATGATTGGTATGGTAGAAGGCGCTAAGCGTAGGAAAACACCGAATGAAGTGGCATTAACTATTTTATTAACTGCCTTAACGCTTATTTTCCTATTAGCTTGTACTACGCTGTATCCATTTAGTGTTTTTGCGGTGGAATATCAAAAAAGTGGTGATGTTATTTCGATAGTGACTTTAATCGCTTTATTAGTCTGTTTAATCCCAACTACGATTGGCGGATTGCTCTCCTCTATAGGTGTGGCTGGGATGAGTCGTATGTTAGATGCCAATGTAATTGCAACAAGTGGTCGCGCTGTTGAAGCCGCAGGAGATGTTGATGTTTTACTACTGGATAAAACAGGCACAATTACTTTAGGCAATCGCCAAGCATCTCGCTTTATTCCTCTTTCGGGTATTACTGAACAACAACTTGCTGATGCTGCCCAATTAAGCTCATTAGCAGATGAAACACCTGAAGGCCGTAGCATTGTTATTTTAGCTAAGCAACGATTTAATTTACGTGAACGTGATTTAACCTCTCTTGGTGCTTCTTTTGTCCCATTTTCAGCAATGACCAGAATGAGTGGTGTTAATTTGGGTGAGCGCCTAATTCGTAAAGGTTCTGTTGATGCCATTCGTCGCTATGTTGAAGTAAGTCATAATCATTTTCCTGATGAAGTTACGCTAATTGTTGAGCAAGTAGCCAGAACTGGCGGTACTCCATTAGTTGTGGTTGAAAATCAAAAAATTCTTGGTGTGGTTGAGCTAAAAGATATTGTTAAAGGTGGTATTAAAGAGCGTTTTGCTCAGCTTCGTCAAATGGGGATAAAAACGGTGATGATCACCGGTGATAATCACCTTACAGCAGCCGCGATTGCCGCAGAATCGGGTGTTGATGATTTTTTAGCAGAGGCAACGCCAGAGGCAAAATTAGCATTAATTCGTCAATATCAAGCGGAAGGTCGCCTCGTTGCAATGACAGGTGATGGTACTAACGATGCACCAGCATTGGCGCAAGCAGATGTTGCAGTAGCAATGAACTCAGGAACTCAAGCGGCAAAAGAAGCCGGTAATATGGTTGATTTAGACTCTAATCCAACCAAATTAATTGAAGTCGTGCATATTGGCAAACAGATGTTAATGACGCGTGGTGCATTAACAACATTCAGTATTTCCAATGATATCGCAAAATATTTCGCCATTATTCCAGCCGCATTTGCGGTCACTTATCCTCAGTTAAATATGCTAAATGTAATGAATTTACATTCCCCTTCATCAGCAATGTTATCCGCCGTGATTTTCAACGCATTAATTATTGTATTTCTTATTCCATTAGCACTGAAAGGTGTGCACTACCACCCTGTTTCCGCTCATTCATTATTGCGTCGTAATCTGACTTTATATGGATTAAGTGGGCTGTTAGTGCCTTTTGTTGGCATTAAAATCATCGATATGCTTTTAGCTTTTATTGGATTTTAAGGGGTTGAATATGCATCTATTTCGTTCATCACTGGTGATGTTGTTATTACTGACACTTATCACTGGATTAGTCTATCCTTTATTGGTTACTGGATTAGCAAACTTATTTTTCCCATGGCAAGCTAATGGTTCTCTCATTTATCAAGATGATAAACTAATAGGCTCAACATTAATTGGTCAGCCATTTTATCGTACTGATTATTTTCAAGGTCGTCCTTCAATGACCGCTGAAATGCCTTATAACAGTATGGCTTCAGGAGCGAGCCAATTAGCCTCTTCTAATCCTCTGTTATTAAATGAAGTTACACAACGTGTACAAACATGGCAAAAAATGATGAATAATCATCAAGTTGTTCCCGTTGATTTAGTCACAGCATCAGGTAGTGGACTTGATCCTCATATTTCAATGCAAGCGGCTTATTATCAAGCGGATAATATTGCTCATCAACGTCAATTAGCTAAAAATGAAATTAACCAGCTAATTAAGAGTAATACTATCTCACCCTTTATTTCATTTATGGGTGAACCTGTTGTAAATGTATTCACACTTAATCAAGCGCTTGATAAGTTAACATTTGAAAAAAAAGCCAATGAGTGAGCAGTAAAATGGAAAATAAACAGCAATGGCAACGTCCTGATCCAGATGATTTACTTGCTCTAACAAAAAACTCAACTCGTGGGCGTTTAAAAATATTTTTTGGCGCTTGTGCTGGCGTTGGAAAAACTTACGCCATGTTGCAAGAAGCACAACGTTTACATCAACAAGGAATTGACGTCCTTGCGGGAATAGTGGAAACACACCAACGACAAGAAACCGCAGCCCTATTAAATGGGCTGCCTATATTGCCACTCCAGCGAATTCATCATCATGGTCGAAAACTCACTGCATTTGATTTAGATAGCGCTTTAGCACGACATCCTGCGGTGATCTTAATGGATGAGTTGGCATTTAGTAATCCACATAAATGTCGTCATCCTAAACGATGGCAAGATGTAGAAGAGTTATTAGATGCTGGCATTGATGTTTTAGCAACCATTAACGTTCAACATATTGAAAGTCTTAATGATATTGTAGGAAGTATCACCGGTATTCGCGTTCAAGAAACGATCCCTGATTATATTTTTGATCAAGCAGATGAAGTGGTGATGGTAGATTTACCACCTGATGATTTACAGCAACGATTACACGAAGGGAAAGTCTATCTTACAGGACAAGCAGAACGTGCCATTGAGCACTTCTTTCGTAAAGGTAATTTAATTGCTCTGCGTGAATTAGCACTGCGTAGAATGGCAGATCGCGTTGATGCTCAAGTAAAAGAGTTTCGTGATAGCCAAGGTTCAGCGCCTGTTTGGCATACCACAGATAGTTTAATGGTATGCCTCGGTGCACATGGTGGAAATGATAAATTAGTACGTACTGCAGCACGTTATGCCGCTGCTTTTGGTTGCCAATGGCACGCTATTTATGTAGAGACACCCAAACTACACCAAATAGGCGAGAACAAACGGCGAGCAATTTTACACTCACTTAAATTAGCTCAGCACCTTGGCGCAAGAACCGCTATTCTTTCTGATAATCAAGCAGAAAAAGCAGTGATTCGTTACGCAAGAGAGCATAATCTCGGTAAGGTAATCATTGGGCAGCGTTCGTATCAAAAATGGCAATGGTTAAAGCGTTGGATACGGATGCGTTTTGCTGAAAGACTAGCTCGATATGCACCTGATTTGCATATTATTAGTGTGGCGCTAAATGATGAGGATTTACGCTATCACACTAAAACGCCACAACTACAAAACGACAAATGGCGACAAAACCTAAAAGGTTATCTCACAGCTATTGCACTCTGCTTAGCAATTACACTTTTTTCACGCACTTTTTTATTGGCATTAGATAAAGCTAACTTAGTGACACTCTATTTATTGGGTGTCGTTTTAATTGCACTCTTTTTTGGTCGTCGCCCTTCTATTTTTGCCGCTTTAATCAATGTAATTAGCTTTGATCTGTTTTTTGTTCAGCCCCATTTTTCGCTTGCTGTATTAGATATGCAGTACTTAATTACCTTTACTGTTATGTTAATTGTGGGGTTAGTTGTCGGTAATTTAACCGCAGGTATGCGTTATCAAACCCGAGTTGCACGTTATCGGGAACAACGTACTCGGCATTTATTTGAAATGACAAGAGAACTAAGCCGAGCCGTGACATTAGCAGAAGTGGTACGTACAAGTTATCATTTTTTATCCAGTGCCTTTGATGCCAAGGTTTGTCTTCTTAGCAAAAATGAAAATGATGAGTTAGTTCCATTTCAAGCGCAAGGTATGGCTCATTTACCTATCGATGAAGCTATTGCGCGCTGGTGTTGCGATAAAGATCAAGTTGCAGGTGCTGGCACAGATACCTTGCCAAGTGTTCCTTACCAATTACACCCAATTACGGCATCCCAACAAGTTTTGGCTATTTTAGCGATTGAACCTAATAATCTTCGCCAATTGCTTATTCCTGAACAACAGCAGTTATTACAGACTTTTAACGGGCTTATTGCGAATGCACTTGAGCGATTACAACAAGCTAAAATAGCAGAACAATCTCGCATTAATATAGAACGTGAACAACTACGAAATGCGCTATTAGCGGCACTTTCTCACGATTTAAAAACACCATTAACCGTGTTGTTTGGTCAATCAGAGATTTTGCTTCTCGATTTAAGCGCTGAAGGTTCAGCACATACGGAACAAGTTAATCAAATTCGTCAGCAGATCCTGACAACATCTCGATTAGTGAATAATCTGTTAGATATGGCTCGTATTCAATCGGGTGGTATTCAAGTCAATTTACAATGGAACTCATTACAAGAGATTGTTGGAAGTGCGGTTCGTTCACTCTCTTATCTACTTGATAAACACCCTTTACAAATTGATATTTCAGCCGATTTATTACTCTATTGTGACAGCAACCTCATTGAGAGAGTTATTACAAATTTGCTGGAAAATGCAGTTAAATATACGCCATCAAACACAAAGTTAGGGCTAAAAGCGGCGATAGAAGAAAAACAGATCCATGTAGAAATTTGGGATGAAGGTAACGGTATTCCAACCGAGCAATTGCAAATTATCTTTAATAAATTCTCACGAGCAGTAAAAGAATCCGCTATTCCTGGTGTCGGTTTAGGGTTAGCAATTTGCAGTGCCATAATTCGTTTGCATGAAGGTTTAATTTGGGCTGAAAATAATGAAAAAGGTGGAGCAAGCTTTCACTTTGTTTTACCTTTAAAATCACTTCCTAATATTGATGAGATTGAAGCAAATCCGTGACTCCTTATAACGTATTGATTATTGAAGATGAAAAAGAGATTTTACGCTTTGTTCGGCTTGCACTAGAGAACGACGCTTTTCGTGTTTATGAAGCATCAGAATGCCAACGGGGATTAATGGAAGCGGCATCAAGAAAACCCGATTTAGTTATTCTTGATCTTGGTTTACCCGATAAAGATGGCATCCATTTTATTCAAGATTTTCGTCAATGGAGTGCAACGCCGATTATTGTACTTTCTGCTCGAGATTCAGAACAAGATAAGGTGATAGCATTAGATGCAGGTGCTGATGATTATCTAACAAAACCCTTCGGTATTAGCGAGTTATTAGCCCGAGTTCGTGCCTCATTACGTCGAACAATCAAACAGGAAACTGAACATACTCAGTTCTCTTTTGGTGATATTACTATCGATTGGGTTAATAGAATGGTAACTCGTAAAGAAGACGCTATTCACTTAACCCCCACAGAATTTCGTTTATTAAGTGAGTTAGTTAATAACAGCGGAAAAGTATTAACTCAACGCCATTTAATGCTTCATGTTTGGGGACCCAACTTTGTCGAACATAGTCATTATTTGCGGATATATATGGGGCATCTACGTCAAAAACTTGAAACCGATCCCACATGTCCTGTGCATTTTATAACAGAAACAGGGATCGGTTATCGTTTTATGCCATAGCTGAGATTGTTTTTCTAAATCGCAAGAGTGCTAAGCAGAAAAACACTGAGCCAATAACAATTAAGATAATAAATTGTGGCCATACAATAGAGAAATCTGCACCACGATATAAAATTGCCTGCGCCAAAGTCACAAAGTGAGTTGTTGGCATCGCTTGCATTACATCTTGAACAAACTGAGGCATACTTTCTCGTGATGTCATCCCTCCTGATAACATGATTAAGGGAAGTAACACCATGATCATTAATAAGCCAAACTGAGGCATAGATCGTGCCATTGTCCCTAAAAAGATCCCAATAGAAGTCGTCGCAAATAAGCTTAATGCTACACCACACATAAATAGTAAAACCGAGCCTTCAATAGGCACATTGAGCAGTGATTTAACGACTAAAACCAAAGATATAGCTGAAGCCAATAAAACAACAAGCCCCATTGACCAAATTTTAGAGAGCATAATTTCAAAGGGAGTTACAGGCATTACTAATAAATGCTCAATAGTGCCGTGTTCTCGTTCTCTAATTAATGCAGCCCCGGTTAAAACTATCGATAACATAGTGATATTATTGATAATTGCCATTACTGAACCAAACCAAGATTGTGTAAGATTAGGGTTAAAACTCATTCTTACTTCTAAATCAACAGGAAGTGGATCATTAGATCTGTTTTTTGCTAAAAAGGTTTTTGCTTCACCCATCACAATACTTTGGATATAGCTATTTCCTAAAAATGCTTGGCTCATACGGGTTGCATCAATATTGACCTGTATTTCGGGCTTACGCCCCGCCAGTAAATCACGCTGAAAATTAGGTGGAATATCTAAAGCGAAGGTATAAGTTCCTCTATCTAGAAAGCCATCAATTTGTTCAGGTGTAATATCTGCTGGTGGCAAGAAATATGGCATATAAAAACTATTAACAATACGTGCAGATAACTGTGATTTATCCTGATCCGCTACCGCTATTGGCGCATGATGTAGTGAACCGGGAGTAACAGTGGCTGATGAGTAAATTGAGACAGTAAAAGCAAACACAATCAACGCTAACATCGCCTTATCTCGCGAAAGACTTCGTAGCTCTTTTATTCCAAGATTAAAAACATTTTGAATAGTGCGCCACATTTAAGCCTCCTGCTTTTTCAAGAAAAAGACACTCAGCCCAATAACAATGGGGATTGTGATTAATAAAGGAATAAAAGACCAAGGTAAATCGAAGAGATTTAATCCTTTAGAAAAGGTCCCTCTTGTAATGGTTAAAAAGTGTGATGTAGGGTAAATATGCCCTATCCATTTACCAATACCTTCAAGAGATGAAACGGGATCAATCATGCCTGAAAATTGAGTTGCAGGTATTAAGGTCATAATTGATGTACCAAAAATAGCCGCAATTTGGCTTTTCATAAAACATGAAATTAATAATCCCATACCTGTTGCAATAGTAATATAGAGCAACGCGCCTAAAGAAAGCGTTAATAGACTGCCTTTAAAACTCACGCCAAAGACAAAAACGGAGAGTATACAAAGCATAAAGAAGTTAAACATACCTAATAAAATATAAGGTAGCTGTTTACCTAATAAAAATTCAGCTTTGGTTACTGGCGTTACATACAAGTTAATAATAGAGCCTAGCTCTTTTTCACGTACAACGCTTAAGGCGCTAAGCATTGCGGGTATCATCATCAATAATAGCGGAATAACTGCGGGTACAATTGCAGGTAAGCTTTTTACATCAGGGTTATAACGATAACGGGTTTCAATATCAATGGGTGCAAGCCTATCTACCATATTGGTTGGTTGACGCATCGCCATATCAAGCATCCAAGTTAAATGCATTGCTTGAATATATCCACGTACTGTTTCAGCTCGGTTTGGCATTGCGCCATCAATCCACACACCAATTTTTACCGTATGCCCTTTGGCTACATCACGAGCAAAATTAGGTGGAATTTCAACTGCAACGGTAATATCGCCACTGCGTAATCTGCGCTCAAGTTGGTCATAATCAGTAATAGGTGCTTTTTCAATAAAATAACGAGAGCCAGATAAGTTCTGACTATATGCTTGACTTAATCCTGTTTGGTCTCTATCCATAATACCAAAACGAAGATTTTCCACATCCATACTGATACCGTATCCCATAATAAACATAAGAATAACTGTACCTAATAGTGCTAGCGTTAAACGTACAGGATCACGACGTAACTCCATACCTTCACGAATACTGTAGCTAAATAACCGGCGTAAACTAAATCGCTGTTTTAATGCTTGTTCTGCACTTTCGGTACTAGATGTTGGAAGTTGTAACTCTTTACCTTCAAGTTCAGGGTTTTCTTGTTCTCCTGATGCCTTTTTAAGGTAATCAATAAAGACTTCTTCTAGCGTATCAAACTGACTATTTTTAACTAAATTACTCGGTGTATCTGTAACCAATACTTTACCTGCATGCATCAATGACATTCTGTCACAGCGTGCCGCTTCATTCATAAAGTGGGTTGAGATAAAAATAGTGACACCGTCACGTCTTGATAGGTCAACCATCAAATTCCAGAACATATCACGAGCAATTGGGTCAACGCCCGATGTCGGTTCATCTAATATCAACATCTCAGGTTGGTGAATAACGGCAACGGCAAGAGATAAACGTTGGCGAATACCTAATGGCAAACCATCTGGCATCATATCTTCAACTTCAGTGAGATTAAATCGCTCACTCATCTCTTTGATTCGTTCAGGAATTTCATTTTCAGGAAGATGAAAAAGTTTGGCATGTAATTCAAGATTTTGCTTAACTGTTAATTCACTATAGAGCGAGAAAGCTTGTGACATATAACCAACACGTTTACGTGTTTCAATATCTTTAGGATCAACTTCTTGACCAAATAACCATGCTCGCCCTTCGCTTGCTTCTAATAACCCAGTTAGCATTTTCATTGTGGTTGATTTACCACAACCATTTGAACCTAAGAATCCAAAAATCTCACCTTTTGGAATACGAAAGCTTACATGGTCAACCGCGACAAATTGACCAAAGCGCATGGTTAAATCTTGCGCCTCTATCGCAATGATATCGTCATCGCTTTTATCTCGTGGTGGAATAACCACTTTTTGGTGATTTTTACGCTTTTCTTCTGGTAAAAGCTCAATAAATGCAGCTTCTAATTCATCAGTATTGGTTTTAGCTTTTAGCTCATCGGCATGACCTGTTGCTAAAACTTTACCGGCATCCATCGCAACTAACCAATCGAAACGTTCAGCTTCTTCCATATAAGCCGTTGCAACTAATACGCTCATATTTTTTTGACGTTTACGAATTCGGTTAATCAGTTCCCAAAATTGCGCTCTTGATAATGGGTCAACACCCGTTGTTGGCTCATCTAAAATAAGTAATTCCGGGTCGTGAATAAGCGCACAACAAAGCCCCAATTTTTGCTTCATACCACCTGATAATTTTCCTGCGGGTCTATCGCGAAATGGCGCTAATCCTGTACTCTCTAATAGATCATTAATACGTTCTTTACGTTCTTGTTTTGATTGACCAAATAACCGACCAAAAAAATCCACATTTTCAAAAACAGAGAGAGTGTGATAAAGATTTTTACCTAATCCTTGAGGCATATAAGCAATACGCGGACAAACGGCTCGGCGGTGATCCAGATCATGCATATCACCATCAAGTACAATGACTTGCCCTGCTTGAATTTCTCTTGCTCCTGAAATAAGTGAAATTAAACTCGATTTTCCGACGCCATCAGGACCTATTAATCCCACCATTTTTCCTGCGGGAATTGCTAATGTCACATCATCAAGAGCCAAAGTATCACCATAATGTTGGGATACATGAGTCAGTTCGATGATATGAGAATGACTTTCCGTTCTCATCGTTTGACTCATTGTGGTAATTTCACCTCTAATTCAGCGGGCCAATCTTGTTTGTTATCTAAGCGAATATAAGCACGACCAGGTAATCCTGTTTTTACATATTCTAAATGTTGTTCTAATAATTCTGGTGCGATACGTGCCCTGACACGAAACATGAGTTTTAATCTTTCATTATCTGTTTCAACCGTTTTGGGTGTAAATTGTGCAACGCTGGCAACATAAGTTGTTTTTGCTGGGATAACAATATGTGGAGCTGCATCTAAAATAATATGGACTTCACTACCTAAAGCGGCTTTACCTGCAGCTTCGGTAGGTAAGAAAAAAGTCATATAAACATCACTTAAATCAACCATATTTAATACACGACCGCCAGCGCCTAAAACTTCACCGGGTTCTGCAACACGATATTGTACTCGACCATTACGCGGCGCTTTTAATATGCTGTCATCAAGTTCGGCAATAATGCGACGTTCGCTAGCTGTTGCGGCATCTACTTTTGTTTTGGCTTGAATAATACCTGCTTTTGCTGAATTTATTGCCGCCAACGCAGCGGTTACTTGTGCTTTAGAAGCTTCAACAGCAGCTCGCGCGCCTTCAGTTCTTGCTATGTCATCGTCGAGTTGTTGAATAGAAATTGCATTCGTTTTTACTAATGCACGAGAACGGTTAAGTCTTTTTTGTGCGGCATCAAGTTCAGCAATGCGTTGCCTAACCACGGCTTGAGCAGCAAGTTGCTCACTTTGACGTTGTGAGAGTGCTGATTCAGCGGTTACAACACTACTTTTAGCTTGATTTAATTGGGCTTGAACTTCATGAAGTTGCTCTTTTAATGTACGGGTATCCATATTAGCTAACACTTCACCCGCTTTAACAAAATCACCTTCTTGAACAAGTATAGAGTCAATTCTTCCTGGGCTTTTGGTTGAAATATCAATTTCGGTTGCTTCTATTCTCCCATTACTTTGAGCAAAGCCTTCGGGAAGTGCAGGTATTTGAGACTTCCACCAAAAAATACCTGCTGCAACTACTGCAATAAGTACAATGCTGTAAACAAAAAAACGATTCTTTTTTTGATTTTTCATATAAATTATTTAACCTTCCTTTAGCCATAAAATAACGTCAATATTTTGTGTGAATTACTGTATGTAAAAAAATAGTTAAACAACGCAAGAAAATTATAATTTGTTTTTTATCTACGTTAAAAATAGTTCAATTATATTAATAAAGCTAATTTATCTAATACGGAAAACAAAAGAATTTAAAGTTAACCATATGAATTATAAAATATAATACATTCATCATAGAGCGTTAAGCTAAATTAATGTAGTGCGTTTATCACATAATCGTTATCTATTTTTGATTATTAGAGAAAACACACAATTTGTATATCGCATAAAGGAGCGGTTACATTTAAAAACAGAAGAGATAATAACGATTATGAATTATAAAGAATCAAACTAAGTAATCTTGCTACTAGGTTATTTAAAGTGATATTAGGAAAATAAAAAAACAGATAGGAGTTTCGAACCTGGTGCAATGTAAAATATTAAATTAATCAACAAGATGGCCTGAAAAAACAACAAAATAAAAACTACTTTTATTAACTTCAAATAGAGACATCAACTTAATATAATTTTATTGTCATTTCTATTTTCTATAATATTATTTTTATTAAAAATAATATAGCCATTTGTTTTTGCTGCATTTAATCTTATTAGATGACAAATAAAAAAGTGTCAATGCACTCAATAAATAGAAAAATAATATGTGATCAGACCACTCTTACTATAAACTTTTTATATATTGATTATTGCAGTTAATAATCACTGCATAACAATATCGATGTGTAGCAATATAAATATAGTGATAAGTTTTTATGAAAATATCAAATTAATTTTAATAAAAAAGAAGAAGGTTTATATGAACAATACTAAGTATAAGCTCGCAACTATCACCCTATGTACTCTTTTTGCCTCATCTGTTTTAGCCAGTAGTGAAGCGCCTATTCGTTTAGTTATTCATGGTGGTGCAGGTACAATCACTAAAGATACGATAACTCCGGAACAAGAAAAAGAATATAACGAGAAATTAACGGAAGCATTAACTGCCGGATATGCGGTACTAAATAGTGGAGGTACAAGCATCGAAGCTGTACAAAAATCAATAAATATCATGGAAGACTCTCCTCTTTTTAATGCTGGAAAAGGTGCCGTTTTTACACATGATGGACGAAATGAACTTGATGCTTCAATTATGGATGGTAAAACTCGCAAAGCAGGTGCAGTTGCTGGTGTTACTACGGTAAAAAATCCTATCAATGCTGCAATTGCAGTGATGAATAATAGCCCACATGTATTAATGGTTTCTACTGGAGCAGATCTTTTTGCCAAAGAGCAAGGTCTTACTATTGTTGAACCTTCATATTTTAAGACTGAACATCGTTGGCAACAGTTACAAAAAGCGATAGAAAAAGAGACGGTCGTTTTAGATCATGATGGTAAAACAGCCGCACTTTTTATTGATCCAATGATGTACGACTATAAATATGGCACAGTTGGTGCTGTTGCATTAGATAAACAAGGTAATTTAGCTGCGGGAACTTCGACAGGTGGAATGACCAATAAACGTTATGGTCGAGTTGGCGATTCCCCTATTATTGGCGCAGGAAATTATGCAGATAATGAAACTGTTGCCGTATCTGCAACGGGTTCTGGTGAAATGTTTATTAGAACATTAACCGCATTTAATATTGCGGCTCAAGTAAAATACCAAAAGCTTCCATTAGAACAAGCAGCAAAAAATGCATTAGATGAAGTCAAAGCTATAAATGGAAGTGGTGGTGTAATTGTTTTAGATAAATCAGGAAACTACACCATGTCTTTTAATTCTGAAGGCATGTATCGCGGCACTGTTGGAAATGATGGAAAACCAACCGTTGCTATCTACAAAGACTAATAGATATTTTTCGTACCCTAATTTTTAGCTTATGTGTGCTACTGTTAAAAATTGCATACCAAAATATTAGGGTACGTCGCTAATTAAAAAGCGTTTTTCTTCACTGACTCACCTGCCTTTTCAGTGCATATTCTCTGATCCATTTAGAGAATTCTATTTTAGACTAACTAGCCTCGTTTACTATTTAAACTACAGTTGAACAAATAACACTCCGATTGCTTTAAAAATAGACTAGATCCGCTCTACTTATTAAAATGATCCTTTGAAAAAGTAGTCTTTTTATTCTTTAAATCTGTTAGAATATTCATTACGGTTATGTTGATTTAATAAGGAAATTACAATGGAAAATCACCACAACGATCAGGAAAATACCTCAGAAACATCGCTAGTATTATCTGAAAAACAGACATTATTGGATCTGAATGCAACCTTCACTTCACCCGCTCACAGTAATCCTGCATTAGCTTATTTAATGAGCTTAGGTTCTAAGCGTAGTCGTCAAACGATGGGATCGTTTTTAACTATAGTTGCAAAAATGATCGGGTTTTCTTCTCTAAAAAATTGCCAATGGGGTGCCCTTCGCCGCCATCATATTCAAGCAATTATTGATATGTTGTCAGATGCGAATAAAGCACCAGCAACAATCAATACTTATCTTGCTGCATTAAAAGGTGTTGCTTTAGAAGCTTGGGCAATGAAACAGATGGACACGGAAAGTTATCAACATATACGACAAGTAAAATCTGTTCGAGGAAGTCGATTACCAAAAGGTCGAGCATTAACCAGCCAAGAAATTCGCACTTTATTTCGTTGTTGTGAAAAAGATAATTCATCTAAAGGATTAAGAGATGCTGCAATATTAAGTGTGTTATTAGGTTGTGGATTACGCCGTTCAGAAATAGTGGCTCTTAATTACGAGCATATTCAATATCGTGATCAGGCTTTTATTGTTCGAGGAAAAGGTAATAAAGAACGTATTTCTTATATGCCTGATGATACTTGGGATAGAGTTCAGCTTTGGATTGATGAAATTAGAGGTGAGCAAAATGGTCCACTATTTACACGAATTCGCCGATTTGATGATGTCACTGATGAACGAATTACAGACCAAGCTATCTACTTTATTTTAGAAACTCGCCAACTAGAAAGCGGTATAGATAAATTTGCTCCTCATGATTTACGAAGAACGTTTGCATCCGCAATGCTGGATAATGGCGAGGATATTGTCACCGTAAAAGATGCAATGGGACATGCCAGTATTATGACAACCCAGCGTTATGATAGACGTGGTGATGATCGTTTAAGAAAAGCCGCACGACATTTACGTTTTTAACTCATCTAGTTATCTTAATAATCCCCTATCTGCTTCAGATTAAATGTATAAAAAAACACCCAGCGCTATTTTTAAGCTTGAGTGTTTTTTTACTACTCTAATTCTAATTTTTTTAATGTAATTATCTAAATGGTGGTTCGTTAAATGTTCTTAATTTTCGAGAATGTAAACGGTCTTCTTCTTGTTTCAATAATTCGATAGCTTGTATACCGATTTGCAAATGTTCAGATACGGCTCCCTCATAAAAATGGTTAGCCTGACCGGGTAATTTAATCTCACCATGCAAAGGTTTATCAGAAACACATAATAATGTGCCATAAGGAACACGAAAACGATATCCTTGTGCGGCAATTGTTGCGCTTTCCATATCAACTGCAACAGCTCGACTTAAATTAAATCGTCTTGCGGATGCTGAAAAGCGTAATTCCCAGTTTCTATCATCGGTTGTTACAACAGTTCCTGTTCTTAACCGCTGTTTTATTTCATGCCCAGGCTTACCACTGATCATTTTAGTTGCATCATATAAAGCGCGTTGAACTTCAGCAATATTAGGAATTGGAATATCTGGTGGTAACACCGCATCTAAAATATGATCATCACGTAAATAAGCATGAGCTAAAACATAATCACCAATCAATTGGCTTTCACGTAATCCACCACAATGACCAATCATTAACCAAACATGTGGGCGTAATACCGCCAAATGGTCGCAAATTGTTTTAGCATTTGAAGGGCCAACGCCAATATTAACTAATGTTATTCCGGGACCTTCTTTTGCAATTAAATGATACGCCGGCATTTGATATTTCTTCCACGTTAAGTCAGAAATAAATTTTTCGGGATCTATAGTATCTGCGGTAATTTGTTGAAATCCGGCACAAGAAAGTGCGCAATATGGGCTATTTTTATCAGCAACTTGTTCACTTGCCCAGCGAACAAACTCATCAACATAACGGTTATAATTGGTGAATAAAATATAGGGTTGCACATCATCAGGTGGCGTACCGGTGTAATGTTTTAAACGAGCGAGTGAAAAATCGGTTCGTAAAGCATCAAAATGAGAAAGGGGTAATACTTCCCTATCACAAACTAAACCATCCGTTATTTCGTCTCCTATTTTAGAGAGATCGGTTGTCGGAAAATATTTAGCTAAAGAAGCACTCATTACTCTATCAAAACCAATACCTGTTCCATCAATAACAAATGGATATGGAATTTCTTGTTTTGAGGCACTAACTTCAAAAGTAGCGTGATAAGCATCGGCAATTAATTGAAGTTGTTCAATTAAATAATTTTCAAACAGACTAGGATTAGTAATTGTGGTTGAATAGACTCCTGATTGAGGTAGTCTTCCATAAGCTCTTGTTCTATCTTCTGTTTTTGTTTCACCATACCAATTAACTGTTAATTGGGGATAAGCAAATAATCCTTCGGCTCTCTGTTTTATATCAGGTAATTTTCCATCTTGAGCATAATCAATAATTGCATTACGTAGTGCATCGACTGCATTTTGATATTGTTGCTTTAACTCTATGATTATTCTATTTATTTCTGAGGTATGCAATTGTGACATAAAAGAGCCTCTTACTTATTATTAGTTTGTCTACATCATAGCAAGAAGCTCTGTTTAGCCCAAGATTAAGATCTTAAAATGGCATATTCATAGCTACTTTTATTATCTAAAGTAAGTTCTCTTTTTTTAAGATCATATTCAAAAAATAATGTTATTTTATCTTCTAACGCTGCTTTATCACCAACAGATAATAAGTTGGCAATTTTAGGATTATCGTTTAAGATTTTTGTATAGTCCTTTATTTCCATTGGTTTTTCAAGAATTTCGTCACCTATGAGTCCTACCAATTTATAGTTATCTTCATTAAGATAATCTAGTCCTAATCCAATTAATTTATCCATATTTTTTCTACCATCACTATCATTAACAAATAGCGATTTCTCATTTGTTGCTTCTATTTTAATTTTATCGTCTTTTCTTGTTATATTTATAGAAGTATGACCATTATAAGGAACATTAACCATTCCAGCAAAAAGGTCTTGCTTGCCAATAAATTCTTTAAATGCTAGAACACCTTTTTGATATAATAATGAAAAAATCAATTCTTTATCTTCGACGTCCATAAGCTTAGATTTTAATTTATTAAATTCAGATTTTTTAAAGTCATTTTCACCTATTTCTTCTGCTTTGTTTTTTAAGTCAGCGATTGGCTCTCCATTGAATGTAAGTGACATTCTTGATAAATCATTAAATAGCTCTTTTTCTATTTTATCTAATAATGTTAGTTCTTCTCCTTTTTTTTTCTCAACCACACCTGACTCTTTTATTCTTGATTCTTGGATGGTATTTATTTTTTCTCTTTCTTTTTCTATTAAGTTATTGAGTTCAAATAAGAAATCCTCCACTCTAACATCTGCTTTTTTAGTGATACTATTTTTTAAAATATATTCATTATTTAAGTTTTCGTGATTTTTAAATTTATCACCATTATCAGCGATTAGCTTTATAATGATCTCTTGTTTTATTTTATCACCATCCTTTTTTATGTCTTTCCTCTCAACATATTCATGTATGGCATCGTACAATAAATCACTAAGCCCATGTTTTATTAGTGGAATGATTATATTATTTCTTAATTCACTATTATTATTTCCATATTCGCTTTCACACCATGAAAAAGTTACTTTTTCATCATTATCAAATTCATTTAAGAGGATGGAAAAATGTATATCATTCTCTTTCATCTCAACTATAAATTTATCCTTATATACATTACCTGCAAAGTTTCTTAATTGATTAAACCCATCTATTTTCTCTAAAATACTTTTTTCATTATTAAAAAAAACATCATTAACTAAAGGTAAAACTATATTTTCCTTTCCAACACCAAACCAGTTTTTTATTTTTTCCCACAAGGTTCTAGCATTTAATGGAGTGTCCGAATTTTTTATTCTATCTATTTTTTGGTTAGTAATTACAACACCAGAAATTTTCATGATTTTTGTTCCTATATATAAAATCTATAAAAATTAAAGTATCAAAAAATAGTTTTTATGATATAAAAAAACACCACTCTATTTTGCAAGTGGTGTTTTTTAAATAAAAACTCTCAAATTTTCACATGACTACATTGCTAAAAATCCTAATACAATAGGCAATGTAATTGCAGCAAACATAGTTTGTGAGGTAATAATTCCTGCCATCAATTCTGAATCACCATTAAGCTGACGAGTAAGAATATAAGAAGTCGGTGCAGTTGGTATTGAAAAGAAAATTACCATTAACACAGTGACTGATGATGATAACCCTAATACGCTCGCTATCGTATATGCAATAATGGGTACAACTGTTAAACGGCTAATGGTATTGACGCTAATCATTCTACTTTCTGCTTTTAGCGTCGAAATATGTAATGCGGCACCGATACAAATTAAGCCTAAAGGTAAACTGGTTGCGGCTAGTAATTTAAGGAACTGATCACTACCAAAAGGTAGCCCTATTCCGGTTAAATTAATAACAATGCCAATAACGCAGGAGATAATAAGAGGGTTTTTTATGATAGGTAAGACCAATTGCCGTAAAGTAACATTTTGTCCGGCGGTTAAACATAAAACAGATGTAACGTTAGATAATGGAACCAAAATTGCTAATATTAATGCAGCTATCCCAAGCCCAGAAGTACCAAATAGATCAGCCACAATAGCTAATCCTAAATAAGTATTAAATCTAATATTACCTTGGACAATTGCGCCAAATCGACCCGCTGTCCAGCCTGTAAATTTCTTTAATAGCAAACATAAAATAGTAATCGTTATTACAACAGAAAAAATTGCACCTGCAAGGTGAAATAATTGAGGATCGTTTAAAGGTGCTTTAGCCAAACTATTTATAAGTAACGCAGGGAATAGTAAAAAGTAATTAAGTTTTTCTGCACCGACCCAAAAAGCAGGTTCAAATGTTTTATTTCTTCTTAAGATTGCACCTAGCGCAATTAACGCAAATAACGGCCATAACGTTAATAACACATTTTGCATAATTTTCATCACCCTAGAAATATTTTATTTCTTTACAATATCGCAACATCAGCGAGATTACTATTTTATATCAATAAATATAAAAGCCAATTCAACAAATAACGAAAATAGATAACTTATCGCATTTTAAGAACAGCTTTTTATATATTAGCATGACTAAAAATAGATGCTCTTTTTATGATTATTTTGGTGTTAATTTATTAATTCCGTATCTAAATCAATAAACATTCGATAGCAGTGTAAATTTGTTTTAGTCAAATTAGAATAATATTCGCGTTCTTCCAACACTTTAAATCCTTGTCTTAAATAGAAAAGCACTGCATTAGGAGTGGAATCCAGTAATAATTGTGGTTGCCCTCTTTTTTTAGCCTCTATTTTAAGCTGCTTAAGGATCAAACTTGCAAAACCCCTTCCCATATATTCAGGAAGTGTAAAAATTGCTTCAGCAAACCCTGTTTCAAGACTCAAAAAACCTGAAGCAACAGGAATATTATGATTATCATTATCAATAACATAAAATGGGTTTTTGGTTATTGCATTTCGATAACCCTCTGGCATTTCATCAGGAGTCCACGCGGCTAAAATAGCTGGGGGATAAACATTTTCACAACCAAACCTCAATGCTTGATTTCTCAAATACCATAGTCGTTTAGCCTCCTGCGGCTCTGCCAATCTTAGTTGAATACTTTTCATTACCACCTCATTCATTAGAATTAAGCGTTAAAAATTAATTAATATAATTTATATAATCCATACTCTGCGTTATTGCCATTTTCTCTTTTAATAAATCGGTACAAATTTTTCAGATGACATGATATGTTTCTGTAGAAGGAATAAAATAAGGAAATTCCATGCCTACAAAAATATTACCTTCAACAATAACAAATACCCCTCTAGTTGTTGCAGGTTCCCCACTCCCTTTCTATTATCAAGTAGTCTCAAAAAGTATTAGAGAATTTTATTTTTCTAATATTACGACTGTTTACCATAATAGAAATTCACCAAAAGATATACATCCTAAACTGATAATTTGTAGTCATCGGAACAGTGCTTTTGATGCTTACATTGCACTAAAAGAATTCCCTAAAGCACAGGCACTGGCTTCAATTCAGTTACTAAATAGTCGTTTAATGAGAGCTTTTTTTACAGGTATTCCTGTTATAAGAAAAAAAGACAGAGCGCGTTTCGGTATTAATTCCAACGTGTTTTCTAGCCCATCAGAAGCAGCAATAGCACATATCAAAGCCGGTGGGGATTTATTGCTATTTCCTGAAGGTAGTAGTGAATGGGGGCATAAACCACTGCCTTATCAACGAGGTGCAGCACGAATTATTAGAACGTTACTTGATGAGGGGATTACTTTTGATGTTGTTCCTGTCGGTTTATTTTACCTTGCACCAGATAAATTCAGCTCTGAAGTAGAGTTATATATAGGGGAAAATATTGTTATTCCTCAAAAAGATAATTTAACATCAAGAGAATGGGAGCAAAGTATTCATCAAGATATTTCTCTTGCTTTAAATAATATTTCTGTTAACTGCCCTGATATTGATTCATTTAAAAAAGCATCAGATTATGCTTATAACAAAAAAAGTAATGGAAGCTCTTATGCTGAATCGTTTATTGATTATCAAAATAATTTAATTAACCATGATGATTTGAATAAGAATATAAAAAGTAATGTTTTGTCTTCTATTAAAATTTGGCGCTATATCTCTTTTTGCTTTATGTTTATTTTATTTCCAATATTGCTTAGTGCTCTTATTGCTTCTCGTTTCGCTGATGCACGTAATACAGTGAGTTTTTTTAAAATTATAGGGGGCAGTTTAGCGACTGTTATTTGGTTACCTATACTGTTTATTTTATTATTTATCTCACCACTCTCTATCTGTGTAAGCCTTATTAGTGCATTAATTGGGATTGGAATTATAAGAACTAAAGGTTCAAAAATATGTTAGCTTCTAAGACAAAACAACAACTTAATCACCTGTTTTCTCTTCAGTTATTTGTTATTTGGTCATTAGGTACTTATGGTAGTTGGCTGCTTAATAGCGCAGATATGCTTCCTGCCATTATTTCAGGCTTGTTCTTTTGGCTTTTACTCATTCTTGTTGGATACAGAACTCGGAAACAGACCTCACCTACCCGATTTTATTGGTTTGGATTACTGCAATTAATTGCATGTTGGTCAATTTTTCCACTTTTCAAATCAATTCGATATGGGTTATACCAAGAAAATTTTGATGTTGTTTTATATAAGTTAGATAAATTCCTATGGTTTGGTAAAAGTCTACCAGAGTGGTCTATCTCTATACAATCAGGCTTATTAAGCGAATTGCTCGCATTTTGCTACTTCAGTTTCTATTTTTTAATCATAGGTAGCGCGTTATTTTTCTTTTTTATTCGTCAACCAACAGTTACCCATAACTATTTTTTTGGCTTAATGCTAATGTATTTATTTGGTTTTATTGGCTATTTTTCCATACCCGCTGCGGGTCCTTACGCTGCTTTTCCTATGGATTTTACTTATCCTGTTCACACCGGAGCAATGACACTATTTCTGACCGAATTGGTTGATAAAGGTATTACTGGAATGGATGTATTTCCTTCCTTACATACTGGAATAACACTTTACATACTTGGTTTTTTCTATTTTTCTGGTTATCGAAAAATAGCTTACTGTTTATTTCCTCTATCAATGGGACTTATCTTAGCTACAGTCTACCTACATTACCATTATGGTATTGATGTTATTTGTGGTGCATTACTAGCGCTGTTTGTACTTTATTTCACATGTAAAAATAATAAGGTCATATATGGAACTCATTTATAAAATTAACGACCCTGCTGCTACTGATGTGCTGATAAGCGGTGGAAAAGGCGCTAGTTTAGCTAAAACAATCCAATCACTACCCGTTCCTGATGGTTTGATCCTATCTTGTCACGCATATCAATTATTTATTGCTCCTTTGCTTCCTAAGATTAATTTGCTGTTATCAACCTCCAACCAAGAAGTTGATGTAATTAGCAGCCAAATCCGCCAAATTATCTTACAAGCTGAATTACCTAAAAAACTAATTGATTCATTAAGTTTAATGTTGGATAAACTGGACTTAAATAGCACACCTTTGGCAGTAAGATCTTCAGGCACACTTGAAGACATGCCTGGTGCAGCTTTTGCCGGACAACATGATACGCTGTTAGGTGTTAGAACATTACCGATATTACTTGATGCGATTCGCCAATGTTATGCTTCCTTATGGCACGCTCATGTAATGCTCTATCGCCAACATTTAAATCTGTCACATTCTCATGCCTCTATGGCAGTTGTTTTACAACGAATGGTCGATGTTCAACAACATGAAGCTGCTGGCGTGGCTTTTTCTATAGATCCCGTTCAAGGTTCTCTTTCTACTGTATTAATTAATGCCGCCTTTGGGCTTGGTGAAACGGTAGTTGCTGGTGAAGAGCCTATTGATGAGTATCTTGTTGATAGAGATTCTTATGCGTTAAAACAGCAAACTATTGCTGAAAAAACAAATGCCATTATCATGTCAGAAAATGGTGTTAACTGTTTACCAATTGATAATAAAAGAAAAAATACCCCTTCATTAAATGGAGAACAATATACACAAGTCGCTAAGTTGGCAATTTCAGCTGAGAAGTATTTTGATTTTCCACAAGATATTGAGTGGGCATTTCATGATGGGAAACTGTGGCTTTTACAATCACGAAATGTGACACAAATTGCCCCTATTTGGACAAGAGAAGAATCAGCAGAACGTTTCCCTAATCCGATAACACCATTAACTTGGGATATGTGTGAGGCAGGATTCCATTCTTCATTAAACTTTAGCCTTAATCTTATGGGATTACCTTCTTTTAATGGTAAATGGTTTGGTGTGCAAGATTACTATATTTATGGTAACCAAAATGCGGTCTCTTTATATAGTAATCGTCTGCCAGCTTCAATGATGAATGATTTACCAACGCTGTTAAAATCATTACCTGAGATTGCTCAAAAATTTAGTTGGGTACAAGAATTACCAATAACGTGGATGCGAGATTTAGATAAATATTTAATCTCTATTGGTGCATTGATAAGTGAACCATTACAAGATAAAAATTTATTAGAATTATGGCACTATGTGCAACGTATCAATAAATTAGGTGCTGACTATTTCTTACCTAACATCGCGATATCGTTAACTCAGCGTTCGCTCTATTCTGCATTAATGGCATTATTGAAACTGTTTTTTAAAGAAGAAAAACATGCTCATAATGCATTCGATAATTTAATTGCTATGTCTGATACTAAAACAGGACAAGTTAATGCAGAGCTTTGGACTCTTTCACGTTATGTACGTCAGCATAATGATTTAGTTAATGTGTTAGAGAACATTAAGCCAAATACCATAATGGCTGAGCTTGCTGCCATAGATCCTCATTTCTATCAGCAATTTACCCTATTTCTTACCAATCACGGGCATCGAGAATTAGATTTTGATGCATATCATCCTACTTGGTTAGATGCACCGCATATTGTTTTAATACAAATAAAAGCAATGGCTGATTTAGCGGATGATAAACGTGCTGAAGATCCTCTTAGCAAAAAGATCCTACAGTCGGAAACTGAATTTGAAATTATTTCAGATGCTCCTGAAGAGCTACGCTTTTTCTTACAAGAGATTATTCGACTTGCTCGTGTTTATACCGCATTAGATGATTTAGAACATTATCAAACAACACGTCTTGCTCTACCTATGCGCCGAGGATTAAAAGCATTAGGCGAACGTTTAGTTATCCGTAGTATTTTGGATTGCCCAATGGATATCTATTTTGCTAATGAGCAACCACTTGCCGAAGCAATAAAAGCCGACGAACCGACAAAATGGAATGAGTTACGCTTACATATTTACCAAAACAAAGTGGGTTACTTAAAAGCTAAATCGACAACGCCACAATGGATTTATGGTGAAGAGAGTCATGATATTGATACTGCTGAACACTTGTTAAAAGGATTAGCGGGTAGTGCCGGAATTATAGAAGGTGAGGTTTATTTAGTTCATGGTCCTGAAAACTTTGCAGAATTTCCGCAAAACGTTATTTTAGTTGCAAGAACCACCAACCCTGCATGGACTGCACTTTTCTATCGCGCCTCTGGTATTATCACTGAAAGTGGTGGTCCATTATCACATGGTGCAGTAACTGCTCGTGAATTAGGTTTACCCGCCGTTATGGGAGTTCGTAATATATTGAATATATTAAAAAATGGGCAAAAAGTAAGAGTTGATGGTCAGAAAGGTACTATCGAGATTTTATCTTGATAAATCAATGTAAAATATTAGCTTATTAACCAAAAAGAGCATCGCTTAAGATGCTCTTTTTTATGTTCTCTTTACCTTAACTTCAGTTTACTATTTTATTTTTGTCTTCATCGGTGTTGATATCTACTTTATGTGCAGAAGGTGCAAATAGCGCAATAAGGTAGCCAATCAATACAATAAAAGAAAGTACCATCATAATATTAGGTGAGTAAATGAGTGTATATGGCATCAATAATAGAGAACCTGCAGTGAAAATAAAAGCGATGACTACTGGGTAACTTATTCCGATATCTCGTATACGTTGAGATAAAATAAGGGTAAATATGTAGATCTGTATTACGAAAAATATTATTTCCATTAATCCAAAGGTACTAAAGGAAAATTGGTAATAAAAAGTACTTTGAAAAACAAGATCCATCTCTTTAGGATAAAGCTTTACATATCCTTGATATACCAGTGCTTGAATAATACTTAATAGAACTGACCAATATATTTCAGCACCTAAAAATGATAGTCTTGCTCGCCTTTTCTGTTTCCATTGATATGCTAATTTAGTAAACAACATAAGTCCCTTCATGATTTATTAAGCAGGTTTGATTATATTACTTTATAATGCTATTCCTAGTATAGTAAACAACTGTGACTACAGTTAATGTTAATTTTTTAATTAGATTAACTTAAATAAAAATAAGGAGTTACGTAATGCCTATTCAAACAACCAAAGGCGCCCTTCTTTGTTAAAACACACTTTTAATTAACAAGAAGGGCTTACCAAATGAGTTACAATAAAGTAGATTTAGAACAATGGAATAGAAAAGAACATTTTCTTCATTATCGTCATAACTTGCAGTGTGGTTTTAGTTTAACCACTAAGATAGATATAACATTATTAAAAACAGTATTAGCTGATAAAAATATTAAGCTTTATCCTGTATTGATTTTCTTGATAGCTAAAACAGTTAATAGCTATTCTGAATCTAGAATGGCGATAAAAGATAATGAACTGATTGTGTGGGATAAAGTAAATCCTGCTTATACTATTTTTCATCCAGAAACAGAGACTTTCTCCGAGATATGGAGTGAATACACCGAGGATTGGATAGTGTTTTCACAACGGTATATGCAAGATTATCAACAATATAAAGATAATTTAGCGTTATCACCTAAACCTAACCATCCTGAAAATCATTTCTGTATTTCCATGATACCTTGGGTGAATTTTGATGGGTTTAATCTCAATATTACCAATGTAAAAGATTACTATCCACCTATTTTTACTATGGGGAAATATTGCCAAACTGATAGCAAAATATTATTGCCATTATCAGTTCAAGTGCATCATGCCACTTGCGATGGCTTTCATATGGGAAGAATGATTAATAAACTACAAGCGTTATGCGATAAGTTTGCGGGCTAGTTTTATAAAGCTTAAGTAATATATTACATATTTTTTCAAAAACCGCCCTTTTATTACTTATATAAAGAGCGGTTTTATTTTTATTAAGAAAATATCATATAATACAAAAAATAAATGATTGTAAAAGACGCTAAAAAATAAAGTGCTTATCTAACTTGCTTATTTATCCATTTAATATCAGCATTACTAAACTGGATATTACTCTCTTTAGTAGTATCGGTATCTAGTAAAATCTTTTCTTTAATTAGCGTGGAAACAGGCACAATTATATTGAAATGGTCACCATTTTTTATGCTGTATATTTTTAATGGAATATCATTCACCATTGCAACTTCTCGAATTTCATTAAATTCATCCCAAAAATAACTACGACCTTCAAAATAAAAAGTCGGATTTTTTATGGATTTAATATAACGATATACGGAACGGACATTAAATTCTTCTGCATTATTTTGATCAAATGGCAGTTCAACAATCATATCTCCCGCTGCTCGTAATTCAAGATCAGGAATTCCACCTAATGAGAAAATAGCTCTAAATTTATCACTATATTCACTCGCCAATAATGCACGAGTACCACCAGTGCTGTGCCCCACTACATAGATACGTTTAGGGTCAATATATTCGAGAGAGGCTAGATATTCCCTTGCTGAATCTAAATCTTCTATCTCACCATAAAACATTTCATAGCGACCCGGATTGGTATTTTCTCCTCTAAAAGAAGGTATCATCAATACCATATTTGGGTCGCGAAAAGTGGCACCCGTTTGGTCA
This sequence comes from Proteus hauseri, assembly GCF_040139125.1. GTDB lineage: Bacteria > Pseudomonadota > Gammaproteobacteria > Enterobacterales > Enterobacteriaceae > Proteus > Proteus hauseri_B. Next base: position 149,479 of record NZ_JBEEUB010000001.1, read on the forward strand.
TTACTAGCAGGTTTCTTTTGCCAAAAGTAATCATCGCCCCCAATTCCACCATAACCTCCATTTAGCCAGATTACAGCAGGTAATTTAACACTCTTATTTTCTGGTGGTGGTGTTAGATATGCAAACATATCCCCTTGTTTTGCTGGGTATTTTATTACGTTAAATATTTCTGCTGGTGCTTCCCAAGGTGGGTCAATATTGTCAAAACTATCATTCACAATATTGGTTTTAAACCGCTGATGAGCTTCAAATAAAGTTTCATCACGTACTTCTATTTTTGCACTTACAGCGAATGTGCTTGAGCATAGAAGAGAAAAAAGCACAATACGAGCTACTTGCAGGCAACTTGTTTTATTCATATCAACTTCCCTATAGATTATTTATGTGGCGAGATAATAACATAGGTTGTTTTATGTTTATGAATATAGATTTCACTAGTAGATTACTACAAAGAAAAAAAGCATCTCTATAGAGATGCTTTTTGGTAAGTCTAAAAAAACATTGATTATCTTATATTTACTTATTTTGCAGTTGTGCGAATTAAGTAATCGAAAGCGCTTAAAGAAGCTTTGGCTCCTTCACCAGCAGCAATGATGATTTGCTTATAAGGCACTGTTGTACAGTCACCGGCAGCAAAAACACCTTTAATATTGGTTTCGCCACGCGCATCAACAATAATTTCGCCCATCTTATTACGTTCGACAGTACCTTCTAGCCACTGTGTATTTGGTAATAAACCAATTTGAACGAAAATACCCGCTAACGCGATATCGTGCATGGAATCGTTAGTACGATCTTTATATTTAAGACCCGTTAACTTAGTACCATCACCATACACTTCTGTTGTTTGTGCATTTAAAATGACCTCAACATTACCTAAGCTACGTAGTTTTTTCTGTAATACTGCATCAGCTCTCATTTCTGGAGCAAATTCTAATACAGTCACATGCTCAACTAAACCCGCTAAATCAATAGCCGCTTCAACACCTGAGTTACCACCACCAATTACTGCAACTCTTTTACCTTTAAACAGTGGACCGTCACAGTGTGGGCAATAAGTTACGCCACGGGTACGATACTCGTTTTCACCAGGAACATTCATGTTTCTCCAGCGAGCACCTGTTGCAATAATCAAACTACGCGTTTTTAACGTCGCGCCAGATGCAGTTTCAATTTGGTGTAACTCACCTTCTGAAGCTCCTGGGATCAAACGACTAACGCTTTGGCTATCAATAACATCAACTTGGTAGTCATCAATGTGGGCTTTTAATGCGCCAGCAAGTTTAGAACCTTCTGTTTTTGGTACTGAAATATAGTTTTCAATATCAACAGTATCAAGGACTTGACCACCAAAACGCTCACCAATAAGTCCAGTATTTAAACCTTTACGTGCTGAATATACTGCAGCTGATGCACCCGCAGGACCACTACCAACAATAAGAACGTCAAAAACATCTTTCTTATTTAAAGCTTCAGCTGCACGTTTTTCTGCATTGCTATCTACTTTATTAACGATATCAGCCAGTGTCATACGACCTTGCCCAAACTCGTTACCATTTAAGAATACAGCAGGAACGCCCATCACGTTACGTTCCTGAATTTCATTTTGGAACATGCCTCCGTCTATCGCAGTGTGTGTGATTTTCGGATTTAAAATCGCCATTAAGTTTAATGCCTGAACAACATCAGGGCAGTTATGACAAGAGAGCGAATAATAGGTTTCGAAATGAAACTCACCGTCTAACTGACGAATTTGTTCAAGTAATTCTTGGGCTTCTTTAGATGGATGACCACCTGTTTGTAATAACGCAAGTACTAGCGATGTAAATTCATGCCCTAATGGCGAGCCCGCAAAGCGTACTCCGGTTTCTTTCCCTGGGTTGGTGATAAGAAAAGAAGGTTTACGTACATTGGCACTATTATCTTCACGATAAGTGACTTTATCGGATAATGGTTCGATCTCTTTTAATAGAGACTGAATTTCAACAGAATGTTTGCTGTCATCTAATGTTGCTACTAACTCAACAGGCTGGGTTAATCGTTCTAAATAAGCTTTCAGCTGAGTTTTTAAATTATTATCTAACATTTTTGCACCCTCAATAAAATCGGGTGCCGAAACACCCGATAAACAACTTTTTTAGTGGCTTAATTCTTAATTAGATTTTGCCGACTAAATCCAGTGATGGAGCTAAAGTTGCATCACCTTCTTTCCATTTTGCTGGGCATACTTCGCCTGGATGGCTAGCGACATATTGAGCAGCTTTAACTTTACGCAGTAAGTCTGATGCATCACGACCAATGCCTTCAGCAGTGATTTCGATAGCTTGAATGATACCTTGTGGGTCAACAACGAAAGTACCACGGTCTGCAAGACCTTCGTTCTCACGCATGTTCTCAAAGTTACGAGTTAATGCACCAGTTGGGTCGCCAATCATGCCATATTTGATTTTGCCGATGGTTTCTGAACTGCTATGCCATGCTTTGTGAGTAAAATGAGTGTCTGTAGAAACAGAGTAGATTTCTACACCCATTTTTTGGAATTCAGCATAGTGATCAGCTAAGTCACCTAATTCAGTTGGGCAAACAAAGGTAAAGTCTGCTGGATAGAAGAAGAAAATGCTCCATTTGCCTTCGACGTCCTTTTCAGTCACTTCTACGAATTGACCGTCTTTAAATGCCATGTTTTTGAATGGTTTGATTGGGGTATTGATTAAAGACATTGTATTTCCTCCTGTTTGGTATGGACCTAATGTACCTATTCCACTTGAGAATAGCTAATACATTCCCGCTATCGTATCAATAGGTTTTGCCTAATGAGTTGAAGAAATTGATAGAGATAAGTTAACGAGATGTAGCTATTAGCGCAAATAAACCATAAAAAACGGTTTGTTTATTAATCTATTAATTTCAGCCTGTTAGCTTAATCAGAACAATAACCCATTATGTACAGATAGTGGCATAGTAAATTAATATAACTTATTGATTTGCTTTGGCTTCTTTGATGATTGTATAAGTACATTCAAAAGCCGCTTTTTGTATTCTGTAAATATCTCGGTTATCTGTTGTGGATTGAACAACGGCATCACCCGATTGGAAACGTTGTAGTTCTCCCCAAGGCGCCTTCATTGTAAATGGAGGTGCTGAATCAGGAACAATAAAGTAGTTCATTTCAACACCTTTAGGGATAAATTGCTGATATTGGTTATTATTAGAATTTATTTTTACTTCACTCTGTTTTGCTGTGTTATAGCGTTGAGCAAATTTCTCTTTTCTAACTAGAATTTCTTCATTGCCTGTTTCAGGACAAATATTTTGTACAACCCAATCGCCTACTTTTGCAGGTTCTGAAATGGTTTCAACGCCTTCACCTTTAATAATGGTGGTAATAATCTCATCTTTTTGAGCGGGTCGAGCTAACACTGGTTTTGTTTTTATAGCAAGCCCCGTTATTCCTGCTTGCTGTGCTTGTGAGAAATATTCAGAACGCTCTTTCTGTGGCAGTGTTGCAAGGTCATTTGCAAACGAGGTTGTTGGTAGTAAAGCCATTGCTACTAATAATGTTTTGATAAAATGATTGTGTGTGAATTTGTATATGTGTAAAGGCATAGTTATTACTCATTCAATGATAATACATTACTGCATTATTCTTTATTATTGGTTACGTTGATTAGTAATATTATGACAAGAATAAAAACATTAGCACTTGAAAAATCAGTCACCTATCGGTCTGAGTCTCAAAAACTCGAGAGATCTCACAACTTAGATAGCATGAGCTGAAATAATGAAAAAAAACTACCGATCTACAAAATAGACCGGTATTAATAGCAATATCAGAATTAAAAAAGATATTTAAAACGAACCCTTGCACCATAGCGATCTTTATCGCCATTCTCTACATTAATGTCATCTTGACCATCAATATGAGAGTAGTAAGCGCCTAAGTAAGTTTTAAAGTTATCCATACCTAAAATATTAGGCAGTTCATAAGAAGCAAATACAGTGTTGATGCTGTATTTCCCTGGGTTAACGGTAAGATAACTATCATTATTACCTATGATTTTTTTATCGTAAGCTTTGATATCGTTATGTGCATAAATATAACCTAGCTGGAATTTTTGCCATAAGACGTTTCCTCCTATAGAGAAATCGTTCTCATTTTTAGCATCAAGATAAGCTGTGCTTAAATTAGCCACAATGCCATTAATTGGATCATTTGATAACGTATCCCACTTCAGAGTAAGACCATAACCAGTACGACGTGATTGATCTTGGAAATTACCATTAGCATCTTCATAACCATATGCATTACTGATAACGTTACCATCTACGGCCGCAGCAATAGTAAAATTATCTTTTTGCCATGCCACCACAGGTCTCATATAAATAACATTTTTACGGTTATCCAGTTTTCTACCGTGATATTCGCTATCTTTAAATACAGAGGTGCCATCTTCGACTAAGGCGTTTAACTCAAAATACCAATTGTCATATTGAGTATTGACCATCATGCTACCGCCATCACTACTACGACCTCGCCCTTCTTTCATCATATAGATATAGCCAAAACCATCACCATATAGGTCATTGGCTGTATTACCGGAATATTCGACAAAGGTATCTTGGTTCAATGGGAACATGTCATAAGCTTCATAACGCCCAATTTTATATTGCCATTTATCACGTTGACCAAAATAAAACACAGCATCATCAAGATTCATTTTTCCGGTCATATCTGCCATTGGTTGAACACGAAATCCTGCATAATTACCATTTCTTAATGCTCGTTCACCATCAATACCAATTAAAATGCGACCATTAAGTCCCCATTTTTCACTATCATCAAAGTCTTTTTGATTACCTGGCATTGAGCGCATTGATGTCAACTGACCTTTTTTACTAGCAGCATCGATATTATATTCAACATCTCCATATAACTTAAGATTTCCCCAGTCTGTATTAGTAGAGAAAAGGCCTTTATTTTCAGTATCTTTTGCTACTTGCTGTTGTCCTATTTCATCAAGTTTAGCTTGAGTTTGGATTGCTTTCACTTGAGTGTCTTCAGACTGTTTTTCTAATACTGAAACACGTTGTTCTATGTTTGTTGAGGCATTATTTTTTGAGGAAACGGTGTTGCTAGATGCATTACTTGAAACAATTAATTGCTCAAGTCTAGCCGCTTTTTGTTCAGCAGCTACCGCTCTTGCTTCAGCATTCGCTGCTCGTTGCTCTAGTGCATTTAGTCTCGCTTCAATTGCGTTCATATCTGTTTGAGCATTTGCATACAGTGGTATTGCTAACACCAAACCAATAGCTAACGATAATGATTTCATTTTCATTCAAATATTCCTAAATCTAGCAATGTGGACTGAAATTGGCATTACGATACCCAGCATTCAATTGAGTGATCGATTGCTTTAATTGATGGAATTATTATTATGATTTTATCTTCTGTACTTTTTTATTTTAGTATCAGATAGTTATTCACATCTTAAGCTTATTGTTAAGCAATTAGTCATTCTACTGCACCTTATTAAACTAGCTAAATTGGCACACTTATTCTCGCTTAAGTGCTTTTAGATAGAGCGGATTTACAGCTGATGATATTTGTAATGCTTATTTTAAGCTGAGTTCTGGTTTGTGTTTTCTATTTTTATTGGTTTATAGAGATAGCTAGTCTAAAGTAATCGTTAATATGGAACATTTCCATAGGCAATTTTACTTTTTTTGATGTAGGTACAATAACTCAAGATAAATTAAGCTGTTTCACGTCTAAATAAGACTACTTTGTATTTAAACCATTTGTATTTAAACAAAAGAATTAATCTTTAGCATTAGTGGTATTAAAGATTGTTAGAACGAGATGTGTATAAAGAGAAGAGAGCTTGCCTTTGCGATTGAAAAGCTAGCTTTAATCGATAATTTCAAAGAGATACTAAGTTAGCGCTAAGTTATTACAGTAATTGACAGAGGTCATTAAATTATAACCTCCGTCTATCTATCGTTATATTCTACCGGGTTTACGCAATGCTCGGCGAAAATAAGATACTGGCATTTTAGGACAAATTTGTTCTTTTAGTGCAGGATTATTTTCTAAATCCTCTTTTTCTATATCACTATTTTTTCTTCTATCTTGTGGTTGCGTTTCCGTTTTATTCATCTTCCCTTTCCTCAGAGATCAACGCCTCATTAATAGCTTCAATTTTTGCTACTGCTTCATTAAGAATAGATGCAATACGTTCTGCTTTTTCAACAGATAGCTCTTTTAATACCAATTTATGGCGCAATACTGCTTTTAATTTACCTACAGCAGACTCAATGTCTTCAGAAACACCGCCAGCGTTTTGAGATAAATCTCTGGCATAAGCGAGTTTAGTCTGAATATTTTGTGCAATTTCCTGATGTTCAGCTAAGAAAATCGTACCTTCAGGTGTAATGCTATAGTTTTTACGCCCTTTTTCAGCAATGTTTGCCACAACGAGATCTTGCTCTTCAAGCAATGTTAACGTTGGATAGATAACGCCTGGGCTTGGCACATACAAACCTGAAGATGCTTCTTCAATACCTCGAATTATTTCATAGCCATGACTCGCTTTAGTCGCAATCATGCTAAGCAATAAAACGCGTAAGTCACCATGATCAAACATGCGTTTTAGTTGACGACCCTTACCTCTGCTTCCACAGCCGCGACCGCGTTGTTTGCCTTGTTCACCACGTTCTCCGTGACAACATTCGCCATGACCTTCATGGTGTTTACCATGCTCACCACGTTCTCCGTGACAACATTCACCATGACCTTCATGGTGTTTTCCATGTTCACCACGTTCTCCATGACAACATTCGCCATGACCTTCATGGTGCTGGGTTTGCTTACCCTTTCCACCACAACGACCTTTTCCATGACCATGCCCACGACCACCGTGTTCGCCATTATCGGCATGTTGTTGGTAAAGTGAGTTTAATGCTCGAATCATCATAAATATTCCCTCATTGTTTTAGATATATCGAAATTATGTGTAATAATATAATCCGATATATCTAAACGATCAAGTTTTAGATATATCTATTTACTTATCTAAAACTTCATTTTAGCTTAACAATTTGATTTATTTATGATTATATTTTTAAGTAGCAAATATTATTATGAATGATTCTTATTCTCTAGCTTGGTATTCTGTGCTATCAACGTAAAAATAAGGTCAAAAATATCTTTTAGACAAAATTATTATCGTTAAGAACAGATAAGAGGAAGTGAAAAAATAGCAGAAAGATGAAAAACGCAGTTATTAAGTGACGCTGTCACTTATATATTTCTAATAACCAAATGTTTTAATAAACAAATTATAGCAAAAAGGCGGGGTTGTTATCCGCCTTCTGCCTAAGTAACAACTAAATCAACAAAAACTATACTTCTATTGACTGGTTTTCTAATGCAGATAAAACAACCTTTTTGATATATTGATACCCAGCATCTATATGTTGAACTCCGCATTTTTCTGCGTCTTTCATTGTTAATTGAAGTAGGTTTAAGTGCTTGATTTTTTGCCATTCATTTTTATCTAAATCGCATTCATAACAGAATTTAGCCGGAATATCATCACTATTACGGGCGCAAAGTGTCAGTAAATTCAAATCTTGTTTATAATTACTCTGTAAAACTAAATTTTCATAGATAGCTTTATTGAGATTATTTTGTACTTCTAAGGCATGATTGCCTTTAATAACTATCGCAAAACTAAGTTTGTTAAAATCAGAGGTTGGTAATGGTTTAATGATATAAGACTTACCACCTTTTTTTATTTCCTTAGCTTTTTTCAATATTTTTTCAAGTTTTACTCTAGCTTTCCATAAAGCTTGTGCATGTTGACCAAAACCTGATGTATTAAATGGATAAAGTTGATGAATGCTCCAAATTGATGCAACTGCTGGCGCGGATTGGATCCCCTCAATTTCATAAGCAGCATCAGCTTGCTCAGGACATACTTTCGGTGGGTTGGCTAGAAAACGGCTCATACGTGCATCTTTAATGCAAACGATCCCCGTAGGATATGGTGAAAATCCGGCTTGGAAAGGTTCAAATGAAACCGAATCAGCTAAAGATAAATAAACAAAGCTGTCATAAATGCCGGGTTGTAATTCAAGTTCAGGTGCTTCCTTTTTGATTCTTTTACTCAATACTTCATAAGGAATTATTTGGTTATCTTTATCAAGAAATAAGCTCTTCATATAGCCAAGCTGCGCTGCATCAATATGAATATAAAATGAGCTATTATATTTATGCTCGCACTCTTCGCGTAACTCAAAAAGTGGTTTTAGCATATCAATACTGCCATAAGTTGGTGATCCTAAAACACCAATCACACCAAGAATTGGTTCACCCTGCTCTATCAGTCGTAAAATTATCTCTCGTGTTTTTTTTGTATCTGTTCTAAATGTTTCATCTATAGGCAGTGCAATTAGGTTGTCATAACCTAATCCCAAAATATCCATTGCCTTTTTCCAAAATTCAAACCGAGAAATAGGAACAAGTAACTTACCTAGATGCATTGTTCGAGTCATGCCAGTACCTCGACAAGTGAGATTACTTACATCGTCAAAAATACCTCGTTCATGCAGTTTTTCGCCTATCGATAAAATTTCACTGACAGACATGTTGAATAATTCAAATGCTTTTTTATCAGCAACTAAATCTCTTGATTTAGGGTGTCTTGCAATTGCCATTGGTAATGTCTTTAGGTTTCTTAATGCCCAAAGTATTTCATAACAAGCAAGAATATGGCTTGTGGTTATATGTCCAAAAGCTTTATCTGTATCAAATCCAATTAATTGGCAAAGATCACTTGTAATGGCTTTTTCTTGCTGCTTTTGTAGTGGCGAGTGATTGTTAAATACATTATCTGAGTTATATGCCAATGCACTGAGATACCCTAATTTTGCCAATTGCATCACTTGCGAATTATGATGCGAAAAATAGGGTTCTATATGTGGCTGACTATTAAAAATTTGCTGTTTTAATGCAGTAAGAATATTGTCATAAGCATTATCGACTGCTCTTTTTTCAGTAGCATTGTTTCTTGTTTTGAATTCAATGTTATCACTACTATTTATTTTTGTTTTTTGGGCTTTAGAAAAAAGATATTCACTATCCATTAATATTTTTGTCATCTCTCGATGATAACATGCTGCGGTATCAGTCGTTCTTGAATGATATACACGTTCTGTAGCACTCAGACAGATTTCTTTGTTGTTTGCCATCATCGCACCTATATAAAATTTTGTTATTAATTCTAATGAAAATTGTGCTTATTTAGCATAATTAATAAATCACTTTTTAAATGATATACTACATGATGAGTAAGAATCTTCTTTATTTTATTGATATCAGTTAAGATTTTAGAAGCTATGATTATATTTTTATTCTTTAATGACAAACTATTCAATTTTATTCGTTAATTCCACTTCTTTATTATCAATTTTGATTTAAGTTATATTTTAATGAATATTATATTATTTTCGCCGTGGTCAATACTTAACCCTAACCTAATATAAATATACAACCGTTTTTATCGACTAATATCTATTACAAAGTAAGGATTATTTATTTTGTTCTTCTAAAGTGGGATTTTTTTATTAAAAGTCATAAGTTTTTATTTCAATAGAAAAAAACACACAATAAATTTGATGTGTGTTTTTCAGAATAATCGCGATCAAACTATACAGCCTAGCAATATTGCTTATAACAAAATATTTTTTACAGGCTCTATATAATCTATTTTTGTTATATCAGGAGAGATCTAGCATAACTTTACCAATTAAGTCGCCAGACTCCATTAATTGATGTGCTTTCCCCACTTTATCTAATGGGTAAACTGCATTGATAATGGGTTTTATTTTCCCAATAGTGACTAATTGCCAAATTTGTTGTTTTAATTCTTGTGCTATTTGTGCTTTTTCTTCTACTGTTCGAGAGCGCATCGTTGAGCCAGTATGAACTAATCGTTTGACCATCATTGGCATCATATTTAAGCTTTTAGGCATTCCTTTCATCATACCAACTTGTATTACTCTGCCAAATTTAGCGGCAACTTGATAATTTTTTTCAACGTAATCACCGCCAATAATATCAAGGATAACATCAACGCCGACTCCATTTGTTAAGATAGGAATTTCTTGAGCAAAATCCTTTAATTTATAGTTAATGACATAATCAGCACCCAATCTTAATGCAACCGCTTCTTTTTCAACTGATCCAACAGTTGTATATACTGTTGCACCTATTGCATGGGCAAGCATAATAGCAATAGAACCAATGCCAGAGGTACCACCATGTATAAGAACAGACTCACCCTTTTTCAATTTTCCTAATTGGAAAAGATTTGCCCATACTGTGAATAGATTTTCAGGTAATGCAGCCGCCTCAATATCACTCATTTCCATTGATGGTAGTGCGATATCTTCATGTACCAGACAATATTGTGCATATCCTCCTCCAGCAACTAAAGCACAAACGCGATCACCTAATTTCCAATGAGTGCACCCTTCTCCTAAAGCAACAACTTCACCCGCTATTTCTAATCCAGGAATAGGTGATGCATCTGCTGGTGGAGGGTAACTACCTTGACGTTGAAATATATCTGGTCGATTTACACCAGCAGCTCCCACTTTAACTAACATATAGTGAGGCGCTAATAAGGGTAATGGTGAGATTTGTGGTTGGAGTTTATCAATACCACCTGGTTCAATAATCGCAATTTCGATCATCTCTTTGGGTAATATGTAGTTTTGGGTCATTAGTTATCCCTTATCTCTTTTACTCGCCAACAGAATTTAATGATGTTTTAACCACTAAATAAAAACGAATATCAATATAGCCGATAATAGTTTTATCAAACTGACAAGTAAAATATTAAAGCACTAATGGAAAATTATAACCAACCTTGCCTTTTATGTTGTGTACAAATAGGGCATAGTTTTGATCCTGCCTCCCATGCAAGAAATGCTAAACGACACTTTTCACACTGAGCATCGTAATAATGATAACGTGTGGGTTCACTATTTTTTGCGACTTGTTCATTTACAGTTATAGATTTAGGAAAACAAACAACTTGGCAGCTCATACACCCCGTGCAGCGTTTTTCATCTATCGCAAAAATATTATCTTCAAGCTCAATGGCATTTTCATCGCATACTTTAGCGCAAGCAGAACAGAGGATGCAGCTCTCTTTATCCAGTTTAATTTGAAACCAACTATCTTCAGGATAAAGCTGTTTTCTTGCATTTAATCCTGTTTTTACATGACTTTTATTAAGTGGTTTTTCATCGAGTTTTTGACGAAAAAGCATAAAGCGTCTGCCACTATCTATCACTGTTGGTTCTGTGATAACTAACTGCCAAATAGGTTCTTGTAACGTTTTGAGTTGTAAGTTTAATTTAGCCAATACTGGAAGCCATTTATCAACTAAAGGCTCGGCTATTTTCATACCACGAATTTGAAATTGGCGATGCCAGACTAATAATTCTTCAATGCTGGCAAGCGGTTCGTCGTGGTTAACCACTAATAAGTTATCTTGGTAGGTTCTTTCATGAGGTGTGATATTTTCTATCGCATCAACAGGGCAAGTAAATAAGCAGTTACCGCATTGAAAGCATAGCTCATTATCTATTTCGACGCTTAAATGACCAAAAGTGATAGCGCCCACAGGGCAACTTCTTGAGCAGCTATCACATAGGCTTTGTTTGAGGCGTTTCCTGACACATTTATCATTAATTACAGGTTCAGGGGGAAGCTCCACCTTAATAAAACGCCTCATACATTATGACTCCGTTACTTAACTATAAAAAATGCAAAGCGATTAAGTATCTCAGCAATAATAGTTACACCACAACCTGCTAATAACAGGCGTGATCCTGATGTAAATACAGCCGCACGATATTTCCACAAGCTATATCCAATCATAACAATACTGAGAATAGACAATATCCATGCAGATATTCTTAATTCGAATGTTTCATTATACGCAATGATAGGCGTATGAGGGAAAGTAATTGCATCATTAGTTAACATTGTTGCTGACATCCATTCTAAATAGAAAGGTTGAACAGCCATGCGAAGAGTAACAGCAAAAAAGATTAAACCAAGAGCACTAAACACCATTTTCTTCGCTAATTCACCATTTACAAACGCCTTAACACGCATTGCTGTGATCGATAACGCAATTGCAGCGCCAGCTGAAAAGAGAGCACCAATAAACATAAAGTATGTATTGGCGTGCATCCATGTCAGCATCGATGTGTTGTAATAAAGTGATGCCATGCAGAAAATATCAATAATGCCCAATAAACCAATGATAGCGAGTATGGTTTTATTCATATGCCCTTTAATTAATACCATTAAGGTATAAAGGCATAAAGCACCTAGATAAATCGCTGCAAAGATAATTTCACGACTTAACCATGACGATGAAATATGGCGTAATGCATGAAATGCATTCCACGGATATCCCATATGTAATGTCGATGCCAGTAACCCCAAACAACCTAATACTGCACCTGTAAGTAAAACAGGACGCATTGCAACAGTTGCGCGTTGATTACCAATCTCTTTTTCTAACCAGCAAAAGTAAAGCGCGGTTAGAACAATCACACCAACAGAACTTTGAACGAACAAAGTAAAGGTAACTAATGGCCATTCACTCATGCTTGATTTCCTCCTTTTTTCATCGCGCCAGTATGTGGTTTGATAACTAAATTCGGATTAGTCATGGTGAAATCAGGTAATCCTTGGACTTGGCTTAAATTGCCATACTTCGCTCTTAAATCTTTAATTTTGCCAAATTTAATTGCATTTAATGGGCATGTATCGACACAGATAGGATTTTTTCCTTCTGATAACAGATCAATACAGAAGTCGCACTTCGACATTTGCCCGGTCTCTTTATTCATTTGTGGCGCGCCATAAGGACATGACCAAGAACAGTAACCACAGCCAACACATTTGCTGGTATCAACGCGAACAATGCCATCGCCTGGGCGTTTATGCATGGCGGTTGTTGGGCAGTTTTTCGCACAAATGGGATCGTCGCAATGGTTACAAGAGATTGTCAGCGTATATGCAAAAACATTGTTCTCAAAACCGCCATGACCATTTGGTGCAAAACCCCCTCCTTTTACTTCATAGATTCGACGAAAACGGCGACCTACTTCTAAGTTGTTTTTATCTTTACACGCCACTTGGCATGCTTTACAACCAGAACAGCGTGAGGAATCAATAAAGAAACCGAGCTGTTCGTCGCTCACTGGTGCATATTCTTTAAAATCACTCATGCTTTGGCTACCTCAACTAAGACGGTCAAATGCGAATTACCATGTGCCAATGGTGTCATTCGTGTTGATGTTAAAACATTAGGGCAGCCACCATGGTCTATTCCATCTTTATCCGGTGACCACCAAGCGCCAGCTTGTAATCCAACAACACCGGGAATAATGCGTTGCGTAACTAATGCTGGAATTTGAGTAATTCCTCTGTCGTTATAAATACGCACCATATCACCATTTTTAATGCCACGGTTTTGTGCATCAATTGGATTTATCCACGCTTCTTGTTGTTGTGCTTCTTTTAACCAAGGGTTATCGTATTGTGTTGAGTTAGCTCGATTTTTCCCTTTCCATGTCAACATTTGTAATGGGTAAATTGCTGTCAGTTTATCTTCAGGTCCTTCGATAGCAGGCACATAATGTGACAATGCAGGAATATCAGGATTGTTCATGTCATAAAGACGTTTAGAGAAAATCTCAATTTTTCCTGATGGTGTTGGGAATGGATTATTTTCAGGATCACGAATATTTGCTTCAAAAGCGACAAAAGGCTTGTCTTTAAAGAGATAACGACGTGTTTTAACCAATTCTTCAAAATCAGGGAAATCAGGTCTGTCTTTTAATCGTTCTTTGTTGGCATTAACAACATGAGCAATCCACTCTTTTTCGGTGCGACCTTCAGTAAACGCATCTTTCACGCCCATTTTTGCTGCAACTTCAGTTATCCAGTCATAATCTGAGCGGCGTTCAAATGCAGGTTCAACAACTTTTTCAGAAAGAATACAATAACTACCCGTTCCCCAAGTATCACCAACATTCCAGCGCTCTAGAAAACTGGTTTCAGGCAACACTAAATCTGCATATTTCGCTGACGGTGACATATATAAATCACTGACAACGATAAACTCGACTTTTGAATCATCAGCTAATAATTTAGCTGCCGCATTAACATCCGGATTTTGGTTAACTAAATAGTTACCCGCTAGCGAGAAGATCATCTTGATATTACTATCAAGTTTATCAACACCGACTAATCCATCTTCTGGTCGAACTTTACTTGCATCTTCAACCGCTTGCATCCAGTTCATAATAGAAACTTTGGCTTCGATTGGATTTTTACCAATATCAGGACCATGCATAGATTGGCGATTGCCAATACCACCATATCCCGCAGCCCAAGCGCCTTTTTTACCCACATTGCCCGTAATGGCGGCTAATAATGTTGAGCCACGAGCACTACGCTCACCACAAATATGACGTTGAGGCCCCCAGCCTTGAATTAATGCGGCTGGTTTGGTCATTGCATATTCACGCGCTAATTGACGAATAGTATTTGCAGGAACACGAGTGATTTTTTCTGCCCATTCTGGTGTTTTTTCAAATCCATCTTTTTTACCCATTAAGTAGGCAACTAAAGATTCATTTGCTGGAACACCTTCTGGCATATGTTCTTCATCAAAACCAACAACATATTTATCAATAAAAAGTTTGTCGTGTAGGTTTTCACTAACAATGACATACATCATTGCATCCATTAACGCATTATCAGTGGTAGGCAACAGCGGGATCCATTGATCAGCTAATGATTGGGCAGTATCAGAATAACGAGGGTCAACAACAATAAACTTAGTACCACTATTTTTCATTTTCTGAAAATAGTGGTTGGTATGACCAAAAATAGTTTCATTTGGGTTGTGTCCCCATAAAATCACTAATGGTGTTTTTTCTAATGTATCGAGTGAACTCCCCGTTTTAGATATACCGTAAGTATAAGGCGTTACTTTTGCTGTGTTGCCCAGACTAACGGAGTGGTAATAAGGAAGATATCCTCCGGTTAAGTTAAACAGTTTCTTCATCATGGTATCACCAGAGAAGATCCCGCCTGTTACTGCAGTACTTACCGTTAAAAAGCGACTTGCAGCACCATGTTTCTCCGTTAAACGTGTGACATTCTCGGCAATCATGGTGGTTGCTTCATCCCATGAAATACGCTCGAACTTGCCTTCGCCGCGTTTACCAATCCGTTTCATTGGATATTTAAGTCTATCTGCATGATAAGAAAATTTACGATAGCCTCTGCCACGCACACAGGCTCTCATAATTGGCATTTCTTCATCTAACTCGTTATCCGGTCTGGTTGTTATCCGAGTTACAATGCCATCTTTAATATGTGCACGAATGTCACATTTACCACCACAGTCAAAAGTACTACAAGTTGCAACAACCGTAGCTGCTTTTCCATCCACTTCAGCCATAGGCAAACTTTTATCAGCATTAGCTTGTGCATTTCGTGCGAAAAATGGCACACTAACTAAAGCTGCGCTAGCTTGTACAAAATGACGGCGAGTTAAACTTATAACCCCTTCATTTTGTTGCTTTTCTTCTATTTTTTTTATAAACATATTATTCTCACATAATGACTCTTGTCAGTGAAAATAATAGGATATGGTGGTTAACCCTTATTGATACACATCAATACCACTTAATAGGTAACCGAATATTTCAGTAACTGCGAATTATTCGCACTATAATTGCGATTTTATAACGTAAAGCTAACTCTAGTTAGCATTAAGTTGTATCAAAAATACATCTAGTGAACTCTACTTAAAAAGTATTAATAAAATAAAAGGAACAGTAGGAAAAACACGGATTTAAGATAAAGAGGTAAATGAAATGTCAATATAAAGATAGAAATTTTTGGAGCGCAGCTTGATTTTTGCTGTTTGACAAGGATAATTTAGCAATACCTCTATGACTTACCTAGAAAATCGAATAATATACCAACTCAGTATAGGGTTAGCGCAAATTGTTCTAAATTAGCCTCCAAACAAAACATTGTTTTTATCAATATACATGATTTGTTACATTCAGAATTATTTCTATGCGTACCGTTATTCCCCTTACTAAATACAGTAATATGTGTTAAAATTGACGCATATCAATATTTTTATTTGTAATGAGCAAGCTTATGATCCCAGAAAAACGCGTCGTTCGCCGAATCCAATCTGGCGGTTGTGCAATCCATTGTCAAGATTGCAGTATTAGCCAGCTCTGCATCCCGTTTACTTTAAACGAGCATGAGCTTGATCAACTCGATAATATTATCGAGCGTAAAAAGCCCATCCAAAAAGGGCAAACCCTGTTTAAAGCTGGTGATGAGCTGAAATCACTTTATGCCATCCGTTCAGGTACGATTAAAAGTTATACCATAACGGAAGAAGGCGACGAACAAATAACGGGTTTTCATCTTGCAGGTGACTTGGTTGGATTTGACGCCATTATTAATACTGAACATCCAAGTTTCGCACAAGCGCTTGAAACCTCAATGGTTTGTGAAATCCCATTTGAAACATTAGATGATCTGTCAGGCAAGATGCCTAACCTACGTCAACAAATGATGCGCTTAATGAGTGGTGAGATTAAAGGCGATCAAGAGATGATCTTACTGTTATCGAAAAAGAATGCAGAAGAACGTCTTGCCGCTTTTATTTATAATCTCTCTCGCCGTTTTGCACAGCGTGGTTTCTCACCTCGAGAGTTTCGTTTAACGATGACTCGTGGTGATATCGGTAACTACTTAGGTCTTACTGTTGAAACTATTAGCCGTTTATTAGGACGCTTCCAAAAAAGTGGAATGTTAAGTGTGAAAGGTAAATATATTACCATCGAAGATAATACTCTGTTGAGTGAATTAGCGGGTAAACTCCCTTCTTCCGCAGAAGTCTAATTTTTATTTCACATATTTCATTTTTTATAACGGGTCACACAAATTTGTGACCCGTTTTCTATTTTGTGCTATTGCATTTTATCTTCTTGGGTTATCTTTAAAAAGTAGATGGATAAATCCAGCCCTAAAGAGGATATTACAATGGAAAAATATCAAAACCTTCTCGTTGTCATTGATCCTAACCAAGATGACCAACCCGCACTTCGTCGCGCGGTCTATATCGTTCAGCGTAATGGTGGGCGGATAAAAGCTTTTCTACCGGTTTACGATCTCTCTTATGACATGACCACCCTTTTATCTCCCGATGAACGCAATGCAATGCGTAAAGGTGTTATTAGCCAAAAAGCCGCTTGGATAAAACAACAGGCTCGCTATTATCTTGAAGCTGGCATCGAAATTGATGTTAAAGTTATTTGGCATAACCGCCCTTATGAAGCCATCATTGAAGAAGTTGTCGCTTATGAGCATGACTTGTTGCTAAAAATGGCACATCAACACGATAAATTAGGCTCGCTTATTTTTACGCCTCTCGATTGGCAGCTGTTAAGAAAATGCCCTTGTCCTGTTTGGATGGTGAAAGATAAAGAGTGGCCAGAATATGGTTCTATCGTTGTTGCTGCTAATTTATCTAACGAAGAGTCGTATCACGATGCACTTAACTTAAAATTGATTGAGCTAACTAACGATTTATCTCATCGCATACAAAAAGATCCTGATGTGCGTTTATTAAGTGCTTATCCAGTCGCGCCTATTAATATTGCTATTGAACTCCCCGATTTTGACCCTAACCTTTATAACAATGCGTTACGAGGTCAGCATCTTATTGCCATGAAGGAACTTCGCCAGAAGTTTTCTATTCCTGAAGAAAAAACATATGTTAAAGAGGGATTGCCAGAACAAGTTATTCCTCAGATGTGTGAAGAGCTTAATGCAGGTATTGTTGTTTTAGGTATTTTAGGAAGAACGGGACTTTCCGCCGCATTTTTAGGCAATACCGCAGAACAGCTGATCGACCATATAAAATGTGATTTGTTAGCAATTAAGCCTGATGGTTTCACTTGCCCTATTACGGTTGATAAAGATCACGATTAAAATATTTATTCATAGCTTATTACGTTGCTTCATAAAAAAACGCCCAATTGGGCGTTTTTTCTATTACCTGTTTTTTATTACATTTTTCTATTACATATAGTTGTGATGTGTTGTGTATTACAGTGCTTTTAGAATTGCATCAACACTGTCTTTAGCATCACCAAATAGCATTTGTGTATTTTCTTTAAAGAATAACGGGTTTTGCACACCCGCGTAACCTGTATTCATTGAACGTTTAAATACGATTACATTCTGTGCTTTCCACACTTCCAATACTGGCATACCTGCGATTGGGCTATTCGGATCATCCTGCGCTGCCGGGTTAACGGTATCATTAGCACCAATAACTAAGACTGTATCAGTGTCGGTAAAATCATCATTGATTTCATCCATTTCTAATACGATGTCATAAGGTACTTTAGCTTCAGCTAACAATACGTTCATATGTCCAGGCAAACGACCCGCAACAGGGTGAATACCAAAGCGTACTTTAATACCGCGTTGACGAAGTTTTTCGGTAATATCGTGCACTGGATATTGTGCTTGGGCAACAGCAAGTCCATAGCCTGGGGTGATAATAACTGAAGTTGAATTCTTCAGCATATCAGCCACTTCTTCAGCCGTTGTTTCACGATATTCACCCATTTCGCTCTCTTCAGTCGAGGCGGAACCATCTGTACCAAATCCACCTGCAATTACGCTGAAAAACGAACGGTTCATCGCTTTACACATAATATAAGAAAGAATTGCACCTGAAGAACCGACTAATGCACCGGTTACAATTAACAAGTCGTTGCTTAACATGAAACCCGCAGCAGCAGCAGCCCATCCTGAATAGGAGTTCAGCATCGATACTACAACTGGCATATCAGCACCACCAATGGAAGCGACTAAGTGCCATCCAAATGCCAATGCGATTAGTGTCATTGCGATAATAAGGAAAATTTGTAAACCGACGCTGTCGGTTTTTACAAACCAAACCATGAGTAAAAATGAGACCACTAAAGCAGCTAGGTTTAATTTATGGCGATTAGGCAACATCATCGGTTTAGATGACATTTTTCCACTTAATTTACCATAAGCAACAATTGAACCTGTAAACGTCACGGCACCAATGAAAATACCGAGAAAAACTTCCGTTAGATGGATATTAACCATCACAGGTTCCATTGCTGTATTGTGATCAAGATAGCTATTAAAGCCCACTAAAACAGCAGCTAAACCAACAAAACTGTGTAAGATCGCAACAAGTTCTGGCATTTGTGTCATTTCGACTTTTTTTGCCAGTCGAATACCAATAACACCACCCACTACCATTGCAATAATAATCCAGCCAACATTACCTGCATAAGGTCCGAATATAGTAGCGAATAACGCTATCGCCATTCCCGCTATACCAAAGTAGTTCCCTTGTTTAGAGGTTTCATGCTTTGATAAACCTGCAAGGCTAAAAATAAATAATATTGCGGCGACAATATATGCCGCTGTAACAACTCCGCTGGACATAATTGCCTCCCTTATCCTTTACGGAACATTTTCAACATACGTTGAGTAACGGTGAATCCACCAAAAATATTAATGCTCGCTATTAAAATAGCGACAAATGAGAATAAACTTACCCAACCACCACTACCAATTTGTAATAGCGCACCTACAACGATAATGCCTGAAATTGCATTTGTTACTGACATTAACGGTGTATGTAGTGAATGACTGACATTCCAAACAACGTAATAACCTACCACGCAAGATAGTGCGAATACCGTAAAATGAGATAAGAACTCTTTCGGTGCAACATTAGCAAGCCATGCGAATAATAGAAAAGCGATAGCTAATAAACCGTATTTTTTCCAAGGAGAAATAGGTTTTGCTACTGGTTTTTCTTTTGGTTTAGCCGCTGGTGCAGCTTTGGGTTGCGCTGAAACCTGAATTGGTGGCGCAGGCCACGTAACTTCTCCGGCACGAATAACAGTAACGCCACGGATAACAACATCTTCAAAGTCGATATTGATGTTGCCATCTTTTTCTTTACACAATAATTTCAGTAGGTTAACTAAGTTAGTACCATAAAGCTGAGAAGATTGTGCAGGTAGACGTGCCGCCAAATCGGTATAACCAATAATTTTTACGCCATGTTCTGTAGTAAAAACAGTATTGGGTACAGTGTATTCACAGTTACCGCCATTTTGAGCTGCTAAATCAACTACCACACTTCCTGGTCGCATTGAGTCAACCATCTCTTTGGTAATAAGAAGAGGAGCTGGTTTTCCGGGAATAAGTGCCGTGGTAATGATGATATCAACATCTTTAGCTTGTTCAGCAAACAGTGCCATTTCAGCATCAATAAATGCTTTTGACATAACTTTGGCGTAACCATCGCCACTACCGGCTTCTTCTTTAAAATCAAGTTCAAGGAATTCTGCGCCCATACTTTGAACTTGTTCTTTAACTTCCGGACGTGTATCAAAAGCGCGAACAATTGCACCAAGACTACCCGCAGCACCAATAGCAGCAAGCCCTGCAACACCGGCACCAATAACCATGACTTTTGCTGGTGGTACTTTACCAGCGGCTGTGATTTGACCTGTGAAAAATCTGCCAAACTCATGAGCAGCTTCAACGACAGCACGATAACCTGCAATGTTTGCCATTGAACTTAAAGCATCTAATGATTGTGCACGAGAGATACGAGGTACGCTATCCATCGCCATAACATTAATATTTTTTTCAGCTAATTTTTCTAGCAGTGCTGCATTTTGTGCAGGCCAGATGAAACTAACTAATGTACAGCCCTCTTTCAATAATGTGATTTCATCATCAAGTGGCGCGTTAACCTTCAAAATAATATCTGATTGCCAAATATCTTGATGATCAACAATTTCAGCGCCCGCTTCATGATAAGCTTTATCTTCAAAGCTAGATGCTATGCCAGCTCCGTTTTCAATAGCGACAGTAAATCCTAATTTTATGAGTTGAGTAACAGTAGCTGGTGTTGCAGCAACTCTTGTTTCATTAGAAAGTCGCTCTTTGGGTATACCAATTCGCATAATTTTCCCTTCTTATCCATACGAAAACTGTTAAAATTCCTCTATTAATATCATAAATATGCAAAACTAGTGTTAAAAACAGTCATTTACATACTATAAATTAGAGCTCTAATAACCTACTGAAAATAAAACCAATAATCTATAACTGTGTAAAGCTAAAATTGAACTTAATTGGATCATTTTAGTCGAAAAGGCATATTAATGAATTATTCACTATTTTCAGGTAAATATCTGGTAACATATACTGGTCATTTGACCAAGTGGTTATTCACTAAATAAAATAATGCGACAAACGCTATTATTACATGTAATAATTGCACCCTATGTGATAGATCACTATGTTCAGCACATGACCAATATTAATTGCGCAAGGCGGAAGGATTTTGTATGAAGCTGAAAACCTCAGTCATCGCAGCAGCGATGTTGTCTTTAACGAGTATCACTGTTGCGCAGGCTGCACAGGAATTGACGCCAGAACAGGCAGCAGAATTAAAACCATTTGAACGAATTACAGTAATCGGTCGCTTTAATGCGATTTATGAAGCAGCTGACGCAGTTTCTCGTCGTGCTGATAAAGTCGGTGCTGATAGCTTCTATATTCAAGGTCTAGATGATGTCAGTGATAGCGGCAACATGAGTGTTACTGCTGATTTGTATCGAAAAGATGCGCCTAAGGCAGCTGAAGATACCTATCGCGTATTTCATGGGGTAGCAGAGTTACCAAAAACAGAAGCTGTTATGCTACAACCTTTTGATACCGTTTCTATTAGAGGTTATTACCCAACAACTCCTGATATTAACGATGCCATTGCTAAGAAAGCGGCAAGCAAAGGTGCAGCATCATTCTTTATCGTGCGTAATGTCTCGACAAATGATGGTGGTAACCAAGAAGTTACTGCATATATCTATAAAAAAGATGCACCTAAACGTGCGATTCAAGCGCCAGAAGCCGTTGTTCCTTTTGACTCAGATGCAGGTCGTGCCCTTATTGCTGAAGGTGGTGCTGCCGCAAATACAGTTGAAAAACCAGGACTTGCTTCTAATACAGACTTAGACAGAAGCGTCGGTACATTTGCTGAAACGCAAACATCGATGGGTGGACGTTACACTGTAACTTTACCAGATGGTACAGCGATTCAAGAAATTAACAAAGCATCTGCGGCATTAATGGATCCATTTGATACCATTACTTTCAGTGGCTATTTTGTTAATTCACCAGAAATTTCTTATCAAGTTGCAAAACGTGCAGCTGAGAAAGGTGCTAAATATTACCATATCACGCGTGAATGGCAGAGTGACGGTGGTACAGTCACCATTACTGCTGACTTATTTAAATAAAATACATCGCGTGAACGATTAAAAAGCCTTGCTTAAGCAAGGCTTTTTTTATTCTAACCTTGAGCCAACACAACCATTCTATAAAAATGCATAAAGTTTATGATTTTATGCATAGACAACCAAGTCAACTCTCCGTAAAATCTCGCTGTTTTTTAGTGTTTTTATCTTTGTCTAAATTTTAAATATTCATATTTATTCTGTTTATTAAGCTAAAAACAAGAAAATAAGCTATTTATTTACAATTTTAATCACGCAGGAAATTATCTTTGAATAAAAAACTAGGCTTAATGTCGCTAACTGCATTGGTATTAAGTTCGATGGTTGGTGCTGGCGTATTCAGTTTACCTCAAAATATGGCAGAAGTTGCTAGCCCTGCAGCACTTATTATTGGTTGGCTCATCACCGGTATCGGTATTCTTTTTCTTGCCACCTCGCTTTTATTGCTCTCTCGTCTTAGACCTGATCTTGATGGTGGTATTTTTACTTATGCTAGAGAGGGATTTGGTGAGTTTATTGGTTTCTGCTCAGCGTGGGGTTACTGGGTTTGTGCTGTTGTTGCTAACGTCTCTTACCTTGTTATTGTTTTTGCCGCATTTAGCTTTTTTACTGATACACCAGAAAACATAATTTTTGGTGATGGTAATACATTCCAAGCTTTAATTGGTGAATCGATATTATTATGGATTGTCCATTTGTTAGTGCTAAGAGGTGTACAAACAGCGGCAAGCATTAATTTAATGGCAACCATGGCAAAGTTAATTCCTTTAGGTCTTTTTATCATCATTGCCCTGCTTGCTTTTAATATGGATATATTTACGCTAGATTTTGAAGGCATAAATATGGGTGTACCTGTTTGGGACCAAGTTAAAAACACCATGCTGATTACCTTGTGGGTATTTATAGGTATCGAAGGTGCTGTTGTTGTATCTGCTAGAGCTAAAAATAGACGTGACGTAGGTTTAGCTACTGTACTTGCTGTAGTTGTTGCGCTGATAATTTATATTCTTGTGACTTTATTATCTCAAGGGCTAGTAAGCCAGCCAGAATTAGCGATGATGAAAAACCCATCAATGGCTCCGCTATTAGTTAAATTGATTGGTAGCATGGGAGAGATAATTATTGCAGCAGGTCTTATTTTATCTGTTTGTGGTGCCTATTTAAGCTGGACGATAATGGCGGCTGAAGTCCCTTATATTGCCTCTTTGCATCACTCTTTTCCGAAACAATTAAGTAAGCAAAATAAAAATGATGCACCATCATCTTCACTATGGTTTACCAATTGTGCAGTACAACTTTCTTTAGTACTCATTTGGTTAACCGGTAGTAATTATAATACGTTATTAACCATCGCTTCAGAGATGATACTTGTACCCTATTTTCTTGTGGGTGCATTTCTATTTAAAGTTGCTATCGCACGTAGTAGTCGAGCATTATTACTGATTGCTATTCCTGCAAGCTTGTATGGATTGTGGCTACTTTATGCTTCTGGTGTAATTAACTTGCTACTTTCTGTGGTGTTATATGCGCCGGGTATTTTGATGTTTCTATATACTCGTAGACAATATAAAGATAACAAACCATTACATACTAGTGAAAAAATCATGTTAGGGCTTATATTATTTGGTGCTATGCCAGCGCTAGCCTATCTAGCTATTGCTTAATATTAGTCTTAGTGATCTTAGCCCCTGAGAAATACAGGGGCTTTTTTCTATCTTCTATCTTCTATCTTCTATCTTCTATCTTCTATCTTCTATCTTCTATCTTCTATCTTCAGAAAAGAATACCGCTTATTTTTATAATTCCCAATATTTCAGCTATTTGGCGGTTATTTTTATAATGCTATTGGTTAGGTATGTAATTGTAAAAAGTAACAGTATGTTGTAACTAATAAAGGATAAAGAGCGTTGTTAAGAATAAAAATTACCTAATAAAAAAGCCTCACCATAATTAGTTATGATGAGGCTATTTCTTTTGTTGTTGCTATTGTTAGATTTTCTCTAATTGAAGCTGATTTGTTCCATGCTTTGCAAAATACGTTTATCTGAAATTGGATAAGGAGTACCTATTTGTTGAGCAAATAAGCTCACCCTTAACTCTTCAATCATCCAGCGAATATTTTGCACATCTTCTTGCTGCTTCTGTTTCTCATTGAGTTTGCCTAACCACTGTTGCCACTGTTGAGTTACGTTTTCGACTCGACTCATTTGGGCTCGATCACGATTAGGGTCAATAGCCAGCTTTTCCATCCGCTTTTCAATTGCACTTAAATAGCGAGGAATGTCGGCTAATCTTTTCCAACTATGAGAAGTTACAAATCCTGGAAACACTAACTGACCAAGTTGTGCTTTTATATCAGACAAGGCAAAAGCAACACTAATATCAACACGCCCTTTTAAACGTTTGTTGATAGCAAAGACTTGCGTCAATATAGATTCAACTTGTTTAGCAATTTCCACTACAGCATCATTTAGTTCAGCTCTTACATAATCTTGCAGTTTTTGATATTCAGATTCTTGCCAAATTAAGCCACCATAAGAAGCAATAAGTTTATCTACGCCACAAGCGATACAATCATCAATTAGCTCCAATACTTTGCCATAAGGATTAAAGTAAAGACCTAACTTAGCTTTGTTTGGTAATTTCTCGTGAAGATACTTAATGGGTGATGGAATATTTAACAATAATAATCGTCTTACCCCTTCCCACATTGATGCCTGCTGTTCTAATTCTGTTTCAAATAGCTTGATACCAACACTGTTTTTCTCATCAACTAATGCAG
Source organism: Proteus hauseri (assembly GCF_040139125.1). Classification (GTDB taxonomy): domain Bacteria; phylum Pseudomonadota; class Gammaproteobacteria; order Enterobacterales; family Enterobacteriaceae; genus Proteus; species Proteus hauseri_B. The sequence goes on from NZ_JBEEUB010000001.1 coordinate 174,773, forward strand.
GATAGGCTTTTACAGAATAACCACCTCGTTTTTGCTCATAACGTTGTGGTAAATCACCGAAGCTCCAAATATGCAAATCTTGTTGTTCAATACCATCATCCGCAACTGCAGATAGTGTTTTTTGCACTTTTTCTTTTAAGCTCTCTTTTAATGCATTGAGATCTTTGCTTTCAGCCAGCATCTTGTTTTTATCATCAATAACACGGAATGTTATTTTAAGATGATCAGCAACTTGATCAAGTTGCCAGCTTTCTCTATCAACAGTCACTCCCGTCATTCGACGTAGCTCTTTCTCAAGTCTATCAAGTAACTGATCTTCTGGTTTTGGCACTCGCTCTAAAAATGCAGATGCATAATTTGGGGCAGGCACAAAATTGCGCCGTATTGGTTTAGGTAATGATTTAATTAATGCCACGATTAATTCATGTCGAATACCCGGGATTTGCCAATCAAAGCCCTCTTCTTTAACCTGATTTAATATCGCCAACGGAATATGTACTGTTACACCATCTGCGGCTGTACCGGGTTCAAACTGATAACTTAAGCGTAGTTTGAGGTTATCTTGCTGCCAAAAGTTAGGATAATCTAATGCGCTGACTCTTTTTGCATCATCTTTGATTAGCATACTTTTTTCAAAATTCAGCAAATCAGGTGATGCTTTTTGCGTATCTTTCCACCACTTATCGAAATGGCGCGAAGAAACAACATCTTGAGGAATACGCTGATCATAAAAAGTAAACATCGTCTCATCATCAACTAGAATGTCGCGACGACGAGATTTATGTTCCAGCTCTTCCACTTCCGTGCGTAATTTTAAATTTTCACGGAAAAAAGCGTGACGAGTTTGCCAATCACCTTCAACTAAAGCATGGCGAATAAAGAGTTCTCGACATAATAACGGATCAATTTGACTGTAATTTATAGCGCGAGATGCAACAATAGGTAAACCATATAGTGTCACTTTCTCATTAGCCATTACCGCACCTTGTGCTTTTGACCAATGAGGTTCACTGTAGTGATGTTTCACCAAGTGCTCGGCAATAGGTTCTATCCATTCAGGATCGATACGAGCAGCAATGCGTCCCCATAAACGTGAAGTCTCTACAAGTTCAGCAACCATTGTCCATTTGGGTGGTTTTTTAAATAAGCCAGAACCCGGATAAATAGAAAAACGTGCATTTCTCGCGCCGGTAAACTCTTGCTTCTCTGCATCTTTTTGACCGACATGAGATAACAAACCACTTAATAGTGCGACATGAACACTTCTAAAATCAGCCGGTTCGCTGTTAACAGGGAAACCTAACTCTTTAACTACCTGACGTAATTGGGTATAAACATCTTGCCATTCACGTACTCGCATAAAGTTTAAAAATTCATGCTTACACAGTTTACGAAACTGCGATTGGCTCAACTCTTTTTGCTGGGCTTTTAAATAATCCCACATATTTAAGAAAGAGAGAAAATCAGACTCTTTATCTTGAAAACGACGATGTTTTTCATCAGAAGCTTGCTGTTTATCCATCGGTCTTTCACGAGGATCTTGAATAGAGAGCGCTGATGTAATTACCATTAGTTCTTTAACAGCACCATATTTTCGTGCTTCAAGTACCATTCTCGCTAAACGAGGATCAATAGGAAGTTGTGCAAGTTGTTTCCCCATTGGCGTTAAATGGTAGGCTCCTTGGCTATCAGTTTCATTTTGTAAAGCGCCTAACTCTTCTAATAGACGCACACCATCTTGTACATTTCGTTTATCTGGTGCTTGTACAAATGGGAATGCACTAATATCCCCCAAACCGATTGAGGTCATCTGTAAAATAACAGAGGCAAGGTTTGTTCTTAATATTTCAGGATCAGTAAATTCACTGCGAGCAATAAAATCATCTTCTGAATAAAGACGAATACAGATACCATCAGAAACGCGACCACAACGTCCTTTTCGTTGATTAGCTGATGCTTGAGAAATAGGCTCTATTGGTAGCCGTTGCACTTTAGTTCGATAGCTATATCGGCTAATTCGAGCATAACCAGTATCGATAACATATTTTATTCCTGGCACAGTCAATGAAGTTTCAGCAACGTTAGTTGCTAATATAATTCGTCTTCCACTGTGAGGATGGAAAATACGGTTTTGCTCACTGTTAGAAAGTCGAGCAAATAGTGGCAATACTTCAGTATGGCGAAGCTGTAATTTATTAAGTGCATCAGCGGTATCTCTAATTTCTCGCTCACCGCTCATAAAAATAAGAATATCACCAGCACTTTCGTTACCAAGCTCGTTAATCGCATCAACAATGCCATCGGTCATATCTTTATCACTATCAAGTTCATCGCCACCAATAGGACGATATCTCACTTCAACAGGATAAGTTCTGCCTGATACTTCAATAATAGGTGCTTGATTAAAATGCTTAGAAAATTTTTCAGGATCAATCGTCGCTGATGTGATAATAATTTTTAGATCAGGGCGTCGAGGTAATAGCTGTTTTAAATAGCCTAATATAAAGTCAATATTTAAACTGCGTTCATGTGCTTCATCGATAATAATTGTGTCATATTGCAGCAACAATTTATCTTGCTGTAATTCAGCTAATAAAATCCCGTCAGTCATCAATTTAACCAGTGTGTTATCACCGACATGATCACTAAACCGAACTTTATAACCTACCGATTCTCCTAATGTACTCTTTAATTCATGAGCGATACGTTCAGCAACTGAACGTGCAGCTAAACGTCTAGGTTGTGTGTGCCCAATATACCCTTTTATTCCTCGTCCTAACTCAAGACAGATTTTCGGGATCTGGGTTGTTTTACCCGACCCGGTTTCCCCTGCAATAATCACAACTTGGTTATCTCTTATTGCATTATAGATAGCCTCTTTTTTCTGGCTAACGGGTAGATTTTCAGGATACGTGATTTCAGGGCAGTTAGTTTGACGACGACTGATAATTTGTTGTGCTACGATAATATTTTGCTTAATTGCACTTAATACAGCTTGTTTTGACTCTTCATTATTAATTTTAGCGACGCCTCGTAGACGTTTTTTTAATCGTTGCTGCTCCCGCAACGATAATTGCTCTATTTCTTGATAGAGCGTGGCAGATGATAATGTCACCTTTTATTGTCCTTCTAGAGGTTACTTTATGTCTAAATTTATTGGTTAATGATATCACAACACAACATTGGCACATAAAGGCTTAATTAAATTTATTGTGCTTATTAAGTAATACTCAGAATTTTTGAATAGTTTATTCAAAGGATTGTAAGGTGATATTTTTATGTTTAGGTAATATATTGTTATCAAATAAATATAATTATTTGCATATGACTAAAGTTACATTTTAAACCTACGAAGCAAAGAGAAATAAATGAAAAAGATCCTTGTGCTGAAATCAAGCATTTTAGATAACTACTCTCATAGCAATAAAATGACTGATTATCTGGTTGATAGTTGGCTCGCGACAAACCCAAATGATCAATTTACTGTGCGTGATCTAGCAAAAGATCCTGTTCCTGTACTAGACCAAGCAACCATGTTTGCCTTTGGCAAAGAGATATCAATGCTTTCTGATAAACAAAAAGCAGCAAGAGCATTATCAGATGAACTCATTGCTGAACTAAAAGCTCATGATGTAATTGTAATTACTGCACCAATGTATAACTTTTCAGTTCCTGCACAATTAAAGCACTATATTGATTTTATTGCGCGCGCTGGTGAAACGTTTAGTTACAGTGAATCTGGAGCAGTTGGATTACTTAAAAACAAGCAGGCTATTGTACTCACAAGCCGTGGTGGCATTCATAAAGATCAACCTTCTGATCTAATAGTCCCTTTCTTAACTCAATTTTTAGGTTTTATAGGGATTACAGACGTACAATTTGTGTTAACCGAAGGTGTTGCTTACAGTGAAGATTATGCACAGCAAGCTCACCTTAAGGCGCAGAAAGAACTTGATGCAATCATAATGGCTAAAAGCACTGCCTTCTAAAACATTACCATTAAATACTATCTATTTTAGTAAATTACAGAAATTCACCGATCAAAAAAGAACATCATTATCTATGTTGTTCTTTTTTATTTTGGATTAAAATAAAAATATATGATAAATTCACATCGCTAAATAATTATAAACATTAACTTTCATATAATGAACATCTATTTACTTAGATAAAAAAGACAATTAAAAACAAAATTCTGACCATTCTAAAATCCATCAAAAATATCAAACTATCTATCTATATTCTAAATTATATCTAGTTACTTCATCTTTTATATTTTTTTTATACTTTTCTCTTTGTTAATTTTAGGTTGCCACTTGCCTTCTCTACAAAATAGAATCTTTCTTGCTAAACAAGCAATAAAGTAAAATCATCTTAATGATAGATAGCTTTATTAAAATTAAATACTTAAATGGATTTTAAAAATGAAAAAAATATTACTCTCACTGATTGTTTTATCGGGTGTGACTATGTCTCACCCAGCAATATCAACTGAATATATTGTAGGAACAGAGACTATTAGAGTTAATGGTATTGTTAAATCACCTAATCGCTGTACCGTTGTACCAACACCAAGAAATATTCGATTAGATGATCTTAATGCAAATCAAGAATTTAATAACTTAACTCGTCTTCCTATTGGCATTAATAATAGAAATATTGTTATTCAATTCAGTAATTGCTCCAACAATATAAGGCATGCAAAAATATCAATACCTTCCACAGGATTGGCTGGTTTAGAAAATAGTGCACCAGATAATAGAAAGAGTAATCTTTCTGTTGCTCTTCTGGGTCCAGATAACAATATCTTTAGTCTTGTGGACCGCCATTATATTCGCACAATAGACATTGATCCTAATAGTGATACAGAACTTACAATTCCTATAAATTATTACTTACCTGCCACTGTCGAAAAAAATGCAATTACCGCCGGCTTAATAACTGCACCTACCACGATCAATATCACCATAGATGATAATGATTAAATTAACGTTTAATATTTTAATCTTATTTATGTGTAGCCACAGCTATGGAAATTATAATTAATAATAAAGCCGATTTTCGGCTTTATTATTCTATACTAATGGAAGAGTATGAAAAAAATCACTTTATCATTAATGATTATATCATTGGTAAGCATAATACCAGTATGCCAATCAGGCATTCAAATAAATAAAAATAAATTTATTTATATAGAAAAAAATAATAATGAAAAAATAGAAATAAAAAACAATTCGGATGATGCCTATTTTATTCAAAGCTCTGTTAAATTAGCCAATACTGAAAATGACGATGTATCACCTTTTATGATATCACCGCCTATTTTTAAACTTAGTGCTAATGAAACCTTCTTTCTCGATATAATTAAAATTGATGATATTACTGATAATGAAAAAGAATCTCTCTATAAAATAAATATAAAATCAATTCCTATAGTTAATGGAAAAAATGAAAATATATTACATATATCTCTCAATATGATATACAACCTTATTTATAGACCTAAATCATTAGAACCAATAGCAGATGATTTATATTATAAAGTTGATATTTTAAGAAACAACGATAATGAATTAATTATACACAACCCTACTCCATACTATTTAACTATTACGTCAATTAAAAATAAAGATAAAGTGATTTTTGATAAAACCAAAAGATTACCACCCTTTGGAAAATATAATACTAAAACGAAGATAAGAGATATTAACACCCTAAGCTATAGTATCAAGAATGAACATGAGGTTATTATAGATGCCCCTTCAAAAAAAATCATCAATGAATAAAAAAAAGATTGGTTTTAGCTTTATTACGCTATCATTATTAAGCCTATTTACTTGTCATTCTGTTTATGCAGAAGAGATACCTTCTATTTACCGTAAAAGCATGAAAAAAATTTCCCCAGAAATAATCTCGGAATTATTGAAGAACAATCAACCAGAAGGAATCTATTTAACTAATATTTATGTTAACAATAAATTTATCAAGCAAAAAAGCATTCATTTTAAAAATGCAGATAATAGATTAACCCCTATTTTTTCTTATACTGATCTAATTGAATTAAAAATAGATCCTTCTTTTTATGAAATAACACCGGAAAATAAATCGTTCCCATTAAATAAATACTCAATTGATTTTGACTATAAACTATCATTAAAAAAACTCCACCTAAACATTCCACAAAAAGCATTAAAGAAAAAAAATAAAACATTAGCGGATAAATCATTATGGGATGATGGGATAAACGCCTTTTTTAGTACTTATAATTACAATACCACTTACAATGGACGTTCATTTATTAATCAAAAAATCACCTTTGATTCAGGTGTTAATTTAAATAAATGGAGGATTAGAAGTCATTATCAATATTCTCGTGTTAATTATGAAAATAACTTTAAACTATATTCACTTTATGCATATAGAAACTTAGATTCCTTTTCATCTATTTTTTACAGTGGAAAATTCATGCCTTCTAGTAGAACACTTTCTAGTGAGAAAATAATAGGTTTTCAATTTATTTCTAATAATTTATTAGTAGGGAATAACCTTTATGCTAATAAGCCTATCATTGAAGGTATTGCGGAGACAGAAGCTTTAGTTACAGTCAAACAACAAGGAAAAAAAATATATGAAACAATAGTTCCACCAGGACCATTCGTCTTTGATTCATTGCCAACAATTGGAAGCAGTGAACTGATAATAGAGATAAAAGAGGCTGATGGTCGAGTGAAAAAAATAATACATTACTTTACTTCAATGCCAAATAAATTAAACAGAGGAAATTATCAATATAATATTATTTCAGGCAGTATAGAGCAAAAAATAAGCGCATCAAACAGTAATAATTTTTTCTTTCTTGGTGAGTTTGCTTATGGCATTAACCAAAAAATTACTTCATATAGTGCTATAAGAAAAAAAAGAAACAATAACACTTATTTAACTGGGTTTATTTTTGAGCTAGGTGCTATCGGTGGGATTGCCTCAGATATTAGTTATTTAGATGGTGATTTTAGTCAAATAAAGTATCAACTACGTTATAGTAAGAAGTTATTATCAACTAATACACAGATTATTTTTGGTACTTCATATTATCAATATATAGAACCAGATAATAAAAAAAACTTAAAGAATGCACTTGTAAAAAAAAACACCATTTCAGTTTTTCAACCAATTAAAGACTTTGGCTCTTTATTTTTAAATCTTAATTACTTAAACCATCAAAATAATGACAATAGACTCGCCTTTGACATTTCTTTTTCATCATCATTTAATCAGATAAACTATTCTCTTAAATATAATTTAAAAAAAGAATATCAACATAATGATAATCATTTTTCTGTCTACTTTAGCATGCCAATTTTCACAAAAAAGCATGCTTATCTATGGATTAGTAATAGTTTTTACTATTATAAGAATAATAAAGAGTATGCTAATTCTATGAGTATAGGAGGTTCTAGTTTAGAGAATTCTGCACTTAATTATTCAATAAATTATCAAAGTGATTTAAATCACAATTTAACTTCAGCAAATTTACAATATAGAGGTGATAATCAAATATATAGCATCCATGGATATAAACATTCTAGCAATAACTATAATCTTAGGTTGGGTATTACAGGTGCATTTATTTTACATCAAAATGCCATTACACTATCTCCTTATCTAAGCAGAACATTCGCTTTAGTCGATACACAAGGCATGAGTGGTATGAAAATAAATTATTCTCATAGAAAAACAGATAAATATGGCTATTTAGCATTACAAAACCTGATGCCATATCACGAAAATAAGATTATATTAGATGCGGCTTCATTACCAATAAATAGCGAATCAAATTATTATACAAAAACCGTTGTACCAACTTTAGGCGCTATAGCTAAAGTCACCTTTCCTGTAAGAAAAGGTTATCGAGTTCTTTTTCAATCATCATCAAAACTCCCTTTTGCTGCAACAGCAACTGCATTTGATAGTCAAAATAATCTTATAACACAAAGTTTTGTCTCTGATAATAATAGAGTGTTTCTCTCGGGTTTACATAAAGTGGGATTAATAAAAATAAAATGGGGAAATAATAAAGAACAGCAATGTCAATTTCACTTTGATATTAATCATGATATTAAAGATGATGACTTAATCAAAAAAGATATTAATTGCCAATAGAAAAATAGATTTTAGAAACACCTAACAATGAAAAAAGTTAAAGTATTATTCTCATTACTTATTATATTTACCTTATCTCCTTCTTATGCAAGACGGGGGGATCATGACCTTCCCTCTAATTATTTATAGAGCAGAAAATAGTAATTAATAAAGTAGAACGTTAATTAAAATCGCGTTCTACTTTAAGTAAAATAATAATATACTAATGAGTGTAAGTTATTTCTTAACCCATTGCCCATTAATACCTTTTACATACTCACCTGCACTCGCCCTTGCTACGAGTTTTTCACCCGCTAATCGAGCAACTGATTCTGGTGTTACTTGGTTGGTTTTTGCAATTTCAGCATATTTCGCTTTTCTTGCCTGATTAATTTCATCAACAAGAATTTGTGCTTGTTTATTATTGGGTTGAACAAGCTCTATATAGCCTTTAAATGTTTCACCCACCAGCCCTTGTGATCTCGCTTCATCAAGAGTAAGGGCAGCTGCGCCTGTGCTCCAAAAAATCAGCATTAGCGCAGCACTTAATAGATATCGTTTATAATTCATTGTCTATCCTTTAAAAAATTGCGCTGTTGTCTTTTAGCAGATCTTCAACTTGACGATCAATTTTGACATTGATTTCATGTTCAATTTTAACGTTCATATTGATATTAATAGGTTTATCTGGCGTTGCCACTTCCAACCGGATACACCCTGTTAAACTTGATACACTAATGGCAACGAGTGCCAAAAAAGATAATTTTTTCATTGTATTCACTCTGACTCACTCCCTAAATCCGATAGGCTTTTTTCTAACCACTCTTCTAATTGTGATCCAAATCGTAAACTTCGCCATAATTGAAAGACATTTTCCTCATGTCGATAATTTAAATTTACTTGTCGCCGTTTATCTTCTAATGGATTTGTTCCCTGTATTTCTGCTTCTAGAATTAACTCACCTAAGTTACTTAAATTCACCCGAGTCCAAGAGCGACTAATTTCTAAATAGCGTAACCACGCCATTGCAACACCTGCTGACATATTGCTGTCATCGATTGAATCAACAAAGTCTTTATCAAGTCTTAACGTTAGATAAGATGAATTAGCTAACCAACCATTTTTTATAATCCATTGATTATTATTTATATAAAATGGAAATTCACCACTCACTTTACCCGATGCAGCAAACTGAGTCACTTTTAGTAAAGTGAATAGATGGCTAAGCTCAAGGTTATCCAATGAAATGATCGCTTCTTCATGTTGAGGAATAGATAACGCCTTCATTGAAATAGTACCTTCTAGCATCGCGACATTAACATTAGATAATACTAGCGGCTTATTTTCAGTCATGGGATAAAACCCTTGAAGATCAGCGGTAATATCGGTCATTTCAAATAAATTGTTGATACGTTTAATTCGTAATTGTACTGGTTGTTTTACGCCCAATTGCCATTCATCACCCGTTAAACGCCAAGGTAAAACAAAATCTAAACCTTCTAAGACTCCTTCTTTAAGCCACATTCCACCTTGTTTTACGACAAGATGACCACCAGCAGTTAATCCTTGTCCTGGTGCTATAGAAAACCCAGCTTGAGTATAAAATTCGCCTTTATCAAGCGTAATACCTAAATCCGGAGGTAATAAAGATTGAAATGCATTAATGGATTGCGAAGGCCAACGCATTTGACCTCTTAATCGTTCGCCATCCCAACGTGTATTTATTGCAATTGGTCCTATATTTGGTTTAGCGCTAATTTCACCCTTTAGATTAAAATTAAATGGTGATTCGCCATTAACTGTTGCAATAAAATTTGTTTTATCTAAAAAACCACCAGAAGGAAGAGAAACTCGTTGGCTTGTTAGCTTTAATTTTCCGCCAAAGGTAGGCTTTTTATCATCTCGCAGCCAACGAAATGGACTTAATAGTGTTAATCTTGGTGCCGTCATTGTGGTGTGCTGATATTTTAAAACATCAAACCCTGTGGTAAGTTTTTCAAAACTTACTAATTTATCAGCCCAATACCCTGTACCTGCAATATCCCAGCGGGCTTTTAATGGTAATAAATCACCCTCTCCCCAATAACGCCATTGCCAAGTACCATTATCAGGTAAGAAATCGATAGCTTTACCTTGGAAATGAATACGATAATCGCCCCAAATACTATCTTGTGCCACAACAATGGCATTTAACCGCCCATTAAAACCTTTTGATGAAAATGTAGTACCTGCTAGAGGTAAACGTGCATCTTTTACTGTTAAGGTTTCAGTTACAGGCCCTTTAAATCGCAATAATGAGCCTGACTGAAATTCAATGGTTGGATCAGTCAACATTCCCGTCACCTTTACTGGTAATTGGGCATTTGCCTGCATTAATTCTTTATTTACCACACCTGTAATTTGAATGGGGATCTGTGCATCTAACCAATTTATGGATGTTTCAGGAATGGAAATCACTAGATTACCTTTTCCCGCATTTCCCTCTGTCATCACGTTTAATCGCGCAGTTAATCTTAAATCTGTTAACCCTTTTTGCCACTGAGCAATATTAATATCAACACCACCACGTAATGGTTGATCTAATCCAAACCACTCCCAACGCCCATTTTCAATGGTGATATTTTTGGCATTAGCATGCCAAGGAAGCAACATTAATGCTTGCCCTCCACCTTGCTCTGCTAACGACAACGTACCCGCCTTTCCTTGCCATTCTCCAACAAAAACTAAAGGATTGTCATAATGGGAGGTTAAAAATGTCGCATTAATTGAGCCATTTTCAGGTAGTGAATCTACATCAAGTGGTAGTGCTATTTCACCAGCAAGTTCAACACTATTATTATCGGGCAAACTCACTTTAACACGTTGGATATCTAACCATTGATTATCACGAATAAAGAGACGAATATCCGCTTTATCTCCTTGATAGGTAATTAAGCGTCCATTATTTTCACTGGCTAAATTTAACGTACCTTGATAATCGCTATAACCTTTTAAGAGTACATTTTGAATATTGACAGCAAGTGCGGGAATAGATGTTAACAAAGCGTCTAATTTAATCGGGGCTTGCGCTGTTTGTTCTTTTTCTGCTGCGGGTAATTGAGAAAAACAGTGCTCATCAAATATCAAATTCTGGCTACTAAATTGAAAAGGATCCGTTTGCTGTTTTTTATAGAGAAACGCAAAATTTTCAATGCGTGCTAATGTGCAATTTTCACTATTCAGTGCAATATTATCAATTGAAATGCCTATTTGTTGTAACTTAGGCTGTGTTAACGTTAGAGATATCCCTTCTGGTAAATAAGATTTGGCGATAACAGGCAACCAATGCGGAATAGTTGCCCATAATGCTGTACCAATAACGCCAGCACTAAGTAGTATCGTTCCTGTCCATTTGATTGTTTTTTTTAACAACACATCATCTTCCTTTTAAACAAACCAGAATCATCCACTTACCTTGTTAAAATCGTTTATAATAATAGTATTAATTTCTTTCATATTGGGGATGGATAATTCTTGATTTTCCAGCCTCAGAACAAAAATTTAATCGAAAGTAGAGAAGACTGGATGAAAATCGTTTCTTATAGTACTAAACATTATGACCAGAAACACATGGAATGGGTTAATCAGCATAATGGGTATCATTATGATATAGAATATTTTGATTTTAATTTAACAGAACAGACAGCAAAAAATGCCGTTGGTGCAGATGCTGTGTGTATTTTCGTCAACGATGATGCAAGTCGTCCTGTATTACAAGAGCTTGCTAGTTTAAATATTCGTACTCTTGCGCTACGTTGTGCTGGTTTTAATAATGTAGACCTTCAAGCTGCTGCTGAACTAGGTATAACCGTGGTACGTGTTCCTGCTTATTCGCCAGAGGCAATTGCAGAACATGCGGTTGGTATGATGCTTTCTTTAAATCGTCGCATTCATAGAGCATACCAACGTACTCGTGATGCTAATTTCTCGTTAGAGGGATTAACTGGCTTTAATATGCATAACCGTACTGCGGGTATTATTGGTACAGGTAAAATAGGTTTAGCCACACTGCGTATTTTAAAAGGATTTGGCATGAAATTGCTTGCCTTTGATCCTTACCCTAATCAAGCGGTTTTAGATTTAGGTGTAGAATATGTAGATTTAGCAACACTGTATGCCAATTCTCATGTCATTTCTTTGCACTGCCCATTAACTGCAGATAATCACCACCTTCTTAATGAATCCGCTTTTTCACAAATGAAAGATGGTGTGATGATTATCAATACCAGTCGAGGTGCTTTAATTGATTCTGCTGCAGCTATTAATGCATTAAAACAAGGCAAAATAGGCGCATTAGGTATGGACGTTTATGAAAATGAACGTGACCTATTTTTTGAAGATAAATCAAACGACGTTATTCAAGATGATATCTTCCGTCGTCTCTCTTCTTGTCATAATGTGTTATTTACTGGGCATCAGGCATTTTTAACTGAAGAAGCACTCATTAGTATTAGCGAAACAACCTTGCATAATATTAAAGAAGTCATCAGCGGTGCTGAGTGTATTAACCAGATAAAAGCTTAATAAAACGGTTAGTTTAGTTAAGATTAATGCCAAACTATTGGCATAAAGTCATTTTTAGCAAAATAAAAAATCCCCATTCATTTAAAGTTACTTATTATGAATGGGGATTTTTGTCTATTTTATCACGAACAACTATCTACTTTTATTCTTTATTTTGCTCAGTCGCTGTAGATTCAATAGCACCACGGGTATAGGTGTTTTGGATATCATCTTCTACTTTAAACTGTGCAACTAAGTTAGCGAGTTGATGTGCTTCATCATCCATATTGGCGGTAATGGCTGCTGACTCTTCAACTAATGCGGCATTTTGTTGAGTTACGGTATCCATTTCACTGACTGCCATTGCAATTTGGTTTATCCCCATGCTCTGTTCATTAGAAGCAAGGGCAATTTGCTGCATAAAATCATTCACCTGTGTAATGGTTGTTACGATTTCAGACATCGAACGACCCGCTTGAGCCACTTGTTGTGAACCGACTTGGACTTTATTAACAGAATGTGTGATTAATTCATTTATCTCTTTTGCCGCATCCGCACTTCGGCTAGCAAGATTTCGTACTTCAGCCGCAACAACGGTAAAACCGCGTCCTTGCTCGCCCGCTCTTGCTGCTTCTACAGCAGCGTTTAATGACAAAATATTGGTTTGGTTGGCAATACTATTAATAATGTCATTAATATCTGAAATTTTCTTCGCACTTTCAGAAATAGAAGACATTGTTTCTACTACGCTATCCATGACTGTTTCGCCATTTTGAGCTGAACTTGTCGCCGTTAATGCTAATTTACTGGCTTCACGCGAGTTGTCTGCATTTTTCTCAACCGTTGTTTTAATCTGTTCCATGCTGGCAACAGTTTCTTGTAAAGCACTCGCTTGTTCTTCTGTACGTGAAGAGAGATCGGTATTCCCTGTTGCTATCTCGCTAGCACTTACACTGATTGTATTCACTGCATTTTTGACTGAAGAGATCATATGACTTAATGAGTTTTTCATCTTATTCATTTCATTGAATAATTGTCCAAATTCATTAGTGCCGTGGTTATCAACACGCATACTCAGATCACCTTGGCTCATTTTACTGAAAATATTAATTAAAATTCTAATATTGCCAATAAAGCTGTGTGAGAACCAACGTAATATAAAGACAAATAAGATAATCACGATAACACCAGCAATTGTTGCCACAATCATCAGGCGTTGCTGTGAATTTTTTGCAATATCGATATAGTTACTTTCAATACGGTCAGCTAATGCATAATAAGTCATCGTGATTTCATTCAGTTCATCCATTTTGGCACTCGCTGAATGTGTACTTAATTCACCTTTACGCAGTCTATCAAGTGCACCACTGAAAATATCAAGCAGTTCATCAAATCGCTTTATCATATCATCAGTTAACTCACGCCCTTCTACCGTGAGTTTCTCAGCATCTGCCCAACGATGGATCTCTTCGCGTGTTACTTCAATATACTCGGCTGTTTGATGAAAATATTTTGCTGATGGTTTTTCATTAACTCTTAATTGTCCATCAAGTCCATTAATATTAGCTCTGATCACCGCCATCTGATAACGCGCTTTTCCCATAAGCAACATTTGCTGGCTTAAGTTGCTTGATGAAACAAAGTTATTATAAGAGCGACTAGAAGCATCATAACTAAAATAAATAATGCTCATAATAAGTGTGAATAAAATGGCCAGCATGACCTTTACGGTCTTTTCTATACTGATGTTCTTAAACATGGTCATATTCCATCAAAATATACAGGTTTGTTTTATCTGCACATTTGTAAGATATTGGAATACTCTCCAAGACAGAAAGAGTATTCCCTGGTGTAAATAAAATAAGGCTAAAAGTTATTCATTAGAATATAGAGACAGATTGAATACTGCCCACATCTATAATGTCGGTAATATTTACAAAAAACTTTAGGGCGCAGTGAAATATATTTTTTATTTATGAAATAAACACTTCATTTAACTTTCCAGCTAAAAATTAACTATATAATATCCTGCTACCTCTATGATTTTACTCATAAAAAGATAAGCCATTAATTATTTTTTAGTTTTAGCTCTTTTATTATTCAGTTTTAAATAAATACAATGATAGGTACAAACACCTAGTTAGGTTAATTATATTAACCATATTATTAGTTTTAAATCAAATGCCGTTTATTATTAATTTCCAAAAAAATAAGGTGATTTCTAATAATCACCCTATTCTCTTATTAATTTAGTTTTACTCTCTTATATTAAGAAAGTTTAATAACATTTAGTTTTAATAATTTTTCCGTCAGTTCAATAAGTCTTATCACATTCTCAAAGGTTTTTTTGGTTTTCAACTCAGTAAGCGTAAGCCATTGAAAAGAATTATTGGTTAATTTGCTATGCTGTAATGGGCGACAGAGATAAATCATATCAATATGGTAGTGGAACCCTTGTTTTTTATCATTGATGGGTTCTTTTAAAATGGCGAGGGGTTTAACTAATTCTACGGCATCGTCGTTAATCAAATTAAGTGCTAATTCAGGCTGATAGCAAAGACATTCACATTGTAATCCGGTTTCTTCTGTTATTTCTCTTAAGACTGCATTTTGCGGCTCTTCATTTTCTTCAACATGTCCACCCGGTGGTAACCAGTATCCTATTTTAGGATGAAAGTGAAATAAAAATTGTCCCTCTTGGTTAAATACAATGCCTGTAGCAGTAAAATGACTTTTTATATTGTTCAACTCCATTTTCTTGTTACCTTTTTTATTCTATTTATGACTATCTGAGCACGGTATTGCTTTACGCTATTTTTATTTATTGTCTTGATTTACACGATAAGATGCTTGCTTTATACCCGCTAAAAAATCGGCAAAAATAGCTTTAAAATCGTTACGTGCGTCTTCAGCCAATGCCGCTTTATTGTTCAAGTTAATCGAAATATGGGTAATAAAACCATAAATAAGATTAACAACAATGGCTGGTGAATAAGTACAAATTTCATTTTTTTCAAAGAGCGTATCTACACATGAATAAATTCTAGGGATAAAAATATTTGCATCTATTTCATCCCACTCTTTCCAACCTAGTACCGAAATAATATCTTGCAAAGGGATAAGCTCATTTTTATGTTGATAAATATGGTCAACACAAAGCGAAAAAATAGTATTTAACTCGGTCCACTTATCTTCATGAGAAGGAATTTGAGTTAATTTTTCAACAGCACACTGAACTTGCAACAAATAACACTCTTTTAATAATGCCTTTTTATTACTGAAGTGATGATAAAATGCACCTTTGGTAACTCTTGCATGCCGTGATATTTCATCGATGGAAATATCGTAATAGCCTTGATTTACAAATAAATATTGAGCAGCTTCGAGCAAGGCGGTGCGCGTTTGTTCTGAATTCTCTTGTTGCCGCGATTTTATTTTCATGATAAAACCCTTAAAACATACCATAAGTATGTAATAATATATGGGTATCAGTTTTGTGTAAACTGTACAAAATATTTTTCAGGAAATTATCATGTCATCTCAGTACAATGGGCTTATCCCTTCCAATTCTTTATCCTCATTTAATTTAGAAATTATCAAGGAATTACTTCTCTGGATTGAGGTGAATCTGGAAAAACCGTTGTTACTTGATGATGTTGCAATTAAGTCAGGCTACACAAAGTGGCATTTACAACGCGTATTTAAGCAAGCGACAGGATTAACGCTGGCTTCTTATATTCGTGGGCGTCGTCTTACCAAAGCAGCAACCGAATTACGTTTAACTAAGTTGCCAGTACTAACTATCGCACTTCGTTATCAGTTCGATTCTCAACAATCTTTTACTCGTCGCTTTAAAGCCATTTTTGGTGCAACGCCGACTGAATATCGAAAAATAGATATCTTATGTGGTGATAATTTTCAGCCACCGATAAACTTTGCGGTTAGCGATTTACCGATACCGAAAATAATGGATTTGTCAGAGAGCCATGTTTATGTAATGCAATATCAATACTTCTGTTCTATCGAGGATATTGGTAAATTACATGAAGATATTCGTCATCAATTTTGGAATGATTTTTTACTGTATACGGATAAAAACTTTACCGAAAGTACCGTACTTATCTCTTATCAACCTAACACTGAACGCAAAAATAAGATCCAGATTGATTATGAGATTGGTTTGCGTGATTTAACCCATTTTTCAAAATCAGGTGGGTTTAGGAAAAAAATAATTCCAGCTGGACGTTATGTAAGATTTCAGTTTAAAGGCACTTTAGAAGAATATAAGCAATTTGCGATGAAAATCTATTTTTATACTTTACCCGCTTTAGGTTTATGTCGCCGCTTAGGTGCTGATATTGAAAACTATGTCTGTATAGAAACGAATATTGATCTGATGGAATTACCAAAAACATTAGAGATTGACTATTATGTTCCTATACATTGATAACGGCTCTAAAGATACAAAACGTCTATTTAGGATAGATGTGCTTATATAGCCATATTCCATTATAGCAACATTAAATAGCCTGATATTTTCAGGCTATTTTTCTATTTTCTATAAATAAGGTAACCATGCGCATTTCATCGTTATTATTATTCTCGGCGCTACTAACTCAACCCGTTATGAGCTACGCTGATATTTCTACCCACCAATTAACACGTAAAGATGGCAGTGAAATTCACTATTACATCGATAAACGCGGTGAACAAAATAAAACCTTATTGGTACTTCTTCAAGGTTCAGACTGTAACAGCATTAAAGATAATACCTTTATTCAAGAAACTTTTGGTCAATGGCTGCCTGATAGCGATGTTCTAATGGTAGAAAAATATGGTATTACTGCCCAATTACCCTATCTCAAAAACTATGATCAGCGTAAAGATTGCCCTTTAGAGTACATGCTAAAAGATAATCCGACACAACGTACCGATGATTATTCAGCAGTGCTAGATAAATTATCGACAGATTATCCTAATGTCGTCTTAGTGGGTGGTAGTGAGGGAGCAACAATGGTTCATCTCATTATTGCACAACGCAAAGATATTAAAGCGGGTATAGCGTTAAATGGTGGTGGACGCTTTTTTATTGATGATGTTCTTTATAATATTCGCCATACAACCCCAGCAGAATACGTTAAAGAAGCCACTGAAAGTTTTCAGCAATTTGCTAATGCTGCAAAAAACAGTCAGATGGATGATGACCAAATAGTCAGTGAACATGGTAAATATTGGTGGCAGCAATTTTTATCGATAGATTTACAACAAGTGATTAAAAAGAACACTTATACTCCAACTTTAATTATTCAAACACTAAACGACATTAATGTCGATGTTGATGCCTTTTATCAATTAAACCGTAATATCCAACAACCTAATATTCAATTTATTAGCTACGATAAGTTAGATCATGGCTTTTATGGCGATGATGGATTGCATCATACCGATGAAATTATTAGTGCTATACAGCAGTGGTATACTAAACAAGCAAAATAATCTGGAATATAATCAAAGCTCGTAGTCATGATAAAGTATTGTTCAATTCTATAATAACAATGCTTTTTTCTTATTAATCGGAAAAAAGCATTGATACTCAGTACTTGCCAAATTTTTCAATATGCCTAACCTTAAAGGTAAGTACATTTATCCAATAACATTATCCAATGACTGATATAGCGCAGATATGTTAAAGCGTCATTTGGCTATAATGATAATAATTCTCTCTTCTAGGTTTAGGATAAGAATGGAAAGTAATAACTCGCTGTTACGTCTTGATAAAATCGGCTATCAAATAGATAACAAAACTATTCTTGATAATATTAGTTTTTCTCTACAACCGTCTGAATTTAAACTTATCACGGGTCCTTCGGGTTGTGGTAAAAGTACCTTGCTAAAAGTTATTTCATCACTGTTGTCACCAACGAGTGGTACGCTATTTTTTGAAAATAAAGATTATTTAACACTTTCACCAGAGTCCTATCGCCAGCAAGTCTCTTATTGCACTCAAACACCGATGCTATTTGGTAATACTGTTTATGATAACTTGCAATTCCCTTATTTTTTACGAAAAATCGCTGTCGATGAGAAAAAGATCACCTCCGATCTCGATTACTTTTGTTTACCAAATTCTATTGTAAAAAAAGGAATTAATGAATTATCCGGTGGTGAACGGCAACGTATTTCATTAATAAGAAATCTGCAATTTATGCCTAAAATCTTATTACTAGACGAAATTACCAGTGCTTTGGATGAAGATAATAAAACGAAGGTAAATGATATTGTTCATACTTATGTAAAAGAACAAAAACTTGCCGTTTTATGGGTAACACATGATCAGGGTGAAATTAAACATGCTGATGATGTTATCCACCTACCTTCACATGTTAGTGCCTAATTTCACCATTTAAAGATAATTTTTTAATTGTGAGTTAATGCTTTTTTACCCGTAATCCCTTTGTTATGAGCGAACATACTATTATGAACGAACATACGATAAGTAATGAATCTCTTATTTTCTCTCTCTTACTCGTGCTAGTCGCTATTTTTATTAGCCATAAAGAGAAGCTCTCTTTAGAGAAAGATATTATTTGGAGCACAGTCAGAGCAATTATCCAATTACTGATTGTTGGTTATGTGCTGACTTATATTTTTCATGTTGACCACTTTATTCTGACGTTTTTAATGGTGCTGTTTATCTGTTATAACGCTGCACACAATGCGAAAAAACGCAGTAAATATGTAAAAGATATCTTTATTATCTCTTTTACCGCAATTACCACTGGTGCACTTTTAACGTTAAGTATTTTATTATTAACAGGCTCAATTGCATTTACCCCCATTCAAATTATACCGATCACAGGTATGATTGCAGGTAATGCCATGATAGCGACAGGCCTTTGCTATAATAATTTAGGTCAGCGTTTTCAAAATCAGCAACAACAAATTCAAGAGATGTTAAGCTTGGGTGCAACACCTAAATTAGCGACGATGAGTATTATTCGCGATAGTATTAAATCATCGCTTATTCCAACCGTAGATGCAGCAAAAACAGTGGGTATTGTAAGTTTACCGGGTATGATGTCAGGGCTTATTTTTGCGGGTGTTGATCCATTACAGGCAGTTAAATATCAAATTATGGTCACCTTTATGTTAATGGCAACGGCAAGCCTTTCTACTATTATTGCCTGTTATTTAACCTATAAGAAATTCTTTAATCAGCGCCATCAGTTAATTGTGTTAAATAACTCGAATTAATAAGGATAGGTTTAACTATTAATGTAGATAAATATTGACCCTGTTCTACTCTAATTTTGAAAACAAAAAAGAAGCTTAGGCTTCTTTTTTGTTTATGTTGAGAGTGACTTAGATTCTCTAACCACGCCCTTTGGGGCGATTTAGAATATGATCTTCCCAATCTTCTACTTCGGTTTCTGGCACTGCAATATATCTTACAGAAATATTACTTTGGTGCAGTTTTGCTTTATTGCCCGCAATTAATGGGTGCCAATTAGCTAACGTTTTACCTTCTGCCAATAAACGATAAGCACAAGTCATTGGCAACCATTCAAATGTAGGTAAATTATGCCGAGTAAGCTTGATACAATCTGGCTCATAACGGAAACGATCTTCATAGTTACTGCATTGGCAGGTTTTAATATTTAACTGATTACAAGCCACGTTAGTAAAATAAATTTCATCAGTATCGTCATCCATTAACTTGTGTAAACAACATTGTCCACATCCGTCACACAGTGATTCCCACTCATCATCACTCATTTCATCTAATGTTTTAGTCTGCCAAAAAGCCTGTGTCATCTCTACGTTATTACCTTATTGCTCATCAAAACGAATTAAATAACCCGCGTTGTCAGCTGATGCTCATTAACACTTAATACCAACATATCACCTGATTCTAACGGACCAACACCTTCAGGTGTTCCCGTTAAAATAACATCACCAGGACGCAGGGTAAAAAAGCGAGACATATAGCTGATAAGGGGTAAAACTGGCGTTAGCATATCACGACTGTTACCCTGCTGACGAATTTCGTCATTTACACGCAGTGTTAAATCTGCATTTTGAGGATCGCCAAATGAGTTTACTGGGATAAAACCAGACAGTGGCGCAGAGCCATCAAATGCCTTACTTTTTTCCCAAGGTTGTCCCGCTTTTTTTAGTTTTGTTTGTAGATCACGTAAAGTAAGATCGAGACCAATACCAAAACCAGCAATAGCGCGATCGACACGATCTTCATTGGCTTGTTTAAGAGGCTGCCCAATTAATACCGCTAATTCAATTTCATGATGAACAGCACCCATCTCTTTTGGGATAGCAATAGGTTGGCGAATATCACACATTGCGGTTTCTGGCTTGATAAAAATAACCGGCTCTTCAGAACGCACTGAGCCCATCTCTTTAATATGGTTCGCATAGTTACTGCCTACACAAATCACTTTATTGACAGGAAAATCAAGCAACGCACCTTCCCAGTCTCTGTGTTGATACATAATATTTTCCTTATAGGTAAATTGCTGTGTTTTATTTCACTGCAAAAGCCGATTATTACTTTGTAGGCAGTGAATTTATTTTATTAGCAACGCCATCAGCCATTGTGACTATGCTAAGTGCAAAAAAGTAAGAACTGTTCCAATGCATAATAGTACGGAAGTTCTGTGTCACTAAATAGCTTCTGTGCATATCATCATCAGGAATAATTAACCAAACAGGCATGTCATCTCTTAGCTGACTATTAGCGGGCAACTGAACACCCAACGCTTTCCATTGCGCGACCGTTTTTTGTTGCTCTGCCTTAATACCTTCAAGTTGTTGGTTAAAATCTATCGATAAAGTAACCTGTTCACCCCATGGTAGTCCATTTTTCCAGCCTTCTGTTGCCAGATAATTTGCCGCAGAAGCAAAGGCATCTTCACGGCTATTCCAAATATCAATGGTACCGTTATTATCGCCATCAGCAGCATAAGTGAGGAAAGAGGATGGCATAAACTGTGTTTGTCCCATCGCGCCTGCCCATGAGCCTTTTAAACGCTGTCCTTGAGGCAAATGTCCACCTTCAATGATTTCAAGCGCAGCCATGAGTTGGCGACTAAATAGCTCTTCTCTGCGACCTTCAAATGCCAACGTGGCTAATGCAGAAATAACATCTTCTTTACCCTGCACTTTACCAAAGCCGCTTTCAAGTCCCCATAATGCAACTATATAGTTTGCAGGCACTCCATATTTACTACTAATACGATCTAAGGCTTCTTGATTAGCCTGATAGAGTTTAGCGCCCTCATTAATACGACCATTTGTCACAATACGAGGAAGATAAACATCAAGTGTGATTTTCTTTTCAGGTTGATTACGGTCTGATTTCACCACTCGTTCAATAAAGTGAATTTCAGAAAAAGCAAAATCAATCGTTTCTGCTTTATAACCTAATTGAGCGGCTTTTAATTTTAACGCCTCTACATAAGCAGGAAATTGTGCCGCTGTGCGAGACGCTTTAGGAAATGTTTGCTCAAGTGAGCTAACATTGATCTGTTTCCATCGTAAAGGTGCAGGTGTTTCAACTTTGGTTGTTTCACTGGGTAGCGCACTTTTTTCTACTTGCTTTTGCTGGCTATCTGCACACGCAGATAGCACAAAACCAGAAACAATTACGGCGATGAACGAATATTTGAACATTAAAGCTCCTTTTATCTCGATGATTTATTCAGTTTTTTCTGATTTTTTCAATTCATCTAAATAAGCATTCAACATACTTTCGACAGGGGGTGGTACTTGAAGATAAAATCCTTGATCAACTAATGCCAGTTTCACTTTTTCGATATCCGCATGCGCTAAACGCTGTCTATTCGCGAGGTTCAGCAACATTGCAAACTGAGGTTCGCCAAAACTTTGTAATAATTCATCTGGAATTCGAGAGAAATCATCTTTTTTTTCGATGTATAAATAAGTTTGATCACGCTTGGTACTACGGTAAATTGCACAAATCATTTTCATTAAACTCTAATTATTAAAATAAGCGACTTGCCTGAATATTTTAGTAAATATAACATGCTTATATACTTTCGTAATATCGTCTCTGGTTTTTTGTGCCAGATTATAAAAAATTTACTGAGTCAGATAGATGTCAAACACGCCCATTGAGTTAAAAGGCAGTAATTTTACCCTTTCGGTACTCCATTTAAATGATGGAACACCGAAGGTTATTCGTCAGGCTATTTCAGAAAAAATTGCTCAAGCGCCTCAATTTCTGAAAAACGCCCCTGTGGTTATTAATGTTTCTGCATTAGCAGATCAAAATATTGATTTTAAAAAACTGAGGCGAATTGTAGAAGATGCTGGCTTACGTGTCGTGGGTATTAGTGGCAGTTCAGATACTCAACAGAAAGAAGCGATAATTGCCGCACAGTTACCTATCTTAAATGAAGGTAAAATAGTAAAGCCTACGACTCAGGCAAATAACGATAAAACGAATGATGCACCCACTCAGGTGCGTCAGAAAACAAAAATCATCCATACACCAGTGCGTTCTGGTCAACGCATTTATGCTCAAAATAGTGACTTAGTGGTTATCAGCAATGTTAGTGCAGGTGCAGAATTAATTGCTGATGGCAATGTTCATATTTACGGCATATTACGTGGGCGCGTACTTGCTGGTGCATCAGGTGATAAAGAGAGCCAAATTTTTTGTACGCATTTATCTGCGGAACTTGTTTCTATTGCTGGTCAATATTGGCTAAGCGACCAAATTCCTGCCAATTTTGTTGGGAAATCAGTCCAACTCAGTTTGCAAGAGAATGAATTAACTATCGAGAACTTAATTTAGAGCATCGACAAGGAATCACTCCATGGCACGCATTATTGTTGTTACGTCAGGTAAAGGTGGGGTTGGTAAAACAACTTCCAGCGCGGCCATTTCTACCGGCCTCGCTCAAAAAGGTCATAAAACGGTTGTTATCGACTTTGATATAGGGCTACGTAACTTAGACCTTATCATGGGTTGTGAACGTAGAGTTGTTTATGACTTTGTTAATGTTATTCAGGGTGATGCGTCTTTAAATCAAGCCCTGATTAAAGATAAGCGCACTGAAAATCTGTTTATTCTGCCCGCTTCACAAACCAGAGACAAAGACGCACTTACTCGTGAAGGTGTAGAAAAAGTTCTAGATGAACTCGATGAAATGGGATTTGATTTTGTCATTTGTGATTCACCTGCTGGTATTGAGAGTGGCGCGTTGATGGCACTTTATTTTGCAGATGAAGCCGTTATTACAACAAACCCAGAAGTCTCCTCTGTGCGCGACTCAGACCGCATTTTGGGCATTCTAGCCTCTAAGTCACGCAGAGCAGAACGTGGCGAAGAGCCAATTAAAGAGCACCTTCTATTAACGCGCTATAATCCAGGACGTGTCAACCGGGGTGATATGCTAAGTATGGAAGACGTCCTTGAAATTCTATGCATTCCGCTGCTGGGTGTTATTCCAGAAGATCAATCCGTTTTACGTTCATCTAACCAAGGTGAGCCTGTTATTTTAGATAATGAGTCTGATGCAGGTAAAGCCTACTCAGATACCGTAAATCGTTTGTTAGGTGAAGAACATCCATTCCGTTTTATTGAAGAAGAGAAAAAAGGCTTTCTGAAACGCCTTTTTGGGGGGTAAAAGATGGCTTTACTAGATTTTTTCCTGTCGCGTAAAAAGTCGACAGCCAATATTGCCAAGGAACGTCTGCAAATTATTGTCGCAGAACGCCGCCGTGGTGATAGCGAGCCAGCTTATTTACCGGATATGAAAAGAGATTTATTAGGTGTTATCTGTAAATATGTACAGATAGACCCAGAGATGCTTTCTGTTCAATTTGAGCAAAAAGGTGATGATATCTCTGTATTAGAGCTAAATGTAACTTTACCTGAGAGTGAAGAGCCAACAAAGTAATTACATTTAATGCTCTATTTTACGCCATTACTCACAGAGCCAGCCATGAACTATAATTAATTTGATTGGCTCTGTGTTTAATTATATAGAGAAACAATATATCCGAATGGTCAAATAGCGTCATATCTCGTTGCTATTTTAATCATTGGTGATAAGTACAGGAGCATATTGCAATTAGAAGGTATTAAGATTTTTTTTATTATTACATTAATGAAAATCACCTATATTTTTTATAGGCGCCCTTTTTTACGCTAAAAACAGGTAAAAAATAAGAGCTCTATATATCGATACCTTTATATCAAAATAAGCTATCAATATAAGGAACTCTCTTTATCTATTGTGGCTATTTATTGCATTTTCTATAACGCTGAACAATAACAAAAACTCGTATTATGGATATTGCGCTAAAATTTCCCTGATTTTCTCTTCTAGTAACGCTTTTCGCCAACGAGAAAACAGTTCTGGCTCACCTTCTTTTATCTTCCAGTGAATATTTAACAGTTGGTTTATCTGTCTTCTAGATGCCAATAATTCAGGGTTATAACGCTCTCCTTCGCTTACACTTTGAATAACCGCTTTAATCTCTTTAAATGCTTTTTTGTAATGAGGTTGTTCAATTAAATTATGTACTGGCTCGGGGCAATCTTCATCGTTAACCTCTTTCGCCTTAATAACAAAATCAAGTAACCGACGACCATGACAACGAATTTCTTGCCCTGAAAGCGATAAAGCATCTAATTCAGCTAATGACGAAGGTAGATAGCGAGCAACAGACCATAGATGTTCTTCTCTAACAACAAAGTTTAATGCTAAGTCACGAGATCTCGCTTGGTTTAATCGCCATTGCGCTAGCATCTGTAAACAAGCAAGTTGTTGACCTCTTAATTGCCAAGCATTACCAATCTCTCGATAAGCGAGTTCTGGTTGTGTCGTTTCTTGACGGCGCTGTGCAATCATTTCACACTCATCACGAATGGCATCGAGATAGCCAGCCTCTTCTGCTTCTGCAACTAATTTTTCAGCCAATGGTAAAAGATAAAACACATCCGCACTGGCATATTGGCACTGCCTTTCTGTTAATGGACGCGCTAACCAATCTGTGCGTGATTCACTTTTATCTAACGCCACGTTCTCGTATTTCTCAACTAAAGTTGCAAAACCACAAGATATTGGAAGACCAAGAAATGCAGCAACAACTTGAGTATCAATCATTGGTGTTGGTACACACCCGAATTGATGAGAGAAAACTTCCAGATCTTCACTACCAGCATGAAGATATTTAACAATATCTGGGTTGTTTAATAGTTCAACAAAAGGTGCCCACTGCGTGATAGCAAGCGGATCAATAAGAGAGATCTGTTTACCATCATACATCTGGATAAGTCCCAAATGTGGGTAATAGGTACGTATGCGGACAAACTCTGTATCTAAGGCAATTTGTGAAACAGTGGAAGCAGCCTGACATGCGATGTTTAATGCAGTGTCTGTCGTAATCAATTGATAATTCAAAACAGGTTTCTCTTGTTTTTTATGTCTAATGACTTTTATGTAGTGACGAAAACGCCGGTATAAACCGGCGAATTCGTCAAAGGTTGTGATGTGTTGTATCAAGATTCAGTTGCGGTTTTCAACTGTTTTTCTTCATTTCTTAACTCTCTGCGTAAAATTTTACCAACATTTGATTTTGGTAACTCATCACGGAACTCAATTATTTTAGGTACTTTATAACCGGTTAAATAGCGACGGCAGTGAGTTTTTAGTTCATCTTCGGTCAGTGATGGATCTTTTTTCACCACAAATATTTTGACAGTCTCACCTGAGTTTTTACTTGGTACACCAATTGCTGCTGATTCTAATACTTTAGGGTGCGAAGCAACAACATCTTCAACTTCATTTGGATATACATTAAAACCAGAAACTAA
The DNA here is from genome assembly GCF_040139125.1 of Proteus hauseri. Classification (GTDB taxonomy): domain Bacteria; phylum Pseudomonadota; class Gammaproteobacteria; order Enterobacterales; family Enterobacteriaceae; genus Proteus; species Proteus hauseri_B. The sequence continues at coordinate 201,318 of NZ_JBEEUB010000001.1, forward strand.
AATCATATCTTTTTTGCGGTCGATAATGCGAATAAAACCTTCATCATCCATTGTTGCAATATCACCCGTTGCAACCCACCCATCATGCATCACTTCTTCTGTAGCATCAGGGCGATTCCAGTAACCTTTCATTACCTGTGGACCACGTACCCACATCTCACCACCCATGGTGCGGTCAACTTCATTACCTTCATCATCCATAAATTTTACATCTGTTGAAGGCACAGGCAAACCGATACTACCACTGTATTTTTTCAGATTATAAGGATTACCCGTTACCAATGGAGAGCACTCAGTTAATCCATATCCTTCTAATAAGTGTTTACCCGTTAACTCTTCCCACTCTTTAGCAACACTGCTCTGGACTGGCATTCCGCCACCAACAGAGAGGTTAAGTTTAGAAAAATCTAACTGACGAAATTCTGGATTTTGTAACCACGCATTAAATAAGGTATTTACCCCAGTAATAGCCGTGACAGGGTAACGTCCAAGCTCTTTAATTGTGCCCTTAACATCTCTAGGATTAGTAATAAGTAAATTTTTACCACCAATTTCAAGAAATAATAAGCAATTTACTGTTAATGCAAAAACGTGATAAAGCGGCAATGCGGTAACGACGAGCTCTTTACCAACATTCATTGCGGGTACATAAGCGGCTTTGGCTTGTTCTAGGTTTGCTAGCATATTGCGATGCGTTAACATTGCCCCTTTAGCAATACCCGTTGTACCGCCTGTATATTGTAAGAATGCTAGGTCGCTTCCTGTAATTTCAGGTTTGATATATTGCATTCTATAGCCATAATGCATTGCTCTACGAAATGAAATGGCGTCAGGTAAGTTATATTTAGGAACTAATCGTTTGATATATTTAACGACAAAATCAACTAAAGTCGCTTTTGGGCGTGATAGTTGATCACCCATTCGGGTTAAAATAACGTGTTTAACATTAGTATTAAAAACAATTTTTTCAAGTGTGTGAGCAAAGTTAGAGACAATAATAATGGCACTTGCACCACTATCATTGAGCTGATGTTCAAGTTCTCTTGGTGTGTAAAGTGGATTTACATTAACCACCACCATACCAGCACGAAGAATACCGAAAAGCGCAATGGGATACTGCAATAAATTAGGCATCATTAAGGCGACTCGATCACCTTTTTTTAATCCTAGACCATTTTGCAAGTAAGCAGCGAAAGCACGGCTACGCTCTTCAAGTTTGCGGTAAGTCATGACCTCGCCCATATTGATAAAGGCGGGTTGATCTGCGAAATTTGCGACAGCGTTTTCAAGCATCTCAGCGAGGGATGCAAAACGGTCCGGGTCAATCTCAGCCGGTACATCTGCCGGATAACGTTTAAGCCAGACTTTTTCCAAAGTAGTACTCCTGATTAATCGCACTTCTTGGGTTAATATTATGTATATTTTTAACAAAGTATTAACTCATCCTACCAGCACAAACAATTTTCTGTTGTAAAGATGCGAAGTGTGTCACTAAATATTTTATTTTTCTGAGCTGATAAAAAAGAAGGCGGTCAAGACCGCCCTCTCTTTTATTTAACTTTAATAACTCTATTAGATAGTTACCTAATAAATCATAGGGATCGATTATACACCGTTTCATATAAATGGAAGAAAAATATCATGCTATCATTATGATAACAGTCAGTATTTTACTCTAAAACAGTGATTACTTGTCCGGGACCTGTAGGGTATCCACCATATCCATAGTGATAACCCCAAAATGGCGCATCACCATAGTAGCCATAACCCCATGACATTGTAGGTGCAGGCATGACAACTTGTTGTGTTAATGTCCAACGCTTAATGCCTGTTACATCCATTTGCAAAAACGGATAAGTGGCTTCACCCACCTTACCTTCCTGCACGCCTTTAATGGTACCAACAACGGTAACGTATTGGTTTTTATAGTCTACAGGATCAAGAAAATGCAGCACATTGGCATAAAGACGACCAATGGATGGTTGTTGCAACTCAGGCGCTGCATCGTATTTAGACAATGGCATTACCGCAATTTCTAACTGTGTCGATGAGGCTAAATTTTTAACATCAATGACTCGTCCACCAAAACGCCCTTCTTGACCTAGGTATAGTTCAGGTGCGACAAGCACTACATTTAAATTTGTTACAGGTTCTGCTGTTGTGCCTTGAATTGATTCAGGTATAGAGACGCATCCGGTTAGAAACAAAGCACCCGATAAAAATAGCGCTTTGCTTACCAAACAGTAGTTTAATTGTCTTTTCATAAACCACCTCGTTACAAGTAATAATAAGCATGACTCTATAATAATATTATAGTCGCACTCTGTGATTTCTAATAGAGCTTGATTACAGGCTATTCACGCCCTGGCAGCTTTTTCCATGTTACTTCATTACGTAAGTAAACCGGTTCTGCATCCTCTACCTTTGTCGCTTTACCTTCGTGCCAATAACTGACAGCTAAAGGCAGCATATCTTGCGCTGCAGGTAATGTAATTTCAGTCTCTGAGATGTTTGCAGATAATGCATTTTGCATATCAGGATAAGCTTGCCAACCCGTACCTGCGATAGCCCACTCGCCTTGGATATTGGCTAGACTTTCAAGAAACTGTTCTGGTTTCATCACCGCTTCAGTTTCTTCTCCTAACCATTTACCTTTATCATCACGATGATATTGAGCGCAGTAAACTTCTCCCATTCGAGCATCAATAGCCACCAGCACTTGTTTGTTGCCCGTGGTTCTAAAAACACCTTCAGCCATTGTGGCAAGAGAAGAAACCCCAATCATGGGTAACTCGGCACCGAGTGCAATACCTTGTGCCACACCGATACCAATACGGACGCCAGTAAAGCTACCGGGACCTTGACCAAAGGCGAGAGCATCTAAATCTTGTAACGTTAAGCCCGCTTCTTCCAGCGCACTTTTTATCATGGGTAAAATCTTTTGTGTATGTTCACGAGGTGAGATTTCAAAACGTGAAGCAACTACACCTTCATTCCAGACTGCGACAGAACACGACTCTGTTGCAGTATCAATTGCTAAAATTCGCAGTGACACGCCATAACTCCGGCAAATTCGATAATTAAAAGAGAAACAATAGTATCATAATAGTGTTAAACAGAATAAACACACATTATGTGCGATAGTTACTGTGATCAAGATAGTTACTATGATCTCATTAGCTGTTATTAACCCAATAACTATTGAGCTTCATTGTGTTGTGCACGGTGTTGCAAAAAGTCGACTGTTTTTTGCAGTGACCGAGTTCTTGGTGATGGCGGTAAGCTACTTAAAAACACTTCACCATAAGGACGAGACACTAATCTGTCATCACAGATAATAATGGCACCATAATCATGTACATCACGAATTAATCGCCCTACACCTTGTTTTAAGCTGATAACTGCATCAGGAATTTGAACATCACGAAACGCATCGCCACCGCGTAACTCACAATCTTCTATGCGAGCTCTTAACAGTGGATCATCTGGTGCAGTAAAGGGAAGTTTATCGATAATGACGCAAGATAACGTATCACCACGCACATCAACCCCTTCCCAAAAACTTTGAGTTGCGACTAATAGCGCATTACCAGAAGAGACAAATTTTTGTAATAACTGCGTTTTACCCATTTCACCCTGCATTAACACAGGTAAAGGTAAACTTGCTTTAAACTCTTCGGCTAATCCGCGCATCATGGCATGGGAAGTACAAAGGAAGAAGCAGCGTCCTTGATTCTTTAAGATAATCGGGGTAAGCATCGCCGCGAGTCGTTTTGCAGTATTCGGTTGGTTTAATGGTGGCAGATAACGAGGAACACAAAGCAACGTCTGATTTTGATAATCAAAGGGGCTATTTAAAATTAATGTGGTCGCATTTTCTAAGCCAAGTCTATCTGTGTAATAAGACATTTTTTCATCTACAGAAAGTGTAGCTGAAGTAAAAATCCAACTGCTTTTATGGGATTTGATTAACTCTCGAAACTTATCAGCAACAGAGAGTGGTGTTACCGCTAATAGGAAATGACGACCGTAACTTTCAAACCAGTAACTATAACCAGGAATAGTGGTATCAATTAAGCGTTTTAGCCGATTACGATAAATCGTAGCGCGTTCAAATGCACTATCAAGTAACTGGCTACGCCCTAAAGAGAGCTTAATAACGTCATAACTTAACTCTAGTGCATCATCAAGCAAAGTTAAAAAACGCTTAGTTTCTGTTCCTTGTAATAGCTCACGTAAATTACCTCTATATCCTGTTTCCCCTAGTGCTAAACGAAAATCCATCACCATTTGCGTTAATCTATCTGCACTTTTTTGCAGTTGAATTTGGTCACGAACTTCAGTGCGATAAGCAATCGTCATATCTCTTGCAAGATCAAAAAGTTGTCTGCTAGTGAGTTGCTGACCAAAGTAATGGCTGGCAATATCAGGAATTTGATGCGCCTCATCAAAAATCATAATTTCAGCTTCAGGAATAAGCTCACCAAATCCGGTGTCTTTAACTACGGTATCTGCCATAAAAAGGTGATGATTCACAACGACAATATCGGCTTCCATGGCTTTTTTACGTGCACTTGATACATAGCACTCTTTAAATCGTGGGCAGTCACTTCCTAAGCAATTATCGTTGGTGCTGGTAACTAATGGCCATACTCGGCTATCTTCGGCAACTAAATGGCAACGACTCACATCGCCATCTTCTGTTTGCGTTGACCAATGACGAATATGCATCACATCAGATAATATTTCGGCTTCAAGGTCGCCACCACTTAGCATTTGCTGATCGAGTCTTTCTAAACACAAGTAGTTAGAACGTCCTTTTAATAACGCAGTAACACCTTGATACTCAATGGCTTCGGTAATTGTGGGTAAATCGCGGCTATAGAGCTGGTCTTGCAGTGCTTTAGAGCCTGTTGAGATGATGGTTTTTTTACCTGAGCGTAACGCAGGAACAAGATAAGCGTAAGTTTTTCCTGTTCCTGTACCCGCTTCAGCAATAAGTACGCCTTGGCTATCAATAGCCGCTGTTACTGATTGAGCCATTTGTCGCTGTGCTTCACGGGGATGAAATCCTGGAACGGTTCGGGTTAAAATCCCGTTTTCTGCAAAATCGTCTGACACAGGCATACTCTTTTTATAAAATAAGACGTAAATTATGCCAGTGGATAACAAAAAGTACCACCCACGCAGTTCATACAAAGGAGAAACAATAATGACAATTAAACGTATCGACCCAGAAGATCGCTGGTCTGAAGCCGTTATTCATAACGACACTATCTATTACACCAGCGTTCCGGAAAATTTATCTGGCGATATTATTGAGCAAACAGCAGATACATTAGCGGCAATAGATGTGTTATTACAACGTGTTGGTTCTGACAAAACAAAAATTCTTGATGCGACTATTTTTCTCGCTGATAAAGCTGATTTTGTAGGAATGAACCAAGCGTGGGATGCATGGGTTGCGAAAGGTAGTGCGCCAGTACGCTGTACTGTTCAAGCGCAATTAATGAACTCTGAATATAAAGTAGAAATTAAAATTATTGCCGCACTATAAGCTTGTTTTTAATTAGCACCCGCTTTTGCGGGTACTAATCTCTTGCAACTACAAATAGTCGTATAAAAAAAAGCTGAATTCATCAGAATCCAGCCTTTTAAATATGTTATTTTTGCGGTGATAACAAGTTTGTTGTTCTTACCAATTTCTACTCATTACGTTAATTAGATTTAGGCAAATTTAATCATTACCATACCAACCAGTAATAATACTATTCCACCCCATCCTTTATAATTGAGTCGTTGATTAAATAAGATCCAACCCGCAGCGATGGTTGCAATAATTCCGAAAGCACCCCAAAGCGCATAAGCAACAGAAAGCTCGATACCTTTTACTGCCATTGCGAGCGCACTGAATGCACCAAGAACACAAATAAGTGATGTAATTCCTAAGCCTAATCGACTAAAACCATTCGACATTTTCAGAAATATATTGGCAATAATCTCAAGCACTACAGCAAGGAGAAGGAATGCACCATGCCACCATTCAAATTGAGCTAACATATTAAGCCTCCTTGATATTATTCACAGAAATAGGCTTATTAGCTCCTTTTACAGCACTGGCAACATGCTTGGCTTTTCCAGCAATACTTTTCACCGAATCCGTTGTTTTCTTGGCAACAGCCGATTTCTTAGTACCGGATTTGATAAGCGTGATCCCTGCAATTAACATTGCAAGCCCACCCAATTTTAAAGGCGAAAGTGATTCACCAAACCAGACAACACTGAACGCGGTAATAATGACAATTCCAATACCTTCCCATAAGGCGTATGCAACACCCAATGCTACTTTTTTAACAGCAATGGCTAAAAAGATATAGGAAGTGGCAATCATCAACCACATTACGATCATACCCGTGTAGCCACCGCTCACACTGGCGTACTTCATTGATAAAGTACCGATCACTTCACAAATAATCGCTAAGGCTAAAAATATCCAATAAATCATTTTTCATCTCTCATACACATTTGAAATACGCCAAAACGTTTCTTGCGCAGAAGATAGAGAACATGTAGATAGTCTTTCTGGCGGCAATAGTGCCGAACGTTAAGGCAACGTCATTTCCTGATAGTGTCAGGAACTAAGATGAGAGATTTCTATAATGCGCCACACCAGTAGTGTTCGCTGGATAAAATAGCAGAAAGGAATAACTTATAGGTAGAACGTTTAACTTTGACGCTTTTGGCGCTAGTCATGATTTTTTATTCTTTCATCGCACAGACCATCCGCACGATATACTCCGAACCCTCATATAAGATGGTTAAATGTTACATGATATTTCTATCATGCCAAATTATTTAAAGCAACGCTTTTCAGAAATATTTTTACGTTAATTAGTTGGTTTTATTTAAGTTTTAGTTTCTAGCGGATACTTCTATGCATAACTAATCAACCCTTTTGCGATTCATTATGGGTTTTATTCATTTAAAGTGCTGTAGTTATGCTTAGCATCAAAAAAATACCCAGCATTTGCTGGGTATAGAAAACAGAACATCAATACACAAATTGATTATTCAATCTCATTCCAAGAGCGACCATCTCGCGTGATCATTGCAACAGAAGCAACAGGACCCCATGTTCCCGCTTGATATGGCTTAGGTAGCTCATTATCGCATTCCCATGCATTAATAATTGAATCTACCCATTTCCACGCCTCTTCAACCTCGTCACGACGAACAAACAGCGCTTGAATGCCACGCATTGCTTCAAGTAATAGTCGCTCGTAAGCATCAGCAAGGTGTGTTTGATTAAAGGTTTCAGAGAAACTTAAATCCAGCTTTGTGGTTTGTAAACGGTGCTTATGATCAAGTCCCGGTGCTTTATTTAGCACTTCAATATCAATACCTTCATCTGGCTGCAAACGGATAGTCAGTTTGTTTTGTGGTAACTCTTGATAAGTTTCACTAAAGATATTTAGCGCTGGCTTTTTAAAATAGACCACAACTTCTGAGCATTTACTTGGTAGACGTTTACCCGTTCTTAAATAGAAAGGGACGCCTGCCCAACGCCAGTTATCGATATCAACACGAATAGAGACAAAAGTTTCAGTATTACTGGTCTTATTTGCACCCTCTTCATCAAGATAACCTGGTACTTTCTGACCTTGTACAAAACCACTGGTATATTGCCCACGAACCGTTTTTTCACGAATATTAGTATTATCAATTCGACGTAGTGAACGTAAAACTTTTACTTTTTCTTGGCGAATGCTATCAGCGGTTAAATCAGCAGGTGGAGACATCGCAATCATAGTTAGAATTTGCAGTAGATGGTTTTGCACCATATCTCGCATTTGACCCGCCTGATCAAAATAACCCCAGCGCCCTTCAATACCGACTTCTTCAGCAACCGTAATTTGTACGTGATCAATGGTTCTGTTGTCCCAGTTATTAATAAACAGGGAGTTTGCAAAACGCAGTGCCAATAAGTTTAAAACGGTCTCTTTACCTAAATAGTGGTCGATACGATAAATTTGACTCTCTTTAAAGTATTTCGCCACACTATCATTAATAGATACCGAAGATGCCAAATCGGTACCTAAAGGTTTTTCCATAACGACACGGTTGGGTTCTTTATTTAATTTTGCATAACCTAACCCTTTACACATTGCACTAAAGGTATTCGGTGGCATAGCAAAGTAATAGATAGCCGGCAGTTTGTCTTGTTTTAAGTGTTTAGCTAAATCGACAAAATGTTCTGAATCATTGACATCAAGATTACAAAAATCAAGACGAGCACTTAAGCGTTGCCAAATTTCAGGGTTAATCTCTTCTTTTAAAAAAGTTTTTAGCGCTTCGTGAGCAACTTCTGTATACGCTGCTTTATCCCAATCCGCACGCCCTACACCAATAATACGAGAGTCAGCATGGATATATCCTGCCTTTTCTAATTGGTAAAGCGAAGGAATAAGCTTACGGCGTGCTAGATCCCCTTTCGTACCGAAGATAACCAGATCACAGGCCTGAGCAGTCGATATCGCTGCCATAGTACGTCTCCTCATGATGAGATTTTGTAATTTTGTTACAGAATTTTGTATTAATGTACTCTTTTGGATGTATTCAGTAAATACACACACCTATTTTACTCTGTAGCTCTCAACGTTGTCTTTGCTTATCTATCACCTTATGCTCAGCAAGTTAGCTATTCTTGTAAGTTTATTACTGTTTTGTTTCTATTTTTCAGCTCTGAAAGTTAGACACACGTCATACTTTAACGAAAAAAGCCCTAATTACGCGTTGTTAACACTGCAAGCCTTGTTCTATGCGTAGTATATTTTCATAAAACCGTTATAGATTTCTCCTTTTATTGAAATTGGCAAAGCCAAGGATCTGTATATTTAATGAATATATTGGAAAGGGTTCAGTCTAATCTGGACATCTTGAGCAAATCAGAAAAAAAAGTCGCAGAAGTTGTGCTAACTACGCCACAAACCGTGATCCATTCAAGTATTGCTCTGATGGCTAAAACTGCTGATGTCAGTGAACCTACGGTTAATCGTTTTTGCCGTCGTATGGCGACAAAAGGATTTCCTGATTTCAAACTACTATTGGCTCAAAGTATTGCCAACGGTACACCTTATGTAAATCGCAATATTGATGATTCAGATACTGTCTCTTCTTATACCAATAAGATTTTCGAATCAGCAATGGCTGGCTTAGAAAATGCAAAAAATAATATTGATATCGCGGCAATAAATCGAGCTGTTGATATTTTAACGCAAGCTAAAAAAATATCTTTCTTTGGTTTGGGTGCATCGGCAGCGGTAGCCCACGATGCAATGAATAAATTTTCTCGTTTTAATATTCCTGTTACCTACTTCGACGATATCGTTATGCAGCGTATGAGTTGCATAAATAGTAGTGATGGCGATGTTGTCGTGGTGATATCTCATACAGGAAGAACTAAGAATTTAGTTGAGGTTGCAAAAATTGCCCGTGAAAATGATGCCGCCGTGATTGCAATTACAACATCCGGCTCTCTGTTAGCCAGTGAAGCCACATTACCTATCTTGCTTGATGTGCCCGAAGATACTGATATTTACATGCCAATGATCTCTCGCCTCGCACAGCTTACTGTTATCGATGTTCTTGCAACCGGTTTTATTTTACGCCGTGGACCAAAATTCAGAGATAACTTGAAGCGCGTCAAAGAAGCATTACGTGATTCACGATTTGATAAGTAACCGTTTTTAATTATTCTGTTAGAATTGTCACACTTCCTCTTGTGCGGCTGACTAGATAAGTTTTTGAAAAATGGTAGCATATCTGCGAGCTAACTCTCGCATATGATGAAAACAACCGAGTATGTTACAATTAGCTTGATGCGTTTCACTTAACATATTGGATAAATTAATATTTATATCTATTTTATCCAATAGCCAACACCTTTCGTTCAAGGTCAACGGAGTATTACATGTCCAGACGGCTCAGAAGAACAAAAATTGTTACCACTTTAGGCCCAGCAACAGATCGTGATAATAACCTAGAAAAAATCATTATTGCTGGTGCAAACGTTGTTCGATTAAATTTCTCTCATGGTTCTGCAGAAGATCACCTCGCTCGAGCTAATCGTACTCGCGAAATTGCTGCAAGACTTGGTCGCCATGTTGCTATTCTTGGGGATTTACAAGGTCCTAAAATCCGTGTTTCTACCTTTAAAGACGGAAAAGTTTTCCTGAATGTTGGTGATAAGTTCCTACTAGATGCCAATCTAGAAAAAGGCGAAGGGGATCAAACTAAAGTCGGTATTGACTATAAAGGTCTTCCTGCTGATGTGGTTCCCGGCGATATATTGCTACTCGATGATGGTCGCGTTCAGCTAAAAGTACTCAAAGTTGATGGTTTAAAAGTCTTTACAGAAGTCACCGTTGGTGGTCCTTTATCTAATAATAAAGGAATTAATAAACTGGGTGGTGGTCTTTCCGCTGATGCATTAACTGAAAAAGATAAACAAGACATTATCACAGCAGCCAAAATTGGTGTCGATTACCTTGCAGTCTCTTTCCCAAGAACGGGAGAAGATCTCAACCTTGCTCGTCGTTTAGCCCGCGATGCGGGTTGTGAATGCCAAATTGTCTCTAAAGTTGAGCGTGCAGAAGCCGTTGCCAACGATGAAATTATTGATGAAATCATTCTCGCGTCGGATGTTGTGATGGTTGCTCGTGGTGACCTCGGTGTTGAGATTGGCGACCCTGAGCTTGTCGGTGTTCAGAAAAAATTAATTCGTCGTGCTCGCCAACTTAATCGTGTTGTTATTACCGCGACACAGATGATGGAGTCGATGATAACTAACCCAATGCCAACACGTGCAGAAGTTATGGACGTTGCCAATGCGGTGTTAGATGGCACTGATGCGGTGATGTTGTCAGCAGAAACAGCCGCCGGACAATACCCAGCAGAAACGGTTGCCGCAATGGCTCAAGTCTGTTTAGGTGCTGAAAAAATGCCTGCGGCTAACATATCAAAACATCGCTTAGATATGATGTTTGATACCCCAGAAGAAGCAATTGCGATGTCAACCATGTACGCAGCTAACCATATGAAAGGGGTTAATGCGATTATTGCAATGACAGAATCAGGGCGCACAGCGCGCATGATGTCACGCATTAGTACTGGTTTACCGATTTTCTCCATGTCTCGTCATGAGAAAACCCTTAACCAAACCGCGCTTTATCGTGGTGTTACACCGGTTTATTGCAGCACCCATACTGATGGTATCGCCGCCGCTAACGAAGCCATTGCACGTTTGCGTGATAAAGGCTTTTTAATCCCAGGTGATTTAGTATTAGTCACTCAAGGTGACCAAATGGGAACGGTTGGTAGTACTAATACCTGTCGTATTCTTACTGTTGAATAAATTATTTAAATCCTAATAGCAAAACGGGCACTTTATTAAGTGCCCGTTTTTTATTTAATGACTATTTTTCGTCAACTCGCTAGTCCAATATATTTTCGCGAGCATAAGGCTCAATTTCACCCTCTTTACGTGTTTTCAGTAATTTTAAGATCCACGTATATTGTTCTGGTGTCGGCGAAACTAATGCCTCTAACTCTTCATTCATACGACGAGCTATATACATATCATCTTGCCCATCAATATCATCCATAGGCTCACGAATAATAATTTTTAATTGATGCGTTTTATGACAATAAACCGGGAACAGTGGCACGATAGCCGCACGACACACTTTCATTAAGCGCCCAATGGCTGGCAGTGTCGCTTTGTAGGTACCAAAAAAATCAACAAACTGACTATGCTCTGCACCGTGGTCTTGATCGGGTAAATAATAGCCCCAAAAACCCTGACGCACTGTTGAAATAAACGGTTTGATCCCTGCTTCACGAGAATGCAGTCGTCCATCAAAATGGTGACGAGCTTTGTTCCATAAATAATCCGCAACAGGATCTTTTTGATGATGAAACATTGCTGCCATTTTTTGCCCTTTTGCCGCGAGCAACATAGCTGGAATATCGACAGCCCAACCATGAGGCACCATAAAAATCACATTGCGCCCTTGCTGTTTTAAGTGCTCGATAATCTCTAAGCCTTCCCAAGATGTGCGCTGCAATATCCGTTCAGGTCCTCTTAAACATAGCTCAGCAAGCATCACAAACGACTGTGGTGCTGTTTCAAACATCTTATCTAACACAACTTCACGTTGTGTTTTATCCCACTGCGGGAAACAGTATCTCAAATTGATATCTGCACGACGTCTTGCACTTTTTGCTTTACGCCCAACAAAACGACCAATAGAAGCAAGGAATGGATCACGCCATTTTACTGGCATATAAGCCAATGCACTTAATACACCTGCACCAAACCATGTTCCCCAGTGTCGAGGATGCAAATAAGCGCGGTGAAAAGTAGGTACATAACCTGCTTTACTATCCGTATCTTTTTCTTTATTCATCAGATAACTCTCTGAACTGACACCCCTAATAGGCGTAAAAATCGATAAAACAAAAACGGATGATATCAATCATCCGCTTTTGTGTCTTCAAATTAGTATTTATAGTCAATTATCTAGTGTTAACTGAGGCATTAACTCTTTAACTTTAGCCAAATATTCTTGTTTCTCTTTGCCCGTTAAACCATCTGCACGAGGTAATTTTGCCGTTAATGGATTTACTGCTTGTTGGTTTATCCACAGTTCATAGTGTAAATGAGGTCCTGTAGAACGTCCTGTATTGCCCGATAACGCAATACGGTCACCACGTTTAACTCGTTGACCTGGTTTAACAAGTAATTGGCGTAAATGCATATAACGAGTGGTGTATTGGCTACCATGACGGATAGCAATAAAGTTACCCGCAGCGCCACTATATTTTGCAACGATCACTTCGCCATCACCCGTGGCAAGAACAGGCGTTCCCACAGGCATTGCAAAGTCGACACCTTTATGAGGTGCGACACGACCTGTTACTGGGTTAACACGTCGTGGATTAAATTGTGAGGAGACTCTAAATTGCTTAACGGTAGGAAAACGCATAAAACCACGTTCTAATCCACCCGCTTGGCTATCGTAAAAGCGTCCGTCTTCAGCTAAAAATGCATAATAATCTTTACCTGCACTGCGTAAACGTACACCAATTAATTCGCTTTGCTCAGTACGACCATCTAATACTTCACGAGAAAATAGTGCGGAGAATTGATCACCACTTTGTAGTTTTCTAAAATCCAATTGCCATTGCAGCGCTTTGGTCACTGCACGCGCTTCTGAGTTGGTCAATCCAGCATTTGTTGCACTTGTAGAGAAACTACCGCGGATAACACCGGATGTTACACTGTTTTTCCATTCACCTTTTTGGAACTCTTTCGCTTCTTGGAAGCCCGTTTCTGTACGAGTGTAAACTCGTGTTTCACGGCGAGAGACACCCCAGCTTAATTCTTGTAGCAGACCATCGTCATCAAGTTTCCAGCTAATAGGTTGCCCTATTTTCAGGTTTCTTAAATCTTTATTTTGATTTGAAATGGTTGCAATATCAGCAGAGTCGATACCAAACTGCGTCAATATTGTACTTAAAGAGTCGCCACTAGAGACGATATAAGTGTGAGGAACTTGTGCTACCGCAGTGCTGGTATCTGTACCATCATCTACGCCCACAAGCCCTTCATCGGTAAGTTGATCACTACTATCTGTAATAATGTCATCAGTATTTTCACTTTGCACCACTAAAGGTGTTTGAATACTGATAGGAACTTCTCTGCTTTGTTCTGTTTGAAGCACCATAGGCCGCCATATCGCGACGGCCAATGTTGCTGCAGTTAACGAGCCAAGCATTATTTTATGCGGTAGTGGTAAATTTAAATATACCTGTGCAATGGATTTCGTCTTCTGCTGCACCTTTTCAATTCCTTATTGTGTTTCATTTAGGCAGCTCGCATATTGGTTAGCTAGTTGGGTAAGGAATGTTGTGTAACTCTCTTTATTTAGAGCAATTCCACTTCCTAGGGGATCTAATACACCCATTTTAACCCCAGTGCCTTTCGCCACTGTTTCTATCACTGTCGGCCTAAATTGTGGCTCAGCAAAAATACATGATGCTTTTTGCTCAACCAGTTGTGTTCGTATTTGATGTAATTTCTGCGCACCCGGCTGTATTTCAGGATTAATCGTAAAATGACCTAACGGCTTTAAATTATAATGTTTTTCGAAATAGCCATAAGCATCATGAAAGACAAAATAACCCTCATTTCTCACGGGCGACAGAATATTAACAATATTTTTATCAGTTTGCTTGAGTTGTTCGCTGAATTTACCAAGGTTTACGTCCAGAAGTTCTTTCTTGTCTGGATATAGCGCAATTAACCGTTGATGGATCTGTTTTGCAGACGACAACGCAATTTCTGGTGATAACCATATGTGCATATTATAATCACCATGAGAATGATGTTCGTGATTTTCCTCATATTTATGCACATTGTCATCATCATCTTTTAATAAAAGTGACTTTATTTCGTTAGTTTCTGCTAAAGCAAGCTTATGATTGTCACTAAGTCTATTTAATGGTCTATCTAAAAACACTTCCATATCAGGACCAACCCACACCATCAGGTCTGCTGAAGTGATTTTTTTTAAATCAGACGGTTTTAACGCATAATCATGTGGAGATGCGCCATCTGGCAATAATACTTGTGTTGGAGTGACGCCATCCGCGATAGCTGCCGCAATAAACCCTATTGGTCTTATCGAAGCAACCACATCAGCCTGAACTGAAGCACTGAATGAAGCTATCATCGCTGTCGCTAGAAATGATTTCAATAAAAAACGATGCGCAAATTTGTTGTTTTTATGTAACATAGAGAGAAATCCCGTGAATCATCATTGGAAATGTTATATTATAACGTTTTAATGATTCTGCAAGTGCTAATTTTATGTCTGACTTGATTCGTTTAAAATCGGTTTGTGTTTCTTTTGGTGAAAAAGAAATATTAAAAGATATCTCTTTTAATTTAAAAGAAGGCCGTATTCTCACCTTGCTCGGTCCTAATGGTGCCGGAAAATCAACCGTTATTCGTTTAGTGTTAGGATTACTAACGCCCTCTTCTGGCGAAATTATACGCCAGCGCACATTACGTATTGGCTATGTGCCACAAAAGCTTTATCTCGACCCAACCATGCCATTAACCGTAAAACGGTTTATGACCTTAAAACCGGGTGTGCACGATAAAGATATTCTACCCGCATTAGCGCGCGTTGATGCAGCAAAATTAATTAATCAACCAATGCAAAAGTTATCGGGAGGTGAATCCCAGCGAGTATTGTTAGCAAGAGCGCTTCTCAATCACCCTCAGTTATTAGTGTTGGATGAGCCGACGCAAGGGGTTGATGTCAATGGCCAATTGGCACTCTATGATTTGATTAACCAGCTTCGCAATGAACTTGGTTGTGCCATTTTAATGGTCTCTCATGATCTGCATTTAGTTATGGCAAAAACAGATGAAGTGCTCTGTCTAAATGGTCATATTTGCTGCTCTGGTACACCTGATGTGGTCTCATCACATCCTGAGTTTATCGCTATGTTTGGTAGTCGTGGGGCTGAGCAACTCGCTATTTATCGTCATCATCATCAACACAGTAAGGAGTGCCGTCATGATTGAGTTGCTGTTACCGGGTTGGATTGCCGGTATGCTCTTAGCAATGGCAGCAGGTCCTTTAGGCTCGTTTGTCGTTTGGCGTCGAATGTCTTATTTTGGTGATACGCTAGCACATGCCTCTTTATTAGGCGTTGCTTTTGGCTTGTTATTTAATATTGAGCCTTTTTACGCGGTTATTGCTGTCACCCTTCTGTTAGCTATTTTATTGGTGTGGTTAGAACTCAAACCGCAACTTTCTGTTGATACACTATTAGGTATCATGGCACACAGCGCGCTCTCTTTAGGACTTGTTGTGGTGAGCTTAATGTCAAATGTGCGCGTAGATTTGATGGCATATCTATTTGGTGATCTGTTATCCGTAAATTACCAAGACATTATCAGTATTTTTATTGGCGTAGTGGTTGTATTGTTTGTGATTATTCGTTCATGGCGTCCTTTACTTTCCATGACGATTAATCAAGATATGGCTTATGTAGATGGTGTTAATATCCAACGTGAGCGATTAAAGTTAATGATGATCACGGCATTAACCATTGGTCTGGCAATGAAATTTGTTGGGGCACTAATCATCACCTCGCTGTTAATTATTCCTGCTGCAACAGCGCGTCGTTTTGCTCGTTCACCAGAACAGATGGCTGTTATTGCTGTCGCCGTTGGTATGTTGGCGATCACAGGAGGGTTAACCTTCTCTGCTTTTTACGATACGCCAGCAGGGCCTTCTGTGGTATTAGCGGCAAGTAGTTTATTTATATTAAGTTTATTTGCACCGACAAAGCAGTAAACAACATGTAGCGATAAGAAATAATGCAAAAAATAACCCTCAGCTGATAACAACACTGAGGGTTATTTTTATGTTCTGTTTTATTTTTGCTTTTATGCTTTCATTCACTTTATTTAGTTGTGCATGTTATTTTCACAATAACGTTGTGATTAATCTTCCATTATACGATTAAAGTGTCGATAAGCATGATTAGTGGCAACTCGACCTCTTGGTGTACGCTGTATAAAACCTTGCTGTATTAAGTAAGGCTCTAATACATCTTCAATGGTTTCTCGCTCTTCACCAATTGCTGCAGCAAGGTTATCAAGCCCAACAGGACCACCCATAAATTTATCGATAATAGCAAAGAGCAGTTTACGATCTAGGTAATCAAAACCTGCGGCATCAACATTAAGCATATCAAGTGCTTTCGATGCCGTTTCTTCATCAATTTCACCATTGCCTTTCACTTGAGCAAAGTCTCTAACACGACGTAGTAATCTATTGGTAATACGTGGTGTACCACGTGAACGCATAGCGATTTGGCGTGCACCTTCACTGGTCATTTCAAGTCCCATAAAATGGGCACTACGGGAAACGATATGCTGCAAATCATCAACATTATAAAATTCAAGGCGCTGCACAATACCAAAACGATCACGCAGTGGTGACGTTAATGAACCCGCCCGAGTTGTTGCCCCCACTAATGTAAAAGGAGGTAAGTCAATTTTAATAGAACGAGCAGCGGGTCCTTCGCCAATCATAATATCGAGTTGATAATCTTCCATTGCAGGATAGAGAATTTCTTCAACTACGGGTGATAGGCGGTGAATTTCATCAATAAACAGGACATCATGAGGCTCAAGGTTGGTTAGCATTGCCGCTAAATCACCCGCCTTTTCTAATACAGGACCTGAAGTTGTGCGTAAATTAACCCCCATCTCATTAGCAATAATATTTGCCAATGTGGTTTTACCTAAACCGGGAGGACCAAAAATAAGTAGATGATCGAGTGCATCATTACGTAATTTAGCCGCCTGAATAAAAATCTCCATTTGTTCACGAACTTGTGGTTGCCCAACATATTCGGCAAGAGACTTAGGGCGAATTGCCCTATCAATTATTTCTTCTTCAGGTTGTTGAATATCTGCTGAAATCAGGCGATCTGCTTCAATCACAATGTGTTACTCCTAAATAGCCGCGCGTAATGCTTCTTTGATCAGGGTTTCGCTATCAGCTCCCGGAGTTGCGACTCGGCTAATCATTTTAGCAGCTTCTTGCGGTTTATAGCCTAATGCAATCAGTGCTGCTGATGCTTCTGATTCAATATCAGCCGTTGTTGGTACTTTAGGAGAACGACTTGCAGGCAATTCAATATCACTGGTTTGGTCAAATAAATCGCCATTAAGCCCTTTAAAGCGGTCTTTCATTTCAACCACTAAACGTTCTGCTGTTTTTTTACCAACACCCGGTAATTTTACCAGTGAAGAGATAGATTCATTCTCAATTGCGCTGACAAATTGTCGCGCGGACATACCAGATAAAATCGCCAATGCCAGTTTAGGACCAACACCATTAACTTTGATTAATTCACGAAATAGCGCTCGTTCTTGTTTTTGATTAAACCCATAAAGGAGTTGAGCATCTTCACGCACAATAAACTGTGTGTAAATAATCGCCTCCTGATCAATATCAGGTAATTCATAAAAACAGGTCATTGGCATATTAATTTCATAACCAACGCCATTACCTGCTTCTATCAGCACCACTGGTGGCTGTTTTTCAAGAACAATTCCTCTAATACGACCTATCACGCTAGCACCTCCGCAAAATTAATCACGCCAAGTTTATAACATAAAAAAAGCTGGACGTATATCCAGCCTGTGTAAAACCAAAGACAATGCTCACGACTATCGCTTATCTTAAGCGCCCGCGCGCCAACACTAACCGAGGATCACCCACTCGCAGTAAGTTTTGGTTAAAATGGCAGTGCGTAATGGCGATTGCTAACGCATCGGCAGCATCGGCTTGCGGTGCCGCGGATAATTTTAATATTGAACGCACCATATGTTGCACTTGGCTTTTATCAGCAGCACCTGTTCCTACCACACTTTGTTTTACTTGGCGTGCAGCGTATTCAAATACGGGTAAATCATTATTAACGGCTGCCAATATCGCCACACCACGGGCTTGCCCTAATTTCAGCGCTGAGTCTGCATTTTTCGCCATAAAGACCTGTTCAATAGCAAATACATCGGGGGAGAATTGTGTAATTATCTCACTCACACCGGCATAAATGCGTTTAAGTCGATTGGGAAGATCAGGAACCTGAGTACGAATGCACCCACTTCCTAAATAGATAAGCTGTCGTCCTTGCTGGCGAATAACGCCATATCCTGTGATCCTAGAACCAGGATCGATACCTAAAATGATAGCCATATCTATTCCTGTTGCCGATATGGACAATGGCGAGAGAAAAGAGCAAGACATGTTACGCTGCTCTTCTCTTCGCACTTTTAATAACAGCGTTAAACACCGTTATTTTCGATAATCGTTAGAACGATTACAGGATATCTTCCAGTTGTTTTGCAACTTCATCTGAGATATCACCGTTGTGATAAACTTCCTGCACATCATCACTGTCTTCTAACATATCGATAAGACGCATTAATTTTGGTGCAGTTTCAATATCTAATTCTGCTTTTGTTGAAGGGATCATTGAAACTTCAGCCGCTTCTGCAACAAAGCCTGCCGCATCCATCGCATCTTTCACTTCACCAAATGACTCTGGTGTGGTGTAAACATCAATTGCACCATCATCATAAGTTTCAACATCGTCTGCGCCAGCTTCTAATGCAGCTTCCATTACTGCATCTTCGTCAACACCTGGTGCATAAGAGATAACACCTTTTTTGGTGAATAAATAAGATACCGAACCATCTGTACCTAAGTTACCACCTGTTTTGGTAAATGCATGGCGAACATCAGAAACAGTACGGTTACGGTTGTCACTTAAGCATTCAACCATAACAGCAGTACCTGCTGGACCATAGCCTTCATAAATGATGGTTTCCATATTATCGTTGTCATCATTACCCACACCACGTGCAATTGCACGATTTAAGGTGTCACGAGTCATGTTGTTCGATAATGCTTTATCAATTGCCGCACGTAGACGTGGGTTAGTTGCAGGATCACCACCGCCTAAACGTGCTGCTGTAACTAATTCACGGATGATTTTAGTGAAAATTTTACCGCGTTTCGCATCTTGCGCTGCTTTACGGTGTTTAGTGTTGGCCCATTTACTATGACCTGCCATGAAAATTTCTCCAAACGTGGTCTAATATTTAAATAACAAATTCTTGTATCGCTTGCTGATTACTGGCTGACTTAGTTAATTGTGCCGCCAGTGGCGCATCTAACCAAAGATATTGTGTGTGTTCAGTCAGCTCAATTTCCCGTTCAGAAGGAAGTGCTAACACAAACCAATGTTCCTGACCATGAGTGACCTCAGGTGCATAACGATGTCGAAAATGTGCAAAAATCTCATAAATAATCGTGCGGTGACAATCCACCAGCTCAAGATTTTCTTTTATGATATCAATTCCAATCTCTTCATGCACTTCGCGTAATGCTGTTTGAAAAGGCGCTTCGCCTTCCTCCAAACTTCCTGTCACTGATTGCCAGAAATCGGGATCATCTCGACGCTTCAGCATAAGCACCCGTTTAGTCTCTTTTGCATAAATAACCACTAAAACAGATATCGGGCGCTTATATTTCATGATTTACTCTTTATTTTCGCTAGCTTCTTTTTGGATCACCTGAATGGCTAACTCTTTTAATGCATCATCGTTAGCAAAGCTTGGTGCATTAGTCATTAAGCAAGCCGCGGCAGTTGTTTTAGGGAAAGCGATAACATCACGAATATTATCGGTTCCTGTCAACAACATCACTAAACGGTCTAAGCCGAATGCTAAACCAGCATGTGGTGGTGTACCAAATTTAAGCGCGTCTAATAAGAAACCAAATTTCTCTTGTTGCTCATCAGGGCTAATACCTAAGATGCTAAATACCGCTTGTTGCATCTCATTGCGGTGAATACGAACCGAACCACCACCCACTTCATAACCGTTGATAACCATATCATAAGCATTTGCAACCGCACCAACAGGATGTGCAGCAAGCTCAGTTGGGGTTAAATCTTTAGGAGAAGTAAATGGATGGTGCATCGCGCTTAAACTACCGGTTTCTTCGTCTTCTTCAAACATAGGGAAGTCGATAACCCACAGTGGTTTCCATGCTTTTAAATCCGTTAACTCAAGGTCACGTCCCACTTTCAGACGTAATGCCCCCATTGCATCACTCATTGTTCCTTGACGACCCGCACCAAAGAAAATTAAGTCGCCATCCGTTGCGCCTGTTGTTGCTAAGATTGCATTAACCACATCGTTAGTCAGGAATTTTGCAATTGGGCTTTGTACACCTTCAATGCCTTTTGCGCTTTCATTCACTTTCATCCACGCAAGACCTTTAGCACCATAAATGCCAACAAATTGCGTATACTCATCAATGTTTTTACGTGTTAATGCAGCACCACCTGGTACACGCAATGCGATAACGCGAGATTTTTCGTCATTAGCCGCTTGTGCGAATACACTGAACTCTACATCTTTGACTAAGTCAGCGATGTCTTTCAGTTCCATTGGGTTACGTAAATCTGGTTTATCAGAACCATAACGACGCATCGCTTCAGCAAAAGTCATTACTGGGAAGGTACCTAAATCGACATTTAGAATATCTAACCACAATGCGTGGATCATACGTTCCATCACTTCACGCACTTGGTCTGCGCTCATAAATGATGTTTCAACGTCGATTTGAGTAAACTCAGGCTGACGGTCTGCACGTAAATCTTCATCGCGGAAGCATTTGACAATTTGGTAGTAGCGATCAATACCAGACATCATTAATAGCTGTTTAAACAACTGTGGTGACTGAGGCAACGCGTAGAATTTACCTTTATGCACACGACTTGGAACTAAATAGTCACGCGCACCTTCGGGTGTTGCTTTAGTCAGCATTGGTGTTTCAACATCAAGGAAGCCTTCATTATCCATAAAGCGGCGAACAAAACTGGTGATTTTCGCACGCGTTTTCAGGCGACCTGACATTTCAGGACGACGCAAGTCTAAATAACGATAGGTTAAACGACGCTCTTCTGTGTTTGTTTGGTTGCTATCTAATGGTAAAGCTTCTGAACGATTAAAAATAGACAGCGACTCTGCTGCTAATTCAATTTCCCCAGTTGCCATGTTTTTATTTACTTGGCTATCTGGGCGAGCACGTACTGTTCCTGTGATTTGAATACAAAATTCATTACGCAGCTCTGAAGCCTGAGAAAATGCCTCTTTCTGCTCTGGGTCAAAGAAAACTTGAACAATACCTTCGCGATCTCGCATATCGATGAAAATTAATCCACCTAAATCACGACGACGATTAACCCAACCACAAAGAGTCACTTTTTGGCCCACATGGGCGCTATTCAACTGCCCACAATAATTAGTACGCATACAATATCCTTTTACTCAGCTTGTTGTGCTTTCTGCTGCGGAAATTTTGGCAATAGTCTTTTTCGAGTAGTGTCAAAAAAAAGGCAGACATTATAACGAAAATTCTTTCCGGAGATAAGAGTATAGACCTAGTTTATATGATACATCTTTTCAAGGATTTGCTAATCCCTAAACAATTTATTAATAATAATTATTTATAGCGACAGAAGCCGCTTTGAGGTTTATCATTAAATTCGCCGTTTTTTGGTTTTGGCAGTGGAGAAAAGATGGTTAGCTCGCTTTATATCGTATTGGGCGCACTATTATTGATTAAATTGTCCCTAAATGTCGTAAAACTTAGAACTCAATACCGGGTAGCTTATGGTGACGGTGGCTTTTATGAGTTACATACCGCCATCCGTGTTCATGGTAATGCGGTAGAATATATTCCTATTTCCATGCTTTTATTACTTGTCATGGAAATGAATGGCGCATTTGTGTGGATGGTACATATCTGTGGCTCAATATTAATCGCAGGCCGAATCCTACATGCCTATGGTTTAAAACATCGCGAACTTCGTTGGCGTCGTTCTGGAATGGCTGCGACTTTTTTATCGATGGTACTGATGATCATCGCTAATATTTATTTCCTTCCTTGGATCCAAATCTTTTCCTTTTATTATTAAGTCCTCGCTGGAATAACATGATCATCCTTGATCAAAACCGACATCCTTGCTGTTGTGATTAATAACGGCAAGGTATCGAAAAGGTTTATCTATTTTTTCTAATTTCTTTCTGAATAATCCAACTTTGTGAGCACCGTCGCTTCTGGTAGAATGCTCACTTCTTTTATTCCTTAAACCTATTTTAGTTATGTCTAATCAAAAATCACCACAACAAGACAGCTTATTTGCCGCACCTATTGCCAATCTTGGTGATTGGCATTTTGATGAAAAAGTCGCTGAAGTATTTCCAGATATGATAAAGCGCTCAGTACCGGGCTACTCAAATATCATCTCAATGATAGGAATGCTGGCGGGTCGCTTTGTTACACCTAATAGTCAAGTCTATGACTTAGGCTGTTCTTTAGGTGCAGCAACTCTTTCTATGCGCCGAAATATTGATGTTGCAGGATGCAAAATTATCGGTGTTGATAATTCACCGGCAATGGTAGAACGTTGCCAGCGTCATATCGATGCTTATAAAGCGGATACGCCTGTTGAAATTATTGAAGGTGATATTCTTGATATTGAAATTAAAAACGCCTCAATGGTGGTGCTTAATTTTACCCTGCAATTTCTAGAGCCAGACAATCGCCAACAACTACTCAACCGAATTTACCAAGGATTAAACCCCGGTGGTGTGCTAGTACTTTCTGAAAAATTCAGTTTTGAAGACACTCAAATTGGTGAATTGCTCTTTAATATGCACCACGATTTCAAACGAGCTAACGGATATAGTGAATTAGAAATTAGCCAAAAACGCAGTATGTTAGAAAATGTAATGTTAACAGATTCAGTTGAAACCCATAAAACACGCTTACATAATGCAGGGTTTCCTCACGCTGAAGTTTGGTTTCAATGTTTTAATTTTGGCTCCTTATTGGCAATCAAGGGCGATAAATAATGATTAATTTCAGTTCGTTTTATCAACGTATTGCTCAAGATGAGCGTCTCTTTCATTGGTTAGATACATTACCCGCTCAATTATCAGAGTGGCGCTCAAATGCGTTACACGGTCACTTTTCCTCATGGGAAAGAATGCTCGACGGTTTACCCGACATTACTCCAACTGAAATTGATTTAAAAAATGGCGTGATAGCTCATCACACTCCCACATTAAGCGCTGGTGAACAACTTGGCTTAAGCAATGTGTTAAAAAACTTAATGCCATGGCGTAAAGGTCCGTTCTCCCTTTATGGCGTTAATATTGATACGGAATGGCGTTCAGATTGGAAATGGGATCGTGTTTTACCTCACCTATCGCCATTATCCGGTCGTTTAGTGCTTGATGTAGGCTGTGGTAGTGGCTATCACATGTGGCGTATGTTAGGTGAAGGTGCAGACATGGTTGTTGGCATTGATCCAACGCAGCTTTTTTTATGCCAATTTGAAGCCGTCAGAAAATTATTAGGTAATGATCAGCGAGCGCATTTAATTCCAGTGGGTATTGAACAAATGCCAGAGCTCAATGCGTTTGATACCGTATTCTCTATGGGAGTGCTTTATCATCGCCGTTCACCGCTTGATCATCTATTCCAATTAAAAAACCAACTTGTTTCTGGTGGTGAATTAGTTTTAGAAAGCCTTGTGATTGATGGTGATGAATTCCAGTGCTTAATTCCTGGTGAGCGTTATGCACAAATGCGTAATGTCTATTTTATTCCATCAGCCAAAATGCTGAAAGTTTGGTTAGAAAAATGTGGTTTTAAAGATGTTCGTATTGTAGATGAAAACGTCACTTCATTAGGCGAGCAACGTAAAACAGAGTGGATGGTAACCGATTCTTTAGAGGCATTTTTAGAACCGAATGATCACACCAAAACCGTTGAAGGTTATCCAGCACCAAAGCGTGCAATATTAATTGCCACCAAACCTTAAGCCAAATTTTAATACGACTATTTTCTTAAATCTAAAGGGATATCAATTTATTGTATATCCCTTTTTTGCATAATACATACTCGTTCTTTTCGCCTTTATTCCTGTTAAAACATCATATCAATAGCGACGACTATAAATAAGCGATGGCAAATATAAACAACAGCAAACATCTAGCTCAAAAAAAGATAACGCAACAAAAGCAGCAATCTTTGTTGTCGAAAAATAGACGACAAAAAGAGAAGCAAACAGAAGATCAACTTTTTGCGCTATCTTCGTTTGTTGAGAGTCATTCTGCTGCGCCTATTGCATTAACTCCCTTACAACGTGGAATAAAAATATTCTTTTCATTATTTGATTACGCCACGCAGTTTTTATATATCGCCTTTATTGTTACTGTCTGGTGGTTTCCAGAGCGTTTTTCAGTTCAAACCATCTATAATCTGACCGTTTTATTTTTATTTGAGTTTATTCTCGTGCATTCAGGTGTCTTTATGGCTGCATTTGCCCGTACTAAACTTGTTTTTGCTCTTATTCCTTTTTATGGAATATTTGCTCTTATTATCAATAGTATGATTATGGGTGATGAAAACCTGATTATTTGGCTTTATGCTGTGATTGTTGCTAATCGAATTATCAGTGGTTATCAAGTGAAAACGAAAGAAGAAATGGGGAAGAATTTATTCTATTCTGCACTATTAGTTTTAAATTTTATGCTATGCCTTTTTTCTGTCATGATTTTTAAGTTCCTAGTCCCTTATGGTGGCTTAACACCTGAATATTTAAATGAAATTAACTATCTCTATTTGATCCCTCAACATAGTGATTATTTTAATGTTCCACATGTCGGTATGGCTTATGGTACCTTATTCTATGGTATTCCTTTTATTTGTATGGCGATAATTCAACTAAAAATGGTCTATAAAAAGCTACGTCTAAAATTAAAAAAATAATATAAATCACTCAATAAAAAGTAAACGACGGCGCACAGAATGCTAAATATCTCTATTGTTGTTCTACTTTCTTCATGCTTATAATGCGCACGTATTTAGCTTTTTATTTAACTTCCTATTTTAAAAGGTACTTCCCTACGATGAACTAAATTCTGCCAGAAAATCCTTACAAATACTTTTGAGTATTTATTTTCTGTTACTGGCAGACAATAGTTTATATCGCCTCTTTTCTAAAAAAAGATCTTGGCTGTCTGCCACCTATTTCTCTTAGGAGGTATATATATGACTATCGCCTGTCATTTTTCACAGCTAACCATTGAATTTAATCAAACTGCACTTTTCCCACCATTAACTCGTTCACTTTCTTGTCAACGAAATGCGCTTATTGGGCATAATGGTAAAGGGAAATCTGTGCTACTAAGATTATTAGCACAAAAAATAACACCAACATCAGGACAAATAACGTGGAATATACCTTTTATTCATGTTGACCAGTTAACACGCTTAACGGGCAATACAATAGCGGAGGCATTAGAAATCAGTGAGCTTTACCAAGCATTTAGACGTGTCGATGCTGGCATTGCCTCAATGGAAGACATTGAATTACTTGATGGAAAATGGCAACTGCCCGTGACATGGCAAAGCTTACTTTATTCAGCTCAATTACCCATTTCATTAGATACACCTGTTGTTTATTTAAGTGGTGGTGAACAGACTCGATTAGCACTATGTCGTGCTTTTTTACACGATAATTGTTTTCTGTTATTAGATGAACCCGATAACCACCTCGATACAATAGGACAACAATGGCTGATTAAACAACTCGCTCAACATAAATCAGGCTCATTAATTGTTAGCCATAATCGCCAATTATTATCTCAGATGGACGCTATTTTTGAGTTAACGGATAAAGGATTAGCGGAATATGGTGGCAACTACACGCTTTATGAAACACAAAAAAGGGCTGAAGTAGCCTCTTTAGATGCAGCAACAGAGCGTATTAATAGCCAAATTAAAAATGAGAAACGTCAACAACAAGTCACTCAACAAAAAGCAGCACAAAGACGCCAACAAGGTGAATCTATTAGGCAAAGTGGTTCGCAATGTTTATTGCTATTAGATATGCAAAAAAATCGTGCTGAACAGCGTCAATCGGCAGTTGCAAAACGTCATCAGCGTGTAATGGAGGATATGCAATCTCAGCGTCAAACGCTAGATGAAGAAAAGGCGCATATTCATCAGCAGAAAATCACCTTAAATTATCAATCCAGTGGTCAACGTTTGCAGATTTTTGTTTCCGATCTCCATTTACCTTTTGGCTATCACACACCTATCTCTTTTTCTGCTTATAGTGGTGAGCATTGGCACATTAAAGGTAAAAATGGTTGTGGTAAATCGACTTTATTACAATGTTTAATTGGCAAGGTCTCACCATTATCCGGTGAATACCGCCTTAGCAAAGATTTCTGTTATCTAGATCAACACCTGACTTTACTCAATAAAACCATCCCTGTGGCACAAGCTTTACATGATTATCAACCCGAAATTTCTATCGAGCAATGGCGAACGCGTCTTGGTATGTTAAGAATTCGAGGTAATAAATCGATGTTACCTCTTGAAAAACTCAGTGGAGGCGAGCAATTAAAAGCGACCTTACTTGCTCTAACACATAGTCCAACGCCACCCGCGGTATTATTACTTGATGAGCCAGATAATCATCTTGATATAGAATCTAAACAGTTATTAGAAAATCTCTTAGCACAATATCAAGGTGTGCTTCTGTTGGTTTCACATGACAATGCATTTGTAGAACAATGTGCTATTACACATACGCTGTTATTAGAAGATGATTATTAATTTTGAATGTAGATTAATTGCAGACAATAATAAATAACATATGGTTGTTTGCGTTATTTGAAAATTAAAAAGAAAAGTGCCCGCGCCACAAATAGCGCGGTTCGAGCATATAGGGTTCTATTTAAGAAATCATTGCAGAGTGAATACTCATAATATCTTTCATTGCTTCAACCGTGTCTTCATCTACACAATAGTGAGTAAACTCATCAACTTCACTATCTGAACTCATGGTGACTCCGGCTTTACGATAATTCATCGTAGAGTGTGCAATCTTACCTGCTGAGCTATGAATTTCTTTTAATCCTGCTTCTAAGAATTTCTGTATATTACTTAAGCGAACACCCGCACCCGCCATAATAATAGGGCCTTGTGTCTTTTCATTTAAAATACGCAAAAGTGGTAAACCTAATTCTGCGTTGGCTTGTTGCCCTGAAGTTAGAATACGTGATACACCTAATTGAGTAAGTTGCTCTAATGCCAATAATGGATTAACACACATATCAAAAGCACGATGAAAAGTAATCTCTAGTGATCCAGCAAATTCCATCAAAATAGCCATTTTAGGTAAATCAATATGCCCTTCTTCATTTAGAATACCAACAACTGCTCCTGAAAAACCCATATCACGAATAAGGCTAATATCATTTTTCATTGCAGCAAAATCAGCTTGCCCATAGCAAAAATCACCACCACGAGGGCGAACAATAGGATGAACAGGAATACGTACTAGATCTCTGACTTGTCTTAACATTCCGTAACTTGGTGTGACGCCACCTTCAGATGGACTTGCGCATAATTCTATTCTGTCAGCACCTGCTTGCTCTGCTGTCAGGGCGCATTGCGCACCAAAGCAACAAACCTCCAGCTTTGTCATATCATCCCTCTCTATCCTTTATGCAGAAAGTAATCAGAAAATAAATATCATTTCTCGGCGATTAATAACAATAGTTGCCGAATATCGTTACTCGTTCAATTCCATTATCAGAATTTTGTGCTGACACGAGCAAACTATTTTCTGAATATGTCGCTCAACACTCACTTTCTACGATTCTTTGTAACGAATAAGGATGATACTTCAATGTGACCGCTCCGTTACTCACGGCAACGGTTGGATTAGGTAGACGTTCTTTATCGCCTTTAGGTTCACTAATTTTGATACTAAACGATTTAGGTAGCGGATGAGGTAAAAAAGAGAGGACGGAATCTACGAGCAAATCGGGCTTAACAGAAACCACTTGTTCAATATGTTCCCAACCCTGATATAAATACGTTTTATGCGTTGGAAAAGGCAGTTCCACAATAAAAACAGTGTGGTTTAATACCATTAACGGCGTATTTAATTTAAATAAATAGATGGGACGACCATTAATAATATTGTCAGAAATACAGCTTCCACACTGATTTAACCCTGCTCGCCACTGTTCTGCTAACTTCAGTTCGTGACAACGTAACGAGATATGATCAGTAGGATAATCATTAAGGTTAATATTTAACTCACCCGCTAATTGCGTCATTTTTTCTTCAAACAATGGAAGTTCATTCGCTAAATCTTTTAATTGTGGAATTGAGGAAAATAACGCCATTTTGAGTAACCTTAATGAAAAAACAGAGAAAAACCCTTAAAGATAAGGCGCAGATAGTAGCATGTTCTAGCTAGAATATGTTATAAATCCAAGGTTAAATCTAATTTTCTATAAAAACCTGCCAGCCTTTTCTTGTCAGGTTTTATTTTCTCATTAATTTAAGGTAACCCGGTGAATATTCAGGCTTTTCTTTCAGAAAAAATCAGTGTGGCAATGTGCGCTGCTGGCGCTCCCGCTGATAGCGAACCACTTGTCCGTCAGTCAGCCAAAGTACAATTTGGTGACTATCAGGCTAATGGTGTCATGGGAGCTGCAAAAAAAATGGGAATCCCACCCCGACAACTCGCAGAAAAAATTCTGGAACAGCTTGATATTACAGGCATTGCAGACAAAGTTGAGATTGCAGGTCCTGGTTTTATCAATATATTCTTATCTCCTGATTGGATTGCACAGCAGGCAGAAAATGCACTAGTTGATGAACACCTTAATATTACCAAGGTTAAACCTGAAACTATCGTTATTGACTACTCTTCTCCTAACGTTGCCAAACAAATGCACGTCGGTCATCTGCGTTCAACTATTATTGGCGATGCAAGTGCACGTACTTTATCTTATTTGGGTCATAATATTATCCGAGCTAATCACCTTGGTGATTGGGGCACCCAATTTGGTATGCTGATTGCATTTTTAGAGAAAAAACAGAACGAAAATGCCGCTGATATGGCATTAGCAGACCTTGAAGAGTTCTATCGTGAAGCGAAAAAATGCTATGACGAAGATGAAGAATTTGCAGCGCGTGCGCGTGGTTATGTTGTAAAACTGCAAGGTGGTGATGAATATTGTCGCACAATGTGGCGCAAATTGGTTGATATCACCATGCAACAAAACCAAGAGACGTATCAACGCCTTAATGTCACATTAACTGAAGATGACATTATGGGTGAAAGCCTTTATAACCCAATGTTACCGGGTATTGTTGCTGACTTAAAAGCAAAAGGTCTTGCTGTTGAAAGTGAAGGTGCAACCGTTGTTTTCCTTGATGAATTTAAAAACAAGGATGGCGAACCAATGGGGGTTATCGTTCAGAAAAAAGATGGCGGTTACCTCTATACCACAACCGATATTGCTTGTGCCAAATATCGCCACGAAGTGCTGCATGCCGATCGCTCTCTTTACTATATCGACTCACGTCAACATCAACATTTGATGCAAGCTTGGACCATTGTACGTAAAGCGGGTTATATCCCTGATTCAATGTCACTTGAGCACCATATGTTTGGCATGATGTTAGGCAAAGATGGTCGTCCGTTTAAAACACGTTCCGGTGGAACGGTTCGTTTAACCGATTTACTTGATGAAGCTTACGAAAGAGCACAAGTATTAATCCGTGAAAAAAATCCAGATATGGATGACGAAGAGTTAAATAATGTGGCACGTGTTGTTGGTATTGGTGCGGTAAAATACGCAGACTTATCTAAAAACCGCACAACTGACTACATTTTTGACTGGGATCTGATGTTAAGTTTTGAAGGTAACACCGCTCCTTATATGCAATATGCTTATACTCGTGTCGCCTCTATCTTTAAACGTGCTGATATAGATGAAAGCACACTTACTCAGCCTATTACTCTGACTGAACAACATGAAAAACAGTTGGCTATTCGTTTAGTTCAGTTTGAAGAAACCATTATGCAAGTTGCTCGTGAAGGAACACCACATGTTATGTGTGCTTACCTTTATGACTTAGCACAAGCGTTCTCTGGTTTTTATGAAAACTGCCCTATCTTATCCGCAGAAGATGAAAACGTGCGCCAAAGCCGCCTTAAACTGGCTCGTTTAACCGCAAGAACCTTAAAACAAGGTCTAGACACGCTGGGCATTGAAACTGTTGATAGAATGTAATACGCAGATTTGCTGATAAGTTAAATGCACAAAAAAACCGATGGCATAAACCATCGGTTTTTATTTATAGGTTATATCTTATTCATATAGCTAATCGAACTATTTAAAGCAATTTACACAATGTGACTTCCAATGCTACTCAGCGATTAATCTTCATTAGCACTAATAACGTCTTGGCACAGCAAACCAGTAATATCTTTTTGCTCAATCCAGCCATCTACACTATCAATAGGCTTATCAGGGCTATATAGGCGCTGATCGACATCTTTTGCAGTAAAGCTTACTTTCTCATTCGTTTTATTAAAAACACCGACACAGTTCACTGGGGTAAGTTTTGAGGTTTTAATTTTTCCGTCAGCCGTACAACCTGCAAGAAATAATGTTGCTAATGATACAGAAAGAATAATTGCTTTTTTCATAGTAGCTCCTTGAACACTCTTATTTTTATTGTTACTAAAAAACACTTAGTGGTTATTTAGTAGTCTCCAGACTAAAAAGATAAAATACCATAACGCTTTGTAACTATATTTAGTATAGCGAATAAATGGAGAAATATTTGAGTTATTGAGCTATTAATAAAAAAAATAAGAAATATTTTGGGGAGATTAGAAAAGAGAGGGAAAACAGAAAACAAATGCGAGATAAATGAAAGCAACAATAATATTACACACTGAATTTTAAGTATTTTCAATTAATCTTTGATAACACCATCAGTATTAATTCTCATTATTTACACAACTCACTGTTTACTGCTTATCCCCAGCAATCGTATTTACCTATTTGAAGCGCAGACAAAATAGATATGATTACTTTCAGTAGTACTGAACGATAACAAGCAAATAACTTTACAGTCACGGTTAATCTACCGGAATAGAGAAATAATAATATGTCTTAAATCAAAGAAACTAAATATTTTAAAATATACTGCAATATTTTGAAATATTCGTAATATTTCATCATTAAGTAAGAAATATTTAACAGATGTGTCATTTTATAAACCAAAATGACATAAGAGAGTTTATCTAAAAAAAGATAATTCGTCAA
The DNA here is from genome assembly GCF_040139125.1 of Proteus hauseri. Lineage (GTDB taxonomy): Bacteria > Pseudomonadota > Gammaproteobacteria > Enterobacterales > Enterobacteriaceae > Proteus > Proteus hauseri_B. The sequence continues at coordinate 233,218 of NZ_JBEEUB010000001.1, forward strand.
ACCTTAAGTGCTTAGAATATAGTGTCTATTTTTTTACTTTATGTAGATTTACACCTTTTATAAACAATTTGTCTAATGATATATACATTAACAAATATTAAATAAATCTTATGTGTTGGTATGTAAAACCCGTTTTCAATGCCGAAAAACTGTATAAATCAGTTAGTAATTAGAAAATAAATTTAATAAAAAAAGAGTGAGACAAAAAATATTTTTCAATTTAGTCGTTTTTTTTTCTGTACTAACGCGTTTTAATTGGAGCAATTAATTGCCAAAAATGTGATCTAGATATCATTATAAAGATTCTAGAAATAGAAAAAGCTTCTAAAGCGCAGGGGTTTCTAGGGGAGAATGTTGTTAACTGAAGACTCCTCGCCTTCAAGTAAAAAAGCGAGGAGCATACTTTATTTGTTACAAGGCACGTAACGAAAAATGGCGAGGTCTAAAACCTAATACATACAAGGCAACAAAGTAACTACCCGCGCCCGCTACCACAACCAGTAATAGACGCAGAATACGCATTAGCATACTTCCCACATCCCAACTTGGCATTATCCAAAGCATTCCAACTAACACCGCCCCCATTACGACTAACGCAATCGCTAGTTTTAATAAAAAGACGCCCCAACCAGCTAATGGCTGATAGATATCTTGTTTACGTATCTGCCAAAATAACATTCCTGCATTAAAACATGCTGCAATACCTATTGATAATGCTAATCCAACATGTTTTAAGCTACCGATAAATGCCAAGTTCATTAACTGAGTGAGTATTAAGGTTGCAATAGCAATTTTAACTGGCGTTTTAATATTTTGGCGAGAATAAAAACCCGGTGCTAAGATTTTTACGATAATAAGTCCCATCAACCCAACGCAATATGCCATTAACGCTTGTTGAGTCATTAATGCATCATGTGCATTAAAATTACCATATTGGAATAGTGAAGCGGTTAAAGGCCCTGATAATACTGCTAAACCAATGGTGCAAGGTAGCGCTAATAAAAAACATAGTCTTAATCCCCAATCCATTAGCTTTCTATATTCTTGTGTATTACCACTCGCAAAGCTTTTTGACAGAGAGGGTAATAAAATAGTACCTAATGCTACGCCTAATACACCTGTTGGCAATTCCATTAAGCGATCAGCATAATACATCCAAGATACGGAGCCAGAAACAAGGAATGAGGCAAAAATAGTATTAATAATTAGCGAGATTTGACTGACAGAAACCCCCAAAATAGCGGGGCCCATTAGTCTCATTACTCGCCACACACCACTGTTTTTAAAAGAGATACGTGGCAACACCAACATACCGATTTTCTTCAAATGGGGTAATTGATAAACCAACTGTAATACACCACCCGCAACAACCGCCCACGCCAATGCCATAATGGGTGGATTACAGTAAGGTGCTACCACTAAAGCAAAGAAAATCATGCTAACATTCAATAAGGTAGGCGCAAATGCAGGAACAGAAAAACGGTTCCATGTATTTAAAATCGACCCGGTTAATGATGCTAAAGAGATAAGCAAGATATAAGGAAATGTGACTTGCAATAAGTCTGTCGTAAGTTGGAATTTATCTGGTGAATCAGTAAAACCAGGTGCTGTTATATAAATAACCCAAGGTGCTGCAACAATACCAATGACGGTTACAATAGCGAGAATAAGCGTCAGCATACCAGAAACATAGGCAATAAAAGTACGTGTTGCCTCTTCGCCCTGTTGATTTTTATACTCAGCTAAAATAGGCACAAAAGCCTGTGAAAATGCCCCTTCAGCAAAAATTCTTCGTAACAGATTAGGAAGTTTAAAAGCAACAAAGAACGCATCTGTTGCCATTCCTGCACCAAAAATACGCGCAATGATAGCATCACGAATAAAGCCGAGTACCCGTGAAAACATCGTCATTGAACTCACTGCGGCAAGTGATTTAAGTAAATTCATAAGTCATTCTAGTTTTTGTGATATGGGGAAAAAGAAAGGGACTATAGTCCGTTTCTAACGCGGAAAAATCAATCATCAGTATGCTAAGAATCGACTGACTTTATTGATCTTTTTTATTAATGCAGACATTATTTAGTGAGCATTTTTCTTAGCATAAGATCTAACATACTTCGATATTCTACTTCATTAAACTGAGGGTCCATTACATTACGCCCCATAGAGCCATCTGCGATGACCAATAACCAAGTGGCTATCTTCTCTGGTTTAAGCAAAGGGTCTATCTGCCCTTCTCTTATACCTTTTTCAATCATCGCTATTAAACGCTGTTTATTCTTCTGCTCATTTTCAATAAATATTTGATGAACGCTCGCATTACGAGAAGCTTCAGCAAAGATTTCAATACTGATACGAGCATATTGTTCATGGTTATACAGCTCGATAATCTCTAATATCAAATCAATAGTTGCTTGAATGCTATCTTCTAACATCTCATAACGGCAAAACATATCATCAAAAATATCGGCATCTTCTACTGCAATAGCTTCAATAATGGCATTTTTATTAGGAAAGTAGTGGAACACATTTCCTGGGCTCATATTTGCTTCTTTGCAGATTTCAGCTGTTGATGTGGAATGAAAACCTTTTATTGCAAAACAGCGTATTGCCGCATCAATAATATGCTTCATTTTTGCTTTCTGTTTTTCAGTTATTGCTTTGCTCATAACGATAAAAATCTCTGGACATTTTTTATTAGACTATATAGTCTAGAAAATATAGGCCAAGTGGTCTAAAACAAAGTTAATCACACTATTGCTAAGTTAAGATATCATGCAATCACTTAATCAACACTATACGCTTAGCGTCGCGACGCCAAATGATACCGCTGAAATAGTTCAGTTATTTGCACTCACTTTTAGCCATAAACTACACGCTTTTCATATTGATAGCACTATTCCTAATCAACAATATCAATTAGAAGCTATCTGGAATGAACAAGCGCGTAAACCGAATCAATTGCAGTTTGTCGTTACTGAGGCTAATACCATTGTGGCTACTTTTTGCCTTGCAATTAAACAGCCTCGTTTCGAAACACCTCAATTTGCTAAAACACCGTTTAGCAAACATTGGAAATACGGAATAAAAAATTATATAAAGCAGCAGATTTTCTTTTCATTATTTAATTATGAACCCGCTCAACAAGAGGTTTATTTATCACATATCGCGGTTTCACCTACGCAACAAGGAAAAGGAATTGCGACACTTATTCTTCAATGGATTAAAAAATATAGTAAAAATAATCTGAAAAAAGATTATTTGTCACTGTATGTTGATGTTCAACATACAGGAGCGATTCATCTTTATAAAAAGAGTGGCTTCAATATTAAAAAGAAAGAGTCTTCATTAATTACACAAACGGTCTTTAATATAAAGCAGTGGTACTATATGCGCCAAAAACTCTGAATATTGTCGTTAGGGAGTATCAACAATAGAAAGATAAAACAATATTCAGAATTTAGAACAGCCTGTTATTTACGCAGCGAAAAATTTCGGGTTGTTAATGCCGTTAATACATGATCTCGCCATTCTTGATTTATTTGCAGATAATTTTTAGCATAGCCTTCTCGCTCAAAACCATGTTTTGCTAATAAGTTCCCACTGCGTAAATTATGAGGCATATAGTTTGCCATAATTCGATGCATCCCTTGCTGTCGCTGCATATAGCGCAGTGTTTCTTGCAATGCTTCAGACATAAAACCCTGTCCCTGCCATTTTTCACCAACAGAATACCCCAAGAAACAGGCACTAAACGCACCACGTATAACATTACTGTAATTAGCAACACCAATAATTTCATCTTCTGAAGGTGTAAGTAGAAGAAAATGAAAAGCACTCTCTTGACGATGCAATTCGTTCATATATTGCAATCGATATTCCCACCCTGAAGGCAAATAATGAGATTTATCTCTTAAAGGCTCCCATGGAATTAAAAAACGACGGTTTAAAGTGTAGTAATTCGCCATCCTCTCAGCGTCTCGTTCATAGGCAAGGCGAATTATCATTCTTTTCGTTTCAAAACGAATTTTAGGTATCCCACCACGATAACCAAACATTACGGTACTATTTTCCTTGATAAAATGAATCTAATTCTGAAGCAATGCTACTTATTCTGCCATTATCCTCAATAAAAAAATATCATCTTTAATCTGCTATGAATTGCTAACGATAAGATACAGAATAGACAATAATAAATAAGTTTATTATTCCCCCCTATTTTATTTAAATCATTTGCTTATCATGGTGAGTAATGGCACTGGTAACACAAGCCCGTACCTTGGGTAAATACTTTCTACTAGTCGACAATATGTTAGTTGTCTTGGGTTTTTTCGTCGTTTTTCCACTTATTTCTATTCGTTTTGTAGAGCAACTTGGCTGGGCTGGCGTTATTGTCGGCTTTGCATTAGGTTTGCGCCAACTGGTGCAACAAGGATTAGGTATTTTCGGTGGTGCCATTGCAGACCGTTTTGGTGCTAAACCCATGATCATCACCGGCATGTTATTACGAGCATTAGGTTTTGCACTAATGGCAATGGCAGACCAACCATGGATACTTTGGTTATCTTGCATTTTATCTGCATTAGGTGGCACATTATTTGATCCACCACGCACTGCGCTTGTTATTAAGCTAACTCGTCCTTATGAGCGTGGACGTTTTTACTCTTTACTCCTTATGCAAGATAGTGCTGGTGCCGTAATTGGCGCGCTAATAGGTAGCTGGTTATTACTTTATGATTTTCATTTAGTCTGTTGGGTTGGTGCGGGTGTTTTTGTTATTGCTGCCCTTTTTAATGCTTGGTTACTTCCTGCCTATCGTATTTCCACAACCCGTACACCAATAAAAGAAGGACTAAAACGTGTAATGGTTGATAAGCGTTTTGTCACTTATGTTCTCACGCTAACCGGATATTTTATTTTATCGGTACAAGTGATGTTGATGTTCCCCATTATTGTTAATGACATTGCAGGCTCACCAACCGCAGTGAAATGGATGTACGCGATTGAAGCACTGCTTTCCTTAACATTGCTTTATCCGATAGCGCGTTGGAGCGAAAAACGCTTTAAATTAGAGCAACGTTTAATGGCTGGGCTATTTTTAATGAGTATCAGCATGTTCCCTGTTGGTATGATCCACTCATTACAAGGTATTTTCCTGATTATTGGGCTATTTTATCTCGGCACAATTACCGCTGAACCCGCGCGTGAAACCTTAAGTGCTTCTTTAGCTGATCCTAGAGCAAGAGGCAGCTATATGGGATTTAGCCGATTAGGCTTAGCCTTTGGTGGTGCAATTGGTTATACCGGTGGTGGATGGATGTACGATTTAGGCAAGCAATTTGATATGCCTGAATTACCTTGGTTTTTATTAGGTATTACCGGATTTATCACCCTTTATGCCCTACATCGCCAATTTAATCGTAAAAAGGTTGAAACAGCCATGCTTACGCCTTAGAGATCAGGTAGACTTTGCACTATCAATAACTTAAGAAGTTTATCTGAGAGGCGTTTATATGAGAGCAATTTTTCTCGCTGCAACATTAGTATTAACTGGTTTAATAGCAGGTTGTGATCAATTAAAACAATTTGATGTCAGCGAAAAACTAATTAATGACTATCTCAGCACAAAAACTAATCTTCAAAAACATATTGGTGAAGATGGTGTTATTTCTGCTGATATCAAATTAGGTGAACTTTCTATTCAAATAGGTCGTACTGAACCTGGTAAAATCAGCCTTTCAGGAAAAGCCGAACTTAAAATTGACTCTCTTTTTGGTAAAACGGATGCAACGGTTAATCTAACATTAAGTGGTCAGCCAACTTACCAACCAGAACAAGGTGCGATATATATCAAATCAATGAGCATTGAAAACTATCAAGTTTCACCAGAAAAAATGGAAGCGGTTGTTATTGCTTTAAAACCTTATCTTGATAGCTCAATTGCCACTTACTTTGATAACCAACCTATTTATGTATTAAATCCTGAAAAAAACAGTGCTGAAGCGGCGGCAGTTAAACTAGCTAAAGGTATTGAAGTTAAACCGGGTAAATTTGTGATCCAATTATAGAAGTTACCTAGGTCGATTAAAAATTTTTATCGAAGTTAATAAAAAAGGCAAACTCAATGGTTTGCCTTTTTTATACGTTGAAGAGAACATTTCCTAGAACAATATGATATTACTCTACTTCTGTATCATCTGCGTTATCATCTAAAAGCTCTTCATGCAGTGCAGATAATGCACCGCGTGTAATTACTGCAAGAGTCCGATAAAAACCACTCGTTGCATGCGCTTCTACTTTGCCTAAAAAGGCACCAGTCCAAGGAAGTAAATACTCATCAAACAGCTGTGTTTGTGCTAATACTTCATCTTCAGCTGAATTATCTTCAAGCCATGAAGCGGCAAGTAATAACGCACCAAAGCTGTCAGTTGCATTTTCTGTAACAGGCATGCCTCTTGCGACTAAAAACTGGCGAATATTTGCTTCTTTAATATCACTATAATCATGAGCATAAATAGAAACTGCAGGCATTTCGCTACCAAAAAGAGATTGGTAATCTGCGGTGACTGGCGCTAAATCTTTTACACTGTTTTTTAAGCTATTAAAGAGCTCATCTTGTTCTAAAGGCCAAAGTGAACTCAGTTTTCCTTCACTAATTAGGGTAATAATAGGTGATAAGATAGGATCTGATGGGTCGCGTTGAAATAGGGAGCCTAATAAACGACATACTATTGAAAACTCATTCATCATCATTTTTCTGTTCAGTAAATTTTGCTGCTATTGTGCGTTGAACCATAGGAAAATCAACTTTTTTCTATTTCCTAAACATAAAAACAGAAAAAGCGCGCTCTTATAGTTAAGTTAAATACTTAAAATAAGAAACGCGCCTAATCCCATGCTATTTTTTCAAACAGCAATTATTTTATTGATTTTCTAACTTGCAATATCAAGAAAATTATCTCTAACACCATTTACTCTAAACCACCCTGCAATGCTTATTCGCTCTTTATAAGTAGGTAATACTTCGTGAGGAAATTGTTCCGATAGAAAAACCACTAACCGTCCACCTTTAGGTGCCACTGTTGCGAGTTCATTATCGTCAAGATCATAGATTTTTAACTCACCACCATCTTCTTTTTTCCAATCCTCATTAAGATAAAGCACCGTGGTTAATCTACGACTCACATTTTCTTTAAATGCATCAAGGTGTTTTTTATAAAAAGCGCCTTTTTCATAACAAGCAAAATGCGCCTCATATTCAAAAAGCCCCAAGAAAAATTCACGATTAACGGCTCGTTGAATACTTTCCATCTGCATTAAATAGTGTTGAACTGGCTCACCCATATTAGGTTCTAGCCAACTGATTTTGTCACTGCGTATTGCTGTTTCTGATAATAATTTTTCGTTACGTCCTATTCGAGCTTGCTGGGCATTTTTGCCAAAACAAGCTCTAAGTTGTTGAACTGCTTCTGGTGTGAGGAAATCATCCCATACACACCATCCTTTCTCTGCAATTTGCTCAAGAAGTTCTGCGATATTCATTAGGTATATTATCTGATTAACATGGGAAACTACCTTATAACACCAAGCTAAGTAAAATTACAATTTAATAAATTTATCTTTTTGATAATCTCGATTAATCAGATATAAACACCATTAAAATCAAAAACTAACAAATAAAACAAAATTAATCACCAATAAGTAACTTGCCTTCATATCAAAAACTTAAAGTATTTGATTAGTCACCCATGATAAATAATAAATAAAATAAATATTTCTCTAAAAATAATAACTAGAAGATATTTTGCTTAACTCATTTTTAGTTTTATCCTGTGTAAATATAATTTCACCTTTTACTTGATGATGAATAATCGCTTTTTTATTACCTAAACGTATAAATCCTGTTGGTAAGGTTTTCTTTTTGTATGCCAACTCACTAATAGACATCATATCGATTGACTCTATTTGATATTCAACCTCGCTAAATTTAGCTTTATATTTTTTATACAGGGTATCTAATTTTTCATTTATCTGTTTTAAATACACTTTATCATTTTTTTTATTTTCATCAATAAGCAAGTGAATATCATTAATCAATTCAGTGCGAATTTCTTTACCATTCTCATTTAGTTGATAATTTGTAATTGAGTAAGGTTTAAATTTTTCATTCATATTATCTTTCTTTTGAGATGATAACATTTTCTTCCTCTTTTTTAATTCTGTTAAAAACAAGGTTAGATTATGGTCTCTATTTTTTTTATTGATCTGATTTTGTAACATATCTTCATTTGGGTCTAATTTATTTAAATCCGTCGTTTTTTTACTAATAGTATTTTTTAATTTGTTTTTTAACTCTTTTTTTGATGACAGTGTTAAATATATATTATCCAGCTTATCTATATCATTTGATAGTTGATATTTTTCAGGATAACTATCAATTAATTTATTTATTTTCAACACCCTTTTATATATTCCTTTAAGATTTTTTATATTTTCATTAAGTTCTTTTGGATTATTGGTTTTTTCACTCTTAAAAATTGGTATTTTCACCAAACTATTAATCTCTTTTTTTTTCATTAATTCAAAATCTTTTATAGCTGCCAATGGATACCATTGAATATTACTATTTTCAGAAACCGGCATCGGTGTTAATTTTAAATCTCGATAAGCTTCAAACTTTGATTCTAATAATTTAATATCTATTTCTTTTTTATTTTTACTAACTTCAAACCCTTCATTACCAATAAACTTATTAATATTAACATCTAGCTTTATTAAGTTAAGTATTAAATTAAAACCAACAGCTGCTCTTGGTATTTTAACGCCCCTGCTATCATCCAACATAGCGTTTACATCTAAACTGAACTCATTTCTTAACTCAGCGCCTAATGAAACACTCATATTTGTATTTGTTTCAAGAGTAGACTTATTTTCTAACTGTTCTTCACTTAAGTTCATCCCTTCATTTATAAAATCCGGCACATCATTTAGTCTAATATTAAATGAAAAATTAGAACCTTTAGAGTAAGTCGAATTAAGAATAACACTTGCCATTATAGGTGTTATAAATCCATAATTAAAAAAATCAGTATTCCATTTATTTTCAAAAACACTCACTCCAGCTGATAGACCTAGTGATAAATTCGTATTGTTGTTATTAATAAAAGTAAAAGTAACTTCATCATTTTCATTTTTAGATAATGTAATTGAGTGTGTTTTAGCATATGACGCTAATAAAAAAGCATTTACACCAAAATTATAAGGAAAATTAAATGTATTAGAATACGAAAAGATACGAGCGTCATTATTATGACTAATTATAATACTTTCTTTATTCTTTAACTCTTTTACGAGAGTGTGAATAATTTCTCCTTGTGTTTTTCCATTATGAATACTTTTAACAACTCTATTTAGCACATTATAACTTTTATTTATATTTTCTTTAACACCATGCAGCGCAGTATGTTTGTTTACATAAGCTGATGTTGATGAATTGAATAATTTTTTAATATTAGAAAATAGTCCTCTAAATCCAGGATCTAAACCTCTAGCAATATTTAATGCCATCATTTTATAATTTTTTAAACCATATTGCTCTTTCGCTTTACGATAATGAATTCTTCCATTATCAACAAGTGAGGAGAAGAAAGGAATATGACGGCTACTAAAGTTACCTATAGATTGAGAAGAAAAAGGTTGCCCTGAATGATAATTATTATAGTTATTTTCACCCACCATAGAATAAAAAGATAGTGGTGGTGCTTTTTTCAGTTGAGTAACTTCATAATTATAATCTTTGATTGAAAATATATTTAATGGATTCAAGTAGTATATTTTTATTTTATTTCCTTTATCAACAACTAACTGGATTTGATTTAAAACTGGTTTTATAGCAATAATTTTATCTTTTTTATTTAATGGCAGCTTTATTTTATGCCCACTATCGCCATCCACAACATCACCCTGTGATGCGATGCTACTAGGTAAACCATAAATCACCAGCTGATTATCCTTTAGTTTTATTGTAACATTTAATTTATCTCTATTGACTTTTATTACATTACTCTCTTTCGATTCAACAACATTATTAATGCTTGATAACTCCTGAATTTCATTTTCTTTTTCATTATATTTTTCATATTCAACAACGATACTGTCCTGCTTATCTTTTAATGAGGAATTATTTAAATCATATTCCTTTTCTATTTTTTTAAATTTAATCTTATACAGTTCTTTTTTATTATCGTCTTGATTAGATGTTCTTTTATTACCAATTAAATTCCCATTAGAATCCACATAAATTTCTTTAAACTTTATATCCTCACCACTTTCTGATGCTATATTAAACCCTTCATATTTAAATCCACCTTTAATATGTTTTTGATAAATTCCCGCAAATAGGTCGTAGCTTCTACCTTTAATTAATAATAATGAGCCATCTTCTTCTAAGGTTAATCCCAAGTTATTTAGTAAAGAGTGATTTGTAGAACCAAGATAGATATAGTTATTGGCATTAATCTCTTTTACATTCGCTATATTCCGAATTTTTAGAAAATTACTATTATAACTGGCTAAGACTGGTTTTACCTCATTGAAAACATTAGTGTTTTCACATTCAGTATTGCTATTACTAATAGATAATATATCTATATTTTCTTTATTTTTAGTTCTAGGTTTAATTATTTTTTCAGTTAAAACTGAATTAACTTTATCAGATGATACTATAGTTACCATAGTTAAACTTCCTTTAATGACTAAATCATAGGAAGATCATCAATAAGATAAACTGCAAGTTATATCTTTTTATAGCCCTGTTTTTATTAAATTATATATAGGAAAGAAAAAGTGCTGTTATTTGAAAGTACAAATAAAAAAGAGGCAATAACTTAAAAATTATCACCTCTTAATATAAATATTTAGTTTTAAATTTAATAGCTTAGTAACCGCTATTCATATCAACCACACCAAATGGCATTTCACCTTTTTCAATACGCTCAATATTCTCTTTAATGGTATCCATTGCCATATTAGGCAAGGTAAATGCCGCAATATGAGGCGTAACCGAAATTCGTGGATGTGTCCAGAATGGATGCATTCCCGCTAATGGTTCTTGGGCAAAAACATCAAGGGTTGCATCCGCAATATGTCCTTGATCTATCGCTTCTAATAAATCTTGATCGACTAAATGCGCACCACGGGCAAGATTAATTAAATAAGAAGAAGGTTTGAGTTGTTCAAATAGCGAGAAGTTTAAAATACCGTGGGTTTCAGGCGTATAAGGCAGTAAGTTAATCAGTAGATTACACTCTGTTAAGAAGCTCCCAAGTTGCGCTTTGCCATGGAAACTCTCTACACTCTTAATCTGTTTCGCACTACGGCTCCAGCAACGTACTTTAAAGCCTAATTCTGCAAGTTTGGTTGCAACACTTCCACCTAAAGCGCCAGCACCAAGTACACCAATAACAAAGTTATCGTAGCGATGAGAAGGTAACTGTTTCCAGAGGCGTTGTGATTGTTGGCGTTTATAATCATCCATACGACGAAAATAGTACATCACTTTAGCAATGGCATACTCTTGCATTTGAAGACCCATACCCGTGTCTTCTAAGCGCATAACGGGTACCCCCGCAGGTAATGTGCCCGGTTTTTGCTGCTCTTGTTTCAAAATAGCATCAACACCTGCACCTAATGCAAAAATACCTTTAAGCTGTTCACGCCCTGCTAGCATTTCATAAGGAGGAAGCCAAACCATGGCATAATCTGCTGGTTTATCGTCTCCTGGCTTCCAAGCTCTGATGTTGGCATTCGGTAAACGCGCCTTCATACCGTTTATCCATGTATCTGCGTCAAAAAAAGGATGATAATAAATAATATTCATTTTGCCTTCCTCCAGCATTTTTATCATAGGGTGCGAGGGTTAGAGGTTAATATCAAGTCTCTTTGAAAAAGTTGTTAATAAAAATGTTGAGAATGTTAACCAGTTAACGAAAACATAAGCAATCAGAACATCACAGCAAATTCGATTACTGCATAATTTGTCTAGCATTTGCTCATATTGTTTTTTATTTGACTGCTTGGTAGAAAAGTTAAGAAAAAAATACATTTAGCTGTTGACGCTTATGCTCCTTTTCCCTATAGTAGCGCCCCGTTGAGAGATGTTAAGTACATATCCAACGACAATACGGTGAGATGTCCGAGAGGCTGAAGGAGCACGCCTGGAAAGTGTGTATACGGCAACGTATCGAGGGTTCGAATCCCTCTCTCACCGCCATCTTCTAAGATAGAGCCTAGCTTTTAAGTTAGGCTCTATTTTTTTGTTCTTTTAACAGCCTAACATACTCTGCTGTCTGTTGCCTGTTGTACTGTTTATCGCTCTGTTTATCACTAAGATTATCTGCATAATATCTTCGTTTTTTAGCGTTATTTCTAGTGCTTTTATGGTTTAATCATAGTTTAAATTATTAATTTCTTTACCTATTAGTATAAGTATCATCATAAAAGAATAGTATTTTTGTTTTTTATTAATCGTTTTAATATATTACTTTTTCTATTTTCAATTACTATTTTTATTATCTTTCTGGTTATAATTTATTTCTCTTTATGCTGTTCTTTATCAATTTCTGATACCTTTTATTTAATTTTATTTATTAGTGACATTTAATCTAAAATAAAACTATTTTTATAGTTTTAAAATAAATTCAACCTTCATTTTCAATGAGGCAACAGAATAAATACAATCAGATACATAATATTACCTTTTTTACTTAACTTATTAGTTTAATTGATTTTAATTTCTTTAAGCTTTAAGATATACATTAATAATTTGATGTATCACATTATTATCAGCGAATAAAAGCGATATTCTCTCTTTTCCTTGTCGCCGCTATTCGGCATCTGACTTCTTATTTTGGTTTGATCCTAAATGAAAACTCATAAAGTTAACCGGGTTCGCCCTTTTAGTGCATTTATTGATGCATGTGTAAAAGAACCATACTCTTTTGCACGTTTATTAAAAGATATTATTGCAGGGATCACCGTGGGTATTATCGCGATACCTTTAGCCATGGCACTGGCTATTGGTAGCGGTGTTCCTCCGCAATACGGTCTTTATACCGCAGCTATTGCCGGTATTGTTATCGCTGTCTCTGGTGGCTCTCGCTACAGTGTTTCGGGACCAACGGCAGCTTTTGTTGTTATTCTTTATCCCGTATCACAGCAATTTGGCTTAAGTGGTTTATTAATTGCCACATTAATGTCTGGTGTTATTTTAGTGGTAATGGGATTAGCGCGTTTTGGTAAGCTAATTGAGTATATTCCTGTTTCGGTCACATTAGGCTTTACTTCCGGGATTGCTATCACCATTGCGACGATGCAAATAAAAGATTTTTTTGGTCTTGAACTTGCTCATGTACCAGAAACTTATATTGATAAGGTTATTGCTCTGGGTGCCGCATTACCAACCATTCATATTGGTGATACCTTAATCGGACTGACAACACTGCTGGTACTTATCTACTGGCCTAAATTAAATTTACGCTTACCAGGTCACTTACCCGCATTAATTGCAGGTACTGCGGTTATGGGTGTTGTGAATTTATTAGGTCATGATGTCGCTACCATTGGTTCTCAATTTAGTTATATGTTGCCTAATGGTACAACCGGACAAGGTATCCCCCCTATCTTGCCTCAATTTGTTCTACCTTGGAATTTACCTAACACAGGTGAGACATTAACACTGAGTTGGAGCACGGTATCAGCACTATTACCTGCCGCATTTTCAATGGCGATGTTAGGTGCAATAGAATCGTTATTATGTGCAGTTGTTCTTGATGGTATGACTGGTAAAAAACACCACTCTAATGGCGAGCTAGTTGGTCAAGGTGTTGGTAATATTGTTGCGCCTTTCTTTGGTGGTATTACTGCCACCGCAGCTATTGCCCGTTCTGCGGCTAACGTCCGTGCCGGCGCAACATCACCTGTTTCGGCCATTGTTCACTCACTGTTAGTATTGCTCACTCTATTAGTTCTTGCACCGTTCCTCTCTTATTTACCATTAGCAGCAATGTCAGCATTACTGTTAATTGTTGCATGGAATATGAGCGAGGCTCGCAAAGTTATTGACCTTATTCGTCATGCACCAAAAGACGATATTATCGTATTAGTGTTATGTTTATCACTCACTGTGCTGTTTGATATGGTTATTGCGATTACCATTGGTATTGTATTGGCATCGCTATTATTTATGCGTCGTATTGCTAATATGACGAAAATAACAGAATCGCCTTATACCGATGACGATAAACAGTTATTAGTTGTACGTGTTAATGGTCCGCTATTCTTCGCCGCGGCTGAACGTATCTTTAATGAATTACGTGAACGCAGTAAAGGTTATAAGACAGTTATTATGCAGTGGGATGCGGTGCCTGTGCTTGATGCCGGTGGCTTACATGCCTTCCAGCATTTTGTGACTGATGTGAAAAAAGATACTCACGTTATTGTGTGTGATATTCCATTCCAGCCATTAAAAACATTAGCTAGGGCGAGAGTTACCCCTATTGAAGGAGAACTTAATTTTTATCCTTCACTGCAAAAAGCATTAGATGATATGGAATTAATTCAGTAGTGGTTAGTTTGCAATTAATATAAAATTTATTTAGCCCTTAATTTAAATTATTTAATTAAGGGCTATATTAATAATTCATATTTTGTTTGCCATTCTCAGTGTTGTATAAATTGTTTTGAAAGAAATTAATAAAGAAAGCGGTGAATCTATTAATGATACTGCACCATAACTAATATACCAATTAGCTACTCGCTCATTTTTAGCATCTATAAGTAATGCGACGCCCCCCAATTCACTTGCGACAGCAAGGCAACGCTTTCCTGCTGCAAGCAGTAATTGCCCACCAAGCCCTTTTCCCTGAACTGATAAATCAGTGGCTAAACGTGCAAGTCTAAAAACAGGGATATCATGACGCGCTAAACCACGTTTGATTATTTCTGGAGTTTGTTCGAACTCAATTGAAGCGGGACACAAGCTGTAATAGCCTAAAATAATATCGTTACTACTATTGATTGCTAAATAGGTTTTAGCACTACCGTTTTCATGGTTTTGTCTTGCATGACGATACAGAAATTGATTAAGTACTGTATCGCCACAATTAAATGCATTTCTATCATGCTTTTTACTTATCGCTTCTTCATGCCAATTCGGTATTGTCATACTTTGTCCGGTAGAGCAAAAGCCGCTGCAAGTAACTTAGCATTAGGCTTTGGCGGATTATCTAAAAGTTCCATAACACGTAGTGTGTCTTTTTCTGATAATTTTAAACGCTCATTATTTTCAATAATTTGCCGAGCTACAGGTACGACATTACGAAGAACAAACTCTGTTAGAGTTGTATTTTCTAAACTAGCGGCACGAACAAGCAATGATTTATCTTCTGTAGTGATACGAATTGATACTCTCTCACTATTTTCTACAAGTGCTTGAGCCATAACAGCCTCCTTTGTACACATTAAAAGCGTACAATATGATTAAAAAAGTTACAAGTCATTTTATATTGAATAAAAATAAACTGTATTTTCAATGTAATTTGAAAATACATTCACATTTGAAATGCATATGATTCTATTATTTTTTAATAAAGATTATTTGGAATTCGGAATAAATGCATTACCAATCCCACTACCTTGAACACCATTCGCTAATAGATCTTGATAAAGTGCATTCATACCCAACCAGTGATTTTCACACCATTGCGGTGCTAATAATGTGGGCTTTCTGGCACTGGCGCAAACGCGGTGATAAATAACTTCAGGTGGTGTATGACGGATCATTTCACCCGCGGTATAAACATATTGCTCTTGTGTTAATGCCGTTAAACGCCCTGCTTTCCATGCTTTGGCTATTGTACTGCCCTCAACAATATGTAAAGGATGCAATTTCAACCCATCAACCCCAGTTTCAATAACACGTTCTAAGGTTTGCATATTAAGCCGGTGATCTTCACGAGGTAATCCCACAATCAGATGAGTACAAACCTTTAAAGCACGACGCCTTGCTTCTTGTGTTGTGGCTTGATAACACTCAAAATCATGTCCACGATTAATCTGTTTTAGTGTTTTGTTATGTGCAGTTTGTAACCCCAACTCTAACCACACTTCATAGCCTTGATCTTGATAGCGTTGTAGCAAATCTAATACGCTAACAGGTACACAATCTGGTCGAGTTCCTACACATAACCCCACCATATTGGCTTGTAATAGTGCTGTTTCATAGAGTTTACGCAGGTATTCGACTTCGGCATAAGTGCTAGTATAAGCTTGAAAATAGGCAAGATAACGGTGGGCACGACTAATATTTTTTGCTTGTTCAGCGACTTGTTGTTCAATGGAGTGATATTGCGTCTGCTCATCTGCAAACGAAGAGACATTACAAAAAGTACAACCACCTCGCCCCAATGTACCATCGCGATTAGGACAGCTAAAACCGCCATGTAGGGTGATTTTATGAATTTTTTCATGATAACGGCGCTGAAGATAAGCGCCGAACATATTTACAACAGTATGCAGCTGCATAACAAAACTTATTTGCTGGTATCTAACTCAGGAAAGTTTTTTACGACTTCATCAATCGCTTTAATTTGAGCTAAGAATGGCTCAAGTTTCGCTAATGGAAGTGCTGAAGGACCATCACAACGTGCGTTATCTGGATCTGGATGAGCTTCAAGGAATAATCCAGCTAAGCCAACCGCCATTCCTGCACGCGCTAATTCAGCGACTTGACCACGACGACCACCAGAAGCGGCACCAAATGGGTCACGACATTGTAGTGAATGTGTTACGTCAAAAATAACGGGCGCACCTTGAGAAGCTTGCATCATCACATGAAAACCTAGCATATCTACAACAAGGTTGTCGTAACCAAAGTTACTTCCACGATCACATAAAATCACTTTGTCATTACCGCCTTCTATAAACTTATCGACGATATTACCCATTTGACCAGGGCTAACAAACTGTGGTTTTTTCACGTTAATCACAGCACCGGTTTTTGCCATCGCTTCGACTAAGTCTGTTTGACGCGCTAAAAATGCAGGTAATTGAATAACATCAACCACTTCAGAGACAGGTTGAGCTTGTGAAGCTTCATGAACGTCAGTGATGATTTTAACACCAAAAGTCTCTTTTAATTCTTGAAAGATTTTCATTCCTTCTTCTAATCCGGGTCCACGATAAGAGTGGATAGAAGAGCGGTTTGCTTTATCAAAAGAGGCTTTAAAGACATAAGGAATATTTAATTTTTGAGTAACAGTGACGTAATGCTCACAAATACGCATGGCTAAATCGCGCGATTCCAATACATTCATGCCACCAAAAAGCACAAACGGCAGATCATTTGCTACCTTGATATCACCAATATTCACCACTTTATGTTGCATATTTATACCTATACTGTTTGTAATGTACTGTTTTAATTGAGTACGTTTTTAATTTTTAATGTAGAACAATGGGATTTTGTTCTATCGAATGAATTTGGATTTTAATCATCTCTGAAATCGGATCTTCAGGGCATTGCTCAACAAAATAGTTGAGGTCAGAAAGCGCCACATGATGACACTCTAATTGAGCATAAATTAAGCCACGATCACGTATTTCATAAGGATCTTCTGGGTCAAACATTAAAACCGTCTCGCTGGCTTTTAATGCTTGCTCCATGTTTTTTTCCTCCATCAACGAAACTTTTAATGTATCCAGTAGTTTTCGTATGATTGAGCTATATTCCGACTCTTCTAAATCTGCATCAATGAGTGTTGAATTATTTCCTATATTACCTTTCAACCACACTTCAAGTGTATGTTGTGATAAATATTCGCCATTAATTGGATTTAAGAATAGAGGCTGTTCATCGGGAATATCTATTCTGATGATTAATTGTGTAGGAAAAATAACTGGAGCTAATGGCAGATTTAAAGCTTGTGCGATATAAATTAGAATTGAACCTAATGAAACAGGAGAACCAATATGCGTGGCTAATACCTTATCCAACCATAATGTATCTGATAGACAATATTTGCCACTGGCACCACTAAAATGCCACTGCTTATAAAACAGCGTTAATAGCGTTTCTATTTGCTCTCGCACACTCCGATTTTGTGGGATTTCAGCCTCGGCATGTTCAACTAACTGAGCTAATTGATAGCTAACTGAATGAGTGGGAAAATCAGGTCGGATTGCCTGAGAGATAAGGATCATCCCTTTAACCAAAGGGGCTTTATTAAATTCGTAATCAGCTATGGTTTCTATCATAATTCCAACGACCTACTGTCACTCGCTCATTACCGCCATAGTCACGGAAAGTTTCCACACAGCAGTAACCCTTATCAGCAAAAATTTTGCGTACACCCTCACCTTGCTGCCAGCCGTGTTCTATTAATACCCAGCCTTTATCAGTTAAAAACTGATCCGCAGTTGCAATGATGGTTTCAATATCAGCAAAGCCATTTTTACCCGCAACTAACGCAGTTAATGGTTCAAAACGGACATCGCCTTGATGGATATGCTCATCACATTCATCAATGTAAGGAGGATTACTAATTATCATATCAAATTGATGACCTGAGAGTGAACTAAACCAGCAACTTTCCATAAATTCTGTGTTGTTCAGCGCTAAATTTTTAGCGTTCTCTTGCGCTAATGCCACTGCCTCGGGTTGAAAGTCCACACCAATGATATGGCTATCAGGACGTTCTGAAGCGATAGCTAATGCGATAGCGCCAGTTCCTGTGCCTAAATCTAGGATTTTTGCGGGTGTTGAATTCAACTTTTCTAGCGCCTTTTCAACTAAGCATTCTGTATCAGGACGAGGAATCAACGTTGCAGGGGAGACTTTTAGCGGCAATGACCAAAATTCTCTTTCACCAACCAGATAAGCAATTGGCTCGCCAGTTATTCGACGAGCCAATAGTTGTGCGAGTTGAGCTAATTCTATTGGTGATAATTGCGTTTCATTAAATGCAATTAAATAGGTGCGAGCACGTTTTGTTACGTGCCCAAGTAGAATTTCAGCGTCACGTTTAGGGCTATCACTTTCAATTAATTGCAAGGCTGCTTGTTGCAGCCATTGTTCATAATTCATTAATTTAACTCAGAAAGTGCAGAAAGCTGATCCGCTTGATATTCAGTAACGATAGGTTGAATTAATGGATCTAATTTTCCTTCCATCACTTCATCTAAACGATAAAATGTTAGGTTGATTCGGTGATCAGTAACACGACCTTGTGGGAAGTTATAGGTTCTTATGCGATCTGAACGGTCACCTGAGCCTAATAAATTACGACGCTCAGAAGCCTCTGCTTCATGACGCTTTTGCATTTCAGCCGCACGAATACGCGCACCTAACACTGACATCGCTTTCGCTTTGTTCTTATGCTGCGAACGCTCATCCTGACACTCTACGACAATACCCGTTGGAATATGGGTAATACGAATGGCAGAGTCGGTGGTATTAACGTGCTGACCACCCGCGCCTGATGAGCGGAAGGTATCAATACGTAAGTCGCTTGGGCTGATATCTGGTAATTCTGCTTCCGGTACTTCTGCTAATACGGCAACAGTACAAGCTGAGGTGTGAATACGACCTTGCGATTCTGTTTCTGGTACACGTTGAACACGGTGTCCACCAGATTCAAACTTCAAGACACCATATGCACCATCACCAATCACTTTAGCAATCACTTCTTTATAGCCACCATGCTCACCTTCGTTCGCATTCATGACTTCAATACGCCAGCGACGCGCTTCTGCATAACGACTGTACATACGGAATAGATCACCCGCAAACAGTGCCGCTTCATCACCGCCTGTTCCCGCACGGATTTCAAGGAAACAGTTAAATTCGTCATCAGGATCTTTAGGCAGTAGCAGTAATTGCAACTGGTTTTCTAAATCATCATTTAAAGCCTGTGCTTCTTTGAGCTCTTCTTGCGCCATCTCTTTCATTTCAGGATCATCAAGCATCATTTTGGCAGTTTCAATATCATCTTGAACACTACGCCATTGACTGAAACAAGCAGTGACGTCGGTCAATTGAGAGTATTCTTTTGAAAGCGCACGAAAACGCTCCTGAGAGGCAATTACATCGGCTTCTGACAGAAGTGCCTGAATTTCTTCATAACGCTCTTGTAGAGCTTCCAACTTAGCGACAATAGAAGGCTTCATTCGTAGATTAAGATCCTGTTAGACAAAGTTAATTATGGGTTATACCCAAACTTTCACGTAATAGATTCAGGCGTTCAATATCACCATCACTGGCTGCCTGTTGAAGAGATTTCGTTGGTGTATGGATTAGTCGATTCATTAGCTGATGAGAGAGCTGCTGGATCACCTTTTCTGCATCGGCACCATTTTGAATAAGTGTGATGGCTTTTTCGGTCATTTCTGCTCGTAATACTTCAGCGCTATCACGATATTCTCTAATTGCACCCACCGCACCTTGAGCCCTTAACCAATCCATAAACTGACCACTTTCTTGCTGAACAATATGTTCTGCTTGAATAGCTGCGGCTTGGCGTTGCTCTCGGTTATGTTGAATAATGGCTTCTAAATCATCAACACTATAAAGGTAAACGTTATTGAGTTTTTCGACATCTTGCTCGATATCGCGCGGAACCGCAATATCTATCAGCAACATAGGTTGATTTCGGCGTTTTTTTAGTGCCCTTTCAACCATACCTTTACCAATAATAGGCAAAGGACTTGCGGTAGAACTTATTACAATATCAGCTTGAGCAAGACGCTCATCAATTTCGGTTAATGTAATAACTTCAGCATCAACTTCGCTCGCTAAACGCTGTGCACGCTCTTTGGTTCGGTTAGCAATGACAATTTTCTTAACTTGATGCTCACGTAAATGCCGAGCCACTAATTCAATAGTTTCACCTGCACCAACCAGCAAAATAGTGAGTGATGAGAGTGATTCAAAGATTTGACGCGCTAAAGTACAAGCAGCAAAAGCAACAGATACCGCATTTGCACCAATTTGAGTTTCGGTTCTCACTCTTTTCGCAACTGAAAAAGATTTCTGGAAAAGTCGTTCCAGCTCTGAAGAGAGCGAGTGATAATTTTGAGAATCCGCAAAGGCTTTTTTAACTTGACCTAATATTTGAGGCTCACCAAGTACAAGGGAATCTAAACCACTAGCAACTCGCATAAGATGGCTAACAGCTTGATTATCTTGATGCCAATAGACACTACTTTGTAGTTCATTGGGCTCTATTTGGTGATATTGGCACAGCCAGCGAATAAGCTGCTCATGACTATTTTCTTTGTCTTCCATACTAAGATAGAGCTCAGTACGGTTACATGTAGACAGCACAACCCCACCCCTGACAGCAGGTTGCTGTAGGAGGTTATTTAAGGCATCACCCATGGTATCGGGAGAAAAAGAGACTTTCTCACGCAAAGCAACGGGGGCTGTTTTATGATTAATACCTAATGCTAATAACGTCATATCAACTATATCGAGTTATGAATAAATACCGCCTCGCGACCTGACTTAGTGCAAACCTAAAACAGCGCATTTAGTATGGACTCTTCATTGCCGCCATTCTACTTGATGAATAGATCCAATAAAAGAGCTTACTTGTATGATACGAGATTTCCATACACAATTTAATGAAATATCGTTATATCATAGGGTTTATGATACTCTTTTTTTTAACTGATAACGAATTTAAGGAATATCTCAGCTATGCGCTCACGCTTTTCTCCTACTAAACGATTATTGCGCCTTCTTCCGTTAACTGCGCTATTGCTGAGTGCCTGTAACCTTAATCAAATTAATACTCAAGGTTCAGGTTCGGATAACAATCCACAATGGCAAGAGCGCCAGCAAGCCTTAAAAAAGATTTCACAATATGAGACCCGAGGTGCTTTTGCTTATATCGAGCAAAGCCATAAAGTTTATGCCCGTTTTTATTGGCAAGATCGCACTGAAGAAAATTATCGCCTGTTATTAACTAATCCATTAGGCACGACAGAACTTGATTTAAATGTTATGCCCGGTGTTATTGAAGTCACCGATAACAAAGGTAAAAAGTATTACAGCGATAACCCGGTTGAAATGATCTATCAGCTAACCGGCATGGTTATTCCACTGAAAAATCTGCGAGCGTGGTTGATTGGTTTACCTGGTGATGCAACGATTTTTGAATTAGATGCCCACCATCTTTTAAAATCAGTAACATGGCAAGCGCCAGAAGGTGATTGGATTGTCTCTTATCAAGCCTATGATTCAACGACCACACCAAATCTGCCACAACGTCTTGAATTACGCCAAGGCGACCGTCTTATTAAATTAAAAATGGATAACTGGGATATACAGCAATGACACTCAGCTGGCCTTCTCCTGCTAAATTAAATCTTTTTCTCTACATTACGGGTAAGCGTGCTGATGGCTACCATAATCTTCAAACCCTTTTTCAGTTTCTTGATTATGGCGATACGCTAACATTTACACCTCGTCATGATACTCAGTTAAATATCTTAACCCCTGTTAAAGACGTTAAAGATGAAGACAACTTGATTATCAAAGCCGCACTTCTTTTACGTAATTATTGTCAGCAACACAATATCGCATTGCAGTATCAAGGTGCGGATATCAGTATCGATAAAAAATTACCGATGGGAGGCGGATTAGGGGGAGGATCTTCTAATGCAGCAACCACACTAATTGCACTTAATTGGCATTGGCAAGCTGGGCTGAGCGATGAAACCTTAGCCGAATTAGGGGTAAGTTTAGGTGCTGATGTGCCTGTTTTTGTAAAAGGTCATGCTGCATTCGCCGAAGGCGTTGGCGAAATTTTGACCCCCGCGGAGCCAAAAGAGCAATGGTATTTGGTCGCACACCCCGGAATTTCCATTTCAACTCCGACAATCTTCACAGATCCAGAATTAAAACGTAACTCTCCTATACGCTCTCTTGGCGCATTATTACAGGCTCCGTTCGAAAATGACTGTGAAATGATCGCAAGAAAACGTTTTCGTAAGGTTGAATATCTGCTTTCGTGGCTGTTAGAATATGCACCGTCACGCTTAACTGGGACAGGTGCCTGTGTGTTCGGTGAGTTCGAATCACAAGTTGCCGCTAGTGAAGTGTTAATTAACGCCCCTGAGTGGGTGCATGGATTTGTAGCGCAAGGCGTCAACATTTCTCCTGTGCATTTATTCCGCTCAAGGATACCTGTGTTATTGCACCCGTAATATGATGTTTAAAAACGCTATGTTCATAAACACGTTCTTTACAGGTCAACAATATCTCTCTCTGGACGCAAGCCTGAGGTTTTTCTCGTGCCCGATATGAAGCTTTTTGCTGGTAACGCAACCCCGGAACTGGCTCAACGTGTTGCCAACCGACTCTACACTAGCTTAGGAGACGCTGCTGTAGGTCGTTTTAGCGACGGTGAAGTCAGTGTGCAAATCAACGAAAACGTACGTGGTGGTGATGTCTTTATCATTCAATCAACCTGTGCACCAACTAATGATAACTTAATGGAATTAGTGGTCATGGTTGACGCATTACGTCGAGCTTCCGCTGGTCGTATCACTGCTGTTATTCCTTACTTCGGTTATGCCCGTCAGGATCGCCGTGTTCGTTCAGCCCGTGTTCCTATCACGGCAAAAGTTGTTGCGGATTTCTTATCTAGTGTAGGCGTAGACCGTGTTTTAACTTGCGACTTACACGCAGAACAAATCCAAGGGTTCTTTGATGTACCGGTTGATAATGTCTTCGGCAGCCCAATCCTTTTAGAAGATATGCTTCAAAAAGATTTGGACAACCCAATTGTTGTTTCTCCAGATATTGGCGGTGTTGTTCGCGCTCGTGCTATCGCTAAACTTCTGAATGACACTGATATGGCTATCATTGATAAACGTCGCCCACGTGCTAACGTTTCTCAAGTGATGCATATTATTGGTGATGTTGCTAACCGCGACTGTATCCTAGTTGACGATATGATTGATACTGGTGGTACATTGTGTAAAGCGGCAGAAGCGCTGAAAGAACGTGGTGCTAAACGCGTATTTGCTTACGCAACTCACCCAATCTTTTCTGGTAATGCTGTTGAGAACATCAAAAGCTCTGTTATTGATGAAGTGGTTGTCTGCGATACAATTCCACTGTCAGCAGAAATCAAAGCATTAAATAAAGTCCGTTCATTGACCCTCTCTGGCATGTTGGCAGAAGCAATTCGCCGCATCAGCAATGAAGAGTCAATCTCTGCGATGTTTGAACATTAATTTGTTAAAAACTCATCGTAGTATGAGATAACTAAACCCGTTATAACCTCTGTATTACATTGTGTTATGGCGGGTTTTTTTGTGCTTTAAAATAGTCCAAATAGCGATTTCATGAAATTTAGGCAATAAAAAACCCGTTACAGCAAAAAACGGGTTTATGGGCGTGTATTATTAATTACAATTAAAGATAACCAATGACTGAACGTTATTAGCTAATTGCCGCTAAATTCAATTTTTATTTTTTATAATAGTTAACTGCTTATAATAAAAATTGATATCTATTATGGATAATGGTTATGGATAACGGTGATTATCATGGCGACGATAACGTTCATCATGATTACGCAACCACCAATATCTTTCTGCTATTGTTTCTCTACCACCGATACGAGCACCAGCCAACCACACCAATGCACCAACAAAAATTCCCATTAAAGAGATATCAGATAAAAACTCTGGAAGACCTAATGGAAAGATATGGCTAATCAGGGTATAACCGAGACTACCGAGCATTACAACCATCCCAGCAGCCATACATAAATTACCAACTGCAAATGCATGTTTATATTTCATGTTGCACCTCCAAGCGCGTCGTCAGACGATTCAACACCAAAATACGGAGAGGATAACCTCTTTTTCTTTGCAGTTATTATAGCCATAAATATCACAAAGTTATTGTCGAAGTGATCACATGTCCTGAAAAATGCTGACAATTCTTTGCAAAAAATGTGTTTTCTTCCTCTAAAAAATCGTTTAGAGCATCTATTTTCTCTCTTTCGCTCTTTTTGCTACATTAAATGATAGCTATTCTCTTTTTTATTCTCCTTTCTATTTTCGCTAAAAAATGAACGGTACAATCTATTTTGTGCTTCTGGTCTGAGACAGGTAAACTATCCCCTTTCTTTTAAGACGATAACAGTGAAAGGCTATTGTGAGTAAAATTAAACTTATCGTCGGGTTAGCAAACCCCGGTGCAGATTATGCCCAGACTCGTCATAATGCGGGTGCTTGGTATGTAGATTTGTTGGCTCAGCGCCATCAGCAATCTCTAAAAGAAGAGAGTAAATTCTTTGGTTACACTGCGCGTATTAATTTAGCAGGTGACGATGTTCGCTTATTAGTACCGACAACATTTATGAATCTTAGTGGTAAAGCAGTTCAGGCAATGGCGAATTTTTATCGTATTGAGCTTAATGAAATTTTAGTCGCTCACGATGAACTCGATTTACCACCCGGCGTTGCTAAAATGAAGTTAGGTGGCGGCAATGGCGGTCATAATGGATTGAAAGATATCCAAAGTAAATTTAGTAATAACCCTAATTTCTATCGTTTACGTATTGGTATTGGTCATCCTGGTGATAAAAACAAAGTGGTTGGTTTTGTATTAGGAAAACCGCCAATGAGTGAGCAAAAATTAATTGATGATGCAATTGATGAAGCGCTTTCTTGCACCGATATATTAATGCGAGATGGTTTTGAAAAAGCGATAAATCGCTTGCATAGCTTTAAAGCCTAATTATTAATATTGGTTTTAATAAGCCACGAATATTCAATGGGTGACGTCTCTTTTCACCCTCTTTTGCGCAATTAATCCCTGATGATTTAATCAAACAGGGATTTGTTCTATAATGGCGCCAAATTTTTTTTAACAGCACAACAGGGATACTCCTCCCTGTCGTTTTTTTGTGACAAGGTGAACGTTTATGGGATTTAAATGTGGTATCGTCGGTCTGCCTAACGTAGGGAAATCTACACTGTTTAATGCCTTAACTAAGGCAGGTATTGAGGCAGCCAACTTCCCATTCTGTACTATTGAACCAAACACAGGTGTTGTTCCAATGCCTGATCCTCGCTTAGATAAACTGGCAGAAATTGTAAAACCTCAGCGCATACTCCCAACAACAATGGAATTTGTTGATATTGCTGGGTTAGTAAAAGGGGCATCTAAAGGTGAAGGTTTAGGTAACCAATTTCTAACCAATATTCGTGAAACTGAAGCGATTGGTCATGTGGTTCGTTGTTTTGAAAACGACAATATTATTCACGTTTCAGGTAAAGTCGATCCGGCTGAAGATATTGATACTATCAATACTGAACTTGCTCTTTCTGACTTAGATACCTGCGAGCGTGCTATGCATCGTAATCAGAAAAAAGCCAAAGGTGGCGATAAAATTGCTAAAGCTGAAATGGAAGTGTTAGAAAAATGCTTACCACATTTAGAAAACGCAGGCATGTTACGCGCATTAGATTTAACTGAAGAAGAAAAAGCGACAATTCGTTACTTAAGCTTCTTAACGTTAAAACCAACGATGTATATTGCTAACGTTAATGAAGATGGTTTTGAAAATAACCCTTATCTTGAAACTGTACGCAAAATTGCAGAATCAGAAGGCTCCGTTGTTGTTCCCGTTTGTGCGGCTATTGAAGCAGATATCGCTGAATTAGACGACGCTGAACGTGAAGAGTTTATGCAAGATTTAGGTATTGAAGAGCCTGGCTTAAACCGCGTTATTCGTGCTGGTTATTCATTACTGAATTTACAAACTTACTTTACTGCGGGCGTGAAAGAAGTACGTGCATGGACAATTCCTGTAGGGGCAACGGCGCCACAAGCCGCAGGTAAAATCCACACTGACTTTGAAAAAGGCTTTATCCGCGCTCAAACTATCGCTTATAACGACTTTATCACTTACAACGGTGAACAAGGTGCTAAAGAAGCTGGTAAAATGCGTGCAGAAGGTAAAGAGTATATTGTTCAAGACGGCGATGTTATGAACTTCTTATTTAATGTGTAAGAGCACCGTTTAATTTTATATTGTCTTATTAAGTATTAAATTAGAAGTAACGCGCTATTTAAAAAAACACAAAGTTTATGAAATTATATGGGCTTTGTGTTTTTTTTATCTGTTTTATCATATTTTCTGTGACTCGTACTGAGTTATCAATTATAGAAGCACAATGCCTTCGAGATATAAAAAACACCAGACTGTTTTCCCACAAAAAATCTCATTTAATTCCTATTAGATACAGATCCCCTGCAATCAATTCACGCTACACCTAGCCAAAACAACAAAGTGACAGCACGTATATTCCGTAGTCTATCAAAAATAGGATACCTCAATTTCGCTTTCTGAGACTTCTTCAAAAAATCACCGTCAATTAGGATGAGTTAAAAATTTTTTGGTAAATCTAATGAATAGCGATAACTCACTAAAAAAGTACTTAATTGCTGCCGCATTACCTATCGTTTTGTCATCACTTAGTACAAGCATTGCAAATATTGCACTGCCCACAATTTCTGAAGCCTTTAACGCCTCATTTTCAATGACAAGATGGGTGATTATTTCTTACCTTATTAGTTTAACGGGTGCGTCAATACTAACGGGAAGTATTAGTGATAGGTTTGACCATAAACCTTTTTTAATTGGTTCCATTATTCTATTTACTATTGCTTCTATTGCTTGTTCTTTAGCACCTTCAATAAATGGGCTTATTATTTGTCGAATTATTCAAGGGATAGCGGCAGCAGCCATGATGAATACCACTATGTCACTGTTGGCAAGCGTAAAATCATCTAATGGAGCAGGATTAACAATGGGATGGATTGGTACATTATCCGCCATTGGAACTGCCGGAGGACCTACAGTTGGTGGCGTATTACTCGATATTGCAGGCTGGCAATCTATTTTCTATCTGAATATACCGCTATCAATAATATCTTTAGTGCTGATATACAAACTGATTGATAAGCAGCCAATCACCACTGTCCATAAACAGATAGACTTTACTGGTATATCCGTTCTTACCTTGAGTATTATTTTATACTCATTAGGCATGACGAGTTGGTCATCAGATAGTATTTGGTATATCGCTCTTGCTGCAATAGGTACAATATTATTTATCATCATCGAAATGAGAGTGAAATCGCCCGCAATCTCTATTGAATTAATGCGCCACCCTTCATTGTATATAGGGGCTTCGATGAGTCTTATTGTTGCCACTGTTATTATGTCGACCCTTATAATCGGTCCATTTTACTTGATCCATAAGTTATCACTTTCACCTTGGATGGTCGGATTAATTATGGCATTTGGTCCTGTAATTGCGGCTTGTTTGGGACTCCCTGCAGGTAAACTAGTTGATCGGTTTGGTTCCAACAATATTATTATTATTGCTTTAACTATTATGTTCTCAGGTTTTATTCTATTTGCGTTAAATGGTAACTCATTAAGCGCTATATCGTATATGTTATTTATGACAGTCGTTACAATAGGTTATGCTGTTTTTCAAACCGCGAATAATACGGGCTTGATGTTTGGGGTTAACCTTAAACAAAAAGGCATTTTATCTGGAATACTTAGTTTATCTCGCAATATCGGACTTATTAATGGCGCAACATTAATGGGAACTATTTTCTCTATTTTTAGTGGGGGCTCCCTCGATGGAGATCTTAACCTTGATAATATTTCCAGCGGATTTAGTGCTGTATATTATACTGCATCAGGGTTAGTTTTGGTTGCTTTAGGCTTATCATTATGGCTTAAAGGAAAATCATCTTGGTCATCATGGAAAACAACTGGAGGGGGAGAATGATTAACCTGAATTTAAACTTGCTAACATTTTTGGATGCACTACTAACAGAGAAAAACATCACTCGTGCAGCCCAAGTAAAAGGGGTTAGTATTTCCTCCATGAATAGAGCCATAGAAAGCTTAAGACATTCATTAGGTGATCAATTATTGGTTAAATCAGGGCGTGATATGATATTAACGCCCTATTCTGCTAGCATCGCTTCTGAGGTAAAAAAACTTGTTCATCAAATTGAACACACATTTTCCACCCCAAAAGAAGTGAACTTAGAATATCTTAAGCGGGAATTTTCAATTCGAGCAACGGCTGGGTTTGCTGACAATTATGGTGCAAGTTTAATTACCTCACTGCGAAAAGAGGCACCTAATGTCACTTTACATTTGATAAACAAAGAAAAAAAGAAAGCGGGTTTGTTATGCCAAGAAACCATTGACGCTGAAATCGCGGTCTTATCAAATTCTGTAGAACCTAATATGATGTGCAAGTTACTATTAAGAGATAAGTGGGTTGGCGTCGCTCATATTAACCACCCTATTTCTCAATTAGCCATTACCTTGGAGGATCTTAAATCGTTTGAATTTGTCGGTGTAAATTATCGTTCAGTGTTGGATGAGAAAAATAATGACGCCTGTTTATTAGATTTTAGCGAATTAATTAAACCGCCAATCATACAGGTAACTGGGTTTTCTACAGCGATTTCAATTTTAGAGCAATACCCCGTTATCAGCATTATCCCTGACTGTTTTGCCTTAACGACAAATAGACCCATATACAAATTTGAGTTGCCTTTAGATTTACCACCATTGGGGTTGTATTTAGTGTGGCATCCTAAATATGAAAATGACGCCATACATCGATGGTTCCGAACTAAAATTTATGAATTATTTCATTGATTTTGGATGCTATTTGTATGTGGAATTTCACTTTCAGACGACGAGACACTAGTTCTTCACCATAGAAATCTGAATTAGCTATATTCTACAAGCCCATTTTTGAGCGTGTAACTTCAGTATGCAACGCTCGCCATTCAGGACAATATTTAGCAACAAGCTTCCAAAATGTTTTACTATGGTTTTTCTCTACGGTATGACACAACTCATGAATAATAATGTAATCCATTACCTTATTAGAAAACTCCATACAACGAGGGTGAAACTCCAAGACATTATTTTCGGTACAATTAGCCCAACGAGCATCAAATTTTTTTATATGGAATGTGGTAGCCTGCATTCCCATTATATTTTGCCAATAAGTAATACGAGAACTAATTTTTTCATACGCTTTTTGTTGATAAAAACGCGTTAATGCCGCCTTAAATAAAGGCTGGCTAACCGAATGCCCTTCCGGAGAATAGACCTTAAAACGGCTTTGATTAAAGCTAATTTTTACTGCAACCAGTTCTGGTGCGGGAATAACCTCACAGTAAAATAAGCGACCGCGATAAAGCGCTCTACTTCCCGTAATAATCATTTCTTTTAAAGGCTGATTAACCTCTTCCAGTCGTGTTTTAATCCAACGTGCTCTGTACCGAATCAATTCGACTTGTTCATCTAAAGAAACATCAGGACCTCGTAATAAAACCGCCTTATTTCGCTCTACAGTGACATAATGGCATTTCAGCTTTTTATCAACTTTAAACTCCCATTCAATTGGAAGAGTTCCATAATGAAAAATAGGCATCGCCGACAATCTCCTTATTCATTATTCAACATGATACTGAAAATCTCAGTTGAATGCTGACGTGCTGCGGTCATATCCCAACCACTTAACCCTCGTAAAATAGTTCTGATCGTTTTTTTTATCTCATTATGAATATCAGTCTGTTTTTTCCAAATAGGAGAGAGAATGACCTCGGCAATATCAATATGCCCGAAAATACCTTGCGTCCATGCCAATGCTTGCGCCTCATCAATTTGCTTTTCTAGATAATTAAATACAGCGCGCTCAGTCGGAGTGCTTAATCCCATTTCAGATGGCTTTGCGTCTTTATTTCTTACTCGCTGCGCAAATATTTCTAATTGCTCTAAGAATAAGGCTTGTTCAATACGCCCTTCGCGCTCTTCTTCAATTAGTCTTTCCAGCTCTTCTTCCAGATCACCAAAAAAAGCGGGATCTCTATTTTTACCCGTTTTTATGGTGTATTTAAGTTTATTCTTCATGATTAAAGCGGCACTACCCGTGCTCTTATGTTGACGCAATAAATCCATATCTGCGGCATCAAGAATAGAGACTTCACGTCCAAGTAGGCTTTTCACTGCGCTAGCTTCAATATGCTCATCCAGCATATTTTTTAATAACGCAGACTCAGATGCCGTTATACGAACGGTATTTGTGCTATCTGGCATTTTATTGCGTAGTTGTAATTTTATCTCGTTGAATACTTTAAAATAAGGCTTGAATGGTGTGCCTCGATCATCAGGTAGCACAATATCTAAATAACGATTAAATTCAGCCAGCATAGCTAGGAAATCTTCAATAATATCCAAACGGACATCAGGGTCTAGATAAAGATCGGCATCCTCTTTATAAGCTTCAGGCTGCTTCACGGGATGGTGTTTCTTCGGTAAAATATCCGTAATCTTAACCAATGATGTTTTTAACTTAGGCAACTCCGACTCTACGTCAGTCCATACTTGTTCGGGTTGAACATCGCCACCATAAACTTTCAGCGCCTCATCAAGATATTCAACGACACCAAAGTAATCAACAATATAACCCGCTTTTTTACCTTTTCGCGTACGGTTCACTCGGGCTATTGCTTGTAAAAGTGTATGTTCTTTTAGCGGTTTGTCTAAATATAGTGTGCTAACAATCGGCGCATCCCAACCCGTTAGTAACATGTCAGAAACGATAAGCAACTCAATGTTATTCACTTTGGCTTTTTCGTCTACCTTGTTTTCGGGATCATCATAAAATGGGAGTTTAAATTCATAATTAACCAGTGTTGGAATTTGCTCACTGGGAACCGCAACGGGTTCTTTTCCTTCTCCAATTTCACGTCTAACACGCTCTTCAATGGTTTCTAATATGTTCACTGCCCCTGTTGCTGCATAAGATTGCTGCTCACTCATTCCCGTGCGCTTATCGGTCATACCGCCGAGTGAAATAACAACTCGGCTTTCAAATGTGGGTAGTCCTTCACTTTTCCGTGCTTGCATGATGACATCAAGAGCGTCCTTATAGCGTACCGCCATATCACGCCCATCACACACTAATACGCCCTTAAAACCACGAGATTTTACGCTACTAAAAAAGTGTTCTACTAAGTGTGCTGCATTTTCTTCGACTCGGCTGATTGCGCTACGTCGTTTTTTAAGCAGCTCTTGCTTGAGTTTTTTTCTGTGTGCCAGAGGGTTATGCCCAAATTTATCGTCAAAAGCTTGGCTAAGCTTTCCATCACTTTTCCATTGCGCCATACCTTCTAAATACTTAATCGGTAGCGTTGCACCATCAGAAACTGCCTCATCAAGGCGGTAAATATCGAGATAGGCTTTTCCACCGAAGGTGCCAAGAGTCTCTTTTTCTTCGTTAAACAGAGGTGTTCCAGTGAAAGCAATAAACTTTGCGTTCGGCAAGGAGGCGCGCATAAAAGCAGCCAGAAAACCATATTGGCTACGGTGAGCTTCATCTACCATAACAAAGAAATTAGATTTGGTACTCAGTACACGAAAGTCGACTTGTTCTTCACTAAACACTTCCCACTTAGCTTTAACGGGATTACCCGCGCTATCGATATTGCCAAAGTGACGGTTGTTTTCTTTGATAATCCAGCACTGTTCATGCCCTGATTCATTTTTTTTCAATACGCGTCTTACGCGACTTTGAAGATGTGTAGCCTCTTCATTTTCCTCTGATTCTTTCGCAGCAGTAATCTGTCGACCATCACTTTCCTGAAATTTTTGTACTGTTGAAGTAAAGATAGCGCCGTAGTCATTACTGAGCATCGATTCTAAGCCCGCGACAGAGTTCGCTTTTTGCGCGTTAAGACCCGCATTAATAAACGTACTGTGGATCTGTCGATCAAGATCGGTACGGTCAGTCAATATCAAAATACTCGGGTTATTAAAACCAGAGACTTCTGCACGCATTAAGCGCGCCAATAATACCATCGTCAGCGATTTACCTGAGCCTTGGGTATGCCATACCACACCACCAAGAGAGTGCCCCATAAATTCAGGATCACGCCCTTGCAAGCGCAAAAGTGTTTTTTCCACCGCTCTCCATTGCTGGTAGCGAGGGAGCTTTTTTATCAAGATACTATTTTCAAGCTCATATATTGGATAAAAACACACAAACCGTACAAAACGAGTAGGCTCAAATAGTGCCCATAATAGTTTGTCTTGTTCAGACGGGGGATGACCAAGCTGCTGTTCAAGCCTATCTAAAATCGCTTTTTCATCTGTTTTTTTTGCATCAATTTTATAGGTGAGATAAAACTGCGCTAACGCACAGATTGCGCCATATTTGGCTTGATTACGGTTGATCGCCGCACAGACCATATTAAAGGCGAAGTGTTGGGGAAATGTTCCTTGATAACCATCAAGCTGCGCA
Source organism: Proteus hauseri (assembly GCF_040139125.1). GTDB lineage: Bacteria > Pseudomonadota > Gammaproteobacteria > Enterobacterales > Enterobacteriaceae > Proteus > Proteus hauseri_B. The sequence goes on from NZ_JBEEUB010000001.1 coordinate 266,659, forward strand.
ATACCTTTACTGAGTTTAACCGAACTGGCTTTACACTCGATAATCCCTAACGGAATACCATTAATAAACAACAGCAAATCAGGCTTAAATTGTTCATTATTGGTATTTTTACCCGTGTATTGGTCAACAACATGAAAACAATTACCTTCGGCACCTGCTTGATTAATAAATCGAATACTGCGCGGCTGACCATGCTTATCTTTTTGCTGTAAATTTGATTGAAATAGAACTTTTTTCCAGAAAGCTTGATTGGCTAGCATCAAGTCACTGTCATGCTCAAACCAAATATCACGTAATTGCTTAATTGCTTTATTAGCGCCATTTGCCACATCAGCAAGCCATGGGTTTAGCGCGTATAATCGGTCAGTCAGTATATTCTCGAGGATCAACGAATCTGTTCTATGTTGCTGTTCGATATCACGACCTTTAATATGGGTATATCCCAATTTTGTTAGCCACTCTATCGCAGGGCGCTCTACGCCAATAAGCTCAGAATTAGATACTGTTGACTGACCTGACATGACACGTTCCTTTTTTATTGTTATTCGTTTTTTATAAAAGTACTGTTAATTCTATTATTTATGTATTTTCTATTTCATTAAGCGAAACTCGCCACTCACCTGTTAATAGCTTTTGCATTAAGCCTTTTTTAAGGTTTTTAGTTTCAGCTTTTTGTTGTTCAAGAAGAGAGAGTTTTTTATCTATCGAGTTAAGAATATTAGAAATCATTTGTTGCTCGATTAGTGGAGGACAAGCAATTAAGTATTTTTCTATAAAGTTTTTTGACACTCTTTTTTGACCAGCGGTTCCTGTCATATTAAATTCGCCCTGTGAGCGAAAGGCGCCAGATGTTGTTAAATAATAGATAAAATCGGGGCAAGACAAACCATAGTTTGCTCTAATAACATGAAATTCAGTACTACCAAAACCGATACCATTTTTAAGCTCTCTAGCTAATGCCCCTTTGCCATTTTCAAAGCAAGGTGTAATTTTTGCAACTAGTACATCGTTCTCTAGAAATGATGTAAAACCCTTTTTTACCTCTTCATACTTTTTCACTGATGGGCTAATAAGTTTCGCATCTTCTGAAGTATCAGCCATACCAACAAAACTGACTAAAGTATCCATACTTTCTGGTTTATAGGGCTTAGGATTTATTACTGAAATTTCTTCCAGTTTTACCGTTTTCCAGCTATCTGGAATTTTTCCTAACAACGAATCCTTAAACTTCGTATGTGGTTGCCAATGACCTTCATCATCTTGCACACCCACACCTTCGGAAAATAGTTTTTGCATCAATCCTATTTTAAGCGTTTTGGTTGCAGCTATTTTTTTGTCGATAAGATCGATTTTTCTATCAACTGTAGAGAGAATTTCAGCTATTTTTTGTTGTTCTTTTTTACATGTAGGGACATAGCACATTACTTGATCTAGTGTTTTACCAGAAATCAGAGGTTGAGCATTTCTATTCGCATATTTATTCAAATCTAAAAAACATAGTAAAAAATAAAGATATTCATCAGATATACTTATTTTTTTTTCGCTGACGAACAACGCATTATCCGTTATCCAAGAATATGCACGTGATTGATAGATAGCTCCACAATATTCACCTACACGCCCAATAATTAGCTTGGATTGTTCAGTATTATATGTTGAGTGATAGCCTGATATTCCATTTCCGCCATACACTGGAATATCACCGCATTCCATCTTAGCATTACTTAACGAGCTACCACTTTTTACTTTTATTACTTCAGATAATTTATAACAACCCCATTCCGAATTGCTCATTTAATGATCCCTAAAACATTAATATGGGAACTTAGTTTTGACTCTATTTTAGCTAATTCAAACTCTATTAATTTAATTTTATTTAATACTTCCAGTATATTAACTTTCTCCTCCGCCTCAGAAGTATCAATATATCGACTAATATTAAGATTAAAATCATTACCTTCAATTTCACTAAGCTCAACCACGCGCAGATATTTATCTACAGCCACAGACTTAAGCAGTTGGCTCAGCGATGCTTTAGTTTGTTCACCAGCATCAACCATACTTTTTTTGGCTTTATTATACTCTGTGGTAATCTGCAAAATATCTTCTTCACGTAGATAACTCATAGATTTACCTTCGCCAAAGTGTGCCGATGCATCAATAAATATAACTTTATTTTTCAGTGCGGTGGGTTTGTTTTTATTAATGATCAACACAGCGGCAGCAATACCAGTATTAAAGAAAAGTGCAGAAGGTAAGCCCACAATCCCTTCAATTAAATCCCCCGTAAATTCATCTTTACCTACCAGCATTCCTCGACGAATTTTACCTTCATCACCTTCACGAAATAGCACACCATGTGGAACGACTACACCAATACGACCATTTTCTTTAGTCGATGCAATCATATGCTGTACAAAGGCCAAATCCGCTTTGGTACGTGGTGCAACGCCCAATCCAAAACGACCAAATTTATCAGTGAGATCGCTACTGTATTTAACATTTCTCTCTTTACCATTATCACCAACGATTTTTCCATCATTAAGCTCTAATGGCTCCCACCATTTATCTTGAGAAAATGGCGGGTTGGCAATCACGCGATCAAAACATTGTAATCCTTCACCACTTTTATGCAGGGGATTAACTAGCGTATCACCACGTTTAATATCGCCATCCAAGTTGTGTAAAAACATATTTAACTTAGCGATTGCCCATGTACCGAGATTTTTTTCTTGTCCATAAAGCTTGCAGTTTGGCTTGCCCATTACGGTCCCGTTTTCGGGGTAATTATCTTTGATATAGCGGGCTGCTTCTACCAACATGCCACCAGAGCCACAAGTTGGGTCATAAACCTCATGAGTAGGCTGTGGTTCAATGAGTTTAACAATAAGTTCAACCACGCCATGAGGTGTATAAAATTCGCCACCTTTTTTACCTGCATCATCCGCAAACATTGCGATTAGATACTCATAGGCATCACCCAGTAAATCAGGCTTATATAAATTCTGATTACCAAGTTTATACTGATTGAAATGACGCAATAAACGCATTAGCAGACTATTGCTAAGCTTCTCTTTATCGCCAAACTGGATAGCGGTGAGAACGCGATCAAGAGAGGGATTTTGGCGCTCTATTTCAGCAAATGCCTCATCGATATGCTCGCCAATATTTTCAGTACGCTTAATTAATTGGCTCCAACGAGCATAACGGGGAACGAATTGTTCAGGGTTATCTTCCTGAAGAATAAGCATCGCTTCTTCTGCCGTGCAGTTTTCTTCCGCTTTAATCGCTTCGACACGTTCATCAAATACATCAGACAGACGTTTAAGGAAAATAAGACCAAAGATATAGTTTTTAAAATCAGAACTATCTACCGTGCCACGCATAATATTTGCACTACCCCAAAGCCATGTCTTAAGCTCATCAAGGCTGATCTTTTGTACATCTTTATCTTCAATCATGAAATTTTTTAACCAATAATTATTAATTTTAAAAAGGAATAGAAAACCAATTTTCCCATAGTATATCAATATTAAGTAATCAAACGGAGAGTAAAAAATTAATTCTTATGAGTTAATCATATGGTTGCTCTAATACGCTTATAACACTGCGGTCATATCTATTTTGTTGACTTTTTCCTCAATAATCCAGATTAAGTTCTCACGTAGATCTTCCTCTCACCGCCTCCCGTGCCTTTCCCTCTTATTTCAACACTAATAAAGCGCTCATACGAATATCATCAGTTAGTTTTTGCTCAATATATAACCAATAGTTCCACTCACTTTTTCACTAAAAATCAGATCATCTCCAGTGTGGCGGCATAATATCGCTATAAATATGATTAAAGTGTTTTTTTCCATACGAACTCATTATTAAAAAAAGTGTATCTGTACATGTAAATGCATCATTTTTTCCTAATAATCTATTTTCCCAATCATTAAATGTATTTTTAATTAAGTCTGGATTTAATTCATTTGCTTTACTCATTAATGCATAAGCATACATTCTTAATATTTGAGGCGAGTCATCTCCTGTGCCAAATACATCACTAGATGAGTATTTAACAAACAGAATAGCGAGACTTAGTAAATATTTGGATTTCTCTTCATTATTTAATGACTCAATATTTAAGCTTTGACAAATTTCTTGATAGTGTTCTTCTCTTAGTGAAGTATTTTTAATATTGATATCTGAAATAATTATTACTTTTTCGAATTTCTTTGTTAATTTCTCTTGGATATCAAAATCAACTATTTTTTGTCTATTATCAATGGGGTTACCTAAAAAAGTAGAATTAAATCGCTTATGAAAATCACCCAAATCTAATAGTTTTAATATTCTATGAGATCTTATGTTAGAAAAATTCTCATTAAAGCTTTCTTTAAAAATCTTAAAGTCATTATTAAATAGCTTATAATAATCAATTCTACTCACAGCTTGATTTTCGTTATTAATATAGAGAAAAAAGTTATTCCAACTTATATCGCTCTTTGTATCACGAGGGAACAACATGCTAGTTAAATTCTCATGATTAATTATCATAGCCTTATTCTTATCAAGAAGAATATAGTTATAATAATCTTTTTCACTCCAATCAGCCTCTTTATTTCCATTACCAAAATCTTCTTTTTCAATAAAAGGCTTAACTTCATCTAAATTAAGATATTCTCCATATAATGCTCTAGCTTTCTCTTGGATGTTTTTATTATCATGATAAAGAGATCGTGACATTAATTCAATAAATTCACCATTACGTTCTATCATAAAATTTTTATGAAGTGAAGAAGCCATATCCAAACAAAAATCAAAATTACTTTTAAGTAGTTTATCAGAAAATACTTTCACCTTATCGCTTGTATCATCCTTGATTTTATTTTCAAATAAAAGCTTAGTAAAAGCCCATATATCGTTATCCTTAAGATAATAATCTTTAGATAAAACCTTATCTATTATTAAGTCTAAAGGTAATTCTTTTAATTTATCCTCACTAAATAGAGATAACTTATTTATTATCTGACCCATAAGTGATGTTTTTATACTATAGTATTTATCATCTATAGAATCAATGGTGTGAAATAGTGTAGAATCACTAAAACATTCATCTAAAGTATATCTATCAAGTGGGAGATAAGGATTAAAACTTATCTCTGCACCATCAAGCTTTGCATTTGAATAATCAGCATTATTTAAATTAACTTTAGCGCCTGTCAAATCACTATTTATAAATTTTGAGCCATTTAGATGTGCTACGCTCAAATCAACATTTGAGAGGTTAGAACCTGAAAAGTCAACGCCTTTATTCTCATCTTCTTTATTAAGAATGTACGAGAAACTAAAATTAGTCGTTCTAAGATCTTTATTTTTAAAATTAATACCAATTAAATTTTTATTACTAAAGTCTTTGTTTTTAAAATTATTTAGGAACGATAGTGCTTTAAAAAACCTTGTGTTTTTTTCTTTATTCTCATTGCTTTTAAATTCATATTTATCTATACAATTAATTTTAATTTCACTTAATCTATTAAATAACAATTGATACTTATTTACCCCATCCTGTTTAACTGTGCCATTACTAGCATCTCCGTTTAATTTAAACGGTGCATCTGTTAATTTTATTTCTAATATTTTTTCTGCAAAATGTATATTTTTTAAGGAGGGATTGCGCTTCGCTAAATCAACAGCGGCTACAGAACTTCTCATTATATGCGCTTTAAGATATAAAGAAACATTATTCATAATGTACACCAACGTATAATCGATTAAGAATGATAAAAATCCAGATAATATTCATATAAACTCCTCTCATTGATTACTAAATAATCTCAGTTTATAAATATTTTCGCTTAATAATATAGCATAAGAATATTATAATATTTTATTAATCAATAGTGTTTTTAACAAAAACATCAGCTGGTACCCCAAGAAAACATTCATGCAATTTATACATAAAACATCCATTACCATCCATTAAATAATAAAAATAATTTGTAATTATTTATTAAAAAAAAGAATAATATAAAACAATAATCATAGTAAACCTAACTAAGTGTGAATTATTTTCAAGAATTCAATAACAACAAAAACATTTGAACTATTTATCAATGAAGCCAATAATTAAATCATTAATCTACTTATAACTATTTTATTAAATAAAAGGTTTATTTTGTTATGAATGACACAGTTGAATATAACGCGAGAGATAATAGAGATAAAAAACAATATAAAAATAGCAGCTGTAAGTGTAGAGAAGAAATAATAACCAACTTAAATAATTATATTAATAGTCACTCCGAGTGTACTATTTATCAGAATTCATTAATGAGCAGTTTAATTGCGGGGGTTTATGACAGTAATGTCACTATAGCTGATTTATTAAAACATGGGGATTTTGGCTTAGGTACTTTTAATCACCTTGATGGCGAATTGGTGGCTTTTGATAACAATGTATTTCAATTACGTTCTGATGGCAGTGCACACAAAGCGACACATTGCCAGAAATCCCCTTTTGCTGTAATGACTTTTTTTAATCCCGATATAGAACATCACTTTTCTCATCGTGTTACACAACAAGAAATACATAATACAATTAATCAATATGTTCCTTCTGATAACCTTTTTTGTGCTATCAAAATTGAAGGTGAATTTGGGTTAGTCAAAACACGCACAGTGCCTCGTCAAGAAGCGCCTTATCTTCCCATGTTAGAGGCCATAGAAAACCAACCTATTTTTACCTTTCACAATGAAACTGGAATTATTGCCGGTTTTCGCTCACCACAATTTACGCAAGGAATTAATGTTGCTGGATTTCATGAACACTATATTAATCAACAACGTCAAGGTGGCGGACATATTCTGGATTACCAACTAAAAAATGGCACCTTACAAATTGGCGTTATTTCTCGTCTTACTATTGATCTCCCCAGCCAATCGACTTTCTTAGACGCTAATTTAACGCCAGACAACCTTAATCAGGCAATAGAACGAGCAGAAAACTAATCTTGAAGATCTCTTCCTTATTAGTTACTCCCCTTTTTATTTACTTGCAAAATCAAAGAAGGTTTTATGAACACTCATCATTGGAAATGTGGTGCAGATTTAGTGGTCAAACAATTAGAACAACATGGCATTAAACAAGTGTTTGGTATTCCAGGTGCGAAAATTGATCGTGTATTTGACTCTCTTGTCGACTCAAGTATTGAAACCGTGGTGGTTCGCCATGAAGCTAACGCAGCATTTATGGCTGCTGCAGTGGGTCGTTTAACGGGAAAAGCAGGCGTGGCTATCGCAACATCAGGACCTGGCTGCTCCAATCTTACAACAGGTATTGCAACCGCAACTTCGGAGGGTGACCCTTTAGTTGCGTTAGGTGGATCAGTAAAATCCACTGATAGACTAAAACTAGTCCATCAAAGCATGGATACCGTTACTATGTTTAATCCAATCACTAAATTTTGTGCTGAGATAGACGCTTCTAAATCGATTGCTGAAACAATGGTCAATGCCTTTCGTCATGCTGAATCAGGAAGGCCAGGTTCTGCTTTTTTAACCTTTCCAATGGATATTCTTAATAACGCAGTTGATAGCCCAATTTTAGTACCTAAATCTAAATCAAATCTTGGTAGTGCAAATAATGAGGCGATTCAATATGCCGTAAAAATGCTTTTGTCAGCAAAAAATGTGGTTATTTTATTAGGTCTTCAAGCGAGTTATCCCCAAAATGCATTAGCGTTACAAAAGCTACTCGATATTTGTCCATTACCAATTGTTGGTACTTATCAATCAGCAGGGGCTATTGCTCGTCGCCATTTTCCTTTATTTGCCGGTCGTATTGGGTTATTTAACAATCAACCGGGTGATGAATTACTTTCACACGCTGACTTAGTCATTACTTTAGGCTATAGCCCTATCGAATATGAGCCCTCTTTATGGAATTATAATAATGCAAAAATTATTCATATTGATGAAATTCCTGCTGAAATAGATTTAGCTTATTGTCCTGCATTAGAACTTACTGGCAATATTAAATTAACGATTGATAATTTAACTCAACTATTAACTAGCCAATCGACATCGCAAATAACGTTATCAAATAATACTCATCAGATATTAGAAAAAATTCGCCAACAAAGAGAGACCTTACAGCAAAATAGTTATTTCAGACAAGGCTCTCCAATTCATCCTTTAACTATTATTTATGAGATGCAAAATATTATTGATAATGACGTAACGCTTTGCATTGATATGGGTAGCTTTCATATTTGGCTCGCTCGTTATCTTCATAGTTTTAGAGCGAGACAAATGCTTATTTCTAATGGGCAACAGACCATGGGTGTGGCTTTACCTTGGGGAATAGGTGCTTCTTTTGTAAGACCTTCAGATAAAATTATCTCCGTCTCTGGTGATGGTGGTTTTATGCAATCATCAATGGAGTTAGAAACCGCAGTTCGCCTTAAAACCAATATATTGCACATTATCTGGGTTGATAACGCTTATAATATGGTTGAAATGCAAGAGCAGCAAAAATATGGTCGTTATTCCGGTGTCAAATTTGGAGCTATCGATTTTAAACGCTATGCAGAATCATTTGGCGCTAAAGGATTTTATGTAGAGTGTGCATCTCAACTTCGTTCAATTCTACATGAAGCAATAGCAATTGATGGTCCCGCTGTTCTTGCTATTCCTGTCGATTATCGAGATAACGCTAAATTGATGGAACAGATCAATTACAATTTAATTATTTAGCTACTGCCCCTAAAAAATAGCGTTAAAATAATAAGGATGAGCATTTTTCACTCATCCTTATTTTCCTCTCTATATCTTTTCATAGGCTAATCTTTTGCTATAAAGCTTTTATTTGTCGCTAAAACGTTATTATCTATTCCCTCTTGCGGTTTTTCTATTAATAATACGTTGCAATGATTTTACGCTTTATAGATGTAAGCCAAAACTAGGCTTTATCTTATCTAGTTTGCTAACTTTAACGTCTAAAATAACCCTAACCTACTCAATATAGTACGATAAATCATCAGGATAACTATCATGTCTCAATCTCAATCACTCTCCTCTACTACGCGTTTTTTTGCTGTTAGATTATTACCCGGTGAAGATGTGATTGCAGTATTACGTCAGTTTATTCAGCAAAATAATCTGCAATCAGCCTTTATTGCTGGTTGTGTGGGAAGCCTAACAGATGTGGTATTACGTTTTGCAGGTCGTGAAGAAAATCGTTATCTTACGGGTAAATTTGAAGTGGTATCGCTTATCGGCACATTAGATGCTGCGGGTGAACATCTTCATTTAGCGGTATCTGATGAAAATGGATTAATGTGTGGTGGACATATGATGCCAGGCTGTACAGTGCGCACGACGCTAGAACTCGTTATTGGTGAGTTAGAGCAAGTGACTTTTAGCCGTCAGCCTTGTAAACACTCTGGTTATGAAGAGTTGGTCATCACACCGCGTAAATAAATTGCCCATCATAAGGGAATAAATTTATGCACCGACAATAAAACCAATAATAACTACTTTTTTATAAAGGTTTTTTACTATGTCTACAACTCCTCTTATATCAAGTCGAACACTTGTACTTATTGTTGTCTCTATTGCCATTAATATGATCGGTGGTCAAATCACTTCTATGCTTAAACTCCCTATTTTTTTAGACTCAATTGGGACTTTAATTTGTGCGTTATTAGGTGGTCCTTGGGTTGCTTTATTTACCGGATTACTGACTAACTTATTATGGGGATTAATTAGTGGTCCTATCGCTGCGGCATTTGCCCCTGTTGCAATGATGATAGGATTAAGTGCAGGTTTATTGGCTCGCGTTGGTGGGTTCCGTTCTCTTACTCGCGTTATTGGCTCCGGTATTATTATTACTTTCGCTTTAATGCTCGTTGCTGTACCTATTCGTACTTATTTATTCGCAGGCACAACAGGTAGTGGTGCTGATTTCTTTGTTGCTTATTTTCATGCTATTGGTGAAGGGCTTATCGAATCTGTCGCTATTACCGTACTAGGTGCCAATCTTGCCGATAAAATATTGTCAGCCATTATTGCATGGATATTAGTTCGTCGATTACCACAACGAGCACAACGTAATTTCCCTTCAATTGCCAAGGTTAGCTGATAATGCACCCTTTCACTTCACTAGCACTCTGGTTTTGGCTTAGTGCAAGTGTTATTTTTTTACCATTAGATTTGCCATTGTTTTTCATTAGCAGTGGCGTTTTTATTGGTCTATTAATCTGGAAAGCGTCACGCTGGCGGTGGCGCTTTGTTGCATGGTTAATGCTGCCAATGGCAATGGGATTATGGCTTGTTCATAGTGGCTGGCTTGCTTATTGGATAACAAATGCGCCTTTAGACACGAGTAAACAACCCGCTGCTATTGCTTTATGGTTAAGATTATTAGCAATAATAAGTGGTGCACAATTATGGTTACAATACTCATCCACGGAGCAATTTATCAAAGCGCTTTTTGCCAGCCGCTTACCCGTTAGTTTCTCTTATCTCTTGGCGGGACCATTATTGCTGGTAGAACAATTACGCCAACAGCTACAAAATATAAAAGAAGCACAATTAGCAAGAGGCGTTCCTCTTGATGGTAATTTTTATCAACGATTAAGCGCCTTACCCGCTCTCTTTCTTCCTTTAATTAGTCATACCTTAAGTGATTTAGCTATTCGTGGCGCAGCATTAGATATGCGTGGATTTCGGATTATTGCTAAAAGAACCACCGTAGCGCCACCTACAGATAGCTCGCTTCAAGCGATATTACGCTACACCATTTTATTGCTGATCCTTATTGAAGGAGGTATATGGCTATGGTGGTAAATTTACAGCAACTTAGCTTTACCCCAAAAAATGAAGAAACACCCATTATTGGTCCTATCGATCTTCAACTTTATCAAGGTGAATGGTTAGTTGTATTAGGTGGCAATGGCAGTGGAAAAAGCCTTCTTGCTCAGCTAATTGCAGGTTGGTTTCCTGATTTACTCAGTGGCACAATTAAAGGCTCAGGTATTGTGCAAGAAATTGGTTTAGATAAAAGCCGGTTAGTCTCTTTGGCACCAGGTCGTCAATTAGTACAACAATCCCCGCAATTACAACTGTCAGGATGTGCATTTACGGTTGAACAAGAAGTGGCTTTTGGTCCTGAAAACCTGGGGTTAAGTGTCAATGAAATAAGATTTCGTGTAAAAGAAGCATTAGCACTAACACAGTGTGAAAAGCTACGTTTTCGTCATCCTGCAACGCTATCTGGTGGCGAGGCTCAACGTGTGGTTATTGCCAGCGCCCTTGCTATGCATCCTCAATTGTTATTACTGGATGAAGCCTTTAGTCGTTTAACATCCACAGCAACACAGCAACTACAGCAACGAATTAAGCATTATGCTAAAGAATATCATTGTAGTGTGATTGTATTTGAACGTAATTTACTTCCCGCAATTAGTTTGAGTGATCAGTTTTTATTATTAGAAGCAGGAAAAGTAAAATCACAGGGTTCATTACAGCAAGTTTTTCCGATGGCACTTTCAACGATTAATGCACCTGATGCATGGCAAGCACTTGCCTGGTTAGTTGAACAAGGTTATTGGGAACATGCCATTGTTGATAATAACCAAGCATTACTTAATGCCTTTAAGGAATTTTATGTTACAGCTCGATAAAATAACTTATCGTTGGAGTGAAGATGTACCGCCCTGTATATCACAGCTGTCATTAACACTGAATAAAGGTGAATGGGTAACATTAGTGGGTGATAATGGTGCAGGAAAATCTACTTTATTGCGTCTTGCCGCTGGATTATTAAAACCTAATCAAGGGAAGGTTCAATTTAATGGACACTCATTATCTGATATTAAAGCTGCTCAACGTGCTTGTTTGATTGGCGTATTATTTCAAGAACCTGAACGCCAAATTTTTCATAGCACCGTAAAAGATGAAGTTCTCTTTGGCTTAAAACAACGTAAAATGGCTAAAGAAGAACAAGAACATCTATTAAATGAAACCCTTGAGCTGTGTGGATTAACGGATGTTGCCAATATTCACCCATTAGACTTACATGCAGGTCAACGACGAATGGTTGCGGTTGCCAGCTTAACTATTGTTGCTCCTCAGTTATTATTACTAGATGAGCCAACTCGTGATTTTGATGCTTATTGGCTAAAGCAATTTGAACACTGGCTGAATATACAGAAAGAGCGCGGAACATCAGTATTGGCGATTAGTCATGATCTCGATTTTACCGCGCGCCATTTTCGTCGCGTTATTCATCTATCTGCTGGAAAATTAATTGCTGATGGCGCACCAGAAAAAGTATTAATTAATCCAACGCTTCAACCCCCTTCTGTACTTCCAGCACCAACGCTCTACTCTTTAAGTAAAAAGCTTGGCTTACCGATTAAAAATAGCCCAACACAATGGGCTGAAATGTTAATTAATAAAAAACAGAATTAGAGTTCCTACTGAAATAATAAAGTTGCATTATCATATAATAAATATATTAGCCGTAAACCATATTACGGCTAAATTAATTTGCTGTTTTTAATAGTACGAATTTTAATATTGAAGAATTTATTTTTTATTTTCAGTGAGTGTTTTTATATCAATGACAAATCGATATTTTACATCACTCTTTATCATTCTTTCAAATGCTTGATTAATATTTTTAATATCAATTAACTCTATATCTGCTGTAATATTGTGTTTGCCACAAAAATCCAGCATCTCTTGCGTTTCTGCTATTCCACCAATACAAGAGCCAGCGACAGCTCTGCGCCCAAATATCATAGCGCCGGTATTAATAGTTGGTTCAACATCACCAATTAAACCAACAAAAACTAATGTGCCATCAATCATTAATGTCGGCAAATAAGGATTAATATCATGTGAATAAGGCACGGTATCGATAATAACTTCAAACTCATTTTTTACTGCATCCATTTGCGTTTTATCTGTCGATAATACAACGTGATGAGCACCTAAACGACGAGCATCTGCTTCTTTATCAATTGAACGTGTAAATAGAGTGACTTCAGCACCTAAAGCATGAGCAAATTTTAGCGCCATATGTCCCAAACCACCTAAGCCAATAATAGCAACTTTACTTCCTTTAGTTACTCCCCATTGACGTAATGGCGACCATGTCGTAATTCCTGCACATAATAGTGGTGCAACACCTTCTGGTGCTAAATTTTTAGGAATATGAAGTACGAAATCTTCAGCACATAAAATAGCTTGAGCATAACCACCATAAGTTACTCTATTATCATGGCGATCATGGCTATTATATGTAAAGGTAAATCCCTCTTCACAATACTGTTCTAACCCTTGCTGACAGGGAGAACAGTGGCGACAAGAGTCCACCATGCATCCCACTCCCACTAAATCACCGACTTTAAATTTACTTACTTTATTTCCAATTGCCGTCACATGACCAATAATTTCATGCCCTGGTACAATAGGATAAATGCTAGCATTCCAATCATTACGTGCTTGATGTAAATCTGAATGACAAACACCACAATAAAGAATATCGATAGCCACATCATCTTCACGTAAAGAACGAACCTCAAATTGATAAGGAGCTAAAGGTGCTGTGGGTGATTTCGCTGCATAGCCAAGGATTTTATTTACCATTTAAGCAATTCCTCTATTTATATTAATAAAAAATTAAAGAACATCTGAAATCATACTTATTGATCATAGCTGTTATTAAAATAATTGCTTTATATCCCTACTTTTTGTTAGGATGCGATACAAAAAAACAAATTTCATTGAAAAATTAAAACTCAATGGACATAAATATTACTCACATAGAATTAATATTAAGTGGAGAAAATAAAAGTGGAACTATTTAATTCCATACTCGATTTATTAAATCATTTATCTCCAATAACGTTATTTATCTCTATTAGTTTATTAACAGCGGGTAAATCGACAATAGCTATCTCTTCATTTTTGCCACCAGCATCACTTATGTTGTTATTAATATTTGGTCTTTGCTTACCCGCTCATTCACCTATTTTTCTTTGGCTTGCCGCGGGTAGTGGCGCTTTATTAGGTTCTATTATTAGTTATGAGCTTGGACGTTTTATTTATCGCTTTCCTCGTCTTGAGAAAAGAGTGTCTCGTTATCAGTCAAAGATTAATCGCCTGCAACAATTATTAAAAAGAAAAACCTATTACATTGTTTTTATTTCACGTTTTCTTGCCGTGTTTCGTTATTTAACACCGTTTAGTGCTGGATTATTAAAACTGCCTGCTTATGGTATTTATATAACGAGTGCAATCTCTGCGTTAGTCTGGTCGGCAATTTTTATTCTAATTGCAACTGGAGTCCTCTCCATTACTTTATAACCTTCTGGCTGCATTGTTATTCTCATCCCCCGCTTTTACTGTATTTCACTCACTTATTTTAGCTATTTATTTAACATGACTAATTTACTTATTTTCGTATCGCCTTAAATAGCTATATTGCGATTAGTATAAATAGTCTTTTTATGACTTAATTTCCAAGATCCTCGGATTTTTGCATTGTTTTTAGTTTTTGTTCCATCGCTCTTATCTTCTTACCGATATTTTCTGTCGGTTTTCTAAGCTAACACCATAAATATGATTAAAAATTGCATAATCATAAAGTTGATCACAATTTGTTATATTTTGTTCTTAAATTAACCATGTCAGTTCACAATTTTTTAACGTTTCTTTATCTATCAAAGTTGTCATGTTGTATACAAGTTGGTGTGAAACATTCACCTGCGTTTTTATATACAGGAACAACATCATGAGAATAAAAAAAACAAAGCTCGCCATCGGTCTTGTTGCTGTTATTGCTGTTATTTCGTTAGCAGTGATCGGCAAAAAAGAGAATGCGAATAAACAATTTCTCTCTGTAGCAACGGCATCAACAGGAGGAACCTATTATCCAATGGGCGTCGGTTTAGCCAATGTTTGGAGCACACATTTAAAAGAGAGAGGCGTGCAAGTCACAGGGCAATCTTCTGCTGGTTCGATAGAAAATATCTACCTAATGCAGAAAAATGAAGCCCAACTCTCTATTTTACAAAGTTTATTAGCGGTAGAAGCTTACGATGGTGTGCGCAATTTTGAAGGTAAACCAGAAAAAAATCTGCGCTCTATTTCAATGTTATGGCCTAACGTTGAACACTTTGTATTAATGAATAATAAAGTGAAAACTGGCACGTTAGATGATATTCGCTCAACCAGTTTCTCTGTTGGTCCACAAGCCAGTGGTACTGAACAATCCACTATTATTATTTTACAAGGTGTCAATTTAACCAAAAAAGATATCACACCTGAATATCTTGGCTATGGTGATACCGTTTCTGCTATGCGTGATGGTCGACTTGATGGTGGCGCATTACCTGCGGGTGTTCCTGCATCTGCGGTAACCGATATGTATGCCAGTGGTGTAAGTGCAAAATTACTTGAAGTCACCGATAAGCAATTAAATGATATCAATAGCATCGCCAATTCTTGGTTTCGCTTTGAAATACCTGCTGATACCTATCCTCGTCAAACTGAAAAAGTAAATACGATTGCTCAGCCTAATATTTTAATGACCACAACCGCAATGGATGACGAGCTAATTTATGAGCTCACCAAAACGATGTTTGAAAACTTATCGGAAGTTCATCAAGTACATAGTGCTGCAAAATACATCACTACAGAGAATGCTTTAAAAGGTGTTTCTGTACCGCTACATCTTGGTGCTTATCGTTATTACAAAGAAATTGGGTTAGATATCCCTGATTATCTTATTCCACCAGAAGCCCAAACGCAGACTAATAATAAATAACAGGAGTGAGTTATGACTATAAATAATGACCACCTAACTCCGGTAGAGCCACCTGCATTAGATAAAGAAGCCAGCTCTGGTACTCGTCAGCTTGCAGGTATTTACCTTAAAATTACCACAACCCTTGCCATCTTAATTTCACTGTATGCGATTTACTCTAACGCGCTATCAAATACCCAAGAGTTCTATCGTAATACTATTTTTCTTAGTGGAATTTTAATCTTAGGTTTTATTCTTTTTCCTTTCTCTAAACGCTTTTCAACACCTAAATTCAATGGTTGGGATTATCTTTTTATTGCGTTAACACTAATTAGTTACGGTTATTTCTTCTTTAATTACGTCGATCTACACGTCGTTAGAAAAAGTATCCCTAACACTACTGACTATGTTATGGCGATAGTGGGCATTATTGTTCTTTTTGAAGCGGCTCGTCGTACAACGGGATATTTTATTCCCGGACTTGCCACTTTCGCCATTATTTATGCCCTTTTTGGTCAATATTTTATGGGCATATTTGGTCATGCCGGATTTTCTGTAGAAAGATTGTTATACCGCTTATTTATGACTAGTGAAGGCATATTTGGTATCACCTTATCAACCGCATCAACCGCTATTGTGGTGTTTATTCTATTTGGATCATTTTTAAGTGTTAGTGGTGCTACAGCACTATTTAATGATTTGGCTTTAGCTATTGCAGGACGCCGTCGCGGTGGTCCCGCTCAAGTTGCCGTTATTTCATCAGCATTAACGGGTTCATTAAGTGGTAGTGCGGTAGCTAACGTAGCAACAACGGGTACATTTACCATTCCATTAATGAAAAGTATTGGGTTAACACCCCGTTTTGCAGGTGCTGTAGAAGCAACCGCTTCAACAGGTGGAATGATCATGCCGCCTATTATGGGTGCAGCAGCATTTATTATGGCGGGTTTTTTAGGTATTTCGTATACCACTATTGTTATTGCCGCCATTATTCCGGCGCTACTCTATTACGCGGCATTAATTATGGCGATTGATATTGAAGCTAAAAAACAGGGATTAAAAGGCTTAAGTAAAGAGAATATTCCACAAGTTAAAGCAGTATTAAAAGCCCGTGGATTACTGTTATTACCTTTAGTTATTGTGATTGGTACATTACTTGTCGGAAAAACACCAATTTATGCGGGATTCTTAGGTATATTAACCATTATTGCCGCCAGTTGGATCACGCCAGATAAAACCGTGCGTATGACCTTAAGAAAAGTCGCTGATGCCTTAGCTGAAGCCGCTAGAGGTTCAGTCCAAGTTACGGTCGCTTGTGCCGCCATTGGCGTTATTATTTGTGTTGTTACTATGACAGGCATTGGTGCCACATTAGCCTTTAATATTGTCTCCATGACTGACAACACATTATGGATGATCTTATTAGTGGTTATGCTGGTATGTATTGTATTAAGTATGGGGTTACCTTCTACCGCTCTATATATTGTCGTTGCCGTTACGGTGTCACCTATCTTAATTAAAGCGGGTGTATTACCTTTAGCAGCCCATTTCTTTGTATTTTGGTTTGGCGCACTGTCTAATATTACGCCACCAGTCGCATTAGCAAGTTATACCGCCGCAAGTATTGCAAGAGCAGACCCAATGCAAACTTCATGGGACGCTGTTCGATTAGCACTTCCAGGTTTTATTATTCCGTTTATCCTGGTTTATAACCCAGCATTACTAATGCAAGGTGATAACTTAGGTGTATTCTCTATTGGATTAATGATTATTACTGCATTAATAGGAATTTATGCATTAAGTATTGCTACCGCTAACTTTTGGATGGTGAAAACAACATGGTTTGAGCGCATTGCATTTGCTGCTGCGGCTATTTTGATGATCAAACCGGGTCTTTATACTGATCTGATGGGAATTAGCTTAATTGTACTAACAGGCGCATTCCATATTCTACGGTCTAAAAAACAATTAAATAATATGGGGCACATTCCCGGAGAAAATTAGATGATACAAAAGATCTCACGCCAAAAAGCGTCACATCAGATCCTTGACCAAATCAAGCAGAGTATTTCGGATGGTACTTATCCTATTGGCGAAAAATTGCCTTCTGAAAATGTTCTCGCTGATGCCTTTGGTGTCAGCCGAGTTCCAATCAGAGAAGCATTAGGTGTATTGGAAGCCAGTGGCATTATTACCTCACGCCAAGGAGGTGGCAGACGTGTTATTGACCACTCAATACTCAGCAAATATGAGCCTATTGTAATGGAAGTTGCTCGTCCTCAAGAAATTGATGCATTGCTTGAAATGCGTGAGGTCATTGAACATGAAGCGGCAGCCATTGCCGCTTTACGCCGAACACCAGAAGAGTTAGTCGCTATTGAAAATGCCCATCAAGCATTTATTTTAGTCACTAAACAACATAAAAATATTGGTCATGAAGAGGATTATCAATTCCATCGCGCCATTATGGTTGCCTCTCATAACCCATTTTTTGTTCGAATTTTAGATAATATGCATGAGCTCTATCTTGGCGTATTAATGTATTCGTTAAGCCAAAACAAAGGGCGAGAAGCAGAAACTGCACGGGTTATTGCTGAACATGAAGCTATCGTTGAAGCAATACGCCAACAAGATTGTGATGAAACCAGCCATAAAATGCGCCTTCATTTAACCAATGTACGCGGCAAATTAAATCGTTTACAGCAAGAGAAACGGTAACAACATCTTTAGCAAATGGGTAATATTATGACTTATGACGTTATTATCATCGGTGCAGGATTAGTAGGATTAGGTGTCGCAAGTGCACTTCAAGAGAGTCAACCTGAACTTAATTTACTGGTGATTGATAAGGAATCAGGTCCTGCTGTGCACCAGAGTGGTCATAACAGTAATGTTGTCCATTCGGGTATTTATTACACGCCAGGAAGCTTAAAAGCGAGACTCGCCAAACAAGGTAATATCACCACTTATGCCTTTTGCCAACAGCATAATCTTTATTATGATCGTTGTGGCAAAGTGATTGTTGCAACTAATGAAAACGAACGACAAGCATTAGAAAATATCTATCAACGAGGTGTTGAAAATGGGCTTGAAGTGATAAAAATGACAGAGAGTGAGCTCAAAGCAAGAGAACCTTATGTCAATGGTATCGCGGCTTTATTAGTGCCTGATGCAGGCATTGTAAATTATCCTGAAATTGCCGCTAAACATGTTGAAATCATTCAATCTCGTGGTGGTGAATTTGCATTTAATCAATCAGTTACTGCGATTAATGAAACCGAAGAGAGTGTTACTGTCACCACGTCAAATAATCAATTTACCAGTAAATGGCTAATCAATTGCGCGGGTTTATTTAGTGACCGTATCGCTAAAATGGCGGGATACGATACTGGGATGAAAATCGTCCCTTTTCGTGGTGAATACTTTATGCTTAACAGCAATAAAAACTATTTAGTCAATCACTTAATTTATCCCGTTCCGAATCCTGATTTTCCTTTTTTAGGTGTGCATTTTACGCGTATGTATAATGGGCATCGTGATGTTGGTCCTAATGCGGTATTGGCGTTTAAACGCGAAGGTTATAAAAAGAGTGATATCAACGTAAAGGATCTGGCTGAAGTATTAACTTATAAAGGTTTTTGGAAAATCGCCGGAAACTATTTTACTGAAGGAATGGCAGAACTCCGCCGTTCTTATTCGCGTAAACTTTTTACTCAAAATGCACAGAAACTTATTCCTGATTTACGCGAAGCTGATATTCACCCAGGCCCTGCTGGCGTTCGTGCCCAAGCATTAACACAGGATGGTAAATTGGTGGATGATTTTCATTTTGTAAGAGGGAAACGCTCATTACATGTGTGCAATGCCCCTTCTCCTGCGGCTACGGCTTCTATTGAAATTGGCAGGGAAATAGTGAAAAAGCATTTTTTATTATAAGAAGTGCTATGAATAAAAAAGCTGAGTATTTATCTCTCTCAGCTTTTTTGTTTTAAGTATTTTTATACTATGCAGTCTATCTTGCTCTGTGATGGTTTACTCTATAATTCTCAATGCGCCCACCGTTACAGCGGTAAAGCAAAACTTACTTTAACAGTTTCCATTGGTACTTCTGTTTTTATACTTTGGATACTTGGGATTTGCGTTAAATAATCAGCATGAAAACGACGATAGGTCGCTAAATCTTTTGTCACGATGCGGATCAAGGCATCACATTCACCTGCCATTAAATGACACTCAACAACTTCTGGTAATACTTTTATTGCATTTACAAACTCTTCAATGGTTTCAGCATCTTGTGCTCTAAACCAGATACGTGCAAATAGAGACAAACCAGCATCAACTTTACTACCATCTAAAACCGCAACATAACGAGTAATAACACCTGACTCTTCAAGTAATCGCACTCGTCTTAAACACGGAGAAGGTGAAA
Organism: Proteus hauseri; assembly: GCF_040139125.1. Classification (GTDB taxonomy): domain Bacteria; phylum Pseudomonadota; class Gammaproteobacteria; order Enterobacterales; family Enterobacteriaceae; genus Proteus; species Proteus hauseri_B. Next base: position 286,893 of record NZ_JBEEUB010000001.1, read on the forward strand.
GCCCAACTTCTTTTGCTAGCTCAATGTTCTGGATTTTGCCGTCACGTTGAAGCACTTGCAAAATATGTTTGTCTATCTTATCCAATTTTATTGACATCAAAGATTAACCTTAGCTCTATTTATGGAATTTTATTGCCAATTAATTATTTTTGTTAGCAACAAAGCAACCCGATTTTTTCGAAAACATAATATAATTTTTCAGCTAAATTTCACAGCAAAAACAGTGTTCAACTCAACATATTTATATCAGGTGAAAAAGATGGAATTTAACACTTTATTATTATTTACCCTGACAGTATTACCACTTATTTGTACCCCAGGACCCGATATTCTTTTTATCTCATCACAAGGACTTGCTAGTGGAATGAGACAAACATGGATAGCGAATGCTGGCGTCATTAGTGGGTATCTTACTCATGCAATGTTCAGTGCATTAGGTCTTGCCACTATCGTTGCTGCATCACCTATCTTATTTAATTTACTTAAGTGGATTGGTGTTGCTTATATTGGCTATCTTGCCGTTAAAATGCTGCTATCTGCTTGTAAAAAAGGAAAATTAGCTATTTCTGCAAATAAAACCCAACATGTTTTTCGTAAAGGTTTTTTGACCAGTTTTCTCAATCCTAAAGGGTTATTAGTTTATTTAGCTATTTTACCAAACTTTATTGATAGTCATAATGATATAGCACTGCAATCTATGCTGTTATCAGGGATATTTATTACTACTTGCCTGATAATTTACGGTATTTTAGGTTCATTTTTTGCTTATATAGGTTTAAAAGGTGGTTTATCTGATAAACGTCGTCGTTACAATGATGGTATTGCGGGTGGATTACTCACCTTTGCTGCAATAAATCTGGCATTAAATTAACATCAATATAAAACCGTTATACCTCCCTATTTGACCACGAAGCTTTTATTATTTCAGTGGTCGAATATCTGCCCATAATAGCTGACTATTAGCACTCAATGGGCTAATTTCACCTTCTCGAATATCCGGCAACCACCAAGCACCTTGCCCTTTTGAAAGATGTTGGCAAGTAGCACCTGTTAATGCCCATTGCCCCTCTATCACATAAATTAATCCGGCATGAGAACTAGGTAAAACTAAAGGTTGTGTCACCAAAGTGGTTTCTGCTTTCCAGCAGGTGCGACGCACCATAATATTTAAACACTTAACCGCGCCTTCAATTAATTCAGAGCGTACATGTATATCACCTGAAAAATCGAACGGTTGATAAGATGCAGTAACTGAATGATTAAAAAAACCGGGACTGTTTAAATTGATGCCATTACCTTCTAACAATACCATTTGCCGTTCTATATCAGGAAATTGGCCTAACGAGCTATTATCTTCAATAGAGGTTAAACATGCACGCCATGAAAAATCATTATTAACTGGCCAACAAACAATTTCTTGTGTTGTTCCTCGCTGATTACTCCATGAAATAAACGGTAACTCTTGTTGATCAAAACAACGTAGTTTCATTGTCTCCTCCTACAATATCTGGCTAATTAGTCTGATAGCGAGGCTAAGGGTCAATCATTGGAGATTACCGTTCATAAATCAATAGACAACTTTTAAAAATGTGCGCCAACATCGGCTATTTCTACGCTATTTCCGACGTAATTTACGACACCCTTCGCCAATAATTTCCATTCCACGTTCAGTACGGTTATTCCATTGAAACGAAGAGTTTAAACGAAAGGCATGATTAAACTGAGAACTGGTTGAAAACATAGAACCCGGTGCAATACTCACCCCACGCTCTAATGCGAAATGGTAGAGTTGATTAGCATCAAAATCGGATTCAAATTCAAGCCATAAGAAATAGCCACCAATGGGGATATTCACTTTTACATCATTAGGTAGATGCGTTTGTATTGCTTGCAACATGCGATAACGCCTTTGTTCTAGCAATAATCTTAAACGACGAAGATGCGTATCATAACCACCTTGCGAAAGATAATCGGCTATCGCTTGTTGTGTGGGCATACTTGCAGAGACGGTACTCATCATCTGCAATTGTTGAATTTTTGTTGCATGTTTTCCGGCAGCAACCCAACCTACACGAAAGCCCGGTGCTAAACACTTAGAAAACGATGCACAATGCAACACACTATTTGCTTTATCAAAGCCTTTTACTGGCATCGGTGCTTTTGGACTATTATATAGCTCTCCGTAGACATCATCTTCAATTAAGGTGATTTGATTTCGCGCTAAAATATCCACCAGCTTAATTTTGTTCTCATCAGGCATTGTTCCACCCAATGGATTTTGGCAATGGCTCATTAACCAACACGCTTTGATATCGTATTTTGCAACCACTTTTTCTAGTTCATCTAAACATATCCCGGTTACAGGATCGGTTTTAATCGCGATAGCCTTAAGGCGTAAACGCTCGATAGCTTGTAATGCACCATAAAAAGCGGGTGATTCAATCACAACCCAGTCACCCGGCTCTGTAACCGCTTGCAGACTAAAACTGAGCGACTCCATTGCCCCCGCGGTTATAACAATTTCATCCGGTGATACATGAATGCCTTGTAAAGCATAGCGTTGAGCAATATTACGACGTAATTTTTCATTACCCGGTGGCAAGTTAATCACTGAACTTTGCGGTGCTAAATGCCTTGCTGCCGCCGCTAACGCGCTACTTAATTTAGGTTGAATAAACAGACTTGGATCAGGAAACGCTGAACCAAACGGAATAATATCGGGATCTTTACATGCCTGTAGCACATTAAAAATAGAGGTACTTATTTCGACATTTTCGCTCATATGCAGCCCTTTACTGGCTGTTACCTGACCGAAACGCGTGTTGCGATGTGCAACGTAATAGCCTGATTGGGGGCGAGCGGCTATCCACCCCTGACTTTCCAATAACTGATACGATTGTAAAACCGTCATCAAACTTAAGCCAGATTGTTTAACCGTATCCCGTAATGAGGGTAAACGGTCGCCTGATTGCCAGATATTATCTTCAATCTGCTGACGAATTTGCGCTGCAAGCTGTTCATATCGAGTCATATAAAACTGTTTACCTCAAAACTGTTATAGTCACTTTTAAACTTATTGTCACTATTATAGTCTACTTTCATATGGTCTACTAATCCACACGATTTACCTGCAATTTACATATTAATAACGAGGTTTTTTATGCTTGGGTTAAGTGCCTTTGATTTGGCGCGTATCCAATTTGCGTTTACAATTTCTTTCCATATTATCTTCCCTGCTATTACTATCGGACTTGCTAGCTTTTTAGCGGTGTTGGAAGCTTTATGGTTAAAAACCCGCAATAAGGACTATTTAGCGCTATTCCATTTTTGGTCAAAAATATTTGCTGTTAACTTTGCTATGGGCGTTGTTTCTGGCTTGGTTATGGCTTATCAGTTCGGTACAAACTGGAGCCTATTTTCAGACTTTGCAGGCTCTATAACAGGGCCATTACTGACTTATGAAGTGCTTACCGCCTTCTTTTTAGAAGCGGGATTTTTAGGTGTTATGCTATTTGGTTGGCATAAAGTAGGCGAAAAACTCCACTTTTTTGCCACTTGTATGGTTGCACTAGGCACATTGATGTCCACTTTTTGGATCTTGGCATCAAATAGCTGGATGCAAACACCGCAAGGATTTGAAATTATTAATAACCAAGTTGTGCCAACTGACTGGTTTGCCGTGATTTTTAATCCGTCATTCCCTTATCGCCTTGCTCATATGGGTGTTGCGGCATTTCTTGCTTCTGCCTTTTTTATCGCCGCGTCTGCTGCTTGGCATCTGCTCAAGGGTAATACCTCTTCAGCAATGAAAAAAATGTTGTCGATGTCTTTGTGGATGATCTTAATTCTTGCCCCTATTCAAGCGCTAATTGGTGATGTTCATGGGTTAAATACCTTAAAACATCAGCCAGCAAAAATAGCGGCGATTGAAGGTCATTGGGAAAATAAACCTGGTGAAGCAACACCACTGATCCTTTTTGGTATGCCAGATATGGATGCTGAAGAGACCAAATATGCGTTAGAAATCCCCTATCTTGGCAGTCTTATCTTAACCCATAGTTTAGATAAACAAGTCCCTGCACTCAAAGAGTTTCCTAAAGAAGATAGACCTAATTCACTGATTGTTTTCTGGTCATTTCGCATTATGGTTGGTCTTGGCATGTTGATGATTTTAGTGGGTGTTTGGGGAACATGGTTACGTTATAGAAATAAGCTATATCAATCGAAAGCGTTCTTACGTTTAACCTTTTTAATGGCACCTTCAGGGCTTATCGCCATCCTTGCTGGCTGGTTTACTACCGAAGTTGGGCGTCAACCTTGGATTGTTTATGGCATACAACGAACCCGTGACGCTGTTTCCGCTCATGGCGAAATGCATATGAGCATTAGCCTGCTGATCTTCTTTGTTGTCTATGGTTCTGTGTTCGGCATTGGATATGCCTATATGTTAAAACTGATCCGCAAAGGCACGCCGGAGGTTCAAAATGGGAATTGATTTACCAGTCATTTGGTTCATCATCATCGTATTTAGTACACTGATGTACATTGTTATGGATGGTTTCGACCTTGGTATTGGAATGCTCTATCCTTTTATAAAAGATAGACAAGATCGTGACCTAATGATGAATACCGTTGCACCGGTTTGGGATGGCAACGAAACATGGTTAGTTTTGGGTGGTGCTGCACTTTTTGGTGCATTCCCTCTCGCTTATGCCGTCATACTTGATGCACTAGCGATGCCTTTAACGTTGATGCTTGTCGCATTGATATTTCGTGGTGTCGCCTTTGAATTCCGTTTTAAGGCTGATGATAATCATCAATCTTTTTGGGATAAAGCCTTTATTGTTGGCTCAGTATTAGCGACCTTTACGCAAGGTATTGTTGTTGGTAGCGTTGTTCAAGGTTTGCCTGTTGTTAATCGTACTTTTGCTGGCAGCTACCTTGATTGGCTAACTCCCTTCCCTCTATTTTGTGGTCTTGGCTTAGTTATCGCCTATTCATTATTAGGTTGTGGCTGGCTAATTATGAAAACCGAAGGTCACTTACAGCAAAGTTTATATAAAGTTGCCAAGCCATTAACTTTAGTAATGCTTGCCGTAGTTGCTATTGTAAGTGCATGGACGCCATTGGCGCAGCCTGCCATTGCTGAACGCTGGTTCTCTTTACCTAATATTTTCTTCTTTTTACCTGTGCCATTGCTGGTTTTATATAGTACATGGCTAATTATTCGCTCTGTAGAAAGAAAAGGACACTACCTACCATTCTTTGGTGCGTTAGCCATTATTTTCTTAGGCTTTGCAGGGCTAGGCATTAGTATTTGGCCAAATATTATTCCACCAGCCATCAGCTTTGTCGAAGCCTCGGCACCACCAGAAAGCCAAGGTTTTATGCTAGTAGGCGCACTATTTATTATTCCAATTATTCTTGTTTACACATTCTGGAGTTACTACGTATTCAGAGGAAAAACTAATTATGAAGAAGGCTATCACTGATCCTGCAACAGCAAGCAAACCCTCATTACTTAAAAAATGGGGATGGCTTATCACAATTTGGTTTTGTAGTGTGATTGCCCTGTTTGCGGTCTCTTCTCTCTTTCGGTTTTTAATGACAGCAGCCGGAATGAAAGTGAAATAGGCAATAGATACACACAGCAAGATAATAATAAAAAACCAAGGGCTGACGTTATTTTCAGCCCTTTTCTTTTGCATAAAACAGTACATTATTAATTAATGTTTTTCTTATTCTGCAAATAATGACCATCATCATCAATATAAACAACGGTAACCAACTGATTAGGTGAAATAGTGCCTTGATATTGAACTTGTTGTGTTGAGAAAGGCGCAATCATTATTGCACCAACAAGTGGCTTATCTTCACCCTCTTCAGAATATATTTTTGATAGAGTAAAAAAATAAGCGGTTGGATTACTTATTGCTAAATTTTGCGCTTGTCGCTTTATTTTAAGACTATCAATAATGTTATCTGGTTTTGTATTAAGTTGAGTTGGTCGATAAAAAAGTTTAATTCGTGTTTGTAATACTAATTGTAAGGTATTCGAGTTACTCTTATTTTCTGGCTTTGGTGCAATATCTAATACATTTAAATAGAAAATAGATTCTCTATCTATTGGTAAGTGATTCTCTAGTTGTTGTATTTTTAATTGTATACCTCCATTCGCTGATATTTTTGTCATAGGAGGGATAACAAAAAAAGGTGCGGTTGTTGTTTCTGGCGTTGATGTGATATCGCCTTCATCAATCCAGCTTTGTATTAATGTGGATTGTTCACTTTGATTAAAAACTTGTAATGCCACTATTTTTTTGTCTGCTGGAACTATTAAACGAGTACGTTCAAGTACCACACTTGCATAAGTTGAGTGTGTGAAAAAAATAAATATTAAAATAAAATAACCACATATTTTCTTCTTCATTTTTCTTACTCTCTAGTTATATGACATTACAACCGTTGCCGCACTTTCTATTTTTCCCTGAGTGATAGCATTTATATTATAAGGATAATAATAGGCAGCCATATTTATCGAAAATGAAGGTGAAAGCGTATCTCCTTTTGTAACACTAAATATACTTGTTGCATTTCCCTGAGCACTAACACTGTCAGAAAATACAAGTGGGCTTGTTGTGTTATCACTTTTTACGACACGAAATCCGACACCACTTGCACCTTGAGTGGTTGTATTAGTTAATACTGATTTATCCGTTGCTAATAAATTTTGGCTAGATAAAAACATACTAATATCACGAGATGCTTTTGAACCGCTTAAGAAATCTTGGCAAGTAAAATTCAGTGTAAAAGGTGTATAACCCGCTTTATCGACGGTTTTAGCATCTTTAATGCTAATTAATGGCAATGCTACCGTTAATCCAGCATTAGAAAAATTACACGTCGTCATTACTGGATTATAAGTAATTTGCATTGGCTGCAAAAAAATATCATTTTGATCGACAGGCCATTGCCAAGTTAATAAAAATTGCACCAATTTTACTACAATATTTAATAACCATTGAACAATCCCCAGACTAGAAGCATCAGAGGCTAAAATAACGGGTGTTACAACAGCAGCATTACCAGCGACTTCAATATAATTAGAAGAAGGTTTACTATTAACCAAAGTAAATTTTAAACTAAAGTTAGTATCTAAGTCAGATCCAGGATGTGTTCCTGCTGTAATATCAGTTACTCTATCTTTTTCTAATGCGGTTAATGTAATAGCAACAAACTGTTTTCCACCATTAAAACCTATCGTGCCAACTCGATTATCAGCAAAGGGGGAAGCAATACCAACTGTATTAGGAAATAGTATTCCTTTTGCCGTACATTTAAATGTACCAGGAAATACTGTTCTACTCGTTTTCGTTACCGTTGTTGAGGTACTATTTAAATCCGCAGATAAATCAAAATTAACATTAGGTGCAGTGATCGTATTATCTGGCTTACAACTTGCAACAGCCTGCTGACTTATCGTTCCTAATAATAGCAAAAATATAAAGGTTGATGATTTCATAATGCTTTCCTTTATCGACAGATATTACGGTTTTTGTCCATCGTATTTATTAAATTATTAATCACACACTCTGTTTTGCCTGCTTCATTTAACTTGATATAAATAGCAGAAGGTAATGCATTACTTTTTAAATAAAGCACACTGGATTGACCTACATAACCAATACTCTGTTTCTTATTATTTAAAATCTCGGTTCCAAAAGGCAGGCTCTCGCCACTTTCTAAAGAAGCTTTAAGAATAAAAGTCTGGCGTTGATCAGTAGCTAAAGTGAGGTAATTGACAGCGCCTAGATAAGGTGTTACATGCGTGATATTGCCCACGACTTCTGCATTAGACGGCTTTTCAGTATTAGTTAACGTGTACGTATTAGTACGATACGCAATTGTATTTGCGACTAACACAACACCTTGATTATTGGTTAACGTCGCTTTATTCCCATTCACCATCATATTATTAGCCATTGGCGCATCAATAATAGTATAGGTTTTTCCAGTATCACCAGAGAAGGCAATATGATTAGGTATGGCAACCATCGTTCCCCTTGCCCCTAATCCACCTTGGCGATAATCATTCGCTTCAGTATAGGATGCTGATAATGTGCTATAAGGATGACGATAACTAACATTAGCACCGACTAAGTTATTACCGCCCGTTTGATTTGAACCCGTTAATGTATAATTAACTAAATCATCTTTACCGGCGGTACCACTCATACTTAATGTGGATTGCTGATAGCGTGAATCAGCAGCATAAATAGAGGTATTAATATTTGCTCTTTTATCAAAAAAGGAGATTGGCACACTGATATTGAAGTAATAACGAGTTTCTTCTTTATTATCGTAATTTCTTAATTTTGAGACTGAAAGATTATAGGCGATATCTTTATAGTTATTTGAATAACCCAATTGATATTCACGGTTACTCCCTTCAGCATTCCAATAATTTCGATGTGTACCAGAAAGAAAAACAACACCACGCTGCTCCCCTAAATATTGGTTTAGATTTACGGTAAACGTATTTTTAGCTCTGGAACCTCGTAATGCATCAAATGTCGTGAGGTCTAAATCAGAAACAGTATTATTATTCCCCTGCTGTTTGGAAATATCATTTTGATAGTCTTTCCAAGCTTGGTAATTATCATGAGAGTATATCGAGTCCACAAAGCTATAGTAATTACTGGTAGAATAACGATAAGCTGCCAATGCTAGATTGGTCAATGTTGCATCCATGTATTTACTATAAGCAAGACGAAAACTTTGCCCTGTTTTTTTTCCAGATTGAAGATCTGCACTTGCATGCGTAATATCAGCAGAAATAGCACCAAATTTAAAATTCCAGCCACTACCAATTAATGCAGAATAATAATCCTCACTGACAATACCTCCTGTATATACGGTGACCAGATTACTTAAACCATAATGAAATTCACCTTGTGCAAATTTAGGTCGATAATCTGTATTACTTATTTTTGATTCACCTAGCATCACGTTATAACGATAAACGCCCTCTTTTAGCATATCGGGAACCGCTGAAAATGGCACAGTAAATGATTCTCTCCTGCCATCAGCCTCTTGAATAACAACTAAAAGATCACCGCCGCCAGCAGTAGGTTGAATATCTCTAAATGAAAATTCTCCCGGTGGTACATTTTCTTGAAAAACCAAATTTTCATTTTGATAGACACTAACTAATGCATTAGTTTGGGCTATTCCTCTAATAATAGGTGCAAAACCTTGGCTTGAATTGGGCAACATTCCCATTTCTGTTGAAAGAGAAATACCGCGAAATGCAATACTATTAAAAAGAGCTGCGGGAGTATAAAAATCACCGATAGTGAGTCCTGCGGTTATGCCACTTAATGCTTTATAAACATAACGAGTGTTATTCTTCCATTGGCTCTTTCCATGGGAATAATAAGAATAGTTAGATTCATCACGAAATTGCCATGAACCTAAGTTAACGCCGGAATTTATATTGGCAAAGAAATTTTCGTTATTACTTCTGTTATCTTTTTTTTCTTTATAATTATAGTAATTTATATTATAGGCAAGAATAAGTGCAGATATACCTTGTTGCCAATAACTTGCATCTACATAGCCCACCTCTGATTGTTTAACTGAAATCTGAGGAGCCATAATATCTAATCTTAAGTTATTAATATCTAACGTTGCACTAACACCTTTAGCCAAGCTATCTATAAGAACTGAACCCGCTTTATCTATTTGTTGTTTAGTCTCTAAAGAAAGATTTAAGCCTAGTTTTTTTACATCCTTCGGATCAAGGCTAATATCTGCTTTTTCCCCACTGATATCGATTTCAAATTGACCTTTCCATATCTGGTTAACATAAATATCAACCAACTGTTTTCCTTCTGGGATTTTATCTTCTATATAAAATCTAGATATATCTCCATGCTTTGATTTCCCTACTAATAAAGACGTATCAAATCCCTCTGCATACAGATTCTGAGTATAATTTTGCATTCCTATAAAAATAAGAATTGAGAGATATTTTTGATTGTTCACGATGTTATCTCAATTAGAGTTTAATATTTTGCGACTTATAAACACCAAAATCATCAACATAAATAACAACAGCCGAATTACTTTTTAATTTATTAATTAATGGTAACTCACGAGAAGATAACGGAGGGATCATTTCGGCATCAGTCAGGCTAACACGAGGCGTCCCCTCAGTTGAAATAGAGGCTATTGTGAAATGATATTGTGAGTTATTTTTAACTAAAACTTTATTGCCAATTAATTGATAAGTAACTTTTTCATTAACAAGTTCTGGATTATCGGTTAGCGATTTAGCTCGATAAAAAATTTTAATTCTTGTTTTCATTGCTAATTGAAGATAGCTTTTTCCATTCATTGCTTCAGCATTTTCTGGAATATCTAATACATTTAGGTAATAAACCTGCTCTCTATTATTAGGTAATTGCTCATTAGATATTTTAATTTTTAATAGTTGTCCTTGCCTTCCTGCAACTTTCACTATAGGTGGATATAAATAGAAAGGCGAAACTGCATTTTCAGGCGTTGAATCGATATCGCCATTATCTATCCAGCTTTGAATAAGAGAAGCTAAATTTCCATTATTAGTTAGTTGAACATTAATACTTTCAGTACCTTCATTATAAATAATTCGAGTACCGTTAATAATAACATTAGCGTGCACACTCATTGAGGAAAAAACGAGTATTAAAAATGGGATTAATTTTTTCATCATTATCTTCCAAAAAAGCCAGACTCAATGAGTCTGGCTTTAAATATTATAAATATGAGACGGTATAGATAACATTAGAATGGACAGGACCTGTTTTAGCACCTGTTGCATTTGTTTTATAATAGCTTGCGATTAAACGTAAGGTATCAGAATCAGGTGCTGTTTTATCACCTTTAATACCAGTGTCAAACGTCGCATTTAAAGGAATGGCAACTGTTGGTGCTGCTGTTGTAGATAAGCTAAAACCTACGTTTTTAGCTACCGCTGGATCATTTTCATTTACAGTATCATTAACTAAATATAATCCACTGGTGGAGATACTATTAGCAGAAGAGAAATGTATTTTTAAATTACTACCACTTGGTGTTGAGGCTGGAGCACAATCAGAGAACGTTAATGCAAACTCCTTTTGATTCTTGGTAATAACGGTATTTGCCGTTGTTCCGGCATCAGTTACCGTAATTGGATCTAATAAAATAGAAAAGTCTGCGCTATTTCCTCCATTAATTGTACATGTGGTATCACTAATAGCACCAGAGAAAGAGATAATACCACCTGCGCTATTAGTTACGGCAAACGCTGACGTCGATAAAATAGCCACTGATAATAATGACAGTGGGAGTTTATTTTTAAACATATTTAACTCCGAGAATAGATAAGTATTAAATTAGCAAGAATAAGCTTTTATTATTGCCATCATTAACTAAAGGTGACTAAAGATAACCCTAGTCATTTTTATATTAGATACATTCAAATAAAGCCGCCAGTTATTTAAAATATTTTCTTATTTGCGTGATATAAGTCAAATTACTTTATCAATCTTGCGATATTTAATATATTAATGTTCTCATTTACTATTATTATAATTACTTTAAAAAATCTTTTTCAAAAAAAATTGTATTTTTTGTTACCATAAATATTAATATATTAATAATTTATTTTTCTTTTGATTTCAATTTAAAATGGTCATTGCATTAATATATTAATAATAAATTCTTATTTTTTATTTAAAATAAATTGTTATATAACACGCGCACTCAATAGCTTTAAAATACTTTAATAGCTATAGATTAAAGAAACGCGCTATTAACATACAATTACCAGCCAGAGACATTTTGTAAATCAAATAAAAATCAGTGTGTTATGGCGTACTTTTCCCTTTGATTTTTTATCTCGTTTTGCTGTTTTTTTCCGATCCAAATCACAGTTACTATTGATAATGACTATCATTATTAATTAAAAATGATAATATCTACGATAAATAATTCAACTAAATGAGTCAGGTAAAAGAAAGTGAGTAACAAAGAAACAACTCAAGAAAAAAATATTTATCGTCCAGCGCCTCCTCGCTTAATCCAAGTAAAACGTATTACTGATGTTACGCCAGGTATGCGTTCAATTACGTTTACTAGCGATGATTTAGATACCTATCCTGATAATACCGGTGGCGCACATTTAAAAATATTCTTGCCCGTAGAAGGTCAAACGAAACCAACAATACCTGCATTTTCAGAAAAAGGTCCTGTTTGGCCTGAAAATGAGCCAAGAGCGATTGTTCGTACTTATAGTGTTCGTGCTATTCGCCCTGAACAAAAAGAGATTGATATCGAGTTTGCAGTACATGCAGATGCAGGACCAGCAATTAATTTTGCGATGAATGCAAAAGTAGGTGACTATATTGGCATTACCAATCCTGGTGGTCCAGATCCCCTATTAGCGCCCGCCTCTCACTACTATATGGCGGCTGATCCAAGTTCACTACCCGCTTTAATCGCATTAATTGAAACTATGTCAGCTGATGTTTCAGGTAAAGTCGTTATTCGTGTAGAAAATGAATCTGATCGTCAAACCATTCAAGCCCCTAAAAACTTAGCAATAATTTGGCTAATTGGTTCAGTTGAAGAACAGACTCAACATTTAATCGACGAGTTTATTTCATGGCAATTACCACAAGAAGATGTCGCTTTTTGGATTGCAGGTGAAGATAAAATTATTCGCGCATTAAGACGTCATATCCGCCGCGATAAAGGCTATGATCGTAGCCAAATTTACGCTATTCCTTACTGGCGATTTGGTTATAACGAAGAAGGTTATCACGCTGAACGTCACCATGTTATGGATAACGAAGATGTCAGCTAATATCACGTTATGCTAACGAGATAAAAACATAGAGTTCGTTATAGAGGCTGTATATTGTTTCCCTCGACAATATACAGCCTTTTTATTGAGTTACAGATAATCCTAACTGATGTTTTTTACTAGTAAATCAATTATGGTAAGCCGCTAATACATGCTGACATAAGGCTGAGCGAACACAATCTTCCTCGGTAAATCGAATCACGCCAACGCGGTTATTTGCATCAAAACGTGCCAGAGCATCAGCTAACCCTGAAGGCACATTACTAGGTAAATCGCATTGTGTAATATCCCCATTAACCACAACAGTCACATTTTCACCCATTCGAGTAAGAAATAATTTCATTTGATTAACGGTGACGTTTTGCGCTTCATCTAAAATAACAAATGCGTTTTCAAAAGTACGACCTCGCATATAAGCAAAAGGGGCAATTTCTACTTTGCCAATTTCAGGACGTAAACAGTATTGTAAAAATGATGCACCTAAACGTTTGACTAAAACATCGTAGACAGGTCGAAAATAGGGGGCGAATTTTTCAGCAATATCACCAGGTAAGAATCCCAGATCTTCATCCGCTTGTAATACAGGTCGAGTAACAATAATACGCTCTATTTCTTTATTAATAAGTGCATCTGCTGCCATTGCTGCACTAAGGAATGTTTTTCCGCACCCAGCTTCTCCTGTTGCAAACACCAGATTTTGATGTTGGATTGCATTCATATATTGGTGTTGAGCTTCTGTTCGTGGCGAAAGCACCCTTTCATCACGTTTTTCTCTCGCCATACCAATAGTATCAATACCTGAAAATCCGGGTAACACAGTAACGTTATCTTGATAAGAACCATTACGCTGCTCTTTGCGTGAGGTACGTTTATTTTCTCGACGTAAACGTGTGGCTGCTTTTTGTCTACTCATAATGTTATTTACCCTTGTTAGTCTTCAAAAAGTTATAGACATCAATCTGCATTCCATGTGATTACAAGGTGAGTCCCCTTCAGACTCTAGTCATAAAACAACTCGTTATAGGAAACAAAAAAACCGGTCACAATCCAGATTATTAGCAACTAATAATCGGTTGTTACCGGTTTCATGCGCAAGGTGCGTTATTTTCATTGCTTCTGTCATTCATATTCCCCATCATGGAGTTAGAGTGAAATTTAACGAAGCTTTATGACAGTATAATGACAAAGATAAATCTTTTTCAATAAGATAGTAGGCAATAACGAGATGTAGTTAACATTTAAATAACATACTCTGTTATTTAAGGAGAAATAATGAATTTTTTACGGTTACCTTTTATATACTGGTTATTGCTTAATGCTATTCCATTTATCGGTTTTGAACTTCATTCTGGAACCATTAAGACTGGTTTCTTTTTTTATTTAGGCTTATTAACCGTCACAACATCTGGTATTTGGCTTTTTTACTGTCTCTCATTTTTTATTAAACAAAAAACCTCACCAAATCCAAATCAAACACCACGACAACTCGTCACTAGTGGTCCTTATAAAATTAGCCGAAATCCTATGTATCTCGGTTTTCTTGATATCAGTATTGGGTTATTTTTTATTTTTGGTAACTGGGGATTTCTAGGCGCGGCAATAGCGTTCTTTTTGATTACTGATCGTTATACGATAGTGCGAGAAGAAAAACTATTAAGTGAGTTGTTTCCACAAGCGTGGCAACAATATTGTCGCCACGTTCGTCGTTGGATGTAATTAATAGCAATTAGGGCTGTTTACAATTATTTGCTAAGCGATAGCCAGCCTTAGCTGCTTCACTCTCTGTTGCAAAATAAACTGCATTTTTATCAGACATATTTTTATAACCAGAGCAGTGTGAGAAGTGATAAATTTTGCTATTTATATTGCCCTTAATCTCACCACTTTGAGTATTACCTCGGTTAGATACTGTAGACGTTTGTCGAGGAGTCTCTGTTACTCTACTCGTTGATGCTGAATTGTTTGCAGATAATCCTGCACCACTATTTTTATGACCTAATTGCCATTTAACTTCTCCTGTAACAAAAGGATTGTGGTGTCCCATGATACGAGCAATTCGATTATCTCTTTCAATTTCCCATGTTGATGGGGGATAAGAACGATCCCATGCCATAAAAAGCTGCTGCTGTTGACGTGACATAGAGAGATTATAGCGGTCGTGCAAATAGAAATAGACCCTAGCAACTTGCCCTTTCACTTCATTGCGTGGTTCAAAAGTACGTGAGGCAAAATCAACCCGACTGCGGCATTGCCCATACTGATAAGGTGCCTGTGCTGATAATTGACCAAAGCTAAAGTTACTGCGATCCCCATTAACTTCGCCAATAGAAGGCGCTAGGTTATGTAAGTTAGCTTCAATCACTCTAAATACAGGGTCTGTTTTCACACAGTTAGTACGCCCACCATTTTGCCAACATTGGCGCTGGTGACCAAAGACCCAAGCAGGAACAATATGTTCCCACTCAATACGCATTGCTCTCGTTTGCTGAGTTCTCACTTTATAGCCACAACTAGCAAAATTTACTTGCCCACCGGATTTACCTGTCCATTCCCAATCACAGCCACAATAAATTGTGCCTGTTTTTTGTTGATTTTGATCATAATAAATCTCTTTTTTCGCTATCTCTTTTGCTTTAGAAAAATTATCTGGTGCTTGCGCTTGCACGCTCAGGGTAATAAAAAATAAACCGAGCAATATTGTAATGTGGTGTATTATTTTTCTCAAAGTGGTATCTGCCTTACTCTGTATTTAATTAAAGCAAATAAGATTAATCGTTATTAACTAACTAATAATCTTATCTTTATTTTTCTTTATATTACCCTTTTTTGATTAATTTTGGGCACTCTTTCTTTTTATTTTTCTCGCTATTAGATAGCCAAATATAAAACAATAAGCGTGAAAGCTGATAGAAAAAGGCGTTATTCACGTCATTAACCAAAAAGGGATTTGCTATGGTTTAGCCCATTGCTAATTTAGAGAGATTCAAAAAATGAATGAGAATATGCTGAATTTAATGGATGAGTTAGTTGAAATTACAAAGAAGCATGCGAATAACGAAGATGTTAAAGCGCATGCTAGCTTAGAGTCAGAAAATAAACTACGGATACAAATTATTATTTCTGATAAAAATGAGCTGGATATTACTCTAAATTCACTACAACACGCAGTATAATCACACACTCGGACGCTTACGATACAACCACAATCCCGGCAAGGATAGCCCGATAGAGAGCGCACCGACAATAAATGAAGCTTTAAGGAAATTAGTAACTAAAGCTTCAAAAATCTCCGCGCTATATCCCACTTGAGTTAACTTAACTACTGAGATCATCGCTATATATGCATTTATTCCGGGGAACATAGGAATAACCGCAGCGACGGTAAAAACTTTAGGGTGTGCTAACCACCAGCGTGACCATTGAATACCAATAAATCCGACAAGTATTGCGGCACAAAAGCTTGCCCATTCGATATTCATACCACTCATTATTAATAATGTACGTGAACCATGCCCTATCGCACCTAATGCAGCACAATATTTTAGTGCCCTTAATGGCACATTGAATACCATCGCAAAACCAACAGCAGGGATGGCAGCTAAAATCATATCTTCAATCAGTGTGAGGATAATATTTATTATGCCCAATCTCTTAACTCCCATACTGCCATGGCTAAAATAACACCAAGACATGTTGCCAATGTTAGCATTGTCGCCATTGCCCAGCGTGCTAATCCGGTATTTACATGACCTTTAAACATATCAGCAACCGCATTTATTAAAGGAAACCCGGGTACTAATAATAAAACGCTTGCCGCCATTGAAATGGTCGCTGTTGTCTGAAAATAAGGCAGTTTTAATAGGATCCCAGAAACAGAAGTCGCCACAAATGCGGTAATACAGAAATTAATCAACGGGTTCATTTGGCGGTGCGTTAATATTTGACGCACAAACATTCCTAAACCACCACCAATGGTAGAGACCAAAAAGCCATCCCAATTGCCACCATTTAGTTTAGAGAAACACCCACAAGAGAGTGCCACCATAAATATAATTATCCAGCGAGGATATCTTAGCGGTTTTATATGCTCGAAACGTTTTCTTGCTTCAACAATATCAGCAAGATGATGCTCAACAAGAATAACAATATGTTGAACCTCAGTAACCACATGCATATTAATGCCGCGATCTACTATTTTTCGGGTTGAGGTTTGACAATATCCATTCACAATAGTGGTTAACACCACAGCGTTGGCTGAGATTGCACTCTCCACTTGGTGAACGCCTAATGCAAGCCCTAAGCGGGTTGATAACTGTTCGACCAACATACTCTCAGCCCCATGTTGCAATAACAACAAGGCTGTTTGGATACATAACTTAGTAATTTCACGCTGCTTATCTTCTGAAATGGCATGGTGCGTTGCCATTATTTCATTGTCCATGCTACGCCTTAGTATTAATAAAAAATGAGCAGTTACTGAGTAAAGTTTATCAGTATAGCTCATTCTCTGCTTTATAATTCTCAAGGACTATTATGAACAAATAAAAGATTTAAGGGGGTAAGTAGATCAAGTTTTCTTTAGAGATTAATTTAATAAAGAAAAATATCTTTTTTAGATAAAAGAGTATGTTAACAATAAAGGTATCTTAAATTGAGATACCTAAGTTAGTGAATAAAAGCCCCTTACTTATATATTTCAGAGGCTTTATAAAAAGGCTAGCGCACAACTAAAACTGATTGTTTAGCATAGGCAACAATGCCTGATGCATTAGAACCTAATAGATGTGTTGAAATACTTGGACGACGTGAGCCCACAATAATTAAATCAGCTTTAATTTTCTCTGCGAGTTCGAGTACTTTATCTCTTGCAGAGCCAAAAGCTGCTGAATATTCAATTTGCTCTTTAGGTAGATCAACAGATTCAACCAGTTCTTGTAACTGCTCTTGAACTCGTTCAATTGCCTTATTGGCAAAGGAACTTAACATATCGTAATGGTAGCTATAGCTAATAGAGAAACGTGAAATATCAGGAATAGCATGAAATAAATGTAATTTTGCACCTTCAAGTTTTGCAATATATACCGCATGTTGCAATGCTTTCGTTGTCAGTTCATCTTCTGCGATATCAACAGGTACTAGTATAGTTTTATACATAGCGACTCCTCATTATTAGATTATAGTCTGTTTATTATTGTAGCTTAAACCAATAAAATTCTCGTTTAATCTTCTTCAAGGTGCCATTTATGGAGTTGTCGATGAATAAATGGCGTAACAACAAGCCCAATTGATAAAATAAAAACACATTGAAGAAATAAACCATAAATAGCAATAAAAAAGCGACCCGTCGGTGTTACCGGTGCGGGTTCTACAGGTTGCCCACTTAGCATGGATATTGCATTCAATGAAGACTCCATAATAGAGTGCCCTTCAATTAAATAAAATCCCAACACACCCGGTAATAATCCTAAAAAAAAGAATATAAGACCTATTATATAATAGCGTAAGATACGCAGAATAAAATGGTCGAGCCTTAAAAGTTCTGCTGTGAATTTTTCCATTCTTATTCACTCTATAGACGGTTTACCAGATAAACTGCTTATTTTATAAATAAAATCAGACTATGCAAGGCAACTTTTTCAGCAGGTAAATCAACGGAGTCTACTAACATTTGCATATCATTCTCTGTTTTTATTGTTGCTTTATCTTCAATTTCAAGATAACCCAGAGAATAACCATTAATGATTGCCGAAGAGATAGGAAGAACATGAATTAAATGTAAATTAGCTCCAGTTTCTTTCGTATAGTTATTCTTTAGCACTTCCCTACAGTTCAAATACATCCTTGTCTTTGTTAGTCTAAATAACAGATAATGTTATTAAAAATAATGAGTTAAATTATTTAAAAAATAAATTAGTAGAAATAATAGAACCAGAACTTTCAGGAAGTGTTAATGTAACAACTACATTTTCATTAACAGTATCTACAATATCTATTGTTGCCGATTGGTCACTATTAAGAAAAACATCTGCAATTTGGGATGAATAACCAATAATTTTAGCATTACCAGATACAGCCACTCTGACAAGTGTGATTGGCCTTTTCACTACGTTTTCTATATCAGTCATTAAATAGAGAGAACATGGCATAATACCGTCTGCTAATGCATTAGTAGATGATGCCCATGCAATAAACTTTCCTTGCTGATCGTAATATGATTTAAATTGAGTAACCGCACTCGCTTCTATACTTGGATTTGATTCAACAAATCCATCCACAGTAATTACCCCTGATGACGGTGACCGTAATTTGAATCGTGCAATTCCAGATTCATTTAATGTTACTTTATAATCACTATTTCCTGACTCATCAAACTCGGCAGGTCGAGAACAACTCATTATAATACTTGCCCCCGGGGTTCCTGATACTAAACCATAATTAAATGGATAAACATGAATAGCATGGTAATCATGCGGTGGAGCTCCAGTTGTTAATGATATTTGCAAATCAGATTTATTAATCATTTTTAGTTTTACATCCGATATTTCAGAATAATTAAAACCTTGTGAATTAGTATAAACCACAGAATAAAAAGCAGATAACACGCCTTCATTCCCTACCGAAACTGCTTTATTTAAAGGAAAAATTACATTAATAAAACCATCGACAATATTTTGCATGGATATATTTTGATAAGTTTTCCAATTTGCTTCGAGCACAGGTGAATTATCTTTATCTTTACCTGATACATGTATAGTAACTGCATCATTTAGCATTAAATTATTATATTTAACCTGAATGATTGCACCATTATTTTCAGTTATATCATCTAGTGATAATATTCCATTTAATGCTTGTGTAAATGTAGGTGGCGGTAATATTTTATTATTGTTTACATCAACACTTACAGTACCAAAATATGAAGATGCTGTGGTGGAATTAGTCACAACATAGTATGAGTCAAACCGACCTATTCCTAGTAGGATGGCAATGTTCTGTGGAAAAATAATATCAAAAAAACCATTATTTATATGATTAATATTTATGATTAAATTTTGTGATAAATTTGTACCTGAAACACTTTGCCCTTGAATATCAAATCCATAGATAAAAAGTTTAACATTATCATTAAGCATCATGTTGGAATATGATACCCTAACTCTTACGCCATTTTTTATTTCATTGAGTGTTAGCCAGCCATCAACATTATCGATAAAAATCGGCGGTGGTAATACTTCTATCGGTCTCAAGTTTAACAAGGCATGACCAATTTGAGACCATTCTTTTTGTTGTTGAATTCTATTGACAATATATCGAGATTGGCATTTTCCTATATTAATAATAGTGAGATATGCTTTGGGTACTAAAATATCGAACCCATCAGTAATATCACTCTGCACTACGCTATGAGAAATATTGTACTGTGTACCAGGAACGATTTCATTGTTACCATCTAAGGTCCAATACATAATATCAACAACTTCATTAATGCTAATATCGGAGTATGCGGGTATATGAACATAAGTTCCATTATTTAACTCAATAGACTCTTGAGTTATTAAATTATTACTATCTGCATCAATAAAAATAGGTGCAGGAAGAACACCTTGATTATACCGATCAACTATAGCCCAAGAAATAGGGGAAAAACTAATATTTCCTACAATGTCAGCCGCGGTGTATTTAACTAAATATCGTCCATCTATTATTTTCTTTTCATCTAACGATAAAATAATCGGAAAATCATTTAATGGATCCTTAATCAAAGTGAAATAAGGTTCAAAATTACCGAAATATAATCTTATTTCATCACCTTCTTTAACGTTTCCATATTTTAAAATTTCAACATAAATTTCACCGGAAATTTCAATATCATTTGTGTTTATCACACCATCATCCATTTGTGGTAAATATGGTGGAAATATAGATTTATTCGTCATAATTAATCCAGTAAGATCAAAAAAACCACCTTGTAATGAAAAGGTGGCTATGTAGTTGTATTATTTTTTAGCTGGAGGAATTACATCAACAAGGTACCTTGATGCTAGATTACTTGTATGCGATTTTCCATCTTCAACTAAGTTAAGGGAGTATTTAACTTCGACAGAGCCTTCACCTATAGTATTAAAGAATTTATAGTCAACACTTTTCTTAATCTGCGAAAAGGTTTTCGTTGTATTATTAAAATCCCCTTCTTTTAATGGATAATATATAGGTGAACCTATCTTTTCATTTTTCTTATTGAATCCTTGTAAAACAATGAGTCCTGTTTTATCTATATCTATAGTTGCATCAATTGGGTCTTCTTCACCCATACTGATTTTTGGCCATCCAGTAATAAATAATGTTACCCCTCTATCAGAGATTGCTTTATTTATATACCCAGTTTCAACGGCTTCGACAATAACAACGGCCTCTAAATCATTAAGACCTTCAGCGCCGCCGCCATTAACTCGCTCAACATTCACGACATTTATATTTGAAAATATCGCATTTTTAGCACCATCAACAACATAAAATGATATTTCATGCCGACCATTTTCTAAGATGCCTTCTTGTATTTTCACTGCAAAAGTTTCTGTTCCTTCCTTTATATGAAATTGCTGTACCGCATTTCCCCAGCAAAAATACAATTCAGCCGCTGATGAAGCAGAAAACAGAGCATATGCATAAACACCGTTCTCAACATCATCATCATCGATAGAACCATCTAACATCGCTGGAATATTTGGCTTAGCTAAAAATTTAGTCGGCTCGATAAATTCAAGTAATACTTTATTCGACATTTTTTCATCAACGATGGCAATAACATCAATTATAACTGATACACCTGGAGTTGATGATGGAGTACAAGATAAAAAATATTTTAATTCTACGACACCATTTTTATTACTCGGTGCTTTAGGGTTTTGATGTTCGGCGTGGACTAGTGTAGATGGCTTCCCCTCGCTATCTAAAAATAGAAGAGTACTCGTAGTGACTCCTTCTGCAGGTTTACCATTTTCATCATAAATAGTTACATAAAATGTTTTAGTAATATGTTCCCATTCACTTTCAGGCCATTGGCTTGTTGCGATATCTAAAACAACACGGCTTGCTACTTTATTTATTAAATGATTACTCATATCTGTACCCTTATTATAAAAGTGATTACTTATCGCGTTACACATAAAGTCCCAGATGGATTAGCTTATCCTTTATAAATTAATTCGTTATGTATATTTACCGCTCTAATATCTGATCCTGGAATATCAAAAGAGTAGCAGTTATAACCAGTTATATCCTATTTGTTAGATTGCTCTATTTAGCATTGGTTAAGCAACTTACTGAAACTAAATCAGAGTTATTGTTATCACACTAAATATGAGCATCAGTGATTATCATAAAATTCTCACTATAGATAAAAAATTATTTATAATAAAATGAAATTAACCTTTATTATTTTGGTATTCTTTCTTCAGAATCGTAATTATGATTTATTTTAAAGACACTAATAATATATTATCAATATGGTGTAGCCCCTACAGTAAATAAATAATTAAGTTTATAGTCATTCATTTTAACGTTATGGGAAGTTCCTGTGTCCAAATTATAGATATATACAGTATTTAATAACTGATTATGTTCATCAGTCCAATATTCATTATCTTTTTCCCATTCAGGATATGAGCTAATACTACCCCACTCTCTAAATAACAAATCGTAATCTATTTTTTTAAATATTTCATGAGCTTTTGCATTTTTAATTAAATCTTTATAATCAACTTTACTAGTACTAATTAGAGCATGTTTTTTTATTTTAAGTGAGAAGTTAATACATTCATGTGTAATAGAATCAACACATGTAAGAATATTTTCTTTTTTTATCTCATTTTTAATAGTAACCTTTACTTTGTTTTCAGATATATTTTCAAATAGGAATGATGCAGGTTCATTATTTACAGACCATGTTAAATTACCACTACCACCTTTTGTGGCAATATAAAAATATGCGCCATCCCAACAAATTGACGGTTCACCTTCAGAAAATGTATGATTAATATTATATATACTATCAATAGCTAAGACAGGTATTTCATTATAAAAAGAGATGTTAACGAATTGAGATATCTCATTAGAATCAAATAAATGACATTCAATAATATTTTTTTCAATTCTATTATTTACTACATCAATAATAATAGAGCCATCATCTCCTGTTTTTGTTTTATAGATAGGAGCATTAGTGTTTTTAAATAATGCGTTACCATCAACAATGAGAACTATATCAGTTTCTGGTACTGTAACTTCTGTTATTTTGTCATATGTTACAGCTCTAATTTGTACAGCATCTGCTCCATTGGCTTCTGCTTGAGGTTTAATCAACTCTAATTTAAGTGCTATATTTTCCTGGTTGGCTTTTTTCATTAATATAACTCCTTTAAATATTAATACTAGCGGGAATGTTTTTTGGTAATAAATATTCATATGGATATGGGCGCTTCCCATTTCTTTCAAAAATAATACTATTTATTTCAGTTAAACTATTTCTGAATTTATCTAATGGGCCATTTTTTTTAATAACTTCATGATCAATAAATACAGGCTTATAATCCAAACCAATATATTCACCAAGATTTCCATGATAAAGTTCACCTAACAGAGTATAAATTATGATTTTTTGGCTTGCTCTGTATACTTTAGGCAGCATATCCAGCCATTGTTTATGAGAACTACCAGTAACAGATGTTGGTTTTGGATGAGCCAATGTCCCTATCGTATATGGAGCATACATTAGCCATTTAGGTTGGGTGTAATTAACGGCTGCATGCTGTGCTGATGAAGTAAAAATGATCATTGTTAGAGTATCAACTAATTCATCTTTAGTTTTAATTTGAGTAAATCCATTGATTTTACCATTATCAATAATATCTTTTACCCATTTTTGAAACGATTTATCAAGATTTAACTCAGCGCTAGTTAAGTAGTAAATATTAATATATTCTCTCACCCAATTCTTAATTGCATTCCAAATTAATAGTCCATCATCTCTGTATGGATAATTTGGCAAAGCATCTGTATTATCTACTTTTCGTTTTTTTAATGCCTCAGGAAAATAATTAGCTTTAAAATCATAAGACAGGCGTATATCAATAACTGTTTTAGCCATATTGGCTAAAGGTGGAGCAAAAAGCATATCAACAAATTGATGCTCTTTTAATAATGCTAAGGTTGCATTATGGTTTATACGATTAGTTGCTTCAAAATGTGTTATTAATAATCGATATAATGGATGATCTTTAGGTAACTTACGTAATGTAGCTAATGAAAATGCTTCCATTAATAAATGAGTCAAGCCTAAATGAGTTGATAATTGGTGCTCTGATTCATCTGCTGCCTGTATAACATACTTAGCTCTTTGCCAAGACCAATATCTATCACTATTAGGATCTTCTGTTGCTAAAAACATTTCATTATTATTTTTGGGATCTTGCCCACATTGTATAGCTACTGCTTTCAGCTCTTTTGTTTTTAATGAAACTGAAAATAATGCCATAGCCGCATATGAATATCCAGGCATAGGATTTGTACCAGAAGATCCTTCAGGTTTTGTATATCCATCTTCAGCTACAACACCGGATAGGTGGCTATAGTTTACCATGTAAATTCGACTTTGATTTAATGCACTTAATAAAGAATCATCTTTTCCCATAACAATTTGATATTGTTCATTAGATAATGGAAAATTTGAAGGTAGTTCAGATACCCCAATCAAAGCTACAGGATTTGCTCCTGCAACTCTTTGATATGCAAATAAATCATCGCTATGCAAATAATCAGCCACAAAAGGCTTAGTTATAGTTTTAAATAAGTTATTATATAAATCCAAACTTGAATCTTTATTTTTTTCTGGTACTAAATTTATTATTTCCTTCCATGTGGATTGAATTTTTTCATCTGTTTTTATATTGTTATTACTAGTTATTAATAATGCATAATCATAAATTAAATCATTTATCAATTGATTAATTTTAACTTTTTTTTCATCATCATCATTAAGAATTTCATCAAATACAGATTTGAAGTTGTTTTGAACTTTTTTTATTAATAATTCAAGATTTATATCATATTCCTCTCTTGGTCTTAATGATGCTGGAACATCTATTCCAAGAGGCTTATCATACATTGGAATACCAATAAGAGGAGATATATTTGTAGTCCATTTATATTCTTCATTATCTGTTTTATCTGTTTTTTTCATTTTAGCTCACCTTAAACGTTAATAATGGCTCTCATTATAATAGTGAAAGCCAAAGTAATATTTTATTTTTTTAAATCTTTACCAGAATGATATGCATGAAAACGCTTTGTTAATACACCATGATCAGAATTGCGTATTGTACCATCCTTAATATTTGCAACAGTTGCTTTACCTAAATGGCTATATTCATTGGTCCAAAATTCAGCGGGATTTACAGCATCTGTTTCTACATTTGAGTCATTATTATCTAAGATTGTTGGCTCAGGACCTATACCTAATGACCACTCTGGATATACAGTAAGATCTCCCCACTCTTTATTAAGAGTCATATAATTCATAGGAGATAATAAATCATCAGTATGTAGGTTTATTGCTTGAGACAATGTTCTTTTTTTATCCAAACTCGGTTCAATATAAAGTTTAATAAAAAATGAAAAATCATCTTTATCACCCGTTATATTATCGGTAACTACAATTTTTACTGTTCGATATGGGTGCGAAATTATAGTAACTCCTGCACTATAATTATTTAATGCTTCCACATCTATTTCAGATTTAATGCCTTCAACTTTCCAAGTCAGATCGCCAGAACCACCAACAGTTTCAATAGCAAACGATGCTCCAGACCATGCAATTGTTGGTTGCTCCATAGTAAATGTATGATTTCTATTATAAATACTTGATATTTTTAATTTATCACTTGCTGGTAAAAATGTAACTTGCATAGTTTCCTTTTGATTAGGATCATCTAAAATATAAGTTTTTACCATTATTGATTCAGGAATTGAATTTGTAATATGAATTATTGCTTTACCATTACCATCTGTTGATGTACGAAATAAAGGTGAATTACTTTCCTTTATAATAGCGTTTCCATCGGTTAAAAAAACAACGTCTAGTTTTATTGCAGGTAACATAGTTTCCGATTCAAAAAAATATGCTTCAACGATATTTGCACTTACACCATTTGCTTGAACATTATTTTGGGTAACACGCATAGTAATTATAAAATTTTGGTCAGCCATATTTTATCTCACATTTTAATTTAATAATTGAGTTACTAGATAAATGTCATTACATCATGTAATGATGTATTTTTATCGCTATTTAAAAAAGCGACAACATTAATATGTTGGACGCTACTATTGACAATTGAAATATTAATCTCTCCATTTAAATCTGTTTTTTTAGATAAAAAGATGCTGTTATTTTCCAAAAATAAAGCATCACCATCAACAGACATTATTAATTTAACATCATGAACTGGTTCTTTATTAATAGCATTCTTCACTATAATTGAAATTATATTTGAATCTAAGCCATTAGCCACAGCATTATTTTTTATAATATAAGAATACAATTCAAACTCACTATTAACATATAACATTCTATTTATATTTAGATAAGAATGATTCACATTCCCATAAACTTCTTCTGGAATATCATTTATATTACTTACATCACTGGTATCTCCAATGATATCTAGCATCCCATTGTTAAATATATTTATAAATGTATTAGGAGGACTTCCTCTTGTTATTCTATATCCCGCTTTAACTTTTACAGTAGAATGTTCATGGATTTTAAAATCACTATTACTCCACATAACTACAGTACCAATTTTTGATATAGCTGAAAATCCACCAGTTGAACTGGATATAGATATAAAGTTATTTATATTTAATATTTCTAAGGGGATTTTTCCACCAAAGTCATTTGATCCCCACGCATGAATTGTTCCATTTTTTAGTAAAATACAAAATGCAGCATCAGAGGAACTTATAGCAACTATATTATTAATCTGTTGAATATTATTAGGCAATATTCCACCATTGTATGGCTGTCCCCAAGAATATACCTGTCCAGAATTATTTAATGCAGTAAATGCACCTGTATTGGATGAGATCGTTTTTACATTATTTAATGATACAGGTAGGCTCCCTCCGAAATCTTGATGCCCCCAAGCCTTAACATTTCCATCTTCAGTTAAAATTGCAAAAGCGCCATCTGTAGCAAAAATTTCTTTTATATTACTTAATGTAGAAATAGTATTTGGAATTTTGCCACCAAAATTTTCAGATCCCCAAGCGTATATTTTACCACTATGGTGTAGAGCACAAAAAGCAGATCGAGTTCCAACAACCTGAATAAATCCATTGATAGCTGAAATTTCATTAGAAATAACGCCTCCAGCTGATGGAACACCCCATGCTACTATTTTTAGCTCTTCTGTGATTGCTGAAAATGCGGTTCGGGTGTATCCAATTGTAAGTATATTATTAAGCGGAACATCTAGCGCCCCATTACCTTTACTTCCCCAACCATATAATTTTTTTTCTTTAGTTAAAGCGACACAAGCATAAGGAGAGCTTATTATTCCATCAATTGACATTAAACTAGTCACTGACGCAGGGGGTTGAAGCCAATCAGGAGAACTACTACCCCAAAAAAATAAATTACCTTTATCATTTAATATATAAGCTATTGATTTATTTTCATAACCTAAACTATCTATATTTTTAGGTACAACGGTTATTCTTTCTTCATTTGAATTGATGAATGCATTTATTCTTTTTAAAGGATGATGATCGGTAAAATAGGAAGATTTATGTATTTTTTTATCGTTATCGTATTGCCAACTAATCGAGGAGGGCGTCATTGTTTTTTTATTTATTGCAACCAATGAATGTGCTGACCCAATATTCCCTCTATTGCCTATAATTTCTATATCATTTATTAGTGCCGAAATAACAAGATAATCAACTGATTCAGAAGTTACTTCTAAATTTAAAATATAGTAAAGATGTAAAATATCATTTTGATATGGTTCTAAATATTCAGATTTACTTATTTCAAGAACAATATCATTTCCAACATCTGCACTTTTTAAAATATAATTAATTTTCCATGGAAAGACACTTTCAGCATAAATATCTAAGTCATCATTAATTTTCATGCCTTCCCATTTTGGGATCCGTATATGGGCAACATTATTAATACCAGAGAGATTAATAATATTATTAACGGCCTCATCAATTTTTGGAGGATAAATATTATTATTTTCACTATCACCAAATGAAGAGGAACCGCTAGCTTTAACTGAGTGATCTTCACTATAAACTGCCGTTATAATTACAATCTCAGATACTGTATCAGTCAAATAAACGACAGATTTTCCTAGTGCATTAGTGATGGCTGATGTTTGGTTTGATCCTGTATCAGCAAATATTGCATTGCCTGAGACTTCAAAAAAAACTTTTTTGTTATCTAAGAGAGAATCTTCATTTTTTAAAATAATATTTGCACTATTTCTATCGATGCCATTAGCATTAGCGCCTGAAGTTATCGTGATAGTTATAATTATACTCATTATTACGCCCTGCAATATTATGTAAGAAAATTAATCAATTTAGCGTAACTCTAAGTGTTGCAGAAAAATCACCCATTACAACAAAAAATATGATTTTCTTTTCAAAACACAAATATTGCACTTAAAATATCAAAAAAATATGTTTTTCAAAATATAATTTTGATTAAGATCATTTTTTAGCGTTTTGTCTCAACAAAATAAATAGATACTAAATTGAAAAATATAACTCACATTTATAATATAATTTAATATAATTAATCAAATTAACTATATAATGTGATTTCAATAGATGTAATCAATTAGTTTAACTGTTCATTCTTATCAAGCAGCACAGAAAAATGGTTCTGTCGCATTAATCGTTTAATATTACGATGGTCTTACTCTATAAATTATTAAGAGATTTGGATTATAGGACAGTGATGGAGAGTAGTTTTTACAGAAGAAATGCATTACAGCTTGCACAAGCTAAATTTCAGCGAATATATTAAGCTATAACATCATTAGAATAATGGCGTTGTTCGAAAGTTTTTCGGATTAAAAACATGATGAGTTTATTCAGTAAAAACTGATATCTTAGTTAGCTAAGATTAATGTGATGGGATCCTCATTATTAGATTATAGTCTGTTTATTATTGTAGCTTAAACCAATAAAATTCTCGTTTAATCTTCTTCAAGGTGCCATTTATGGAGTTGTCGATGAATAAATGGCGTAACAACAAGCCCAATTGATAAAATAAAAACACATTGAAGAAATAAACCATAAATAGCAATAAAAAAGCGACCCGTCGGTGTTACCGGTGCGGGTTCTACAGGTTGCCCACTTAGCATGGATATTGCATTCAATGAAGACTCCATAATGGAGTGCCCTTCAATTAAATAAAATCCCAACACACCCGGTAATAATCCTAAAAAAAAGAATATAAGACCTATTATATAATAGCGTAAGATACGCAGAATAAAATGGTCGAGCCTTAAAAGTTCTGCTGTGAATTTTTCCATTCTTATTCACTCTATAGACGGTTTACCAGATAAACTGCTTATTTTATAAATAAGATAAGACGATGCAAGAAGAGTAAAAAATATGCTATGAGAAAACCTCATAGCATATTAATGAATATATTAACGAACAACTAATACTGAAATATCAGCATAACGAACAACACCCGCTGCAGTTGAACCTAATAAGTGAGTACTAATATTTGGTCTGCGAGAACCAAGCACGATTAAGTCGGCATTAATATCTTTTGCTGTGACTAAAATTTCATCGCGTGGTGAACCAAAAGTGACTGTATAAGCCACTTTTTCAGCAGGTAAATCAACGGAGTCTACTAACATTTGCATATCATTCTCTGCTTTTACTGTCGCTTTATCTTTAATTTCAGGATAACCCAGAGAATAAGCATTAATGATTGCCGAAGAGATAGGAAGAACATGAATTAAATGTAAATTAGCTCCGGTTTCTTTCGCTAAATACAGTGCGTGTCGAACTGCTTTACTGGTTAGCTCTTCTTCTACTATATCAATAGGTACTAAAATTGTTTTATACATAATAACTCCTCTCAACTCTCCATTTGCCCTAATACTATCGCAATAACCCAAAGATTACTGTGAGTGAATTAACTAAAAGCAATCTAACTTCAATTATAAACCAACTTTAATTATTAATAGCTTAACACTGAAAATAAAGAAACTTTCTGATATTTATTTTCCTATTAAGCCGTGAAAAGTTCCGGCTAAAACACCGCGTTAAAATAGATCACCTATACGCTGCTCGTTTATACGCCACATTTGATTACGAATAACGCGAATGGTATCAATTAACTCAGAAGCCGTTAATCCTATTGGTCCAACCCCTTTTTCAACTAAAATATCGGCAGCCATTCCATGGATCCACACAGCGCTAGAAACCGCTTCAGACATCGACATACCTTGTGCTAAAAAACTACCCATAACACCTGTTAATACATCCCCACTGCCTGATGTTGATAATCCACTATTGCCTGTACTATTCTTTAGCGTTTTTCCGTCAGGTGAAGCAATAATAGTTCCTTGTCCTTTAATTATGCTCCAACATCCATATTGGCGAACAATTTCAATAGCCGCTTGTTCTCTATTATTTTGTACATCTGCGATGGAGCAATTAAGTAAAGTTGCGGCTTCTTTAGGGTGAGGAGTTAACACACAATGAGCGTTCAATAAGTGTATTGGTTTTATTTTTGCCATTAACACCAATGCATCTGCATCAAACACATAGGGTATGTTTTTATTTTGTTGTGCAAGTATTGATAACAATAGCTGTTCTGAATCTACAGATAATCCTAATCCACAACCAATAGCCCATGCTGAGATATCTTTTTGCTTTAATAATGTTATTGCTGTTTGTAGCATCATTTCGGGAGCGCTATCGATAAATGGAGTAGGTAACTTTGCTTGAGCAAAACCGAGAAAAACCTTACCACACCCTGCTTTTAAAGCACTTTTACCCGC
This sequence comes from Proteus hauseri, assembly GCF_040139125.1. Classification (GTDB taxonomy): domain Bacteria; phylum Pseudomonadota; class Gammaproteobacteria; order Enterobacterales; family Enterobacteriaceae; genus Proteus; species Proteus hauseri_B. The sequence continues at coordinate 317,880 of NZ_JBEEUB010000001.1, forward strand.
CAGTACAATGGCACCACTCATACCTTCAACACTACCAACAACAGCGAGTGTCCCAAATGAGCCTTTATGAGTATCTCCTGATTTGCGTTGATAAAGTGCTGGATAATGGGACATCGCCTTTAGTAATTGTTCTTTTTTCATTTATCGCTCCTTTATTACACACTTTTTTACTCTTAATCTGAACATTAAAAAATACACTAAAATTGAAAAATAGTATCAACGACAAAAGTATAGCGTTACACCCAAAAACAAACTGAGAGATTGTTTAGGCTTCATTTTTAAATAGGCAATCTTTTTATGACATTCTTATTGAGATAATTAATCACTATGAATAGCTCTTTTCTTATAACTATTCATACCAACCTCAGACAATGCTATCCTATTAGCAATTCAATCTTTAATTATAAACACCATACAAAGGAAATCGTCCCATGAACGAGAAGTTTAAAACTGAAGCTGATGTTGAAACCCTAGCTCAAGAAGTCGCTTGCTTAAAAACATTGGTCACTTATATGTTAAAAGCATTAGGTCAGGCAGATGCGGGTCGTGTGATTTTAAATATTCAACGTGCTATTGCTGAAGTTGATGATGAGAAGCAAGCAGAAACATTCCGTAATACAATAGCTCAAATTAAGACAGCATATCGCCAATAATTTGAGCTATTTGTAGTTGAGTGATTGCTCATAGTTTTATTCTATTTTCTGGGCTTTTTGTGCTGCACAAATAAACAAAAAATATGTTTTAAACTTCTATATACTCAATCTCGAAATAAACCATTCTTTATTCATTTAGCTACCCCTCTATCTTTTATAGAGGGGATTTTTTATCTTATAAATTAGCACATTAGCCATAGCCCCATTGAAAAAAGTCCACTTCTATTATTTTATTATTTTTTAAACATCAACTCATTATGCCTATTAGTATAAATCTGGTTAAATATTAGATTAATTAGAATCCATAAATAACAGTACAAATAATATCACTTTGTTTAATATTATTTATGCTCTTAATAATAATTTAATAATACTCACTCATTATGCGTTTAAAAGAGATTTCAACAATAAGTGCTAAATAGGCGTTTAATGCAATATATTAGCTTATTTTTACACTTTTTCTGATTTAACCTGATTAGGGTTTCTATGTTACACTTAAAAGGTATGCACTAAAAATAAACCATGAGGCTTTATAATGAAACCACTACTCTTCTCTCTGCTATTATTACCTGCTGTCGCTTTTGCTAACCCAACAAAAATGGCTAATGACTATTGCGATACTTTTAAAGATATTTCAGTCAGAGCTTACGACACTAATGATTCACCAGAGACTATCGCAAAAGATGCATTAGCCGCTTTAAAAGCGAAGAAATTTGACTTAGCTAAATTAGAAGCAACTGATGCTGAATTTTCTCAAGGTACAGTTGAAGTAGTTAAATCTTTACGTGATGCAAAAGCTGAAATTGGTTCTCGTGCAGAATTCCAAGAAGGTTTAACGCAAATCGTTGCTGCGTGTAAAATTCAAATGGTTGAAGTATTAAACGAACAGAAAAAATAATTGCCTTAAAAGGCGTTATTTGGGCTTGTTATTGAAACCAAAGAGCGGAAATTAACCTGCTCTTTTTTGTTTTCCTATTATTAAGACTCAATAACAAATTACTGCGTCATCATTTTACTTATCTTTTTAAGCTATTTTTTACACTATATCCGTACTCCACTCCTTCTTATTCCTTCTTTTTTATCAAGAATGATAGTATCTATCTCCTCATTTAAAGGTCTATAATACTGGCGAAAATATTTATTAGAACTGGCCATAAAAAGGAGATATTGTGAGCAACGAACAATCCATCCAGCGTTTAAGAAGACTACGCCAGTCAGAAAACCTGCGCGCACTCTTTCAAGAAACAACTCTAAGCAAAAATGATCTGGCACTGCCTATTTTTGTTGAAGAAGGGTTGGATGATTATCAGCCAATTAAAAGTATGCCGGGTGTGGTGCGTATTCCTGAAAAACGTCTTGCATATGAAATTGAGCGTATCGCAAAAGCGGGTATTAAAACCGTAATGACATTTGGTGTTTCACACCACTTGGACGAAACAGGCAGCGATGCTTGGAAAAGCGATGGTTTAGTCTCGCGGATGTCGCGCATTTGTAAAGATGCGGTCCCTGAAATGATTGTTATGTCGGATACTTGTTTTTGCGAATACACGTCTCATGGTCACTGTGGTGTTTTACATGGTGAACATGTTGATAACGATGAAACTATTCATAATTTAGGTCTTCAGGCAGTTGCCGCAGCGCAAGCTGGCGCTGACTTTATTGCACCTTCTGCTGCAATGGATGGGCAAGTTGCCGCTATTCGTGCCGCGCTAGATAAAGCGGGTTTTGTCGATACTGGCATTGTTTCTTACTCTACCAAATTTGCTTCTGCTCTTTATGGACCATTTCGTGATGCAGCAGGTTCTCGTTTAATTGGTGACCGTAAAACCTATCAAATGAACCCAATGAACCGCCGTGAAGCCATCCGCGAATCATTAATTGATGAGCAAGAAGGCGCAGATATGTTAATGGTAAAACCCGCTGGCGCTTATTTAGATATTATTCGTGATGTACGCGAGCGCACACTGCTACCGTTAGCGGCTTATCAAATCAGTGGTGAATATGCACAAATTAAATTTGCGGCATTAGCTGGTGCTATTGATGAAGATCGTGTGGTAATGGAAACATTAGGTTCAATTAAACGTGCGGGTGCTGATTTAATTCTTTCTTATTTCGCGCTTGATTTAGCAGAAAGAAACCTACTTTAACCACCTTATGCTCGATAAGTAGATACTCTAAACAGCCCAAAGCACAACGGGTAAATACTCTAAGTAATTCAAAGTACGACGAGTTAATACTCTAAATAATTCAAGGTGTAGCTAGGCGACAAGTGAATGAGTCACTAGGAGCATACAATATATGTGACTAGTGCGAGTGAGTGGCTGCATCTTGAAATATGACGAGTATAGACCCACACTTTTTTGCTATGAGGTAAAAATGGATAACTGTATTTTCTGTCAGATTGTTGCTGGGAAAGCACCTTGCCATAAAATTTGGGAAGATGAACATCACCTTGCCTTTTTATCTATTTTTCCAAATACCAAAGGCTTTACTGTTGTTATTCCTAAAAAACATTACCCTAGTTATGCTTTTGATTTAAATGATAAAGCGCTAGCGCTACTTGTTATTGCCACCAAAAAAGTAGCAAAAATCTTAGACAAAACATTTCCTGACGTGTCTCGATCGGGTATGTTTTTTGAAGGTTTTGGCGTTGATCATGTCCATAGCAAACTTAGCCCAATGCATGGCACTGGTGATATGACACAATGGGCACCCATTGAAAATAAGCAGAAAATTTTCTTTGATAAATACCCAGGTTATCTTTCATCTCATGATTTTGAGCGTGCTGATGATACAGAACTTGCCGAGTTGGCAGCACTTATTAGGAAAAACAGTAAGTAATACAACACTGTTTACGATACTCAGAATGATTTTATTGAATATAAAAAACGCTCAGTCTTAATTTAAGCTGAGCGTTTTTTTATCAAGACAAAGTGCTTTATTTAATCAATGGTAAGCCGAGCTTCCATTGGTAAATAAGGTCGAACTTTACGTTCTAGCAGCATTATCAGTGCTGGATCGTTAAACTGGTAGTTATCCGGAATATCCAGTACATGTGCTTTTTTATATCGCATAGCACCAGGAAATTGTGCCGATAATCGGTTTAAATGTTTCGATTCCATCACTAAGACTAAATCAGCCCATTTAAGTAACTCATTATCTACCACACATTTTGCATCTCGTCGTGTTCCTGCTGACAACGTTTCAATGCCATCTCTATTTGCAAAGAGTAGTTCAGCTGTTGGACTTCGCCACTGGTTTTTACTGCAAATAAATAAGATATTCATTATGAATCACTAATATCTAATAACGCATTTAAACGTCGCTGACTACGAGAAATTCTTGGATATTCAATTCCTAGCTGTTCAGCTCTTGTCATTTTAAGTGAACGAGTATACAAATTGCGCCATTTCTTTTCTGGCTTAAAAGCAAACTGCGCACTACCCATTTCTTGATGTTTATTTTTACGGTTGACGCATTGACGCCAAGCGCGTGAACGTTGTATAGACATAATAACCTCTCAGATTAAAGGGATAGCAGCCGCAGTAATACGGAGAGTGTCTAACAGACGTTATTTTAATTGAATGTTGTTAAATCGCAATGACTTATTTTTAAGTACCATAAGATCATTGGCGTTTTATTACTAAAGAAAGATATTAAGCGAATTCAGCACGAAATAGTATTTAACGGTTTATTCAATATAAAAATAACGGACAAGTTGAACACCAACTTATCCGTTATTGCAAAATGATATGAAAGAATTACTTATAAGAAATCGATGTCGGTTTATCTAACATAATTTCTGTTTTTGCAGGTTGCGTTTGAGCAATCACTTTACCTTGGCGAATAGAATAACGCACCGGTACTTGGCGACGTAAGGCATCAAATCCACTTTCCGCAGGTAAGATAATAAAGTTTGCACTATTTCCTACCGTTACACCGTAATCTGTTAATGCCAATGTTTTTGCACTGTTATGGCTAATCAATGTTAGACCATTATCAATTTGACCATAGCCCATGAGTTGGCAAACATGTAATCCCATATGCAACACTTGCAGCATATTGGCTGTGCCTAATGGATACCAAGGATCAAATACATCATCGTGACCAAAGCAGACATTAATATTACTTTCTAACATCTCTTTTACCCGTGTAATACCACGGCGCTTTGGATAAGTATCAAAACGACCTTGCAGATGAATATTAACTAATGGGTTAGCAACAAAGTTAATACCCGACATTTTTAATAATCGGAATAATCGCGATGTATAAGCGCCATTATAAGAGTGCATCGCAGTGGTATGGCTTGCTGTTACTCGAGAGCCCATATTCTCTTTATGGGCTAACGCGGCAACGGTTTCAACAAAACGCGATTGCTCATCATCAATTTCATCACAGTGCACATCAATTAAACGGTCATATTTTTGTGCTAAGGCAAATGTCTTATGCAGTGATTCCACACCATATTCACGCGTAAATTCAAAATGAGGAATAGCACCAACTACATCAGCACCTAATTTAAGCGCTTCTTCTAATAGTGCCTCACCATTTGGGTAAGATAAAATACCCTCTTGTGGAAAAGCGACAATTTGCAAATCAATCCAAGGCTTAATCTCTTCTTTAACTTCTAACATCGCTTTTAGTGCTGTTAATGAAGCATCAGAAACATCAACATGCGTTCTTACATGTTGAATACCATTAGCAATCTGCCATTGTAATGTTTGCCATGCGCGTTGTTTGACATCGTCATGCGTTAATAATGCTTTGCGTTCAGCCCAACGTTCAATACCTTCAAACAGTGTACCTGATTGATTCCAATTAGGTTGCCCTGCAGTTTGTGTGGTATCAAGGTGGATATGTGGCTCGACAAAAGGTGCATGTACTAAGCCACCTTCTGCATCTAATGCATTAGGATGAAAATCACCTTCTGGCTGCGGCTCTATCACTTCAATTTTGTTATTTTTAAGTGTGATGCGCCATAAGCCTTCTTTTCCAGCTAAACGAGCATGATTGATTTGTTCGATATTTTTACCCAGCATGGCTTATCTCCGCTTGTCTTGCTGTACGACGATTGAATATTGGATTTAACACAGCATAACTTATTGCACCACCTAATACGGCATTAACTGGCACAATGCCCGGTAACCAATGCCCTGCGGCGATACCAATAGCGACAGCTAATAGTGCAATCCAGTTAACAGATTGCATTTTTTCAGCACAGAATGTGTTGTAGCGATCTTTATTCATCAGATAGTCTGCAATAATAACACCACCAACGGGTGGAATTGCCGCTGATAAAAAGGTTAACCATCCAACAAAGTTATTATAGAGCCATAATGCGCACAGTGTACCGACGATGCCATTTATTACTGAAAGTTTTTTACTTGATAGACCGGTAATATTGGCAAATCCCAATCCCGATGCATAAAGTGCATTATCATTTGTTGTCCAGATATTTAAACCCAATACCACTATCGCTGGTAGTAATAAGCCTTGAGCTATCATCACATCTGAAATATCAGCCATACCTAATGATGCGGCACCTGCTGCACCGAAGACAAACATCAAGGTATTTCCTAAGAAGAAAGCGATAATTGCCACAATAACGGCAACTTTAGGATTGCGTCCAAAACGAACAAAATCTGCGGTTAATGTACCAGCACTAATAAACGATCCCACCACCATTGCTAGTGCTAAATTAAAATCTAATTTTTCTACTGGTTTTACTGCCATTAAGGCGTCAACCCCGCCCATATCATGTACGGCTAAATAGACTGAGTAACTGCCTAATATGGCGATAGCGGGAACAGCGACGATAGAGAGAAGGGTTAGTGCAGAAATTCCGAAGAAGACCGTGACGGTCATTAAGATACCCGAGATAGCAATGAGTAAATTGATATCGATGCCGGTTGCTTTTCCAACTGGGATGGCAAACATGGCGACGCCAACACCAAACCAACCAACTTGAGTACCACCGAGTAAAAGAGAGGGAAGCCAAGAACCTTTAATACCGAAAGAGTAACGCGCGAGGAGATGAGTAGTAAGACCTGTTTTAGAACCAATGAAACCAAGAAATGCGGTGTAGATACCAAGAAGAAGATTACCAATAAGAACTGCGAGGAAGAAATCATTAAAGGAAAGACCAGTACCAAGAGCGCCTCCGGTCCACATACTGGCTGAAAAAAACGTTAATCCCAACATCACAAAGGTTAACGCTATTCCACCCTTTCGTGCGGATATGGGCACCGGACCCTGACTATAATTGTTGTCCTGAGACACTTTAACCCCCTATTAATTTCACCAGGCCAAAAAAATCTGACGAATTCTATCTACATAAAAATATTATGCAAACGTTTTCGTTGTCTGTTTACGATAATTAATGGAATTCTTTATTTTAATGAAGTTGAAGTTCATCACATAAATAGGATAAAAAGGGTTATAACAGTTGAAGTTATCTAACTTTTTTGAATTAACTTTTAAAGTAATTTTTGGTTAAGAAAATTTATGATAAGTAATCTACGTTAATTTAGATCTAAAAAGGTTAGAAATAAGGGGCAGAAATAAAGTTGATAATAGAAAGAGCACACCGTTTTTTAATATAAAAAGAGGAGCTATGCTCCTCTAACTTAAATCATTTTTAACTAGATAACCTTTCTTGCTGGTGTATCATTCGCCTTATAATAACAAGCTTGGCTCGATGGCAAGGGGTCATTACCTTTTACTTTGTCTGCTATTTTTTCAGCAATCATAATCGTTGTCGCATTTAAATTTCCCGTGATAATTAAAGGCATAATTGACGCATCAATAACTCTTAAATTTTCGACACCATATACTCGCCCTTCACCATCAACTACTGCCATATCATCAGTCCCCATTTTGCAGGTACCACAGGGATGAAATGCCGTTTCTGCACGTTCTCTAACAAAAGCGTCAAGTTCTTCATCGCTCTGAATATGTTTGCCAGGGCTTATTTCTTCGCCTCGATAGGCATCTAATGCAGGTTGAGCCATTATCTCTCGAGTAATTCGAATAGCGGCTCTAAACTCTTCCCAATCTTGTTCTGTAGACATGTAATTAAACAAGATACTAGGGTGTTGATGTGGATCACGAGACGTTATTTTTACATGCCCTCGGCTTGGTGAGCGCATTGAACCTACATGAGCTTGAAATCCATGAACTTCAACTGCATTAGTACCGTTATAATTAATTGCGACAGGTAAAAAATGAAATTGAATATTAGGCCACGCAAATTTTTCACTAGAACGGATAAAACCACCTGCTTCAAATTGGTTACTCGCCCCTATTCCCGTTCCTTTGAATAGCCATTGCGCACCAATTTTAGGTTGGTTATACCATTTTAATGCAGGATAAAGCGAAACAGGTTGTATGCATTCATATTGCAAATACATTTCTAAGTGATCTTGTAAATTTTGCCCAACACCTGACAACTCATGCACAATAGGAATATCGAATTGATTTAAAACTTCTTTTGGCCCTATACCCGAGCGCTGTAGAATTTGTGGTGAGGCAATTGCGCCAGCACATAGCAATACTTCTTTGCGCGCAGTGGCATAACGAGGTGTTTTATTTGTTCCTATAAAATAGCGAATACCCGTTGCTTTTTTAGCGTCAAACTCAATAACATCAGTTATTGCATGTGTTTCAATCGTAAGGTTTTTTCGCTTTTTAGCTTGGTCAAGATAACCTCTTGCTGTACTCGCTCGGCGACCTTGAGGTGTTACTGTTCTATCCATTGGACCAAAGCCTTCTTGCTGATAACCATTAAGATCATCAGTTCTGGGATATCCCGCTTGTACACCGGCATCAATCATGGCTTGAAATAGAATATTATTCTCTGTTTTCGGGGTTGTAACACTCACAGGTCCTTTATCACCATGATAGTCATTCGCCCCTGTATTACGTGTTTCTGCTTTTCGAAAATAAGGTAAACAACTTAAATAGTTCCAATCTTCAAGACCAGGGATTTGAGCCCATCCATCAAAATCCATTGCATTACCACGGATATAGCACATCCCATTAATCAACGATGAGCCTCCCAGCCCTTTACCTCGACCACACTCCATGCGTCGATTATTCATCTGTGGTTCAGGTTCTGTTTCATAAGCCCAATTATAGCGTCTACCCTGTAACGGATAAGCCAATGCCGCAGGCATTTGTGTGCGAAAATCGAATCGATAATCCGATCCTCCAGCTTCAAGGAGCAGCACAGTAACTTCAGAATTTTCTGTCAGGCGGGTAGCAAGAACGTTACCGGCTGAACCAGCACCGATAATAATGTAGTCATAGACCATTGTTATCTCCTCTGTTTCAGTCATTTAAAAAGAATGGATTAAAAAACGGATGTAAACTCCCCAAGTTCAATTTGAATAGATTTTAATTGTGTATAGTTTTGCAGAGTAACCAACCCGTTCTCACGACCAACACCAGAGTGTTTATAACCACCAACTGGCATTTCTGCTGGCGATTCGCCCCATGTATTGATCCAACAAATTCCTGCTTCTAATTGGTGAATAACACGATGTGCGGTTGCTAAATCTTTAGTAACAAGACCTGCGGCTAAGCCATAAACGCTATTGTTTGCACGAGAAATCACTTCATCCTCTGTTTGATAGCTCAAAATACTCATCACTGGACCAAAAATTTCGTCTTGTGTGATTTTCATATCATCAGTGCAATTAGTGAAAACGGTGGGTTCAACATAAGCGCCCTGTGCAAAGTCACCCTCTAATAAACGATGACCGCCACAAAGTACTTTCGCCCCTTGTTCTTTCCCTATTTCTATATAATTTAAGACTTTTTCAAGATGAGAGAAGCTAACTAATGGACCAAAATTGGTATCCATCTCAAGAGGAGAGCCAACTCTAATACGAGCAACGCGCTGGACTATTTTAGCCTCAAACGCTTTTTTTAGTTTTTCAGGAATAAAAACACGAGTGCCATTAGTGCATACTTGCCCTGAACTATAAAAATTCGCCATCATGGCAATATCTGCCGCAACATCCAAATCAGCATCATCAAAAATAATTAACGGTGATTTTCCGCCAAGTTCCATCGTGACGTCTTTTAAACTTGATGAAGAGGCATTCGCCATCACTTTCTTACCTGTATCAATCCCCCCAGTAAAAGAGATTTTTGCAATATCAGGGTGTTGTGTTAACCATTGTCCAACATCTGCTTTGCCTGTTACTACGTTAAATACACCCTGTGGTAAACCCGCATCGGTGTAAATCTCAGCAAGCTTTAGTGCCGTTAATGACGTCATTTCACTTGGCTTGAAAATCATGGCATTACCTGCGGCTAATGCAGGTGCAGATTTCCAAAGTGCGATTTGAATCGGATAATTCCAAGCGCCAATACCTGCGACAATACCGAGTGGCTCTCGCCGTGTATAAGCAAAAGAGGTCTCTCGTAGTGGAATTTGTTCACCTTCAAGTGCAGGAGTGAGCCCCGCGTAATATTCCAAAACATCGGCACCGGTAACAATATCAACGTAACGCGTTTCAGAAAATGGCTTACCTGTATCTAAAGTCTCTAAATAAGCGAGTTCATCATTACGTTCACGTAAAATTTCAACTGCTCGACGCAAAATTCGAGAGCGTTCCATCGCGGTCATTGCTGCCCAAATTTTCTGCCCTTGTTTAGCACTTTCGACAGCCCAATTAATGTCTTCTTCACTTGCTGATTGCAAATATGCAATCACATCACCCGTTGCCGGATTAATTGTTTCGAACGGTGCACATTCAGGTTGAGCACAATCTACATACCCACCATGAATATAAAGCTTATGTAACTGTGGATCCGCCATAGGTTCTCCTTTTTCGTTGGCTTTTAAGCCTTTCTATTACTCCGTTGATTCAGTTGCATATCGATATATTCATTCGTAATCATTTGTGCTTCTGACAGTGAAAAGGGTGTATTACTTAATGCACTGCGTAACCACAAACCATCAATTAGTGCAGCGAGACCTTTCGCGGCTAAACGCGCTTTATCTTTGTCTAGTACACGCCCAAATTCATAACTTAAATTGGAATAAAGTCGTCTATCATTCACTTTTTGTAAACGACCTAAATTAGGCTGATGCATACTACTTGCCCAAAATGCGAGCCATGCTTTTATTGCCACTTCACTGATTTGTGAAGTATCAAAATTTCCCTCGACAATGGCTTGAATACGCTGTTTGGGCTCTGCATCACTTAACATTCTTAAACGAATCGCCACAGCAAAACCTAATTGATATTGAATATGGCGCATTGCTGCCTCTAGCAAACCATTTTTATCACGGAAATAGTGGCTGATAATGCCATTTGAAACGCCTGCTTTTCTGGCAATTAAGGCAATGCTTGCTTCTTGCATTCCAACGTCATTAATAACCGCTAATGTCGCCTGAATTAATTGTTGTTTACGTATCGATTGCATTCCTATCTTCGGCATATTTTCAAGACCTAAAAAATACATTGAACACTTTTATTAAACGTTTTTTTGATTGAACATTCAATCAATATTAACTATTGTTTATCACAATTAATTCACAATTAGCAAAGGGGGACACTCGTGAAAATTTGAATCTTTGCTATAAATTCATATATTTAGCAAAGAATGCAACTTTTAACTTCTAGACAAATAAATTTTTTGGAATTGCTAATGACAACTCATAACAGCACAAAAAAACCGCAGAAAGATAAGCTAAATTCTGTTGTTTTTTTCGCTTCAGCAACGCTTATTTTAGCGTTTTCTTTCTTCACTATTTTAATGACTGACACTGCAAATGAATGGATTGTTGCAACCCTTGGATGGGTATCAAAAACCTTTGGTTGGTACTATTTATTAGCAGCAACTTTATATATTGTTTTTGTGATATTTATCGCCACTTCTCGTTTTGGAAATATAAAATTAGGTCCTGAACAATCTAAGCCAGAATTTAGTATGTTAAGTTGGTCAGCAATGTTATTTGCCGCAGGTATCGGCATTGATTTAATGTTTTTCTCTGTAGCTGAACCTATTACTCAATATATGCTACCGCCGACAGGCGAAGGTGAGACAATAGAAGCAGCCCGTCAGTCGATGGTTTGGACTTTATTCCACTATGGCCTGACGGGCTGGGCTATGTACGCATTAATTGGCATTGCATTAGGCTATTTTAGTTATCGCTATAACTTACCTCTTACCATACGTTCTGCACTTTATCCCATCTTTGGTCAACGTATTTACGGTCCTATTGGGCATACTGTTGATATTGCTGCCGTGCTTGGTACTATTTTTGGTATCGCCACAACATTAGGAATAGGTGTTGTACAACTAAATTATGGATTAAAAGTATTATTTGATTTGCCCCAAGGTCTTGCTGTTCAAGGGGGATTAATTTTACTTTCCGTCATTATGGCAGTTATTTCAGCAACTTCAGGTGTTAATAAAGGGATCAGAATATTATCTGAGCTTAATGTTTTATTGGCACTAGGTTTGATTCTATTTATTTTATTTGCTGGTGATACGGAGTTTTTATTAAATGCGCTAGTGTTAAACGTCGGTGATTATGTAAATCGCTTTTTAGGTATGACATTAAATAGCTTTGCCTTTGATAGACCAACTGATTGGATGAATAGTTGGACACTCTTTTTCTGGGCTTGGTGGGTTGCATGGTCTCCTTTTGTCGGTTTGTTTTTAGCTCGTATTTCACGAGGTAGAACTATTCGCCAATTTGTTATGGGTACGCTCATAATCCCTTTCGTATTTACATTATTATGGCTTTCTATTTTTGGTAATAGCGCATTGTATGAAGTTATTCACGGTAATACAGAATTTGCACAAACCGTATTAGCATCTCCTGAAAAAGGCTTTTATTCATTATTAGAACTCTATCCTGGGTTTGGCTTAACCGCGTCTATCGCAACCATTACGGGTCTATTATTTTATGTAACCTCTGCTGATTCAGGCTCATTAGTATTGGGTAATTTCACCTCTCAATTAAGTGATATTAATAACGATGCACCCAATTGGTTACGTATTTTTTGGTCTATTGCAATTGGTTTATTAACATTAGGAATGTTAATGGCAGATGGCATTTCTACATTACAAAATACCACTGTAATAATGGGACTCCCTTTTAGCTTTGTGATTTTCTTTATTATGTTCGGACTATATAAATCATTAAAAGTGGAAGACTTTAGACGAGTAAGTTCATTAAATACAAATGCACCTGCACCGCTTTATGGTAATACCACGATGAATTGGAAACAGCGCTTAGGTCGTGTAATGAATTTCCCAGGCACAACATATACACAACGTATGGTAGATTTAATCTGTATGCCAGCAATGCAAGATGTTGCTCATGAGTTATTACTGCGGGATGCTAAAGTTGAGTTCAATTATTATCCAATTGAAGATAACGAACGTTTACATCATTTAGAATTAGTGGTTGATTTAGGTCAAGAGCAAAACTTTATTTATCAAATATGGCCACAAAAGTACTCTGTTCCTGCTTTTACTTATCGAGCGCGAAGAGGGAAATCTCATTATTATCGTTTAGAAACATATCTATGGGAAGGTTCTCAAGGTAATGATTTAATGGACTACACCAAAGAGCAAGTCATTAGCGATATATTAGATCAGTACGAAAAACACCTAAACTTTATTCATCTTAGTCGTGAAGCCCCTGGTGCAACACTTACTTTTCCAGAATCAAACTAATTACAGTTAAGAATAAAGGGAGATAACGTCATTATCTCCCTTTATAATAATTGCTTTATTTCACTGAAACAAACAGCAATCCCATTGCTAAAATAATTAATAATGCGCCAATAACTCTATCTGCGATTTTTTGTTGAGAGAGTATTTTAGCCCGCAATATTGGCGTTGAGAAAAACAGTGCAACACAACTAAACCATGCCCAATGAGCAAATGAAATAAATATACCATAAGTGAAATTTTGCCAGAGAGGATTACTTAAATTAACGACCTGTGTATAAAGTGCAATAACAAAAAGCATTGTTTTAGGATTCAAGGCATTAGTTAAAAAACCCACACGTAATGCTTGAACATTTGTCGGCATCATACTGGCTGAATTTTCTATTGTTAGCTGCGTTTTATTTGTCAGCGACTTAAAACCTAAATAAATTAAATATCCCACACCAACAAGTTTTATTAGCAAAAAAAGCGTGGGTGAATCTGCAATAACAAATGAAAGCCCAAATACTGTGTAAAACACATGGACTTGCACCCCCATCGCAATACCAAATGCAGTAAGCAAACCCGTTTTTACGCCATAGGAATAACTGTTTTTTGTCACCATGGCAAAATCAGGTCCCGGGCTTATCACTGCTAGTACTGTTATCATCGCAACTGCTATTAGCTCGCTCATTGTATTCCTTGCTCTTATTTCCAGATCAATTATAAGTAATAAAAAGTGACATAAAATAGATTTTTTTATTAAAAAAATAATCGATTAAACTCACTCAACACCCCTTATTTTGCAAACTTGACCAAAAATAAAAAGCGATTTATCTTGCAGGATATCTGTTACTTTTCATCGTCTATTTATGGTTAACTTTTATGACAATGCCTTCATTAAGTTCATTACGTTTTTTTAATAGCGCAGCGCAGACAGGCAGTTTTGTAAACGCTGCCGAACAACTTCATGTGACTCATAGTGCAGTCAGTAGGCAAATACGTTTATTAGAAGAAGAACTTGGCGTACCGTTATTTGAACGTCGAAATCGCGCTGTTTATCTCAACGCGGCGGGACGCTATTTATATAAAACAACTTCAGCTATTTTTGAGCAACTTGAAGATACAATTACACATTTGCGTTCACCAATAAGTGATAATGTTCTAGTCGTCTCTTGTGAGCCAACAATTGCAATGAAATGGCTTATTCCTCGTCTTGCTTCTTTTTATGCCCAATATCCTGAAATCACCCTGCATTTAGTTGCCGCAGGCGGTCCCATTGATTTTAATAAGGAAGGCGTTGATTTAGCTTTTAGGCGAGATGACTTTCATTGGAATAAGAATATTTATGCAGTTAAAGTCTGTGATGAACAGATTGCAGCAGTCACCCATCAGCCAATAAAAAATCACTCAATTAAACAGCTGTCAACGTTATCACGTCCGCAAGCATGGTTTGATTGGAGTCGTTATTCTGGCATGCAACTTATCAGCACAGAAAAAAGCCAATATGAACATTTTTACCTTGCACTACAAGCCGCACAAGCAGGATTAGGTGTAACTATCGCCTCTTTTCTGATGGTTCAAGATGAACTTAAAAATCAGCAATTAACGACAATAAATGGCTTTATTAAAGATAACTCTAGCTACTATTTACTCTCTCCTTCTGAAGTTATCCCCAACACTAAGCAAGACAAATTTAAAATTTGGCTTACCGCAGAAATAGCGGTGTGTTTAAAAGAGACAGAAAATTTATTGGCACCTCAAATAAAGTAACCGACACAATGTAACCTAAAAAACAACGATGCCACTAAGTGAATATTTAGTTATTTTTTTATCATATTTATTTACTTTATATTTTTTTTTAGTAATCTATACAAACTAATAAAATGTAAAATAATTCACTTGGGAAACATTACATGAATCGTCGTTCATTCTTAACGTCATCAAGCTTAGTGATTGGTGGTTTATCATTAAGCTCTTTCGTTAGTTCTGCTTATGCTAATGAGAAACTCAGTAATAAATTAGTATTTAATGCAGAAAATCCGCTGCTATTAAACTTTAATGAAAATTCTTTAGGTATGTCGCCTAAAGCTAAACAGGCGATTATCGATGCATTACCTAATGCATTTCGCTACCCTGATGATGCACGTAGTGCATTAATTAGCGAGTTAGGTAAAACCTTTACGCTATCAGACAAACATATTACCTTAGGGAACGGTTCATCAGAGACCATTCAAGCAGCTGTACAATATGTTGCGAATAAAGGACAAAAAGAGCAGAAAGCGGTTCAGCTTATTGTGCCTGATCCTACTTTTAATTATGCCGAACTCTATGCAGCACCTTTGGGGGTAAATATCGTTAAGATCCCAGTCGATGAAAAATTAGCTTTTGATTTAAATACCATGCAGAAAAAAGCTGATGAATTTGATGGAATTAGCATGATCTATTTATGTAATCCTAATAATCCGACTGCGACTTTAACGCCAACCGCGCCTCTTACTAATTGGATTACATCAGCGAAAGAGAACGTATTTTTTATTATTGATGAAGCCTACGCTGAATTTATATCTACACCTGAATTTACCAGTGCAATTAAATTAGTCCAAGAAGGTCATAAAAATCTAATTGTCGCCCGTACATTCTCAAAAATTTATGCGTTAGCGGGTCTTCGTGTCGGCTATGGTATTGCCGCACCTGAAATCATTGAAGATATTGATACCTTTGTTTCTATCGATAACACTAATACCGCCGGTGCTGTTGCCGCATTAGCGTCATTAAATGATCATGCATTTGTAGAATATAGCCGTAAATCTATTGATGTATCGCGCCAAATGGTGGTTGATACATTAAATGAATTACAAATTGAATATGCTCCTTCTCATGCCAACTTTATTTTCCATAAAGTAAAAGGCGATGTAAAAACCTATCAAAATAGAATGAAAGATGCCTATATTATGGTAGGTCGTGAATTTCCACCAGCCTATGGTTGGAGCCGTTTAACGCTAGGAACACCCGAAGAGATGAGCTATTTTGTCGCAACCTTAAAAGCGTTTCGCGCTAAAGGTTGGATTTAATCTTTCGCTAATTTATTGCTCGTTTTAATAAAACAGAAATAACGCCTTTGATTACATTATTGTTCTATCAAAGGCGTTTTTATTTATGAGTAATAGCAAAATAATGACGAAAATATTACTGCTCTTGTAATTCTAATTCTGCAATAACTGGCAGGTGATCACTGGCATCTGACCATTTGAATTTTGCAGAGTCTTTAGGAATTTCCATACTTTTCACATCCCAAACCTGTCCTTTAAAGGTGAAAATATGGTCGATATCAATAGCAGGATTAATTGCTGGCCAGCTTCTATAATCCATACCCTGTTTTTCTACTGGGTTCCAAAAATAGCGGATTTCCTGAATAGGCTGTTCATTTGCCGTAGAGTTAAAATCACCAGCAAGAAGCTTGATTGAAGTTGGAATATTGTCAAAACCCGTTTCAGTATCGCCTATCGCAGCATCTAAAATATGTCTTACTTGCCCAATGCGAATGGTTGGATCTTTTTGCCAATCTAGATGCGTTCCCATAATAATAATAGGTGCATCAAAGCCTGGTTTAGTAATTTGCGATAATAAAACAATACGTTGCTCTGCATCACCTGAAGGTAAATTCACAACTTGTGATTTATCAATATTATATTTTGATAAAATTCCTACACCATATTGCCCGCCATCAAAATCTAATGCTTTACCAAACGCAAAATGCATATTGTTGGCTTTAGCTAATACACCTAGTTGGTCAATATTTTTACTACGAGCCGTTTTATTATCTACTTCAGTCACAACAATAACATCAGCATCTATATTTTTAATTGCTTGGCTAAGTTTATCAAAATTAGTGACATCGGCTGATACTTCATTTTTACCAATGTTGTAAGTGGCTATTTTAATCGTAGGCTTATTGGTTTGATACACTTTGTCTGGTGTTCCACCTGATTGTACCGCTAATATTTCAGAACCGGTGGTATTTGCCATTACAGCAGCAGAAAGCAACACACTTGAGCTAATCAAAACTGAAAGAATATTTTTTCTCATATTTTCCCCGATAAATAAAATGTGATGTTTTTATGTTCAATAATAAACTACCACATTGAAAATATAACACCGTGATACAAACCACAAAGTTATTTCGAGATACGAAAAATGAACCAAAAGCTAAATATTATTGTGTTATATAATCACTTTTATTTTAGCTAAAAAAATGCCTGAATATATTCCAGGCATCGGTGATTTTATTTAAATACGATTACATTAGCATTAAAGCGGATCCACTTTTAAGCACGATACAGCATGGCGGAAACTTCCCTCTAACAACGGTCGTGTTTTGGCGCACTCTTCATCTGCCATAGGACAACGTGTACGGAAGATGCATCCTGAAGGTGGATTAATCGGTGACGGTAATTCACCTTCTAATAGGTCAATATGCTTATTGCGCTCTTTATCGGGATCAGGAATTGGCACCGCTGACATTAATGCTTTGGTATAAGGATGTAATGGATGATGATAAACCTCATCATAAGTACCCAGTTCAACGGCATGCCCTAAATACATCACTAATACACGATCTGAGATATGTTTAACCACAGCAAGGTCATGGGCAATAAAGATAAGGGATAATCCCATCTCTTTTTGGATATCTTTAAGCAAGTTAACAACCTGTGCTTGAATAGAAACATCCAATGCAGAAACCGGCTCATCACAGATAACCAATTTTGGTTCTAAAATTAATGCTCGCGCAATACCAATACGTTGGCATTGTCCTCCTGAGAACTCATGAGGATAGCGGTTAATTAAGTTTGGCAATAATCCGACTCGCATCATCATTGCTTTTACTTTCTCAACCACTTCTGTTTGTTTCATTTTAGGCTGATAGGTTTTAAGTGGCTCCGCAATAATATCGCCAATGGTCATTCTTGGATTTAATGACGCGAGTGGATCTTGGAAAATCATTTGAATATCTTGGCGAATTTCTCGCCACTGTTTATTCCCCATGCCCAGTAAGTCATTACCTAACCAAGATACCGTTCCGCCAGAGGCTTTAACTAAGCCGATAATGGCACGAGCAAAGGTAGATTTACCACAACCTGATTCACCAACAACCCCTAATGTTTCACCTTCATATAAACGCAAAGTGACGCCATCGACAGCTTTAAGGCTTTTCTTGGGTTTCCAGAACCACTGTTTATTATCTTGTACTTCGAAATAAACTTTTAAATCATTCACTTCAAGAATGACTTTTCTATCTTGTAATGTGGTCTGGGTCATACTAACTCCTCCACCGCTTTAAAGCAGGCACGTAATCGTCCTTGTCCAAATTGGTCTAGCTGTGGCTCGCAGTTTACACATTTCTCTACTGCATACTGACAACGAGGTTGGAATGGGCATCCTTTAGGTAAACGCAATAGGTTAGGAGGATTACCCGGAATGGTCGCTAAGCGATCATCTTCACCATCTAATCGCGGAACTGCCTGTAATAACCCAATAGAGTAAGGATGCGTTGGCTCGTAAAAGATATTGCGAGCACTGCCATATTCCATCGTGCGCCCTGCATACATAACTAAAACTTTATCGCAGATACCCGCTACCACGCCAAGGTCATGAGTTATCATGATGATTGCAGTATTAAGGTCTGTTTTTAACTCGTTAAGTAGCGTCATGATTTGCGCTTGAACAGTAACATCGAGCGCGGTGGTCGGTTCATCGGCGATGAGTAATTTAGGTTTGCATAATAGTGCCATTGCAATCATTACACGTTGACGCATTCCTCCTGAAAATTCATGAGGATACATACTCATACGTTTATGTGCTTCAGGCATTTTAACCGCATCTAACATTCTCACAGACTCAGCATAAGCATCATTTTTACTCATACCTTTATGAAGCATTAGCACTTCAATAAGTTGTGGACCCACTTTCATATAAGGGTTTAGTGATGTCATGGGATCTTGAAATATCATTGATATCTCTTCAGCTCGCATCTTATTAAATTCACTTTGACGTAAATTTAATATCTCACGACCGTTAAAGTTCGCACTGCCCGCAGTACGACCATTTTTGGCAAGTAACCCCATTAAAGCAAAAGCGGTCTGTGATTTACCAGAACCTGATTCACCCACAATACCTAATGTTTCACCTGCGGATAGTTCAAAGTTAAGCTTGTTTACCGCCGTTACATCACCGTCTGATGTAGCAAAGGTGACTGAAAGATCTTTAACACTTAATAGTGATTTATTTGTCGTTGTCATCTTGTTCTCCTTAACGATCTTTCGGGTCTAATGCGTCACGTAAGCCATCGCCAATAAAGTTAAAGCAAAATAGCGTGATAACTAAGAACACCGCAGGGAAAAGTAATAACCAAGGAGAAACTTCCATTGAGTTTGCACCATCACTTAATAATGCGCCCCAACTACTTAATGGCTCTTGCGTTCCTAAACCTAAAAAGCTTAAGAATGATTCAAATAGGATCATACTTGGTACTAATAAAGAGGCATAAACAACCACAACACCTAATACGTTAGGAACAATATGTCTTAATACGATATTGCGTGATGAAACGCCACAAACTAACGCGGCTTCAATAAACTCTTTACGTTTTAAACTCAGCGTTTGTCCCCTTACAATACGCGCCATATCCAACCAAGAGACCATACCTATCGCCACAAATATCAGTAAAATATTTTGCCCAAAGAAGGTCACAAGTAAGATAACAAAGAACATAAATGGGAATGAGTTTAAGATTTCAAGTAGACGCATCATAATAGAGTCTGTACGACCGCCAATATAACCCGCCATTGCGCCATACAGTGTTCCCACAATAACAGCGACAAAAGCAGCAGCGATACCCACCATCAATGAAATACGACCACCAATAGCAACACGAACCAGTAAATCACGTCCTGATGAATCAGTACCAAAATAGTGCGACGATGCAAAATCAGGTGCCATCGACATCATTTCCCAATCGGTATCATCATAAACAAAAGGCGATAACATCGGGGCAAAGATCACAAATAATAAAATACAAAAAAGTAATACCAGACTCGTAATTGCTGCTTTATTGTGCATAAAACGACGTCGGGCATCTTGCCATAAACTACGGCCTTCAATATCTAGCTGCTCAGAGAAATTTCCCAGAGCTTCGCTGTTTTCCTTCAGTGATAGCATAACGTGCTCCAGTGTCTCTTAATAACGAATTTTCGGGTCAATAACAGCATATAAAATATCGACAATGGCATTAAAGAAAATCGTTAATGCACCAACGATAATGGTTAAGCTTAATACCAATGAATAGTCACGGTTTAGCGCACCATTAACAAACAATTGCCCAATACCAGGAAGCCCGAAGATAGTTTCAATGACCATAGAGCCCGTAATAATTCCCACAAATGCAGGTCCCATATAAGAGATAACGGGCAGTAGTGCAGGTTTTAATGCATGGCGCAGTACAATTCTTCTCATCGGCAAGCCTTTGGCTTTTGCCGTTCTGATAAAGTTTGAATGCAAAATTTCAATCATTGAACTACGCGTAATACGAGAGATACTGGCAATATAAGAGAGCGATAATGCAATCATTGGCAGTAACATATATTGAATTTGACCACCATTCCAACCACCTGCAGGTAGCCAGCGTAAAGTGATGGCAAAAATAAGCACCAGCAACGGCGCCACAACAAAACTCGGTATTACCACCCCCGTCATGGCAAAGCTCATGACGGTATAATCCCATTTGGTATTTTGATTCAGTGCGGCTATCACGCCGGCACCCACTCCAAAAATTACCGCAAAAATAAATGCCGAAAGTCCCAATTTAGCGGAAACAGGGAATGCTTTACCGACTAAGGTGTTTACACTGTAGTCTTTATATTTAAAAGAAGGTCCTAAATCCCCTTTCGATAACTGGATCAGATAATCGAAGTATTGTTTGTAAATGGGATCGTTTAAGTGATATTTCGCTTCAATATTTGCCATTACCTCTGGCGGCAGTTTTCTCTCCCCAGTAAAAGGGCTACCGGGTGCTAAACGCATCATGAAAAACGAAATCGTTATTAGAATAAATAGAGTCGGTATCGCTTCTAAAAAGCGACGAAAAATAAATTTGAGCATTGCCCGTTCCTATAACACAAACCTATTCAGGCGTGACGATAAAAAGACCTTACCTAGTTAATAAGCAAGGTCTCGCCCGATTACTTGGCTATAATGTACAAATCTTTAGTATGTACGTTATCTAATGGATCTTTACCTGAGTAACCACCCACATAAGGCTTAACTAAGCGGGTATTCACATAATAGTAAAGTGGAACAATCGCTGAGTCTTTATCCAATACGCCTTCTGCTTTTTGGTAGATATCAGCACGTTCATCATCAGATTTAACACGTAATGACTCTTTGATTAATGCATCAAATTCTTTGTTTTTATAGTGAACGGTATTATTACTGCTGTAAGACAGCATCATATTTAAGAATGAAGAAGGTTCGTTATAATCTGCACACCAACCTGCACGCGCAACATCATAAGTCCCTTGGTGACGGGTATCTAAGAATGTTTTCCACTCTTGGTTTTCTAAGGAAACATCAGCACCTAGGTTTTTCTTCCAGATTGAAGATGCCGCAATTGCCACTTTTTTATGTAAATCAGAGGTGTTATAGAGCAGCTTAAATTTCAGTGGGTTCGCTTTGTTGTAACCCGCTTCTTCTAGCAACTGACGTGCTCTTTCGTTACGTTGCTCTTGTGTCCAAGATGCAAACCACTCTGGTTGTTTCTCTTTAATGCCATCAGTAAAGGGTGGAGTAAAGCCATAAGCGGGGATATCACCTTGATTTTTTACTTTATAAGTAATGATATCTCTGTCCATGGAGAGCTTAAGTGCTTCACGTACACGAGGATCGTTGAAAGGCGCTTTCTCATTATTAATTTCATAATAATAAGTACATAAATAAGGGCTTACACGCAGCTCATTAGGGATCTCTTTTTTCAGTTTTTGAAAAAATTCAATCGGTAAATTGCTATAAGTCATATCGATTTCACCCGCACGATAGCGGTTTACATCGGTAACTTCAGAAGAGATAGGTAAGAAAGTGACTTTATCGATAACGGTATTTTTATTGTCCCAATACGTTGGGCTACGCTCTAACACAATTCGTTCGTTAACAGTCCAGTCTTTCAGTGCAAAAGCACCATTACCGACAAAATTCGCAGGTTGCGTCCATTTCTCACCAAATTTTTCAATCACTTTTTGGTTTACTGGTGACATTGAGGAGTGAGCCAGTAATTTTGGTAAATAAGGAACAGCTTCTGAAAGCGTAATCTCTAATGTATTGTTATCTAATGCTTTTACACCCAGTTCTGTTGCTTTCTTTTTACCCGCAATAATGTCATCAATATTGACGATATGCGCATATTGTAAATAGCTCTCATAAGGAGATGCAGTGTTAGGATCGGCTAAACGTTGCCAGCTATAAACAAAGTCTTGAGCGGTAACAGGCTCACCATTAGACCATTTGGCACCTTCACGAATTTTGAAAGTCCAAACAGTAAAGTCTTTGTTTTCCCAACTTGTTGCAGAACCCGGTAAAATTTCGCCATCAGGTCCAACAATCGTGATCCCTTCAAATAGATCACGCGCGAGTGCAGCCTCAGGCACACCTTCAATTTTATGTGGATCAAGTGATTGTGGCTCTGAACCATTGTTACGCACAAATACTTGTTTTTCAGCGAGTTTTACACCATCAGGAACAACAGCCGCATTCGCATTAATCGCAGCTAAGCCAACAACTGCGCTAATCGCAATTGCTAGCGCACTCTTTTTATTTAATTTTATCATTTTATAAAATACTCCCAGTTAGTGAGCAGGTTGTTTAACAACCCTTCTGTGATGTTACTGTTGTGCTTTTAGAACGTTTTGCACAACTTATTGTTTTACAATAAATACTTCAATTTTATTACGTTGTCATCGATGCTTTTTTGCATGATGTAATTATAATTTTTGTGCCGTTATATTTTTTGTGTAGTGCTTTTGATTCTGTATTTCATTTAGCGTTGTAAACTACAAACCACTTTTTGATAATTAAAATCAGATATAGCTATAGAACGTTTATAACTTACCACTTTTAGTTATCTTCTATAATAAAATAGCGCTTTAAGTCCGTATAATCAAAGGGGTCTTTGCCAGTAAATCCGCCTACCGTTGGACTAACTAGTCTAACACTGACACGATAATAAACTGGAACTATCGCTGAGTCCTTGTCTAGCAAGGCTTCAGCACGTTGATAGAGTTGATGACGAGCGCCATTATCAATAGCAAGTAATGCATTTTCTAATGCTTGGTCATAATCTTTATTTTCATAAAACACCGTATTAAGACTACTTGTTGATAAAAATGAGTTTAAAAACGACGTTGGTTCATTGTAATCTGCACACCACGTTGCTCTTGCAACCTCATAATTGCCTTGGTTACGACTTTCTAGCGCGGTTTTCCACTCTTGGTTTTGTAACGTGACATTAGCACCAATGTTTTTCTTCCACATCGATGCCGCGGCTATCGCTTGTTGTTTATTTTGGTCTGATGTGTTGTATAGCAGCGTAAAAGACAATGGGTTTTGATTATCAAACCCAGCTTCTTTTAATAACTCTCGCGCCCTTTCATTACGCTGTTGTTGTGTCCAATTAGACCATTTAGGTGCTTTGAAATTACCATTACCAATAAAAGAAGGGGTAAATGTGTAAGCGGGAATTTGTCCTTGTCCCATGATTTGCTCTGCAATAATTTGGCGATCAATACTTAATTTAACAGCCTCACGGACACGAACATCATCAAAAGGCGCGCGTTTATTATTTAATTCGTAGAAAAAAGTACATAAATAAGGCGTGACTCGTAAATTTTGCGGCTGCTCTTGCTTCATTTTTTTATATAAAGCAGGAGGGATTGCACTATTCGTAATTTGTACTTCACCACTGCGATAACGGTTAATATCACTGGTTTCGGAACTTAATGGTAAGAATATGGCTTGCTCAATAATGGTATTTTTATTATCCCAATAAAGTGGATTACGTTTAAGTGTCACCTTCTCATTCACAACCCAATTATCAATGGTATAAGCCCCATTACCGACAAAGTTTTCTGGACGAGTCCAATTTACGCCATATTTCTCAACAACCTCTTTTTTAACTGGTTTTAATGAGGTGTGATTAAGCATATCCACAAAATAAGGAATAGGCTGAGTTAAAGTAACTCGCAATGTATGTGCATCTATCGCTTTTATGCCTAATGTTTCAGGTGGTTTTTTACCTGTCAGAATATCGGCAATATTATCGACATAGGCATATTCAAGATAGCTGGCATAAGGGGAACCTGTTTTAGGATCCGCTAATCGACGCCAACTATAGACAAAATCTTCTGCACTCACAGGCGTGCCATCACTCCATTTTGCATCTTCACGCAAATAAAATGTCCATATTTTGTTATCTTCTGTTTCCCAGCGTTGTGCTACACCCGGTACGTTTTCGCCGTTGGCACCAAGATAAACCAAGCCTTCAAGAAGATTTAAAATAATATTACTTTCGGGTGAGCCCTCTACTTTATGAGGATCAAGTGAAGAAACTTCAGTGCCATTATTAATAACAATATGCTGCTGTTTAGAAAGTACCGTGCCTTTTGGCGGTGTTGCGGCATAAGAAAAAGAGGACATTAATGCAAGCGAAATAAGGCTCGCCGAAAACGTCATTTTTTTAATCATGTTATTTTTCACTGGCACCTCTCCTAATAAATTATTATTTATAGCGGGGTCGCACTTTAAGCAGCGCAAATAGTTTTACTATTGCAACATAAAAGTATCGTTTTATAGAATACATAAGATAATGGCTAGATAAAACTGATTACAAGTTACTCATTTTTTACACTTATCGCAAAAATTGTCAATTAATGCGGTATTCTTCTCACTTAACTTTATTTAGCCCATACATACTCTATCTTATTGAAATAAAAAAACGCCATCGAAACAGATAAAACAACAAATAAACATTTAATTAACATCACGCAAGTTTTATAGATAGAAAACCTACATAGCTCACAAAATTAATATAATAAATGCGTCTTTCAACTCAGGCGCAGAACTTTGTTATGTTCTATTTGTAAAAGTTTTCATGGTGAAATTAAATTCAAACCTAGCTAAATCGTTCTTTAGAATAAATAACAAAGTAAATCAGCAAATATTTAGCGATTAATAAAAACGCACTTTTATTATTTATTTTTAAAAATTAATCTATTTATTGAAATAAAAAAATAATTGAAAAGGATGCGCTAAGACATCCAATTGATTTAAATAAAATTTATTTAATCTAATTAAAAAACGAGATCGAACCAACCAAAGCAACGCCTTTCACTACTGCTTTTTCGCTAATAATTATTCCTCAACTATGATTAATATTGCCTACTTATACCTTTAAGTTATATATAAGCGTAATTAAAACTTTGCGAATTGATCACGTTTTACCTAAGTTGAACCCACAAAGTAATAACTAATAAGTTATTCGCATAACGATTTTAGCTATACCGTCTCAGGGAGCGCCTTATGAAAGCAAAATTACTGTCACTATTGGTTGTTGGTGCACTCTCAGCACCTGCATTAGCTGCAACACCTGCTAATACATTAATTGTTGTACAAGGATTAGATGATCTTGTCAGCCTTGATCCCGCAGAAAGTAACGAGCTTTCTAGTATTCAAACGATACCAAGTTTATATCAGCGTATTGTGCAACCTAATCGTGATAACCCAGAAATCAACGAGCCGATTTTAGTGGAGAGTTGGCAGGCAAATCCTGAACAAAAATCTATCGTATTTAAAATAAAGTCTGATGCAAAGTTTGCTTCAGGTAACCCAGTGCGCCCTGAAGATATTCTGTTCTCCTATCAGCGTGCAATTACAATGAATAAATCACCTGCATTTATTTTAAATGTATTAGGTTGGAAAGCAGATAACATTGCCTCACAACTTAAGAAAGTAAGTGATAACGAATTTGAAGTGCGTTGGACAGCGGATGTTAGCCCAGATGTGGTGCTAAATATTCTCTCTACCCCTATTGCTTCTATTGTTGATGAAAAACTTATAGCAGCGCATATCAAAAATAACGATTTTGGTAATAATTGGTTGAAGATGAATTCAGCGGGAAGTGGTGCCTATAAAATGCGCGCTTATCAGCCACGTCAAGCGATAGTATTAGAAGCGAATCCCCTTTCACCAACCGGCGCACCTAAAACGGCGAATATCATTATTAAAAATGTGCCTGATCCTGCATCAAGACGTTTATTAATAGAGAAAGGTGATGCCGATATTGCGCGTGATTTGGGGACTGACCAAACCGCAGCATTAACAGGAAAAGCGGGGATTCAAATTGTTAATATTCCTTCTGCTGAACAAGTCTATATGGCATTTAATACTGCCAGCGGAAATTCCACATTAAGCAACCCTGCATTTTGGCAAGCGGCTCGCTATCTTGTCGATTATAAAGGCATAACAGAAGAGTTAATGCGTGGACAATATTTTATCCACCAAAGCTTTTTACCTGTTGGTTTGCCGGGTGCACTAGAAGATAATCCTTTTAGCTTTGATCCTGAAAAAGCTAAAGCGATTTTAGCCAAAGCAGGTATTACTAACGCACGCTTTACGTTGGATGTAGAAAATAAAGTGCCTTACATTACCGTGGCACAATCGATACAAGCAAGCTTTGCTCAAGCGGGTGTTCAGGTCGATTTATTACCCGCAGCAGGTAGCCAAGTTTATAGTCGCGTTCGTGCGAAACAGCATCAGGCAGCCATTCGTTTTTGGATCCCCGACTATTTTGATGCACACTCAAATGCAAGTGCTTTTGCTTATAACGATGGACAATCAAATACCGTTGCTTGGCTAAATGGCTGGCAAATTCCTGAGTTAAGTAAACAAACTCTTAGTGCATTAAATGAAGCCGACAAAACAAAACGCCAGAATTTATATACTGAAATGCAAAAAGAGCTACAACGCAGCTCACCTTATGTGTTTATTGACCAAGGCAAAAACCAGATTGTACTGCGTGATAACGTAAAAGGTTACGCTCAAGGACTTAATGCAGATATGGTCTATTATGACAAAGTAACTAAATAATATTTTCTCCACCACTCGTCATAGTGATATTACGAGTGGTTATTTTTGTCATTTCACTAGGCTATTGCTGTATGAATACTGCTATTACTCTACCTTCGCGCCTAAAAAGCCAGCTGATAACCTTTTCGCAAGGGATATTAACCTTGGCGCTAACCCTATTCGGGTTACTTATTATCACTTTTACGCTTTCGGCATTTTCTCCCGTTGATCCGGTTTTACAAATTGTTGGCGATCACGCCAGTCTTGAGACATACAATCAGGTAAAACATGAATTAGGGCTAGATTTACCCATTTATAGCCAATTTTTTCATTATGTTGCGGCACTATTAGAGGGTCAGTTAGGAACCGCGACATCAACAGGGCAACCGGTTATTGATGATCTATTAATCACATTTCCCGCCACACTTGAATTGGCAACCGTTGCTTTGCTTTTTGGTGCCAGCTTAGGGATCCTCTTTGGTGTGTTGTGCGCGCGTTTTGTTGGTACTCCGCTCGATATTATCTTGCGTATTTTTACGCTATTAGGAAGTTCTGTTCCAGTGTTTTGGCTGGGACTTATTTTACTGCTGATTTTTTATGCCACCCTTCAGTGGACAGCAGGTCCTGGTCGTTTAGATGATATTTATCAGTTTACTATCGAGCCAGTAACTGGATTTGCCTTAATAGATACCTTGCTTGCTGGCGATAAAGACGCCTTTTTTAATGCTATTTCACATCTTATTTTACCCGTTTCTTTGCTTGCCTATTTCGCACTGGCATCTATTACCCGACTAACGCGTTCTGCATGCTTAAGTGAGATGGATAAAGAGTATGTCATATTGGCTAGAGCAAAAGGTGTGAGTGAGTTACGTATTCTTTTTACTCATGTATTACCTAATATTCGTGGCGTATTAATGACCATTATTGCGCTCTCTTATACAGGCATGTTAGAAGGCGCAGTATTAACAGAAACGGTATTTTCTTGGCCCGGCATTGGTCGATACTTAACCACAGCACTGTTTGCTGGTGACGCTACGGCAATTATGGGTGGCACATTGGTTATCGGTCTCTGCTTTGTTTTTATCAATAATATAACCGATATATTTATTCGTTTAACTGATCCGAGGCTTCGCTAATGTTAGCTCGATTTGTTACCAAAATAGCGCGCTCGCCATCAGCTTTAATTGGTTTTTCGCTACTGGTTTTATTCGTTGTTATCGCCCTATTTGCACCTTGGTTAGCGCCACAAGATCCCAATTGGCAAAATGCAGCTCAACGTTTGCTAGCACCTAATGCACAACATTGGTTAGGCACCGATAATTATGGTCGCGATATTCTTTCTCGTGTGATTTATGGTACTCGTCCTATGTTAGGTTTAGTGGGACTTGTCGCGCTTATCACCTTACCATTAGGTTTATTGATTGGTATTTTATCTGGCTATTACGGTGGTTGGACTGAACGCATTTTAATGCGTTTTACCGATATTGTGATGTCTATGCCCTCTCTTATTTTAGCCTTTGCTTTTGTGGCAATGCTTGGACCGGGACTTCTTAATGGTGCTTTAGCATTAGCACTTACTGCATGGCCAGCGTATGCCAGACAAGCCCGTAGTGAAATTCAACATCTGCGTAATAGTGATTATCTTGCCGCGGCTGAAATGATGGGAATTAAAGGTGTTAGGCTGCTTTGGGGGCATATTTTGCCACTTTGTCTTCCCTCAGCAATAGTGCGTTTGGCGTTAAATCTGGCGGTTATTATTCTTGCTGCTGCTGGATTAGGCTTTCTTGGATTGGGCGCACGCCCGCCTATTGCCGAATGGGGAGCCATGATTGCAGAAGGTATGCCCGTTATTTTTGACCAATGGTGGGTTGCAGCCATTCCCGGTGCGGCAATTTTAATCAGTAGCCTGGCATTTAACCTGTTAGGCGATGGATTGCGTGATTTATTAGGAGAACCCCATGAGTAATACGCCTTTAATTGAAGTAGACAAACTCTGTATTGATTATCCAACGGCAAGAGTCGTTAATAATGTCTCATTTTCGTTAGGGCAAGAACGTTTGGCACTTGTTGGAGAGTCTGGTTCAGGAAAATCAATGACTGCGCGTTCACTAATGGGATTAGTGCGAAAACCGGGAAAAGTCACGGCAAATAAATTAATGCTAGCAGGTGAAAACTTGCTAGATTACTCATCTCGCCAATGGAATAACGTGCGTGGCAAAACAATTTCGATGATATTGCAAGATCCTCGCTATGCACTTAATCCTGTAAAAACAATTTATCAGCAAATCGATGAAACAGTAACACTACATCAAGCGCTTTCTCGTCGGAATAGACATCAATTAATTATCGAAACACTTTTGGCAGTGGGTTTACCTGAACAGAATATTTATCGTTATCCCGGTGAGTTATCGGGTGGTATGGGACAACGTGCAATGATTGCTATCGCACTAATTAACAACCCAACCATACTGATTGCTGATGAGCCAACTTCCGCGCTCGATGCACAGCTACGCCACCAAATTCTTGAATTAATTATTACTCAGTGCGAGCAACGCAAAATGGGATTACTGCTAATCAGTCATGATTTACCGCTGGTTTCAGAGTATTGCGAACGCGTAATGGTAATGTATCGTGGTGAACAAGTTGATGAACTGAGTGCAAAAGCATTACCAGAGGCAACACATCCTTATACTCGAACCCTGTGGACATGTAGACCCAATGCAAAAACGTATGGTACACAATTGCCAGTGCTAGATAGAACGCTTAATTTCAAGGGGCTCTATTATGCTGATTGATATTAATAACTTACAGGTTCGCTTTGAACAAGGTCGTCAAATAAAGCAAGTCGTTAATAATATTAACTTACAAGTAAAACAAGGCGAAACCTTTAGCCTTATCGGTCGTTCTGGTTGTGGTAAATCAACGGTTTTACGTGTTATTGCTGGACTATTACGCCAATGGCAAGGTGAGATATCTTTGTTAGGGCAATCTATTAAGCCACAGCAACGTTTTCAAGGTGCATTGCGACGTAATGTACAAATGGTTTTTCAAGACCCTTATGCCTCGCTACATCCCCAGCATCGTATTGAGCGCGCATTTTCAGAACCATTAAAAATTCATCAAATACCCTTTGATAACACAACGATTAGTCAGGCATTAGCGCAAGTAGGTTTATCTGCAGATATTATTAGTCGTTTTCCACATCAGTTATCTGGTGGTCAACGCCAACGAGTTGCTATTGCTAGAGCTTTATTATTACAGCCTCAACTGCTGTTATTAGATGAACCCACTTCCGCCTTAGATATGTCAGTACAAGCAGAGATTTTAAATCTCCTTAATGCGCTAAAAAAACAGCATAATATGACCTATTTACTAGTAAGTCATGATGCCGATGTGATTGCACATATGTCGGATAGCGCTGCATTGATGGAGAATGGTCAATTAACGCAACACTATGATAGAGAAGCGTTAGCAAAAGGGATCCATCGCCTTGATTAATACAAAAGAAGTGATGCAATAAATATAAAAAAATCGCAGTACTCAATTAAATACTGCGATTTTTAAAAATGCGACTGTGTTGATGATATTTAAACTAATAAGCCCGGAAAAATAGAACGCATACCGGTAACAATAAATTCGATGCCCAGAGACATCAATAATAGTCCCATGATCCGCGTAACAACGTTAATCCCCGTTTGACCAAGGTATTTTACTAATAACGTTGCACTACGAAATAATAACCAACAACAAAATGCAAAAAAGATACTTGTTGCTGCTAATCCGAGAAAATTAGTAAAACCTTCCCAACGAGAGCTCCAGACAATACAAGAACTGATAGCACCAGGACCTGCCATCAAGGGTAATGCGAGGGGAACAACTGCAACACTACTGCGTACCGCTGATTCATTTCGTTCTTGATTATTCTGTTTGTCTTCACCTAAACGCCCATTAATCATTGTCATCGCGATAGTGACAATCAATATTCCTCCAGCAATCCTAAATGAATCGATAGAGATACCAAAAATAGTTAGGATAGAGTCCCCAATTAAAAGAGAGGTAACTAAAATGATGGCAACGGAGCCATTTGCAATCAAGTTAGTTTTATTACGTCCTGCATCAGTTTGATAACTTGTCATACTGATAAAGACGGGCAAGATCCCAACTGGGTTTACAATAGCAAAAAGACCAACAAAAAATTTAATATAACCGGATAAATCCAGCAATGACCCCATGAAAAGCCCCTTCTTGGCTAATAAACATGCGTATTATTCTACTCACGATAAAATAACTACAAAAAATGCGCGTTACTTTAAATCAATAAACCAGTTAATTCTATTAGTTAACAAGTTTTTACCTAAAATATTCTTTGGCAAACAGATCTCATTCTAGTGATTTAATTTTATATTCAAATAAAACTTACTACAAAAAAATCGTTCAAGATTATTTGCAAATGATAATCATTCGTATAAATAACCATGCTGAAAGGTGTCAGCATGTGTTTTTTGTGACTTACATCACGTTAATTAATTAGAAAGATGGTAAGCTGTTATCAATAGGAAAAAGAAAGCTAATTTAAAAAAATATTTACGTTGGTTATTGTTTTTTCTGAGCTTTTTAAGCAAATTAGGGCGGCTAATTATTATTACATAAATAAGCACATTACCCCTTATCTGGGCTATTCTTATTAGTGTTGATTTAAACAGCTAATTTGCTTAAAAAGTTTAACATTTTATCAGGAGTCTCTTTATGTCTGTAACTAACGTTACTGAACTCAATGATTTGGTTGCTCGTGTAAAAAAAGCACAGCTTGAATTTGCTAACTTCCCGCAAGAAAAAGTTGATGCTATTTTCCGTGCTGCTGCACTCGCTGCTGCTGATGCCCGTATCCCTCTTGCAAAATTGGCTGTTGAAGAGTCTGGCATGGGTATTATCGAAGATAAAGTGATTAAAAACCACTTTGCTTCTGAATATATCTATAATGCTTATAAAGATGAAAAAACCTGCGGGATTTTATCTGAAGACTTAACTTACGGTACAATGACCATTGCTGAACCTATCGGTATTATTTGTGGTATTGTCCCAACAACCAACCCAACTTCTACCGCGATTTTTAAAGCTCTGATTAGCTTAAAAACACGTAATGGTATCATCTTCTCCCCACATCCACGTGCAAAATTAGCCACTAACCGTGCTGCTGAAATCGTATTAAATGCAGCAATTGCCGCGGGTGCACCAAAAGATATTATTGGTTGGATTGATGAGCCTTCAGTCGCCCTCTCTAATGCATTAATGCACCATGACGATATAAACCTGATCTTAGCGACAGGTGGTCCTGGTATGGTAAAAGCGGCGTACAGTTCTGGTAAACCAGCAATTGGTGTGGGTGCTGGTAATACACCTGTTGTTATTGATGACTCAGCTGACATCAAACGTGCTGTTGCTTCAATTTTAATGTCTAAAACTTTCGATAACGGTGTTATTTGTGCATCTGAACAATCCGTTATTGTTGTAGATAGCGTGTATAAACAAGTTCGTGAGCGTTTCTCTACTCACGGCGGTTATATGTTAACCGGTAAAGATTTAAAAGCGGTTCAAGATATCATCTTAAAAGACGGTAACTTAAACGCAGCTATCGTTGGTCAGCCTGCAACAAAAATTGCAGAAATGGCAGGTATTACCGTGCCTGCAAACACCAAAATTCTGATTGGTGAAGTTAAAGAAACCACCGAAGCAGAACCTTTTGCTCACGAAAAATTATCACCACTTTTAGCAATGTATCACGCAGAAACATTTGAAAGTGCTGTACATAAAGCTGAGAAATTAGTTGAAATGGGTGGTATTGGTCATACTTCTTGTTTATATACTGATCAAGACAACCAACCTGAGCATGTTGCCTATTTCGGCGACAAAATGAAGACCTCACGTATTCTTATCAATACCCCTGCATCTCAAGGTGGTATCGGTGACTTGTATAACTTTAAGCTTGCACCTTCTCTGACATTAGGTTGTGGTTCATGGGGTGGTAACTCCATTTCTGAGAACGTAGGGCCAAAACACCTTATCAACACTAAAAC
Source organism: Proteus hauseri (assembly GCF_040139125.1). Lineage (GTDB taxonomy): Bacteria > Pseudomonadota > Gammaproteobacteria > Enterobacterales > Enterobacteriaceae > Proteus > Proteus hauseri_B. The sequence continues at coordinate 351,454 of NZ_JBEEUB010000001.1, forward strand.
CGTGGCGAAAAGAGCAGAGAATATGTTGTGGCATAAACTTCCTAAATCTATCTATTTCCGCCGTGGTTGTTTGCCTATCGCGCTGGAAGAAATCGCAAGTGACGGTAAAAAACGTGCCTTTATCGTAACGGATAGCTTCTTGTTCAATAATGGTTATGTTGATGAAGTCACTCGTGTCCTGAAAAAATTTGGTGTTGAAACTGAGATTTTCTTTGAAGTTGAAGCAGATCCGACCTTAAGCGTTGTACGTAAAGGTGCAGAACAGATGCATAGCTTTAAACCTGATGTGATTATTGCATTAGGTGGTGGTTCACCAATGGATGCTGCTAAAATCATGTGGGTTATGTATGAGCATCCAGAAACTCACTTTGAAGAACTAGCATTACGTTTTATGGATATTCGTAAACGTATCTATAAATTTCCTAAAATGGGCGTAAAAGCACAAATGGTTGCGATTACAACCACTTCAGGTACAGGTTCTGAAGTAACACCATTTGCGGTAGTGACTGATGATGAAACAGGTCAAAAATACCCATTAGCAGATTACGCATTAACCCCAGATATGGCGATAGTTGATGCTAACCTGGTCATGAATATGCCTAAATCACTGTGTGCATTTGGTGGTTTAGATGCAGTCACTCACGCATTAGAAGCTTATGTTTCTGTATTGGCGAACGAATATTCAGATGGACAAGCGTTACAAGCGCTGAAATTACTGAAAGAATATCTGCCAGCAAGCTACCATGAAGGCGCTAAAAACCCAGTAGCTCGTGAACGTGTTCATAATGCGGCAACCATTGCTGGTATCGCATTTGCTAACGCATTCCTTGGGGTTTGTCACTCAATGGCGCATAAATTGGGCTCTGAGTTCCATATTCCACACGGTTTAGCCAATGCCCTGCTTATCTCTAACGTTATTCGTTATAACGCTAATGATAACCCAACTAAACAGACTGCATTTAGCCAATACGACCGTCCTCAAGCTCGTCGTCGTTATGCTGAAATAGCTGACCATTTAGAGTTATCAGCACCGGGAGATCGTACCGCTGCTAAAATTGAAAAACTGCTAGCATGGTTAGAAGAGATGAAATCCTCATTAGGTATTCCATCTTCTATTCGTGAAGCGGGCGTTCAAGAGAGTGATTTCTTAGCTAAAGTAGACAAGTTATCTGAAGATGCATTTGATGACCAATGTACTGGTGCAAACCCACGTTACCCATTAATTTCTGAGCTGAAACAATTATTACTCGATACTTACTATGGTCGTGAATTTAACGAACATCTAGAAGACGACGTAAAAGAAGACGTTAAAGCAACAAAGAAAAACAGCAAAAAATAGTCGAAATATTCTGTGTTCAGAATAACCCTCATATTTTCGATAAGTAAAGACCCAGCCTTTTGGCTGGGTTTTCTTTTTTGTCGCTAAATGAATTAACACGAATGAGGCTCAACTTACCTCTTTATAATTAGATAATTACACTTGTACCAATAACGCGGTGGCTGTTGGTAAAAATCAAGCTACGATTTGCTTGCGATAAAAAGCGTTGTAATTAATTATGTGCGCTTATTCCTATTTGTTATGCATTTGCCTTACCTAACCATATTTAGTCTCGTAGAAAGGATTACAGTCGGTTGTTTAGCGCTTCTAATTGCTAATATTTTCCATTTATTATGCAACTGCTGTTATTTTCCTGTTGTGATTAAATAGGCACTATTTTTCATATGGTTCTCTTAAATACAGACTAATGTAGCAACAACACGTTGATTATTATCATATTTGTACTATTTGAATCATCTCGTTGTGCTGTTAATTATTGACCGTTTTTTTTATCTAGCCAAATAAATTAAGCCATTTAACTTTATGAAAAATAAACCAAAAACATAATTTACCAGTATAAATCTAAATATTTATCTTATGGCGACAATCATAAAAAGTCGGTAATTATATCACGCAGGTGTTGACTCTCCCCCGAACAAAAAAGACCACTAAAGCTAACGAGTAAAAATCAAATAGACCGCTCAGTTGATAAAATATTTTAGACATAATCTTTATTGAATAAGTCGCCCACTGTCATGAATAACAGATATCTATAACAAGGCATCAATAGCAAGTCGGCAATAAACTATTATCGAAAAATGGATCGCTATATTTAAAAGTTTATCATCATCATTATGCGAGGTTATTTGTTCACCGCTTACAATTGAATACTACTTTTGTGGTAGGTGGAGTTGGCTCATTTCAATGGATATCTCTGTCGCATTTGTAAATTTATTTAAAAATTGATAACTTTGAATAATACATTCTGCGCATACATAAGAAATGATATAAAAATACTGCGCCATTAGGCATGAGAAAAAAACAACAGATTTGGATTTTATACGTATCTTTATCCAATTTCATTAAACTATGAATAATATGACTGTATCAAATGTATATCATTAGAAGCATTTGTAAAAAACAATATCAGCATCACAAAACAAACAGGATTAACTCATTTGATTATCTTTTTTTTGATTAAAGATAATGAAATTTTTGAACCAAATAAACATTTCCAAAGAAAAGCTAACATTTTTTTACATCAAAAATTTATTACTGAATAGACTTGATATAAAAAGAGTCAATAAAACAACTAAAATTAAATAATAGATAAACTATTTTTAGCTTTGATTATGTAAGGTTTTATTTTATTAGTTATTTTTATCTCCCCTCTTGTATCATTATTATTTAGTAAAAGAGGGGAATAGATAAGTTAGTCTTGCTCAATACTCCCGTTTAGGGTTGCTTGTGTATAATGCTTACGACACACTGAAACATATTTTTCATTTCCGCCAATTTCAACTTGATCACCATCTGAAAGTACATTCCCGTTGTTATCTAAACGCAGTACTTTATTTGCTTTACGCCCACAATAGCAGACTGTTTTTAGTTCCACGAGTTTGTCAGCCCATGCCAATAAATAAGCGCTTCCAGTAAAGAGCTCGCCTCTGAAATCCGTTCTTAAGCCATAAGTGAGAACCGGAATATCATAGCTATCGGTTATTTCACAAAGCTGTTCTACGTGTGCCTTACTTAAAAATTGGCACTCATCAATTAATACACAATGAATAGCCTCTTTATTATTCTCAGCAACAATAACGTCCCGAATATTCATATCGTCGCTAAATAGTAATGCATCAGCGCTCAATCCTATTCTTGAGCTGATTTTTCCCTTTGCAAAGCGTGTATCAATAGCTGCTGTGAAAATCAGCGTCCGCATTCCTCGTTCATTATAGTTATAAGAAGATTGCAATAAAGATGTTGATTTTCCAGCATTCATAGCTGAATAATAAAAGTAAAGCTGAGCCATCAGCTCTCTCCTTAATTAGTGTTTATTATGGCGGGCGACAGTCTAACATAAACAAACTGCAAATTTTCAATAACAACTATTTATTACCTTTATTTGTATTTTCAATATACCTTAAAAAGATGTTGATAGTAGAGAGCTCTAATCTTTGTATAAAAAATAAATAGCCTTAATAAGTACTTAACATATTAAAACAAACCCTGATATGCGCTTATTAAAGTATGAAAGTTAGCCTTAATGCATTTATAGAAAAAAGTCCGTTATTATAAAAAAATGAACAAAGCTTTCTATTCTTTAGCATTAGCGTTATCATCAGTTAAAAGATGCATTTCCTTACTAATATTTCCTTTATTGACTAAAGATGCTCCAAATTTTAATATTTTTTTTTCGAAGATATTACTTTAGAAAAAAGAAATTTTACGTTAGGTTTGTATTTAGCTATTGCAGAAATTTAAATAGCAATCTATTATTAGTATTACATCAGCCAACAACATTTATTTGAGACCAGGAAAATGAGCGAATCTTTAAAAATATTAAATAACATCCGTACTCTCCGCGCACAGGCAAGAGAAACTTCTTTAGAAACCTTAGAAGAAATGCTAGAAAAACTCGAAGTTGTCGTTAATGAGCGTCGTGAAGAATTCTCATTAGAAAAAGCAGCTGAAGAAGAGCGCGTACAGAAATTACAAAAATACCGTGAAATGTTAGAAGAAGCAGGTATTGATCCAACAGATCTTCTTGAAGCGAGTGCAGTTAATAAAACTGGCCGTGCTAAACGCGCTGCTCGCCCTGCTAAATACTCATACGTTGATGAAAATGGTGAAACTAAAACTTGGACTGGCCAAGGTCGTACACCAGCTGTAATCAAACGTGCTATTGACGAAGAAGGCAAATCATTAGACGATTTCCTTATCTAATTCAAGTCAATTCTCTATTTGAAATACCCTTTTAAATTCTTAAAAGGGTATTTTCTTGTTTGGCTACTTTTTATTAAACAAGTGTTTAATTTTAATATGTGCTGATGTTATTTTATTAATAAAAATAGTCAAAAAAATAGAGAGTAGATAAATACGTTGTAAAGGTTTATCTATAATGAAAAAGGAGCTTTTTAAGCTCCTTTTTATTTTACATAGCAAAAAGTATATTAGCTTTTGTTATGATAATAACTGAGATACCAATCAACAAACTGTTTCACACCATATTCAACCGATGTATTTGGCGAGAAGCCCGTTTTGCTAGATAAATCTTGGCAATCTGCACAAGTAGAAAGTACATCACCATCCTGCATTGGCATCAAATTTAATTTTGCCTCAACACCTAATGACTTTTCTATCGCCTTAATAAAATCCATTAACTTCGTTGGCTGACCATTACCAACATTATATATTTTATAAGGTGCAGAACTTGAGGATGTCTCCCCTTTTTCAACGGTCCATTCATCATCTTTTTGTGGAATGATATTAATAAGACGAACTACTGATTCAACAATATCATCAACGTAAGTAAAGTCTCGCGTCATATTCCCACCGTTATAAACATCAATAGGTTCACCAGCAATCATTGCTTTAGTAAACTTAAATAATGCCATATCAGGACGTCCCCAAGGACCATAAACCGTGAAGAAACGTAATCCTGTGGTAGGTAATTGATATAAGTGTGAATAGCTATGAGACATTAACTCATTAGCTTTTTTAGTTGCCGCATATAATGAAACCGGATGATCAACGGAGTCTTCCGTTGAGAAAGGCTGTTTTTGATTTAAACCATATACAGAACTTGAGGATGAATAAATAAGATGCTCTACTTTGCTATGGCGACACCCTTCTAATATATTAATGTGTCCTATAATATTAGCATCAATATATGCCATCGGGTTCTCGATAGAATAACGAACACCAGGTTGAGCGGCGAGATGAATAACACGATCAAATTTATGTGTCGCGAATAATTGCGCTATCTTTTGTGAATCGACAAGATCCACTTTCTCAAATTGAAAGTTAGCAAGCGCATTTAATTTAGCTAAACGTGCTTCTTTTAATCGCACATCATAATAATCATTTAGATTATCTATCCCAACAACATGATAGCCCATGGTTATCAATCGCTGGCTTAAATTAGAGCCGATAAAACCAGCAGCACCCGTTACCAATATTTTCATATTATCACTCAAAGAACCTGATTAATGATTTGTTATACGTTCAACGTTATCATGTTTAATATTATTGTCATTAACATCATAACGCTTAACACAGCAAAGTTTAGCGCACATCTTCAAAGGGAATGCGGTCAATACCTTAATCGCTCGCACATTAATTTTCCAGCGTTGTTGGAAAAAATAAGAAATTATCGCATCAAATATCCATGAAAATTATGATGCGATAAATTTTATATGCTTGGATTATTCTAAAACAGCCCAAAGGGTTAAATCTTTAACGATTTTATCCATTGAGCAAAATCTTTACCAAACTCTTCGTGCTGTACACCGTACTCAACAAACGCTTTCATATAGCCTAATTTATTACCACAATCATGGCTTTTGCCTTGTAAGTGATAGGCTTCTACTGGCTCTTTTTCTATTAACATTGCTATTGCGTCCGTTAATTGAATTTCATCACCAGCACCAGGTGCTGTTTTTGCCAATAAAGGCCAAATATTTTCAGATAGCACATAGCGACCAACTATAGATAAGTTAGAAGGTGCTTCTTCTTTTCGTGGTTTTTCTACAACTCGGGTAATAGGCTTGCTATCACCCGGTTGTAATTTAGCACCCATGCAATCAACGATACCATAATTAGAGACTTCATCTTCTGGTACAGGTTCTACCAGAATTTGGCTAGCACCGGTTTGTTCAAAATGAGAAAGCATCTCTTTTAAGTTAACTTTGTTTAAATCAGCACTGTATCTATCTAAAATAACATCTGGCAGGATAACAGCGAAAGGTTCATTGCCTACTAATGGTTTAGCACACAAAATAGCGTGACCTAATCCTTTTGCTATTCCCTGACGAGTTTGCATTATCGTAACGTGACTTGGACAAATCCCTTGTACTTCTTCCAATAATTGACGTTTAACCCTTTTTTCTAAAATAGCTTCGAGCTCAAAACTGGTATCAAAGTGGTTTTCAATTGAATTTTTAGATGAATGAGTGACGAGTACAATTTCATTGATACCCGCAGCAATACATTCATTAACAACATATTGAATAAGGGGCTTGTCAACCACTGGCAGCATCTCTTTCGGGATAGCCTTGGTTGCAGGTAACATTCTTGTTCCTAATCCAGCAACAGGGATCACCGCTTTTCTGACTTTACGTACCGTTGATGACATTACTCTTCTCCTACAGCCTACTGTTAAGCACCATAAATGTTTTCTATTATGATATGGCACAGTTCCAAAAATAATCGCAAGAGTATATCAGTTAATATCTAAGGATAAACAGAGCCCTCACACTTAATTGAGATAGTTCTTCATATATGTTTAATATATGCACAATAAAATATTTTATTTAATCTAAATTTAACTTTTATCAATAGGAGAAAACATTAACTTAATCTGGTTTTTACTATCCCAAACTCGGCATTGCCAATTTGTTCCCTCACTTTTTATTTGATTAATATACAATACTTGTAATGTCCCTAATGGCATTCCGCTATTTAATTCTAGTCGTTTATTCTCTGTTTTTATTTCAGCCCGTAACCCTGCTGATGCCAACAATATATTTTTTTTCTCCGTATGATAATAACCTAAAATAATGGGAAATGGTCCTTTTACGCCAATCTCATTTAGCATTTTATTAAGCTTATTCAACATATTATACATACTCGGTAGAGAGCGAATTTTTTCTGAAGATTTTAATACATCATTAAATACAACCCGCAAGAGTAATGCGACAAGTAAGCCATTCTCATCATCATGAGAAATATCGACACAATAAAAAATAATTTGATTATTGGATAATGGAGCAATATCAAATAACAGTCCCATTCGTTCCGCATCATTTAATTGCCGATAATTAATACTATAACCCGCCACGACTTGCTTTACTTGTGGCTGCATCTGCTTTACGAAAGACTGAATATAATGTGTATCTTGGCGTAAACTATTCCAAAGCGGCGCTAAGTGAACACCTTCGATTAATACCGATTCAAAAAAACCAGGACACAATACCTCTATCACTTTCTGCTTAAGTTTATTTAAATTTGTTACTGGTTTAAGAAATATTTCTTGAGCACCTAAACGTAACATTTCATCAATTTCAGCCATATTGTTGGTACACGAAATGGCGATAACAGGGAAAGACCATTTACGCTGCTCAAGATGAGCTAAAAAAGTCGGTCCATCCATAACAGGCATTTTAATGTCGCATAGAATTAGATCGGGTTTTAAGCCTTCATCAAGCAAAGAGAGTGCCTGACTACCATTATCAGTCATATAGACACACGCTTTTTCATGTGAGAAGTATTCCGTCAGCATTGTGCGAAAAACAACCTCATCATCAATTATTAAGATTTTTTTACCCACTAATGCCTTATTCATCGGCGGCTCCTGCAACTATCATTTCACTTGCTGTTTAATTAGCGTTACATTATTAGTAATAGTTTAGTTCAACATCGACGTTAATTATTCCCAAAGGTTACTTTTTTCTCCTGAAGCGGAATTTCGTCAAGTAAAACGTGAGTTAGGACACCATTTTGTCAATTCTATGCCCATGTAATAGCCAGTTACCTTACAGTGAATGCTGCGAACCTTATCTGCTAGACAATAAAAATGCCCCTACCGCACAAGCATTAATGCGTTCGCGTTATTGTGCTTTTGTCTCGCATAACGCGGATTATCTAATTAAAACATGGCACCCTTCTTGTCGTGTTGAATCATTACGTGATGAGTTAACCGCAGGTTTTCCAAATACACAGTGGCTTGGGCTTAATGTTATTTCGTCACAAGAAATGCCTAAAGATAATGAAGCTTATGTCGAATTCTCGGCTTGCTTTATTGAAATAAATACTGATGATAAACAGTACCTACACGAACGTTCTCGTTTTCTAAAAATAGATGATCGTTGGTTTTATATCGATGGTGTAAAACCTAAAGTAGGTCGAAACGATCCATGCCCTTGCGGCTCTGGACGTAAATACAAAAAATGTTGTGAACAATAACATCAAATAACCGCAAACAGACGTCATTAAAGGATTTATCCGTACATGCAACACCCAAATACACAAAAGAAAATACTAAGAACTATTTGCCCTGATGCGAAAGGACTTATCGCAAAAATAACTAATATTTGCTATAAACATCAATTAAATATCGTGCAAAATAGTGAATTCGTTGATCACCGCACTGGGCGCTTTTTTATGCGTACAGAACTTGAAGGGATCTTTAATGATGAAACCTTCCTTGCTGATTTAGACGATGCGCTACCACAAGGCTCTCAGCGCGAACTTAATTCATCAGGTCGCCGCCGTATTGTTATTATGGTGACAAAAGAAGCTCACTGTTTGGGCGATTTACTAATGAAAAGTGCTTTTGGTGATCTCGATGTCGAAATCGCAGCAGTCATTGGTAATCACGACACGTTAAAACACCTCGTTGAGCAATTTGGTATTGCGTTCCATTTAGTTAGCCATGAAGGGCTAACCCGTGATCAACACGATGAAAAGCTGATCGCTCAAATTGAACAATACAAACCTGATTATGTTGTATTAGCAAAATATATGCGTGTGTTAACACCTGCATTTGTGCAGAATTTCCCAAATCAGATTATCAATATTCATCACTCATTCTTACCTGCATTTATTGGTGCTCGTCCTTATCACCAAGCTTATGAACGCGGCGTAAAAATTATTGGTGCTACTGCGCACTATGTAAATGACAATTTAGATGAAGGTCCAATCATCACTCAAAATGTCATTAATGTTGACCACACGTTATCTGCTGAAGATATGATGAGAGCGGGTCGTGACGTTGAAAAAAATGTGTTAAGTCATGCACTCTATTGGGTCTTATCACAACGTGTTTTTGTTTATGGCAACAGAACCATCATTTTATAATTTATAGCGCATAAATGATGTGCCAAAGAAAAGCGGTATAAATTAATATCGCTTTTTATTTTTATCATAGGGCCGATTTATTACTTTGCGATCTAAATATTTAGCCTAAAATCAACGCTATAGAGTACAACACTTGAACAAAGCGAACATTTTTACAGCGGTTGAGCTGTTTTTGATAAAATAGCGCTTTACACATCTCCGGTATTTGGTATTATTGCGCCGCTGTCACGGACAGCAGCACAATTTAATGTTGGTGGGATACCCAAGCGGCCAAAGGGAGCAGACTGTAAATCTGCCGTCACAGACTTCGAAGGTTCGAATCCTTCTCCCACCACCATCTCTTCTTAAGGCACATCAGTTTGCTATTGCATATTCTTAATTAAATCAACAAACCTATTTAACACACTTGAATGATATTTAGATTTATAAATATAGCAACTGTAGCGTAACTCCGTTTGGGTTAACGCCATAAAACAGAGTAATTGCTCATTATCATGTTTAAGTGGATTTTCATCTGTTAATAAAATAGAGTCATGTGTTTGTATGAAATTCAAACAGCAATTTAAATCATCCATCATTCTAATACTAACCGCTTTCGTCTTCTGTGCGATTTCATTCTCCAATTTTTTTATTTTTTCTGTTTTATAAAGTGCCGGATCGCATAACCAAATATTATCACTTAATAGGCTATTTATATTTCCTTTAAATTTTTCAGCCATATCTTGGCGACAACAAATACCTAAATATTTATTTTCTATTTTATGTATCATACTAAACTTTTCGCTGATAATATTATCTGAACTTAATATTAATGTATTACCATCATAGTCAGATATTTCATCAAAATTTTCTTTTGAATATCTCATTATATTTATATGTGATTGGTTTTTGTTTGCTGCTTTATATAACTCAGTTAAATAACAACTTTTACCCCAATCGTAATAGACATGAATACTATTGTTAACAATTCCTAATGTATGTTTTTTGGTGATCTCTTTTTCTTGTAAATAAAGAGATTTAAGATCATTGTAGAGCTCTAGCCCATCCTGAGTTAAGCTCATACCGAACTTTTCACGTTTAAATAGACGCTTGCCTAATACTGCTTCAAAGTCTTTGATAGACTTAGCTACAGGCGGCGTAGTGCGATTCATCATACGAGCAGCCTTACTTAAAGATCCATTTTCTACTACTGCCATAAAGGCTTCTAATTTACGAGAGAAAAACATATTTCACCATTCCTTTGCTATGTTGAAGACAACAATCCAATTAATTAATTTTAAAAATGTTTTTATAAAAACTGAATATGAATATATCCTCTTTACTTTCACCTCCTAATAAAAACAATGACTGTTTAAAAATTTATTCCTACTCTTTCAATTTTCTTTATATATAAAGAATGACAATACTTACATTCTTCTATCAAAGATTAGTTTATGTTTCTACTTTATTCAGTTAATATTTTTTGTTACATGAATGCTTGTTTTTATTAAATTATCACATCATTATTTCTTTTGTTATTTAATATTAATAAATCACTCTTATTTAATCATTGATTAGTCGTGTCATTGTTTTCGTATTTACTTACATTAACGCTATCTTCCTGTTAGTATAAGTCATCCTATTATTCAATTTATTAATGGTTAACATTCAAATGAAATTTGTCTCTTTCAATATTAATGGCCTACGTGCTCGCCCTCATCAACTTGAAGCTATTATAGAAAAACACCAACCCGATGTTATCGGACTCCAAGAAACAAAAGTTCATGATGATATGTTTCCATTAGAAACAGTGGGTTCTTTGGGATATCACGTTTTTTATCATGGTCAAAAAGGTCATTATGGTGTCGCTTTATTAACTAAAGCGAAGCCAGTTGCTGTACGTAAGGGTTTTCCTGGCGACGATGACGATGCACAACGTCGCATGATTATGGCGGATATTGAAACACCAGCAGGATTACTCACCGTAATGAATGGGTATTTTCCTCAGGGTGAAAGTCGCGATCATGAAACTAAGTTTCCAGCAAAAGAGAAATTCTATGCTGATCTGCAAAATTATCTCACCACCAGCCTAAAACCGACTTCACCAGTCCTTATTATGGGTGACTTAAATATTAGCCCAACCGATAAAGATATCGGTATTGGCGAAAACAATATGAAACGCTGGTTAAAAACAGGAAAATGCTCGTTCTTACCTGAAGAGCGTGAATGGCTCGCAACATTAATGGGATGGGGTTTAAGCGATACGTTCCGTGAAAAATATCCTGAAGCTGACGATAAATTTTCGTGGTTTGATTACCGTTCAAAAGGATTTGATGATAATAGAGGCTTACGCATTGATTTATTATTAGCGAGTCGCTGTTTAGCGGATAATTGTATTGAGACAGGGATTGATTACGAGATACGAGGAATGGAAAAACCGTCTGATCATGCTCCTATTTGGGCTGAATTTAAACTGTAATGATACGTTGATACACTATTAAACGATTTTATATCCCCTGATAATTCAGGGGATAATTAAAAAATCTTTATTAACTCTCTCTTTTTTCACCTTTACTTTTCGTATTATCTTTTGTGTTGCTACTTTTCACTTCACCTTGTTTCTTGGTTGCCGCTTTGCGCTTTTTATAATTTGCTGGCGCTGGCAAATTTCTAAATGCCTGAATATTAGGTCGACGCTTAGCTTGGGTTATTAACTCAATAAGTGTATTGCTTAATGGCATCATAAAATCTTGATATTTAAATTGTTTTTCGCTTATTTGCGTTAAGATAGATTCCCAATGCGCAGTCATATCTGGCAATGTTGCCATATCGGGTAAAACATTAATCAGAGCTCTACCTGCTGGCGTTGACGTAATTGCACGTCCTTTCTTTTGTAAAAAACCACGCTTAAACAGTAATTCAATAATCCCTGCTCGCGTTGCTTCAGTTCCTAACCCATCCGTTGCTCTAAGGATTTTCTTAAGCTCTTTATCTTGCACAAACCTTGCGATGCCAGTCATTGCTGAAAGTAAAGTCGCATCAGTAAAAGGTCTTGGTGGTTGAGTTTGTTTTTCAATAACCTCACCCTTTTCACACAGTAACTCATCGCCTTTAGCGACAACGGGTAACGCAGAACCATCATTTTCTGAATCTTGTTCTTTACTGCCTAATAAAACACGCCAACCGGCATTTGCCAAAAATCTTGCTTTAGCAATAAACTTGCCATTTTCAATATCAAGTTCAATAACGCATTTGCGATAAACCGCATCCGGCATAAATTGCATTAAATATTGGCGAGCCACCAAGTAATAGACATTTTTTTCGTTTTCATTTAACGAAATATTACCTGTTTTTGCTGTAGGAATAATTGCATGGTGAGCATCAACCTTTTTATCATCCCAACACCGATTTTTTTTGTCGATATCTAGCGTATCTTGCGGTAATAAACTGCCATCATGTACGCTGATTGCATTAATAACCGCATGACGCCCAGCAAAATGTTCTTGTGGAAGATAACGGCTATCTGAACGAGGGTAAGTAATAAGCTTATGGGTTTCATATAAACGCTGACAAGTATCGAGTACTTGTTGTGCACTTAATCCAAAGCGTTTTGCCGCTTCAATTTGTAATGCCGATAATGAGAAAGGCAATGGTGCTATTTCAGACTCTTGCTTATCTTGATAATCCGTCACATTTGCCGGTTTATCTTTTATTCTTTCAATAACGTGTTCAGCAAGTTTACGATTTAATAGCCGCCCTTCATCATCTTGCCATGTTTCACAATGTTCACTCGGTTGCCAAGTTGCCGTGAAGCGTTCATCCGCAGGCGTTACTATATGAGCTTTAACTTCAAAGAAATCTTTAGGAACAAAATTTTCTATCTCTTCATCACGCCGAACCACTAATCCTAGAACGGGCGTTTGAACTCGCCCTACTGATAAAACGCCCTGATAACCATTTCTTTGACCTAACAAGGTATATGCTCTTGTCATATTGATACCATAAAGCCAATCCGCTCTGGCTCTTGCTAATGCAGAGACACACAACGGAATAAATTCATGGTTGTAGCGTAATTTATCAATAGCGCGCGTTACCGCTGCTGGGTTTAAATCATTGATTAAACAACGGCGGGCATCTTTTTTTTGTTTTTCGCTAATATTTAGATAGTTAAGAACTTCATCAACTAATAGCTGACCTTCACGGTCGGGGTCTCCTGCGTGAATAACTTCATCAGCTTGCTTTAGTAATGTTTTAATTGTCTCTAACTGTTTTTTAACATCAGCTCGGGGCTTAAGTTGCCACTGATTAGGAATAATCGGCAAATCATCTAACGACCAGCGAGCAAATCGCGGGTCGTATGCATCCGGCTCAGCCTGCTCAAGTAAGTGACCAACACACCACGTCACATACTGGTTATCACCACAAAGTATAAATCCATCACCTCGTTTATGAGGTTTAGGCAACACATCAGCAATAGCACGAGCAAGGCTAGGTTTTTCTGCAATAAATAATCTCATTACGTTAGTTTATCACTTCAATTAACGCTCTATTTGATACCGGGGCTGTCAACTTTCCAATAGAGGTTAGCTCGATATCAAAACGGGCTGCGACTTCTTTTACTTGTTCAATTGCTTCAGGTAATACCGCTAATAATAGACCACCAGAAGTTTGAGGATCGCATAACAACTTACGTTGCATTTCGCTAATTTCACCAATTAGGTGACCATAACTTTCAAAGTTACGTCCTGTACCACCAGGTACACAGCCTTGTTCAATATAAGACTCAATTTCTGGTAATTTTGGTACTTGTGAGAAATGTACCGTTGCTTGCACATCTGAACCTTCACAGATCTCACTTAAATGCCCTAATAATCCAAAACCTGTAACGTCAGTCATTGCCGTTACACCATCGATATCAGAGAAATCAGAGCCTGCTTTATTCATACGACACATAATTTCTGTCGCTAAACCTTGGTGTTCCGGCTTTAACAACCCTTTTTTCTCGGCTGTTGTTAATACGCCTATTCCTAAAGGTTTTGTTAAAAATAGCTGGCAACCTGCTTTTGCCGCGCTATTTTTCTTCACTTTGCTGACAGGAACAACACCAGTTACGGCAAGCCCAAAAATAGGCTCTGGGGCATCAATAGAGTGTCCACCAGCAAGGGAAATACCCGCTTCTTGACATGCAGCACGACCGCCTTCGATCACTTCACGAGCAACTTCTGGTGCCAGTTTATTGATTGGCCAACCTAAAATTGCGATAGCCATAATAGGTTTACCACCCATGGCAAAAATATCACTTATCGCATTTGTTGCGGCAATACGACCAAAATCATAAGGGTTATCAACAATGGGCATAAAAAAGTCGGTGGTGCTGATAATGCCAGTACCATTGCCTAAGTCGTAAACCGCAGCATCATCTTTGGTTTCATTACCCACTAATAGATGAGGATCATGAAATTTTGCTTGTTCACTATGCAAAATAGTTTCAAGTACTTTTGGCGAAATTTTGCAGCCACAACCTGCACCATGACTATATTGTGTTAAACGAATAGCTTCAGACATAGAACGTATCCTTTATTTAAAAATGGGTCACAAAATCGGTTAAGTCAGCAGGAGATACGGTTGCTGGCGCTTTTAATGCGGGTGTTCCTAAATATAAGAATCCAACAATTTGATCGTGTTCATCACACCCAAGACCTTCTCTTACCACGGCATCATGAGTCCAAGAACCCGAACGCCAGATACCACCAAATCCTTGTGCAAGTGCTGCCATTTGCATTGCTTGTACACAACAGCCTGCGGCAACAACTTGTTCCCATTCTGGTACTTTCGGATGTGATTTAACTTTAGCGATAACAGTAATAATTAAAGGCGCTCGAAAAGGTGCATTCTTTGCTTTTTCTTCAACTTCGCTACCTAATTTGCTCACGACGGCGGCTTTATGTAACAGTTGACTAAAACGTTCAATACCTTCATTTTGCATCACAACAAAATGCCAAGGTTTTAATGCGCCATGATCTGGTGCTCGCATGCCAGCCTGTAAAATAGTATCAAGCGCTTTACTATCTGGGGCTGGAGTGGTGAGTCTAGAAGCTGAGCGACGATTTAAAAGCAGTGTTAATGCATCCATTTTTTATTCTCCTGTCAGCATTTGATTTTAGCAAGTTGCCACTTTTTTGGGCATGGACAGTTCTTATCAATTCTCAGTATAACAAACTGTTATATTACCACTATCCGCAAATGAAGGCGGAGATTTTTAACCAAAAAAACATTCATTTGCTATCACAATGCGCTTTTTGTTCATAAAATGAATGCTTTTCTGTTTTATGCTGAATATCGCATTATCTTGGTTCAAAACTTCACGCTTTTCCTATCCATTTTCCTCGCTAACCGTCTAATTGTCTCTTCTATTCATTGAAATGAACACGGATCTTTTCGTTTAAGATATCAATCAACGTAAAGGTGTATTATTAATATTGGCTTAATCGTGATGCTGTAATAATAGGTTAGTTATAAATCAATGACAGACATTCGATAGTACCTATATTAGAATATTTGTTATATGTCGATTTTAAATCATTTAAAGGCTTAGCATTAAACGTAAAACAACATAAGATTATTGCTGTGAAAAGTGGCTATTCTGATTAACGACTAGCAAGTAATAAAACGAAGGAACAGTGCGTGCCTAAAATAATTGTTATTCACCTGTATGGCATCAAACTATTTAGAATCAGTCCGCCTATTCCTATTGTAATTATATTACCAGCTGTTCATTACAATATTATATGTCATCAAATTACGTTAACTTGCCTTTTCGCAAACAATTCTAGCATGACTGTTTAGGATTAATTTTTAGCTTTACATGATGTGGAGATAATATGAGTAAAATTATGGAGTTAATAGGTGCAATATTTCGTTTTAGTTGGCAAGCCATTAACTTTATTAGAAAACTAATTCTAAACATTGTTTTCTTCTTCCTCTTTTTTGCTGTTGTTGGTATCTATCTTGTCGCCAATGAAGCACAAAAACCGGTTAATTATGAAGGCGCATTATTGGTTGATCTTAAAGGTGTTATTGTTGATCAAACCACTAATCAAAACCCGTTGGGTCAAATGAGCAAAGAGCTTCTTGGTGTATCAAGCAGCGAGCTGCAAGAGAACTCGCTATTTGAAGTGGTTGATACACTACGTGAAGCAGCGAGCGACCCTAAGATTAAAGGGATGGTATTAAAACTTGACGAATTTGCGGGTGCAGATCAACCCTCTCTAAATTACATCGGTAAAGCCTTAACCGAATTTAAGAAGACGGGTAAACCCATTTATGCAGTTAGTGGTTATTATAGCCAACCACAATATTACCTAGCCTCTTATGCAGATAAAATTTATTTAACGCCACAAGGTGCTGTAGGTATTTATGGTTTTGGTTTTCAAAATCTCTACTACAAAACCTTGTTAGAAAAACTAAAAGTTAGCACACATATCTTCCGTGTAGGGACTTATAAATCGGCTGTTGAACCGTTAATGCGTAGCGATATGTCACCAGAAGCCCGTGAAGCATCTTTACGCTTAGTCAATTCGCTATGGTCTACTTACCTTACTCAAGTTGCCGAAAATCGTAGTGTAACAACAGAAGATATTTTCCCGGGCGCGAAAGAGATGATTGAGCAGTTGCGTAAAGCCGATGGTGATAGCGCAACTTATGCCTTAAATCGTAAATTAGTTGATACGGTCAGTTCTTATGCACAGTTTGAAGCGGATATGACCGAAACCTTTCAATGGAACACCGAAACTAACCAGTTTAAAAATATCAGTATCTATGATTATGCATCTAACTTAACATCTGATATTTCATCAAATGATGAAGGTAATATCGCAGTTGTTATTGTTCAAGGTGCCATTATTGATGGTGAAAGTATTCCTGGCTCCGCAGGGGGGACTACCATTGCGAGTCAAATACGCGAAGCTCGTTTAAACCCTAACATTAGAGCGCTTGTTCTACGCGTAAATAGCCCTGGTGGTAGCGTTTCAGCCTCAGAGCAAATTCGTAGTGAAGTCGCAGCATTTAAACAACAGAAACGTCATGTGGTTGTTTCGATGGGAGGAATGGCAGCATCCGGTGGTTATTGGATCTCAACACCAGCGAATCAGATTATTGCTAGCCCTTCAACGTTAACAGGTTCTATCGGTATTTTTGGTGTAATCAATACCTTTGAAAACAGCTTAGAATCTATTGGTGTTTACTCTGATGGCGTAAGTACCTCACCATTAGCAGGATTATCTGTCACTAATAAGTTACCTGAAGAATTTGCTGAGTTATTACAACTTAATATTGAAAGCGGTTACAAAACGTTCCTTAATTTAGTTGCTGAATCTCGTAAAAGAACACCAGCGCAAATTGATCGTATTGCACAAGGTCGAGTTTGGGTTGGAATTGATGCGAAAAAAGTGGGCTTAGTTGATGAATTTGGTGATTTTGATGATGCGATTGATGCTGCGGCAAAAATGGCAAAAATTAAAGAGCCAGTAATTGATTGGATGAAACCTGAATTAAGTTTATCTGAACAGATACTAATGAGTTTATCATCTAATGCAAAAGCGATTATTCCCGATCCTTTACAAGTTTATTTACCAGCACCGGTAATAAAAGAAGTTAAAGCGCAATCTAATTTCTTCCTCAATATGAACGATCCTTTAAATCGTTATGCCTATTGTTTATCTTGTGGTGATATCCAGTAGTCGTATAATTGCGTATGTACCTGTTTAATAACAGCAGGTACATACTTCTAGTTATTTATTGTTTTAACCAGATTATCTGCTATTCCCTTTTTTAACTCATTTTTACTGATACTTTTTTAACACAATGATTTAAAGCATTAATTGCTTATTTTCTATTTTATTTTTTTTAGCACCCTTTCCTTTTTTTATTCTATAAACTCCCTATAATCAGTTATTTCCCACAGCTTAAAAAGAGTGCATGGACTGATGCAAAAGAAATCAATCTACGTTGTCTATACTGGTGGTACTATTGGTATGCAACATTCTGATCATGGCTATATTCCTGTATCAGGACATCTACAACGCCAGTTAGCTAAAATGCCTGAATTCCACCGTGAAGAGATGCCTGACTTCACGATTAAAGAGCACCTACCCCTTATTGACTCTTCCAATATTACGCCAGAAGATTGGCAATCTATTGCTGATGATATTAGTGAAAACTATCACGACTATGATGGTTTTGTGATCCTTCATGGCACAGATACTATGGCATTTACGGCATCAGCACTCTCATTTATGTTTGAGAACTTAAGTAAACCAATTATTGTTACAGGCTCTCAAATTCCATTAGAAGCATTACGTTCTGATGGGCAAACTAATTTGCTAAATGCACTCTATTTAGCGGCACATCACCCTATTAATGAAGTAGCCCTATTTTTTAATAACACGCTTTATCGTGGTAATAGAACTATTAAAGCTCATGCCGATGGATTTAATGCCTTTGCGTCACCCAATAGTGCGCCGCTTTTAGAAGCGGGTATTAATATTAAATTATTTAAAATTAACCCATTTCCAAAATCAAAGGGCGAATTTATTGCCCACAGTATTACCCCACAACCTATTGGTGTTGTTACTATTTATCCGGGTCTTTCTGATGAAATTGTTAATAATATTCTGATGCAACCGGTTAAAGCATTAATCTTACGCTCTTATGGTGTGGGCAATGCGCCATCACACCCTGCTTTACTTTCCACATTACGTAATGCAACGGAACGAGGCATTGTGGTAATTAACCTAACTCAATGCATTTCAGGACGCGTTAATATGGAAGGATATGCAACCGGACAAGCCTTAGCTGAAGTCGGCGTAATAAGTGGCTATGATATGACTTTTGAGGCAACATTGACTAAGTTGCATTATTTACTTAGCCAACAATACAGCCATAGTGAAATTTGTCATCTTATGCAGCAAAATCTTCGTGGTGAAATGACACTGAATGATAACGATTAATCTTAATAAAAGGTGAGATTTAGTGAAAAACTCAGCATTGTTACTGGTTGATATCCAAAATGATTTTTGCACTGGCGGTGCGCTTGCAGTCAACGATAGCGATGCTGTTGTTCAAACAGCAAATCAGCTTATAAACTATTTTAAACGAATTAAAAATCCAATTATCGCAAGTAAAGATTGGCATCCAGCTGATCATCTTAGTTTTGCTGAAAATTCAGGCACTGTTATTGGTGAAATAGGCAAATTAAACGGATTACCCCAAGTTTGGTGGCCAGTACACTGTGTGCAACAGAGTAATGGTGCTGAGTTTCATCCCGAATTAGATTATGAAGCTATTAATCATATTATTTATAAAGGGCAAAATCGTTTAATCGACAGCTATAGTGCCTTTTTTGATAACGACCACGAATATCAAACCGGCTTACATACCCTTTTGCAAACGCTCAATATAAAACATCTTTATATTCTTGGTATTGCTACTGATTACTGCGTTAAATTTACAGTACTGGATGCGTTATTGTTAGGTTATCAGGTTTCAGTAATTACTGATGGCTGCCGTGGTGTGAATATTAAAAAAGAGGATAGCCAAATTGCTTTAGACGAAATGGTAGCTAAAGGTGCTCAATTAATTGATTCAGCAGATTGGTTCAATCGTGACAATAAATAGATAAGCAATTAGCTTCGTATCTAAAACCTAAAAACAGAAAGTGGCAATCTATTAACCCATCGTAATTAATAGATTGCCACCTTTACAGATTATCAATTCAAAAAAAGCTTATTCATCATCCATTGGCGTTAATGTTGCTAACCGTTCAGCTTGAAATTGGGCTTTAAGTTCTTGTTTACTCTTCATGGTTATTTGCCCATTGGTGCCAACAGTCATATGTTCTGGTGAATGATTGTTTTTTGCCTGCCATAACAAAACTATCTGCATGCAGTGTGCTTTTTGCTCATCGGTTAGCGTAACGCCATCCGGCCACTTACCTAACTCAACAGCAGTAGAAAGACGTTGGTAAATTTCAGGTGTCACCATCGAAATTAGCTCGTTAACTTCCATTCGTTGCTCCATATAAGTCAAATATCTATTTTAATGGCTGAATCGTTTTTTCATTTGTTTCTAATTTGTTAATAAATAGCGTTAAACACTAGCCTTTCTGCACTTCTTTCGTTTCACTGTTAGTAAAAGAAAGTGAAGCAGAATTAATACAATAACGCTCTCCTGTTGGTGCAGGACCATCATTAAAAACATGTCCTAAATGCGCATCACATTGCTGACAACGGACTTCTGTTCGTTTCATATTATGTGATAAATCATCAATATAGCGAATTGCGTCATCACTAACGGGTTGATAAAAACTTGGCCAACCGCATCCTGCATCAAACTTAGTTTCAGAATAAAACAGAGGCGCAGAACAACATAAGCAGTGATAAATCCCCGTTTGGCGATTATGTAACAGTTTGCCACTAAATGGCGGTTCTGTGCCATGTTGTTGCGTGACATATTTTTGCATTTCATCGAGGGTTGATAAATCAAGGTGATTGTTATTACTTGAAATATTCACTTTCTTTTCATTATCTGACATAGAGACCTTATCTATACAAAAAAGCTTTTTAAAACAACAGTAAATAATAACAAAGATTTAACAACAAATCTGGAAAATATAGTCTAAAATCAATGCGAGTAATCTTTAGTTTATGAAATGTGATGTATTTCACATAACGGAGCAAAGGTAACTTCATTTATCGGTGATGATCCCGATAATACACAGCGTAACATTTAGCTAAAACGTCCAATCTTTAAGCAAAAAGTGTTTTTTTAATTGATTTTTTGCAATTATTGACACGATTCCGCTTGACGATTGGCGCGGTTTTGGTAACTTTAGAAGCAACTTTTTAATTCACTAATAAAGCTGGTGGAATACATATGACTATCAAAGTAGGTATTAATGGTTTTGGTCGTATCGGCCGCATCGTTTTCCGTGCTGCTCAAGAACGTTCAGATATCGAAATCGTAGGTATTAACGATCTGTTAGACGCAGACTACATGGCATACATGCTGAAATACGATTCAACTCATGGTCGTTTCAACGGTACTGTTGAAGTAAAAGATGGCCACCTCGTTGTTAATGGTAAAACCATCCGCGTAACATCAGAAAGAGATCCAGCGAACCTGAAATGGAACGAAATCGGTGCTGACGTTGTTGCAGAAGCAACTGGTCTGTTCTTAACTGACGAAACTGCTCGTAAACATATCCAAGCTGGCGCTAAAAAAGTTGTTCTGACTGGTCCTTCAAAAGACAACACTCCTATGTTCGTTATGGGCGTAAACCACAAGTCATACGCTGGTCAAGATATCGTTTCTAACGCATCTTGTACGACTAACTGCTTGGCACCTCTGGCTAAAGTTATCAACGACAACTTCGGTATCGTTGAAGCTCTGATGACAACAGTTCACGCAACAACTGCTACTCAACGTACTGTTGATGGTCCATCTGCTAAAGACTGGCGTGGTGGTCGTGGTGCTTCTCAAAACATCATCCCATCTTCAACTGGTGCTGCTAAAGCAGTAGGTAAAGTAATCCCAGAACTGAACGGCAAACTGACTGGTATGTCTTTCCGTGTTCCTACTCCTAACGTTTCTGTTGTTGACTTAACAGCACGTCTGGAAAAACCAGCTACTTACGCACAAATCTGTGACGCAATCAAAGCAGCTGCTGAAGGCGAACTGAAAGGCGTTCTGGGCTACACTGAAGATGCAGTTGTTTCAACTGACTTCAACGGTGAAGTTCTAACTTCTGTATTTGATGCTAAAGCAGGTATCGCACTGAACGACAACTTTGTTAAATTAGTTGCTTGGTACGATAACGAAGCGGGTTATTCAAACAAAGTTCTAGATCTGATTTCTCATATCTCTAAATAATTAGAGCTTAAGAAAGTCAAGATATCTCTTAGAGCCACCTTTTCGGTGGCTCTTTTATTTTTTATCCAGTCAGTTTATTGTATTGAGATAGTCAGTGACATAAGGTCATAAAATAATGAATGAGAAAATTTTTTCTTTGCCGATTATTGAACAGATATCACCTTACTTAAGTCGTCGGCAATTAGGCGAACTCCCTATCCTTGTTATTTCCCATCCGAAAGTGCGTGCTGCAATTAGCCTTCAAGGGGCACATCTTATTGCATGGCAACCGGCTCAAGAACACCCCGTTTTTTGGTTAAGTGAAGACTCTCTTTTCACCCCCGGTGTTGCCATTCGTGGTGGTATTCCTATTTGTTGGCCTTGGTTTGCTTCAGCGGGTACACCAAGCCACGGCTTTGCTCGGATCTTACCTT
Source organism: Proteus hauseri (assembly GCF_040139125.1). Classification (GTDB taxonomy): domain Bacteria; phylum Pseudomonadota; class Gammaproteobacteria; order Enterobacterales; family Enterobacteriaceae; genus Proteus; species Proteus hauseri_B. The sequence continues at coordinate 374,167 of NZ_JBEEUB010000001.1, forward strand.
GGGAATTTAGCGCCCACACAGAACAAGATGATGGCGTATTAATTACCATGACATTAAAAGAGAGCCAACAAACACAAAAGTATTGGCCTCATGAATTTACGGTGATCGCTCGCTTTAAATTAGGTTTAACCTGTGAAGTCGAGTTGGAATCCTATGGCGATTATAAAGCAACCGCAGCGCTTCACTCTTATTTTAATGTCAGTGATATCGACAATGTATCAGTAACTGGTCTTGGCGCTCACTACATCGACACAGTAGCCGACAAAGAGGTTTATACTGATGAAACCTCATTACGCTTTAATGGACGCACTGACAGGCTTTATACAGAGCCTGAAGATTTCAACCTAATTCATGATGATGGCTGGGATCGTACTATTGAAGTACACCACTATCACCATAGCGATGTCGTTTGCTGGAATCCTGGTGCAGAACTCGCAAGCTCAATGAAAGATATGAATGCGGGGGGATATCGCAAAATGGCATGTGTAGAAACTGCGCGTATTCATCAACCATTAACACCTGACAACGTTCACCCCGGACGCTTATCTGTTGTTGTGCGTGTTCGTAAAAATATTGCTGAAAAATAATAAATATAACGATATATCAATAACAAAAAAGCTTCGAGAGATAACGCCTCGAAGCTTTTTATTTATGCATGCAATATAGCAATAGTGATAACGATTAGAATTTGTATGTAACGCCGGTCCATACTATCGCAGTCACTGATTTGTTTACCATTGGACTATCTTTTACTTCGCTTGGTAAATGGTCAACACGTCCCATAGCAAAGAAATTCCAACTCTCTGTCATTTTATAGTTAGCAGACAGTTCAACATAAGGTCTCCAGCTATCGCTAGGGCGATATTCAGCTAAACCACTACGTTGAGATTCACTGTGTTTGATACCATAAGCATATTGATTTTGTTTCTTACTATCCCAAACAACACCGAAACCCGGCTGTAATGACCAGTTACCCGCGTTAAATGGATACAGATAAGCAGCGTCAGCAATAACACCATCACTCTTACCTAATAAGTCAGCGGAAACGATAGCTCTTAAACTACCCCAATCTTCGTGATGTTTATAAGTGAATCCACCCATTACTGTATCACGACGACGATCTAATCTTTTCATTTGAGCATTATCGCTATCACCCGGTTTAAATGCTTGTGGGTAATAGTGAACATCAACCGAAAGTTTGTCTTTCGGTGCATTCCATAAATAGTAGCCCGCTGCTAATGTAGCAAAATAGAAGTTTTCTGATTCATAATTAACCATTGGAACTGGCAATAAATAATCTTTAGATTTCACGCCTTTATAAGGTGTTACTTGTGCCAGCATTGAACCACCAATAGACCATTCACCAGCAAATGCTGTTGGCGCACTTAATCCTGCGATAATAGCTAAAGAAATTATAGTCTTCTTACTCACGATGATTTTCCATATTGTTTTTAATAATAAAGTAGTAACTAAAGCCATATTTTAACGCGCATTAGCTACGATATGGCATATTCTACCTGTATCTATTTTAATTTCTGAATAAGATGGGTAGCAATTAGTGCTTGTCCTAATGCGATACCGCCATCGCCTATAGGTAATAGTTTAGGCGTTAATATATTTTTATTGTTCAATTTTTTCTTAAACAACTGTTTAAGTAATGTGTTATTAAACACACCACCAGAAAGAACGATTGTATCAACATTATATTTATCAGCTGCTTGTAATGCGATATCACCTAAACTCTCTGCCAATAAATAGTGAAATAACCACGCTTTATCATTCACGCTTAACTCAAGCTTTTCCCACGACGACCAAAAAACGGACAAATCAACAATATTGTTCTTTAATGGCATTAAATTGCCATATTTTTTAATTAAGTCAGGATATCTATTTTCGTGACACTGTAACGCAGTGCTTTCTAAATAGCATGCTGCCTCACCTTCCCAACTAATTACTTTGGGTGATAATCCTAATGATGCCGAAACTGCGTCAAACAATCGCCCACAAGAGGACGCTTTAGGTGAATTAAGTTCTCGCACTATGGCTTTATTTAATAGTTGTAATTCTTGCGGTGGGATTAGCTGGGTTATTGTACTCTCTTGCCAGTCTGGCGTAAAAGCAGATAAATGCGCTAGCCAATTTCGCCAAGGTTGAGTCGACGCTAAATTACCACCGGGCATTGCAACCGCAGGTAAACCACCAATACGTTCTGATTTTTGATAATCCACCAGCAAGCATTCGCCACCCCACAATGTATTATCTTGCCCATAACCTAAACCATCTAGTGCAATGCCAATAACAGCGCCTTTATCATGAGTATGTCCACACTCTGCTAAACAAGAGACAATATGCGCGTGGTGATGCGAAACTTCAATAACTTCAATATGTTGCTCTTGTGCTAACTGTTTGCCCAGTTGATGGCTGATATAACTAGGATGAGCATCAATGGCGATTGCTCTCGGTTTGAAACGATAGATTTGTTGAAAAAGTGCCAATGATTGTAATAACTGTTGTCGAACACTTAAATCATCTAAATCACCTAAATGGGGTCCCATAATCGCTTGATGCTGTCGTAACAGACAAAATACATTTTTAAGATCACCCCCCATGGCTAAAATTGAGGGTTGCTCGGCAAAAGTCCCGGGTAACGCTATCGCATCAGGCACATACCCTCGAGAACGTCTGATCATCACACACTGCTTATCTTCAATTCGTACTAGAGAATCATCCGCTCTTTGTATGATATCTCTGTTATGCATCAGGAAAAGATCAGCAATATCGCCTAATTGAGATAATGCATCGTCATTTGATAACGCAGGGGTGTGTCCTGAAGCATTACCCGATGTCATGACTAGCGGTATATTGGTTTGGCGAGAGAGTAAATGTTGCAATGGATTAGCAGGAAGCATAACTCCGATTTCGGTTAATCCCGGCGCTATCAACTCAGATAATAAAGGTGCGACAGATTTAGGAATAAGCACAATCGGTGCTGCGGTACTTTTCAGAGCTTCTACTGCGGCTTGACGAAAATCGGGGTTTTGTTGATCTTCTTTTATTTGGTCGATACCCGTTATCATTACAGCAAGTGGTTTTGCTGGTCTATGCTTGCGAATTCTTAAAAGAGCAACACTGTCACTATTGCGAGCATCACACACTAAATGAAAACCACCAACACCTTTAACAGCAACAATTTTACCCGCCAACAGCGCCTGACAAGCTTGTGTTAATGCCTGCTCTTTATTTGCTAATTGATGCCCTTTCGTGTCAGCTAACCAAATATAAGGTCCACAAATAGGACAAGCATTAGGTTGAGCATGAAAACGTCTGTCAGCAGGATCTTCATATTCATGCTTACATTCAGGACAAAAAGGGAAATCAGACATTGAAGTAAAGGGTCTATCATAAGGCATTTTTTTTATGATAGTAAAACGAGGTCCACAATGTGTGCAGTTGATAAAAGGATAATGATAACGGCGATTGTTGGGATCAAACAGTTCATTGATACACGCCTGACAAGTCGTCGCATCAGGCACAACTTGAGTATCCATTTCACCCCCACCACTTTTTACAATAATAAAATCGGTAGGTAATTGTTCCCATTGATAAGGTGTTTGTTCTATACGTTCAATACGTGCAAGTGGCGGGCATTGTGCGTTAAGCGCGTCAATAAAAGCGTCATTTTGAGGAGAGTCAACTAGATAGACTAATACTCCTAAACTGTCGTTACTCACTTGCCCTAATAAACCAAAACGATGTGCCAATTGCCAAACAAATGGGCGAAACCCAACCCCTTGAACTTTGCCTTTCACACGTAATGCAATGCCGTTACTCATAGGTTCACCAAATCAAAATAAATTTAATCTTATTCTAGTTTAGTGATTATCAACAACTTTCATTTAGATCAGAAAAAGTGGAATTAGGTAAATTAATCGTGACCTCAACACTCACTCTTGGTGCAATTGCACACAATAATTCATATCCAATAGTGCCACATGCCGTTGCAACTTCATCAACAGGTAACTGATTGCCCCACAATTCCACTTGGCTACCGTAAACAACATCAGGGTAATCTGTTACATCAATAGTTAACATATCCATTGATATGCGCCCTACTAATTGCGTTTTATGCCCATTAACGATAACGGGCGTGCCATCCGGTGCATGTCTTGGATAACCATCAGCATATCCACAAGCAACCACGCCCACACGCATATCACGCTCTGCGCAAAACCGGCTGCCATAACCAATTTGCTCGCCCTTTTTAACGCTTTGCACCGCCAAGATCTCGCTATTAAAAGTCATTACTGGTTGTAAATCGAAATCAGCAATATCTTGCCAAACACCCGATGGCGATACTCCGTAAAGAATAATTCCGGGGCGTACCCAATCTTGATGTGTCTCAGGATTAAACAGTGTTGCCGCTGAATTGGCTAAACAACGAGGCAAACTATTTACCATGGTTTGGTTTATTACCGTTTTTTGTGCATCCATATTGAGCCCAGTATCTGCATTGGCAAAATGCGACATTTGAATGACTGAGCCAATATTACTCATACTTTGGGCACGATTTAATGCTTGCTGATAATGCTCTGGACGATATCCCAACCTATTCATCCCACTGTTTAATTTAAGATAAATATTAATTGGGCGATCTAAATGTGCTTTTTCAATTGCATCAAATTGCCAATCAGAGTGCACTGTCGTTGTAAGGGAATAACGTTCTAGTAAATAGACATCTTCAGGTTTAAAGATGCCCTCTAACAGTAAAATAGGACCAACCCATCCTTGCTCTCTTAACATAATGGCTTTGTCTAACTCAATTAAGGCAAAACCATCGGTATGACTAAGTGCTGGCCACACACAAGATAAACCATGTCCATAAGCATCTGCTTTTACCACAGACCAAACTTTACTGCCTTTTGCTCTCGCTTTAATAACAGTGAGATTATGGCTGAGCGCATCTAGGTTGATGGTCACTTTTGCGGGTCTAGACATGGAATTTCCTCAATTAATAAGCAGCATCAAGCTTTTGCCCTGGGCGAAGCAATTTAGTATTAAAGCCATCGATATAGCGAAAAACGGATAAGTCATCAGCGGCAATTGCAGGTTTATTTCCTGAAATTAAATCCGCTAATAGTTGCCCTGAACCACACGCCATTGTCCAACCCAGTGTGCCATGCCCTGTATTTAACGATAAATTACGATATGCAGTAGGACCGACAATAGGTGTTCCATCAGGGGTCATCGGTCTTAGCCCAGTCCAAAATGATGCCTGAGCAATATCGCCTCCACCTTCATAGAGATCTTGCACCACCATTTTAAGGGTTTCACAGCGTGATTTTAAAACATTCAAATTAAAACCGACCACTTCAGCCATACCACCAACACGAATACGATCATCAAAACGCGTCACCGCGATTTTATAAGTTTCATCTAAAATAGTTGATATTGGTGCTCTGGCAGCATCAATAACTGGCATAGTCAGTGAATAACCTTTAAGAGGGTAAACCGGAATGGCAACTTTATCTTTTAACAATTCAGTTGAATAAGATCCCATCGCAACCACATAGTGATCGGCAGTCAATAAACCATCATGACATTGGACGCCCGCTACTTTATCACCATCAAACAGTAAATGTTTAATTTGTTTATTAAATAAAAAAGTCACACCAGCATCTTGAGCCATTTGAGCAAGCTTTTTGGTGAATATTTGGCAATCACCCGTTTCATCATTAGGTAAACGCAAGCCACCTGTTAGTTTATGGCTAACATGCTCAAGCGCAGGCTCGGCTAGTTTAAGTTGTTCTGAGGTTAACAACTCATAGGCAACCCCCTCTTGCTTTAATACAGCAATATCATTAGCCGCATTATCAAACTGTTGCTGATTGCGAAAGAGTTGTAGTGTTCCGCCTTGTCGCCCTTCGTATTCAATACCAGTCTCTTGGCGTAATTGACGAATACAGTCTCGGCTATATTCTGCTATTCGTACCATGCGGCTTTTATTCATTGCATAATGCGAAGCATCACAATTACGAAGCATTTGCCACATCCAACGCAGTTGAAAGAGTGAACCATCTGGCTTAATTGCTAAAGGGGCATGTTTTTGAAACATCCACTTTACTGCTTTTAATGGAATACCTGGTGCTCCCCAAGGCGTTGCATAGCCCGGTGATATTTGTCCTGCGTTTCCAGCACTGGTTTCCTCTGCTGCACTGTTTTGTCTATCAACAACAATAACGTCGTGTCCTTGTTGTACAAGATACCACGCACTTGTTACACCGATAACGCCGCCACCTAAGATAAGCACTTTCATGGCAAGACTCCAATAATTTACATTGATATAACATAAGAATAATATTCTATACACAAAAAGCCAGTATAGAATAATCATCTAGGACAATAAAAACGTAAATTTTAGAGTTCAATCACATTTGGGGAGAATATACAGAGATTACTAAATTTTATTTTTAATAATAACACTTAAAAATCAAATAGATATAAATTACAGGTGTTGTTTAAATAAATTTAACATTCTGTATGATTAAAAATAGATGCAGAAAAACTTAATTATCCCACGGTCTCTGTTTTTTAGAAAAAACCAATATTAATTTAAAAATCGATATATTAATTCAACTCATAACGCTTTTGGTGTTTTTTTTGCTAAAAATAATCAATTAGGAGAACAGTATAAAAAGAGAAGAAGCAAAAAAAGACAATAAAAAAACCAGCTAAATAATTTAATATTTTAGCCGGTTTTTATCAGCAAATTGCTATTTAGCAACGTGGATTAGCGCTTCACTTCAGCTAAATCGCTTGGCTCTGGTGACTGCAGGCTTTGCCAAATAATTCCACTGTCTTTGCCGTATTGGCGTACACAGTCCATTACATGCTCAACATCTTTCTGAGTACATAACAGTGCGAGTTTTTTATAAAACGACAGTGCCAGTTCTTTCGCCTGAATATTTGAAAAATAGTAACGACCAACGCGGGTATAAAGCCCTTTTAATCCATTTAGGATCAAACCGTAGATTGGATTTCCTGATGCAAAAGCTAAACCACGGAAAATGTTGTAGTCTAACTCACTAAATTCATCAGCACTGTTTTCGATAGTAAGTGCATGGGTTAATACTTCAACACATTTTTCAGGATTATTTCTAAATGCTGTACGAATAAAAATAGCTGAAATATTGGTTCTTACCGCAAGCAAATTATCAATGAGTTGAGGTACTCTATCGTGATCAAGGCGAGCGACTGTTTCAAGAATATTAAGCCCTGATGTTTCCCAAAAATTATTTACTTTCGTTGGCTTGCCATGTTGAATAGTTAACCAACCATCACGAGCAAGGCGCTGTAAAACTTCTCTTAATGTCGTTCTTGTTACACCGATTAGTTCAGAAAGTTCGCGTTCTGCTGGCAGAATAGATCCGGGTGGAAAACGGTTGTTCCAGATGCTTTCAACTATATATTCTTCCGCAAAACCTGCGGGGCTTTGAGCCTTAATAACCATATTTTTATTTCTTCCAAAGCGTTTTTTCTGCTAATAATGAAAAAGATAATATCAGAATGCGTAATTTTGATATAGCTCAACCATCATTAAATAGTGAGTGGCATCATAAAACACGATATAGCTTTATCAATTTATTATTACAAACGCGCTTAATTTCACAGCACTTAACGCGTATTATAATTCTTTTGTGCACGACTCGTGCTTAAAATCTCTATTTGGAGGATAAAAAACATAATGGATATGAGTATAAGACAGGCATTACTAAAAAATTTCATGGGAAACTCTCCCGATTGGTATAAGCTTGCTATTATTACTTTTTTAATTGTTAACCCACTTATTTTTTTCTTTGTCGATCCGTTCGTTGCTGGCTGGCTGTTAGTGGTTGAATTTATCTTCACCCTTGCCATGGCATTAAAGTGTTATCCTTTACAACCAGGGGGATTACTTGCCATTGAGGCAGTCATCATTGGCATGACTAGCCCTAAACAGATTGGTCATGAAATTGCCAATAACCTTGAAGTGATTTTGCTCCTTGTGTTTATGGTTGCTGGTATCTACTTTATGAAGCAATTATTACTTTTTGCTTTCACTAAGTTGCTATTATCTATTCGCTCAAAACGATTGCTCTCTATCGCATTTTGTTTTGCTAGTGCATTTTTATCTGCCTTTTTAGATGCCTTAACGGTTATCGCCGTTGTTATCAGTGTTTCTTTAGGGTTCTACTCTATCTATCATAATTTCGCATCAAATCAATCTGATACTGATCTTAATAATGATGGATTTATCGATACCACAGAAAAAAAACAGACTTTAGAACAGTTCAGGGCGTTCTTGCGTAGCTTAATGATGCATGCTGGTGTAGGTACTGCATTAGGTGGCGTAATGACGATGGTTGGTGAACCTCAAAACCTGATTATTGCAAAACATTTAGAGTGGGATTTTGTGACGTTTTTTATCAGAATGTCGCCAGTAACGATCCCCGTCTTTTTTGCTGGTTTAGCGGTTTGCTACTTAGTTGAGCGCTTTAAAATTTTTGGTTACGGTGCTGAATTACCTGACTTAGTTCGTAAAGTTCTTACTGAATATGACAAGAAAAACAGTGAAAAACGCACTTCTCAAGAAAAAGCGCAATTGGCGATCCAAGCCTTAATTGGTATTTGGCTGATTGTAGCGTTAGCATTACATTTAGCTGAAGTTGGTATCATTGGTTTATCTGTCATTATACTGGCAACTGCATTTTGTGGTGTTACAGAAGAGCATGCACTAGGTAAAGCGTTTGAAGAAGCATTGCCATTTACCGCCTTATTGACGGTGTTCTTCTCTATTGTTGCCGTAATTATCGACCAACAACTCTTTAGCCCAATAATTCAGTTTGTTTTACAAGCTTCTGAATCATCTCAGTTATCATTGTTCTATCTGTTTAATGGTTTACTTTCTGCCATTTCAGATAACGTTTTTGTGGGAACGGTTTACATTAGTGAAGCGTTAAGTGCTTTACAAGATGGTTTAATTAGCCAAACACAATATGAGCATATTGGTGTTGCTATCAATACAGGGACAAACTTGCCGTCTGTTGCCACACCTAATGGTCAAGCTGCATTCCTCTTTTTATTAACCTCGGCATTATCACCACTTATTCGCCTATCTTATGGACGAATGGTTATTATGGCACTGCCATATACCGTTGTGATGACGATTTTAGGTCTGATTGCGGTCGAGTTTTGGCTGGTTCCTACCACTCATTGGTTTTATGAATTGGGATTAATTGCTATCCCATAACAAAGAACACACATAATCACTACATTAATAGGGTTTTTATTTCATAAAGACCCTATTTTTTTTATGAAAACACGCTCCAATGTAAATATTTGTGAAATAAGAAGTTTCATCTTTTTTTACGTTTATGTTTTAGGCAAAATAGAGCCATCTCACTATTTAAATGGATATTATTATGCTGACGTCTCTTCGTCACTGGTCACAAAGCCGTTTTCCTTGGTTATTGTTGGCGTTAACAGCAATTGGTCTTGAAGCTGCGGCATTGTATTTTCAGTACGGAATGGAATTAATGCCTTGCGTTATGTGCGTCTATCAACGCATCGCGGTATTAGGCATTATTGCTGCCGCGTTTATTGGTATAGCAAATCCTAAACTTGCATTAATGCGTATGGCTGGTGGTTTTTTATGGATCTACGCCGCATACCGAGGTATTGCACTTGCTTGGGAACATACTCAACTTATCCTTAATCCTTCGCCTTTTGCTACCTGTGACTTTTTCGTTACTTTACCATCTTGGTTTGCATTACAAGATTGGTTCCCTGCTGTATTCCAAGCAACGGGTGATTGCTCCGTTAGCCAATGGCAGTTTTTATCCTTAGAAATGCCACAGTGGATGCTGTTTATTTTCTCTGCTTATTTTGCCGTGGGTTTATTAGTATTAATAAGCCAAGTGACACCATCAAAACAAGATTGACCATTTTTTGATGATAGCCATTTAAAACATCCAAATAGAAATATTTTAACTGGTTAGAAAATAGAAAAACGCCCTTAATTTATTACGATTAAGGGCGTTTTTATTTAACTCGAGAGAATATCTTAATTAGCCTGGAATGCAGACACCATCAATTAAGGCTTGTTCGCTACAACGTTTACCATTAGCAAATTGGCAAACGGGTGTTTGTCCACCATGTAACTCATAGTTTAAAGAAGGTATGCCACCTGAAAACACACAGGTTGCTTTAGCTGATTCAGCTAACGGAATATCAAGGCTTGTCGTAGGAATTGTTCTGCTTTTACTAACAGCTTGAGTAGTGGTGTTAGGCTTGTCTACTGAGCTGGCGCATCCGGTAAGAAAAGCAACGCTTGTAAACATTATGAGATAACACACAACTTTAAATTTCTTTTGCATTAAAAAACACCCTGTTTGTTCATTTTATTTTTATTAATGGGAAGCACTTTTAGAGAGTAAATTTATCACTAATACACCCGCAATAATCAATGCCATGCCAACAATAGCAGGTAAGTCTAGTTTTTGCTGATAAAGAAAAACCGCCGCAACTGACACCAACACAATACCTAACCCGCTCCATATTGCATAAGCAATACCTAACGGCATAACTCTTACCACTTGAGAAAGCGCCCAAAAAGAAAAACAGTAGCCAATAACGACAACAATAGATGGATATAAGCGACTAAAACCATCAGATGCCTTTAGCATCGTTGTCGCAATAACTTCAGATATAATTGCCAGCATTAAGTAAGTTAATCCATTCATTTTTTAGCCTTAATCTTATACACATTCAATTTTGTGAATTCTATCACAAGCTAAAGTGATGGCATTTAGTCATTAACAATAAAAAAGGCACTTTTTATTTTATTAAGTGCCTTTTTATTTTAAGAACTATTTATTTAATGTTGATGAATTTGATTTTTCTTACGAGGCGCGCCACCCATTGAAATGCGATAACGCGTAAAAATAAATCCACACCAAATTACCGCAATAATACTTAATAGCGTGCCCGCATAACCGACATCTGTCATATCAACATGGAGGATTATCTGATTACCTAATAATGCCCCAGCACCTATTCCAATATTAAAAATACCGGAATAGATCGACATAGCAACATCCGTTGCATCAGGCGCTAAATCAATAACTTTTACTTGTAAACCAAGACCAATACACATAAAACCAATGCCCCAGAATATAATCAGAATAATAAACGTACTAATGTTCTGACTACTGATCATCAGTAATCCTAAGCAAAAAGTTAATAATATCAGTGCAAAAAATAGAAATGATGTTGGCATTTTAGTACTATAACGACTAAATAAAACACTACCGACAATACCTGCTCCACCAAAAATTAATAATACTAATGTGGCAAAATTTTGATCTAAATGAGCAATATCAATAACAAACGGTTCTATATAGCTATATGCCGTAAAGTGGGCAGTTACAGCAATAACCGTGAGAATAAATATTCCCACTAATGGCGCTCTTTTTAACAACAAAGGCACACTTTTTAATGAACCAGAATGCTCGCTTGGTAATAAAGGCAAATAACGCATTAATGCAATCATTGTAATTAATGCCAATACCCCTATTCCCATAAATGTTGCACGCCATCCTAACCATTGACCAATAACACGACCAATAGGTAAACCTAATACTGTTGCTAATGCTGTACCTGTTGCTAATAGCCCTAATGCCTGCGCTCTTTTACCATGAGGCGCGACTCTAATCGCTAACGAAGCAGTAATTGACCAAAATACAGCATGAGAAAAAGCAACACCTATACGCCCAACAATCAGAGAGTTAAAATCCCATGCAATCCCTGATAGAACATGGCTTAGAATAAAAACAGCGAATAGAACAATCAGTAATTTACGTCGTTCAACCTTACTGGTGACCAACATAAGAGGCAATGACATCAATGCCACAACCCAAGCATAAATCGTGATCATTAAACCCGTTTTGGCAGGTACCATTGCAAAGCTTTCAGAAATATCACTTAACAATGCTACTGGAACAAATTCTGTTGTATTAAAAACAAAAGCCGCAAATGATAAAATAATCACTCTGATCCACGCGGTTTGACGACTAACCTCATTCATATTTGATGTGGTGACATTCATAGTTAATTAACGCTTTTTAAAGTGACATAGGGAAATTTACAACGCTTTTTAATATGAATATTCGTGTGGTTATTTTAGTCTCTTTATTGCTAATAAAAATTAGCTCGATAACAGTCTCGTTATCTTAATAAAACAAAAAATAAACCAAATTTTCGCGAAATCACATTGCTAAAGCGAATCAGCAATCAATTTTAGCATATCAAGGTGCTGATTTTAAATCCCATCAGTAACTTCTTTTTAACTTAAATAGACGCTAAAAAGAGTAAAGAGAAGATATATAATCAATTATTGAAAAAAAGAGACTTAAGCCAGAAATCAGCTTAATTATAAAAAAATATTATTGTATTCATAGAATTGGACATCTAATTAGATTTTATAAAAAACAATTAATCATCAAACTAGGGTCAATCAAAGAGAGTTAAGACAAACAAAGACCACTAGCCGTTACATTACTGGCTCAAAGCATCAATTACCCTAGTTGCTTGCTCACAAGCTAGGCTTTTAACTGGCGTTGACGCGCCATTAAGTCGATTTTTAATAGCAAAAATTTGTTCAATTGAAGCGCGAGGCAACGCTAAATTTCCATTTGCAAGAGAGCGTTCTATCGAATTGAGTTTAGTCGCTAATTGTTGGCAATTTTCTGAGTTCTCTAATGATCTATTATTATTTATCAAGTCACGGCTCTGCTCTTTAGCTAATGAAATAACGGATTGCCTTTGCGTTATTTCTCGACTATTTTCCCAAATTCCAGCACCCTCTTCTTTAATAAAAGTAACCATAAAAATAGCTGCTAATATCGTCAATATAATTGCCAGTGATAACATGCCTCCTGCGATAATTAATATTTTTTTCATTACTTACTCCATAAATATTATTAACTACATGATTATATATAGTTAAAATAATCTCATTTCAAATTGAATTACGATTCTTTTTATTTTTTACATTTTATTACTTTTATTCAATACTTTCTTTCGTCATCAAAGGTAAAGAATTTTAAACTTATAGAAACAGCATTGACCTTCCCCTTAGGGGAATCTTTAGAGTCATAACACTTTCACAGAAAAAACTAGGAAACTGTTATGAAAAAAATTTTACCTACTATGGCTATTTTAATGACCACCCTCTCTTTTGGTGCAATGGCGAACTCGCCATCACATATGAATATGCCACAAAGTAACTCGTCAATGCATAAAGAGTTAAATGAATCGATGAATAAAATGCATGCTGATATGGCAAAAGGTATGAATAGTGATAATGCAGATGTCGCTTTTGCTGATGGGATGATAGCTCACCATTTAGGTGCCATTGATATGGCTAAAATTGAACTAAAATATGGTACAGATCCTGAAATGCGTAAATTAGCTCAAGCCATTATTGATGCACAAGGCCCCGAAATAGCTCAAATGAAAAAATGGTTAGATAAAAACCGCAACTAAAAATAGTTAATTCCATAGGCTGCTATATTATTATATATGCAGCCTATTATATTTATTTTTAAAATGTATAAATATTTTTATATTTATATAATTTCTTTTATTATTTTAAGCTTTATATTTGAATCAACATATAATAATAGATAGTTGATAATGTTTTTATTTTGAATATTAATCATTTTGCAATTAATCTGATTTTATTTTAATTCTATTTATTTTGTTTTTTCACTTCTCTATACTTATTCTGATAATTAAATCCAGTCGCTATTCTATATATTCAATTATATCAACATACATTAAGGAAAATATATGGCAAATAATTTCTTACTTAAATATTCGGTAATTGCAAAATATGGCAATCCTATTGATAGTGATAAAGCGGATAAAGTCAGGCACGACATCGCTAACGTTTGGGGCTGGATAAAATCACACTCCAATGAAACCACATTTATCGGACTTATGCATATAGAAGGAAAAAATCGAGAAGAGCGGCAAAAATCAGCCATTAATAATATAAAAAAAGAGTTTAGACCTATTTTAAAAAGACATGATGCATCAAGATCTAGCGTGATCATTTATTGTACACTTATGAGCAGTAGCATAGATAAACCTTTTCAATTTGAAGTGTATTACTAATAATTTGTTAGTATAGTTGATATATACAGCTCTGATATTTGAAGCGTGTATATCTTGATTTTTTTTCAATATCAATATGCCTGTATAGGTGGAGTCAATATGAGCAGCCCAGAAACAATGGTGTCAGCAACAGGAACCCTCGCCAAACAAATTGAAAAGTGGACTCAAAACACCAATTTATTTGAGACGGATATACCAGGGCTAAAGTTGACTCATTGGACTTCACCAACGCCAATCACTAGTCATACACATAAATCGAGTATCTGCTTAATCGCTCAAGGTGAAAAGCGGGTTATATTAGGTGAAGAGAGTTTTATTTATGATGCCAACCATTTTTTAATCTCTTCTGTTGATCTACCCGTTATATCCAATATTTTACAAGCAAGTGAAGATAAACCCTTTTTTGGTCTTATTATGGACTTAGATCTACAAGAAATTTCACAGCTAATTGTGGATAGCGAATTATCTTTTAGCTCACAAAAGAGTGCACAGAAAGGAATTGCGGTAGGCGAGTTATCAGAACCATTACTCAATGCTTTTATTCGTTTATTGGATCTACTTGAAGATCCAACGAGTATTAAAATTCTAGCTCAAGGGATTAAACGAGAAATTTTTTACCGACTTCTGATCACTGAACAAGGTGCGCGTTTAAATCAAATGGTAACCGCAGGAAGCCATAGTCATCAAATATCTAAAGCAATAGATTGGTTAAAAAATAATTTTATCAAACCATTAAATATTGGTGATCTTGCGACATATTCAGGAATGAGTAAATCGGCATTTTATACCCATTTTCGCACCATGACCTCTATGACGCCCTTACAATTTCAAAAGAAATTACGATTAAGCGAAGCTCGTCGTTTAATGCTAACTGAAAATTTAGGTGCTGTTAGTACCACGTTTAGGGTTGGCTATGAGAGTCCATCACAATTTAGTCGTGAATATTGTCGATTATTTGGTGCACCACCAGCAAAAGATATTAAAATGCTGAGAGAAACTAACGCGCTATAGTTAAAATCTTTTGCGCGTTTTAATCTCTTATCCATTACAGATAAATCCCCCTACTCTTTAGTAACCTCAATGCCTTTTATCATTTTTACTTTTGGAAAAATAGGCAAGAGACAAAGAAGATCAGACATTCATTCTTATTGATTAAACCTTTAGCATTTACCTCAACAAATTAATCTCTCTAAGCTCCTTTAGCCTTTACTTACAGAGACAAACTTCTATTTTGAAATAAGGTATAAAAATGCAACTTGATTTCTCTTATTACAACCCTACCACCATACATTTTGGTAAAAATTCGCTGATTAAATTAAATGATGAATTAGCGCAATATGGCGAGACTGTCTTGTTAATGTATGGTCGTAACGCGATAAAATCTAACGGTCTTTATGATCAAGTGATGGCAATCTTAGCCGCTGCTGGGAAAAAAGTTATCGAATTATCGGGGGTAATGCCAAATCCTACTTATGAAAAACTGATGGAAGGTGCAAAACTTGTTCGCGAGCATAATGTAAGTCTTATTTTGGCTGTTGGTGGTGGCTCTGTTATTGACTGCGCTAAAGGTGTTTCTATTTCTGCCTATTGCGAAGAACAAGACCCGTTTCAAAAATATTGGCTTAAGCAGCAAGAAATCACGAACAAAATCGTCCCTGTTGCTTCTATTCTCACTATGGTTGGTACTGGTTCAGAAATGAATGGAGGCTCAGTAATAACGCATGAAGAGAGCAAATCTAAAGTTGGGCGCGCATTCCCAGCAACCGTATTTCCTAAGTTTTCTATTTTAAACCCAGAATATACCTTTACGGTTTCTCAATATCAGATGGTGAGCGGTGTTTTTGACACCATGTCTCATTTAATGGAACAATATTTTTCTGATCAAGGTGCAAATACCACTGATTACTTAATAGAAAGTTTATTAAAATCTTCTATCGATAATTTACGTCTTGCTCTTAAAAATCCTAATGATTATGAGGCAAGAAGTAATTTGATGTGGAATGCCACATTAGCGCTAAATACCATTACTGGATTATCAAAAACTCAAGATTGGCAAGTTCATATGATTGAACATCAATTAGGTGCTTATACTGATTGTGCTCATGGTATGGGGCTTGCAGCAATATCATTACCTTACTATCGTTTTATCTATAAATTTGGTATTGAGAAATTTGTACGATTTGCCACCCAAGTATGGGGGATTGCTTCTGAAGGAAAAGATCAAAACCAAATTGCGCTTGAAGGATTGGCTGCATTGGAACAGTTTACCAAAGAGTGTGGCATTATAACGTCACTGCAAGAACTTGGCGCGACAAAAGAGATGCTAGCTAAAATTGCAGAATCAACAATCATTATTGGAAAAGGCTATAAAAAGCTAACGACTAAAGATGTGCTCGATATTTTGGAAGCGTGTTTTTAATTAGAAGTTAGGCAAGTAATAGCAATATACTCTCTATACTGGTTTTTGACTTATGGCTTCTGATTTCTAGATATTATGCTATTTAGTGATTAATCGGTATCGAGTTTAAAGAGTGATACCATAATTAATTTTATTACCGATCTTTAAGCAAAAAAAACGGACCTCATTGAGGTCCGCTTCTTTTTATATGGTGCCCAGGGCGGGACTTGAACCCGCACAGCCTAATGGCCGAGGGATTTTAAATCCCTTGTGTCTACCGATTTCACCACCTGGGCTAAATTCTGTGGTGCGTCCGTAAATTTTTATGACTAAAACTTTACTGGTATGGACGACTGACTTCTTCCCAATGCCATCATAGATGGACTTTCTTTTGCACCATGCTTTAACTAAAGCATTAAAGATGGTGCCCAGGGCGGGACTTGAACCCGCACAGCCTAATGGCCGAGGGATTTTAAATCCCTTGTGTCTACCGATTTCACCACCTGGGCATTTCATGGAGGCGCGTCCCGGAATCGAACCGAGGTACACGGATTTGCAATCCGCTGCATGACCACTCTGCCAACGCGCCTCAACTGCTCAATCTCTAAGAGATTGGAGCGGGAAACGAGACTCGAACTCGCGACCCCAACCTTGGCAAGGTTGTGCTCTACCAACTGAGCTATTCCCGCTTTACCGAACTCGCTGATTTACTTATTTATTTCCGTAAACCGTTGTGCCTTTCGATGCGTTGCATTCTACTGATTTCTTGTATCGAGTCAACACTATATTTGCATCTTTTTGACTGTTCGGTGAATTTTCAGTCATTTCGATCAAGCTTCGCGCAAATCTGACCACGCAGCACTCAAATATTGAAACATTGACCAGAAAGTAAGGACTGTTGCAACGTATAATAAAGCAAAGCCAAACCACTCTGCTTCAACAGTAGGTCGCCATAATAACACAACTAACGATCCCATTTGTGCGGTAGTCTTCACTTTTCCTATCCAAGAAACAGCGACACTATTCCGTTTTCCTAATTCAGCCATCCATTCTCTTAATGAAGAGATAATAATTTCTCGGGCAATCATCGTTGCAGCGGGTAATGTTATCCACCATTCGTGGTAATGCTCGGTTATCAGTACTAATGCCGTGGCAACCATTACTTTATCTGCGACAGGGTCAAGGAATGCACCAAACCGTGTCGTTTGTTTCAATCTACGTGCTAAAAAACCATCAAACCAGTCTGTTGCTGCTGCTACCATAAAAATAATAGCGCATATCATAGGGGCATCTTGAAATGGCAGATAAAACACCACAACAAAAAATGGGATTAAAACAACACGAAACAGAGTCAGCCAAGTTGGGATATTTAGTTGCATAGCGTTCTACACGACCTAGAAAAGTGAGAGTTATTAGTATGGTGCATCAATACACTTAGTGTTTCAACGCATTAAAAATTTTTTCTGCTAGCGCAGTCGAAATTGTGGGAATTTTCGCAATTTCTTCAATGCTGGCATCACGTAAAGCTTGTAAACCACCCATATATTTCAATAACATTTGACGACGTTTAGGTCCAACACCTTCAATAGATTCTAATGAACTGGTATTTTTTACTTTAGCCCTACGTTGACGGTGCCCTGTTATTGCATGACGATGCGACTCATCACGAATATGTTGAATCAAATGTAACGCAGGAGAATCTGAAGGTAACGCGACACCTTCACCTTCAGGAATAAAAAACAACGTTTCCAACCCTGCTTTACGATCACTACCTTTCGCCACACCTATCAATTTAGGATGCGACTTATCCCAAGTAACATCAAGGGAATTAAATACCTCTATTGCTTGAGCTAATTGCCCTTTACCGCCATCAATAAAAATAATATCAGGTACTTTATCTTCTTCTAATGACTTATCATAACGACGAGTAAGAACTTGATTCATTGCCGCATAATCATCACCAGGCGTAATACCACTAATATTATAGCGCCTATATTCCGATTTTAATGGACCATTCATGTCAAATACTACACATGAAGCCACAGTTTGTTCACCCATGGTGTGACTAATATCAAAACATTCCATTCGTTTTATCTCTTTCATGCCAAGAAGTGACATTAACGCGTCATAACGTTGTTGGATTGTTGATTGTTCTACTTGTTTTGATGCCAGTGCTGTTGCCGCATTAGTACGTGCTAATTTTAAATAGCGAGCTCTATCACCACGAGGTTTTGTCTGTATTTGAATTTTCCTTCCAGCAATCGATGAGATTGACTCAGAAAGTATCGCTTTCTCTTCGAGATTAAAATCTAACAATATTTCACTAGGTAATGTACGAATAGCACTACCTTGCAAATAAAACTGACCAATAAAAGTTTGAACCACTTCATCAAGCGTTGTATTAGCCGGGACTTTAGGAAAATAACTTCGACTACCTAGCACTTTCCCCTGACGGAAAAAGAGTACATAAACACAAGCTATTGCGCCATTAAAAGCAACACTAATCACATCCAGATCATCACCAATATTGGCAACAAATTGCTTTTCAGTGACTTGTCTCACAGCTTGAATTTGATCTCTAATTCGAGCGGCTTCTTCAAATCGCAGATTTTGACTTGCTTCTTCCATTCGTTTTACCAAGCCATCAATCACTTGTGTATCGTCACCAGAAAGAAACAGACGCACATAATTAACTTGTTGTGCATACTCTTCATCAGAGACGTGGCCTTTTACGCAAGGTGCCAAACAACGACCTATTTGGTATTGCAAACAAGGACGCGAGCGATTGCGATAAACACTGTCTTCACACTGACGAATAGGAAATAACTTTTGCATTAATGCTAGCGTTTCTCTTACTGCAAAAGAGTTAGGAAAAGGTCCAAAGTATTCCCCTTTAGCATGTTTTGCACCACGATAACTGGTTAATCGGGGATGTTTATCTCCGCTTAAATAGATATAAGGATAAGACTTATCATCCCGTAGCAAAACGTTATAACGAGGCTGATAGCGCTGAATATAGCTATGCTCAAGTAAAAGTGCTTCTGTCTCTGTGTGTGTAATAGTGACATCAATATTTGCAATACATTTTACTAATGCTTCTGTTTTACGGCTATTTACTTGTGTACGAAAATAACTTGAGAGTCTTTTCTTAAGATCTTTCGCTTTTCCGACATAAATCACCGTTTCTGACGCATCGTACATCCGATAAACACCTGGTCTATCTGTCACTCGGCTTAAGAATGCTTTGGCATCAAATTTGTCTTCCACTTTCTAAATGACTCTCTATCTCAATTAATCCATAACGTACAGCGATATGAGTTAATTCTACATCACCTGAGATTTTAAGTTTACTAAACATTCGATAACGATAGCTATTTACTGTTTTTGCATTGAGATTAAGCTCTTCAGCGATTTGAGCTATCTTTTTCCCTCGAATAATCATCGACATAATTTGTAATTCACGTTCAGAAAGATGATGTAATGGATTTTGATTGGTTTGTAACTTGGTTAATGCGATGACTCTTGCCAACTCTTGACTAATATAACGTTGCCCAGAGCACACTTGGCGAATTGCCTGCGTAATATTGTCACAAGAGGTACTAAGAACGACAAATCCTTCAATACCTAATTCAAGAAGTGGGATGGATAAAATAGAGTCTGTTTTAGGTGCAATAACAATAATCTTAATAGCTGATGAAAAGCGCTTAATACGTTTAATAGCATCAATTAATGTAATAGAGGGTATAGAATAAATAATAATAAGATTAATAGAAAACTGACGACAATAACGAAAAGCCTCTTTTTCGTCAGTCATTACTTTACGGACATTGATTTTATTAATTTGGCAGAGTAATGTTTTCATTCCCAAGCTAAATATTTCTACCTGACTTATTAGCAGTGTATTTATCAATATAACTCCCTCTTAATATAAATTACTTTCCTTAATTTAAGGGTATGATATTGCAATCAACATTAACCAGCCACTCTTTTTTATTATAATCACGTTTAACCCGCAGAGCACCATGAATTCATTTTATATAATTATTAAAATTATATAAAATAAAAAAACAACCAAATAGTATTAAAATGTAAAATAAAAAATAATGGCACGTATCAATTATTATGATAAATGCCATTATAAAATCTAAATATTATCAAATCTCAGCTAATCAAACGCAAAAAGCTGAATCATTCCTGACTCTTATTATCAAGCTGCCTTTTCGGTGGTAATGGTGAAAAATAACCAATTAATAAAATAAGTAATGCAACACCGATAAAGGCCAATGCTCTTAACAAACCACTACTTAAAGTAATATCAATTAAGAAAAGCTTCGCAATAACTACAGCTAGTAATGCACCACCCACAAACCACGGTGAGCGCAATTTTTTACGTGTTGCAGTTATCATCATAACTAAAGCAGTAATAGTCCAAACAATAGCCAATACTGTTTGTATCACCTTAGAATTAAGAATTAAGTAGTAATTCCACTCAATATCTGTTGCGAATACTAACCCTCTTAATAAAATACCATTTGCCCACCAGAATATGGCTAACGGAACAAAATAAGCAATCACATGCTTATAGGTTTGAAATATCGCTTCAAATTTTGGTTGCTGCTTTAATTGCTCAATAAATTTATAGGTGATCCACAACGCAATAATCCCCATAATATCCATTGGATTAAACAGCGGTATAAACTTCATTCCTATTGTATTTCCACCATTTAAATTTGCCATAACTAACAGCAGTAACAGTAAACCTAAAACAGGAACAGTGATTGCCTGATAAACGTATTGATATGGTTTTACCCAATTTACTTTTGTACTTAAAATATAACTTAATACAATAAATAAGCTACTTACAAAAATAGCGCCTGTAAAATGTAAGCTTATCTGTAAGTAATACGTTCTAATTAACCATACCATTTCAGTGAATAAAAATAGCGCAATAAAACCAAGATGCAGACCGTGAATAATCTGTTTATTAAGGCGCTGATTTGCCAATAGTGTATTTAATTTTAGCAGATAGAATCCACTAGCAAAAATTGCAATCCAAAGTACACTACTTAACCAACTATCAATTAAAGGATCTGCTTTAGATAGATAAACCAACATTAGTAACGCTGAAATTGGCCATAATAAAATAGAACAATTTGCCAATTCAAAAAAGTGTGATTTTTTACCAGCAAAGAACATTCCCCAACAACTAATAAGGATTAAAGCAAAGGCAAGTAGATTAACATGAGGAATTAACCAATATTGACCATTTTCGACTAAGAGTAATAAGCTATATATCCAACTTATTCCCCCAATAAAGAGTGTTGTAAAACCAACCGTTTTATTATCAATTTTAGTAAATTGAGCTCGATACCAAAGTATTGACGCGGCAAAAACAACGATAACCTGCGCCATTAACATTAACCATTCGTTTAATTCATAAATTCCCATCTTAAGCAAGATAACAAACGAAGTTGCGATTAATGCCGTACCCGCAAAGGCTGGTTTTTTCTGCTGTTGTAAGACAGAAAAAGCCAAAATCATCACACCTTCAATTGACCAAACAATTGATGTCCATTCTGCTGAAAATGCAAATGGAACGGCTAATGTGGCAAATGTTGCAGATAACATAAAGAACGCAATAGAAAGTAACTTACCCTCTTCACGATACCGCTTAAGCGTAAACCAAGTTAATGCAAAATAAACTAACGCATAAAGTGATGAGGCTATTGCAACCCCATACTCCCACTCTGAAGCTAATCTATGTTGGAAAATAAACCCAACAAGAGGTGTACCAAATAGCAATGTAGCATCAAACGGAATATTTAATTTCAGCTTATTTTTTAAAGTGGAAAGCTCTGTTGCTACACCAAAGATAAACCAATTGGCAATAAGGAAAAGCTGGCAAGGCAGATAATCAACATGGCTATAATTTGGTATTGCCCACATAACGCCAATACCAAAGGTAAATGCAAAACCTATCAAATTTAATAAACGCCATACTTGCCAATGGCTAATAATAAGAATACCAATAGATAAAATAAGATAGTAACTAAACAAGGCAACGTAGTTTCCACTGCCTGTAGAAAGCAATACAGGAGCTAAATAACCACCTAACGAAGCTAAAACAGCTAAACTAATAGCTCGATGAATAACGGCTAATGCAACACTGACTAAACAAATAAACACCATTATGGCTAATGCAAAGCCAATAGGTATAAAGTCATAAATTTTAGTTGCTGCAAAAATAGTAATATATAAACCACCGATACCACCACCTTGTAATATCAAGGCATAAATAAGGTTTTTCTTTCTTAACCACCAGCCAATACCCAATAAGGCTAAACAACCACCACCTGCCATCATTAAACGTGTAGAGGCTGAAATAAGTTCATTTTCAATACTGTACTTAAGTAAATAAGAGAGTCCAAAGAACAGTAATAACATCCCTATTTTAGCTAATGGATTTCCGGTAATAATCCATTGCCAAATAAGTTCTGCAATACTTTTTTGTTGTTTATTACTGCTACTTTTACCCCGATTAAGATTAACCCTGTTTTTAATATTTTCAGGCGCAATATTTGTCGTATTTTGAGCTACTTGAGAAACATTATTTTGAGATGTTTGCAGCTGAACCGACGGTGCTTGCTCTTTTTTATAGTGACGAGCAAAACGGCTCGTTAATGTTTTTGGCGTATATTGTGATGCATTTTCTTTAGCCGCAATATTCTGAGAAGGGCTAGCTACTTCTGATGTGTTCGCTTCTTTATTCTCAGTTATTGGTTGCTGCGGTATCTCTTTTATTGATTCAGTAGGAGAAACTTTATCAAATGTTTTGTCATCAGCTATTGTTGCGACATGTTGATAATCATGAATATCTTTTTGGTCATTTTTAGCTTTACTATCTAATTCATTACTTGCTAATTGCTCAGTTGGCACCGAAATTGGATTTGTCGACTGCTCTGATTTTGTCGACTGCAAATCATTATGAATAGACGATTTATGACTATCTGAGTATGCACTCTCTTTTGTTGGTGTCGAGGCTAGTGTTGTTTTATCTGGTACTTGAGATAAAGTGACACTCTCAGCCATATTTTCAACCGTAGCTGCTGGGGATTTTGCTGCTATTTTTGCTTCTGCTTTATTATTGTTCTCAATAAAGCTAAGTATCTTTTCTTGTTGTTCAAGTACTTTTTTCTCTAGCGTCTTTAACTTGTAAAGTAGAGAATTGGTATTTATATAAGATTGATATTGCCAATATAGCGATAGCACAATAAATATCACACATATACCAACAATTAATGTTAGCGATTCCCACATAACCTAAATCCTTTTTTCCATAATGATGCTCAAATGTTTATTAGCTTTCTACTATTAGTTATACTTGAAAATTGATCGATTCCTCTTAGTTTATTCCTAAATAAAGTGTTTTTATAACAATTGATTTAAACCTAGAACTCAATTTCAAAAAAAGTGTATGATCATTTCCCTCTCTTAAGCTTCTATTGACCTATTGACCTAAAAAACACACTGAACAATATGAAATTAAATGATGAATTAACTAATGCCATTGCTTCTGTCACAGAAGCCGCAGCAATTGCAGCAATGCCATGGGTAGGAAAACACGATAAAAATGCTGCTGATGCCGCCGCAGTCGCAGCAATGCGTGAACGTTTCAACCACTTAAATATTAATGGTGAGATTGTTATCGGTGAAGGCGAAATTGATGAAGCACCTATGCTCTATATTGGTGAACAAGTTGGTAATGGCAAAGGAGAAAAAATAGAGATTGCTGTTGACCCTATCGATGGTACACGCATGGTAGCAACAGGTGAAAATAACTCTCTTGCAATTTTAGCTGCTGGCTTTGAAGGAAGTTTCTTACAAGCACCTGATATGTACATGGAAAAACTTGTTGTAGGTAAGCGAGCAACTGGTGTCATTGATCTCGAACATTCACTTGAATATAACCTTGATGCGATAGCGCAAACATTAAATAAACCATTAAATCAATTATCACTCGCAATTTTAGATAAACCTCGTCATCACGACATTATTAATACTCTACGTTTAAAGGGCATTAATGTCATTACATTGGCTGATGGGGATGTTTTAGCCTCTTTATATGCCACCATGCCAAATAACAGTATCGATGTAATGTATGGCATTGGCGGAGCACCTGAAGGTGTTATTAGTGCTGCCATAGCCAAAGCATTAGGTGGTGATATGCAAGCTCGCTTAATTACGAGAGATATTGCTAAAGGAAATAGTGCAGAAAATAGAGCAATGGCAATCAGTGAAATTGCACGTTGTCATAAAATGGGTACTGACGTAAACATTAAATTGCCATTAGAAGCATTAGTTCGCAATCAAGATGTGATGTTTGCTGCAACAGCGATTACAACGGGTGATTTCTTATCGGCGGTGAGTGAACAGACTGAATATGTGCAAACTCACTCTTTAGTGATTAATGGCTCAACACACTCTTTACGCTATATTCAAAATTATCATTTACGCTAATTATGATTAGTTAGCTCTGTTTTATCTGATAC
Organism: Proteus hauseri; assembly: GCF_040139125.1. Taxonomy (GTDB): domain Bacteria; phylum Pseudomonadota; class Gammaproteobacteria; order Enterobacterales; family Enterobacteriaceae; genus Proteus; species Proteus hauseri_B. Next base: position 399,328 of record NZ_JBEEUB010000001.1, read on the forward strand.
CAATCAGATAAAAAAAGCGGCACTCTGCTCAGTGCCGCTAAAGTTATATCAAGGGGTGTTACTACATTTTGACTATTACACTTTTTACTATTACGACTTAATTACTTACGCTAATAAATTTGCTGGATTTTCAACACAAAGCTTATCAATAATAGATTTTTCGATGCCACGTTGCGCTAATAACGAAAGGAACACATTAGGTACAAAACCCCAACCATTTCCGCCATTTTTTGCCCACATCTGTTTTAAGAACACATCATGACTTAATACAATTTGGCTGCCATAACCTCGTTCAATAAGGGTTGCAACCGCATTAACGGTATCCATTACACTTGGTGCTGCGCCTTCTTTTGGAAACGAAATATCTAATCCAATCATATCGAATTCAAGCCATACACCACGATCAAGCATTTTACATTGGTAGTCGATATCTTTACCTGATGGATCTGAGTGAGCCAATGAAATTTTAGCTGGATTACACCCCATTTCAGTTAATAGAATATCGAGAACTTCATCACCCCGACGCTGCCAACCCGGCATATGGATATTCATAGAGGCATGAGGATTATTATTCTGTGCAACTGCCGCAGCACGTAAACTATTCTTCTCACCATCAGTAAAGAATGGGGAAACACCAATTTCACCAATCATACCTGCGCGAATATCTGTACCATCAATACCGACATTTAATTCATCGTCGATCATTTTTGCCATTGCTTCAATATCATCCGCAAGACGTTGACCTTCAAATTTCTCGATATAAAGACCTGAAGAGGCAACAACATTAATACCGGTTAATTGTGCAACTTCTCTTAGTTTTCTAATATCACGACCAATGGATGAAGAGCCGGTTGCATCAACAATAGTTCTTCCACCTAACTCTTTAAAATTATTTAATTCAAAAATAACATCTTCCATTGGTTTTTTATCCATATTATCGCAACAACAATATGGATCGTATTTAAGCCCCCATTGAATATCCGCACTCACTTTTTTATCAACTAATACATGCGAAAATTCATAAAAAGGTTTATCCACAACACCAGAAAGATCATTAAAGAGATGTTCATGGGGCAAGGTCAGCCCCATTTCTTCTTTTTTAACAGGACCAGTTACGGTTTGAATATAACCTTTCATTATTACGCTCCTACGTTTTTAGCTGGCTTAGCAGATCTGAACTCAGGAATAGTCGTAACAATCGCACCGACTAGAGCAAACAATGTACCAATAATAGTGACCAGATAAACGGTATTACCTAATGAAGGTAATAATGTATCAATTAAAACAGAACCTAATAACTGACCTGCTGTCGATGCAACACCTAACATCAGTAAACCTAAGCCACGAACTAAAATAGCCATTAATGCGATAGACATTAAACCTAAAGGACCACCTAAATACATCCACCAAGTTGCTGGTAATTCAACGGTGATATGACCTAATGCCATACGTACAATCAAAGCAATCGTTAAAACAGTAAAGCCAACAATAAAGTTCCAAGTGATAGAAACCATCATAGAACCCGTTGCTTCAGCGACTTTTGAGTTACCTGCTGGCTGCCAACCTGCTAATAAACCGGCAAGGAAAGGTAAGATTGCTAAATAGATGAAAGAGGTTGAATGCCATTGTGGTGAAACAACAAATAACGTTGCAACAACCGCTAATACAGCACCTAAAACACGATATGGTGTGAAATATTTTTTCTCATCAACACCCACACCAAAACGGTCACATAATAAACCTGATAATAATAGCGCTGAAATGAGTGCAGTTTGGAATGTTGCAATTCCCAATGCACTTGCTGATGCACCTTCTGAGAACACCACCATTGCACCACACAATCCAGCGAACCAGTTCCATAATGGAATTTTGCGCGTTTTAATTAAACTTGGAATAGAAGCAAACTGCTGGCGATATTGTCTTTTTGACATAATAATAAAAAACATCACCACTAACCCACTGGCAAAAGAGATAACCGCACTTGCGTTACCATCTTTTAAGACGTGTCCTAACTGACCATTCACTGCTGATTGCATTGGTGATAGCATACCGGCTAATACTGTTGCTAACATTAGAAATGGTGTCGATAATTTTTTTGTACTCATAAGATGTTCCTTTGGGATTATTGACTATGAGTGATTTCTTTTTTTATTTTTCAAGTAATCGGTTTTTTTATTAGCGCAGAGTTGCAGCTCTGCGCTTTTTTACTTTTATTGCTGTTATTCTTAGTCAGAATTAACGGGCGATTTGCTTAAGAATATTGACCCACATATCGGCATAATGAGGCCATGCTAAAAACTCTTTGCTGCCCCAGTGCGGTGAACAGTCACTCATAAAGCAACCTGTTTTACCTTTCTCGAATTGACCAAATACTAGCAGTGGATCTTCGCCAATATTTAATACTGTTTCAGTATTTTCTTTAGCTGACACTTTGTTATAACCAAGGAACATTGGCCATTGACCAAAACCTTTTACAGAAGCGTGAGCGGCATTAACAGCACTTGCAAACACACCTTCTGGAGCTTCAACACGATCATCACCATCAAGCATTTCTACAGGCAGAACTTCTGCAAGTAATGTATTTTTGTAGTTTGCTTTAGCTTCAATACCCATAAATGACAGGTAACCACCAATCATTAATAAACCACCACCATTAACGACAAACTCTTTAATAAGACCTAATGCATTAGGGATAACTTTCATGTTATAGAAAGTATCGTTTTGCAGAAGGAATGTATTTGCACCGATATCACTGATAACAATGACATCATATTTAGCTAACTCTTCCGCTGTTTTAGGAAATGCTATCTGTACTGTATGAGCTGGCATATAATCAACTTCAACGCCCTTTTCTCTTAAACAGCTCAGTAAAAAAGTTGAACCTTCTTCATATTTGCTGGAAGTGAAGCTGTCGTAGCCTTTAGAGTGGATCATATGAATGTGCCATGACTCACCAATAAATAAAATTTTCATTTTTATTCCTCTTTCAAAAGCATATTTATTCAGGAGATTGCGTAACAATCTGTGAATATGTTGTTTGATTGATGCGATGCATGACATTAATATCTTCAGGCATTTCTGAAGCATTACTCGTCTCAACAGCTAATGATGAAAAAGCTGATGCATAGCGTAACGCATAAGAAAACTGCTTTCCTTTTGCCAATGAGGCAGCCAGCGCACCATTAAAAGCATCACCAGCGCCTGCCGTATTTTTTACTACTGCCGGATATGCCGGCGAGTAAATATACTTATATCCGTCATAAGCTAACGAACCTTTACTACCCAGCGTAATAACAACTTTATTTACGCCTTTATGATAAATAGAAGCTGCGGCATTTTTTGCAGACTCTAAATCGAGTACTTCGATGCCAGACAATAAACTGGCTTCTGTTTCATTTGGTGTTAATACATCCACCATAGGAAGTAATTCATGAACAATTTTATTGTAAGGCGCAGGATTAAGAATAATTGGAATGTTATTTTCATTTCCTATAAAAATAATTTCTTTTAACGCCTCAATATTTGTTTCTAATTGCAATAAAATAATATCTGCATCGATAATTTTATCTTTCTGTATTTTTACTTCATCAGAGGAAATATCCATATTAGAACCGGAATAAATAGAGATTATATTTTCCCCACTCTCTTCTGATACAAAAATAGATGCTGTTCCTGTTTGAAAATTTTCTGTTTGATATATCGTTGATGTTTTTATTCTTGATGACGATATAAAATTTACAGCATAATCACTAAACTGGTCTGTTCCTATTTTGGTTATAAAATGCACCTGTGCATCAGCATAACTCGCCGCTAACGCTTGGTTGCATCCTTTACCTCCTGGAGAGAAGATAAATTTATTGGATAATAAGGATTCCCCGGCTTCTGGCAATCTAGGTAGATAACTAATCATATCAACATTAAATGATCCCAGTACACACACCTTATTTATTGCAGTTTTACCTGCTAAATCGATTTTATCAATTTGGTCATTACACTCTAAAAATTGTATAATTTCTTTCTTAGCGACCTTATCTAAAGTTTCAAATTCTATAAAAGCGCCACCATGGCATCTTTTTATAATTCCTTTATCTGAAAGGGTATTTAAATCTGACCGAATAGTTTCTTTGGTAACATTAAGTTCTTTAGCTAAAACAGAAACTTTTACGGCACCATTACCCTTGATCAGATTAATAATTTTTTTATGACGTTCTGCTTTCATTTAATGTTACCTCTATGGCAACAACTTTAATTTAATAGTTGTTATGGGATTGTGATTACAATCATATGTTATTTATTAAAAGCAAAAAAAAGCAGAAATACAAAAATAAAAAGCAAAAAGAAACAGAAATAAGCAATGATATTAATAAGATTATTTAATAAGTAAAACAGTAAACTTATTTAATACTTATTAATTTATAGGATGCTAATAGGTATTTATTTATGAACATTTCATTAGAAAATTTTATATCAGATCTTTTCTTTTTATTTTAAATATTGTCGAAAAATACAATGTATAAATAAAAAAAATCTTAAGACCTAATCACTTAGATGATATAAAATTTTACATCCATTTAAATAATAGTAAATATGCTTAAATAACACACACCTTTATTGAATCGAGCAAAGCATTAATCTTTTTAATAAAATTTATTAAATAAAACTTATCATTATCTAGATAAATTTATCATTTAAACGAAAGGAAAACGATAACGTCCAAAGAAAACAGATAATCAGTTAAGTAATGCAAAAGAAATGGGTAAAAGACACACAATTTCCACATTTCGTTTTTGTGATCTAGGTAACATTTAATGTTGCTGCAATTTAACACGCTTCGCTAAGACTCGTTCTCTTTGACTATTTTACTGGCTATTTACCTCGATTTTTTAAGTCACTTGCCGTTATTCTTTATCGATTTAGTTAATTAATAAGTCAGCTTCCACATACTTTTGTAAATAGCAGAACAATCGATGACTGACGAAAAAACTCACTATCATTATAAATTATCTTATTATTTTGCTAACAAGCAGTGATAACCGCTAATAAATTAACTTTAATAGATTAAGAAACCAAAAATAGATAAGTTATTAAACTTTATCACTGTCTATTTTTGTCAAGCTATCTTGTCATCAGAAATATTTTGACATACATCTTTTCTGGCACTTACCTCAATTCATATCTAAGTTTAAATAAACCGAAATCCAAAACAGTTTAATAAAGAGCACAACTTAAATACATAAGGACATATCAATGAAAATAAAATCACTCATCGCTATCTCATTATTAAGTGCTAGTTTTTCTCTTTTTGCCAACGAGGCAAAAATTGAAAATCAAGCAGCGACCGCATCACTACAGGTAAAAAGCGTTATTCAAAATCAAAAAGAGCTGAATAACTATGAGAAAATTATGATAGAAAAAGTCTGGGTGACTACAAATGCTATTGATGAAAAGGGAAATAAAATTTCTGCGGATAATGCTCAAGTAAGCAACTATTTTGGTTTAGCTGAGTACTATCCTAATGGCACATTTATTATGTTTACTCCTGAAGGTAAACAAAAAATGCAAGGGGATTGGTCAATATCAGCAGAGGGTAAAACGCGAACATTAACGGCAAAAGATACCGAAGGAAAAGTATTATTTACACGAGCGGTCGAAAACATCACCGTTAAAAACGATGAATATACTTATCGTATTTACCCGAATTCAGATGATAAAAGTGTTTATTTCGATATTATTCATCAACCTAAAAAGTAAATCCTCACCGTTACCTGCAAAAACAGAAGGGCTATTTTGTATCTACAAAGTAGCCCTTTTTATACTAATTTTACTTATTGCTTGGTCTTAAACTTTTGGCTTTAAACTCTTAGCTTTACACTATGGCAATAACGCTTGTGATTTGCCATCAACCCAATAAATAACGTTATGAGCTTCTTCTGGTGAGGGAACTTCTAGCTTGGTGAGCATTCTTTCCATCACTTTAATAGGAACCGCTTCAACTCTTGCATTATTTTGCTTTTGCCACTGTGCATAAGGTACTTCGATATACACTAAAGTGATTTTAGCTTGATAGCGATAAAATAATGAGATCAGCTGATCACGCATCTGTCGCGTTATATTCGTTGCATTCCAAACAAAAGATTTATGCTCACGTAAATATACTCTTGCTTGCTCTTTCGCTAACTGAGCAATCCAGCCATTTGCATCTCGATTATCGGGTTTAATATTATGCTGCCGACGCAACTCATCTAAACTCACAATAGGATTATCTGCACAATATTGTTTAATAAACGTATCTTTTCCCATTCCAGGTAAACCACAAAGTACGGTTACTTCACTACCCTTTTCAGGATAAGGCTCATAATTACAATCAGTACTATTTTCAGTATAAAAATAGTGAAAGCATGCTCGTTCAGAAGGAAAAGCTGCGGGTTTACGCCAACAATCTAACTCTTCACAATAAAGTGAAAATAACGCTATTTTATCGAATAATGCCTGTTTATCTTCGCAATCTCGACCTAATACATCTGCTTTAGCAAGTAATGCTAATAAATAGCAATCAACACGTAATGAAGCTGATAACAATGCTTTTTTAGGATCAGGCTTGTCCATTATCCATAAAGGCAACCCGTGATAACGGACTAATGCTGCAATATGCTCTCTATCTACAAAATTAACCGACACCTTTTCATAAAGAAAGCGACGAGTGGTTAATTCACCTTTACGAGCATGACCCGGTGAAATAATTCTACCCTCTTCTTCTCGAGTGGTAGATCGTTTCTCTACATCATGCAGTAATGCTGCTATCCATAAAATTTGTTGTTCACGTTCTGACAATGCGCTGTATTCTGGCAATGATTTTACTGACGCGATAACACGTCGAGTATGAATAGCGACATCGCCTTCGGCATGATGAATAGGATCTTGCATCACTCCAGCCATATCGCTAATTTCATTATATAAGCCACATAATTCGTCCCATGACATTTCTGTATGTAGTTTTTTATGAAGCATCATGAGACTCCTGTATTTTTTCCCAAATTAATGGGGCTCTTTGCCAATTTTTTTTCCAATGCACATCTGTTTTAACATGATCTTTTCTCACATATTTAAATACACGATGAGAGAATTCATTTAACGCAAAAGAGTGTGCATCGCGAGTAACAATTCCTTCCATTGGGCTAGCGGCTTTTGTTAATACATCTTGAGACTGAAAGAAACTTGGTTTAGTCGCTTGTGAAATGATCATTTGCTCAAATTTACTTTCATCACTGCAATTAGGTAACGCTATTTCAGGTACAGTAGGAAAATCAAACAGTGCGGCATAAAATTGCACTTCTTCCCAACTCAGCCACTTATCTTTGCAACGCACTGCAAATACATAGAAGTACTCTTCTAAATGTGCATATTCAATGGAGTGTATGGCATAGAGATTTTCACCGAAAATATCGATATCCCCTAAATCGTTTTTAATTAATTGCCAACGCTGACGTAACTGTGTGCTCCATGCAGATTGTGTTGGCGTTGCATGAGAGCGAGCAAAAACCCCGACTCGATTTAAGCAGTTATTTTCTCCATCCAGTTTTTCTGTATGGATGAGTGTTTTTATATTGCAGATATCCAGCCACCATTGCGAATTAATGCGATCATCATTCGTTGTGCCGGGTGAAAAAGGATAGTGATAGGTTCTATCGTATTTTTGTGATTGATTGTTCATTATTTTATACTCATTAAGTAACAGAAATCCTGCCAAACTAAAATAGCCATTCAGCAAGTAAACTCATCTGTATCTGCACTATTCCATCAGTGCCTTAATGCGCATTACATAATAACAACCTACAATAAAGAGAAGTGAAAAATAAATAAGTGGCTATATTAACCACAAGCTTAATAGAGTGCTAGATAAATAATCCTTTTTATCTCTTATATTACTTTTTGCTTAATTTTTTAATCGAATATCGGAGGAAGTATGTACAACGATCTTCAAGGAAAAGTAGCTGTCGTTACGGGGTCATCAAGAGGAATTGGTGCAGCTGTTGTGTCACGATTAGTCGCTGAAGGAATGAATGTCGTGATTAACTATCATTCTGACGAAAAAGAGGCTCAATGCCTTGCTGATGATTTAAATAAATTAAATTTAGGTAAAGCCATTATTTTTGGGGGTGACATTAGCGACGAAGAGGTTGCCCATAACTTTATTTATTGTGCCATCAACCATTTTGGCAAGCTCGATCTTCTTATTAATAATGCTGGAATTGAAACACAAACACCTTCCCATGCTGTTGATTTAGCCGATTGGCGTAAAATTATAGATGTGAATTTAACTAGCTACTTTCTTACCGCTCGCTCTGCACTAAGGTATTTTGTAGAAAATAAAATTCAAGGCAATATTATTAATATGTCTTCTGTTCATGAAATTATCCCTTGGCCGACGTTTGCAAGTTACGCAGCAAGTAAAGGTGGGGTAAGAATGCTGACTCAATCTCTCGCTCTTGAATATGCAAGTCAGGGTATTAGAATTAATTCAATTGGTCCTGGAGCAATAAATACCCCTATCAATCAAGAAAAAATGCAAGATGATGCGCTTCGTGAAGAATTAGAAGAGATGATCCCAATGAAATATGCAGCTGAGCCAGAAGTCGTTGCTAATGTAGCCGCTTGGTTAGCATCTGAGCAATCAACCTATATCACAGGACAGACTATTTTTATTGATGGAGGGATGACACTCTATTCCTCTTTTCAAGGTGGTAAAGGCTAACGCTAATTGACAATAAAGTTCCCACTTTTTGGTTTCTATATCACTAGAAAGTGGGATGCGTCATTAATTACTCTCGTTCTAAATAAAGCACAACATTTTCAGAGTTAATCAAGTTATCAGGAAAAATAAGCGCCCTATCTGAAATAAAAGGCATATTTAACATTCGCGTGCCTGTTGAGATAGAAATACCGGCTTTTAACCACGCATCGGCAACTAATTCTGTACAATAAACACCCTGTTCAGGATAAATACTAAAATTTTCACCAACACGATTTAATGCAACTTGCAGCGCTTTATCTCTTGCTACATCATCACTTCTAACTTGATAAAAACGAACAGAGTTAGGTTTAGCTCGGCTAGTAAAAAACTCAAGGCTATCAATAGTAACACCATCTTTTATATTAGGATGTTCGCTAGGTGTTGAATGTATAACTTGAACGCCTTTCTCTGTGATCCACAACATTCCTACATGGCTAAAACCACTTTTATCGACTTGTTTAATAATATCGCTGATAACTTCATCACCATCGCGAAAAACTAAGTCACCACTTTTTAACTCATAAGACAAAGCGAGCGCATTAATTGCGCTCGCTAAGAATAAAGCTAAAGAAAAAAATAGGCGGATAATCACTTAACAGCAACTTTCCATTTGCCATCAATTTTAATCATTTGTTGGCCTTCTGTTTTTTCTTCACCATTCTTCAGTACTGTTTTTAATGTTACAACAGCACTATTCTTATCTTCAGCATATTCAACTTTAACGACTTCAACTTTACTTAAACCACCTTGCTCTTTAATTTGCTTACCCGCTTCGGTAATAATCATTTTAAATTTGCCAGTGATTTGCTCTGCCATTGGATCTTTTTCTAAATCACCAAAATACATCAGTGAAACAGCCTTGTCGCCATCTCCTGCTGCAACAGCTTCAACAAATGCGACTGCTGTTTGTCCTGCTTCATCTGTTTTATCACCACATGCAGATAGCGTCATTAATGCAACAGCCAAAAATAAAAAACTCATCATCTTCTTAAACATAACTCACCATCACCTTAAATATTATAATTTGACCAAATAAAATTTGTATAAAACACTATTTATAAAACTCTATATTATTTATAGCCTATTTGAAATTTTTCTGTGTAGAAAAGTGACTTTTTACTTTTCTGCGGCAGAATTATACTTGATAAGAATAGATCCCGTCATGGATTATTTTTATATATAACCTAAATTTAAATCTCTTTTCATCATTTAGTAAAAATTTTGTCAGAATATATTGGATAACCAATCATAAAATGAGTAATAGCTATTTAAATAATTTAACCACCGTTAGATGAATAAGAAACAAAATCATTAATATTATTATAAATCAATATATTAACTCGTTATTTTTTAATCAGCAAAGCCATTTGATTATTTTGCAATCAATTTTAATTTATAAAAATAAAAAACAATAAATATATTTAATATATATAAATAATTAATAATATTTTAGTTTGATGGCAAAGTTTGTTTCTTAAAACATCAAGGATCCTATTTTAACGTAAGAAATGACCGTTAAATAAAGAGACAGTAATTTAATAAAATAAATATAATATAAATTGTTATTTATATTATAACAATATTCCTACTTTTTAAGTCTATAAAAACAAATCTATTTGTTTTTACATCCACCCGATCCGCTTTATCACTTACTTTTCATAAATACACGTATAGCACATTGAACTGAAATACAAACAAACACTAGAAAATTTGTGATCACATACGACTTTTTGCATCATTAATGTTATTTAAGATAAATAGAAACTGCTTTTTTTTTCGCGAATAGGTAAGCTATTCATCTGATTTTGAATGGCGAAACATGAAAGGGTATTTTATGTTTACTTCACAGCTCATGCTGGTCGGTTATGTTTTACTTGTCAGTCCTTGTGGGCATGATTCTTGTGATGCAATCCCTGTTACAGAAACAATTTATACTAAAGATGAATGTACTACTCGGCTTAATTTCTTAAAAAAGAAAAGACCTGACCTCTATATTTTTTGTGGAGAAGTCCTACGAGATCCTGACGTTACGGATGAAAACCCGTTAAAATCACCACCAAATAGTGCTGATGACGTTTTTCAAGTGCAGTAATGCATTTCTCCTTTCTTTCTAGTATTACTATAAAATACAATTTAAATTGTTTTCTTTTTACGATATACTGCTTGTACTTGAAATATGTAAGGACACGTATTAGGAGTCACCATGTCTATTGCGAAACGCACCAAAGACAAACGCATTGCATTAGCTTTAACACAATCTGAACTTGCCCTAATTGCTGGTACTACACAGCAATCCATTGAGCAATTAGAAAGTGGTAAAACTAAACGCCCCCGTTTTTTACCCGAATTAGCTAAAGCATTAAATTGTGACTTGGCTTGGTTATTAAACGGCGAAGATGAGCATGAATCAGCCTCAGAAATCCCACCTGAAAATGAATGGCATCCAGTAAGTGAATGGGATAGTAATACCCCATTAAGCGCAGATGAAGTCGAAATTCCTTACTTTAAAAGTATTGAATTAGCAGCAGGTGACGGTTGCTGTACAAATGAAGATCATAATGGATATAAATTGAGGTTTTCAAAAAGCACATTACGCCGTTATGGCGCTTCATCCCAAAATGTTATCTGTTTTTCTGTTTATGGCGATAGCATGTCACCAGTTATTCCAAATGGTTCAACCGTCACTGTGGATACGGGCAATACGCGTATTGTTGATGGCGGTATTTATGCTATTGAACAAGACGCGTTGTTCAGAATAAAGCTACTCTATCGTCAACCTGGTGGAAAACTTATTATTCGTAGCTATAACAAAGATGAATTTCCTGATGAAACCGCAGAAACTGACTCAGTAAAAATTATGGGACGCATTATTCACTGGTCAGTAATGGCATGGTAACGCTTATTATCTCTCTATTTTGTTTTTTGGTTTTAATTAATAATTTCTCCTTTAGACAATAAAATCTTGTTATCAGCTAAAGCCTCTATTTCACGAGGTTCATGAGTCACCATAATCATCGTCATCTCTTTTGTTTTTAAGCTGATGATGATATCCCAAAGTTGATAACGAGTTTCCCAATCCAGACTTGAAAACGGTTCATCGAGTAATAAAAGTTTGGGTTGGCTGATAAGCGCTCTTGCTAATGCTACTCTCTGCTGTTCTCCTCCGGATATCTGATCAGGATAACGTGCGGCAAGATGTGCAATTCCCATCTGTTCCAATATCTCAGCTTCCTTATCTTTATTACGTTTTTGCTTTGCACCATATTGAGCAAGCCAAAGATTTTGAGCTACTGTCATAAATGGAAATAAGTAAAGCCGTTGATTTAAATAGCGACAAGATCGCAACCAAACGGGTTGTTGATTGATATTTTTATTATCAAGAATAATATCACCTGAATAATCTGTATAACCTGCTATCGCATTTAATAGTGTTGTTTTACCACTTCCTGAAGATCCACTAATTCCTAAACATTTCCCTTTAGTCACATTTAACGAAATGTTATTTAAAATTCCTGTTTTAAGTGAATGAATTTCTAACATCAGGATCTCCTTTCACGCTGTAAACGATGTAGAGCAAACAATAATGTAATCGCTATCGCGATAAGTACCAATGCACAACCTATCGCTAATGAAAAATCACCACTCGCTATATTTAAATAAATCGCCATAGGTAATGTTTCTGTTTTTAATCTTGTCGCTCCTGCTAACATTAATGTGGCACCAAACTCACCTAACGCACGAGAAAAAGCGACAATACTTCCACTCATTAATGCAGGCCAACAAAGTGGTATTTCAATTAACAGAAATGTTTTTGTTGGCGTTAATCCTAAGTTTTGTGCTGTTTGAATATAAGCAGGATCAACCGCTTTAAATGCAGATAAGCTATTACGCATAATAATTGCACTCGCAACATAAGTTTGCGCAATGATAATGCCTAAAGGTGAAAATAGAGAGCGAGCCAACTGGGGGAAGACTGAAGTTAAAGGCCCTTGGCTACCTAATAGTAATAATAATCCTATCCCTATTACCAATGGTGGAGTGACTAAAGGTAAATCTAATAATGCATCAACAAAACGTTGCCCTTTAAATGGAATACGCGCCATTGCCCATGCCGCGGGAACACCTAAAATAATAGCTAAAAATAGTGAAGTTAATGCCGTACTTAACGACATGCCAATAGCAAAATGAAATTCAGGATCAAAAATAACCTCTCTAAGCTGTTCATAAGAGAGTTGGCAAATTAACGCAATTAATGATCCTAAAATCAAAAAAAGTAATAAAAAAAGAGGAATTAATGCCCAACGAAACACTCGCGTTCCTTAAGTATTATCTTGATAAATAATGCTGCATAAATGAAAAAAGCCACCAGTGAGCTGGTGGCGAAAAAACACAATTTATGTGAGAAAAAAAATCTATGGTTTCGAAATAACAGGGAGAAAACCATAATCAGTAAAAGCCTTAATACCTTCTGCTCTTGTAAAGTAGTCAGCTAATAGCTGCGCCTCTTTAGGATTTGCTGACGTTTTTAATACTGCTAATGTCGCAACTTCTTCTGGGCTACCTTCAGGAACAGGTAATAAAACGAGTTTATCTTGGTTTTTCATTGCATCTGCATAACCAATAATGGCAGCATCAACTTCACCATTTAATAAATACATCAATAACTGTTTAATTGTTGCAGTGCGAACAATTACTTTTTTACGTAATTTATCGCCTTGACCTGATGCATCAATAAGTTGTTCACCACTTTTACCTAAAGCGATGGCTTTAGCGTCGCCCATTCCTAGTTTTAAAGAACTATTAGCAAGATCTTCAAGCGTTTTTATATCGCCAATTTTATCTTTACGAACAGCTATAACAGGAATATGACGGACAATTGAATATTGATTAACGACTTGTCCTTCTTTATCTAATTTTTCCACATAATCTTGTGAACCAGGAAAAAATAGATCACCTTGTTTAGTTAAGTTAAACCGCGTTAAAATTTGACCAGAACCACCATATTCAATGGTTACTTTATTACCCGTTTCTTTTTCAAAAACATTAACAACTTGCTCTACAGGTTGTTTTAATCCTGCACCAGCATAAAGATGTAATTCAGCTGCGAGTGTATTGTGACAAAATAATCCTAAAGCTATGCCTAAGCTAGCCAATATACGGCGTGTCATAAAAACCTCTAAATTAACCATTCGTTATATAATTTTTTATATAATGAATGATATAACAGGTTAAGGCAAGTTGCTCATCGAAAAAAAGAGAAAAATGTTAGTGATTTATCATTTTGCTACTTTATTTATGGACTAAACTTATGCGAAGTGTCTTAGCTTGATAAACAATAATATTATTTATTTTTTCAAGACTAATAGTGAATATAGTCAAAAACCAACAAATCCTCGTTTTCACGAGGATCTTATTATTAATTCTCAATCTCTAACAGTGCAAGTGCAGTGACTTCATCAATAACAATATCAGTGGCGTATCCTCCTTTTATTGCCCCTATTGTTGCTTGAATATTTTCAATACCACCGGCTAAAAATAGTCGTTGTGGAATTTGTCTTAACTGAGCAAGGCTGATCCCCATGATACGAAGATCTACATCTGCAACCAATGGATTACCCTGTGCGTCATAGAATCGCCCACAGATAACACCTACCGCACCTAAATCACGATACTGAGCCATTTCAGTCGTTGTTAAAACGCCTGTGGTGACTAATGGGTTATCGTCTTGCATATTACCCACCACAAATAACGCTTTATTACACTGATTCAAGGCTGAGAAATTACGACGAATAATAGGTTCCGCTTGCAACTCCATTGCTAAACGTGCACTAGAAACAACTGCGGGCACATGTAAATTAATACTGCATCCTGAAAACTTATTTGCAATCAGCGCTGCTGCTTCTGCTGTTGTAAAATCAGGTTGCGGTGCAACAGCACCAATCATTTGTAATACAGTGACATTTTTCAATGACTTGGGTGGGAGATGATGACCTAACTTATAAATTGTTCTTCCCCAAGCTACCCCCAAAATATCATCGTCATTAATTAACTGAGAAAGATACATAGCCCCTGCTTTTGCCAATCTTCCTCTATTCATACTTAACGTTTGTTGCGGTTTATTCTTTTCTTCATCTGGTAAAATAAGCACATTATTAAGATCGAACTTTGCTTTTATTCTGATTGCATAATCAATCGTAGAAAATACAGATGAATCCAAGCTAATATTTACGAACCCTTTTTCTCTGGCTAAATGTAAATATTTCACTACAGTTACCCTAGAAACGCCCATAATATTTGCAACTTCGCTTTGACTGAGTCCGTCCTGATAGTAAAGCCATGCAGCATAGAGAACGGGATCATTATCAAATAAACTCGCATTTTTTAGCGAATTATTTTCCATTTTAAACCCCACATTTATTTATAAATCTTGTTACTAATTAATTTATTTTATATTAGTGATGCCACTGAAAATAAGAACGTAATTAGTTAAATAAATTCTTATAACACAAATAGATACATTTCATTAAACTAACAATAATATCGGCAAAAATATATTTTTCTTTACATGAAGTACTTTGCGATATGTAAAAAGCACTTAATAATGCCGTAAAGAATTCCTAACGAGAAAGTTTTTTTTGAAAATGTTATTTTATCTGGTTAAAAATAAAAATTTTAGCTTTAAGTTTTAAAAAGTTTTATTTAGATGACATTAAAACCAAATCAAGATTATCATATTTGTAAAAAACAGATGAATAGATAAGGAGCTACTGATGATCATCGCATACTCAACAGCACCAAATGAGAAAACTGCTAATGAAATTGCACATCAACTTATAAATGCAAAACTTGCAGCTTGTATCAATATAATTCCTAACATTAAGTCTATATATTGTTGGAATAATAAAATTATTGAAGATAATGAAGTGCTTATGATGATAAAAAGTAAAAAAAACAAGCAACAATCACTTATTGATACCCTTGTTCAAATACATCCTTACGATATTCCTGAAGTAATTATAATACCAATAGAAAATGGTTTCGATGGTTATCTTAATTGGATACACCATGCTCTTAAATAGAAATTATTTAATTATTTTCTTGAGATTTATAAAAGAATGATAACAAATTGTTAATATCAACAACTGAAACATCTAAAAAATTAGACAAATAAATCAGTGAAAATATTAATAATAACTACTGATTTATTAATAGTAATCTTGTTAAATTTCAATATGCATTTATCTTTTAATTTTATTTTAATGTGTTTATAACTTCTATTATTTTTATTTTATACACATATCTCTTAAGAAGAGGATAAATATATATAATTATTACAGTTAAATATCATAAAAATTAGTGAGACATAGATATTTATGCTAATTAATCTCACACCCCAACATCTTATTCTTGCTATTTTCTGCTATACTGATTTAGCTTTCTCTCTATTACACATAAAAAGGAGTGAGTTGTGAAAACAAACAGAGTCGCAAGACGTATTTTAGGTTTACCATACAATCTAAGTGGGTCTAAAAAGAAAGTGCGTTTTTCCATTATTGCATCAGCAGAGGCTGAAAACCTGCCTGTAGAGCTGAAAAACTCAGCAAAAGTCTGTTTAAAACAAGATTTTAGAAAAAAAGCAGAGCATAAACGTATGTATCTAAAACTAACTGATGCCTACCCTGAATATATTGCTGGCAATCAATAGCACGAAAATATATTCTCGCCATTTTATAAATAATTAAGGCCTTTTGTTTTATTTAACATTAATTATTTATAAAAACTTATTTATCCCTTACTTCATGTAAGGGATAATTGCTGATAATAATTGATTTTTAGTTATTTTATTATTTAATACTATTTTCTGTATTTTACTTTTTATATAGCTCCTTTCTTATATTAACTAGTGCTACTTGAGCCTTTTGATAGTTAATATCTTCAGGTAATTTACTTTTATCAAATGCTTTATAAATTTTTTCGATAAGTGCTTCACTGCGTAGAAGTAACTCTTTATAGGTAAATATTCCTGCTTTTATTTCTAATAACTCATCTCGATTATCACACCACACTTTTACCTTACCTTCTTGGGCGATGCCTAAAGCAATATACAATAATCTGAAGGTATGCATCATATTTTTGCTATCATAACTACGACCGTGTTCAACATTTTGTTGATAACGAGCTTCATTGCGCAGCGCTACCCACTGCCAGTATTCATGATATTGTTTACAGTAAGCACCATATCCTTCTTTATTAAAACTCAGATAAGCTTCTAATTTTGCTGATTTAGGAATACTACTTAGCAATACATCTGTTGCTTTTTGTTTTTTTATTATGCCTTGATAATCACCTATTTCATCATGATAAACAGCATAAAGATCTTGAGCATGAATTAAATCAACTAACCCAATATTTTCCTGTTTCCAATTTCGTGTTATCAGCCAGTCATTTACAGGAATTGTTTTCCCTTTTTCTATAATGTAGCAAAAATCTAATATTGTTTTTAATTGCTTATCAACAGGGTTAACTATCTTTTTATTTAATCCCTGTGCTTTTTTAATTTGACCTTGAGCATAACGAACAAAAGTCTGCACACAGGCTTTAGATAAAAACCATTCGGGTTTTAACTCGGCAATTAACGGATGCTTATAAATAACAACCTGTTCTGGTGAGTTTAATAGCTCTAAAATATTCGGATTTGAAGCACATAATAATTCAACAAAACGACCTAGTTCGTAATAGACGATATCGTTAGTTTCGTTACTGACCTGAGGAACATAGTCTAAACCATAGAAAAGATCTGCTGGTAAATAGAATACCCCTTTAATATCCGTATCTGAGGTTTCAGTTGCAAGATTGTGTGAACGACTACCAGAAATACTCTCAAATAACAGGTAAGGTTTTATATCATCAATTGTTAGTTTCATTTAATTTTTCCCTAAACCAGTTATTTAATATTTCATTACTTGGCACTTCTCTTTTAACTAGCTGAACATCTGTTTCTTGCCATAAAAAACTGATCAGCTGTTGCATATCTTCTGATGGAGACCAAATAAAGTGTTCATCCTTGTCCGATTTAAATTCCACCAATTGCTCAATCTTCATTTGCTGTTCTTGTGTTAAGATTTTTATTAATTTATGAAGCTCCATTGGCGGGATTTCACCTGTTTTTACTGTCCAATATGCAGATAAAAGTGAACGTAATAAATAAAACCATTTTTTCAATTTTATCGTATCTTTAGTAATTCCTCCTGTTGCTTTCGCAATACCTCGGTAATGGTGCACAATCACTTTAGGCTGATAATAAAGTTTTGCTAATTCAAATAGTTCTTGTTGAGCATGAGGATATTGCTGATAAACAATAGGTGATTGTAACCATTCGAGTAAGATGCAATTGGATTT
The DNA here is from genome assembly GCF_040139125.1 of Proteus hauseri. Taxonomy (GTDB): domain Bacteria; phylum Pseudomonadota; class Gammaproteobacteria; order Enterobacterales; family Enterobacteriaceae; genus Proteus; species Proteus hauseri_B. The sequence goes on from NZ_JBEEUB010000001.1 coordinate 417,518, forward strand.
TCTTAATAAGTGTAATGCTTTTGTAATATCCCAAGCCCCTACATCAAACCAGCTATTTTCAATCCACTCAAATGTCTCTTTAGGTCTATCGATTGAGAGATAAGCATTACGAGGTTGTATATAGATACCACGCACATCATAATCGCTATCTGTTGAGGCAAATCCCCAAGCTCGGCTACCACTTTCTGCGACATAGAGCAGTTTTACCTGATACTCCTGTTCTATTTGAGGAAGTTTTTTTAAAATTTCATTATGCATGATTTCCTTATCTCCTATTTTTATTCTATTTTTAGTAACATTAGTTTTTATTTTTCAACTCGTTTTAATTTTTTAGCATACTCATTACTTAATAGGCAAATATGATTACGTTACAAGAAGCTAAAATCATTGCTCTTAACTATTGCAACCCATCATTAACTGATGAAAATTTTGTTGTCTATTTTTGTGTATTATCACCAAAACAAGATTATTGGATTATTCGTTGTAACGCTGAGCGTTATATTATCAATAAAGAACCAGAACACTGTTATGTTGGTGTTAATGCGTATTTAGTAGATGTTCAAACCGGTGAAGTTGAAATTGTTGCGAGTGGAAATAGTGTTGAGGATTTTCTGCAAGATAAATATGATTTACGACTTGCTAATGGAGACTTTTATGTTCTTTCGCCCTCGTTTACCAAGGAAAACAAGCAAGCGTTAATTCACTTTAAGCAATGGCTAGCATGTGGATATACCGAAGCCATTTGCTTACTCTCTGCTAATAATAAGTGGTTTACAGGCAATTACCGAACTTTGCAACATATACAAATACAATTAAAAGAGATAGGGATTAATACCAAGATTACTTTAATGGAAAAACCAGATAATGCAGTGGTTGTTGAGAGTAATATATGGTTTGAGAGGGATATTAAGAGGGAGTTAAATAAATATATAAATAAGTACTTCAGTGTTTAAATTAAAAGATCCTATTTACTATTAAGTATAAAAATTTAGTTCTCACAATTCCAAAGCATTCTGAATCTGAGGGCTTTCAAAAGCTGGTGTAATATATCGGATATCCTGTGCACTCATCCCTAACTCACGAGCCAAAGGACGCCATTTATCACTGATAATTTCAGCCATAACCTTAAGTGCCTCACGAGCTTCACTAGGCGAGATATTGAACAGAGGTGCTGCGTCTAATACAGCCAAAATATTAAGTTTATTACCATGTATCTCACTAATTGCGGTTTTAAGAGTACCTCCAGCTGATGGATCTGGATTGATATCATAGGCGGGGGAGAGAGCCCATCGCTCACTATTCCAGATAAAACCATGATTACGTAAATGATCATCCGTATTTTGTATCAATACAGAATATGCCATACGCGTCCAAAGTTCAGCCACATCATCACCAGCACCGTTTATTATCATCTGCTCAGCTATAGAGACATAGTTTGATGGCTCTGAACCGGAGAGTCCCATAAAAGTCTGTGCTGTAATGAAATGGATCCGATGTGGTTCCTCTGCCTCTTCGTAATAGCGATCAAAACGCTTGATTAACGCTATTGGAAATTGCCCAGAGACAACGAATGGCTCCGCTTGAGAAACTGTCATTCCTATCTCTTCAGCAAGACGAAGCGCGAGTACTTCACTACGTGCCATATCGTACTCATCACCCATTTTTGGTAGCTTTGCAATCCAAAGCTCCTGATTTTCATCGCGTACATTCACTTTTGGTCGTGCCCCACCTAATGAGCCTGCTGCATCGATCAGCATCTGTCCACCAAGGAGATTTGCTCTATTTTCACGATAATGAACTGGGTCTGCTTCAAAGGCTCGAGCCTCATTAACCATCGCTTCCAGTTCGATAAGGCGCGGTATTGAGAAGGCATTTTCACCTGTACGTGGTTGAGCTAAAGGTAATGCTCCCGGTGTATTGGTGTATTACTCTCATAAAAACGAAGCGCGCCTGAACGTAAAAAATCATCGACCCCGATCAGATATTCAAAATCATTCATAACACGCCCACCATTTGCGGCGCGCATAATAGCCCGTCCCCAAGAATCAGGAGTGCTGTCGGCGATAGGCATTACAAGAGGGGATGAATTTCCTTGAAGAGTAGCCGATGCAAGTATATGACTGCGTGGCATGAAGGGGGAGAGATCAAAGCCATCTGGATTTTCAATCCAGCTATTCGCATAAGTGAAAACAGAGTTTTGACGTCTTCCGTCAATATTGAAATCCAATTGCCCAACTAACTCTTCATCATCCATCCAAACATAAAGTCTTTGACTCATATAACGTCTCTTATTATGAACTAGAAGAATCTCGCGTAGCTTTCAAGCGAGAGAGAAGAGATGATGCATGCCCTGATGGACTGACTACCAACGTTTTTTGATCATTCATCCTCTTTATTTCCACACCAGATTGCGAAGATTTCTTGATTGGTATCATACCTGGTGCTCGTTTCCCTACTTTTTTATTAACATCCTTTGCAGATTCATTATATTTAATCTTTAATGTTTTGTGAGGTAGACTTGTTCCCCTAATAACATTTTCACGCAGTATAGATAAACCAATATCGTCATTACGCATATCAATCAGATTACTCAGCAGATCGAGCTTTCCAAGAATAGTAAGCACCATTGCAAGAGTATTAAGTGAGACACCGGCACCCTTTCCGCTCTCAAGTCTATGTAGAGTAGAGCGTGAGATCCCAGCCGATTTAGCAAATCGCTCTGCGGAGATACCTCTCACACGACGAGCAAATTCAATATCCTTACCGAGTTTAGCTAAGGCAATTTCCGTTGATGGTCGCACAACAGACCCTTTTGTCTTTTGGAGTTTACTCACATAAGTATCTTCGGTCATAGTTACCTCATTTAAGCATGTCTCATCTATGATACATATAATCATAGCATTGGGGATATAACCCTTTCAAGATATGACAAATTTATTCGTTATTTATCTCATCTGTGAGTCATTATTCTTTTCTCACTTTTAAAGTGATAAAGGCTTTCACTATATTCAGATAGGGTACTCTTTAGAATACTGGAAGGAATTTTTTCGCTATATTCTTTGCACACCATCATTTTTCTAGTTATTACCAACCATAGAAAACAAAAAAGCCACCAGTAACTTACTGATGGCTCTTGGTTTTTTAACCTTTATCAACCAAGACGGATAGCTGTTAGGTTGCCCACTCGAATATTAATGAAAATTTCATTAATAAACTTGCTTAGGTTTAATAATAAAAACAGGAAGACCATCCGAACCAATGTATGATGAAGCACCAGATTCTTTGGCTTTAGTGGCTCTTTTTTCCGTAGCTTCGTCTTTTTCGTACTGTATTGGGTCAAGTACTTTTAGTATTTGTTTTTTTATTTTGTCTGATAATTCAATATATCTATTAAGACCAACAGGGATAATCACATTTTTTTCATCGAGGTGAACACCAAAAACTTTAATATAAAAATCGATATCTCGTAGAACTTCATATGCTGATGATTGATCTAATCTCCAAAATCGTTTTGATGATGTAAGTTCTTTCACCTTATTCTTATTAAATTTTCCGTTATGGTATGAATCAATGAGCTCTTCAAGTTCAATATCTATATGCATAAGAGGCATAATGACATTATCCTCTAGAGAAGATATTGGTACATTTTTAATAATTAGTTGATTATATACACGAATAGCATATGCCAAAATTTGATTATCTTCATTAAAACGTTGATAATCAATTGGAGTTGATGAACCACGATTGAAACAGGTCGTGAAAAAAGGCATATCACAGAAATCACCAAATGAGCTTAAATTCCTTCTAATAATCGCTAACAATTTTGTCATTTTGTTATGTTGTACTGTTTCTAGCGTAACTGATGATATAGCTAATATTATGCAAGATAATTGCATGATCTGATCACTAGAAGCACCTATTTTTTCTAATTCTTCAATATAACTAATAAACTCTTGGCGTATTTGTTCATGTGCATTAGATATTATTCTATTAAGAACTTTTTTATCACAAGTTTTATTAGCCCTTTCCATAGTAGTATTTAAAAGATTTAAATCAAACTGTTCAAATTCTCCTATACAATTATGCAAATACAGTAACGATGAATTGATATCATTATTTGAAGCAATATGAGGAAATTGTTTAATTGCCACATTTAAATTTCTTATTCTTCTTAATACTTCCGGATTATTCTCTTTTATTAGTTTAATATCTATCATCTTAAATACATTTATAAACTCTTTGGAAGAATCTGTTTCCTTAAAAGAGTCAATATTTTCTTCTACTTGATTTGGAGAAATTAAAAAACTATCCATTAAAAAAATAACCTCTTCATAATTTGGAATAATTAAATCTTTAAAACTATATTTTTTTAGTGCATTTCTTAAAATTCCACCTGCCTTAATAATAGTTATAACTTTAGGCATCAACTGCTCTTCACCCAATGCTAAGAAATCAATTTTAATGTCATTAATTATTTTTTTATTTATATCATCGTTATATGAAAAGGATTTCCATCCTTTATTTGAAGCCAAATTATTTTTAATATCTCCACATGTCCCTCTAGGGATAACATGGGATAGCTTTCTACGAATAAAAGCCTCGACATCAATACTATTTGACTTTATTGCAATTTTTGTATCTTTACTACTGCATAGGATCTCAATCAACCACTCCTTAAGTGTATGTAAAACAGATGTACTATCAACCCTATTATCTAACTTATTGATAGATGTTATTATAAATGGTATAAAAAAATAACTAATAAAAGCGATCCTGTTTTTTCGCTCACTTGATGGCTCCATTGCTAAAGGAGCGAGATATGTATTAAATTCTTTCATTACATCTTGAAATACTCCCATCGTATGCCCCATATAAAGCCATAAATCATTATTTCCTTCTGATAGCGCTGTAGTTATAAGTGAGCATTTTTCCTTAAAAAGTTCATTCTGTTTTAAAAATTCAGAACGACTATCAATAGATATTCTTTTAGAACTCTCCAACTGTAAATCCAATAAATTAAAAACATAATCAGCAATTTGAGCAGTGTTTGGAATCAACATTATTTTTTCCTTCAAATAAATTTCGGTTATCTCAATAAGTTTCAAACTAGTTATTTTCCGTGATTAATTTAAGCAATCGATTTTTCTTCTAGTTGAACCTAATTTTGTCAGTATCGTTACTTTTCGTTCAGGGAAACACGCTTCATTAGCCATTCCTCATACTCGGATTAATTTTTCAGTACGGATGACAACTATGATGATGCAGAGAGATCTTGCTAGAAATTAATTGTTATTACAAATGATACTGGCTCGAACAAAAGTGGGGGAGATTTAAAAAGAACATCTCGACATACTAAATATAGGATGAGCGAAGGATATTAAGGTGCAAAGGTTTTACTGCATAGTAAGGAAGACACCTGAAATATTACAGTCATTCCCAAAGAATAGGCAATCTGCAAAAAAGATTATAATTAGGATTGGTAGTAAATATATTTCTAACCTCCGTAATCAATACAGCTTGCTTCCTAAAAAATATAAAATTTATTACATTTCGGGTCATATAACAAATGCTCCTAATTACATAAATTAAGGTAACACTATGACTAACAAAGACAAGTGGTGCATGCCACTTAAGAGAAAAAATAAGCCAACTATCTTCGGTGGTGCTGCAAGAAATGTGAGAATTGCTGAATCTGGAGGTATGGATAATATTGTCTCAAACGCAGTGCAATTTGCTCTTAATAGGGCAAATTTACTCTCAGGTTCAATTGAAAACATAGAGCCCCCATCAACCCCAACTGATAAAGATGACTCTATTCATCTTCATTAAAGATAAACCATAGTTAGGTGATATATGACACGTTTTAGAGTTAATTATACATACCGTAAGCCAAATTCAAATTCAAAATGCTCTTCAAGTAAAATAGTGAGTTGCTTAACTGGAATAGAGGCTATGATTATAATTAAAAGCCATCACTTTGGTTATATTATTGAATTCAAAAATATAAGCTTAGTTAAGTAATATATGTAGCTGATATTATTTTCCGAGCCTTAATGTAAATTAAGGCTCTTTTTATGCATAAAAAAAGCCACCAGTAACATACTGATGGCTCTTGTTTTTTTAACCTTTATCAACTATTGCTGATAAACGGTATTTTATTCCCACTCAATTGTCGCAGGCGGTTTTCCACTGATATCATACACGACCCTTGAAATGCCACTGACCTCATTAATTATGCGGTTAGATACTCTTCCTAGGAAATCGTATGGTAGATGTGCCCAGTGTGCGGTCATAAAGTCTACGGTTTCAACCGCGCGTAATGAAACAACCCAGTCGTATTTACGACCATCGCCCATTACACCAACTGAACGTACTGGTAAAAACACAGTGAATGCTTGGCTAACTTTATTGTATAAGTCAGCTTTATGCAGCTCTTCGATAAAAATCGCATCAGCACGACGCAGTAAATCGCAATACTCTTTCTTCACTTCACCCAATACACGCACGCCTAAACCTGGTCCTGGGAATGGATGACGATAAAGCATGTCGTAGGGTAAACCTAGCTCTAAGCCAATTTTACGGACTTCATCTTTAAACAGCTCTTTTAATGGCTCAACTAAACCCAGTTTCATATCATCTGGTAAGCCACCCACATTATGGTGTGATTTAATCACATGGGCTTTACCTGTTGCAGATGCTGCCGATTCAATCACATCTGGGTAAATAGTTCCTTGTGCTAACCATTTAACTTCTGGCTGTTTAACGGCTTCTTCATCGAAAATTTCAATAAAGGAATGACCAATAATCTTACGTTTTTTCTCTGGGTCATTCTCGCCTTTCAGCGCAGTTAAGAAACGGTTTTCAGCTTCAACATGGATAATATTAAGGTCAAATTTACCTTTAAACATAGCCATAACTTGCTCTGCTTCGTTAAGGCGCAGCAAACCATTATCAACAAATACACAAGTTAAGCGTTTACCAATTGCACGATTTAGTAGCAGTGCAGTAACTGATGAATCTACACCACCAGAAAGTGCTAAAATAACGTGGTCATCACCGATTTGCGCTTTTAAACGAGCAACGGTATCTTCGATAATCGCAGCTGAAGTCCACAGTGCATCACAACCACAAATATCTAATACAAAACGTTTTAAAATTTCTAAACCTTGGTGAGTGTGAGTCACTTCAGGGTGAAACTGAACACCATAAAAACGTTTTTCTTCATTTGCCATAATAGCAAATGGGCAAGTTTCAGTACTTGCTACAGTAACGAAGTCTGATGGAATAGCGGTAACTTTATCGCCATGGCTCATCCATACATCTAATAATGGTGTACCATCTTCACTAACAGAATCTTGAATACCACGGAATAATTCGCAGGTTTCACGGATTTCAACTTGTGAATAACCAAATTCACGCTCACCAGAAACTTCAACTGATCCGCCTAATTGCATAGACATTGTCTGCATACCGTAACAGATACCTAAGACAGGAATACCCGCATTAAATACATATTCTGGTGCACGAGGGCTGTTATCTTCTGTAGTACTTTCAGGACCACCAGACAGAATAATACCATTAGGATTAAATTCACGAATTTGCTCTTCTGTAACATCCCATGCCCAGAGTTCACAATAAACACCGATTTCACGAATACGACGAGCAATAAGCTGCGTATATTGTGAACCGAAATCAAGGATAAGAATGCGATGATTATGGATATTTGCTGTCATTTGTGGTGAATTCCAAAACAGATAAAGTCATTAATTTGAAAGGCTTGTGTCTATACAGTGATATTTACTGCTGTAAACGATGCAAACAACACAAACCTTTCTCGAAATATATTACATGCCTAAGCGATAATTAGGTGATTCTTTTGTGATGGTAACATCATGAACATGGCTTTCCTGAATACCAGCACCACTGATGCGAACAAATTCGGCTTTAGTATTCAGCTCTTTAATCGTTGCACAACCCGTTAAGCCCATACATGAACGTAAACCACCCATTTGTTGGTGAACAATGTTTTTCACCAAGCCTTTATAAGCAACACGGCCTTCGATACCTTCAGGAACCAGTTTATCCGCTGCGTTATCAGTTTGGAAATAACGGTCTGATGAACCTTTAGACATCGCACCTAAAGAACCCATACCTCGGTAAGATTTATATGAGCGTCCTTGGAATAATTCGATTTCACCTGGAGATTCTTCGGTGCCCGCAAACATTGAACCCACCATAACACACGCGGCACCAGCGGCTAATGCTTTAGCAATATCACCAGAAAAACGAATGCCACCATCAGCAATAACGGGGATATTACGATCTTTCAATGCTTCAACCGCATCTGCAATAGCCGTAATTTGTGGTACACCTACGCCAGTTACGATACGTGTAGTACAAATTGAACCAGGACCAATACCGACTTTAACCGCACTTACGCCCGCATCAGCTAATGCTAAAGCACCTTCTGCTGTTGCAACGTTACCGCCAATAATAGGTAAGTTAGGATATAACGCACGAGTATCACGAATACGTTGTAAGACACCTTCTGAATGACCATGAGAGGAATCGATAAGTAATACATCGACGCCAGCAGCAACTAATGCAGCTACACGCTCTTCATTACCAGCACCGGCACCAACAGCAGCACCAACACGTAAACGACCGTGTTCGTCTTTACACGCGTTAGGTTTACGCTCTGCTTTTTTGAAATCTTTTGCGGTTATCATGCCTTGAAGATGGAAGCTGTCATCAACGACTAACGCTTTCTCAACACGTTTTTCATGCATTTTTTGCATAACAATATCACGTGCTTCACCCTCTTTTACTGTTACTAAACGCTCTTTTGGCGTCATCACCGCAGTGACTGGTTGCTCTAGGTCTGTAACAAAGCGAACATCACGACCAGTAATAATACCTAGCAGCTCATTATCTTCGGTTACCACAGGATAACCCGCAAAGCCATTGCGTAATGTCATTTCGTGTACTTCACGTAATGAAGTTTCAGGCGTTACAGTGATAGGATCGGTAACAACTCCACTTTCATGTTTTTTCACACGACGCACTTCTTCAGCTTGGCGTTCGATAGACATATTTTTGTGGATAAAACCAATTCCACCTTCTTGAGCTAATGCGATAGCTAAAGATGCTTCAGTCACAGTATCCATTGCAGCAGAAAGCATAGGTACATTTAGGCGGATTGTTTCAGTCAGTTGAGTAGACAAGTCGGCAGTATTAGGAAGAACAGTGGAGTGTGCAGGAACTAACAAAACATCATCAAATGTAAGTGCTTCTTTTTTAATTCGTAACATAGCAATATCTCACCAAGGCGGCTTTTAGGAAATAGAAAATATTGCCGCGGAATTATACACACCGTAATCGGTTGCTTCTAGCTTTTTTTCAAAGTTTTTATTGATCCTGCCACGAACTTAGGTAGTATCAATCAATTAAGTCTTTGTTTTAAAATTTGATCTGGCTCACATGACACTACCGATAAACAATAATATTTTTACTGTTAGCCGTCTAAATAAGACCGTTCGCCAGTTATTAGAAATGGAAATGGGTCGCATTTGGATCAGCGCTGAAGTTTCCAATTTTACTCAACCTGCTTCAGGGCACTGGTATTTCACATTGAAAGATACCCATGCTCAAATTAGAGCAGCGATGTTTCGTGGGCAAAATAGCAAAGTGACGTTTCGACCTCAGCATGGTCAACAAGTTTTAGTACGAGCCACTATTACCTTGTATGAACCGAGAGGCGATTACCAACTGATTGTAGAAAGTATGCAACCCGCTGGTGATGGTTTATTACAACAGCAATTTGAGTTATTAAAACAGAAACTCAGTGCTGAAGGTTTATTTGATGCCCTGCATAAAAAACCATTACCAACACCAGCAAAACAGATTGGTGTTATTACTTCATCAACTGGCGCTGCGCTACACGATATTTTGCATATTCTTCGTCGTCGTGATCCCTCTTTGCCTGTACTTATCTACCCTACTGCGGTGCAAGGTGCTGAAGCACCAATGCAAATTGTTCATGCCATTGAGTTAGCAAACCGCCGTAAAGAGTGTGATGTTTTAATTGTGGGTCGTGGCGGTGGTTCCTTAGAAGATCTCTGGGCATTTAATGATGAACGCGTTGCTCGTGCTATTTTTGCCAGTGAAATTCCTATTGTAAGTGCTGTTGGTCATGAAACTGATGTCACTATTGCTGATTTTGTTGCCGATTTAAGAGCGCCAACCCCTTCAGCTGCCGCTGAGTTAATCAGCCGTAATAAACTTGAGTTATTACGCCAGTTGCAATCTCAGCAACAACGCCTTGAAATGGCAATGGATTACTATTTAGCGAAAAAATTACGCGCTATCACACAAATACATCATCGATTACAACAGCAACATCCTCATTTACGTCTTGCTCGTCAGCAAAATGTATTAGCGTCCACACAACAGCGTTTAGTTTCTAGTTTTCAGCGGCTATTGCAAGCGAAGCAACATCAACAAACACAACTACAAAAACGCCTTAATTACCAAGAGCCTAGTTCACAAATTCAAGCATTACTTCGTCAACAACAACAGTTGATTTACCGTATGCGAGAAAGTATTTCACAACAGTTATCTCGTCAACGTGAACAGTTTGCTATTAGCTGTTCTCGTTTAGAAAGTGTGAGCCCTCTCGCAACACTTTCTCGCGGTTACAGTATTAGTGAAACAGAGTCTGGAGAAGTGCTGAAAAATACGAAACAGGTGAAAGTGGGCGATCCATTGAAAACTCGCGTTGAAGATGGTTGGATAACCAGTGAAGTAATAAAAACACAAAAAATCAGAACAAAACGAAAAACCACAAGCAAAACTGGCGAATAACACAATAAAATGAATATTTAGTACAAAAGCTAACGGCATCTTAATGATGCCGTTTTTGTTAATTTTTTATTTAGAATATGACTATAAAATATTAAAACCGAATTTCACCACCAAAGAGATAGCTTCTTCCACGAGCAGTTTGTTTGTCAGATCCTTGTTCAAACATATCCGGAGCTGAATTACTTCTGTCTAATGGATTAGAATAGTTTTTATTCATTAAATTTTGCACTGAGAATTTCAGTGAAATATTTTTGTTCACACGATAATTACCATAAAGATCAATTACTGTTGGAATTTTCCCGTGCTCTTCCATTGGGATTTTACCTGTGTCAGGATCCATACCACTTGGGGATGCTTTACGCGTTTTACCCGTCAATTGAATAATGGTTCCTAATTCTAATGATCGGTCGTCAAATAATCGAACACCTGCATCAATAGTGGCATAATATTTCGGTAATTCAGATGCTGGGTTTTGACCAAATGAAGCAGAGGCAAGAGAAGTAGGTTGTGCTGTTCGTTCATTGCTATAAGAGATTGTTGTATAAAAAACACCAGCATCATAATTAGCTTGTAATTCATAACCTCTCATAGCAACCGGATCAATACTGTTACTAAATAGATTAATATTGCCGTCATATTCTATACCGGCGTAGTCTCCTAATGTTAATTTGCCATCATCTTTACAACGGATCCCACCTTTACACACCAAATAAGAGTCACTAGAAATATAGTTTTTAATTTTTGTATGATACCAAAGTGCTTTTAAATAAAAGTTATCTCCTTCAATAAATAAATCGGGGCGATAGCTATTGAAACCGATTTGGAAAGTATCCGCTTTTTCACTTTTTAAAAATGGATTCATTGAAGCACCACCTTCATTGGCAAAGAAGATCTCTTGTGAAGTTGGCGCTCTCATGGTGTGTGCATAGCTTACAAACGGTTGAAATTCCGGAATAATTTCAGCTGCGATTAGCATTCCCGGATCCCAATTCCTATCATGACGATCCAGATTAAATTCACCTTCAGGGAAACATGCCGCATTAGGATCACAAGCAGGTTTACGCCCCTTTATATTGTAATCAACATAGTTCAAATTAAGATCAAGCGTATAAATATCATACTCAAATTTCATTTGAGAGAAGAAACTGGTTAAATTGTTTTTTCCTTGAGGCGCAAAAACATTATATTCAACCATATTTTTTGCCTGCCAAGGATCTATTGATGGTGCTATAACACTGCGCTTATATTCCGTTGACATTAATTTAGAACCTAATGTTAATGCTATATCTAATTCACCATAATTAAAATGGCTGGTATTTTTAGCAACCAGTGAATTAGAGATATTTTTTGCCGTCGCATTACGTAAACTCATTAAAGAGTCGCCTTCAAATTTTTGCGATGCATTACTACGGCTTAATAAAACCTCACTATCAAAGAGATCATTTAATGGTGTGTAGCGATATTTAGCATAATAATCTTTACTGTCGATATCTCGACGATTAAATTTATTCTGATAAAAACGAGCATTTAACTCTAATTTATGAGAGTCATTAGGCGTAATATTAATTTTCATCAATTCTGAATGAGGTCGTTGATTGAACTCTTTTCTTGTAGCAAACTCTTCACTATTAAATCCCGCACCATTTTTGTATGAAGATTCAATTTTATGTCCACTTAAAGCAAGTATGGCACCTATATTACCATCATCACTAAATAAAGAACGTTGCCCTGCAAAAGCAACCATGCCGTTATAACCTAGCCCATTAGTCCCACCAGCCGCTTTACTTCTTACCCCCCAAGAGTGATTTTCAAATAAAACATCTTCAACGCCAATGGTTTTAAAATTAGCGCTACCTGCTAAAGCATTAATACTATTTTCTCCATCCTGTTGACCACGAGAAATATCAATTTGGATAATAAAATTAGGATCAACCATATTGTTAAATTGGTTATATGGCTGACCACCATGAGAAAATTGACTTGGCGATGTGCTATATAATGTTTGAGTAACACCATCAACCATCATATTGACACGACCAAAACCACTAAGACCACGAATATTGACACTAACACCCGGTTGACTCACATCCATTTGAGTATACGTTCCAGGGGTTGAGCGTAATGCTTGTTCAACAGATTCAAGATTATTAATTTCACCAATAGCGCTATAAGCGCCTGGTTTAGTTAATGCTTTTTGTTCTGGTGTCTCTTTTTGTTGTGCAGATGAAACTTTTAAGCTACCAAATTGTACCGGTTTATTATCTTCAGCGGCAATTGCCATAGTATTAATACCTGAGAGTATAATAAACGTATTAATTATTTTCCTTGTATATCTCATAATAAGCCCATTCTTTATTTTTATTTAAATAATAGACTCACGTTGCTTTAATATAGAATAAAATAGTCCATATTTTATATGGTATCATTTATTATTAGCATTATTATTATTATAGTTATTTTAAAAAACAGACAAAAAACTGTCTCTTTAAAATAAGAGACAGTTTGCAAGATAATTATTTAATAATTTACTTTATATTTTGTGCTTTAAAATAAACGTCTGGTTTTTCTAGCATCAGAATAAAGGCATATTCTTTTGCTGTATCGCGTAAGCGGTTAAATCTGCCTGATTTACCACCATGACCTGCGCGCATATCAGTATCTAGCAATAATAAGTTATTATCTGTTTTTAATTCACGTAATTTAGCAACCCATTTAGCTGGCTCAAAATATTGCACTTGTGAATCATGTAATCCTGTCGTAACTAATAGATGAGGATATGCTTGCGCGGTAACATTATCGTATGGGCTATAAGATTTTAAGCGCAAATAAACCGCTTTATCTGCAGGATTACCCCACTCTTCATATTCACCGGTTGTTAATGGAATAGAAGCATCAAGCATAGTTGTCAATACATCAACAAAAGGCACTTGTGCAACAACACCGCGGTATAGTTCTGGCGCCATATTCACAACGGCTCCCATTAATAAACCACCCGCACTACCTCCCATCGCATAAACATGGTTAGCAGCGCCATATCCTTCTTCAACGAGGTATTTAGTTGCATCAATAAAGTCAGTAAAGCTATTAACTTTATGTTCCATTTTACCTTGGTTATACCAGCGTTTACCTAATTCACCCCCCCCTCGCACATGAACAATGGCATAGACAAAACCTCTGTCTAATAAGCTTAAGCGTGGCGAGCTAAATGAAGGATCAATGCTACTGCCATAAGAACCATAGCCATAAATTAAGATAGGATTTTCAGCATTAATAAAGAGGTCTTTTCGATAAACTAATGAAACAGGTACTTCTACACCATCACGTGCTTTTACCCAAATACGTTGGCTCTCATATAAATCACGTTCAAAACCTTTTACTTCTTGCTGTTTGAGTAACTGTTTTTGATGCGTTTGCATATTCCACTGATAAGTAGAAGATGGCGTTGTCATTGAAGTATAACCAAAGCGCAGCTCTTCACTGTCCGCTTGTGGGTTAAAGCCTAACCATGCCATATAAACAGGATCATCAAAGGTAACTTTTGTTGATTCACCTGTTTTCCAATCAATTTGGCGTAATGACACTAAGCCTTGTTGACGCTCTTCAAGCACTAACCAGCGATTAAATAAATCAAACCCTTCAAGATCGACCTCTTTTTGAGGAGCAATCACTGTTTGCCAAGGTTGATCAATAGATGCTGTTTTATATAAGCCAAACAATTCACTTTCATGATTAGAACGAATATAGAATTCACCTTTAAAGTGATCAATATCGTATTCACGTCCTTCTTGGCGCGCAGAGAATATCACCATCGGTTTTTCTGGTGCATTAGCATCAATTAAACGATATTCAGACGTTGTAGAACTTTCGATAGAAACTAGGATGTAATCTTCTGACTTACTTTTACCCATCCATGTATAGAAGCGATCATCACTCTCTTCAAAGATCTTGACATCTTTTGCACGCGCTGTGCCATATTGATGACGATAGATTTGATAAGGCAATAATGTTTGTGGATCTTTATCTACATAAAATAGGGTATTACTATCATTTGCCCACACTACGTTTGCTGAAATATCGGTTAATACGTTCTCTTTCCACTCTTTATCAGCAAGATCTTTATAAGCAACCGTATAATTTCTACGACCTTCTTTATCTTCAGCAATAGCAATACGCTTGTTATCTGGGCTAATCGTTAAATCGCCAAGTTGATAAAATTCATGCCCTTTAGCGCGTTCATTTCCATCAATAAGAACTTCCCAATTATCTTTATCACCAATAGGTTTACGTTGATAAATAGGGAAGTCTTTTCCTTCTTGATAGATAGTACGATAAGTATATCCGTTATAATCATAAGGTACGGATTCATCGTTTTGCGCCATACGACTTACCATTTCAGTAAAGAGCGTCTCTTCAAGCGCTTTTCCCTCTTTCATTACTGATTCGGTATAGGCATTCTCTGCATTTAAATAATCTAAAACGTGAGGATCTTTTCGCGCATCATCTCTTAACCAATAGTAATTATCTGTACGCGTATCCCCATATTCAGTCATAACATGCGGTATTTTATTCGCTTTTGGTGGCATTGTTATAGCGTCCTTCTGAGTTTGAGCCATTGCAGGTGTTGCTGTGATTAAAAGAGCCATCATGGCACCTGTTAATCTCATCGTCACCGTTTTTCTTGTCACTGATAACATTCTTATTTCCTTTTCAATCCTTGGTTATAGAGCCAGTGTAGAAAACTCAATCGACATCTCAACTGTAATTTTACCCCTAAATAATAATGCTTCAGGAGGTATAGGAAGGGGCTGAGCTCGTTTGAGTACTCTTTGTGCTTCTCGGTCTAAAGAACGAACACCACTGCTATTGATTAATTCACTTGATACAATAAATCCTTGCTCATCCACCACAAATCGCACTTTAGGTATTCCTATTCTGCCTTTGCTTTTTGCCTCTTCAGGATAAGCTTTATAACGGTTTAAATGCCCTTTAGTTTTCGCTTGCCATAATGCTAATGCATCCGCCTCTTTATCTGAATCGCTATCATAGTTTGCAGAAACATCATTAGATTGCTGTTTAGCAACAGAGCGGCTACTTGATGGCGCTGATTGACTAGACACATTCTCGCTAATTATAGGTGATGGTTTAGTTGGTGAAGTCGTTGGATTTATTTTAGCTGTTTGCTCTATATTTACTGTTTTTTTCGGTTTTTCGATCAGAATATCGGCATTTTCATTAATCGCAAGATTGGGTTGCTTTTCAGCAATCTCCTGCTCAACTCTCTTTTGACTAGCAACAGCAAGTTGTTGATCAATGCCAATCACCTGTTTTTCTTCACTAAGCGCTTGAATATTTTCACTAAGAGTCATCATAACAGCTAATTCAGGTTCTTGTATTAACGTAGTTTTATCGTAATAAAGATAAAAATAGCCAATAACTAAAGCCAGATGAACGCTAATTGCCAATATCACCGCTTTATAATTAAAAAACTGTAGTCTTGGCATTTGATCAAGATAAGAGGAAATAAGCATAGATGTAATATCAACGAGACTGAGTGAATGCGGCTGGAGTTATCCAAAGGTAATCAGCATGTGCCGAAGTTATATCACTCCCCTCTTCAGCCATTATCACTACAGTAATTTTTTCATTTGGTGCTAAATCAGCAATATGTAAAGGCACACCCATCACTTTTGTCGCATGGAAAGAGCCTGCGATGAGTAAAGCAGGAGGAGGCGCGGCTAATAAACGCTCAGCCATTGTGCGATCACGCAATTGTTGGATAAGCATCATCTTTTCATATTGCGTTTTTTCGAGTGTATTACCATGTGAAACTTGGATAGTTTCTTGAATTAGCTGACGTACAAGTGGTGCTGTTGAATATTGTCCTTCAATGACTGGCGGGTTTTTATAAGCTTGAGAGATGGCTTCTTGGTCAATATTTGCGGCTAACAGAGGATAATCGGCACTAAGCCCTTCTTTAACAATATTGCCATACCATTCCCATCGCCAACCCGTATTCCACTTCAATGCCGCCATTAAGCGTTCATCACGTAAATAGTGATCTGCTGAATAACGTTTTTTAATATTATCAACTAGAATTTGTTGGCTTGGTGTCAGCATCTCTAGTAATACCGCACCTTGTTGCCGTTTTTGAGCTAACTGCGTCATTAGCCATAATTCAATATCATGATGATAAGTGTTATCGTGCTTTTCACCAATGATAACTCGCGATTGATTCGCTAATTCAGTCAATAATGCATCTGCTGTGAGCAATTTGCCATTATGTGTATTAATGATTTTTGCTGAATTAATAACTTCAGTATTTATTGTTGCTTTAGGTGGTTTTGCTAATGAACTACAAGCAGACAAAGCAACTAACACCATTAATGGTAAAATTTTTTTTGTTATTGAAAAAAGCATGATAACCCTTGCTAGTTATATTTACTTAACACAGAAGTAATCAGGGTAATATCATTACTAATGATTATCAATATCATTCTCATTTTAATTTGCATTTATTGCATTTATATATGCAAAAATAAAGCGCCAAAGATAAGGCGCTTTTTAGTAGAATTACTGTCGTTAATATTAAGCCTGAGATTGAACTTGTGCTTCAACCACTGCTAACGCAACCATATTAACAATACGACGTACTGATGCAATTGGCGTAAGAATATGTGCTGGTTTAGCAATACCCATTAGAACAGGTCCTACGGTTACACCATCAGAGCTAGTTACACGTAATAAGTTATAGCTAATACGTGCGGCTTCCATGGTTGGCATAACCAATAAGTTTGCCGAACCTTTTAAGGTGCTATCGGGCATAATATCACGGCGAATAGAGTCAACTAATGCCGCATCAGCATGCATCTCTCCATCAATTTCTAATTCAGGCGCACGTTGCTTAATTATCTCTAGTGCTTTTCTAAGTTTAATTGATGATGGGCTATCAAATGAGCCGAAACTTGAACGTGAAACTAACGCGGCTTTAGGTTCAATACCAAAACGACGAATAGTATCAGCTGCCATTATCGTGATATCAGCTAGCTGTTCTGCTGTTGGATCTTCATTAACGTATGTGTCTGTAATAAAGGTGTTTCCACTTGGTAATAACAGCGCGTTCATTGCCCCTGCTGTTTCCATGCCTTCACGTAAGCCAAATACGTTTTTATACACTTCAAAGTGTTCTGCATAGCTACCAACCGTACCGCAGATAAGGCCATCAGCCTCGCCTCTGCGCACCATAATGGCACCAATAAGTGTTGGATTACCAATCATTGCGCGACGTGCTTGTTCTTGTGAAACACCACGACGTTTCATAATTTGATGATATTCTTGCCAGTACTCTTTAAAGCGTGGATCGTTTTCGTTATTGACCACTTCAAAATCTTTACCCGCTTGAATATGCAGTCCTAGTTTTTGGATCCGCATTTCAATCACACTAGGACGACCAATAAGAATTGGCGTTGCTAGTCCTAATGTTACCAACTCTTGAGTTGCATGTAATACGCGGTTCTCTTCACCTTCTGCAAGTACAATGCGTTTTTTCTCTTTTTTCGCTTGAGAAAATATTGGCTTCATAAACAAGTTGGTTTTATAGACAAACTCATTGAGATGCTCAATATAAGCAGCAAAATCTTTGATGGGTCGAGTTGCAACACCTGAGTCCATTGCCGCTTTTGCAACAGCAGGTGCAATTTTTACGATTAAGCGAGGATCAAATGGTTTTGGAATAATATACTCAGGACCAAATGATAGCTCTTGATCACCATAAGCAGATGCCACTTCTTCGTTTTGTTCCGCTAATGCCAATTCAGCAATAGCATGCACACATGCCAGTTTCATCTCTTCATTTATTGCCGTTGCACCTACATCTAATGCACCACGGAAAATAAATGGGAAGCAAAGCACATTATTAACCTGATTTGGGTAGTCAGAACGTCCCGTACAAATAATGGCATCAGAGCGAACCGCTTTTGCTAATGGTGGAAGAATTTCAGGTTCAGGGTTTGCCAGCGCTAAAATAAGAGGATCGCGCGCCATTTTTTTAACCATTTCTTGTGTTAATACACCAGGACCTGAACAACCCAAGAAGATATCTGCATTATTAATAACATCGTCTAATGTACGACTGCCATTATCTTCGACTGCATAAGCCGCTTTGGTTTCTGCCATATTGGCTTCACGACCACGGTAAATAACCCCTTTAGAGTCACAAACAACAATATTTTCGCGTTTTAACCCCAAGGCAACCAATAAATTCATACATGCGATAGATGCCGCACCCGCACCTGAAACAACAAGCCTAACTTTACCAATCTCTTTACGAATGATACGTAAGCCATTAAGAATAGCGGCTGTAGAGATAATAGCAGTACCGTGCTGGTCATCATGAAAGACTGGAATTTTCATTCTTTCGCGAAGTTTTTGTTCAATATAAAAACACTCTGGTGCTTTAATATCTTCTAAGTTGATACCACCAAAAGTCGGTTCTAATGATGCAACAATATCAATTAATTTATCAGGATCTGTTTCATTAACTTCAATATCAAAGACATCAATACCAGAAAACTTCTTAAACAAAACGCCTTTACCTTCCATAACTGGCTTGCCAGCTAATGCACCAATATTACCTAAGCCAAGTACTGCTGTACCATTTGAGATAACACCGACAAGGTTACCTTTAGCAGTATAACGATATGCAGCCAAAGGGTCGGCGGCAATTTCCAAACAAGGTGCAGCAACACCTGGCGAATAAGCCAATGCTAAATCACGTTGTGTTATCAGTGGCTTGGTTGGTGTCACTGTGATTTTACCGGGAACGGGAAATTCATGAAAATCTAATGCGCTTTGTTTTAATTTGTCTTCCATCTTCATATCCTTTGTATCAATAGGGTAAGGGCTTCGTTAGTATAATGGTAATAGAGCGTTAAATCATGACAACACCGACACTTTTTTCAAATTAGTAAACAAGATTTATTATAAACAACTAATACCTCATTCTAGGTATATTATTAACTCAATTTAATTTCATCATTGTAATAAACTCGAACAGAAAAAAGACAATGTCTGTTTATTATTTATCAGTTACTAAATTAATAATTCAAATAATTATTTACTTTATATTGTTTTATAAACCAATAACTATTTTCACTTGTTTATTAATTTTAGAATAGAAAATCTTATCTTAACTCATTGTATTCATTTCCAATTCATAGTATTAGAACTTTTGTTAGTCGTTTTGGTTATTTTCTTTTTTACCCGTAACAATAATTGGTGTAATATTGCCAACCGTCAATTTTATTTTCTTATTGTTTTAATAAGATGTCTGATTCTATTTTTTATTCCTCATTTGGAATTTGTTTTATTTATTTTCTGCTTTTAGAAAGATTACGCACATTTTTATTTTTTTTAGGGAGAGGGGTTATGCCTAGCTACTCAATTATGATAGTGGATGATCACCCTGTCATGAGATATGGATTACGGCTATTGTTAGAAAAGGACAAGGAGTTTGTTGTAGTAAGCGAAAGTGGCAACGCAAAAGAAGCAATAACCACCGCACAGCAGTTAAATCCAGACCTTATTATGATGGACTTAAATCTTCAAGGGCGTTCTGGTATTGATATTATCCGAACTTTACGTCGTGCAGGTTTAACATCGTATGTTTTAGTTTTATCGGTCTCTGATGCTCGTAGTGATGTTTATGCTGCTTTGGATGCAGGCGCAAACGGTTATCTTTTAAAAGAGTGTGAGATTGATATGCTGCTATTAAGTCTACGTAAAGCAGTAGTTGGACATCCTGTTTATAGTGAACGTGTTTGGCAATATATTCAGTTACGACAAAACTATTCTGATCCACTATCAGCATTAACAAAAAGAGAGCTGGATGTACTTCATGAAGTTTCTGGGGGCATGAAAAACAAACAGATTGCTGAAAATTTGTTTATTTCTGAAGAGACGGTCAAAGTACATATTCGTAATATTTTAAAAAAGCTACAGGTAACATCGCGTTTAGCGGCAAGCCTTATTTTAATTAAGCATCAACATTAATGTATCTACCCCGACATAAAGTCGGGGTAATATTTGTAATACCGAGGTATGAGTTGAATGAAATTTCATCACTTATTCAATCGGAACAGGATAACTCAATACTTTAAAGTGCTCACCTGGTAGCTTTTCAATTTTTAATTGATAAAGCTCTCGATTAATACCATTAATAACAATGTCCAGTTCACTAAATGCTGATTGGATTTCTGAATTATTTGCCCAAGAAGGTATTCCTTTTACGCCATAATAGAAATAGATCGTGCTTTTCCCTGAATCAAGTGGTTCTATTTCTTTGATTTGACTAATAAAAAGGTGTCCATAACAGAAATCTTGGTATGGTTGCCAAGCTTTACGACCTTTATCGCTAAGGTTAAATACCCACTCTTCACCATTAGATGTTTGTTCAATTAAACCCGCTTCCATTAAAGCATGCATTCTTTCTAATACCCAAGGTGCATCATCTTCATTGCTATAAACGGGCCATTTCCCCTCACCTAAACATAACAAATAATCACTGTTGAAAAATGCCTGTAGGGCTATTTTATACTCATCAACTTTTTTGCTGTCTTCATCTTCATTAGCCCAGCTAAAAGTTGAAAGTAAAAGCAATATAAGACTCAGTGAAATGCTTTTCATATTTTCTTTTACCAACGGAAATCTTTATTTCTATTACTCTACGTTACACAATTCGCTACACTACTAGGACAGGTTAATATCCGATATATTTTATAATGTAAATAGGATTTTTCACTACAGCAAAACCTGTTATTTTGGAATTGTATAACACTCATTCTATTTGATACCGATATTACGTATTGTCATATAAGGAAAATATCATGTCCACTACAAACCCGACATATACTATGTACGGCATAAAAAATTGCGATACCATCAAAAAAGCAATCAAATGGCTGGACGAAAATAACATTCCTTATGTTTTTCATGATTACCGCAAAGACGGTTTGACGAAAGCATTATTACGCAGCTTTACAGAAAATATAGATTGGCAGACACTTGTTAATAAAAGAGGAACCACTTGGCGTCAGTTATCTGATGATGAAAAAAATGCAATTACTGATGCAACATCTGCTATCACCCTGATGTTAGATAACCCAGCAGTAATAAAACGCCCTGTCCTTGTTGCCTCTGATAACCGTTTTCTTGTTGGTTTTAATACCAATGATTACATCAATTTTACAGGAGCCTAATTTCTATGTCCTGTCCTGTTATTGAGCTTGCACAACAACTTATTGCTCGCCCATCAATCAGCCCTGATGATCAAGGCTGTCAGCAGCTTATTATCGAAAGATTAAGCCCTTTAGGCTTTACTATCGAAAGAATGCCATTTGGTGATACTGAAAACTTATGGGCGTGTCGCGGTGGCGAAGGCGAAACGCTCGCATTTGCGGGCCACACCGATGTTGTTCCTACCGGTGATCTTGCTGCGTGGGATAATCCCCCTTTTGAGCCTTCTATTCGTGATGGTATGCTTTATGGACGAGGCGCTGCTGATATGAAAGGCTCACTTGCCGCAATGATTGTTGCTGCTGAACGCTTTGTCCGCTCATATCCAGACCATCGTGGTCGTTTAGCGTTTCTTATCACCTCAGATGAAGAAGCTAAAGCCGCAGATGGTACAGTAAAAGTAGTGCAATCTTTAATGTCTCGTGGCGAACGTCTTGATTATTGTCTTGTGGGTGAACCTTCAAGCCAATATCAATTAGGCGATATGGTTAAAAATGGTCGCCGAGGTTCAATAACAGCAAATCTGATTATTCATGGCATACAAGGTCACGTTGCTTATCCTCATCTTGCAGAAAATCCCATTCATACTGCATCGCCTTTTATCCAAGAATTGGTCAATACGGTTTGGGATAAAGGTAACGAATTTTTTCCTGCTACCACGATGCAAATTGCCAATATTCATGCAGGAACGGGCAGTAATAATGTTATTCCTGGTGAGTTATTTATCCAATTTAACTTTCGTTTTAGTACTGCAATTACGGATGATGAGATTCGCCAACGCACCGAAGTGCTATTACAAAAATACCAACTTCGTTATAGCTTAGAGTGGTCTTTATCGGGTCAACCATTTATTACAGGACAAGGTAAACTGCTTGATGCCGTTCGCTATTCAGTAAAACACTACACTAATGTAGAGCCTGAATTATCCACCAGCGGAGGAACTTCTGATGGTCGATTTATTGCACAGATGGGGGCTCAAGTTGTCGAGTTAGGACCTATTAATGCGACGATCCATAAAGTAAATGAGTGTGTTAATGCCGCTGATTTACAGCAACTTAGCCGAATTTATCAGAGAATTATGGAGCAACTGGTTTTATGATAACCCCATTAATGTTAACAGGACGTTCTACTGATCATTTGGTGACATTATCAGGTCAGCATTGTTTACAGTTTAATGCCACCAAAGCTTTTTTAGCGTTACAGCAACAAGCGGCAAAGGCTGGTTTTAAATTAGAGGCCGCAAGCTCATTTCGCGATTTCAATCGCCAATTAGCAATATGGAATGGTAAATTCGAAGGCTCTCGCCCTACTTTAAACGCACAAAGTCAACCCATTGATATTCATGAGTTATCAGAGAGTGAACGTTGTCAGGCTATCTTAAAGTGGTCAGCATTACCCGGAGCAAGTCGTCACCATTGGGGAACCGAAATCGATATTTACGACCCTTTCCGTTTACCCCCAGGACAATCTTTACAACTAGAACCTTGGGAATACGAAGATGGCGGCTATTTTGCTCAGTTAAGTGAATGGCTAACAGAAAATATGTCGAATTATGATTTTTATCGCCCATTTACTCATAAAGCGAGCTATATCGCTTATGAGCCTTGGCATATTAGTTATTGGCCTCTCTCTCATGAGGCATCTTTAGCTTATACACCTGATATTTTAAAATCAGTATTACAAGAAGAAGATATTTGCGGCAAACAGTGGCTATTAGCACATCTCGATGAGATATTTCAGCACTATATTGTATTACCTGAATAATATTGTCTTCTCTGAATAATGCTATTTATCACAAGGGGCTTCCTACTGATCATTCACAGGAAGTCGCCACATAAATATCAGTAAACAAACTAAGATAATCAGTAATAATATTCTTACCCATAGCATTGAAACTAGCCATAATGAGAGTGAAAAGGTAAGTAAAATAACAATTATCGCCTTTGGTTTGGCACCTTTAGGCATTGCTTTATAAGTTTGCCAATAACGTAAATAGGGACCAAACCAAGAGCGATAAAGTAGCCAATAATGAAAACGTTGTGATGAGCGAGAAAAACACCAAGCGGCTAATAATAAAAAAGGGGTTGTAGGTAGTACGGGTAAAATAACGCCAAGGGTAGCTAATCCAACACATAACCAACCCGCTATAATTAAGAGTATCCGTTTCATGTTCTGTTTTTCCGATTAATCTCTTTTGATTGTATATAATAAACAAAACAGAAATATTTTCTAAGTAACATCCCTAAAAATAAGGCGAACATATGAACTGGCTTGCTGATTATTGGTGGGTAATTCTCATTCTTTTAGTGGGTATTATCATTAACGCCATTAAAGATATGAATAAAATAGACCCAAAACAGTTTCTTAAAAACAAACGTAAATTACCACCACATCGTGATTTTAATGATAAATGGGATGATGAGGACGATTGGCCCAAGAAAAATGGGGATAAGTAGTCAACCATTGCTGATAACAGTGAGCCAATTGAGCATCATGCTCACTCATTAGCTGTGCACATTGCTGTCGCAGTGCTTTTATTAATGCTTTTTTACCTGATAAAAGAAATTGCTCAACACACTCTTGTTCCGATTTTTTATCAATAAAATAGGCGGTTAATAGCGGGTAATCTAATTTAGTACCCAGCAAAAAGTGTGCAACGCTATCAGATACGGTTAACACTGAACGATGAGCAAATGCAAATCCGGCAATCAATAACCATCGCCCTTGTTGGATCAGATTATTGGTAGGTAATTGATTAATTGATAACGCTATTCCTGTCTGTTGTTTGATCTGATGATACTGTAATGCCAATGCTACCAGTGCCAGTTGCTGCTGTTGCTGACCTTTTTCAGTTAAAGGATAAATCGCCATTGCAGTGTAACAACCACTACTCGCCTCTTTATGTACCCCTAATCGAACGATACTAAAACCACATTGTGTCCAAAATTTAGCTAGCGCATCTGTATAACCGAAACTAACGCTAAGAAAATCAACATGTCTCTTTTGTGCATCTTTAACAATATGCTCAATAAGATTTGCTGCAACTTTTTGACGCCGATAAGGCGGTAAAACAGCTATCCGACTAATGCGCAGTGATTTTAAACACATAGCATCGATAGTGAGACCATAAGTGACCAGCGATTGCGCCACTAAATTACCTCTTGGGCGACGAGTGCCTAACCATACCTCTTGTGCTAAGGTTTCTGGTAATTCACCTTCATCAATACACCATACTGCACCAACCATCGTTTTATTAATTGATGCCGACCAATAGCTCTGTTTCTGCCCATCTAATAGCCGACGTAAATCTAATGGTGTTGTCCGATAATGAGCACTTGTGAGCAAGCGATAAAAGTCCTGAAAATGGTCAATATTATGGTTCCAGTTATTTTTTTGCTGAACAATGGTGATATCACCTTGTTGTTTATCAAGACAATAATCCGGTTCATCAAGTAATAATAGCTGATTAAGCCAGCACTCTAAGGGATCATTCTTAGCCCAACGGATCGGGGTTTCTAATTGATAAGTTGTCAATAATGGCAGGCTATCACCTAATTTAAGCATAAAGCCTCGCCCTGTTCCTTCATACCCTTGAACCGTAGTTGTCATTAGAATGCGAGGGAAATAGCGGCAAAGAGCAACTAATTGAGCAATAGGTAAAGCGGCAGCTTCATCAATAATCAGCCAATCACTTTTATCACATTGATCTGTTTCACATAGCGCTAATAAGTTATCTGGTGAATAAAATAGAATAGGTTTATTGGTATGTGTATAGAGTACATCCGTACTACTTTTCGCGGGTGCACTCACAATCACTGAACCTTGCCATTGCTCAATTAACATACCTGCAAGCGCAGATTTACCTCTGCCTCTAGGTGCAATTACACTCCATATACCATGTTGTGATGTTAACAGCTTTTCTAAAATCAGTTGCTGCTCAGCTGTCGGCAAGCCTTGAGGTAACGCCCAAGGCGCGGAGTATTGATTAAGTGTGGGTAATTGCAAAGATTGTGATTGTTGCCAAACAATAGCTTGTTGATTATTTAACGTAATACTTTTTAACCATGCCATAAAATTAGGCGTTGGCAGTATACCTTCAGCATCATTCCAGCGCTGGCTATCACTATCAATATATTGATGCCAGCTGTTTATATCGGGTAAACAGAGAACTAACCAGCTACCCGCTTTTAATGTACCCGTTAATATGGCAAGTGCATCTGCATTAAATTCATCATTAGCATCAAAGATGCCATGAAGAAACTCTCTGCCTAGTAAGTTAGCGGCTCGATTAGGAAGAATTGCATCAATATTGTTTGGTGATATTGTTAACCAATCACCAATACATATTTGTTGTAACTGCTGAATTTTTACTAATTGCCATGCTTTATCTCCCGCTAATAACAACAGTTGCCGTTGCCCGTTTTGTGCAAGTTTTTGTTGGTAAGATTGCAAATTTAACAATGTCACTACTATGACTTACCAATTAATAGCGAAAGAATACCCGCTGCAATTAATGGTCCAACAGGAACACCTCTAAATAGTGCTACCCCAATAACGGTACCAACCAATAAACCAGCAACAGTAGAAGGTTGGTTATTCATTAAAGAGACACCTCTAGCACCCAACCAAGACACAGCGATACCAATTGCGATAGCTAAGAGGGATTTCCAATTTAGAAATGAACTTAACACTTCTTGCGCTGAAATACGCCCTGTGGCAATAGGTGTCATTACACCGATAGTGAGGATCAAAATACCTATCGTCATACCGTACTTTTCAACGATAGGAAAATATTGATTTAATGGTGTAATTTTTACAACTAATAAAAAAATCATTGCTAATGTGACGGTCATATTATGGCTGATAATGCCAAGACCCGCGAGCACTAGCAAAATTAATAATGAGGGATCAACATTACTCATTCGTATTCCTAACCCATTCTAATTATGGGAATAATCATTTTTTAATTTATAGCAGAATGTTATTAGTTCAATGACGAAGAAGCAAATGTATCGCACGATTTAATGCTGCCACTGTTATATCCTTTCATAAACCACGTTTTACGTTGCTCAGCCGTGCCATGAGTAAAGCTATCGGGTACGGCATAACCTTGTTGGCTTCGTTGTAAACTATCATCACCAATAGCTTGTGCTGTTTTAATTGCCGTTAATAAATCAGCTTCATCAACACGCCCTTCACCCGCCATAAAGCGCCCCCACATACCAGCAAAGCAATCTGCTTGAAGTTCTAATTTAACCGATAAACGGTTAGCTTCCGCTTTTGAACGCGCCATTTGCTGTTTTTCACGCATATTATCGGTGATACCTAATAGATGTTGTACATGATGCCCTACTTCATGAGAAATCACATAACCTTGAGCAAATTCGCCCCCACCACCTAAGCTATTTTTCATTTCATTATAAAATGAGAGGTCGAGGTAAATTTTTCTATCTGCTGGGCAATAAAATGGTCCCATAATTTTGGTGCCAGTTCCGCACTGCGTTGTTGTGCTGCCACTATAAAGCACTAATTTAGGATAACTATATTGTTTACCCGCTTGAGCAAATAGCCCCTGCCAAAAATCTTCTGTGCTTGCTAATACGACACTACTAAAATCTGCAGCTTCGTTATAAAGTGCAGTTTGCTGTTCGTTACGCTGCGTGGGTTGGGTCGTTTCGCCCGTTAATGAGTTAAAATCAAAGCCCATAAAACTGGCAATAACTAATATAATAATGATAACAAAACCATATTTAGTGCGTAATAAAAGTGCGATTAATCCCAGTGGAAGATTACCACCACCTGACGCTGAAGAGGGTTGCCCTCGTCTATCTTCAACATTATTACTTTTTCGGCGATCATTCCAACGCATAATCATTCCCCACTGATTAAATATACTAGTTTGAATTTATGTCACTATTTTAGATAATAACAAAAATCTTACTATTTCTATGTCCTATTTTTTAAGAGCTGAATAATAGTGAAGATCAGAAAATAGTAACAACAATAAATGCTTGTATCATAATTGCCATTAAGAAGACTGTTTTTTTATTAAAATCAATAATAGAATTCTCGTACTATTGCATTTTATCTCCTCTTTCTTATCTACAAGTAGAAAATTTAATGACCCGAACTCAACGTTTGCTCACGTTATTGCAAATTTTAAAAGAAAATCGCTATCCAGTAACCGCTCAGGCACTTGCCACAAAGCTGCAAATTAGTGTGCGATCTATCTATCGCGATATTGAGTCATTACGTGACCAAGGTGCAGATATAACTGGTGAAGCAGGCTTAGGCTACCAATTAAAAACAGGCTTACTACTGCCGCCGTTAATGTTTGATGTTAATGAGCTTGAAGCGCTAATATTAGGTTTACGTTGGGTACAAAGTAATACTGATCAAGAGCTTAAAGAATCAGCACTCCGGGCAATAAATAAAATCAATGCCGTAGTGACAACACAGCACCAAATTATTCTTGATCAAAATACGTTATTTGCACCAACCAGCCAATTTATTGCCGTTAATGACAGTATCGCTAAAGATTTACGCCTGAGTTTAAGAGAAGAAAAAAAAGCAAAAATAGCGTATCAGGACGTCAATAAACAACTTAGTAGCAGAACAATATGGCCTATTGCGGTTGGTTATTTTAAAGAGTCACAAGTACTTGCGGCTTGGTGTGAATTACGTCAAAGCTATCGTCATTTCCGGTTAGATAGAATTATTTCTTATCTTGTATTAATCGATAACTTACCTTATCCAAAAAGCTATTTGCTCGATAGATGGAAAAAAGAGATTTGTGACAACACTACTGACAAGAATTGACACGCAGTTACCTTACTATCTCGTCTCACCCCAATTAATTAATAAACAGATAAATAGTAAGGAAACATTATGAGCAAACTGACCCTTTATACCAATTCAATGTCACGTGGTAATACGGTAGAACTCTTTTTAAAAATGCTTGCCGTTCCTTTTAAACGTGTTGAATTATCTTATGGTGAGCAGATGCACAGTGCAGAATATCTTGCTATTAATCCGATGGCAAAAGTACCTGCATTAGTCGATGGTGATAGTATTGTCACTGAAACCTCTGCAATTTGTATGTATTTAGCGGATAAGTTTATTGAGAAAGGTTTTGCACCTGCTTTAGGTTCGCCTGAACGTGCAGCATATTATCGCTGGTTCTTTTTTACCGCAGGTCCTATTGAAGCCGCTTTTACTGTTAAAGATTTAGGTGTTGAACTTAATGAAGAACAACAAAAATCATCTGGTTTTGGCTCTTTTGAGCGCTCATTTCGTTGCTTAGAAACAGGTCTAGCTAATGCGGCGCCTTATATTTGTGGTAAAAATCTAACCGCTGTTGATGTTTATGTCGGTTATTTTTTAATATTTCTCGTTAAATATGCACTGATCCAACCGACACCATTAATCAATCAATACCTTGATAGCCTAGCGCTTAATAAAGAGATTAAACAATTACTTGAAAGCTTTGGCTTACAATAATCTTTTAATCATTGAGCATTTGCTCACTTTTCCCCTTATTTAATACAACAAAAGGTCAGTTTTTAAGCTGACCTTTACTGTTATTGTTTTTTTTGCTTGACGTAATCGATTGCGTATTTAGTCTAAAGAAACACCGATACGACGTGCAACTTCTTCGTATGCTTCAATTAATCCACCTAGACTTTGACGGAAACGGTCTTTATCCATTTTATCTAAGGTGTTTTTATCCCATAAACGACTACCATCAGGAGAGAACTCATCACCGAGCACGACTTTTCCGTTAAATAAACCAAACTCAAGTTTGAAATCCACAAGAATAAGTCCAGCTTTATCAAACAGTTCGCTAAGGACATCGTTTGCTTTATAACTCAGACGTTTCATTTCTGCGAGGTGTTCTTTAGATACCCAACCAAAGGTTTCACAATAAGATTCATTCACCATAGGATCATGACGAGCATCATCTTTTAGAAAGAGATCAAAAATAGGTGGGTTTAAAACAAGACCTTCTTCAATACCTAAACGTTTTACTAATGAACCAGCAGCACGGTTACGAATAACACATTCAACAGGAACCATATCCAGTTTTTTCACCAGCACTTCATTATCAGAAAGCAAACGTTCCATCTGCGTTGGGATACCCGCTTCTTCCAATTTGTTCATAATGAAATGGTTAAACTTATTATTTACCATACCTTTACGATCAAACTGTTCAATACGTTGGCCATCTAACGCTGATGTATCGTTTCTAAATTCTAAGATAAGGAAATCAGAAGATTCGGTGGTATAGACCGTTTTGGCTTTCCCACGATACAACTCAGCTTTTTTTTGCATCTGACACACTCCAAAGATGTGATAGGTTTAACAAGAAATAACCGCCTATACTCTACTCTAGATTATACAAAAAAGCTTTTAAAACGTGGGTAGGATGGCTAAAAATCTCATCCTTTTAAGGCTAAACTGAGCTTAATGGCGAAAGATAAACCAAAGAATAAGCAGTGTAATAAAAAGAGAGGACGTTGAAATTAAGAAGAAAAATTTAATAAAATAACTAATGGGAAAAAGTACTTACTCATTATTAGTAAAGATTGATAACCGTACAATCGTCTATTTTTATGAAATTCAAGTAAAACAGAAGCAGCATATTAATAGTTAAATTACTCTAAAAAAGAAAAATTGCATTATTTTATATTTAACTACAATCATATCTATGGTCTTACTATTAGTTTACTCAATTTTTTATTATCACTTTTATTACGTTGCTGTCCTATATCTCAATAAAAACTATCCAAACAAATTACTCATAAATTAAGTAATTTGCTTGGATATAGCAAAATATAGTGTGGTGACTCGCTATATTTCCTGTTCATCATCCTTAATAATGCGTCATTTATTGATTACTCTAATCAAAAATTATTCTTACTATGTATTAAATAATAAAACAATACACTTCATAAGCTGCCCAGCCCAATAATGCACCCGCTGGCAAATCAATTAAATAGTGTTGTTTAGTAAACATACATGACAATGCAATCAATAATGGGAAGAGAAAAACAAGTGGTCCTAATGTTGCATAAGCAAGACACGCGGTTAATGTGGCGACTGAAACATGCATGCTTGGGAAGCAGTTAGAGGTATCATCAAAATGCTGAACAAATTTAAGAAATTTTTCTGATGCTTTTTTACCTGGATTGATTTCACGCCAATGCGCTGGTGTTGCGACAGGAAAAACAATAAAGAAAAACATTTGCATGACCAACAAAACAATATAACTAAATACAATCATGATAAATTGTCTTGAGTCTTGAATGATCCAGTTGAGATAAAGAATTGCAGGATAATATAAGAAGCTATAGATCCACGACCACCAAGGCCAGAAAGGAATTTTTTCATCAATTGGTGAATTAATTACTTTCACTTCTCTTAATGTATATCGTTGAGTAAAAAAATAAAATTGATAAACACCAACAATAAGTATTCCACTTAATATTAAGTGAATAATCATATCACCCGCACTCATAAATACTCCTTTAAATGATTTGAGAATGCTTTGTTATTCTTATTAATGTAAATAGCGCAGTAATATTGCACAGTTTTTATCATATTGCATTAAGATTAATATTATTAATTCTGTAATAGTAATATTTCATTTATAAAAAAACGTCTGTTTTGATAAATCCGAATAGGTATCTATTAAATGTTATATTGAGAATAAACAGGCTATTTCTAAATTATTTTTATAAAATAATAAGTTAAGAGAAATAAAAAAGCCGCACAATTATTATTGTGCGGCTTTTTTGATACCTTTAAGAAATAATCTTATTTCATCGGTTTACTGAATACCGCTTTCATTGCAGCAACCATCTGGTCATTTTGTGATTGAGTCAGAGGTTTGCCTTTATCACTGATAAATTGCAAGCTACTGCGGTTATTTAAATCACCCACTTGTAGTTTGTAATCTCCTTCTTCTACAGAAGGTTTATCAACACCTAAAGAGCTCCAACTTGCACTACTTAAACCTTTATAAGTAACTTCAATTGAACCTTTAGAACGTGTACGGTCGCCCATCTTCATACCAACACTTTCCAATGCGATAGGTAGTCTATCCCAAACCACATCAAATGGTGCGCGTACAATAATCACTGGTAGACCTACGTTATCACTACCACTTTGTACATCGATAATGCCTTGTAGATTGCTTGTTGCCGTATTCTCACTTAAGTTACGCATACGGTTTAAACCATCAACAATTTCATTAAGTAGCAGCGTATTATAACGTTTAACTTCAGTGGCATCAGTTATGTCACTTTCACCTTGGCGTAAACCTTCGTTAGTTACCGTTAATGAAATAACATTACCTTGCTGAGCAATGACTAAACGCTGGCGTGTTTGGTAAGGCACGTTTTCATCTGCTCGCGTCCAAACAATCCAATCGGTTAAAATTTCTTTTTGTACTGCATCACCTTTGGCGATTACCACGCCTCTATCTTTTAAGACCGAAGTGACTTGCTCATAAAGCGTGCTGTTTTCAGGTGCATTTGGTAATAACAGTTTACTGTTAGTCGCGTTATTTTCACTACGTGAACCATTTAATAAGTTTAGTGCTTGTGTTGGTGGACGAATATCAAGTGCTAAACCAATAGGCTCACTTTTTTTAGCGGGAGGAATATCATATTCCCCATTTTGCAAAGGCAACACCATACCCGCAGGGAGTGCTAAGTTTTTTAGTCCCGCAGTCTCTAAATAAGACTCATCACCACTGACCTGACGTTTATAGCGCTGATCGCTTGAACAGGCTGCCAGTAAAACCACCAGCGACAGACCCGCGACTTTCATAATCTTTGATTTATGCAATAGTGTTGCCATTAAAATTCCCTAAGTTTTACAGTATTCCCGCTGTTACCAGCGCTTTCTCAACAATTTGCTGACCTGATGATGTCAACGGTGTCATAGGTAAGCGCAATGTGGCGTCTTCAATCAATCCAATACGTTGACACGCCCACTTAGCTGGGATTGGATTAGGTTCAACAAATAACTGATGATGTAGATCCATCAGACGCTGGTTAAGTTTACGTGCTTTTGCAAACTCTCCAACTTTTGCCAATCGACATAATTCTACCATCTCTGCGGCTGCAACGTTAGCTGTAACCGAAATAACACCATGACCACCAAGCTGCATAAAGTCTAATGATGATGCGTCATCTCCACTGAGTAGAATAAAGTTATCATCATTTACCAACTCTTGGATTTGACTAACACGACTTAAGTTCCCTGTCGCCTCTTTAATTGCCACAATATTATCCAACTCAGCTAAACGTGCAACTGTTACTGGCAATAAATCGCATCCGGTACGTGAAGGTACATTATACAATATTTGTGGTAAGTCGGTGCTTTCAGAAATTGCTTTAAAATGCTGATAGAGCCCTTCTTGTGATGGTTTATTATAATAAGGTGTCACACTCAAACAACCCGCAATACCTCTATTTTCAAATTGCTGAGTAAACCAAATTGCTTCTGAGGTTGCATTTGCACCTGTGCCAGCAATAACGGGAATACGTCCATCGGCGATATCCAATGTCATCAAAACAACATCAACATGCTCTTCATGGCTTAAAGTTGCAGATTCGCCCGTTGTACCAACAGAAACGATAGCCGCACTTTTTGCCTGAACATGATAATCGACCAATTTGCGTAAGCTAACCCGGTCAACATTGCCTTGTGCATCCATTGGCGTGACTAGCGCCACCATACTGCCTGTAAAATTAAATTTGTTACTCACCATAATTTATTGCTCCGAGATAGACTTATACACAATGGTACTCATTCATTCCTCTATTGAAAACTACTTAACTCTAGGTTTCTAATGAAATTTGCTAATATTCTTTGATATGTATTAAAGAGAGATAATAATTCAATATAGTGAACGACTGATCTTGGCAGAAATCAAAATTTGTGGTTACCTGTTAAGAATAAACTGAAAGTCAAAAGGAACCTCATTTTGCCCATACCTGATAAACATTTCCTCGTGATCACTGCATTAGGTTCTGATCGTCCTGGTATCGTTGATACCATCACTCAATTAGTTAGCCAATGTGGATGTAATATAGAGGACAGCCGACTTGCTATGTTCGGTCAAGAATTTACGTTTATCATGCTACTTTCTGGTGGTTGGAATGCTATCGCACAATTAGAAGCGTTACTTCCAATAAAAAGTGCGGAACTGGATTTACTGACTGTAATGAAGCGAACAACTAATGCCTCGCCAATAGTTTACCCTTCTACTATTGCAGCAAAAGTTGATATTGAAGATGCACCCGGTATTGTAGAACGGTTTACTAATTTATTTAGTCAACACAATTTTAATCTTGCTGAATTAATTTCTAAGACGCATCCTTCAGATGATGGAACGCCTGCTCGTTTAGAAATACAAATAACGGCACATAATCCGTTAGATGATCATGGTCTCGTAATTCATGAGAAATTCAATCAATTATGTACAGAGCTTCATGCTCAAGGCACAATAAGTATTGTAAATAGTCTGATGATGAAACAGTAAAAAATGGAGAATTACCTAATGAACCCATTAAAAGCCGGTGAGAAGGCACCTCAATTCAGTCTGCCCGATCAAGATGGAGAAACCATTAATCTGTCTGATTTCGCTGGCCAACGTGTGCTCGTTTATTTCTATCCAAAAGCAATGACACCGGGTTGTACCACTCAAGCCTGTGGATTGCGAGATGAGATGGATGCACTAAAAAAAGCCAAAGTTGAAGTGCTCGGTATCAGCACCGACAAATCAGAAAAACTTTCACGTTTTGCAGAAAAAGAGATGTTGAACTTCACATTGCTTTCAGATGAAGATCATCAAGTTGCAGAACAATTTGGCATTTGGGGTGAGAAGCAATTTATGGGAAAAACTTACGATGGCATTCATCGTACTTCGTTTCTCATTGATAAAAATGGCACTATTGAATACGTTTTCGATAGTTTTAAAACCAGCAACCATCACCAAATTGTGCTCGAATATCTGGCACAACATCCATAATTTTGCACAATCCTATTTAAAAACAAACAGACAGTTTTCACTGTCTGTTTTTTATTGTAATGCTATTTAACCGATTAATTTTTCGTTAGTTTTTCTTTTTGCTCATTGGCGATTTCATCAGGTAAGGCATGAAGCACTGCTTTTATTAATGTCGCTAATGGGATGGCAAAAAATACGCCCCAAAATCCCCACATACCACCAAAAATAATAACTGATAAGATAATCACCAATGGATGCATATTTACAGCTTCAGAGTACAAGATAGGTACTAATAAGTTACTGTCTAACCCTTGAACCACTAAATAAGCAATAAACAGTGCCCAAAAATCAGAGCCTAATCCCCACTGAGAAAGTGCAATGACAATCACTGGTATAGTCGCTAATACAGCACCAACATAAGGAACCAGAACGGATACACCAACCAATACCGCAAGTAATACAGAATATCGCAAATCAAAAAAGGCAAAAACAAAATAGGTAAATACACCGACGATTACCATTTCTGTTACTTTACCGCGAATATAGTTTGTAATTTGCTGATTCACTTCTATCCAAACTTGTGCTGCCAATATTCTATTTTTAGGTAAAACACGGCGTACCGCATTAAGCATCTGACGTTTATCTTTTAATAAAAAGAACGTCATTAGTGGCACGAGTATAAGATAAATAGAGAGTGTAATAATACCAATCAATGATGCGAGAGAAACTTTTAATACAGATTCTGCCACTGTAGATAACTTACTACGCAAATTTTCAGCCATCATATCCACAATCCCCGCATCAACTAATGCCGGAAAACGGTCAGGTAATTCACGAGCAAAATCATTAAATCGATTTATCATGTTTGGTAAATCAGAAATCAGCGTCATACCCTGTTGCCAAACTGTTGGCGCTAAAATCAAAATTACAATGGCACTAACGCCAATAAATAGTGTCAGAATAATCGATACTGCCCATACTCGGGCACAACCTAACTTTTCAAGCAAATGAGTTGGCCACTCTAATAAGTAGGCAAGTACAATCGCCACTAGCAATGGTGCGAGTATGCCACTGAAAAAGTAGATAATTGAAAAGCCAGCAATTAAGATGAACACTAAGGCAATAACCTGTGGATCAGCAAAGCGGCGTTTATACCATTGAACAAGCAAGTCCAGCATGAAAATCGAGGTCCTTTATAATAACGAGTAAAATATATCTATGTGTTTTGGTTTACAGTAGCAATGAACTTTTGACTGATTTTACGTTAGGTTTTGCTATGATACATCATTAATTATTAATTTTTAGTTAAGATAGCCATCAGGATGCTGTTGAATGAAACTCAGACTTAAAAAACCATTGGTCGCGCTTCTTGTTTCTGCTTTGCTATCAACATCAGTGGTGCCTGCTCACGCTGCGATTGATATAGAAGATTCATTACCCGATATGGGAACTACTGCGGGTTCGACCCTAAGTATCAATCAAGAAATCGCTATGGGTGATTACTATACTCGTCAACTGAGGAATAGTGCACCATTAGTTTTCGACCCTTTACTCTCTAATTACATTAATAATCTAGGGCAAAAACTGGTTTCTAATGCGAGCTCGGTTAAAACCCCATTTCATTTTTATTTAGTCAATAACCCTAACATTAATGCCTTCGCCTATTTTGGTGGCAATATTGTGCTGCACTCTGCACTTTTTCGCTATAGCCGAAATGAAAGCGAGCTAGCTTCTGTTATGGCGCATGAAATCACACACGTTACACAGCGCCATCTGGCTCGAATGCTGGAAGATCAGTCAAAAACAACACCATTAGCTCTTGCGGGAGTTTTAGGGTCTATTCTGATTTTTATGGCAAACCCTAATGCTGGACTTGCTACTTTTACTGGGAGTATGGCGGGTATTCAGCAAAATATGATTACGTTCACGCAAATGAACGAGCAAGAAGCTGACCGTATTGGTATACAGACTCTTTATCGTGCAGGGTTTGATCCGTTAGGAATGCCTGATTTTATGCAAATTCTTGCCGACCAAGTAAGATATAGCTCTAAGCCACCAGAAATGCTACTTACGCACCCCTTACCAGATAGCCGTTTATCTGATGCTCGTAGTCGTGCGTCACAATATAAACCGCGCCAATTACCACAGTCGGCTGATTTTCTATTTGCTAAAATGCGTGTACTCGCCATGCTTAATAAAGAACCTGCATCTGATAATGTACTACAAACAGCACTTGATCAGTTTAATAATGGTAGTGCATTAGAAAAATCGGCAGCTAATTATGCACAAGTGCTGGTTTATTCGCGTGATCGTAAGTTTGATGAAGCGAGAAAAATACTCACCCCCATGTTAGAAAAAGAGCCTAATAATATCTGGCTTATTGATGCCATGACCGATATCGATTTAGAGCAAAATCTTGCTAGCAATGCCGTTGCAAGGTTACAAGATGCCTTAAAACGCTCGCCAACAAATAAAGTTATTATTGCTAACTTGGCAAATGCTTATATGAACAATAAACAATACAACGAGGCGAATAAACTCCTTTATCGTTACACCTTTGATAATCCTGATGACCCTATTGGTTGGCAATTAACCGCAGAAAATGCGGCAAAACAAGGTGATAGAGCTCATGAATTAGCGGCTTATGCAGAGGATTTAGCACTTAGAGGCGATTTTGAAACGGCAATTCGCTACCTTGGTGATGCTAGCCGTCAGGTAAAACTAGGAAGTAACGATCAAGCCCGTTTTGATGCTCGCATCGATCAGTTACGCAAAATTCAGCAAAAAGATAGTCAGTTTAAATAAGGGAAAATATGACCACGAAAGTGACGATTTATCATAATCCACGCTGTTCAAAAAGCCGTGAAACCTTACATTTATTAGAAGAGATGCAGATAACACCTGAAGTGGTTCATTATTTAGACGTCGCACCTTCGGTAAAAGAGATCAAGTTGCTGCTTAACGCATTAGGTTTTAAAGATGCAAGAGCATTAATGCGAACAAAAGAAGAGATCTATAAAACGCTAAAACTCGCTGATGAAACATCACAAGATGCATTAATTCAAGCAATGCATGATAACCCAAAACTTATTGAGCGCCCTATTGTCGTTGTGGGTGATAATGCACGTTTAGGTCGCCCACCAGAACAAGTGAAATCATTGTTTAAGTAGTTATTGTTTACATACTGCTGTTTACATACTCTTTATTAAAAAAAAATCCCATATTTACAAAGCCTATAAATATGGGATTTTTATCTCCATTTCTTATCATTTATATTGTAACTATATCTTTCCTTTCTTATCAAAAACCACATCATAAAATGTTACCTAATTGTAAATAAAACCATTGCTGGTATGTTCTTTATTTCCACAACAGAAAAAAGTGTATAAAAGCCCTCCTTTCAAAAAAATTCATCTCAGTTTCATTTTTTTTCTGGCTAATAAATATGCAAATAGCAAAATAGCTACAAAGATCACATTACTCCCCCTTACACCGCCTCTTTAAGAAAAAATTTATGAAACGTTTCATTTGTATTGTGACTCAAGTCTCTTTACACAAATGCATTCATACATATTATGGGCATCAGAAAATATGATGGCAAAATTGATGAGTATTAAATTTTAGTCTTTATCTATTTTCAATATCATCCAAGAAAGAAATTAACAATCGATTTATAATTTAAACAATACTACAACATAGCAATGTGGACCCAATTCTAAACATTTCTATCTAATCTTTTTGTTATCCGTTTTTGTTTGGTGGCAAATTATTTATTAAAAATAATGTATAGATAGAAATAGGATAGGTTAAGAATATAGCCAACATATGGGCGACTAAAACTAAATAATCATCATAAAAATGTTAGATGATTGTCAGGCTAATAGGAAAATAGATGAATATCGTACTCAGACTAAAACTTGTCTCATTCCTCCAGTTTTTTATTTGGGGTTCTTGGCTTGTTACGTTTGCCTCATATCTGTTTGGCGAACTTCATTTTAAAGGCAGTGATGTTGGGCTTATTTTCAGTGCTCTTGGGCTTGCTTCCCTTATTGCGCCTGTCGTTATGGGCTTTATTGCAGATAAAATAAACAACCGAAAACTTGTCTTTATTACTCTGCATATTTTCTCAGCATTAGCACTTGTGTTAATGTCGCAAATGACAACAGTAACCACCCTCTTTTTTGCTACTCTGTTACATTTGCTATTCTTTATGCCAAGTATTTCAATGGCAAA
This sequence comes from Proteus hauseri, assembly GCF_040139125.1. Taxonomy (GTDB): domain Bacteria; phylum Pseudomonadota; class Gammaproteobacteria; order Enterobacterales; family Enterobacteriaceae; genus Proteus; species Proteus hauseri_B. Next base: position 456,924 of record NZ_JBEEUB010000001.1, read on the forward strand.
CAGTATTATCTTTGAACTGTTGGAACAAAAACATTTAGAACCGAATAACTATTTTCCTAAAATCCGGGTTTACGGTACTGTCGGTTTTATTGCTGCAATGTGGGTTATTAGCTTCTTAGGATTTGGTAATAGCTATCACCAACTGTTTGTTGCCGCTATTGCATCTATTATTTTAGCGCTCTTTGCTATGTTTCTACCGGCAACTAAAGCCGTTGATAAAAATGCAGCAAAAGAAGAAGTTGCCGCCTTTAGCCTATCAAATATCTTGCAAGTATTTAAAAAGAAAAACGTGGTTGTTTTCCTGTTCTTTGCAACCTTATTAGGCTCTGTATTGCAAATTACCAATACTTTTGGGGTGCCATTCCTGCAAGATATTGCTCAAGCGCCTAATGCAGATGATTCATTCTTTGCACGTTATCCTTCAGTGTTCTTATCTATTTCACAGATTTCAGAAGTCGTATTTATTCTATTCCTGCCACTGTTATTAAAACGTGTAAGAATCGAAACTATCGTTTTATTTAGTATGATTGCATGGATCTTACGTTTTGGTTTCTTCGCTTACGGTGACTACACTTCACTGGGTCAAATCGTCTTATTGTTATCCATGATTGTGTATGGTTGTGCTTTCGACTTCTTTAATATTTCAGGTTCACTGTTCTTAGAAAAAGAGATCCCACTGCAATATCGCTCAACTGCTCAAGGCATGTTTATGACGTTAGTCAATGGCTTTGGTACTTATTTAGGTGCGATGTTAAGTGGCTGGGTTATCGATTTATACACTACAGACAGCATTGTTGATTGGAAAATGTTCTGGTTAATCTTCACGGGTTATACCGTAGCAATTACAGCGCTATACCTTATTTTCTTACTTGTTCCACAAAAGAAAAACAAAACGGTAGAAGCTAACTAATTCAATAAAAGCTTAAATAAAACCATTCCCGTCATCTCTCACCGCTTGTTTAAATTTAATAAACAAGCGGTTTTTTTATGCCCATTTTTTGTACTTATTAAAGATGACCTATATTAATAGAGAGTATTAATGGAGAGTATTAGTTGTGAAGAGCCAGTGCTTAGAATTGGTTATATAAATGAGTTATTTTGCCGTAAAAATAAAAAGAGAGAATAGCGACAATAGCTTGCCTCATCTTAAATAACAACAGATGAGGACAACACTAAAGTTTCAGAATATCTTTAACAAAAGGAATTGTTAGCTTTCTTTGAGCAACAATAGAAGCGTGATCAAGTTCATCTAGCATTTCAAACAGCGTACGCATTTTTCTATCAAGGCGTTTTAATACAAAGCGACCAACATCTTCAGGCAGCTCAAAACCACGTAGTTTTGCTCTTAATTGTAAAGCCTGAATTTTTTCTTCATCGCTTAAAGGCTGTAAACGGTAGATTTGTCCCCAATCAAGTCGTGATGCTAAATCAGGAAGTTGTAACTCGATTTGGCGAGGAGGTCTATCCCCAGTAATTAATAAACAAGTGCGACCAAGCTCTAATACTCGATTATAAAGATTAAATAGTGCCAGTTCCCACTCTTCATCTCCTGCAACACATTGCACGTTATCAATACAAACAAGAGATAAATGTTCCATACCTTCAAGAACATCAGGGACAAAGTAAGCACGTTTATCTAAAGGAACATAACCAACCGCATCGCCCGCAGCGGAGAGTTCGGCACAAGCCGCATGTAATAGATGGCTCTTTCCGCCCCCGTCACGAGACCAGAAATAGATATAACTGCCATGAGATTGATGGATGGCGGTTCGTATTGCAGCGACTAATGACGCATTTTCCCCTGCATAGAAGCTATCGAATGTCTCATCATCGGGCAGAGATAGTGGTAATGATAGCTGTGACGGCGTATTCAGAAGCACCTCACCTGAATAGTTTAATAAACGTTTTGATTCTAACACAAATTCTCCCTAGGTCAGAACCAATATTCATAATGCACAGAAAGCTGTTTAAGATACCAGCAACAATCTATTACTTAGTCTATTTAATAACCAAAAACGACCTATTTAATACTCTGCAACCATCAACTAAATTATTTAAATTTTAATCTAGTTAAATCATTGCCCGAAGGCTGTTGATAAATATCGAGCTTAAAATATTTTGCTGACGCATTAATATACTCAAAGATTTCTGATTGCGTCTCTTCATATTCAATCCATGTTGTCGCTCGGGTAAAACAGTATAACTCGACAGGAAGTCCCATTGGCGTTGGTGGCATCGTTCTTATGACTAAATACATATCAGCTCGAACATCGCCACGCATTTTTATCCAATTAAGCATATATTTTCTAAATAATTGTAGATTAGTAACACCTTTGCTTACCAGCCACTCATTTATATCTTTAATATCCTGCTCTTTTTCTTCGAGCATCGTTTCAATGCTTTTGCGCAATGCTGGCGTATTTTTTAATTCATTAAACAGCGCTTCTGTTGCAAATGAGATAGAAGATTGGTCGATATAAAAACTGCGTTTAATCCGACGACCACCAGAAGAGAACATTGGCTGCCAGTTGGTATATTTTTCTGTTAAGAAGTCTTTTGTAGGAATGCGTGAAATCGTGTTATCCCAATTACGGATAGTGATAGTGTGTAGTGCAATATCAATAACTTCACCACTAATATTGCTGCTTGGAAGCTCTATCCAATCATAAAGCTTCAACACCTTACCATTAGAAATCAAAACATTAGCAACGAAAGACATTAATGTGTGCTGAAAAACAAACATTAAAACAGCAGCAATAGCACCAAAGCTTGAAATAATAATAAGGGGTGATTGCTCGGTAAATAAAGCAAGGATCAGAATAAACGAGATAATCCAAACAATAATTTTGGCAATTTCTATATAGCCTTTAATTGAATTATTACGGTGCCACGTTTTTTTAGCGTGTCTGAGGTTGAAAATATCAAGGGCATTATTGAGTAATGATGCGGTGTTAATAATGATAAATGCGCGGCATACCGTTTCAAAAATGATATTCATTTCGGGCGAAAAAGAGGGCAATAATTGGTTAATATAGAGAACCAATGTTACTGCTACAATCGATGCACTCTTTTTCGCGATATCGCCAATTGTCTCTTCGTCAGATAATTCAGTAAATAAAAACAGCAAGCGTTTTGCTATCCTGCGGAAAATCATCTTGGCAAGAAACCACACCACCAGTAACACAACGACTAAAAACAGTGTGGTAAAAATCTGCTTTGATACAATGAAATCGTAAATTTCAACCAGCTCTTCCATAAATAACACTCACACCTTTTAAATACTTTAACTGCGTAAGACACACTACAAAAATGCAATAACAGCTGCATTTCATACAGCACACCCTATCATTGTCTCATTTATTTTATTTAAATAAACACCAAGATAGATAAATGAAGCTTTTTCTAAGTTTTAAATACCATATATAACAAAAATCTTAGTTTGTTAAACTAAAAAGATTATAACATGCAAATAAAAAAGGTGGGGATTAGCCACCTTTTAACTAAATTCGATATTTTTGCTTTAGCTCGTCAATGTATATATGTATGCGTATAGTTAGAATTACTTTTTATTTACTTGCTCATTAACAGATTCAAGTGTGTTATCCACCAATTCTGTTTCTGGGCGAAGAATACTGACTAGTTTAAAGACCAAACTTAAAACGATACCAACGACGGTTGCTAGTGCCATACCTTTTAATTCAGCAGCACCAATTTGAATGGATGCACCACTCACACCAACAATCAGAATAATTGCCGTTAATATTAAATTCTGCGGTTTGTTGTAATCAACCTTAGAATCTAATAATACGCGAATACCTGATGCGCCAATTACGCCATAAAGTAGTAGTGAAACCCCACCCATAACAGGGACAGGAACAGCAGCGATTGCCGCAGCCAATTTACCAACACAAGAGAGTAAGATGGCTAGAATTGCAGCGCCGCCAATAACCCAAGAACTGTAAACTTTGGTTATTGCCATTACTCCGATATTTTCACCGTAAGTCGTATTTGGTGTAGAGCCGAAAAAGCCTGAAATAATAGTAGAGAAACCGTTTGCAAACATAGAACGATGCAAACCTGGATTTTTCATTAAATCACGCTGCACAATATTGGCAGTCACAACAAGGTGCCCAACGTGCTCTGCAATAACAACTAATGCAGCTGGCAGAATAATGAAAATGGCACTCCATTCAAATCGTGGTGAATAAAAAGTAGGTAATGCAAACCAGTTAGCGTCTTTAATCGGCGTGATATCAACAACACCCATAAAGAAAGAGAGTGAATAACCCGCTAATACACCAATAAGAATAGGAATAATTGCAAGGAATCCCCTGAACATAACAGAACCTAAAATGGTTACGCCCAGTGTCACCATTGAAATAAGTAATGTTGTGTTATCTACAGGATTATCTGCACTTGGTAATAAACCTGCCATACCGGCAGCAGTTCCTGCTAACTCTAAACCAATGACGGCAACGATTGCGCCCATTGCCGCAGGTGGAAACATGACATTAATCCATCCTCGTCCGGCAATTTTTACAATTCCAGCAACAAGACAAAATAACACACCACAAACAATGAACCCCCCAAGTGCGAGCTCATATCCTAAAGGTAATAAAAGAAGCACAGGAGAGATAAACGCAAAGCTTGAGCCTAAGTAAGCGGGAATGCGTCCTTTACAAATAAAGAGATAAAGCAGGGTTCCGATCCCGTTAAATAATAATATTGTTGCCGGGTTTACTTTAAATAAAATTGGCACAAGTACGGTAGCGCCAAACATTGCAAACAGATGTTGAAAGCTCAACGGAATCGTTTGTAATAATGGTGGGCGCTCTTCTACCCCGATTGCACGACGAGTCATGCTTACGACCTCTCTTTAGTATGTTGTGAAATGATTTTGAATTTTAAATATAGTTTAGTTGACGATAGGAATAAGTGGTCCAAAAAAAAGCCGACTATCAAAGTCGGCTTAATTACTATTTCGTACCAAATATCTTATCACCAGCATCACCAAGACCTGGGACAATATATCCATCCTCATTAAGATGGCTATCAACCGATGCGGTATATAATTCCACATCTGGATGCGCTTCTCTCAATGCCTTAATTCCTTCTGGAGCAGCAACCAGTACTAATACTTTGATTGAAGTACAGCCAGCATTTTTTAATAAATCAATTGTGGCAATCATAGAGCCGCCTGTTGCTAACATAGGGTCAACAACAAGAGCCATACGCTCTTCAATATTGGATGCTAATTTTTGGAAGTAAGGGACGGGTTTTAATGTTTCTTCATCGCGGTAAACGCCAACAACACTGATTCGGGCGCTAGGAATATTTTCTAATACTCCATCCATCATCCCGATACCTGCACGGAGGATAGGAACTACTGTGATTTTTTTTCCTTTAATCTGTTCTATCTCTACCGGACCACACCAACCTTCTATTGTTACCGTCTCTGTCTGTAAATCAGCGGTAGCTTCATACGTCAGTAAACTGGAAACTTCTGAAGCCAATTCACGAAAGCGCTTAGTGCTTATATCATGATCTCGCATCAGCCCCAATTTATGTTGAATGAGTGGGTGTTTTACCTCAACGATCTTCATAATTTCTCCTAATGTACGACGCAGCCTGACAAAAAAATCGCGAGATTATACCGCTTTTTTGTCAACAATCCATCGTTTTTCTATTGATATTGATCAAGCGCACAGCTTTTAACCACACCAACATGAATAATTGTGATCTAAAAAGAAGATCCTCGCAAACGATTGCTTACCCTGTTAGAATAGCGTCCGCACACATTTTATCTTAACGCAACTTGCCGTGAGGGCCCGAAGTGACAAACAAATCCTCTCTCAGCTATAAAGATGCCGGTGTCGATATTGATGCAGGTAACGCTTTAGTCGAACGTATCAAAGGTGTAGTAAAAGAGACCCGCCGTCCTGAAGTTATGGGTGGTTTAGGTGGTTTTGGCGCATTATGTGCAATTCCAACTAAATACCGCGAACCTATTTTAGTTTCAGGAACTGATGGCGTGGGTACCAAACTTCGCCTTGCGATGGACTTAAATCGTCACGATGACATCGGTATTGATCTTGTCGCAATGTGTGTCAATGATTTAATCGTTCAAGGAGCAGAACCCCTCTTCTTCCTTGACTACTATGCCACAGGAAAATTAGATGTCGATACCGCAGCACGCGTTGTTACAGGTATTGCTGAAGGTTGTAAACAGTCAGGCTGTTCGCTTGTGGGTGGTGAAACCGCAGAAATGCCAGGAATGTATCATGGTAATGACTATGATATAGCAGGCTTTTGTGTTGGTGTGGTGGAGAAATCAGAGATTATTGATGGCAGCAAGGTTAAAGCAGGCGATGCTTTAATTGCACTGGCATCAAGCGGTCCACACTCTAATGGTTACTCATTAGTGCGTAAAATTCTTGAAGTCAGCAATACACAAGCTGAAAATACACCATTAGGTGATAAAACACTGGCAGACCATTTATTAGCCCCTACCCGTATTTATGTAAAATCACTGCTTTCATTAATTGAAAATATTGATATTCATGCCGTTGCGCATATTACAGGGGGTGGATTCTGGGAAAATATCCCACGAGTGTTACCTGAAAACACGCAAGCTCGTATTAATAGCAAAAGTTGGCAATGGCCTATTGTCTTCCAATGGCTGCAAAATGCGGGGCAAGTTAGCACACATGAAATGTATCGCACCTTTAACTGTGGCGTCGGTATGCTAATCGCAGTTAACCAAGCTGATGTTGAAAAAACACTTACACTACTTAATGAAAGTGGTGAAAATGCATGGTTAATTGGCGACATTGCACCTCAAGCAGCAGATGAAGCCCAAGTTGTTATTAGCTAACAAAAATATCGGCTGAATGTGCGAATGAAAAATATTGTTGTCCTGATTTCAGGAAATGGTAGCAATCTACAGGCGATTATCGACGCCTGTAGAAGCAATAAAATAGCAGGTAATATTGTTGCGGTATTTAGCAATAAAGCCGCGGCTTATGGGCTTGAACGCGCAAAGCTGGCTGATATTCCTGCTTATTTTATTGACCCGAACCAATTTAAAGATAGAACAGCTTATGATGAAGCATTGATTGAACAAATCGATGCTTATCAGCCTGATATTGTGGTACTTGCTGGTTTTATGCGTATTTTATCACCTACTTTTGTCACTCATTATCAGCATCGCTTATTAAATATTCATCCTTCATTGCTTCCTAAATATCCTGGCTTGCATACTCATCGACAAGTATTGGCAAATAAAGAGTCATTTCATGGTGTTACCGTTCATTTTGTTACTGAAAAACTTGATGGTGGACCCATGATTATTCAAGCCCGTATTCCTGTATTGCCAGATGATACCGAGCAATCATTACAAACCAGAATACAAAAAGAAGAGTATCGTATCTATCCATTGGCTATTAGTTGGTTAGCACAAGAGCGATTAAAAATGGATAATAATCAAGCCTTTCTAGATGATATTGCGCTTTTCGATAATTTGGATTAACTATTTCATTTAAGGTAAAAAGTCACTTTGTGCTACACTGTAGCCCGCGTGACTTTTTTTATGTCACTCTTTTTTTTACTTAATTTAATGCATTCACCGAGGTGCTTATGTCCGGTGGTAAGAAAGTTCCACCTATAAAATTACGTCCTCTTGAACGAGAAGACCTCCCATTTGTCCATCAACTTGATAATAATGCCAGCGTTATGCGCTACTGGTTTGAAGAACCTTATGAAGCATTTATCGAGCTTTGCGATCTCTATGGCAAACATATTCATGACCAAAGCGAACGCCGTTTTATTGCTGAAAGTGAGGGCACTAAAGTCGGTTTAGTTGAACTGGTTGAAATTGATTATGTTCATCGTCGTGCTGAATTCCAAATTATTATTGCACCTGCACATCAGGGGCATGGTTATGCAGCTCGTGCGGCAAAACTCGCCATGGATTATGCTTTTTCTGTACTTAATTTATACAAACTCTATTTAATCGTTGATAAAGAAAATGCTAAAGCGATTCATATTTATGAAAAGCTTGGCTTTAAAAAAGAAGGTGATTTAATAGATGAGTTTTTTGTTAATGGCGCCTATCGTTCCGCAATCAGAATGTGTACATTCCAAGCGCCCTATTTTGAGCAAAAAGCCAAAGAAACCAAACCTGAAAGCTTCGTTAAGCCAGGCGCAACAATAAAACAGCATGTCTGATAAAATTCAGATATTATGATTTTACTTTAACCCGTGTTGGAGTTCAGATGTCCCAGGAACGACTCTATATTGACAAAGAAATCAGTTGGTTAGCGTTTAATGAACGCGTTTTACAAGAAGCTGCTGATAAACGAAACCCGTTAATTGAAAGAGTCCGATTTCTGGGGATCTATTCGAATAATCTTGATGAGTTTTATAAAGTGCGTTTTGCTGATGTAAAACGCCGTATTCTTATCAATGAAGAGCGCGGATCTCGCTCTGGTTCTAGCCATGCTCGTCATCTCATAAAAAAAATACAATCAAAAGTGGCTAAAGCCGATCAGGAATTTGATGCTTTATATAATGATCTACTGCTTGAAATGGCACGTAATCAGATTTTCTTAATTAATGAACGTCAAATCTCACCTAATCAGCAAATTTGGTTACGCCAATATTTCCGACAAAATTTAAGAAAACACATTACCCCTATTTTAATTAATCCTGAGACTAACTTAGTTGAATTTCTTAAAGATGATTACACTTATTTAGCTGTTGAAATTGCACAAGGTCAGAAAATTAATTATGCCTTGTTAGAAATTCCATCCGATAAAGTGCCTCGTTTTGTTATTTTGCCTACAGACCAAGGTCGTAGTAAAAAGAAATCCATGATTTTACTGGATAATATTTTACGTTATTGCCTTGATGAAGTATTTAAAGGCTTTTTTGATTATGACTCATTAAATGCTTATTCCATGAAAATGACCCGTGACGCAGAGTACGATTTAGCAACGGAAATGGAATCAAGTTTACTTGAAATGATGTCATCAACACTAAAACAGCGCCTTACCGCAGAACCTGTACGCTTTGTTTATCAGCGTGATATGCCTGACGAAATGGTTGCATTACTGCGTAGCAAATTAGGTTTATCTAATAATGACTCCGTCATTGCTGGTGGTCGTTATCATAATTTTAAAGATTTTATTAATTTCCCAAATGAGGGAAGTAAATTTCTATTAAATAAGCAAATTCCACGCTTACGCCATGTTTGGTTTGATAATTTCCGTAATGGTTTTGATGCGATTCGTGAACGTGATGTTCTGCTCTATTATCCTTATCACACCTTTGAACATGTGTTGGAATTACTACGCCAAGCTTCTTTCGACCCGAGTGTTATCTCAATAAAAATCAATATTTATCGTGTTGCAAAAGACTCACGGATTATTGATTCAATGATCCACGCAGCACACAACGGAAAACGCGTGAGTGTGGTGGTTGAGCTCCAAGCACGTTTTGATGAAGCGGCAAATATTCATTGGGCAAAACGACTCACTGAAGCGGGTGTACATGTTATTTTTTCTGCCCCGGGTTTAAAAATCCACGCCAAACTCTTTATTATTTCGCGCTTAGAAGAAGGCGAAATAGTGCGTTATGCGCATATTGGTACCGGTAATTTTAACGAAAAAACAGCACGCCTTTATACCGATTATTCACTACTCACAACAAATCCTGAAATCACTAATGAAGTGCGTCGGGTATTTAGTTTTATTGAAAATCCTTATCGCCCCGTTAGTTTTGAGCACTTAATGGTATCGCCTCAAAACTCACGTACTTTACTGAACCAGTTAATTACTAATGAAATTCACAGTGCTCAAGCGGGTCATCCTGCAGGTATTACCCTGAAAGTAAATAATTTAGTCGATGAAGAGTTAGTTAATCGCCTTTATGATGCCTCTGAAGCTGGCGTTAAAGTTCGCTTATTAGTGCGAGGCATGTGCTCTTTAGTGCCTAATCAGCAGGGATTTAGTGAAAATATTCAGGTTACTAGTATTGTTGACCGCTTTTTAGAACATGATCGTGTCTATGTTTTTACCAATAAGGGCGATGAAAAAATCTATCTTTCATCAGCAGATTGGATGACACGAAATCTTGATTATCGCATTGAAGTTGCCGTGGCTTTACTTGATCCTCAGCTTAAACAGCGCGTTCTTGATATTCTAGATATTCAATTTAATGACACCGTAAAAGCACGTTATATCGATAAAGACTTAACAAATGACTATGTTCCTCGTGGAAATAAACGTAAGATCCGTTCCCAATTAGCTGTCTATGAATATATTAAATCGTTAGAACAACCTGAATCACGAGCGTAATCATATGCCTTTATCACAAGAAGACTCATCACCACGTCCGTTGGAAATTGCGGCTATTGACCTTGGTTCTAATAGTTTTCATATGATTATTGCGCGTGTCGTCAATGGCGCATTACAAGTATTAAGTCGTTTAAAACAGCGAGTCTACCTTGCTGATGGTCTAAGCGATGACAATGAATTAAGTGAAGAAGCGATGTTACGTGGGCTTTCTGCACTTTCTCTATTTGCTGAAAGGTTACAGGGATTTCCTGCTGAGAATGTGACCGTTGTCGGTACACATACCCTACGAGTGGCAACTAACGCAAAAGTTTTTCTGCAACAAGCGAAAGAAGTTATCCCCTATCCGATTGAAATTATTTCTGGTCATGAAGAAGCTCGCCTTATTTTTATGGGCGTTGAACACACTCAATCGGAAAAAGGACGTAAATTAGTTATTGATATCGGTGGTGGTTCTACCGAATTAGTCATCGGTGAGAATTTTGAACCTATTCTAATTGAAAGCCAACGTATGGGTTGTGTCAGTTTTAGTCGTCAATTTTTTCCTGAACAGAAAATTAGTGAATCTGCATTTCGTAAAGCGCGAGAAAAAGCAGCGCGCAAAATGAAAAAGATTGCTTGGCAATATAAAATGACAGGCTGGGATGTCGCTTTAGGGGCTTCTGGTACCATTAAGGCGGCTCATGAAATCCTCGTTGAATTTGGTGAAAAAGACGGTGTTATCACGCCAGAACGCCTACTTATGCTAACTAAACAGGTATTACGCTTTAAGAAATTTAAAGATATTGCCCTACCGGGTTTATCTGATGAGCGTAAACATGTATTTGTACCGGGCTTAGCTATTTTATGTGGGATTTTTGATTCATTAGGTTTAAAAGCGCTGCATTTATCCGATGGTGCGTTGCGTGAAGGCGTACTTTATGAAATGGAAGGTCGTTTTCGTCATCAAGATATTCGTCAGCGCACAGCAAAGAGCCTTGCAGAGCACTACAATATAGATAGAGAGCAAGCTAAACGTGTATTAACAACGATGCAGTCGCTGTATGATCAATGGGCGCTGCAAAATCCCAAATTAGCAAAACCTGATTTAGAAGCAATTTTAGTTTGGGCAGTCATGCTTCATGAGGTTGGCTTAAGTATTAATTTAAGTGGTCTTCATCGCCACTCGGCTTATATTTTATCTAATACTGATTTACCGGGTTTCAATCAAGAACAACAGTTGCTTTTAACAACCTTGGTTCGTTATCACCGCAAGGGAATTAAACTCGATGAGCTACCACGGTTTAATCTTTATAAGAAGAAACAGTATTTCCCTTTAGTACAAATACTAAGGTTAGCAACATTACTTAATAATCAGCGACAATCGACGACAAAACCAGCATCTTTGCGTTTAGTCACTAATGAAAACCATTGGACGCTCTATTTTCCGGCAAATTATCTTTCTGATAACACCTTGATGGAACTCGATTTAGAAAAAGAACAAGAGTATTGGCAGTCAGTTCCGGGCTGGAAACTGGATATAAAAGAGGAATCTGCTTAACAATATGATATTATACAGAAAAAGACGCTAGCCTGAGCGTCTTTTATTGCATTTATCATACAACGACTATCACATAACAACATAGGTTTGATTTGTGACGACAATATGAACATCACCAATACAATATTGTTCAAGATTCATATTTTTTATGCGGAGAAAACCGATAATCATCCTCAAATGGAATAATTAATATTTTAATGGTTATCTCCCTCGTAAGAATTAAAAAGGAATAACATGTCTCAACCAGCTATCAACAATGATACTGCGGCTGCCATCAATCCGTATTCACAAAAAGTGGCACACCTGCGTCAGCAAATTTTGACCATCTTTCTTGAAGATGATCACTTTGTTGAAACCGTTCTCGGGGAAGCAAGTGATAATGATAGACTGAGCCACCAAGAACTTCATGAGAAAATCACGACCGTTAGAGAATTACTACAAGATCTACACGCGGCAGATATTGCAGATATTCTTGAAGCCTTACCCTATGATGAACGTCTAGCGTTATGGCACTTAGTTGATAACAATGAACGTGGTGCAGTTTTAGTCGAAGCGTCTGTCGCCGTTTGGGACAGCTTAATTAAAGATATGACAGACCGAGAGTTATTACGTTCGGTCGCAACATTACACGTCGATGAACAAGCTTATATCGCAGAGCATTTACCCCGCGATACGATGCGTCGCCTTCTCACCTATTTAGAACCAAGTCTGCGTAATAGAATTCGAGAAGTCCTTCAATATCCAAAAGACAGTGTTGGTCAGATGATGGATTTTGAATTTGTCACGGTACGCGGTAATGTCTCTTTAAAAACAGTTCAGCGCTATTTACGCCAACGTGGCTCTATTCCTGAAGCGACGGATAAAATCTTTGTTATCGATAACGCCAACCATCTTCTGGGTGAATTACCTTTAACCACGGTATTAACGCAATCGCCTGAAAAACTGGTCTCTGAAGTGATGAAAAAAGATACCGTTAGTTTTATGCCAGAAGAGAAAGGTGAAGATGCCGCCGGTGCGTTCGAACGTTATGACTTAATTTCAGCTGCCGTAGTTGATAGCAACGGTCTTTTGATGGGACGACTAACCGTTGAAGATATCGTTGATAACATGCATGAAGAGAGCGATACCAATATTCGTCGTATGGGTGGTTTAAGCCCAGAAGAAGACGTTTTCGCCCCTGTAGGACAAGCGGTAAAAACCCGTTGGACTTGGCTTGCAATTAACTTATGTACCGCTTTTGTTGCATCTCGTGTTATCGGTGTTTTTGAAGATACTATCTCCCAATTAGTTGCCTTAGCAACCTTAATGCCTATTGTTGCGGGTATCGGTGGTAATACAGGTAACCAGACTATCACCATGATTGTTCGTGCATTAGCGTTGCACCAAATTCAAACCGGAAGCTTCTCTTTCCTTATCTTAAGAGAGCTAGGCGTTGCATTTATTAACGGTATTGTTTGGGGTGGCATAATGGGGGTTGTTACCTTCTTGCTCTATGGCGATGCGGCAATGGGAGCGGTAATGACCATGGCGATGGTGCTTAATCTACTGATGGCAGCCATAATGGGTGTGCTTATTCCAATGACTATGATTAAGTTTGGTAAAGATCCTGCAATAGGCTCGAGTGTTATGATAACGGCAATTACTGATACGGGTGGTTTCTTTATCTTCTTAGGATTAGCAACGCTATTTTTAGTTTAAATCCTGAGTAAATACTCTTCTTTAATCGAAAACACGCCACTGCATTCAGTGGCGTGTTTGTTTTGAAGCAGCGCCAAAATATGGCGTAGTTAAGCTGTGGTAGAGAGATAGTAATAAACAAGCAGTAATGCAACAGCCAGAGAGGTAATAAAGGTTTTCTTCACCGAAGCTCTCAGTAAATGACTATCACCTTGTTCAGCGCTATTAAGCACACCTTTTAACACCAAACTTCCTCCTAATGCGATAATAGAAAGTGTGGCAAATAGTGCAATGGCAGTTAAGAGAACAGCACTCATTGAAATTGAGATCATAAATCCTCCGACACATTGATTGACTCATTGATGTAATTATAACCAAGAATGACATTTATGTGGTTTATTTTCGCTTTAATTCTCAATTCATTTTCAGTGGCGTTAAAAATCACATTATGCATAAAAACACATAAATATAATCAATAAAATAAATTTCAAAGCAATTTTATTCTAAAAAAATCAATATTAGTGAATTTTAAATTCAATACGCATGATTTTAACATATAGCAGGATATTCTGATGGTTAGGTTATTAACAGTTCATATTATCCATATAACCTGAGCATTGCTTTACTAATTCTCTATTTATTACTTAATTCACAATAAATAATAAATAAAGAAATTGATTATTTAGCTGTTTTATTAAAAGTAAGATCATAGTAAATATATTCAATATCTATTTAGTGTTACTTAAAAATTCTAATTATTATTATTTAAATATATTTAAATAATATTTTTATAAAAAACTATAAAATAGGATATGGGCAAACAAAAAAACCAACAAATCGTCATAAAATCAATTAAAACATTAAATAATAACCACTTGCATAGTTAATAGTACCGTTTTATTTTTAGCTATTTACATTATTAATAGCTTCCTGTTATAACTTTAATCATCATCACAATATTATTCTAATACGTTTAAATACCGACAAATAACTATCTATTATTATTTAGATCTTGCTCTAATTTATGCGTTATTAATTAAAGAAAATTATCTGTGACTTTGTTACTAATCCTTTTTTATCACGATGATTAATATAGGTTGTTATTATGACATCACAATCACACTCCACTCAGCCGTTGAGTCAACCTACGGCACGACCATTAAATCGCAACGACTATAAGACGTTGGGTTTATCCTCACTAGGAGGAACACTGGAGTTCTATGATTTCGTGATCTTCGTGTTCTTTACGAAAACATTGAGCCATTTGTTCTTTCCTGGTGAAAACGCATTTATCGCACAGATGCAAACATTAGGTATTTTTGCAGCAGGTTATCTTGCTCGCCCATTGGGTGGCATCATAATGGCTCACTATGGGGATATTATTGGTCGTAAACGCATGTTTACCTTAAGTATCTTCTTAATGGCAGTACCTACTTTAATTATTGGTTTATTACCAACTTATGAAACCATTGGTGTCATGGCGCCATTATTACTGTTATTGATGCGTATTATGCAAGGTGCCGCAATCGGTGGTGAAATGCCTGGTGCTTGGGTATTTATTGCAGAACACACGCCAAAACAGCGCTATGGTTTAGGGGGTGGTACATTAACATCAGGTATTACTGGTGGCATTCTATTAGGCTCTATTGTTGCGATAATTGTTCAACGTAGCTATAGCACTCAAGAAGTTAACGATTTTGCATGGCGTATACCGTTTATTTTAGGTGGCGTGTTTGGCTTGATTTCTGTTTACTTGCGTCGCTTTTTGCAAGAGACGCCTATCTTTAAAGAGATGGCGGCAAAAAAAGCCTTAGCACAAGAGATGCCCGTAATATCTGTTATTAAAAACCATAAACAAGCCTGTTTAATTACGGCAGCATTAACATGGTCTTTATCAACGGCGATTGTTGTAACCATTTTGATGACACCCAGTGTGATTGTTGAAGGTATTTACAAGATTGATAGAACTACCTCTTTAGAAGCGAACTGTGTGGCAACATTAACGTTAACGTTGGGTTGTATCTTCTGGGGTTGGATGGGTGACAAATTGGGCACACGTGTCTCTATGTCATTATCGTGGGGTGGATTGATTGTTACTGCATTCCATTTCTATGGCAGCTTAGATGCAGCAATGTCAGGTGTTCAATTAGCATTTAATTATGGTTTGATGGGCTTTTTTGTCGGTGCAATTGCAACAACGCCAATAGTTAGCACAAGAGCCTTTCCACCTTCTATCCGTTTTTCAGGTTTGTCTTTTGCTTACAATATGGCATACGCACTATTTGGTGGTTTAACACCAATGTTAACAGGAGCTTGGTTAGAAAAAACCGCAATGGCAGGCGCTTATTATGTTGCGGGTGTTTCTGCCTTAGCTATCGCTGTCGCATTCTTACCTTTAGCCTATAAAGGCTGGACGGCGGTAACACCGAAAGTTAGAGAGAAAGAAGTTGCATTACAAACTGATAAAGTCGTTAATTAAAACTGATTCATTATCAACGTCCCTTTTCCAATACAGCTCCGTAATAAGAGCTGTATTTTTTATTAAAAAGGAATAAATTGATTTTCTTCTTGAGTCATTAATTGCATAAGCTTTTTATTAATAAATAGCTTTTCATTTTTCACAATTTGCTCTTCGAGAACACCAATACTAACAAGTTCTTTTAGATAGATAGAAGCTGTTTGCCTTTTAGCAATATTTTTATCAACTAGATTTCCAATGCGACAATAAGGTTGCTCAAAAATAGTTTCAATTAACTCGTAACTATATATTTTGGGTAACTTATCCCTTACATGATCCGCGGTTTGTTTCATTAATTCAGCAATTGCAGCAATTTTATGGGTTGTCCATGTAGAGGTAACCGCAATACCATTCAATATAAAAATGATCCACTCTTCCCACCCATTTTTAACTGTCACATTATGTAGTAAACGATAATAATCCATCTTATTTTGAACAATATAGCGACTCAAATAAAGTGTAGGCAGAGTAAGCAATTTTTTATCAACTAAATAGAGAACATTTAAGATCCTACCCGTTCGTCCATTGCCATCATGAAATGGATGAATAGCTTCAAATTGATAATGTGCTATTGCTAATTTAATGAGCGGATCAATCTCATCATCATCGTGCAAAAATTTTTCCCAATTTGATAATAAATCACGAATAATTGATTCACCTGCGGGTGGAGTATAAATGATATCTCCTGTCGTTTCGTTTTTAATTGTTGTACCCGTTATCTTTCGAATATCCATTAATTGATCTTTTAACATGCTACAAATTTCAATAGCTGTTCGGGTACATAATGGATAATTTTGAATATACGTAATTCCCTCTTTTAATGCTGTTCTATATTGTAAGGCTTCTTTAGTCGCACTATCTGTCGCCGATTCATCATTGGCATATTGAAACAATTTATCTGTTGTAGTGACGATGTTTTCTATCTTTGAGCTATCTTTTGCCTCTAAGGTAGGAATAAGGTTGATTAGAAGACCTTGATTAGGAATAAGCTTACTGGCTTGATTCAATTCAGCTAATGAAACCCTCGCTTTAATACATGTTTTTAGTACACGTATCGATTCGACTAATTCAAGATTAGGTGGTAACAGAGGAATATCGTTATAAGGTTTCTCTTTCTGCCAAGCCATATTAGTCGCTCCATTTGTTTATTTATTAATCTAATAATGACTATAGCAATAAAATCTATGTTTATAAAATGGTTTTTTATGAACATAGGTTCTATTCTATGTTTATGCTATCAACATAGATTACTTAATATCTTTAAAAAATGAGGCGTTATCAACCTATCTCACATTTGCCTAGATACAAAAAAGGATACCAAATGGCATCCTTTATTTTTATGCTTTATTAATGCGTTATAAATACTACTGGATCATTTTACTCAGCATTGGTGCAGTTATCAGCATCAGTATGGCGATAATGCCCGTTACAATGCCGATTTGTAAAAATACACTGCTATAAATTTCTAATGATGCATGTGCACTTTGTACATCTTCAGGTACCGCCATCAAACTTGCGACTTTACCCGCAATAATTGCTGCTGCGGCTGAAGTTAAGAACCAAGCTCCCATAATAAAGCCCATTAAGCGTTGTGGAACTAACTGCGCAACCATCGCTAATCCAAGACCGGAGATCATCAACTCACCAATACTTTGGAAACCATAGCTTACCACCAGCCACCATGATGAAACGATACCCGCTTCATTTGCCATGCTCGCACCTAATGGTAATACGAGGAATGCTGTTGCACTGAGGAACATACCTACAGTGAACTTATAAGGCATCGGTAATTTATCGCCCATAAAGTTATAAATAGCAGCCAATAATGGACTTGCCAGCATAATCCAGAATGGATTAAGTGACTGGAACTGCTCTGGCTCAACACTAATACCAAGCAGTGAATGCTCAACGTTATGAATAGCAAAGAAATTTAACGAGGTTGGCATTTGGTCATACAGTACAAAGAAAACCACCGCTTCTACCATCAATAAAAATGCAACAATCATCTTACGACGTGCTGCACCTTTCATCATAAAGGTTTCACGAGCAAAAATGATGATGATACCTAAAGAGATAATCGCTAAAGACCAACTTGCAACTTCATTGTTATGTAATAACCAGGTTGAGATAGCAACTAATGCAACAATACCCACCAGCGTTAACAGTAATTTTGAATAATTAAGCGGTTCAAAGTCAGGTCTGGAGCCCTTATCTTTAATCCAACCGCGACAAACAATAAAGTTTGCTAGTGTAATAAGCATCCCCACTACGCTGAGTGCGAATGCCACATCCCAACCATAATTTGCTGCTAACCACGGTGTTGCCAACATTGAGAAGAAAGAACCGACGTTAATAGACATATAGTACATAGTAAATGCACCGTCTAATTGCGGATCATTTTTCTCATAACAGGTTGCTAATAATGAAGATGGGTTAGCTTTAAATAAACCATTACCCACGGCAATTGTTGCTAATCCCCAATAGATAACATCTTTATCATGATTAGAAAAAGCTACCATGGCATAACCAATTGCCAAGACTATCGCACCAAGAATAATGACCCTTTTAGTACCAAGGATTTTATCCCCTAACCATCCACCAATAGCAACAAAACCATAAACTAATGCGGTAAATGCAGCAAAAACAGTGATAGCTTCCGCCTCACCCATTCCCAGCATTTTAACCAGATAGACGGCCATGATCCCTTGCAGACCGTAATAGCCGAAACGTTCCCATAATTCGATTGAGAAGATGAGATAAAACGCACGAGGCTGTTTAAATGCATTCAGACTCGGTTTTTGTCCATCATCAGGTGTGTTTGCAGTTGACACTAAAAACCTCTAGTTATTCTATTACGCCTTTATATTTAGGCTCATTTTTACAAAAACTTTTCATTTTAAGACAGAGTTAAAGCGCGGTGTATTTCATACTGGATTGTTATTCTTTGAAAAGAGTTCAACGCAGAGAAAAACAAGGTTGGCATTCTATCACTGGAAAGCATAATTATCTAAATTTTATAACTAACTATTGCGTTTTATCACATATAAGCGCATTTGTACAAAATAGTTATGCGATTAAAAAAACAACAAGCAAAATAAGCCACTGATTATAAATAAATTATTTCACACTGTATTATTCACTTATAAACAATTTAATTAACCTAATACTTATTCATTTTTCAGCAATACTTTATTCATTGAATAGAAACAAAAAAATTTTGCTACCGCTATTTTCATTCAACTGATGAAAATATCATCAACAAAACACATTCCTTGACTTAATTTCCATATTTCCTCCATTTTTAACTACGAAGAAACAGGTAGAATGTCACCATTCCGAAATTTAATTTCACTATTCCTGATTAGCCTGTTGCCAGTGGGATCACAAAAGCAATGAATAAAAACAAAAACGCTAAAAAAAGACTTTCTCTTATTATCGCACTCATCGTTATCGCTGCTGGTGCTGCCGCTTATTGGCAATTTAATAGTTCAAAAACAGCCAAACCTGATGCTAAAGGTGCTCAAGCACAAACATCAACTCAAACTAATCGTGGAACCTCTGGCTCTCGACGTCCACCGTTGCCACCAGTACAAGTTGCCACATCTGTTCAAGAAGATGTGCCACAGTTTTTATCTGCATTAGGTACAGTGCGTGCAACAAATAGTGTTACGGTCACCAGTCGTGTTGAAGGTCAATTAATGGCATTGCACTTCACAGAAGGACAACAGGTTAAACAAGGTGATTTACTTGCAGAAATTGACTCACGCCCTTTTGAGGTGCAATTAGCACAAGCCAAAGGACAGTTAGCAAAAGATCAAGCAACGTTAGCAAATGCGCGTCTTGATTTAGCGCGTTATCAGAAATTAGCAAAAACAAATTTAGTTTCACAACAAGAACTAGATAACCAAGTTGCTTTAGTTAAACAGTCTGAAGCAAGCCTTCGTATTGATGAGGCAACAATTAGTAATGCACAACTACAATTAACCTACAGCAAAATTACCGCACCGATTTCGGGTCGAGTGGGTTTAAAACAGGTCGATGTAGGCAACTATATTTCTGGTGGTTCATCAACACCTATTGTGGTTATCAATCAAATGGATCCTGTTGATGTACTCTTTACATTGCCAGAACAAGAACTAAATCGTGTTATTCAAGCACGTAAAACCAATGCCGAGCTCTCTGTTACCGCATTTGATCGCAATAATCAGTATGAATTAGCACAAGGAAAACTATTTAGTGTTGATAATCAAATTGATGCCGCCACAGGTACAATCAAACTAAAAGCACGCTTTCCTCAGCAAGAAAATACGCTATTTCCAAATCAATTTGTCAATATCCGTCTTTACGTTAAAACATTAGAAAAAGCGGTTGTTATTCCTAATGCGGCACTGCAAATGGGGAATGAAGGACACTTTGTCTGGGCTGTTGATGAGGAAAACAAAGTCAGCAAACTCCGTGTTGAAGTCGCGTTGCAAAATGCTGAGAAAGTGGTTATTGCATCGGGTTTATCAGCCAATCAGCGCGTGGTAACCGATGGCGTTGATAGATTAACCCAAGGTGCAAAAGTGGATATCGTCACCCCTGCGGCACCAAAAAGTAAAGAAAACAACCGTGTTGTAGCGGAGAAAGCGTAATGACCGAAAAAACACACGGTACTGGTGGCGGTCCTTCTCGCCTATTTATTTTACGTCCTGTAGCAACCACGCTATTTATGATTGCTATTTTATTAGCAGGTATTGTGGGTTATCGAATGCTACCTGTTTCGGCATTACCTGAAGTCGATTATCCCACTATTCAGGTGGTGACGCTCTATCCTGGCGCAAGCCCTGATGTAATGACATCCGCGGTAACCGCACCGTTAGAACGTCAATTTGGGCAGATGTCAGGGCTAAAACAGATGTCATCCCAAAGTTCTGGTGGTGCTTCTGTTATTACATTAATGTTTCAACTTACCTTGCCTTTAGATGTTGCCGAGCAAGAGGTGCAAGCAGCAATTAATGCAGCAACTAATCTATTACCATCAGATTTACCCTATCCACCAATTTACAGCAAAGTAAACCCAGCAGATCCCCCCATTTTAACGTTAGCGGTTACCAGTTCAACACTGCCAATGACACAACTGCAAGATATGGTTGAAACCCGTATTTCGCAAAAAATCTCACAAGTAAATGGTGTGGGTTTAGTCTCTCTTGCAGGCGGTCAGCGCCCTGCAGTAAGAGTTAAACTGAATGCACAAGCAGCGGCTTCTTATGGCTTAGATAGCGAAACTGTCCGTGTGGCAATTAACAATGCAAACGTCAATTCAGCTAAGGGTAGTCTTGATGGTCCCACTCGTTCTGTCACGTTATCTGCTAACGACCAGATGAAAACGGTAGAGGATTATCGCCAATTAATTGTTACCTATAAAAATGGCGCGCCTATTCGTTTATCAGATATCGCAACCATTGAACAAGCCGCTGAAAATAACCAATTAGGTGCGTGGGCAAATAATGATCAAGCGATTATTATTAATGTGCAACGGCAACCGGGTGTTAACGTTATTGATACCACGGATAATATTCGTCATTTATTACCTGATTTAATTTCTAACTTACCTAAATCCGTTAATGTTGAGATTTTAACCGATAGAACCACGACCATTCGCGCTTCTGTTAACGATGTGCAATTCGAATTAGGCTTAGCGATTGCGTTAGTTGTGATGGTTATCTATCTCTTCTTACGCAATGGTGTTGCTACATTAATTCCTAGCATTGCGGTCCCTCTCTCATTAGTGGGCACCTTTGCTGTGATGTATTTTTGTGGTTTTTCCGTTAATAACCTCACCTTAATGGCACTGACCATTGCCACTGGTTTTGTTGTTGATGATGCCATTGTGGTCATTGAAAATATCTCTCGTTATCTTGAACAAGGTGATAAGCCCCTTACTGCAGCACTTAAAGGAGCGGGAGAAATTGGCTTTACCATTATTTCACTCACGTTTTCATTAATTGCTGTACTGATCCCGCTTCTTTTTATGGGGGATATCGTTGGTCGGTTATTTAGAGAGTTCGCCATCACCTTGGCTGTTGCCATATTAATTTCGGCGGTTGTCTCTTTAACATTAACGCCAATGATGTGTGCTCGCTTGTTAAAACCTGAAAGTGAAATTAAGCACAATCGTTTTGAAATTGCGTGTGAACGCTTCTTTGAAAAAATGATTGCGGTTTATGCTGTTTGGTTAAAACGTGTATTAAATCACCAATGGATAACCTTGGGTGTCGCACTAAGTACATTAGTATTAACCGTATTGCTGTATATGTTTATCCCAAAAGGCTTTTTCCCATTACAAGATAACGGCTTATTGCAAGGTACTATTGAAACTTCGCAATCAATCTCTTATCAAGCAATGGTTGATAAACAACAACAGGTTGTCGATAAACTGATTGATGATCCAGCTATCGATAATATCGCCAGCTTTGTCGGGATTGATGGCAATAACGCCACCCTCAATACTGGGCGATTACAAATTACGCTAAAGCCACTTAATCAGCGTGATGATCGTATTGATGTGATTATTCCGCGTTTACAAGCACGCATTGCTGATATTTCAGGAATGACGCTCTATCTCCAGCCTACACAAGATTTAACCATTGATACGCAAGTCTCTCGTACTCAATATCAATTTACGTTGCAAGCGACCTCATTAGAAGAGTTAGCCCAATGGGTTCCCAAACTTTCTCAAGCTCTTAAACAACGTACTGAGTTAACGGATATTAGTAGTGACTGGCAAGATGGCGGCATGATGGCGTATATCAAAGTTGATAGAGACTCAGCGAGCCGCTTAGGTATATCAATGAGTGCGATTGATAACGCTCTTTACAATGCATTTGGTCAACGTCTTATCTCAACAATTTATACTCAAGCTAATCAATATCGCGTTGTACTAGAACAAGATATTCGTGGGGGTGATGGCATTCAGGCATTATCTGCGATCCACTTAACGGGCAAAGAGGGTGCAATGGTGCCGTTATTATCGATTGCATCGGTAGAACAGCGCTTGGCGCCGCTTTCTATTAATCACCTAGAGCAATTTCCTGCAACGACATTCTCTTTTAATGTCGCTGAAAAATATTCTCTTGAAGAAGCGGTCAATGCCGTTAAGCAAGCGGAAGAGCAAATTGCGATGCCAAAAGATATCACCACGCAATTCCAAGGTGCGACACTGGCATTTGAGAGTGCACTTTCAAGCACGTTATGGCTCATTATTGCGGCAATTGTGGCGATGTATATCGTTTTAGGTGTGCTGTATGAAAGCTTTATTCATCCAATCACTATTTTATCAACCTTACCAACCGCGGGTGTGGGTGCATTACTTGCCCTTATTGCCGCAGGCAATGAGCTCGATATTATCGCGATAATCGGCATTATTTTGCTTATTGGTATTGTGAAAAAGAACGCCATTATGATGATAGACTTCGCGCTTGCAGCAGAGCGCGAGCAAGGCTTACCGCCTTATGAAGCAATCTATCAAGCGTGTTTACTACGTTTTCGCCCAATATTAATGACAACAATGGCGGCACTGCTAGGTGCATTACCATTAATGCTAAGTACTGGTGTGGGTGCAGAGTTACGTCAACCATTAGGCGTCTGTATGGTGGGTGGCTTGATAATGAGCCAGATCCTAACGCTGTTTACAACGCCAGTTATTTACTTATTGTTTGATAAGTTATCTATTTATTTCAATCGCAATAAACACGTTGAACACGATAACGGGGCTGTATCATGAAGTTCTTCGCCCTCTTCATTCAACGACCCGTCGCCACAACGTTACTCAGTTTAGCTATCTCACTTTGTGGTGCATTAGGCTTTATGCTGTTACCTGTGGCTCCTTTGCCACAGGTAGATTATCCCGTTATTAATATTTATGCCTCATTGCCCGGTGCATCACCCGAAACCATGGCATCTTCAGTTGCAACGCCGCTAGAGCGCTCTTTAGGGCGCATTGCGGGCATTGATGAGATGACATCAAGCAGCGCATTAGGTAGCACCAGCATTACATTGGTGTTTGATTTAAATAAAGATATCAATACTGCGGCTCGTGATGTACAAGCCGCATTAAACGCATCACAAAGCCTATTACCTTCAGGTATGCCAAGTCGTCCGCGTTATTACAAATCAAACCCATCAGATGCACCGATTATGATTTTAACGCTCACATCTGAAACACAAAATGCGGGTGAAATGTATGACTTAGCATCAACACGACTGGCACAAAAAATCTCACAAATTGAGGGTGTGAGTGAAGTCTCTGTCGGTGGAGGCTCCTTACCCGCGGTACGTGTTGCACTTAATCCTGATGCGCTTTTTAATCAGAGTGTCAGCCTTGATGATGTCAGAAAAGCCATTAGCCAAGCGAATGTGCGACGACCTCAAGGTTTTGTGAATGATGATGAAAGCCGTTGGCAAATTCAAACTAATGATGAACTAAGTAAAGCCGCTGACTATCGACCTATTATTGTTCATTACAATCAAGATGCTGCGGTACGTTTAAGCGATATCGCAGAGGTGACAGATTCAGTTCAAAACTCACGTGCTGCGGGGATGAGTGGCGGTGAACCTGCTATTTTGCTGGTTATTCGTCGTGAAGCGGGTGCCAATATTATTGAAACGGTAAACCGTATTCGCGCAGAATTACCGGAATTACGCGAGCTTATTCCTGCCAGTGTTGATTTAAAAGTAGCACAAGATAGAACACCCACCATACGAGCGTCTTTAGCTGAAGTTGAACGTGCATTAGCGATTGCCGTTGCCTTAGTTATTCTTGTGGTATTTCTATTTTTACGCTCGGGTCGAGCCACGCTGATCCCTGCCGTTGCTGTACCAGTTTCATTAATTGGTACTTTTTCGGCAATGTATTTATGTGGTTTTAGCCTAAATAACCTTTCATTGATGGCGCTAACCGTTGCTACAGGTTTTGTGGTAGATGATGCCATTGTGGTGCTAGAAAATATCTCTCGGCATATTGAAAACGGGTTAAAACCGAAACAAGCGGCACTAAAAGGGGTTGGCGAAGTCGGTTTTACTGTGCTTTCAATGAGCATTTCATTAGTTGCTGTATTTATTCCTTTATTACTAATGGAAGGGTTAGTTGGTCGACTATTTAAAGAGTTTGCCATCACCTTAACCACCGCTATCGCGATATCGTTGTTTGTCTCTTTAACGTTAACGCCCATGATGTGTGCGCATTTGCTCAAAGGCGTAAAACCTAAAGCACAGGCGCACTTACGCGGATTTGGTAAGTTACTTTTCCGGCTCCAGCAAGGTTACAGCGTCACATTGCAAGCGGCATTGCGCCATCGGCGCTGGGTTATGGCTATTTTTCTCGCAACGTTAGGCTTAAATGTCTATTTATATATTAGCGTTCCTAAGGCTTTCTTTCCTGATCAAGACACCGGTCGTTTAATGGGATTTGTGCGTGCCGATCAGAGTATTTCATTCCAATCAATGAAAGAAAAAATGGCGCGCTTTATGCAAGAAATTAATGCTGATAAAGATGTTGATAGCGTCACTGGCTTTACGGGAGGAGGACGAATTAATAGTGGATTTATGTTTATCTCCCTTAACCCATTATCAGAACGTACTGACAGTGCCAATCAAGTAATTAATCGCCTACGTACTAAATTAGCCGATGAACCCGGTGCAAACCTGTTTTTAATGCCAGTGCAAGATGTACGAGCGGGCGGACGGCAAGCTAATTCTAGCTATCAATTTACTTTACTGGCTGATGACCTAGGCGAATTACGTAAATGGGAGCCTATTGTACGTAAAGCCCTTGGTGAATTACCTGAGTTAATCGATGTGAACTCAGACAAAGAAGATAAAGGTGCTGAAATGGCACTCACTTATGACCGCGATACCATGTCGCAATTAGGTATTAACGTAAGTGATGCCAATAACCTGCTTAATAATGCTTTTGGTCAGCGACAAATTTCCACCATTTATGCCCCTTTAAACCAATATAAAGTGGTAATGGAAGTCTCGGAACAGTATACCCAAGATGTCTCTGCATTAGATAAAATGTATGTTATCAATTCTCAAGGTGATCGTATTCCACTCTCTGCATTTGCAAGCTGGTCTCCAGCTAATGCGCCATTAAGTGTTAATCACCAAGGATTATCAGCAGCATCAACCATTGCGTTTAATATTCCTGATGGTTATACCTTATCTGATGCGATTAGTTCGATTGAGCGCACCATGACAGAACTAAGTGTGCCCAATACAGTACGTGGTACTTTTGCGGGTACAGCTCAAATATTCCAAGAAACGATTAAATCACAGCTAATACTGATTTTAGCGGCAATAGTGACGGTCTATTTGGTTCTCGGTATTTTGTATGAAAGCTATATTCACCCGCTGACTATTTTATCAACACTGCCTTCAGCGGGCGTTGGCGCGCTATTAGCATTACGACTTTTTGATACGCCTTTTAGCTTAATTGCACTTATTGGCATTATGCTGTTGATTGGTATTGTAAAGAAAAACGCCATTATTATGGTCGACTTTGCCATTACGGCTCAACGAGAAGGTAAACTGTCGGCAAAAGAGGCGATCATTCAAGCCAGTTTACTGCGTTTTCGCCCTATTATTATGACAACGTTAGCGGCACTTTTTGGCGCATTACCGTTAATGCTTGGCAGTGGTGATGGCGCTGAATTAAGACAACCTTTAGGTATTACAATCGTCGGTGGTTTATTGATGAGCCAACTACTAACGCTATATACCACACCCGTTATTTATCTGTTTTTTGATGGACTTCGTGAACGCTGGCAACAACGTCGTATCAGCAAGAAAGAGGCAAATGCATGAAATTAAGAAGCAAGCTGTTTCTGGTTATTTTTGCAACCTGCATGGTCGTGGTACTTGCCATGCATATTGGTATTCGCGGTAGTTTCCAGCAAGGATTTATTGGTTATATCAAGAAAAACAGTGAACAGCGTGCCACTCTTTTAGCTGAAGCATTAACTGATCAATATACCTTAACGGGTGATTGGCGGTTTCTAAATAAAGATGATCGTTCTCTTTATCAAATATTACGTAGCATCGACCAAATAAGCCAAAGTGGTGAAGGTCCGCCGCCGCGCGGTTGGCGTACACAATTTTGGATTGTCGATAAAAACATGCAACGCTTATTTGGTCATGATAATCAATTTCCAGCAGAAACGTTTAAAAAACCAATCACTTATCATGATGAAATTGTGGGTTGGGTCGTTGTGAGTGCCGCAGATAAAATTAGCAATGAAGCGGATATCAGCTTTGATAAACAGCAATTACTTACCAGTTGGATTATTGCTGGCGCAACAGTTTTATTTGCTCTATTAATCACATTGATCCTTTCTCGCAGCATGATACGCCCAGTAAAACGCTTAGTGGATGCAACACATAAACTTGCTGCTGGCGATTTTGCTGTTCGTGTTACCCCAACCAATAAAGATGAAATAAGCCAACTTGCGATCGACTTTAATCAACTCGCGAGTACTTTAGAAAAAAATGAGCAAATTCGGCGTGATTATATGGCTGATATCTCACATGAATTACGCACACCGCTCTCTATTTTAAAAGGCGAACTTGAAGCACTGCAAGATGGCGTAAGAAAACCCACCGCAGAAACGATTAGCTCATTACTGTTTGAAGTTACCAATCTCACCAAACTCGTCAATGATTTACATCAGCTCTCGTTATCTGATAGAGGCTCACTGGCTTATCGCAAAGATTTTATCGATATTAATGAGGTGATTTTACTTGCTGCGGCATCTTATCGTCATGCTTATCAAAGTAAAGATATTACCCTTTCACCTCAATTAGACGATATTTCACCTATTATTGTACAAGCAGATCCTGATAGGCTTATCCAGCTATTTCATAATTTGTTAGAGAATAGTTTGCGCTATACCTATTCTGGTGGACAATTACAGATAACCACGCGAAAAGAGCATGATCGGGTTTTTATTTCATGGGAAGATAGCACCCCCGGCTTAGACGAGACACAATATCGCGCTGTTTTTCAGCGTTTTTATCGAGCTGAAAGCTCGCGCAACCGAGCAAGCGGGGGTTCTGGTTTAGGTCTTGCTATTTGTGAAAATATTGTTGAAGCTCATAATGGTAAAATTAGCGCCATGCCTTCTTCTTTGGGTGGCATGAAAATTCTCGTCGAATTTCCAGCATATTCTGATGACACTTGAGTAAATGGATGACAATCACCGAAAAAACCTATTGTGTATTAATCGTAGAAGATGAACCTAAGCTTGCCCAATTGCTGATTGATTATCTGCAAGCCTCTGGTTATCAAACACATTGGCTTGCCGATGGCGCCGAAGTCAGTGAATATGTAAAACAGCAACACTATGATTTAGTGCTGCTCGATTTAATGTTACCTGTAAAAGATGGCATCACGGTTTGTAAAGAGTTACGCCAGTTTTCTGATATTCCCATTATTATGGTGACGGCAAAAACAGAAGAAGTCGATCGACTTCTAGGGTTAGAAATTGGTGCTGATGACTATATTTGTAAACCCTATAGTCCGAGAGAAGTCGTTGCCCGAGTTAAAACCTTATTACGCCGTTATTATCGACCTCAAGATATTGTTCAAACCAATAAATTAGTGGTTATTGATGAACAGGCGTATCAAATTCAGTACAACAATAAAATCTTAGATCTCACCACGGCTGAATTTCGCTTACTCAAAGCATTAGCAACACAACCGGGTAAAATACTCTCTCGTGATCAGTTAATGGATCACCTTTATGATGACTACCGAATCGTCACAGATAGAACCATTGATAGCCATATTAAAAATTTACGCCGTAAACTTGAGCAGTTAAATGCACAAATTGAGTTTATTCGTTCAATTTATGGTCAAGGTTACCGCTGGGAGATGCAAGCTTATCGCTTTAGGTAATCTTTTTTACACAATACATTGAACCTCACCATAGTTAAGCGCTAGAATCCTCCCCTTTATGATATACCCTTACCTTTTGTGTAGGGGACTGACTTGAAATCAGAACCAGGAAATTAAACATGTTTACACCCGAATTGCTCTCTCCTGCTGGCTCATTAAAAAATATGCGCTATGCATTTGCTTATGGCGCTGACGCCGTTTACGCAGGTCAACCTCGTTATAGCTTACGTGTACGTAATAACGAATTTAACCATGAGAACCTTGCTAAAGGTATTCAAGAAGCCCACGAATTAGGTAAGCGCTTCTATGTTGTGGTTAATATCGCACCTCATAACGCAAAACTAAAAACCTTTATCCGCGATTTAAAGCCCGTTATCGATATGGGTCCTGATGCACTGATTATGTCCGATCCCGGTTTAATCATGATGGTACGTGAAGCTTTCCCTGAAATGGATATTCACCTTTCAGTACAAGCGAATGCCGTTAACTGGGCGACCGTTAAATTTTGGCGTCAAATGGGACTGACTCGCGTTATTCTTTCTCGTGAACTTTCTATTGATGAAATTGCAGAAATTCGCAAACAAGTCCCAGAGATGGAACTTGAGGTTTTTGTTCACGGTGCGCTATGTATGGCATATTCTGGTCGTTGCCTGTTATCTGGCTATATCAACAAACGTGATCCTAATCAGGGAACTTGCACCAACGCTTGTCGCTGGGAATATAAAGTTGAAGAAGGTAAAGAAGACGATGTGGGTAATATCGTTGAAAAATACCAACCTATCCCAGTCAAAAATGTTGAACCAACCTTAGGTGTTGGCGCACCAACCGATAAAGTTTACTTAATCGAAGAAGCGAAACGCCCAGGTGAATATATGACCGCGTTTGAAGATGAACACGGTACCTATATCATGAACTCCAAAGATTTACGTGCTATCGAACACGTTGAACAACTGACCCAAATGGGTGTGCATTCACTAAAAATCGAAGGTCGTACTAAATCTTTCTATTATTGTGCGCGTACTGCTCAGATGTATCGCCGTGCGATTGATGATGCTGTCGCAGGTAAACCTTTCGACCCAACGCTGCTAACCACACTAGAAGGCTTAGCACACCGCGGTTATACCGAAGGTTTCTTACGTCGCCATACCCATGACGCTTACCAAACTTATGAATACGGTTATTCCGTTTCAGACACTCAACAATTTGTTGGTGAATTTACCGGTAAGCGTGTTGACGGTTTAGCCGAAGTGGATGTCAAAAATAAATTTATCTTGGGTGATAGCCTAGAATTAATGACACCAACAGGAAATATTCAATTTACCTTAGCTGAGTTATTTAATAAAAAACTACAGCCAACTGATGTTGCACCAGGTAATGGTCACATGGTTTATTTATCTGTTCCTGATGATGTTGATTTAAACTTTGCACTACTGATCCGCAATCTAGAGGGGACAACAACACGTCAACCTCACAAGATTGATGCGGTAGAAGTGAAGTAAAACGTCATAATCTGATTTAAAGTGGTCAATTTCAAATACAGATCACATCAATAGTTATTTGTTTACCGTATCATCTGTTGCGAAAAATAAAGAACTAGAATGAATACAGTAAGACTAGGAACCACCTCCTTGGCAAATCCAATCTCCCTTGGATTTGCCTTTTCTTTTTCTATCCCCTCTAGTTTTTCCTGTTCTCCTTTTCCATTTCACTTAAGTTTTAACACTCTTATTTAACAACGCTATTTATTCCTTTTTTGTAAAAAAATGGTAATTATCTCGATATCTATTACTGTTAATGGAGTGGTTTAATTTAAGGAGTGATGCTAATGAATCAAATCAGCTTGCTGATTATTAATGGAAAAAGTTCAGGTAATACCACGCTTCGCGATGCGGTTTATCAACTCCGCAAAGAAGGTTTCAACATTCAAGTCAGAGTGACATGGGAAGCGAGTGATATTACGCGTTTTGTACAAGAAGCCCTTGATATTCAAGCTAAAACGGTTATTGCCGCAGGAGGAGATGGCACGATTAATAGTGTGGTCTCGGCGCTTATTCGATTATCGCCCTCATCACCGCCCATTTTAGGCATTATTCCATTAGGTACAGCCAATGATTTCGCCACCAGCGCATTTATTCCACAAGAGATGGAAAATGCACTCAATTTGGCGATTAAAGGACGTGCAGTGCCTATTGATGTTATTAATGTGAATAAGACTCACTATTTTATTAATATGGCGTCAGGTGGATTTGGCACCAAAATTACCACTGAAACCCCTGAAACATTAAAATCCTCATTAGGCGGTGTTGCCTATTTTCTCCATGGTCTATTACGTATCGATACCCTTAAAGCAGATCCTTGCACTATTGATGCCGAAAATTTTCATTGGAAAGGTGAAGCGTTGGTTTTAGGTATTGGGAATGGTCGTCAAGCGGGGGGTGGACAACAGCTTTGCCCCGATGCATTAATTAACGATAACAAACTTAATATCACCATTGTAGAAGCTAACGAACTTCTGCCTTCGTTGTTAACAAGTCTGTTTGATCGCAAAAAGAACGACAAAATTATTGAGCTCGAAAGTCGTTGGGTAAACATTAGTGCCACTCATGAAATGGTATTTAATTTAGATGGTGAACCCCTTTTAGGCGATAAATTTGCATTTATTGTGTTACCTGAAGCGATCCACTGCCGCTTACCGCCTCAATGTGACTTGTTATCTTAATGTATATAAATGACAATCACTTTCATCTAATCGTGAACTGGAGTAAGTAATGACTGATATAGTAAGTTTGTTAGGTGCTGATGCTAACTCATTATTGGAACACCGTTGCCAAACCATCCCAAGTGATAATCTCTACCTGCCAGGTTCAGACTTTGTTGATCGCGTAATGATTGATAATAACCGTCCTAATACGGTATTACGTTCAATGCAAACATTGCTTAATCATGGGCGTCTCGCAGGTACAGGTTATTTATCCATTTTACCGGTGGATCAGGGTGTTGAGCACTCTGCTGCTGCATCATTTGCTGCTAACCCACTCTATTTTGATCCCAAAAATATTGTTGAATTAGCCATAGAAGCCGGTTGTAACTGTGTTGCCTCAACTTATGGTGTTCTTGCTTCTGTTTCTCGCCGCTATGCACACAAAATTCCTTTTCTGGTAAAACTTAATCACAACGAAACTTTAAGCTACCCCGCGCAATATGACCAAACACTGTATGCCAGCGTTGATCAAGCCTTTGAAATGGGTGCCGTTGCTGTTGGTGCCACTATTTACTTTGGTTCACAAGAGAGTCGTCGCCAAATTGAAGAGATTTCAATGGCATTTGAACGTGCTCATGAACTGGGCATGGTGACTGTATTGTGGGCTTACTTACGTAACCCCGCATTTAAGAAAGATGGCGTAGATTATCACGCAAGTGCAGATTTAACGGGTCAAGCCAACCATTTAGCCGCAACCATTGGTGCTGATATTGTTAAGCAGAAAATGGCTGAAAATAACGGTGGTTTTAAAGCGGTAGGTTTTGGTCATACCGATGAGCGTGTTTACACTAAACTCACCACAGAAAATCCAATTGATTTAGTACGTTACCAATTAGCTAACTGCTATATGGGTCGCGCTGGCTTAATTAACTCTGGTGGTGCATCAGGTAAAAATGACCTTGAAGATGCAGTACGTACCGCCGTTATCAATAAACGTGCTGGCGGTATGGGCTTAATTTTAGGCCGTAAAGCATTTAAAAAATCAATGAAAGACGGTGTTGCGCTGATTAACGCGGTACAAGATGTGTATCTCAATAAATCGGTGACTATTGCGTAAAAACGTTATTCAGTAGCCAAATTGAAAGCCACCTTAAGGGTGGCTTTTTAGATTACCGACTAAATGTCTTTGGCTTCTGGATTTGAGTCATCGAACGTTGATATGCACCCTCTTGCGTTTCAATCACTTTCATTGCATTTTTCCCTGCGGGTAATGCCCGTTCAATAACCAATTCAGCATTAGATTTTGCTAAAATAGCCTGTAATTGCTGATGTTGACTGCACCAAATAGCATCAACATCTTTATCACGGCGAGTATCTCTTTGTTGCGTTAATGCGACTGTTCTTGCCTGAAAACGAGCCTGTTTGCCACCAAGTTCTAAACCATAATCGGGGATTGTGGCATGAGAAACCACGACACTACCATTATCAAGCCATGCATTTACGGCATTTTCATGAACCACATAACCCAATTGGCTTAGTCCTTCTAATACTGTTTTACATTGCAGCTCAGCGGCTCTCTTTTGTTCGAAGGTAGTAATGCTCTGTTTTACTTTAGTACTCATCACTTCAAGTTGATCTGTGGTTGCCAATGATGCTACAGCCAATGTTTGTTGGCTTAATGTCGTCATTTCAGCGTTACCAAAGCTTTCGAGTTCAGCGCAAAGGCGCGCTAACGCTTCCATTAACTCAATACGTTTCACGTTAATTCGTAAAACTTCAGCCATTTTTATAATCATTGAATCAGCAAGAAGCTGACGTTTTGGTGTATCTGCTAAATTTTGGATCTCAATAAATTGGTTTTCACTCTTTTTAGCTTCTGTTTCATTACCAACTAAACGTAATTTTTCAATCATTAAAGCAATTTGATGACATTGATGTGCAAATGGACTTTGTGGAACGCCACCTTGCCATAATTTTTGGGTATATTCGGATTGCGCTTGAAGTTGTGATAATAGTTGCCTCTGAGCTACTGAGGGTTGTTCTTTTTGTGCTTTAATTTCAGAGGTGACTTTGAATAATAACGCACTCATTTTGTCTTGCGTCATACCCTCACATTTCTCGATTTCAGTAATCAATGGACTATCAATAACGAGTTGCTGCTGTAGTTGTTTTAATAACGCTACTGTATTTTGCTGACTTTGCTGTGTATAACGCGCCAACGCCTGCTCTTCTAGCATCTGCTCTCGTAGATTTTTCATATCATCTTGAAGTGAATGAGAAAATGCGAGTGATTTTTGTGTTAATTGGCTGATATTACCTGCGTTTAGTGATTCTAATTGCTGACTATTTAACTCAAGCTCCTGACAAAGTGCCTCAATTTGGTCAATTCGCTCATCTTGATAAGTTAATTGCTTTGCTAGTGCCATCCATTGTTTAAATTGTTTTTTAGTATTCGCAAGTTGTCGACGATATTGGATTATATTGATTTCTTTAACCGACACATAATGTACAGATGAACTCATAATCAACTCACTTTTTTATTCAATAAGGCGGCTTGTTGTAAGGCATCGAGTAGTTGTTGTTGTGCTTGTTCGCGATGATAAAACCACTGGGTTAACGATACACGATAGTGGTGAGGTACAACTCGACGTAAAATATCTTTTCGCCATAACTCTCTTGCACATGCGCTGGATAACAACCAATGTTGAGGCATATCGCATTCAACTCCCATTAATAACTGCCCTTTTAATTCATCTTCAACTAAACAATCAAAATAGAACACCCCCATCGGCTGTGACGGTGCAATTTTATAACCTTGTGATTGGATAAACTCGGTCACTTCAACGACGAATCTATCCCTAACCTCTTTTTGCTCAGCCGCTCCCGCTTGTGTTCGACATAAACGATTTAATAAACGCTGATTATCATCCTGCTTATTTGGCGTATTGCAGTTACTCGCATAAGCAAGATAACCTTGAAGATAGTCACGAGGAATTTCTGGCTGCTTATGCGTATTTAATAAATCAGATATCTCATCTATCGGCATAGAAGACATAATAACAACTTGCTGTTTAGCTCGCGTAATAGCAACATTTAAGCGTCGTTCGCCACCTGTTTGACCTAACACACCAAAGTTTCGCCTAAATGTACCTTGCGCATTGCGACCAAATGTTGTCGAGAATAGGATCACATCACGTTCATCACCCTGCACATTTTCAACATTTTTCACAAAAAACGACATATCTTCGTCATTATGCAGCCGCGAGACTTCTTCTGTATAAGCAGCTAAAAACGCTACATCATATTCACCGCGCTCTCGAATATATTGATTAATCAATTGCGCTTGTTTTTGGTTAAACGTCACCACCCCAATTGAGGGACGTTGATTAAAAGGCTTTTGCCATATCTGTGCTAAATGCTCAACAACGGCTTTGGCTTCATCGTCGTTACTTTGATTAGCATAAGTGCCGTTAACAGCAATGAAATGTAGCGGTTTTACGGTATTAATTGTCTTTTCTGAATGTTGAGCAGGAATATTGAGTCTATTTTCATAAAAGGCATAATTGGAAAAATTGATTAACTCACGAAAGGCTGAACGATAATGGATATCTAATGTATGAATAGGCAATACCGCTCGAGCTAGGTGCAATAAATCAGGACAATGACAAATTTGGCGCGGATCCCACTGTTCATCTGTTTGCTCTTGTTGTTCATCACCCTCTTCATTATCGTCCTCATCGTCACTAAATTTACCGCTAAAAAATGAAGAAGGTGGCATTTGCTTTTCATCACCACTGACTATCGCTTGTTTGCCTCGATATAGTGTCGCTAATGCAAATTCGATCGGCATTTGAGAAGCTTCGTCATAAATAACGCTGTCAAATAACCCCGCTTTCAGTGGTAATATTTGGCTAGCAACATCAGGCGTCATTAGCCAAATAGGTCGTAAATTAAATAGCCCTAAATCACAGGCTTGTTCAATAAACTCCCGCAATCTAAGCGCTCTAGGTCCGGCTAATCGAGTGATTTTTTCCCATGATCTAGGATTATCAATTTCTGATAAAAGGATATTTTGAGTTAATACCTGACGATTAACTTGCTGTAATTGCTGATTTAGCTCTGTTAATTGCTTAATGTGATCCTGCAATTGCTGAGCTGATGTTTTTAACACAGGTGATTTTGTTTCAATTTCATCTTTGATATTTAAATAAAATAAACGACTTAATGCTTGCTCTAAAATCTCAATACGCTTCTCTGCCACATACTCTTTACTCGCGATAAAAGGACGTGACAAGCGTAAAATTTGCCAATAATCTGGACTAAAGTGTGCGGTTTTTTCTCTAAACAGTTGAAACTGGCTTAAGTGAGGTAAATCATTTTCTAATTGCTGTAATAATTCCGTGAGCAACTCACCATGATTAATTGATTGTTTTATTTGCTGATAACATTCTGGAGTGAGTGAGTTTTGCAGTTGATCAAGTTTTTCCAGACTATTTTGCTGCATTTTAGCACGACAAATCGCACTCTCAATTTGCAAACACTGCTGTTCAAAACCCTGCTGTTTTATGGCTATTATCGCCTCAATAAAATGTTCAGGTTGAGGATATAACGCCAACACACCAATAAAATCACGACACGCTTCAAGCTGAGATAACACTGTACTTAATGTTTGTTGCCATTGATTATCTTGCTGATTTAATTGTTTTTCTATTTGTAATTGCTGATAAACAGGTAATAACTCTTTATATAATAAACGCCACTGTTGTTCCGTATTGATGGTGCGCTGTAAAGCAAGAAAGTTTTCTGTTTTTTCTTCAATGCCACACGTTGCAATAAAGCTTTTTAACTTACTATTGCGACCATAATAAAAAGGATTAAAAAATCGTAAAAATGAGCCGGTGATTTTTTCGTTAACCGCCCTTGATAATAAGGCTAACGTTGCATTATCTAATGGTGTTAATAAACCAAAAAGGAGAGGATCACTTCCTGATATATCGATTTGCTGTAAGCGGTTATTTAATTGCGCTAAGTGAGAAATCAGTAAATCGCCTCTATTTTGTGCACCTTGCTGATTTAAAAAGAGCGTTAACCAGCGTGATACATCATCCCATTGCTGAGTATTTAATTTTTTAGCATATTGTTTGCATTGCTCTAAAGTAGTCTCATGTTCTGCTAATTTTTTAATGATTACCTGTTGATCATCTGAAGAGTAAGCAATATCACGCTGTTGCTCAGCATAAATAAAACCACTAATTTGCTGATTAAATTGATGGTACAGAGGGCTTTGTGGTGAAAATAATAACACGCCATTTAAAGGCGTATTTTCATAATTAATGTCATACCAATCTAAGCCATATAAACGTAAATTATCAATAAATTCGGTAAAAGTTTGCTTATTAAATTGAGATAAAAGCGCCGTTAATGGATTAGCATCGATATCTATCGAATATGCGTGTTGTAACGCTAATAAAGCCGATAAAACGTCACGATAAGAAAAATCGTACTGCTTATCTGTTTGATACATTGCCCGATAATAGGCATCTAATGTTGTTTCATAAAATTGAATTAGATTAACTATCCTATCGCGGTCAATGCGCTCTGGCTCAGTGACTTCTGCCACTAGTTGCCTTCTGCGTTCTAAATCTAACTGTTCTCTTATTGCAGAGATAATTTCACGACCTTTAGGATTTTGATGAATAATCAGCACCCTATCCTGCAAGCCATTTGCAACTAAACGTTTATAAACCACATCCAATGCCGCTGGTTTTTGACAAAGCACGAGTGCTGTTTTTTGCCTTCCTATTGCATCAGCAATTAAATTCACAATAGTTTGACTTTTTCCTGTACCCGGAGGTCCCTCAATCAATAATCCTGTTTGATTTCTTGCTACTTGAATAATGGTATTTTGAGAGGGATCAGCCAACGACAAAAGATAATTTTCGTTAAGTGAAGATAGTTTTTCCGGCTGATGTACTGATGTGTTCACTTTTAGCATCGTCGCTAATGCAGTGCCATTAATCGGTAAATTCGCTATCTGCTGTAAATCGGCACTGATAGTTTGCCCAATAAATGAGGTGTGAAATAACACCGCAGAGCATTTAATATAAGCACTATGTTCTGCAATATCTTCTGTTAATGGTGGCAATGGCGTTAATGTTTGCTCTGATATTGCTAATAGCGAAGATAACGTCGCCATTATTTCACTAACACTAATACCGGTTTGTGATAGCAATGTATCGAGAATTTTCTGCCATTCATTAACCGCTGGGATACCAAAAAAATTAGCTAATGCAGGGTTTAAGCGCACAGCGGCACGTTCAGTATCAAAAGCAACTTGCACAACCCCTTGAGCCCCTCCCACAATATTCATAGCTATAGGCCATAAAAATAGTGGTGCAATACGTGGCTTCGTTTTATTTGGTTGTGTATTTAAGACCAAAAATGGAAAGCCTAAATACATGCCATTAATACCCGTATCCCTTTGATACAATTGGGTATTAGATTGTAAAACCCAAAGCCGATTATTCACGGTTGTACGTTGACGTAATAAATCACTGTCTATTGAGATAAACCGTTTTTTACGATTAATAAGGTGTTCAAGTAAATTAGTGGTTCGTTCGTCACCTACACCACATTCTGTTAAATCAACACGCCCTGCGTTGGGTGTTAAACGCATTCGGACTAAATTACCTCGTTGGCTTGCTGATACTAATTTCTTCGTAAAAAAGCTAATAACTTCTAGAATATATTTTTGAGATTCAGGAACTTGCCATTTATCTTGAGGAATACTTAGCATAACTAAAATATGCTCAAGTGGTAACCGTCGAGTGAGTAAAAAACGGTCTGTCCATTGATCAATAAGCGCAATATTAACGCGTTTAAAATCACCAATCTGCTCAATTAATTGTTCAATTAATTGAGGACGAGGTGTGGCTAATAATATTTTTGCCTGCTGTTTATCGAATGAGAGAATATTTAGCTTACTTGCTAACTGATCTGCATTATTGACTAATAGATCGACCGCAATATATTGCCCCATCTCAGCACTTAACAACAAAATATAGTCATTTTCATGTATATTTTGCCGATCAATTAACGCACGCAAATTTTCATTATGTGCGTCAGGAAATTCTGTACGAATAATTTCCCAACGCGCAGCAAGTTGACTAATCGAAGTAATCAGTAAATAGAGCTGCAAACTCTCTTCATTTAATGGAATTCGCTGCTGTTTGGCACGTTCACGAATAGCACATTGACGATAATAGAGTTGAACAAGCCAATGTTGATTATCTATTGCCTCTATTTCATGCGCTAAAGGTTCACAAATTAATTGATAACCTAATTGGGGATTTTCTAATAACCAAGATGGAGTAATAATTTCGCCTTGATAAATCAAAGGCATATTAGGATTTAAAATACGCAATCCTAAAGTGAAACGTAAACCGGGTTCAATATTCTGCTGTTCAACTAATGCTTGTAATTGGGCAACTTGCTTATCACTATTATCAAATTTACTTAACCATGTTGTGATTTCACCATGGACAAATAATTCTGTAGCCTCATTCCAATATTTATCTTCAGCTGCCACCATAGCAAAAGCATCCGGTTGGTTAAACTGATTACCTGCAAATTGAAATTGGTGATATTGCTGACTTGCACTGTTATTTCGTATATTGGGTGCTTGAACGACCAATCCTTGTAGCCATGCATTAACTTCTTTCCATTGCCAACGTTGTAAACGATCACGGCAAAGCAAACCACGTAATAATAACTGAATATCAGCATCTAAATTATCTGGTAGTTCAATGCCATTCGTCATTACCTGGATCAAAAAAGCATTATCATGAATATCGTTAAAACACTCACCATGCGTTAATTGTTCAAGAAGAATAATACCTAAGCTCCACCAGTCTGATGCTGCCGAAACACCACCAGCTAATGTTTCGGGCGCACTATAACGAGAAATATCTAAAGGCGAAACAATATCAAGATCAAACTCAGACAAACATGCTGAACCATACTCAATTACTACAATATCTAGCGGTTCACGTGAGCGGATCATTAGATTAGAAGGACGCAGAGCGCGATGACGTACACCATGTTCAGTTAATGCCGCAATAGCGGTTCCTAACTCTGCAACTAATACTTTAATTTCATCAGGTTGCCAGAATTCGCCCTGTTTAATAAATTGGCTTAATGAGCCGCCCATTAAGCGTTCAGTAACATGCCAGACCCGATTATCCCATCGACCTATTTCATAAAATACAGGAACATGTTCTGTAGAAATAAGATTTAAAACTTGGTAAATAGCAGGATCAGGCTCTTCACCTTTAAGATAGAGCGTTAGCACACCTTCTTGAGCTGTATTTATATGTGTAACGTTATAGCGCTCTCTTTGGCTATTAACCCCGTTAATACGTTGTTCAAGCCGCCAATCGCCAATAAGTTGTTCAGATTTATTGGTTTCATTAGCACTGGTGTCTATTATTTCCAGATTGTCAGCAGCATCAGCACCACATTCAAAACAGATAAAATCATCATCCCCCATCGGATGCCCATTAAGACAAACACGTTGTATTAGGGGGGATTTACTATCAGCAGGCGATCTTTCAATAGATGGAGTAGCAATAGATGAAGCCGCAATAGAAGATGGACGCCAGCCCGACTCATGAATAGGCTCAATAGTTAAATCCCACCCACAAGGCTTATCATTAATTTGTCCTGCACAAAAAATTTCCGTTAATTGGCGCTCTGTTTGGCAATGAGGACAAAAACGTATCATGGTCATCCGCTGTTCCATCTCTATTATCTTTTTATTTGTTTTAATTGGGTATTTTGTTGAGCTAATAATTCACGTAATCGAGCCATATCACCTTGTTTAGGAATTCCAGTAAGATATAGTCGTCCTTCTTCATCCATAGTGAGATCGAGTATTTTATCATGCTCAGTAAGCGCTCTATTAAATGTGTTAAATCGCGCTTTTCCCATTGGCGTTAAACAATGAAGTTGCTGATTATCACTGCCTCGTAATACTTGTGTTTGTGGCACATCAATTTGATAAGGTTCACTCATTAGTGCATCAATTAGACCAGACATCATATCAACCTGCGGTTTTATCTCATTCCATTGATAACCGCTATAAATAAAGATATCGCCAATAAATTGCTGACGTAATCCAATTAATAAAGCATGAAGTGCCTCAGGTTGCTCAAAAGGTTCACCACCTGAAATAGTAATTCCATCGGCATAGTCAAACCAAGGTCGTATCTGGGTTATCAAATCATCGACCAGTATACTGTTTTGTTTAACTTCCCACGTATCCGGCGATAAACACCCTTTGCAACGCAAAGAACAGCCTTGAAACCAAATTCCAATGCGTTTTCCTGGCCCTAACGCGGTTACAGGGAAATGGATCCGCGATAAACTAATACGCATTAATCTACCTGTGGCGCTAAAATAATTTTAGTCATGCTATCGACTTGAATATCGGTAATTAGATAAGCACTTCCAACCGCAAGATCGCTATCAAAAATAGCCCGTGATAATGGATTTATTAGATAAACTTCTAATTGATTACGAATACCACGACCACCATTTGAGAGATCAGATAAACAGTAATTTTTCAGCGTGGTTTTGGCTTTATCTGAGATAGCAATGATGAGTGATTGTTTATCAAGACTGGAAAGAATATTAGTCACCATTTGTTCAAATATCTGCTCTGCAATATCTTCACGGATAAAATCAAAAACAATAATATTTTCACCAATACGATTTAATAACTCAGGTCGGTTTAATACTAATTTAAAGTGACGTTCTATTTCACTTTTAACCTTACGACTGACACGTTCAAAAGGCTCATTAGGTAATACGTTAGCAACTCTTTCACCATTATTATCTAGTCGATAAATACCTAAGTTCGAGGTAAAAATAATTAAAGCCTCAGAAAAGTAAACACGATCACCTCGACCTGAAGTTAAAACACCATCATCAATAATTTGTAGGAATTTATCCATTAAATGAGGATGTGCTTTTTCAATTTCATCAAACAGCACCACACTAAAAGGTTTTTCACGGATCGCATTGGTTAATTCACCACCTGAATCGTAACCAACATAACCAGGAGGAGCACCAATTAAACGTTGGTCAGCATGTTCTGCACTAAATTCAGACATATCAAAACGAATATAGGCACTTTCGTCGCCGAATAGCAATTGAGTGACTGTTTTAGCTAATTCTGTTTTACCAACACCCGTTGGTCCGGCTAAAAATAGAACCCCTCGAGGTCGTCCACCTTTACTACTGCCAACCCCTGTCATTGCACGTTTAATAATATCTAATAGATGAGTGACTGCATGCTGTTGCCCTTTAACTCGTCGTTGTATTACTTCAGGTGCATTACGGATTTTTTGCTTATCGATTTTTTGCCAAGGATCTTCCGTAATACCGACTTTATAACGACGAACCGCATCGCTAATACGAGTGACATCAACTTGTTCAATACGTGCTAGCTGCACAATTGCCGTAAGATCTAGCAACAACAATCCTTCAGTCTCATCAATAAAATCATTGAGTAGCGTTTCTTTTTCGTTATCGGGTAGTTGTTGATACCCAATAAAAGACATCAATAAACTAGGCGTTAATATACGACGTGTTTGACTATCCGGTTTTGCAACAGAAATAGCACGTAATCGAGGATTATTGACAGTAAACCAATCAGGTAAATCAGTCTCTTTGTCCACAATCCAAAAAATACTATTAAAGAATGGCTGATTATTTTTCCCTGCGGGTCTTGCTTTGGCTTGATGTGATGTTACTAACGCGCGTGTAAATAAGCTGTGTTCAGCGGGCGTTAAATTATCGCGATGAGAGAGCAAACAAGAGGCAAAATCAATGCATAACGCAATAGGTTGTTCAGTTACTGTCTGCCATTTTTCTAATACACTATTTAAGCTATCAATGTTTCCTGATGCACGATCCCCCGTTACCGTCAAACCAAGTTGTTGCATTAATAAAACACCATCTTGCAACGTTTGAGATGGATTAGCTATCCATTGAAATCCCGTCATTGGTGTATAGGTGATAATATGAACATAGCCTATTTCATAGAGACTATTATAGAGTGTCTGATTAAAAGGTAATGGTGTGACAATATTGGGTTGGATTTCACTTGCTTGTAAATCTCGCACATTACCAAATAAGACAAACTGGCTTTTCAATGGAATAAAACGGAGTAAATCGCGTAACCAGCGTGGTTTCTGAAAAGCTGTATTCATATCATCCCTTATTAAAAGCAAAATATTGCTGATATATTACCCTAGTTTACCAATAAGACATGCCTTTATATTAGTGGTAATAATGATTATCGGAAGACACTATTATCAAATAGCAGAAACAAAATAGAGCCTTGTTATCTTAAGACTCTATTTAGCATTTGATTGTTACCACCAGCGGTGAAAATGATGCACAGGACCAAACCCGTGCCCCACTTCTAAGCTATCGGCATGTTCTAAGGCTTGTTGTAAATAAGCTTTTGCTTGCTCAACACAACTGTGCCAATCACCCACTTGAGGACGAATAGCAGCTAATGCCGCAGAAAGTGTACACCCTGTACCATGGGTATTTTTTGTGTTAACTCGCGTTGAAGTGAAACGCCATTCACCTTCAGGGGTAAATAACCAATCAGGGCTTTCATTTTCGGTTAAATGCCCCCCTTTCATTAGCACCGCTTTACAGCCTTGGGCTAATAATGCATAGCCTTGCTGTTTCATTGTTGGTTCATTATGTGCAATATCACAACCTAACAACGCTGCCGCTTCAGGTAGATTTGGCGTAATTAAATCAACGAAAGGCAAAAGTTTATTAACCATCTTTTCGACCGCATTGGGTTGTAAAAGTGGATCACCACTTTTTGCAATCATGACGGTATCAAGAACCACAAAAGGAATGGGATATTGATGCAATTTCTGACAAACAATATCAATAATATCCGCATTAGAGAGCATACCAATTTTGGCGCTATCAATTCTCACATCAGAAAGTACAGCATCTAATTGAGCCGCGACAAAGTCAGGGGATAAATCATACACGCTACGTACACCACAGGTATTTTGAGCAACCAGTGCCGTCATTACTGTTGTGCCGTATACACCAAGGGCAGAAAAGGTTTTTAGATCTGCTTGAATACCTGC
This sequence comes from Proteus hauseri, assembly GCF_040139125.1. Taxonomy (GTDB): domain Bacteria; phylum Pseudomonadota; class Gammaproteobacteria; order Enterobacterales; family Enterobacteriaceae; genus Proteus; species Proteus hauseri_B. The sequence goes on from NZ_JBEEUB010000001.1 coordinate 500,834, forward strand.
GCCACCACTAGGATCTGTTCCTGCAATAGTTAGTGCATTAAATCTCACTGATTAACTCCTTCTTTTACCAGTTACAGAAAAGTCGGACTCTGTTAATCAGTACATCGCAGAGTTACCTTGACTTCCCTACGCTGGCATTATCCAGATCAGGTTATACGGGTTCATCTCAGCCATAAGGCGCCCCGAGCCAAAGCCTGTAAATTCAGGCGATAAAGAGTATCGCATGGTAAAAGTAAAGATACTAGCTACAGCCTCTTTCTCTTTTATTTATGACTTAGCATGCTAAGGTTGTATATAATAGATACAGAGTGGGTAACTTATATTGCTTTAGTTATCTTTAACAAGAATATATTCTAACAACAAGCTAACTGGCGATATAAAATAAATTATTTTGCTCGTTTTAACGACAATCGATATATAATCTGCCAAATGAGGTATTTATAATGCATTTATGGACAACCGAACCACGCGGAGGGGAAAAATGAAAAAAGAACCATCGCAAAAAACAATGCCTTATCTTGTACCTGATGCAGATTTTAATATGAAATTGAAAATTCACTCTAAAAATGTTGATCATACAAAAGAGTTTCTCGAAAAGGGAATAGAAGACTTTGTATTACCAAATTATTCGCTCCCTCAAGGTTATCGTTTTATTAAAGCGTTAAAGAAAAACCAATATCGTTTAATTACTCAAAATGAAAATCCTGAAACCGTTTATCTTGTTGAGCTTATTTTTCGTAAAGATATTATTTTTAATAAAACAACATGCACTCAAATTAAAGTATGGCGCACTGTTTCTGAGGAACATGACTCCGCTGTACGATATTTTCCAAGGTCATTTTTTAACTATTTACTTGAAACATATAATATTGTTGTATCCGATGAAGAGCAAACCAATGCTGGTAAGCGTTTTTGGGAGACAATGATTGATTGGGCATTTAAAGCAGACCTTAATATCTATATTTCTGATGGTACCGAAGAAGATCACCCTCTTACTCCTATAAAAAATACCGATGAACTTTATGAACGCTGGGAAAATTTCTGCTGGGGAAAAGATCGCGATGTACATACCCATAGACTGGTGGTTATAAGCAAAGAAAAGCTCTCACAGTAATGGGGAGCCACATCTAGAGGTGAATTACTTTTATCGCAATAGTAATTCACTCTACTTATCCTATATTGTTCTCTACCATCCCTATAACTCCCCCAATAACATCATCTAAAACTTAAACGTTCCATAAACAAACCTCTTATTTTATCTGATTTAAATTAACCCTTTTTATCGATTAATTTATCATCCCAACGCAAATATTGGTCTACTTCATAAATAAGAATTATTATTTATGCCAAATAGACTGATATTTCTATAAAAAGGGATCAAAATAGATATTTCACTCAGCATATGTTCTGATATCTTTCCAAAAATCAAATTTATTATGATTAATCGCTTATATTTGGCTTTTGATTTTAAAAAAACATCAACACGATTTGTTCATAAAAAACAATAAGCTAGTGATAATATCACCTCAGCATTTAATCTTAAAAAAATTAACAGATGTCGTGTAATGAATAAATTTATTCTCTCTTTAACCTATTAAAATACCTTAGAATTTTATTCAATAAGTATAATTTCAGATACCTCTTATCTTAAATTACTGCTAATTAAATAACACTATTATTGAAATCTATTTGCCATTACCAGAATCACAGCTGTGTAGTATTCGGAGTTATATTATGTCATCACCCCATTTTAGCCATAGAGTATTAGCAACCATGTTGTTTTCACTCACGTTAACAACTAGTGCTTTTGCTACTGAAAATACCCCAGTTAACACTCAGATAATTACGACAAAAAATGCCCAATTAACAGATCAATCTTTACAACAGAATAGTGAAGAGAGTTATTGGGGAAAATTTAAACGTAATGTCTCTCAAACATGGGATAGTGATGATTATAACTACTATTTACCTGTCTGGACTTGGCACAACCGCTTTACTTACGATAAAGAAAAAACAGATCGTTATAACGAAACACCTTGGGGTTTTGGTATGGGGAAATATCGCTATGATAGCGATAACGACTGGCATGCGCTTTACGCAATGGCATTTATGGATTCAAATAACCGTGTACAACCTATAATGGGTTATGGCTTTCAGAAAATGTGGGTTCCCGGTGATCTTGACGGATTCCGTATGGGAGCTGGTTTTACTCTAAGCATTACAGCACGCCATGAATATAACTATATTCCAATGCCGCTACCTCTACCGATGGTTTCTGTTGAGTATGGGCATCTTTCACTTCAAGCGACTTATGTACCTGGTACTTACAATAATGGCAATGTGCTATTTGCTTGGTTGCGCTGGCAGTAATTTAGATTATTTGATTATTAAAAAAACGCATCTAATTTAGATGCGTTTTTTGTTTTAATTTTTTTAATTTGGTAATTAGTCTTGGTGGTTAATTACTCTATTTCTTCATTCGCGATAGGTGCTTTTTTCGCTCTAGATAATTTAAAGCCTAACCATAAAAAGCCAATCCAAAATGGCATTAAAATCACTGAGATATTAATTTTCGGCATTAACAAAATAATCACCAAAATCATACATAAGAAGGCAAGGCAAATGTAGTTACCATAGGGATACCATAATGCTTTAAATGATGGTTCTACGCCCTCTTTGATTTTTGCAGCACGGAATTTTAAGTTTGCTAAGCAAATCATTATCCAGTTAAGGACTAATGTGGTCACCACTAACGCCATTAATAGCTCTAATGCTTGATCTGGCAATACGTAGTTAACCAAAATACCTAAAGATGTTGCTACTGCAGATAATGCTAATGATATTACGGGTACACCGCGTTTATTGATATGCGACAATGAACGAGGCGCATTACCTTGCTTAGCCAAACCGTACAGCATACGACTGTTTGAATACACACCGCTGTTATAGACAGATAACGCTGCGGTTAATACCACGGCATTTAAAATATTCGCAATTAAGAAGTTATCCAAATGGTGGAATATCAATACAAATGGGCTTTCCCCTTTCACAACTTGTGTCCAAGGATAGAGAGACAGTAAAACTAATAATGAACCGATATAGAAAATTAAAATACGGTACACCACTTGGTTTGTCGCTTTAGGAATACTGACTTTTGGGTTTTCAGCTTCTGCGGCGGTGATCCCCACCAACTCAAGCCCACCAAAAGAGAACATCACTATTGCCAGTGCCGACATAAATCCAGTAAACCCATGGGGAAAGAAACCCAGCGCCCATAAGTTAGTTACTGAAGCTTGAGGTCCACCATTACCACTTGCCAGCAAATAGCTACCAAATAAGATCATACCAACAATGGCGAGTACTTTAATAATGGCAAACCAGAACTCTGTTTCACCATACATTTTTACGTTAATCAAATTAATGAGGTTAATAGCGACAAAAAAGACAGCAACAGAAACCCACACCGGTATATCAGGTAACCAATAATGAATATATTTACCTGCAGCCGTTAGCTCAGCCATGCCGACAAGAATAAACATGACCCAATAGTTCCAGCCAGATAAAAAACCAGCAAATGGGCTCCAATATTTATTCGCAAAGTGACTAAATGAACCCGCAACAGGTTCTTCGGCAACCATTTCGCCCAATTGGCGCATGATCATAAACGCAATAAAACCACCAATGGCATAGCCTAATATTACTGATGGTCCTGTCATATTAATAGTTTGCGCTATTCCAAGAAACAGACCTGCGCCGACAGCTCCACCCAGCGCGATAAGCTGGATATGTCGATTTTTTAAACCGCGCTTTAGTTCTGTTTGTTGCGACTCTCTCGCCATACATCCTCTTCTATTGATCTATCGGTTCAAAGTGTAAACCTATGTTTACAATTTCAGTTATTTTAAACCACCATTAAAACACTATTCTGACTTGAATAACAAATACATTTCATGTTAATAGGAAATTAATTAGAAAAGGCGATTTTTTAATCATGTTTGGAGGGAAATAACGTTGTAAATCGGCAAATACCTTGTTGAAAGTCTTCGCCTTGATCGCAAAAATTATCTAAAGCTATAAGATATAGACCTAAGCTAATGGCTAATACAATAATTATGCTAATAATTATTCTTTTTGCGTTCAATTTAAAATCCTTTAAATACACTTTGTTAGCATTATTAGTAACAGTAATAAGCATTCGCTTTAATTCGATAACGGGGAACAGAATTGTTGTTATAAAATCTGCAATAACTTATCTCTGGCTGTAAATTTAGCATAGTTTTCATTAAGAAAGTTAAATGCTTCCTCGACAAAACCAAGATAGTTTGTATTATTTTTAATTTGATCTGTCTGTTTAATGTGCATATCACTTTTCAACTACACATTTTGCCAACGATCATGGATGATTATCCATTAATATGGATTTCTCTGTTTGCCTCTTTTTGTATAATATTAGGGAGTTAATTTTGCTTTTTACCTTAACTTCATCGATAGAATGGAACTGTAATGCCACAAGATAATCATCTCGCATTGGTTTGCGCGTTAAGTAAATGGATTGAGGAACATTTAGGTCGCGTTATTCATCTGGAAGAACTCGCGGCATATTCTGGCTATTCTCTTTGGCATATGCAGAAAATATTTAAAGAAGTCACCGGGACCTCGTTAGGAAAATATATTCGCCAACGTAGGCTTGCAGGGGCTATTTATCTGTTACGTACGAGTGAGCGTTCTATTTTTGATATCGCACTCGATTTTGGTTTTGGTTCACAATCGCACTTTACTTATATGTTTCGTAAAGAATATGGCATCACGCCTTTTGATTTTAGACAAAACCAAGACATTGAATTAGAAACCAAACAACCACTACATTTACAGTCACCGTGCTGTGAATAAACCCTCTATCTGTGTGACATATCCTATAACGCCTTTTATGTCACACAAATAGAGTGTCACCTATGTGATGATAAAGCGTTTCACTTCTGACTTATCATTTTGACTGCTTTTATTTTTTACGGGGGATACTAATGAGTATTAAGCTTATTGCTATTGATTTAGATGGCACCTTGCTCAACAAACAACATGAAATTACACCCGCAGTAAAAGATGCTGTTTTACGAGCAAAAGAGGCTGGCGTGCATATTGTTCTTGCCTCTGGTCGCTCTTTTAATGGTATCTCTCCTTATTTAAAAGCACTTAATCTTGATAAAGCAGATTGTTATTGCATCAGCAATAATGGTAGCCAAATTCATCAAGCAGATAGCGGTGAAGTCATTATTGAAGATTTACTTAATTTTGAGGATTATCTCTATTTTGAGAACTTATCACGAGAAATTGGCGTTCATTTTCATGTACTAAATGACAATAAAATTTACACATCTAACCTTCATATCAGCCATTTCACTTGCCAAGAAGCTTTTTTATCTTGGACGCCACTCTACTATCGCCCAGTAAATGAAATGCAAAGTGATATGCGATTCAGTAAATTTATGATTGCTGACGCTCCTACCGTATTAGATAGCGCAATTCAGTATCTTCCAACAAATATCTACCAACAATACAGCATACTTCGTAGTGCACCCTATTTTATTGAAATTTTAAATACTAATGTTAATAAGGGCAGTGCTGTACAAAAAATCGCAGAACATTTAAAAATCACACCTGAAAAAATCATGTGTATTGGTGATCAAGAAAACGATCTCGCGATGCTTAAATATGCAGCACTAGGGGTTGCAATGGGAAATGCGCCCGATTCCATTAAGAATATTGCTAAATTTGTTACATTATCTAACGAAGAAAATGGCGTTGCTGTCGCAATTAATAAATTTATTTAAACACGATAATTTTTGTGTTTTATCCCTAATGTCTAAAAAATTATAAAGCTTTTGTGATCCTTAGCAGAGGATCACACTGCTTTTATACCTAATCACCAGCAATTTATTACTCTGTATTCCCTTTCAATTTAGCATTTAACGCCCCTTTATTCTTACATCTTGCTCAGAATTTGTTACTATCAATTCTCTTTTCGTTATTCAAATAGTATTTTTACAACATAATCACCTATTGAATAGGCTAAATGTAGAATAACAAATATAAATCATTAATATATTTCTTCACAGACAGGTAGTATTAGTTATGCTTTCTACAAAAGATATGCTGATCCTTGGAATGATGGTTTTCGCCCTCTTTCTTGGTGCTGGCAATATTATTTTCCCACCAATGGCTGGTTTTCAATCAGGAAATCAATGGTTCAGTACATCATTAGGATTTCTTGTCACTGGTGTGTTACTTCCATTTCTTACCTTAGTTATTGTTGCTATTCGTGGCCGAGGTGAACGTTTATCAGTCGATTTACCTTCATGGTTCGCGGTCTTATTCTGGATTGCTCTTTACCTTATTGTTGGCTCCACCTTTGCGATGCCTCGTGTAACGAATACCGCCTATGAAATGGGTTTTTTACCTTTAGGTCTTATTGAGAAAAACACGGTAACTCATCTTATTTTTGCCCTTGTTTTTAATATATTAAGTATGTTTTTTATGCTCAAGCAAGGCACGATGATTAGCGCAATTGGTAAGTTTATGACACCAGCATTGCTGGTTTTACTGGTTGTTGTCGGTATTGCTGTTGTTGCTAAACCGCTTTCTCCTATCGAAGAACCTTCAGGCTTATATGCTGTTAATGGCTTTTTCTCTGGCATTATTGATGGCTACCAAACAATGGATGTGCTTTCAGCAATGGCATTTGGGGGAATTGTAGCCCGTGCGTTATATACCAAAGGCATTAATAATCCAAAACAAATAGGTCTAATCACCATTAAAGCAGGCATGATTTCCGTTTTACTTCTTGCCGCACTTTATCTGTGTTTATTCTATTTAGGTGCCACTAGCCATTCGGTTTCTGTTTTTGCCGATCCCGCATTAAATGCCACCAACGGTGGACAAATTTTCTCACGCTATGTTGATGCACTGTTTGGCTCTGTGGGTACTTGGTTAATGGGGGGGATCGTATTACTAGCAAGCATGACAACGTTAGTGGGTGTAACAAGTGCCGCAGCCGATTACTTTGCAACATTCCACCACCGCTTAGGCTATCGCTTTTGGGTAGTTGTATTTACCTTGATGACCACGGTTGTTTCAACATTTGGTCTTGATACCTTATTGCGTGTCACAATCCCTGCATTATTGATGATTTATCCAACTTCTGTAACTTTAGTGTTACTTCAATTTATTCGTAACAAACTCAAAACGCCTCGTTTTACTTATCGCTTTACGATTGGCGTAATTGTATTGATGAGTTTATTCGATACTTTAAAACAATTGAAATGGCTAAATGCGGATTTACTACAGTTATTTAGCTATGTACCACTTTCTGAATATGGCTTAGGTTGGTTACTACCAGGTGCTATTGCTTTTGTGGTTTCACTATTAATTAGCCTAAAATTAAAAGAAGTACCTGTCACAATGGTAACAAAAAAAGCAAATGAAACTGACTAAATATAGTGAGTTATAAAAATAAAAGCCTCTTAAATACTAATGGTATAAGAGGCTTTTTTATTAAACGCAAAATAATATTACGTTCTGTATTTTTGAATTAATGCTTTTAATATCGCCTCTGATTGTGCATCAGGAATACCATTAGCTTTAGCAACTCTAAAATGCATCTGAAATGCCTTCACTACTCTTTGAGTTTGATTATCTAGTACACCACTATTGGGTGTTTGATAACCATATTTCGAAAGCAATTTTTGAAAATTAGCAATATCAACCGGTTCAAACGGATCTCTACCCGCTAAATAAAATTGTACTGATTGCTCATCAGGCGAAGCGCCAATACCTTGCTTTGCAAGTCTTTCCCATGGAAAGAGAGGACCAGGATCAACTTTGCGCTGAGGTGCAATATCACTGTGTCCTAAAACATTTTGAGGCTCTATATCATAACGCTGAATAATATCTTTCATCACCGCGCTAATAGTCACTATTTGATCCGCAGTATAAGGATACCAAAATCTAAATTTACCGTTATCACGATAGCCTAAATTAACAATTTCAATGCCTATCGAACAATGATTAAGGCTTGTTGCATCGCCCCATTGACTTACACCGGCATGCCACGCAATTTGCTGTTCATCCACCAGTGAATAAATAACGGGTTTCCCCTCTCTCTTCATTGGATGAGTCGGTATAAGATAATGACTACTTACTCGCCCTGCGGTTAATACCTTAAACGATTTATCATCGTCCAACGCGGTATAGTGCATCACCAAATATTTTACACAGTCACTGGATTGCTGCTTATTTGGAACGACTTGTGCAATATAACTGCCTCTATCAATATACTTTGATGGTTGCACGCAACTTGTCAGTAGGCTTATCGCTATAAGTAACCCGATGTAATACCTATTTAACCTCATTTTTCATCCTAAAAATTAATAAGCCCAAAGGTAAATTGTAATGAAAAAACCCATATTAAAAAATATGGGTTTCGAGATTTAGCGATTTTTTGTTATTTCTTAAGACTGACCCACTTTTTCACAGTGGATCAACCGCTCCTCAGGAATAATATTGTCTTCCCATATGCCATCTTCAATATCATCTTTTAGCTCAGGATATTGGCTAATATCAAATGTAGGAAGTAGCCCTGCTTTGCGTTGTTGGTTGTAGTCTTTGATAAGTTTCAAAGCAACACCTGAAAGTAAGATAATAGCAACTAAATTAGTTATAGCCATTAATCCCATGGAAAAGTCTGCCATTTTCCACACTAAAGGCATATCGGCTAATGCACCAAACATCACCATCGCCAATACTGCTGAACGTAACAAAAAGAGCCCAGTAGTATGATTACGACCAAGGAAAATCATATTACTTTCAGCATAAGCATAATTAGCAATAATAGATGTAAAGGCGAAAAAGAAGATAGCAATGGCAATAAAGGTACTTCCCCATCCACCGACCGTTGACGATAGCGCCAATTGCGTGAGTTGAATACCGTTAATACCTTCAGGATAACTATCTAATACCCCTGATGACAAAATAATTACCGCTGTAGCGCTACAAATAACCAAGGTATCCATAAATACACCGAGCATTTGAATATAGCCTTGAGATGCTGGATGTGGAGGATAAGGTGTTGCTGATGCAGCTGCATTTGGTGCCGAGCCCATTCCCGCTTCATTAGAAAAGAGTCCGCGTTGAATACCTTGCGTCATTGCTTGGCTAATACCATAACCGATAGCACCGGCTGCTGCTTCTTGTAAACCAAATGCACTATTGAATATTAATAAAAACACTTCAGGTAGTCGTTCAATATGGTTAGCAACAACCCAAAATGCTAATAATAAATAAGCAGTAGCCATAATAGGCACGACTAATTCAGCAACTCGAGCAATCCAACGGAGTCCACCAAAAATAATGATCCCACTAGAAATAACTAAAATAATTCCCACATAAAGAGGGTCAAAATTAAATGCAGAGGCAGTGGCTTGAGCAATAGAGTTAGCTTGAACAGCATTAAACACTAAACCAAAAGCAATAATGAGGAAGATAGCAAACATCACGCCCATCCAACGCATTTTCAGTCCCTTAGTCATATAATAAGCGGGACCACCACGATAATTGCCCTGATCATCTTTAGTTTTATAAAGCTGAGCTAACGTGCTCTCAATCAATGATGTTGCCATGCCAATGACGGCAACAACCCACATCCAAAAAATAGCGCCAGGTCCACCTGCAGTTAATGCGATGGCTACACCTGTAAGATTTCCGGTTCCGACACGCGCCGCTAAGCTAGTACATAATGCTTGAAATGAAGAGATCCCTGATTTATCTGATCTATGGCTATTTTTTAAAATGGAAAACATATGACCAAAATGGCGAATTTGTATAAATCCCGTGCGCACTGTGAAATAGATTCCAACCCCAAGGAGCAAGTAAATAAGGACATATCCCCATAAAATATGGTTTGCAAAGTTTATTAGGTTAGTCAAATTAGTTCTCCTATATAATAACGTATATAACCAATCCTTACATCGTTATAAAAATAATATTTAGGTAGCAGCGTTTTAATAGAATCAGTAAATGATCCCTACCTACTTTTGTCTAATATCAGAATATTGCCATGTTAAAAAACGAGCTGAATGTAACACAATATTATACGTCGTGTATATTTTTTGTTTATTTTTTTATTTATTAGTATTGCATTTTAATTACATCGTTAATTGGTCAGCCTATTTTAATGGATTTAAAATAGCCTATTTTTCATAGTGATAAGTCATAAGTTCATTTAATCATTTAACCAGAAAAGATTACAGATAGATTTTATAAGACACATAAGCTACATATTTAAAAATAATTAAACAGGTTAAAAAACAAACTTAATTAATTATTTAATAACTTTATAGATATATAAATTAATAATGCATCTTAAAATAAAAACTAAAACAAAAAACTAATTTAAATCTATAACAATAGAAATTAACATTTGATTTATATTAAAATTAATACTGATTAACAATAAGACAATTGTTTTGATGGTAGCTATAAAATACTTATAAATTAATAAGATATTATTATATTATACAAAGAAAACATTATAAATAAAATAAAGAATAAGAATAGAGTCTTAATATTAAAAGAAGGTATAATTGATATTAATACTCAAGAGTAAAGAGCGGAAAAGTTTGACTATAATTTAATCACCCTTCATTTAATTTATCTTGCTCTATTCTTACCCCACTGCACAAATAATCATTTCATTTTTTTAATTTATAAAAAAAACAATAATCACGTAAGTTTACTTATTAACCATTTAGTTAATTTTATTTATAATATATCTTTCCCTGGTGTTGTATTATTTTTTGCCCTGCTTCCCCAGCAGGGCTTTTTTTATCATTAAAATTCATATAGTTAACCTTATAAAAAGCTAAAATTAATACAAATAAATCAAACAAAACACGTAATTAAAACAAAAACAACCTTTTATCCATAAGTTTCTATCGTTTAATATTGCACTAAACTAATCTTTATTTACTTTATGTTGATTTGGATCATATTTACCAATGCTTAATCCGTGCTAGCTAAGTTTAATTAGTTTATTAATGTTAATTATAAATAAATATTACTTATTATTTATAAACCAAAAACAATACCCACAAAGTGGTACAAAATTTAATGTATAACGTAGTTGGTTTATTATTAATCTCTTTTAGGGGGATTTTTGAACATCGGATTTGAAATAGTACTCCCTTTATTTTTATTTTATCCACTTGTATTAACTCTGAGGCGCTTTTACCTTACAATCGATGCTATTAGGGAGAAAAAATGATGACTTATAACCTTTCACTATTAACCCAAGAAAAAAAAGATAAAATTAATGTCAGCTTGGCTGCATCTGGGGTAGCATTTAAAGAACGCTACAATATGCCAGTCGTTGCTGAGGCAGTCGCGAGAGAACAACCTCAATATTTAAGGGAATTTTTTCAAGAAAGGCTGGTATTTTATCGTGCAAGAAGTCAGCACTACTCGCGCTTACCTTTTGAACCACAATCAAAGAAATAATAAAAAAACACCCCAAAGCTGAATTTCAACATTGGGGTGTGGTTTAAATCTTTTAATTCTCTTATTTACTTTTCTCTTTACTATTTACTATTTAGAAGAGACATAAGTAATTTTTTTCTCATCACAATTTACTTCTACATTGTAACGAAGGTCTGTACGTGCACCACGCACATTTAATGTAATGTGGTAGTTATTATCCATCTTGATAACATCATTTGCATTAATGGTAACAACAGGTTTTGGACCTAGTTCTTTTTTGTCATCCTGCCAACGAGGTAAACGATTTTGTAGATAATCATTTTTAACTCTTGTCGCCAACTGATCTTTATCTAGATTTATACAACTAGCGAATGGTGCTGAACGAACAATATCATTTTCTGTCGTTTCTTTTTTGACACTTTCTGCAGATGCTCCAAAAGAAACCGCAAGTAAAAGCACTGCACTCAGCATCCCTGTTTGACCAACTAGCTTGCTTAATTTCATACAACCTCCCGAAAATATCCCTTAAAGCAGGATCTGTTTTTTATTAAGCATAGCATAAGGAAAACGGGGTAATTGTGATATTTGTTAAAAAAATGTTTTATTCGTCATCGTCATCAAACATGATAGAAACAGATTCACGAGTAGTATGCTTTTCACGTAACTCTTGGGCGACTAATTGGATAGCTTCACCACTGCTCATGCCATCAGCCATCAGGGTTTGAATTTTTTCTACTGCTTTTTGCTGTTCTTCATGTGTTAATGTAGGCATTCCTAGAAACATAATGTTACTCTTATCTTTATCGATTTTGATTTCTATTTTGTATTTACATAAATGTTATCATTTGTGAATAATTACAGCTTAGTACATACAAAATACTTTATTTAAATGGTCATAAAATGGATATGCAATTACAACAACGTGAATTAACCTATACTCCAGATTTAGCACTACAGGTATTTACACCAATAGCCTCATTACCTTGGTCTAGTTTACTTCATTCAGGCTTTGCCGAACATCCTCATAACCGTTTTGATATTGTGGTATCCGACCCTGTTATTACTTTAGAAACACGTAAACAGACAACCACCATTAAAGAAAAAAATGCGGCGGTTAAACGTTCTAAAAAAGATCCTTTCACACTGATTCAAACCGCTCTGGCGCGTTTTGATTTTCACCCCACTCAAGATGATGCACTACCTTTTTTAGGCGGAGCACTTGGTATTTGGAGTTACGATTTAGGTCGTCGCCTTGAGACAATACCAGATATTGCGAAAAATGAATTGAATTTCGCAGATATGGCGGTAGGGATCTACGATTGGGCACTTATTGTCGACCATAAACTACATAAAGCAACTTTAATTAGCTATCATGATATTGATGCTCGTCTACAGTGGCTAGAAAATCAAACCAATACAAGCGGTAATAAAACCTTTGAATTAACGAGTGATTGGCAATCTAATATTAGTAGTGATGAATACAATGAAAAAATAGCTAAAATTCATCAATATTTATTATCAGGTGATTGTTACCAAGTTAATCTTGCACAACGCTTCTCTGCTAGTTATACAGGTGATGAATGGAATGCATTCTTGACCTTAAATAACGCTAATAAAGCACCCTTTTCATCTTTTATGTGCTTGCCTAATAATTTTGTTATTAGTGTTTCACCTGAACGTTTTATTCATCTAGTTAATAACAAAATAGAAACTCGACCAATAAAAGGGACATTACCCCGTAAAGCATCGCCTGACGAAGATGACGAACAAGCACAATTACTCGCAAATTCGCGCAAAGATCGTGCTGAAAACTTAATGATTGTCGATTTAATGCGTAATGATATTGGCAAAGTCGCCTGTACAGGTTCGGTTAACGTTCCTGAACTTTTTGTTGTTGAACGTTTTCCTGCTGTTCATCATTTAGTCAGCACCATTACCGCTGAACTGCCTGAACATTTAACAGCAACTGATTTATTACGTGCTGCTTTTCCGGGTGGATCAATTACGGGTGCACCAAAAATTAGAGCAATGGAAATTATTGAGGAGTTAGAACCTCATCGTCGCCATGGCTATTGCGGTGCAATTGGTTACATTAGTTTTTGTGGCACAATGGATACAAATATCAGTATTAGAACCTTATTGACCGAGAAAAACAGAATCTACTGCTGGGCGGGTGGTGGTATTGTTGCTGACAGCGTTGCTGAAAAAGAGTACCAAGAAACCTTTGATAAGCTTGGAAAGATATTAACCACCTTAAGTGAGCCAAACCTCGATGACACCCATTGATAATTTTATCAATCGATTTCAACTCACATTACCTGATCCGGTAAATCAGCCTTCTCATTCTCAAAAAACGGCAGCTGTCTTGCTGCCGATTATTAATAAACCTGTCCCAACTCTGTTATTAACAGAACGTGCATCTACATTGCGCTCTCATGCAGGACAAGTTGCCTTACCTGGTGGTAAACGCGATCCTGAAGACACTAACCTTATTCAAACCGCGTTAAGAGAAGCGCACGAAGAAGTTGCCATTCCCCCTAGTGCTGTTTCTGTTATTGGGCAACTAGCACCTTTGCAAAGCGCTAGTGGTTATCTGGTTACACCTATTATTGGTGTTATTCCTGCGGGACTTCCTTTACGCCATAACCCTGACGAAGTCGCCTCTATTTTTGAAATACCATTAAGTTATGTGCTTAATGCTCAACAGTATCAAGCGCTAGATTTTCGCCATTCTGGTAAAAAACAGCGTATCTATTTTTATCCATATGACGGGCATCTCGTTTGGGGATTAACCGCTGCAATTTTACATAAACTGGCGCTTCAGATTACTTAATTTGTCTCTTTGTTATTCAGTTTGTGGGTTTTCTCGTCGCAATCATAACTGTACTTAGCTATTTTAAAAAAATGTTGTAAACTACATCATTAACGGGACGATATAACCGTAAAAACGATCCCCTTACTATAAATAACTATATTTTTCCTTTTTTTAACCCTCTCTCTTATTATTAAGGAGTCTGACGTGATTAGCGTTTTCGACATGTTTAAAGTGGGCATTGGACCATCTAGCTCTCATACCGTAGGACCAATGAAAGCGGGTAAAGAATTTGTCGATGATTTAGTCAGCCAGGAACTGATTGCGTCTGTCACTCGTGTAGCTGTTGATGTTTACGGCTCATTATCATTGACAGGCAAAGGCCACCATACTGATATCGCTATTATTATGGGACTAGCTGGCAACGCACCTGCAACAGTTGATATTGACGGTATTCCCGGTTTTATTCGTGAAGTAGAAGAAACGGGTCGCTTATCATTAGCAAATGGGTTACAAGTCGTCGATTTTCCAAAAGAAAGCATGCACTTTAGCAATGATAATCTTTCATTACATGAAAACGGCATGACCATTCATGCTTTTGCTGGTGATAAAGAGATCTACAGAAAAACTTACTACTCAATTGGTGGTGGTTTTATTGTTGACGAAGAAAACTTCGGTAAATCTACCGTTGATAGTCAGCCAGTCTCTTATCCTTATGCAAGTGCTGAAGCGTTATTAAAACACTGCAAAGAAACCGGTTTATCCATTTCCAGCTTGATGATGAAAAATGAGTTAGACCTTCATACTCAAGCTGAAATTAGCGCTTATTTTGCTGATGTTTATAAAACGATGCAGGAGTGTATCGAACACGGTCTAAATACTGAAGGTATATTACCAGGACCCTTGCGTGTTCCTCGTCGTGCAGCGGCATTAAATCGTCTGTTAACATCAAGCAACAGTCTTTCAAACGATCCAATGAAAGTTGTTGATCTTATCAACATGTTTGCCCTTGCTGTTAATGAAGAAAACGCTGCTGGTGGACGTGTTGTTACGGCGCCAACTAATGGTGCATGTGGTATTGTTCCAGCGGTATTAGCTTACTATGATCGCTGTATCGAACCCGTTACGCCTGAAACTTACCTACGTTACTTTTTAGCCTCTGGTGCTGTTGGTATTCTCTATAAAATGAATGCCTCTATTTCAGGCGCTGAAGTTGGCTGCCAAGGTGAAGTAGGCGTTGCTTGTTCAATGGCTGCTGCTGGTCTTGCTGAACTATTAGGTGGAAGTCCTGAGCAAGTTTGTATTGCTGCTGAAATAGGCATGGAACACAACCTTGGTTTAACTTGTGACCCAGTTGCAGGTCAAGTACAAGTACCTTGTATCGAACGTAATGCGATAGCGTCTGTAAAAGCAGTTAACGCAGCACGTATGGCAATACGCCGTACCAGTGAGCCTCGTGTTTCTCTCGATAAAGTTATCGAAACTATGTATGAAACAGGTAAAGACATGAATGCAAAATACCGTGAGACATCTCGTGGTGGATTAGCAATTAAAGTTCAATGTGACTAATTACCTCTTTTTTAACACCAAAAGCCATTCAAATTGAATGGCTTTTTTATATTTCTTATTTATTTTTTACGATGTTAAGTGATAGAAAAATAACATAAAAATAATCTTAAATATAAAAAATAAAGTTAATCAATTTATATCTTTATAAAAAATAATTATTTTAAACTTTATTAAACACCTATTAATTGTGCGCTTATTTAACTTTCGTTTAAAAACCAACGTACTTTAAAGCTTATATTTACTACGTGTATTTATATTTAAATAAGTCAAAAAATTTATAATTTAAATAATTAGAACCCATTGTTTATTACATGGTTAATATTTCATCATATTGAAATTTATCATTTTTTTAACATTGTATGATATTTATAAATATATATTAGCTTCACGCTTTTAATAATGATAATTATTATCAATATCATCTTTGAAATATATTAAATAATATGTTGCCTTTAAAGAATAATATGTTATCTTCTGCACCAAGTCATTGGGGAGTAGCCTGTTTCAAGAATAAGAACTTTATTTTTGAAAAGTCTGTATCAACATACTCGCTTATTTTCATCTAGCGTGGTGCAGATGCCGTTTAACGGTTGGCAAGACCATAGACACATAATTGTACTTCTTTGGTTGGGGGGCAATTTTGTGTATATGGAATCACCCAACCGAGGCTATATTTATGAGTTTCTACGCCACTATCATTCTTGCCCTTGCCCTTTCTATGGATGCATTTGCTGTCGCAATCTGTAAAGGTGCCACACTGCATAAACCCCGTTTTCGTGAAGCACTCCGTACTGGATTTATATTTGGCATTATCGAAGCCAGCACCCCAGTTATAGGTTGGGCATTAGGTCTTTATACCAGCCAATATATTATACAGTGGGATCACTGGGTTGCCTTTGGTTTATTATTTGTGCTTGGTAGCCGAATGATCTATCAAAGCCTGAAACGTGGTGATGAGTGCCCTTGTGAAGAAGATGCCCCACAGCGCCATGGCTCCCTATCACTGATTGCAACAGGCATTGCTACCAGCCTTGACGCAATGGCTATTGGTGTTGGTCTTGCATTTCTTCAAGTAAATATCGTTCATACGGCAATGACCATTGGTATGATGACAATGATCATGGCGACACTCGGTATGCTGATTGGTCGTTACGTAGGCCCAGTTCTGGGTAAAAAAGCAGAAGTTGTCGGTGGTATTGTATTAATTGCTATCGGTTTTAATATTGTTTTTGAACATCTTGAATTGTTTATGTACGCCAACTAATTACAAAAATAAAAAGCTTAGGTGTAATTTCCCTAAGCTTTTTATGTTTATCTCGCGCTATTTTTAATCTATTTTTTCTTTATATATCATAAAATTCTTTAAATATGCTGGTATATACGGATCAAAAAATCGGTCTCACATTCAAACGTTTTACTCGCAAGCAATGACTGTTTTGCCTCTTCACTTGAACGCCAAGCAAAGGGTGTCATCTGCAACAAATCAAACGCTTGTTTACCACTTAAATTCATTTTATAAGCAACTTGATGCTCAGCGATTTTTATAAAATCATTAAACTCTTCTTCTTTTAATGGATGAAGATGAACTTGTGGATAAATCAATGCTTTAAGCTGATAGAGATGTCTAGGTGCTGGCGTTACAGTAATAATATAGCCATCTTTTGCGATAACTCTGGTTAATTCAGTACCATTACAAGGCGCATAAATTCGCACAACGGCATTTAAAGAAGCATCACAAAATGGTAATCGCTGACTTGATGCAACACAAAATTGAATAGATGAATAACGTTTTGCTGCATATTTGATTGCAACTTTAGACACATCTAAACCATAAATCTGTGGATTTTTTGACTTTAATTCTTGATAAAAATGGTCGGTATAATAACCTTCGCCACAACCAATATCCAGAACCGCACAATTATTTTCAGACAATAATGTTCCCATTAAATCAGCAACTTTATCGCGCATTGGTTGATAAAAACCAGCATCTAAAAATTCTCGGCGTGCACTGATCATTTCATTGCTATCACCGGGCTCTTTTGAACGCTTAAATTGTACAGGCAATAAATTAACATATCCCTCTTTAGCACAATCAAAGTGATGGTTATTTTCACATACCCAACTGTGTGCATTTAATGAGAGTGATTGATTACATAATGGACATTGATAAGACATAATAATTTTGCGTAACTCAGAATAAATTTAAGGGAGATAATAACATATCTCCCTCATTGTGCGGATAACGACTGCTGTTATTTTTAGTCTGATGCGACTTGATTGATTAAGCTCGTTTTAATTTTTCAGTATTCGCAATAAACAGCGCGATAACTAACAGTAAAATAGCACCAGATTGAATTAACGTATCCATCGAGTTTTTATGCTCAACAATAATAAGACGCACTATTGCCGTAATACCGATATAAATAAAATATCTTAGTGGGAAATGTCCACCAGATAGAAAATATTTAACAATAAGAGCAATAAACTCGAAATAGAGGAAATAGATAAGGATCCCCTCTAACAACTGATAAGACGACTCTTGTGCACCTAAATTAAACAACAGTGATGCAATCACATAAGTCTCTTTGATAAGAAAACTAACCAGTACAACCGCTAAAATTAGTAACCCAATATTGAGTACCCACTGTAATAACGTGGCAATGCATTTAAGTAACTCTTCGCTCGATTTTTTCATGTTATTTGTAACCTAATGGTGTCGTTCCCTGAAAAATAGAATAACGGCAAAATGCCAATAAGTAGACTTAATAAAATTTTAAAGGATTTAATATTTCATCACACCATTTTTTTATCTTTTAGAGCCTAAAAATCAAGAATAATGGTGCAATAATCGCAATATTTACTTTTAAATTTCAAATTGTAAGCTAATTTACTTATACTGTTAGAAAGAGTTTAATTATTACAAAGGCAAACTATGGCTAAGACGATACTTGTAGCAATTGACTTATTAGAAGATAGCATAATCCAACGAATGATCACTGATGTTCAGTTTTTAGCTAGAAAACCAGAGAATTATTTCCACTTTATTACTGTGATGCCAAATTTACGTTCACTTGAAGCTTATGGCCTTAATTGTGATAGCCCATCT
The DNA here is from genome assembly GCF_040139125.1 of Proteus hauseri. Taxonomy (GTDB): domain Bacteria; phylum Pseudomonadota; class Gammaproteobacteria; order Enterobacterales; family Enterobacteriaceae; genus Proteus; species Proteus hauseri_B. The sequence goes on from NZ_JBEEUB010000001.1 coordinate 519,847, forward strand.
GTAATAGCAAAAAAGAATCAAGCACTAATTTTATTAACTGAGAAACTTAAACTGTGTATAAAACAGCAGTTTGATTTACCTGAAAATCAATATCTGTGTCATGCCGTTATTGGCACGCCTAATTACAATATTCTCGAATTGGCAGATAAAGTTAATGCTGATGCGATAGTGATTGGTTCAAGCTCTCGCAATAAACGTAATATTTTACTAGGCTCGACTGCTGATTATATCGTCAATAACACACCACGATCGGTACTTGTGATCCGCCGGTAGACCTATCTATATTCTCTTATTTGGCAATGGCTTATTTAAGTTTAAGTTGTTGCCATTTTATGCGTTAACAACAGAGAACCTTTATACTACTCAAAAGATAATGTTTGACCTGCATTAAAATCTTTCGCATTTAAATATTTTCTGCCTAATAACCCGGTACAGTGACAACCATAAACCTCAACATGCCCTTCTATTGCTTTTTTGGCTCGTTGTAATGCTGCAGGGGTAGCACAGCGTAAATGTAATCCACCGACTATCGCTTGGATCTGGTTATTACCCGTTATTTTTTTAGCATGCTGAATAATAGACTCAATTCCTGAATGACTACACCCTGTAATAATTACCAGCCCTTTACTTCCTTGCCAAATAAGAAAGCTATCATCTAATACATAGTCATCCATTTCACCTGAATCATGAACAATAACACCATAGCGTTTATTGACTTGTCGATGAGTGACTTGCCCTGAATAAATAAAATGTTGGTTTATTGATAACGGTGTATCAGTGAGTTCAAAAGTAAATTGTGATTCTAATTTTTGCCTATCAAAAAGCGGAGCTAATCGTTTAAATTTAATATTTTTATTGCCTAAAAATAGCGCTGAATAGCGGACAGAAAAAAGGTATGGGTGCGCAATAATTCGTGGTTTTGTGGTAAAGAAATTCGCTGGGATTTGAGTTAAACCACCAAAATGGTCGTAATGCCCGTGAGAGACCACAATGGTATCAACCTCTTTTAAATCAATGCCCATTTTTTGGCTATTTGATATAAAAGTAAGATCTTTTCCTGTATCAAAAATTATTTTAGTCTGACTTTTACTATCTTCAAGTAAAAGTGATAGCCCAGGATAATGGCTAAGTGATGGATTAATCGATTTATTTTCTAGCAGTGCAGTAATGGTTAACATAGGCTTTTTAATTATTATCGTTAGCAGAGTATAAAACATAATAATTAAAATTTATAAGCTAGCCAAATATAATAGTGATTTATTTGTGCGGTAAAGGCATCGCGATAACTAACCATCTTACTACTGCGATGCCACTATAATCACCCAATAGTCCTAACGGGTAAGATCCAGCGGATACCCTATCGTTTTATCGTACAACCATCACTGAACGTTTTGCATAACGAGTAATATCTGCAGCTGTTGAGCCTAAGTGATAAATATCTATTTCAGGGTTATGAGAACTAATGATAATTAAGTCAGCATCAATTTCATCCGCTATTTGTAATATGGCGTCTCTTGGTTTTCCAATGCAGATATGCGTTTCTACTCTGTCATCAGGTAAATCAAAACGCCCAATAATTTTTTTCACCTCAAGTTCTGCTGACGTTTTTAAACATCCTTGATCTAATTGATCGCCATTCATAACTAAGCGATAGTAAGATGATTGTGGCAACTTAGGTAGCACATATAAAAAATGAACATGAGAATCTTCATTTTTTGCAATATCCTCTACCAATGGAATTGCTTTATTCATCAAATTATCTTCATCGATATCAATGGGAACCAAAATATTCTTATACATACCGCCTCCTTTTATTTTACTTGTAGGATAGTGTATTTTTAAAAAAATACCGGATGCAGTTAACATATTTTATAAATATTTTATTACTGTAATTTAACGGCTACTTTTCATTCAAAAAGACAATGAAAACCAAATAAATTAAATAATTAAAGTAAAAAATAAAATTTATTTAACTCGGATTTAATTTATTTTTGTTATGTAAAAAAGCCTTACCACAATTATGGTAAGGCTTAATTTCAATTTGTATTTTTAATCTAGCAACTTATTATTGAGCTGCTATTTTTTGCTTACGCTTTTTAACGTATTGGTAGCCGATTGCCAAGGCAATAAACCATATAGGGGTTACGCTTAGTGCTTGGCGAGTATCATGTTCTAGTGCCAGTAAAATGGTCATAAAGGCAAAAAAGGCTAAACATAACCACGACATAAAAATACCTAATGGCATTTTATAAATGGATTTTTGATGAAGTTGTGGTCGCTTTTTACGGTAGGCTAAATAAGAGCATAAAATCATGCTCCAGATAAACATAAATAGCAATGCAGAGACCGTAGTAACCAACGTAAATACATGCATCACATCGGGAATAAAATAAATTAATATAATGCCGCACGATAAACATAGGCTAGTAAATAATAGCCCATTCGCAGGTACTGCACGTTTAGATAACTGGCTAAACTGCTTTGGTGCTTCACCTTCTTTAGATAATCCAAACAACATACGGCTGGTTGAAAATATTCCGCTATTGGCTGAAGACGCTGCGGCGGTTAAAACAACAAAGTTAACTAAACTTGCAGCGGCAGGAATTCCTATCATGACAAATAACTCAACGAAAGGACTTTTATCTGCCAAAATTGAGCGCCAAGGTGTTACAGACATAATAATCGCGAGTGCCAATACGTAAAAAGTAATAATACGAATAGGAATAGCGTTAATTGCTTTAGGTAGTGATTTTTCGGGATCACGCGTTTCTGCGGCAGCGGTACCAACTAATTCAATTCCCACAAAAGCAAAAATAGCGATTTGAAAACCAGCAAAAAACCCGCTGAGCCCTTTAGGAAACATTCCGCCATCATTCCAAATATTTTCAAGCGCTGCGGTATGCCCTGCTGGCGATTGAAATCCCATACTGATTAGCACCACACCCACGATGATTAATGACACAATCGCGGTAATTTTTATCATTGAGAACCAAAACTCCATTTCACCAAAGAGTTTCACGGTTGCTAAATTTAAAATCAGCAATGTTAATACACAGATAAAAGAAGTCCCCCATTCAGGGAAACCCGGCGCCCAATAGCTAATATAAGAAGTAATTGCAACAATATCGGCAATGCCCGTAATTACCCAGCAAAACCAATATGTCCAGCCGACAAAAAAGCCAGCCCAAGGTCCTAATAAATCACCAGCAAAATCACTAAATGATTTATATTCTAAATTAGATAATAGAAGCTCGCCCATTGCTCTCATTACAAAGAACAGGACAAAACCAATAATCATATAGACAAAAATAATTGATGGTCCAGCTAACGAGATGGTTTTCCCTGATCCCATAAATAAACCAGTACCGATAGCACCACCAATAGCAATCAATTGAATATGACGATTTGTTAGCCCGCGTTGAAGAGTGGCATTTTTCACTCTAACGGGCTGAGATAGTTGTGTTTGATCTTCCATACAATACCTGAAGTGTGTTTATATTTTTCGATGTTGTTTTGCCACTATTTTATTTTTTGACGTGGCTATGTTTGCGAAATTATTGTGACATAAATCTCAGTATAAGTAATGAAAAGATCACATTTAGTCAAAGAGATGATGCATTGATAACCAGACAAGATCCTTTTTTTAAAGTAATTGACGATATTTTATTCATTCAGAAAAAAAATGGTATTAAAGGGTTGACCACGGCTATTGAGAGGAGAATAATCAGCGCATCGGGTTGTTAGCTCAGTCGGTAGAGCAGTTGACTCTTAATCAATTGGTCGGGGGTTCGAACCCCCCACGACCCACCAAATTTAAGCTGATAAATCAGACATTTATGCCACTTAGTAATAAGTGGCTTTTTTGTATCTGGAAGAAAGTGGCGACAAAATGGCGACAGAGATTTTTTTACTCTTTAGCTTCTGCATAGAAGTTTACATTCCATATCTTCCTTAGTATGTTTATATATCAATCAACCAGATATATTCAAATAAGGTATACTTTATGAAAGAAATATTATTTATTTCAGAAACTAGCTTTGCAGAACCAATAATGATGAATGAAGAAAATGATTATCTAATTTATAATTATAAAGATAATGAGTCAGGAGAAAATATAACAAAAAAACTTCCAATAGAAGAATATCTAATTAATGATAAAAAATACCTAATTATAAAAGAAAGTAAATTAATTACTCCCGAAAGAATAGAATATGAAATATCAAATTTTTATTAACTTTTTCAGTTTCAAAAATCTATAACTCACTGAAAAATAAATATTCTTAAAAATGCTCTCGCGTAAAATGTGGATCATCAATCCCACGTAAAGTATGAAATTTCTTTTATTATCAATGCGTTATTTTTTTATCGTGATCCTTTTTCTATCCCTCAAACTGAAATAACCTGAAATCTTTTACAATCATTTCAGTTTGACGCCAGCGCAAAGAACCCAATCCCCGCGCGCCCTCACGATATGTTTTGTAAAAATTTAAAACTGAAATATTTTTTTGATCCAAATTGTGCAGGCGGGTGCGGAGTAGTGCGTTTTACGTGGTGAATGATTTTATTTCGTGGGGATTATGCGCACTGTAGCGCGCGCTATCGATGCGATCCATTTTGAGTTAATGCAAATGGCATATGCGCGACTATATTGATGGGTATAGAAAGCCCACAATCGAGGGCAAGAATGATAATTGATTTTCAACCAATAAAGGATGAATACTTCTGTTTAAGTCCTGCTGATTTCCTGCCTGTATTTATAATCACCAACGTTAAATAACGAATTACCGTATTAACAGAACGTTTAAATTCAGCAACACATGCATTATTTAAATTACCACCTGATACTGTATTGGTTGCTAACTTCCCTACTTCACCAACTACCGTTAATAAATAAGCAAGCACATTAGAATCACATGTTTCATTAGCGAGCACTGACGGCTGACATTGCATCTGTTCTAGCACACCATTAAGAATCGATGCGTCTTCTATTGCATTAGTCAACTTCATATCAATTAATTTAGCACGTAAAAGTAAACGCCCATCAGAAATTATGTCACGAATGGTTAATCTAGATAGTCCAGTACACTTATTAAATACGTCAATTGTAAGATAAGAAATATTTATGTTGATTGTAATATTAGGACGCATAAGGCAAAATCTCCTATTCGATGTCACTCGATGCTATTCAATACTATTCGTTACTTTCCATAACGTGAAGACTAGTTCGCTTTTTCGCGAATAGTCGATATTCAGTAATAAACACTTCACGTTTTGCGTAATTAAGGGTTATTTAAGATGAACCAGCCTTTTGACTTTGTGTTCTGTGAAAGCAGTGGTGAGGTGTTAGATAGAATAATAGAAGCCTATGGTTTTACTTCAAAAATAATGCTAGCTGAACACTTCAATATGGGAGCTAGCGGTATATCAGGAAGATATAAACGTAATAATTTTCCAGCTGATATGGTTGTACGTTGCATGTATGAAACAGGTGCTAATTTAGAGTGGTTAGCATTTGGTGAAGGCAAACCGTTTAACCATGAAAAACTAGACAACTTAAAAATTCCTAACTTTCAACTAAAAAACGGACAACTCATACCCTCAGACCATATCATGTTTGATAAAGTAATTTTCCCCAATCAATCCCCTTTGCCATCAGAGCCAATATCTATCCAAGATAGAAATAGTTACTTCATTATTGATAAAAAATATAACGATATTTTCGATGGAAAATGGCTCATCGAAATTGATGGAAAAAATAGCATTAGAGAGCTGACTAGAATGCCTATGCAACGCGTTAGAGTTTCAGGTATTGGAATGGCTTTTGATTGTGAAATTTCTGATATAAAAATTCGCGGTCGAGTAATTACTATTATTGAAAATCAGTAACTAGATAAGGATTATCATGATGAAAAATATTTTTTTTGTGCTGAAAATATTAATACTTTTATTCCTAACTTTATTTTTTATTACTGGTTTAAGTCTCACTTTTTCACCAGAAATAGAAAATAGAGGTGTGTCTATATTTATGTTAGTTGTTAATGGTGCGTTAATTATAGGTTTATTATACATTTGGTTTTTCCATAAGAAAAATACCACAATAAAAACAAACATAAATCCAGAAAATACAAATACTTACAACAAAGAAACACAACCAATCCATAACACCGATTCTGATATTCAAGCAAGAGAATCAATAAAAGCACCTAAAATAGCAGAAAGTACTCATACAGAAGATAAAACAGGGAATGTTATTGCTGATGATATTAAAACTTTTGTTATGGAAAATGGTAAATCTCTTTTATGGCAAGGTATAACAAATCAAGCATCATTTAGAATCAGAGATGAAACTGATAAAATCTATGGCATATTTACACGATTATATATATACGATGACGGTGAATTCTATTTAGAGCTCACAGACCCCAGCACTGGTGAAGCAACTTATATTCCTGAGAAAGAAATCATTACAGCAATAACTATCGGGTCATCAAGATATGACTTTAAAGATCTTTGTAAAAAGAAATTTAAATTAGATTTACATGAACTTTTTGAATATGCGAAAGATGTTAGATACAAAGCTAAGGAAATTAAAGTAATAGCCGAATTTCCTCCTATGCAAACTACATTTACCTATTTGTCTAATTCAGGAAAAATTAGAAGAACCGTAGATATAAATCAATACAAAAAGAATGGTTATGGTGATGAGTATATAGCTGGTTATTGTCATGTAAGAAATGAACACAGAACTTTTTCTGTTAGAAACATTCAAACAATGATGGCAACTGATGGACACAAAAAATACTACTTTCATGATTGGTTAAAAAATGTAGTTGGTATAGATAGCGATGGCAATAAATAAACAACCAGATGGTCGTTGGCAAGTTGAGAGCTACCCTAACGGTAGAACAGGCAAGCGTATTAGAAAAGTATTTACCACAAAAGGCGAAGCCATTTCATTTGAACGTTATATTCTTGAACAAACAGAAGATAAGCCGTGGCTAGGTGAAAAAGAAGATAAACGTTTATTATCTGAGTTGGTTGAAATCTGGTTTCGTGCTCATGGTATTACATTAGCTGATGGCGAAAGCCGAAAGCAAATGATGTTATTCGGTTGCAAAGCAATGGACGAACCTTTAGCAACAGAGTTTAATGCTAAGTTATTTTCTGTTTATCGTGAAAAGCGATTAAGCGGAAAAATTACTCGTGCTGATAGGATCAAGTCCGTTGCTCCACGAACAACAAACCTTGAACTAGCCTATTTTCGCGCGATGTTTAATGAGTTGCATCGATTGGGTGAGTGGAAAGATGATAACCCATTAAAGAATGTTCGCTCATTTCGTACTGATGAATCAGAAATGGCGTTTCTTTCTGATGAACAGATTATCCAACTGCTAGAAGAATGCGATAAAAGCAAAGCGAAAGACTTATCTATTATTGTCAAGATTGCGCTTTCTACTGGAGCACGTTGGTCAGAAGCTGAAGGTTTAACCAGTTCACAAGTTACTCCTTACAAAATTACATTTACCAAAACAAAAGGTAAACGTAATAGAACTGTACCTATATCAGAAGAGTTGTTTAATGAAATTCCGAAACGTAGAGGCCAATTATTTACGCCCTGCTATTCTGCTTTTCGTTCAGCAATAAAACGAGCCAATATTGAATTGCCTCATAGGCAATCATCGCATGTTTTACGACATACTTTTGCCTCACACTTTATGATGTCAGGCGGTAATATTTTAGTTTTACAGCGAATATTAGGTCATACCGATATTAAAATGACTATGCGATATTCGCATTTCGCCCCAGAGCATTTAAATGATGCGCTGATGTTTAATCCTTTGGTGAAGTTGAAGATATAAAATGGACTATCTAATTACCTATGGTATAGCGATATTATTGCTTGTTTTATGTATTTGGTGGAATTGGGATGTTGTGAAGTTAAATTCTCATAGTCTTCATTTACAATGGCTATTTTGGATTGCTGTTATTTTTCCTATTTTATCATGTGTGTATTTTGGTTCTATAATTTGGTATGAGTATCCATTAGAGGTATCAAAGAATGGATATAATAACTTTTTAGAAATAAGTAAGTTACCACTTTATCTTTTAGCTGGATCGCCTATTTTAGGGGCTTTTGTGGCTAGCGCTCATCGTTCTTATCAAACTGATATCCAAATAAAAACAGCAGAGAAACAATTAATAGAAGCTCAAAAGAAAAATAAAGTTGATATGTATATATCTAATAAAAACTATATTCTAAAAGAACTTAGCTTATTAAAAAAAGATAAATATAAAGTTAAAGATAGGCTTTTACTATACAAGAAAGCATTTACCAATATAACTACTTATGAAGAAACTCCTAATAATATTTTTTACTCTGAATGTAGTAAAATTATAGCTAACTTAAACATAGCATTAGAATTATTCATTGTTAAATCACATGAGAGAATTTTTGATAATATTGATATAAATAATCCAGATAAAGATTATTACTTATCCATTTCATTACAAATGAATAATTTATTAAATTATTTGCATATAGCAGAAAATGATTTTTTTGCTAAATTACCAAATAAAAAAAATGAGTATATTGAAAAAATCCAATTGTATTATGACAGTCATGATATGTACACGGAATCAGAATCTATCAATAGAGGTGCCTATCAATATATGCTCCAAGACCTTGAATCAAATATTATTGATTCGATTGATTTTATTGATAACTTATTTCTTATTCTTTTAAATTATAAGACTAAAAACAATCCAGTACTAACGCAAATAGCAACTATTAGAGATACAATCAAAAAATTACAAGCACTTAATGGCGACAAAGTGGCGACAGAAAACCAGAACAACCATGAATAGTCATAGCTCATCGTTTTCTAACTTACTGAAAAACTTATAACTTATTGATTTTATAGTAGTTAGAATACTACTCTTAATCAATTGGTCGGGGGTTCGACCCCCCCACGACCCACCATTTTTATGCTGATAAATCAGACATTTATGCCACTTAGTAATAAGTGGCTTTTTTGTTTTTATCGCTAAGTGTCGCAAAAGTGTCTATTTGGTTATTAAAAAAATAGTTGTGCTTTCTTTTTTATCTCAGCAATTTTATTTGCTCAGATTAGTGGATGATTAGCACAACCGCCATTGAAATTTAATACTGAAAATATATTTTTAAATAAAATATATCACTAGCTTTATAGCAAAAGAATATTATAAGTTTTATTTATATTTTACTGTAAATTAATTTAATGCTCTTTCATCACCAAATATACCACCAGCATCATCAATCAATGCATAGCTGATTTTTTTTATATCACCACTGTCTAATTTCACCTGCTGCTTTGAAAAAGGTGCCAGCATAGGAATAATAATAGTGGTATTGTCATTGCCACTCGCAGATTGCACAGTGACATAAAATGGTGTTGGGTTTTCAATAAGTAACTGATTATCTGATTTTTTGAAAATGAGTGCTTGGCTAACATCCACAATATTCATTTTTAAATCATCTGGTCGATAGAAAACTTTTATTTGTAATCGAACAACAACATTAATCAAATTATCATTAGGGTTTTTATCCGCAGGTTTCGGTGTGATTTCATATAAATTAAGCCAATACAAAGTCTCTTGCTCTTTATTTGTATTAGTAAATTTATTAATTATTCGTACAAACTGTGATTCCCCCACCTTTAATTGTAATACTGCGGGTAATGATAATGCAGATACATCAGTTATTGTTTCTGGTGTATTCGCTGGATCACCATCATCGACCCACGTTTGTACAATAACGGGATATTTCCCGTCATTTTTTATATTTAAAGAGGCTTCTCTGTCTGAATGATAAAGTACAACTCTTGAACCATCTAACGCTAAATCCGCATTAGCAATAAAAGAAAAACATACCAGTAAAATAAATATGCCAATACTTTTCATTATTATTGTACCTGTATAATAACTTGCAGCGTTGCACTAAATTTCCCTGCTGTTATTTGTTCTCTAGGGAGTGCTTCAAATGAGGCGTATAACATTTTAGTAAATTCAGAGATACCGTTATTATAAGAAAGTGATCTCGCATCTTCTAAAACAGGTGACCAACCATAGCCAGGACCTTGTCCTTCACTGGCTAATGTTGATAATAAGTTTAATGGCGTCCCAGTTGGTCTATATATCCTTACGCCAACACCTTTTGCCATATTTTTATCTGTACCATAACCATCTGTTACTAAATGTGTTATGCCACTTCCATTTGGTACAGTTAGTCCTAATTCAAGCGCTTTATTTACATTAGCAGGACGGGGTAAAAAACCCATTGCCGTTTGCCCTACCCCCGTACCACTAATCATATTACTCACACCATCATTAGCAGGTCCTGCAATTTGGCAGTAAAAGTCGATATTAATGGGCATGGTAAGTTTTTTACCACTCGCTAATTCATTAATTGCAACAAGAGGAAATGAAACATAAGGGGTTACATTGCGAACAAAACACGTTGCTGAATTTCTAATATAAATACGACGAGACATATTAACGGCGGCAGGCCAATAAGCATAGAAGCCATGGTAATTTGAAGCGTGATCAGAGCCATCTTTCAATAAATAAGAAAAATTAGAGCTTTGAAAAGCGATATAGCCCGCAGGTTGGTTTATAAAAGTAATAAGTCCATTGCTTGATTGTACTGGTGGCATATCACTGGTTCTTTCATAATTAATCTTAAATAGCTCAACTTCCATATTTGAAAAGTCTTTTGCTTTTACTAGTATCCAGCCAAGACTATCTCTATCTAAATTAACCAAAGGGCGAGATTTCCAATATCGACTATAATACTCACCCGTAATAGTATTTTTAATCCTAATTCCCAAACCTCTCGCAAGGCTAATATAGGTATCATTTAATCCTAAAGCAGGGTTAACTAATTTGTTACCACCATATAGATAGTCACCATTAGTAGAGTAAAACTCTCTTAATTTACTCTCTTCATCTGCGGTACACCTAAATAATATTTGGTCAGGATCATAGGTTTCATAACCGGCTTCTAGCATGGTAATAAAGCCACTTGCGACTAATGTTCCTGGTGGTTGAAACTGGTCATTATTAACATTAATGATTTTAGGTGTGCTTCCCATCGAACCCGAATCATCTCTAGCACCTTGCCAACTCTTTGCAGTTCCTTTTCCTGGTTCAGTATAATAATTATGCCGAGGATTTGTATTTATTGCTGTTATTTTATAACAAGTTGCCGCTGCAAGCGTAGGAAAAAGTATCAACAAACATAATATTGATGTTTTAAAAAATGATGAATACAAATTATTTAATCTCATAAACATTGACCTGATAATAAGATAAGTTTGTCTGCTTCTTTTTCTTCTGGGATTAAATAAGAAATTTCGCAACTCTTGTTTTCTTTCCCCACTACCAGTACACCTTGTTTCTGCTCTACTCGTGAATAAACTTGATTTCCTTGCCCAACCATACCAACAATATGGCCTTCTTTATCAAATACATTTTCACCTAATGGTAATTGAGTTTCAGGCTGTACTGAAATTAATACTGGATAACCTATTCTTGTTTTGAAAATAATCTTAGTACTTGCACCTGAGTAAGGTGCTATCTGTTTAGTATTCTCTAGTAGCTCAATATTATTATTCTTAATATTTTTCCCATCTAAGCTAACATTGTTATATTGATAAGGAACTAGCGAAGGAACAATCGCGTAACCAAAGGGATCAATACGCGCCCCCATACCATTACTCACACTCGCTCCATTGGCGCCTTTAGCTTCAATTAATGCAAAAGAGTCACTAATACGTGGACCCAATGTTAGACCGCCACTATGTGCAACTAGCGCACCTTGAAGACCAACACTACCCTGAGTATAGTTTTTACCATTAGAAATACTGCCTGATAGCGTTGTAAATGGCAGTTGCTTAATAAGATGAAGCCCACTTCCTATTGTTTTATTTTGCGTATCGTAATCTGCGTTAGCACTATAAGATAGCGTCTTGTCTTCGCCTAAAAGACCTGAAAGATTGGTCTGATAACTCGAATCATCACTAGAGTGACTGGAAGATAATGACAACATTGGCGCATAGTCTGACTTACCTAATGGAACCGAAACCGATAACATCACCATATCTTCTGACGTTGAATCATAAAGAGCAGGTGTAAAGGTATTATTGGCAATTATCTGACCTGTTTTTTGACGACTATAGGCAATGCTATAAGCAATATTATTATAACTATTTGAATAACCGAGCTGATATTGAGCATCATGCCCTTTATTACCATAATAGTTATTAATTGAACCAGAAATATAGAGTTGCCCCCACTTATCAAGGGATTGATTTACACTTAATGTAAATTGACTTTCTTGATTATAGCTATTGGAATTCCACTCCATGCCATTTTTTGCACTTTGTCTCACTCCTAGCACATCATTATATTCGCGGAAATTTTCTGTAGAATATTTATATCCGGCAAGTGTAATCACTGTATTCGTTGGACTAAATGTACGGCTATAACTCACACCTAAACGACCACCTTGGTAATTTTTACCATCAATATCTGTATTAGAAAACGCGGAGTTAAATCCGAATGCCCCTAACTGAGTGGCAATAACAGAACCTGCAAATATCGCTTGATATTGATTACCGATACGTAAGCCTGTATTTAATGTAACGGTATTATTTAACCCATATTGCAAAGCAAGATCAGAAAAATAACTATTTTGTGAGCCAAAATCATTCACTTCACCCGCAGAAAAATTATATTTAAATTTTCCAGCCCTTACTGATTCAGGTAACGCGGTAAAAGGAACGGTAAAAGAAGAAACTTTTCCATTTCCCTCAAAAATTTCAACTAATAAATCACCTTCATAACTGGTTGGATAGAGATCATTTATCTCAAATTGACCTGGTGAGACCGTTGTTTGATAAATCTCTGTACCATTTTGTTTTATGACTACCCTAGCTGTTGTGGTAGCAATCCCTCTAATTACTGGCGCATAACCTTTTTGAGAATCAGGCAGCATTCTTTCATCAGACATTAACTGGAAACCTTTAAATGCAAGGCTAGAGAACTGCGCCCCCATAGTATAAACATCGCCCACAACTAACATAGATTGCAGCGATACAAGGGGTTTCTGTAAATAAGTTCTTATCCAATTAAATTCGCTGTTGCTACTAGAAGGAGAGGAATTATAAGAATAAGAGGCTTGCTGACGAAATTGCCAAGTTCCTAAATTAACGCCCATATTCAAGCTGGCAAATCCATAATCTGACGTTTTACCACTGGCTTTATTCTTATAGTAGTTCCCTGAGTAGTTAGAAAACAACATCGTGTTGCCAGAATCAAGGTCAGCTTCATTAACATAACCTTGTGGCGATTTTTTTAATAAAATTTGAGGAACCGCAATCGTAATTCTAAAATTAGAGGCATCAAAGGTATCAGTGATATCTTTATGAAGCTGACTTAATACTAAACAGCGTTGACCGCTCTCATCAGTTTCGTTATCAATTAAAATCCCCATTTCATCTATTTGCTGTTTAGTAAAACAAGGGATTACTTTATTCTTATCATTTGACTGAAAAGTAATTACTTTCCTTTCAACAAAACGGCTATTAATATAAATATCTACATCATAATCACCAGCAGCAATATAATTACTATCATTTAATTGATTGAGACTTATTTTATTGCTATTTCCCAATAATAAATCAGGATCAAACTCATAGTCTTCAGCGAAAGCTGAAGGTAATAAGTTAGTAAAAGAAGTAGATAAGCTGATTAACAACACTATTCTTATATGCTTATTTACTACTTTCAAGCCTTTATTGATAGTTTTCATTTAAAAAATCGCTTTAGTGAATTTGATATTTTGCGTTATTCTGTCCACCTAGATCATTTAGATATTTATAACTTATTTTATTTGGCAATAAAGTAATAACGTTATTTCCTTCACTAACTAATGTATCAACTGATAGTGGAGCTACCATCATCGGTTTAAATTCATATTTTTGTCCTGATTGATTAGTTGCTTCAAATGAGGAAAAAGAGACAAAAAATGGTGAATCATTTTTTATTTTTATTTTTCCATTTGCATCCACTGAAAAAGATATTTGTTTCTCAATATCATTCAAACTAGATTCAATAGCCGTTGGGCGATAAAAAACTTTCAAACGATGATGTACAATAACGGTAAAACTATTACCTTCTTTAATATCTTTATTCAAATCTTTAGGTGGGATTTGTGCAATATTTAAATAAAATATCGACTCTCTATCTTGAGGTAATCCCTCCCCTGTATAGATCAACCGAGCATCTCGCCCTGTTTTAGGATCAATGCGAAACACGGGAGGTTGAATAACAAAAGGTGCATCTGCATTATCTGGCGTTGAATTAGGGTTATTCTTATCAGCCCATAATTGCATAATATACGGAATATCATCATTATTCATAAATTTTAAAACTTCAAATTTAGAATCTGATGCATATACAATTCTTGTTTTCAGCATGGTGACACTAGAAAATGACGCTGTGCTATAACATAAAAAAAGAGAAGCAATTATCATTATTATTTTTTTCATTATTAATCTTCCTCTTACAGACAAAAAATGTCTCCTTTTTTTAAAAAAGGAGACAACAAAATATTATTGATAAGAGATAGAATACTGCACACTACCTTCTACTTTCCCTGCTGTTGCAACATCATCTGCGTAGTAACGAACGGCATAATCATAAGATGCAGATTTTTCATTAGCTTTTAAAACAAGCCCATCATTACCAACACCCGTTAAATCAATTTTTGTTCCTGTTTTAGCTGGGTCAATAATTTCTAAACTCACATTATTATCAGCAGCAGTATTTCCGATGCGACCATCTGTTGTCAGATTATTTGCAACAAAAATAGTTTTGATATTAGTATCAGTAGGTTTTGAACCAGTACAACCACTTACACCAATTGTAAAAGGAGTTTGTCCTGCTGTTTTACCGGCAGTATCTAAAGCACTAACAGGAACTGTTGGTAATAAGATAACAGGTAATGCTGAATTACCATTTACGGTTACGGTACAAGTTTCATCAGCGACTTCGCCTTGAAAACGAATTGTATTATCTGACGCTGCATAAGAAGTAGCGGAGAAAACACCTGCAATAATTGAAGCAAGAAGTATTTTATTCATAAAAAGACTCTCTCTGGTAATATATCTAAATAAGACTAGTTTATGGATTTATTAAATAGCAGATACAAACAATAGAATAATGTAGTTAATAAACCACATTATTTCATATTTATTACGTAAGAATGTGTAAGTATTTATGATTATCTACTTTTTTACTTGTAAAATGCAACTTTTTTACGCCATTTTAGGTGTATTCACTTATAAAAATCATTAATAGAGAGTCTTTTTATGACTAAAGCAATCTTTAAATGATTTATTTTATATTCCTATAAAGTCATACTAGGATTAATATTAAAAATTAATTTATCTTTTTTATTTTTGATTTTTATCATTTTTTAAAATAAATATCTGACGTTTTTTATAATCAATATATTAATAAAATGGAAAAAACCATCTATTTTTAAAATTGAATTACAGATAAATTAAATGTATTTTAATTAGCACAATTAATAAATTAATTTTTCTGCCTTACATTCCCCATTTGATTAATTACTTTATTAAACATCTTTTATTGTTATATTATTTAAATGTTATTAATAAGTTTTTATAATTAATTTGTAGTGGTTTCTTTATCGACAAAATAGATAATCCAATTAATTTCCATCGCCATACATTCGTAAAAACATCAAAATTAAGTGATATTACCTATTGAATTAATGTAATAACTCATATGGTTACTAAAAAAACAATTTTCATTTATACTCTTTTGATAACGCAATTAAAGTAACTCAACTGATTTGCACACCTAATCTGATTATTACAACATGGATGCCTTTATGAAATCACGATTACTACTCACCTTCTCACTTTGCACGTTGGCTTCTTTTCCTCTACTCGCAAATGCATCAGTCCAATGTAATGAAGTAGATAAAGACATTAACTTTGCCAATAACTCGATTGTTACCCTAGAAGCGTTTACGGGACCGATAAAATCTATTGTTATGACGAGTACTCTACCTTCAGATGGTAGATTTAAAGCCATAAAAAGTGAGATAACGTTCGATGAGTGCGGTAGCCTCACCAAATATCACGCCTCTTTGCAAGAATATACATTTGGTAATATCGAAACCAATATCATTAGGATGTCTGAAAGTGCCCCTTACGATTTTAAATACAAGTACCAATTAAAAAATCGTAACTATACTCATACCTTCTATGTGAATGAAATATTTGGTAAAGATGCTAATAACCTAATTAATAAAAAAACATCAACGTTTTACAACGCTGCTGGTGAACCTATTGGTAAAGATATTTCTCAATTTACCACTAAAGAGAATAGAGTCGTTTTAGAAAAAGTTAATATAACAGACGCAGCTGATACAAATCAGAAAACGATTCACTACGAATATGACTCTCAAAAAAGGCTATTAAAATCTATAGAAGATAATATCGTTACATTAAGCTTTAAATATGATGAAAATGGCAAAATTTTACGTCAAATACAGTCATTTAAAGGCTTTCATGATGAACTAAAAACCTATGATTTTACTTGTAATGAATGGGATAAATATAATAATTGCTTAACTTGGGATTTAGAAAGCACGATTAAATTCGATGATAGAGTGGTTAACTACAGTAAAGCATTAATACATAACCAATTTGAATACTACCAATAATATTTTGCTATTGTTTTATTTGCAATTTCTTAGTTTAACTTTCAACATAAAACCAGTCTAATAAAAATCTTAGGCTGGTTTATATCTAATGATTTACCTCACTGTTTATATTCTAAAAAAGACTAACTTCAATACTTTCATTAAAAAATAGTTTATGTAAAACTACTTAAACCTATTAATGATAAGTACAATACTTACTAAAAAATAAAACTTCCCGTATACTCATCCAAAAAATGATGGAAGTAACTCCGCTAACTTACATCCTTTAGATTGGTATTTTTTAAAATGGCTAATTTTATGAAATTAAAGTTATTTTCTATTTTTTCACTATACACACTAGGCTCTTTTTCCGTGTTTGCTACACCCATATCTTGTACTGAAAAACAGAAACAGATAAATGTAGCCAACAATATCGTCACTATGCTTGATTTCCATAATGGGCCCGTGAAATCGATTATAACGACGAGTACACTCTCTAAAGACGGTCGGTTTAAAGCCTATCAAAATGAAACAAGGTTAGATGAATGCGGTAGCCTGACCAAACATGATTTTTCGGCACAAGAATATATTCATGAACATATTGAAACCAATCTTATGCGAATGCCTGAGCCTTATAATTTAAAGTATAAGTATCAACTTAAAAATCGTAATAGAACTCATACACTCTATTTAAATGAAATATATAATAAGAACGAGCAAAATCAGCTAACGAATAAAATTGCTTACTTCTATGATGCTAGTGGTCTTTTGCTGGGTTCAGAATCAAGCCAGTTTTTTTATAAAAACGGCTATATCATTACAGAAAAAGTCACCAAATCTGATGCTGGTAATAAAGGTAATACCGTAAATTATCAATATGATACAAAGAATAGGCTATTAAAAGTCGTTGAAAACAATGAAACAACATTAGAATTTACTTATGATAAAGACGGTAAGGTTCTACATCAGTTTCAGTTATTTAGTAGTCTATATGATGATATTAGAGAGTTTAATATGACGTGTAACGAGTGGGATAAATATAATAATTGTCTTACTTGGGACTTAGTGACTACCGTCAAATCTAATGATCAAATCATTAATACCACTAAAGCCGTAATACATGATGCTTTTGAATATTACGAATGATCCTCTTTTTATCCGGATACTTTATAAGACCTTTTTACTGTAAAAATACCGCCTCATTTATTCATTAATGGGCGGTATTTTATTAATGGACTCTCATTTTACAATTAAGTATTTTGATACTCGGTTTCTACTTCATTAAAGCGTTGCTGATTTTCAGCACTTGGTGCTTTCCCCATTAAACTCACCGCAATAATAGCGATAGATGCAAAAATAAAGCCTGGAATAATTTCATATAAACCAAACCATTTAAACTGCATCCATACTAATACGGTCAATGCACCAATAACCATACCTGCAAATGCACCATTACGAGTCATACGTTTCCAAGTTACTGAAATCAGAATAACAGGACCAAATGCAGCACCAAAACCAGCCCATGCATTACTGACTAAATCGAGCACTTTATTATTCGGATCTCGTGCTAAGAAGATAGCAATAACCGCGACAAGCAGTACCATTCCACGACCAACCCAAACTAACTCTTTTTGACTCGCATTTTTACGAATAAACGGTTTATACAAATCTTCAGTTAATGCGCTCGCACACACCAATAGTTGACAACTTAACGTACTCATTACCGCAGCCAATATTGCTGAAAGTAATATACCGGCTACCCATGGATTAAACAGTAATGAGGCTAACTCCATAAAAATACGCTCATTCTTTGCCATTACAGCGCCAGCTTGGTCTGGATTTAATTCAAAATAAGCAATACCAAAGAAACCAACGGCAACCGTTCCCCCTAAACAGAGGATCATCCATGTCATACCAATACGACGCGCTTTACGAATAGTTTGATTAGAATCAGCAGCCATAAAACGCGCTAAGATATGAGGTTGTCCAAAATAACCTAATCCCCAAGCTAATAAAGAGATAATGGCGATAAAATCGAGACCTTTAAACATATCAAGATAGGAAGGATCTTTAGCTTTAATTATTTCAATCGACGTATCTATGCCACCCACAGAGAAAATCACAATAATAGGTGTAAGAATAAGTGCAAAAATCATTAAAGTTGCTTGAACAGTGTCAGTCCAACTAACTGCAAGAAAACCACCAAGGAAGGTATAAGCAATTGTGGCTAATGCACCATAAATCATGGCTTCATGATAAGGAATATGAAAAGTAGATTCAAACAACATACCACCAGCAACAACCCCTGAAGCACAATAGATAGTAAAGAAAACCAAAATCACTAGTGCTGAGATAATACGTAACATTTTGCTTTTATCGTCAAAACGTGAAGTAAGATAATCAGGCAGTGTTAACGCATTATTATTTTTTTCTGTTTGTAGTCGTAAGCGTCCAGCGACTAAGCGCCAATTTAACCATGCACCAAGACATAATCCTATAGCAATCCAGCTTTCAGAGATCCCAGCAAAAAATACCACACCGGGTAATCCCATTAATAACCAACCACTCATATCCGAAGCGCCCGCAGAAAGTGCAGTAACCACACTCCCTAAACGACGACCACCAAGAATATAATCATCAAAGTTTTTTGTTGATCGATATGCAAGATAGCCGATAAAAAGCATACCTAAAATATAGATCGTAAATGTAATTAGCATTGGCGAATTTAAAGCCATAATCGCGGTTCTCCATAAATCTGTTTACGATCAATTTGTATGCTTTTAACAAGCACAGGAACGTTGCACTTCGTTGCACAAAAATGACCTTATCAGTTTTTAATTAAAATAGTTTCTTACAGTAACAAATAAATCACTCACATCAATCCTAGAATAAATTTGATGCTTTTAACAAGGCATTAACTTTTAAATGTTTAGTTTTTGTATGTAACTTCACACTATTAATCTTAATTCGTACAAATACGGAAATAGTAACAAAATAGATTTTATACCTATTTCATTGAATTATCTATATTATTTATTTGTTACGTTATTATTTTATTTTTTATCTAATATAAAACCTGATTACTTTCACATTATTTATAAAAATATTGTTAACAAAGTTGCACAATGTTGCAACATGAATGATATTAATAAAAATAACTGGTAACGATGCCACGTTGATAAGATGTACGATATGAGGAGCTCTACATGAGTAGCACAACAATGGGTGTTAGACTTGATGAAGAAACCCGTAATCGATTAAAAGATGCCGCACAAAAGCTAGATAGAACATCACATTGGCTAATTAAGCAGGCGATTTTTAATTACCTTGAACAAATTGAAAATAATCAGTTGGCATTACCTGAATCAATACTTTCAACACAAGACATTGATGAAGACACTGATCTTCCAACAATGCACTATCAACCATTCTTAGAATTTGCTGAACACATTCACCCTCAATCAGTTTTGCGCTCAGCCATTACATCTGCTTATCGTACACCTGAAACACAAGCCGTACCGATGCTATTGCAGCAGGCAACACTACCTGAAAACGAAGCACAAGCCACTCATAAACTGGCTTATTCCATTGCAGAAAAACTAAGAAAACAGAAAAATGGCATAGGTCGTTCAGGGTTAGTTCAGGGGTTATTACAAGAGTTTTCGCTATCTTCTCAAGAAGGTGTTGCTTTAATGTGCCTTGCCGAAGCGTTATTACGTATTCCTGATAAAGCCACTCGTGATGCACTTATTCGTGACAAAATCAGTCATGGCAATTGGCGTTCTCATGTGGGACAAAGCCAATCTATGTTTGTTAATGCAGCAACCTGGGGATTACTCTTTACCGGGAAACTGGTAGCAACACATAACGAAGAAAAACTATCTAACTCACTTAACCGTATTTTGACTAAAAGTGGTGAGCCACTTGTCCGTAAAGGCGTTGATATGGCAATGCGTTTAATGGGCGAGCAATTTGTAACAGGAGAAACTATTTCTCAAGCGCTTGCTAATGCACGTAAGTTAGAAGAAAAAGGCTTTAGCTACTCTTACGATATGTTAGGTGAAGCCGCATTAACGGAAAAAGATGCCCAAGATTATTTAGTCTCTTATCAGCAAGCCATTCATGCTATTGGTAAGGCATCTAATGGCAGAGGAATTTATGAAGGTCCCGGTATTTCCATCAAACTTTCCGCGCTACATCCTCGCTATAGCCGTGCACAATATGAACGAGTGATGAGTGAACTTTACCCTCGCCTGCTCTCTTTAACACTGCAAGCTAAACAGTATGATATTGGTATTAATATTGATGCCGAAGAAGCAGATAGATTAGAGATCTCTCTCGACTTATTAGAAAAACTCTGTTTTGAACCAGAATTAGCGGGTTGGAATGGTATCGGTTTTGTTATTCAGGCCTACCAGAAACGTTGTCCATTAGTGATTGATTATGTCATTGATTTAGCACAACGCAGTCGTCGGCGCTTAATGATCCGTTTGGTTAAAGGTGCTTATTGGGATAGTGAAATTAAACGCGCTCAAATTGATGGGCTTGAGGATTATCCGGTTTACACTCGCAAAGTGTATACCGATGTTTCTTACCTTGCCTGTGCTAAGAAATTGTTATCTTCTCCTAATTCTATTTATCCTCAGTTTGCCACTCATAATGCGCACACCCTTTCCGCTATTTATCATTTAGCCGGGCAAAACTATTACCCGGGTCAATATGAATTCCAATGTTTACATGGTATGGGTGAACCCCTCTATGCACATGTTGTAGGTAAAATTGCCGACGGAAAATTAGGTCGCCCTTGCCGTATTTATGCGCCAGTTGGAACACATGAAACGTTATTAGCTTATTTAGTTCGCCGTTTATTAGAAAATGGCGCTAACACATCATTTGTTAACCGAATTGCAGATACCACTATTTCGTTAGATGAATTGGTTGCAGATCCCGTTAAAGAAGTCAATCAAATGGCTCAAGCAGAGGGGCACGTTGGTCTATCACATCCGAGGATCCCACTTCCTGATAAGCTTTATGGCGATGAGCGTAAAAATTCTCAGGGTATTGATATGTCGAATGAACACCGTTTGGCATCGCTATCTAGTGCATTATTAACCTCAGCAATAGAAAAAATACATTGCGAACCTCTTATTGATGGCGAATTTAATCAATTAGAAACAGAGTTAGCGCCTCAAACGGTATTAAATCCTGCTAATCATGCCGATATTGTGGGAACTGTGCGTGAAACCACACCAGCTGAAGCCGACTTAGCATTAGCGATTGCTCAAGAAAATGGTGAAATTTGGTTTGCAACGCCACCAGCAGAACGTGCTGCATTTTTAATTCGTACTGCGCAATTAATGGAACAGCAAATGGGTCCATTAATGGGAATTTTGGTTCGAGAAGCAGGTAAAACCTACAGTAATGCGATAGCCGAAGTTCGTGAGGCGATTGATTTTCTTTATTATTATGCAGCTCAGGTTGAAAAAGACTTTGATAACAATACCCATCGTCCTTTAGGACCCGTGGTTTGTATTAGCCCATGGAATTTCCCATTAGCGATATTCAGTGGGCAAATTGCCGCTGCATTAGCGGCGGGTAATACCGTATTAGCAAAACCCGCTGAACAAACACCACTTATTGCCGCCAAAGCGGTTGCGTTATTTCATCAAGCGGGAATTCCTCGTTCTGCGTTACAGCTATTACCGGGTCAAGGTGAAACCATTGGTGCACATTTAGTTGCTGATGAACGCGTTCGTGGCGTGATGTTTACCGGCTCTACTGCGGTCGCGCATATTTTACAAAAAACATTAGCGGGTAGATTAGATAGCGAAGGTCGTCCGGTTCCTTTAATTGCAGAAACTGGTGGTTTGAATGCCATGATTGTGGACTCTTCCGCATTAACCGAACAAGTAGTTACCGATGTCATGGCTTCCGCTTACGATAGTGCAGGTCAACGCTGCTCAGCACTGCGCATCTTATGTATTCAAGAAGAAGTTGCAGACCACACCATTGAAATGCTTAAAGGGGCAATGGCTCAAGCTAATATTGGTGACCCAAGTCTTTTATCAACAGATATTGGTCCAGTGATTGATAAAGAGGCAAAAACAGGGATTGACCACCATATTCAAGCAATGCGTACTGAAGGTCGTACTGTTTATCAAGCGTCTCATAATAGTTTATCGAAGCAGATAGAGAACAAGAGTACCTTTGTTCAACCTACTTTAATTGAATTAGATAACGTCAGTTCACTGAAAAAAGAGATCTTCGGTCCTGTTTTACATGTTGTTCGTTACGCAAGCCAAGATTTACCAGCACTGTTAGATGAGATTAATGCAACAGGTTATGGTTTAACCATGGGTGTTCATACGCGAATTGATGAAACTATCGCGTATATTGCTACTCATGCCAAAGTAGGTAATTTATATGTAAACCGAAATATGGTAGGTGCCGTTGTCGGTGTTCAGCCTTTTGGTGGTGAAGGATTATCAGGTACTGGACCTAAAGCTGGCGGTCCTGCTTATCTATATCGCTTATTGTCTAAACGACCTGAAAATGCAACAACCCAAACTTTATCGCGTCAAGATGCTTATCTTCCTCTTGATACTTCAATGCGTAATAGTTTGCTGCAAACTTATCATAACTTTATGGCATGGTTATCGAATAAAGTTGAAAAAAATCATTATGCTGCATTAGAAGATTACGCGTTTGCTTCACAAGCAGGTACATTACGCCTATTACCGGGACCGACAGGTGAACGTAATACTTATCAGTTAGTTCCTTGTGGTAATGTGCTTTGCCTCGCAGATAACGAACAAGACACCTTAACCCAAATAGCGGGTGTATTAGCATCAGGATGCCATGCCCTTGTTGTTAACCATGCCTTCTCACAAAAAGCTTATCGTGAACTACCTGATGATGTCAGAAAATCAATCACCCTGACGGAGAAATGGGATGATGATACCGTTAAAATCAACGCGGTTATTTATCATGGTGATTGCGATCAGCTTAAAGAAACCTGCCAAAAAATAGCACAACGACAAGGTGCAATTATTTCTGTACAAGGATTTTCTCGTGGTGAAACTAACTTATTGTTAGAGCGTTTATTACATGAAAGAGCGCTCAGTATCAATACAGCAGCCGCGGGAGGTAATGCGAGCTTAATGACAATTAGCTAATTAACAGACTCTCTTTCTCTCCTTAAACGTTGAGACCACCTTTAAAATAACGCTTTATTAAAGGTGGTTTTTTATTATCTGTTTCATTCGCTTTTAAATTTTACTATCAAAAAATACCACTCTTTGATGAAAGGTTGTGATTGTACTCACTCTTTTACTATTTATGATTAGTGACTCTCTATTTTGGTAAATATACTTAATCATATATCAACATCAAGATTGATATAAAACACGTCATTATGAATACTTGTATTACTTGCGCTCCCTGTGGGCGCATTTTTATTTATAGATGAGGTAATAATAAAAATAAGAACTCAACCAAGGATTAACGCTACATTTAAGCCCGTAATCACATAAAAATAAAGAGCAATAAAGAGAATGGAAGGTAAGAGAAAAAAAGAAGTGATATAAGGAAAATAAGCAATAAAAAAGGAGCAGACATTGCTACTCCTTTTGAGGTCTCTCTTGATAGCGGTTAGTGGCTACTTAACGATGGGGGCTCTTGGCACCAATCGAGATATTGCTCATACTTGCGCAGCGCAATATTGTAGTTACTAAATGCAGAGGGAGTGAGCTTTTTACTCAAGTCTGACTGAATTTTCTCTGTCGTAAATTCTTGACGAGGAAAATTAGTTGAAGTCAGTAATTCATCAAGACGACGTAAACGAACCACATACTCACGAACTGTGCTGTGACTCATTTCCGTTTGTTCGAATAAATACTGTTTAAAAGCCATAATGTCAAAGTAATCAGTTTCACTATTACAGTAAATCTCACTACAAAAACGGCACAGCGCAGAAAATTTCTCTTGCAGAGAGTCCCATGTTTCATCATCAATTAAATCAGTCATTTCAGAAATGGCTTCTTTATTAATAACTTGGCGATTGAATACGAGCGAAATACGATCAAGCGCCTTATGGCAATGTAAACAATGGGTCTGGCTGTGTTTATAGTCTTTAATATAACGGCTTAGCGGCCGTTTCTTTTGTGTTGAAACAGACATAAGAGATAAAGCCCTGTGTTGTAGTCTAAACAAAAACAAAAATAAGCAAAACTTCTATTTCTCTGGGTTTAAGCGTGCTCGCAGCCTTTTAATTGCCTGGCTGTGTAGCTGGCTTACGCGGGATTCCCCGACATTAAGCACTGCGCCTATTTCTTTCAAATTAAGTTCTTCCTGATAATACAGAGTAAGAACCATTTTTTCCCTTTCGGGAAGCAATTCTATCGCGTCTATGACTCTTTGGCGAATATCACTTTCCAATAACATCTGTAATGGATTGTCATCGTGATCTTCGTCCTGAGAGGGTTCACAGCTTTCACCGTAAATTTCATGCCATTCGTCATAAGAGAACAATTGGCTGTTATTCGTATCCAATAGGATCTGCCGGTATTCTGCTAACTCAATCTGCAAATGATCAGCAACTTCCTGTTCTATTGGTGGTCGTCCTAGATCCTGCTCTAGTTGATGAATAGAATGTGTTACTTCTCTGGCATTTCGGCGCACACTACGTGGCGCCCAGTCGCGGCTGCGTAGCTCATCTAACATCGAGCCACGAATACGTTGAACAGCGTAAGTGGTAAATGCAGCACCCTGCATTGAGTCATAACGCTCAACAGCGTTTAATAACCCTATTCCACCCGCTTGCAAGAGATCATCCAATTCAACACTCGCAGGTAACTTGACCTGTAATCGTAATGCTTCATGGCGAACCAAGGGGACATATCGCTCCCAGAGGCTATTTTTGTCCATCACGCCTTCGGCGGTATACAAATCACTCACAACAAAAGACACCTTTGGATAAAAGACCGGAAACCATTATCCGGCGAAACAGGCTTAGCAATCGGTTGAACAGTGAAGCAAAAGCGCCTCTTTTTCACCTATGCCAAATTTTCAGCGAAAATCGGGTTTTCATTGATAAATTAATTTGTCATTACATTACGAGAACTACTTTACCCTAAAACATCGGCGACTAATCCTTAGAAAAACCGTTAATTAAATTGATACTTTCTCTCATTAAAAGAAATTGCTGTATATAAAGTGCATTTTGTTCATAAAAAAATAACATATAAATCATATAATTTTATTTTGTAAGATTTAACGTTCTTTATGTTGTTATCTCTCGCACCAGAATAATTGATTAAAAAACCTATCGAATAGATGATAAAACACCCACAACAATCTCTTGCCGTGGGTGTTTGGTCTATCAAATAAAAGAGAACAGTAATTGAAGAATTAACGAAGCAGTGATAATACGTTTTGTGGCATTTGATTGGCTTGTGCTAATACCGCAGTACCTGCTTGTTGCAGAATTTGGTTTTTACTCATATTTGAGACTTCAGTTGCATAGTCTGCATCTAAAATACGGCTACGTGAAGCAGTTAAGTTATTGACAGTATTAGTTAAGTTAGTAATAGTTGATTCAAAACGGTTTTGTACAGCACCTAATTTAGAACGCACTTCATCCACTTTATTAATCGCAGAGTCTAATGTTGCTAGGGCATCATCATTTACATCTATTGTTTTAACATCAGTACCCGCACTGGCGGTAAATTTATTACCTGCAACAGCAGAACCTGCTTTCAGTTCAATATCATCAGTACCAGTAACTTCGAAATCAGATTTACCGACTAAATATTTATCAGCACCTTTAGTAACAACATATTTATCAGCGACTGCTTTACCATCAACAGTATATTCTTTAACTGTAATACCTTTATATTGAGCACCACCAGGAATAGCTAAAGTAGTAGCATCAACATCAGCACCTTCAGCAGTCACACCTTTTTTAGCGGTTGATTCGGTATACAGTTTATCGTTTCCAACACCTAAAGTGTCGTTATCAACTTTGTCTAAATTAAAGGTAATCTCTTCATTATCATTAGAGCCGACTTGAATAGTCATTTCGGCTTTATCACCGCTCAACACTTTAACGCCATTAAATTGAGTTTGTTCAGAAATACGATTAATTTCGGCAAAACGTTCAGTTACCTCATTTTGAATAGAGGAGATATCAGAGGTTGAGTTAGTACCATTTTTAGCTTGAACAGTTAATTCACGAATACGTTGTAAGTTATTATTAATTTCATTTAATGCGCCTTCAGTGGTTTGGGTAATAGAAATACCGTCATTCGCATTACGAGAAGCTTGAGTCAAACCATTAATATTTGAAGTAAAGCGGTTGGCAATTGCCTGACCTGCAGCATCATCCTTGGCGCTATTAATACGTAAACCAGAAGAGAGGCGTTGGATTGCCGTATTTAATGAGCTTTGAGAGCGATTTAAATTATTTTGAGCAATCAGTGATGTTGGGTTAGTCATAATAACTTGTGGCATACAATATTCCTTCGACTTGATTTTAAAATATTTTTTAATGAATAGGTTTGTTATTACGTCGCTGTAATAACGTGGCAATAACACTATCGACATCAATTCGAAGGGATTTACGATTTTTGGCGTCGCCAAAATAGTAAAAAAAGCCAGTCAGTTAATTTGTAAGAAGTAATTAATTGCAGAAAAAAGAGAAAGCGATTGAGAGAAAAAATAAAACTAAAAAAGAGTAGGTGTAAATATAAAATAACAGGGGAAAAACTCCCCCTAGTTTGACCTTAGCGATTAGATAAAATATTTACTTCATCAATCATTTCGCCATAAGTTTCAATTTTAGAAGTATCTATTTTTTCTTCAAGTTGCCTTAAATCATAAGTACTTTGAAGTCGCAACCAAAATTCAGGCGTGCTACCTAATGCGGCAGCAATACGGATCGCAAGTGACGGTGTTAATGCTGTTTTCCCTGTTAATAAACGTGAAACTGTTGCGGGAGTTACGCCAATATTTAATGCAAAGCGACGCCCACTGATCCCCATATCGTCTAAATCTCGCGCAATAATTTCGCCGGGATGTGAAACTTTAAATTGTCTCATTAATGATAGTCCTCATAGTTTAGAATATAGGCATCGCCGTTAATAAATTGAAAAGTAATACGCCAATTTGCTCTTACTGTAATCGACCAATACCCTTCCCGATCACCTTTTAATTTATGAAGTTTATAGATTTTCCGATTTAACTCGCTAATATCTTTAGCCATATCAATAGATTGTAGTCTGTCATTAATTCTTTCAGCATCTTGAGCAAGAACACCTGATGTAACACCTTTTTCAAAAAGCTGCTTTAATCCTTTATGCTTAAATGATTTTATCATCTTTAAATCCATGTTACACGAGATGTAACATCATAATATGACGCTTCCGTAATGCAATATAAAATAGTTTCTACCTACTATTTTAGGAAAAACGTTATCTTTAAATAAGTTAGGAGAATAGATATGAGAAAAAAATAAGGTACAAAAACAAAAAAAGGTCCTCTTACGAGGACCTTTTGCATATAGAAAGGTATCTTTTGTGTCAGAGTACGAATTAACGTAACAGAGACAGAACAGTTTGTGGTACTTGGTTTGCTTGAGCAAGTACTGAAGTACCAGCTTGTTGCAGGATTTGACCACGGCTCATGTTAGAAACTTCTGTTGCATAGTCAGCATCTAAGATACGGCTACGTGCAGCAGATAAGTTGTTAACAGTGTTGTTCAGGTTGTTGATAGTAGATTCAAAACGGTTTTGAATCGCACCTAAAGAAGAACGCATACCGTCAACAGTGTTGATAGCTTCGTCTAAAGTTTTCAGTTGAGCTTCAGCTTTTTCAGCTTTCTCAGTTGCTGCTGTAGCTTCGTCAGCTGTAAAAGTTTTAACTTCTTTACCAACTTTATATTCTAAAGTTTTAGCATTTGCTGGGTCAGCAGGGTCTTTAACTGATACTTCAGCTTCATAAACTTTACCACCGATAGTAACAAAGTTTTTGCCATCTACTTCTGAAACTGCAGTAACAGCAGCTGCAGCAGCGCCATCAACTGAAGCTGTACCGAAATCAGCAGCAACAAGACCTTTAGCATCAGCAGGTGCTAATACAGCTGCTGTTTTTTCGCCCGCTGTTAATTTATCAGCAGTCATACCAGAGAATTTAGTTTCAGCACCAACTTCTAAGTCTTTAACTTTCAGTGTTGAGCTATCTACTTTTTTCAGGTCAAATTCAATTTTTTCTTTGTCGTTAGTACCAACGTGAACGGTCATTTTTTCTTTTTCGCCGCTCAGTACTTTAACGCCGTTGAATTGAGTTTGTTCAGAAATACGGTCGATTTCTTTTAAACGCTCACCAACTTCTTCTTGGATTGATTTGATATCTGATGATGTGTAATATTAATTAACGTTAATTAGCTTACAAACCTACAGCAAATAACAACAAACAAAAAATATTATTTGTATGCTTTTGCGGTGTTATGCTATTTCTCTACTTTCTTGTGTCACAATCTTGACACATAAAATTCCCCCTATATCCATCAGCCGAATACATCATAACCCCCCCCAAATCTAACCAAAGAAGAAAAATCAATATAGATTTATCAGCTTCAGATATATCATACAAAAAACGTCTCTATATGCCTGTCATTGTCATAGAAATTAGGCATCAACATTAGTTGCTATAAGTAAAAGTATAAAAATTGAGCGCCTAATCATAAATGATGTATACTGAATCACGATATCCCTTAATGGGTGAAATATATGAAAGCTTTTAATGTGATAAGAATGTTTCAAGACGCATTAGTAGAAGTTACCTGCCCAAGTTGTTCCCATGTTGCAAGACAAAATAAACATAAACTTAAGAAGAACCTAATCCTAGTATGCCCAAATTGTGGCTACATGTTTTATTTCAATAAAATGTAAAAACAAAACTCTATATGCCAGTTGTTGCATCAGAAATAGAACGACAACAACCAGCATATCTGCGCGAGTATTTTAATGAGCGATTGGCGTTTTATCGGGATAGAAATAAGGAGTTGCCTGACAGTAAATCGGTACGGTATTTAAAAACAGAGTAGTGCCGATGTTGGATGGGATCGCCTGACCAATATAATCAATCAGTTATCAATTTCTGGTGTCTTATTGGTGTCCTGATTATTAAAGTAATACGTCATTCTCCCCCAAACCAAATTGCTTTTTCATCTCCTCTTCTTTTTGCCTACGTTCCTCTTCCGCCTTCTGCGCTTCTTCCATCTCACGCATTCTCACGTTATAGATTGATAGCTCTGGCATCTGTACACGAACAGAGATAAAGCGACTAGTTGGGATATCAATCGGGTCACCATCGTTGAAACCGTCAATATCATTACGAGCAAACTTAGGCGCGTCAGGGTGAGTACGGTGATACGTTTTAACGAGAATAGAACCGTCTTTGTTAACTTTAGAGTTAACCCAAATCAACGGCTGTTTATTGACATCGAGTGGAATTTCAATACCGCCATCGACACCACCCCATCCTGCATCGGAATTAAAACCCAGCACACCCTCGATAAGATATTCGCCCTGAGATACTCGAGTAACCGTAGCGCCTTCTGATTCGTCGTTAGTGGTGAATGTTCCATCTGCTTTGATGTCTATAATAGGAGAGGCTTTTTTGTAGAACCCATTAGAGTCTGGTTTAGCATTGCCTAAATGTAATATTTCATACGTTGCAATCCACTGCCCTCGCTCCTTATACGTATAAAAAAGATTCCCATTTCTCCCAAAAATACCTGTTTGGTAACCATTAGGTTCATTTGCGTGAGCTGATATAAACCCTGTAAAGACAGAACCTGGGCTACTGCTATTTATGTTTGTTGCTGTGTAAAATCCATTACTTTCAAAATCATCTTTATTTGATTTTGTTCCAAAGCTTTCAACAAGCATAAGGGTGCCACCTCTCCTCTCTGGAAATCTAATACTATTACCAGAACCATCATAGGAAAGGTAAAATCCGTAAGGAATACCCTTTTCAGCTTTCAATAACCCAAAATAATTTGTTGGATTAGATTTATCTGAACTATAAAGCCCTTGGTAAGACATTAACTGACCATTAAATCGCTGAGCATTATTTGTCGTTCTATTTGCTAATAGTTGCCATTCGTTCCAAATATTATTACTACGACGTCTAAATCCAAAATCCCCATTATTAAAATCCGTAGTTGCTTGAATTTGCAAAATACTACCAGTACCATCATTTCCACCATTCCTTGATGCGCTAATAATTGGCATGTACGCATCTAAGAAATTATTAGAACCACCACCATCACCAGCATAAAAACCACTTCTATTTATATTGTTAGCGTCTTTACTTGTAGGCGAGTTAACTTTATCTGAATTTAATGCACTAGAGCCTACCCCGTAGTCACCAATATGTACCGTTTTATTATCATCCGCTTTACTACTAATATCATTTTGCATCTTTTTAATGCTATCGAGCGTAACAATTTCACCATTTGGCATTTCAATTTTTGTCTGCCCTGTTTCGCTCATCCACGTGCTCATCGCATCGAGAAAATATTGCGTATACGCATTTATTGTGACCATGGTTCTAGCTGCGTCGCTATTATTATCCGGCTCAGTGATATTAATTGAGAATGTGGTGTTAGTTGTTGTTGCTAATGCAGCTTGTGCTAATACTAATTCGGTATCGGAATTAACAGATTTAATCATATACGGAATATTAGTATTTCCCGATTTAATTAAAATAGTCATTCCAATATTAATAGCTGGATTATTATTTTTAAATTTAGTGCCAGTTCCGCGGACAATAGCAGATGCTGACACTGTATTAACAGTACCTGTTGTGTATATCATATTAACTCCATAGATTTGTTATATTTTATTTCCAGCGAGGTAATGCATCAGGGGCATATGCAACAATACATCCCTGATCATTTGAGTATGAATCCCCACCCCCGAATTGTGATGGGAAAGTGGATCTTGTTATGATTCCATCATTAGAAATTGCATACCCAAGACCCATGCTGAAAAAACTTAACTCGATCACATCAGTTACCTGTGACATAACCATACATCCATCATGCCCTGATATGTGAGGGAGTGGTTTATTATTTATAATGCCATCATAAGATAGATTTGTAATAACGTCTTTTATCCGCAGTGGCAACTTAGATGCAGAATAAAATAGCTTCCCATCGTCATTGAATATATTCACCTTTGTTTTTAAGTCGCGATCTACATCTAATATCGGTCTATATACATATATATTATTGTAATCAGCGCACATAATACCAAACTGTGATTTTCCATCAGGGATAGGAAATGCAGTTGCCCCACCACCTTCCCCCTCTCCACCCCATTTGTATCTTACGCTCCTATGGAAGAAAATATATTTATCCCATATATCAGGATATAGCACATTGTATGCGTAATAACGCAATGTAGGATATCGCGGGTCTTCTACCGTCCCATCCTCCAGCATATTTATGATTTTTTCCAATATGTACGTATTTGAAGAAAGAAGTCCTAACTCAGCCCCATTAATTGCAATGATTGGTTTCATTTTCCACCAACAAGTTTAAATACAGTGACTATTGGAATGGTTGAACTACCAGCACCATGCCCTGAAACGTATGTCCATGAAACAGTGTTGTCAGATACTAGAACATTAGTCACACTACTATATGTTATAGGTCCCATACCCCGCGGGGTTGTGCTAACTATTGCGATGATTCTCTCACCACCAACTAAGTATTTTTTATCAAACGTGAAACTATTATTTTTAAAATCAACCCGTTGTGAGTGAATAACATAACAGAACGAATCAATGATGTTATCAACAACGCCGGACTCATGATAAACATTGAAAACAGGTTTTCTCATCACTCCCCCATTAATTACACAAGAGCAATTTCAATGCGAATCTGCCCCTTTTCATCATATAGTCGCAAACCAGAACCATCTAAATTCATTCTGCTCCCTGAATTATTTGAATTCATTTCAAATGTGCCATCAATCATATCTAGTCTAACGCCTGATTTAGCATGAGAATAGTTTTTAGAGCGCATGTCTGTACCAACAATAACCTCTTGAATATAAGCCTTCTCAATGAACGCATCGTTAATAAAGAATTGCCCATTTTTTGCAGCCATGAATAATTCCATTTTTCCATTTGCAGGGTTATACCATGCAAAGTTATTCGCGTTATATCCGATATAGGATTCTAGTTTTCCATTTTTAACTTGAGCGCTAATGACTTGCCCTGCTGCATTGTATTTAGTGCCGTTATGAACAATCGTGATATTGATTGAGTGCGTAACAACACCGTCACCTGATTGACTAAACTCAGCCTGCATCTTCTGATTAATCATGCCCTGCTGTTTGCCGAATTGCGCCTGCACCTGCTCCTCGGATTTAGCCATTGCTTTATTAGTAGTTGAAATTGCTTCTTTATTTGTTATAACGTCTGCAGCAATGCGTCCAACCTCTTTATTTGTATTGCCTAGATTTTTATTAGTATCATCAATGCGTTTATTTGTTGCCTCGTTAGTTTTTTTTAACTCAGTACGAATCTCCGTAGTTGATTGTCCGAACGCCTCATCTAGTTTTGAAATTGAAGTTTTAACTTCTTTAATCTCTGAACTGACTGTTTTGTTTGTGTCATCGATTGAAGAGTAAATTTCCTTAATTTCTTGCGCCCACGCTTCGCTATCCGTTGCGCGAACCTGCCATAGCTCTTTGATGCCAGCTTGAGATTGACCATGTTTCACTAACAAACTACGTGATAGTTGAGAGTCCGCGTTACTAAGAATAATCGCGGTTTCTGCGCTCCAATCAAGCTTTTTATCCAGCTCTTTAAACGCATCCGTTTCTCTAACCGTGTTATCTAAATCATCAAAAATATCTGAGGGTAATGAGACTGGAATACCGGAAGATTCTATAAATGCAGATTTACCATAACTATTGATAGTTCTGATATAGAAATAGTAAGCGTGACCAGCTTTTAAATTCTCTTGCGTCCAGAAGTTACCTTGACCAACTTTGTTTGTTTTGGTGATCACTTCATTTTCAGAGAGATTAGCGAGTTTTTTCTCACTGAACCAAAACTCAAATGTGTAGCCAAAGACAGCACTATCGCCCTGTTTAGGTGATGCTGTTAAACTGAACATACCGGGTGTTATTTCGACACCAATCGGCGCAGGTGGTGCTTGAATAGCAAAATCACTAATAGCAGGTGCAGACATAGCACCAGCGACATTAATTGCTCTCACCTCAACACGATAAGTGCCTCTCGTTAAACCATTAATCTCGACCCGTTCACCCGGTACCTGAATAGACTGAATAACTTTACCGTTTTGGAGAATATTAACCGTGTTATAGCGAATATCGGATGCCACGTTCTGCCACGATATATATCCTTGAACGATGTCTGTAACAGAGAGAGGAATAAAGGTCAGATTGATGGGCGCTGCTACACCGCTTGTGGGTAATTTAGTGAATGGAGGTCTAATAAAGGGTTTACCAATCACATCCTCATATAAATAGGCACCATCTTCTTCTAATGTCAGAGAGACACCTTCTAAAGCATGGAAGGTCCATTCAGCAATACGAAACTCAAGACCACTAATATTTAAAGAAGGTAAATCTAATAAAACAACCTCACCAGGGCGATACGCATAACCATCTAAATTCATTGTCAGTTGAACACGTCTACCGGCTTTCTTTTTGCGCAAGTATTGTCGAGCTAATCGCTGGGCTTGATAAGGGCTGGTAACAAAGCGGTAATCAACATTTTCCCTGATTTCTAAACCATCTTCTTCTATCCATTCATTGACAATAACAGGCGTAAAATCTGTCTTGGTATAGAGTTGCTCAGCGTCAATAAAAGTACCATACAGCGCATTAGTAGCATCTTTTAGCCCCGTTTCAGGGGTGCAAGTTACGGTATCAATGAGTTGTGATTCTGTAATAGTTTTCAGTGCTGGACCGTAATATGCACCGACTTGAATGCCGTGTTTCCCTGCTGTAAATGTAGGCTCAGCATTAATACATTTATGCATTGCTTCCAATACACTGGATGGGCTTTCATTTAGATCATAAGCACCATTTAATGTGTATCGATGCTCTGAGCTATTTTCAGCATTACTTACATTTTCATCGCATAAATCCGCAGATTGTTTAAAACTGTCAAAATCAATATCGCTATCAGGAACCTTTAAATAATCTCTATAATAATCAAGAATAACTAACGCACCATTATTCGACCATTCTGTTTTCCCTGTACGCGGATCAAAGAGTTTTTTACCCCAAATTTCACATTTCACATTGGGTAAACCATAAGGGAATTTTTCTTGGTCAAATGTGAGTGTTACACGTAACCAAGCCATACCACGCCCAATCATATCCTCTTTCCATGATGGGCAGCTTTTTAGCATAAAGGGATCGGCATCTTTCCTATCGTTATGTAATTCCCATGAAGCCTTATCACCAAAAGTCTCAATGAGATCATCACCAAGCCAAATTTTCCCCACCCTATCGATAGGATGCCCAGCCAAAGCAAGCGCTAGTGTGATTTTTTCATTTTCCTCTTGTTCTCCTGGTTCTTCTTCAGCAAAAAAAAGCAATCCAGAAGCAACTGTTTTCCCAACAATGACGGTTTCTGACGCAGAAGGAGAGCGTAACATTTGCTTGCGTTCGCTAGTGTCACGATAATCCATTGAGGGAATTTTCGGTTTGAATATTAAAGAGCCAGCAACTTGAACTGCAATACCTGCCGACATTAACGCAATGCCTAGTGGTGCAGTGATCCCCCCATTGAATAACCCTGCGATCATCAACCCTGCGCCAACCACTTTTGTAATTAATCCACCATTACCACCCATTATTCTACTCTCCACGCCTTGATGGGGTTAATTTTCACTGGTCTAACTCCAATAGAAGTAACTCCCCAATAATTACCAGCCCACACTACTGCCATGCTGTCTCCGTCTTTACCTTCAAACATCACAAGATCCCCACGCAGCACAGAATCGACAGAAATAGATTTAAAGTAATGGGAAATTGCCTTATCCAGCGAGCCAAATTTAGATTTGATAATGTTGAATGCTTCTGCTTTGGTTTTATATTTCCCAAGAAAGGGCTTTATTGGAGAGAACCCACATTGGGCATTAATACATTCAGAGGCAAAAATACAACAATCAAATTCACCCCATGAAAAAGGGCGTCTCATGGCTGCCCTTATGGTTTCAGGTAACTGGAGTGTCCAGTTTTGGTGCTTCATTAAAACCTCTTAGAAAACAAAAAACCCACCTAAGTGGGTTTATAAGAAAAATAAAATGTTATTAAAAATTTATATTTTGCTTAAATAATTCGTTAGCTATCTTCTTGTTTTTAGGTGGTAATAATGAAAACTTTTCTTTTTTCAATATGGTAAATAAATCAATGGCCTCACTAATTTCATCACCTTGTGATTTTTTTCTTTCAATGTACTTATTACCAAATTTAGCAAATTTAATAATCATTGATTCATTTAACTTACCATCACTTGAAAGAATATTATCTCCGATAACTTGTGCTTCACGAAAGTAATCAATGACCAGCTTTTCTTTTTCTTCATTATTAAGTGTAATAGAAGATGAATCTAATAATGATGTTAGTAATTCGACTTGCCTGCGGTTCTTTTTATCAATTGCTTCTAATAATTCCACAACTCTATCGGCTCTAACACTAGCTCTATTTAAGAAAAACCAAAATACAATGGAGATTATTAAAAGAATGATATACACAATAAAAAATGGATCCATGTCTTGTCCTAGTTAATAAAATATTACTTATAAATGAATGCAGGCGCGTCTTTCTTACTTCCCCAATAAATAGCGCGTTCAGCCATTTGAGCCACATAGCGAAAGATACGATCACCCTTCCTTCGAGATGACCATGATTCATCGGTGAACCTGTCCGGCAAACCGATTGACCATCGTTCGAATCGATTAGAAACATTAACACAAACAGCATTCTCTTCACCAGAAACGACACTAATTGATGAGATCTGCCCGACAAACAATATTTCCGCTAACAGCGACTTACCATCTTCCCCAATCGCCACCATCATTAATCGCACTTCTCTCCCTCGGCTTTGTTCATTCATCACCATACCGACAAGGGATTTGTCAAAACCAGCTAGTTTAAGCTGTAATTGAGGGGGGCTTGTTGTCTTGTTTTCATTAAGTTGGCTGATTTCACCAAGACTTCCAACACCTAAATAAGTCTCTCCTGCAATCACAAGCTGACCAACGCCAGTATGCGCACAGGTAACTCCTGATTTTAGGTTTAGTCGAGCTGCAAGTACGATATAAGCACCTTCATTGATTGCGTTTACCATACCGTCAGAAAATGGATGATATTGCATTAATACAGCACCTCCTCAAATGAAAGAGTAACATTAGAGTATCCCAACCGGCGATGTTGAAACTTTCCCTGATCGTTGTCTGATAATCGAAAAACTCCAAAAGGGGCTTTGATGATCAGCTCTTCGTTCAATGCGGGTGAAGTTCTGAGCATGGGAGAAATTGAAATGACTGCTCGCCCTTCATTATCGCTAACAACATCGGATACTACCATTTTCAACTCATTCCCAATCGTGAGGCGGTCACCTTGCTGTAAAACGCGCATATTTCGCTTCCAGCCTGATGTTTGTAAAGAGACACCAGACTGACCGGCTAAAGAAACTTTAGGAGTTCCGTACCCTTCTTTCCCTTTTCTGATCCAGCTCGATATTCTCACTCTTCCTGACATACCATCAAGTGCCGCAACAAGAGCCTCAAGTTTACGTGATTTTTCTTCGCTTAAATTACTAAACGTTAACTCACAGCGCCAACGGCTCCCCGGAAAACGAACTGTTTGACTACTGCCATTAAACGGAGAGGTAAATGTTTTACTATTACTGAGTAATTGCCAATCTTCATTAATAGGACATACATCTTCTGGCCATGCTAAAATATTCATCTACACTCCTAACGTTCTACGTGCAGTTCCATTACTCTGAAAATCTTGCAATATAATCGCTCTTGCTTTTTGTGCACCAGCTTCGGTGCCTTGCTCTGCCGCTTCTTTCATTGCTTGAGCAAGAACAGCATCACCATTACCTGTCACTGTAATTTGATTTACCACTGTGATATTAACTCCTGATGAAGATGATGTTGTGACTGGTGTTGACGGCACCTTCCCAGCCAATGAGCCAACAAAACCACCAGAAGCATAACCTTGTGTCGAATTCATCAAGCGATAAAGATTGCCGATCCCTAATTTTGCTGTCGCTTCTTTTGTGAAGACAAACTCACCACCATGAACAACCCCTTTTGGCTCAAACTTTCCACCATGTCCTGTATATCCACCATACGCGAAAAGCCCTCCTGGTCCTCCACCAGCATCACCACCACTAGAAGCTCCGCCCATAAAAAAGCTGGTTCCTGCTTCAATCGCTTTAAAAACCAGCATCTTCATCACCATCCGAGTAATGTCAGATATCACAGCATTCGCAAAGTCTTTAAAACTACCTTTACCTGTTAAAACAAAATCAGCTAAAGAATCAGACATATTATTCAGAGCATTAGCAGTTACGTTTTTAACGTTTTCCATCACATTGGTAGCAGAATCACTAAAATCTGAAAGTCCCTGATTTAGTCCTTCGACTGGATCTAATTTCATTAACTCCCGTTTTTGTAATTCGGCATCAATTTTTTCCTTTGTAAGCTCGACATTGCGCTGTAAGTTTGCGAGTTCCTTACCTCCTAAATCCACTTTGGCTTGTTGGTAAAGCAAATCAATCTGTCTAAGTTCATTTAGCCTTTCTTGTTCTACTCGTGTTTTGCCAATCAGGGATGTTTCAAACTGCATTTGCTCAACTTCTTTACCGCGATCATAAGCAAATTGCGCGACAGAATTAGCACGAGCCATATCATCAATGGCTTTAGCTTTCTCTTTGATAGTTTCGATTGCCTTTGGATCAATCTTTAATATTTCGTCGAATTTTTCTTTATTCTTTTTGATATCAGCAAGTGCTGAATTATATTCATTAAATGATGAAGTGGTACCGTATAGCTGAATACTTTGTCCATCAGCAATTAATGAAGCTTGTTTTTCTTGTAAATCAGAAAGAAGCTTTGTGTACTGTTTGGCATAATCAATGCTTGATTTGGCCGTTTTGGGTGGTTTGATTTTTTTAGATTGTGAGGCAAGTTGTGCGTCAATTTCAGCCTGTAACGCTTTATCATAGCCTTGCATATCAGGCGTTACTTTTCTGCTAGATAGGACATCCTCTGCATTAAGCTTAGCCAATGCGTCACCTGTAGCTTGCGCCTTTGCAAGAGATCTATTTGATTTTTCAATAGACTCTTCTATTTGTTTAGCTATAGTAGCTGTAACATTAGCTTGACTGCTCGTGACTTGATTAGTTGTGTTGATTAATGCGTCATAATCAATTCCTAGATTTTTTAATGTTACCCTAAACTTATTTGTTACAATGTCTGCATTTTCTATTTCTAGCGCATAGCGTTTGTATTCTGAACTCTGCTTACCATATTTTTCTTCAACCAAGGCAAGCATTTTCCTCATATTTGCTTTTTGTTGCTCTAATGCATTAGCTTGTGTAGAAAAATCCCCCATAAGAACATCAAGTTGCTTTTGTGCTTCCGATACTCTCTTAAGATATAAATCCCCCACCCCTTGTTCAGAAAACACTCGTTCACTTTCAACATTGTATTTAGACAAATTTTGCAAGGATGTGATTTTTTGCTTAAACTCATCTATCTTTTCCATCTGAGCATTAATACCCGATGACATCTTACTTAAGTTAGACAACAATGTTGCATTGTCCATCGCTTTCAATGCATCAGTGGAAGTATTAAGTGCATTGGCAAACTCAATAGATTCTATTTTTGCTTGCTTAACGTTTTCACTATATTCATACACACCAATCCCAATCGCAGCTATAGCAGTTAACGCTAAGCCAACCGGACCACCCGTAAAAGCAAGCGCTCCACTTAATGCCCTACCTGCAGTTGTTGCTTGACGCCTTGTTGCAGTTAACGTGCGCTGGGTAATAACCTCTGCCATTAGAGCTTGCTTGTATCTTAATGAACTAGCTGTAGCTATTGATTTACTAGCAATAAGATTATCAAGAGCTATTTTTTCGGCACTTGATCCTCTGGCAACTTGATACTCTACTTTAGCTAGATTCAATGCAGATATTGCAGCCTCTTTATCTGCCAGCGATTTCCTAACAACACTTGTCGCAGCAAAACTATTTGCCTCTGCACTTCGCAATGCGGCTTTTGCCTCATTAGCAGAAGCTTGATTTTTAAGATATGTTGCTTTTGTCCATTGAGAGAGTTTGGCAACAAGCGCTGTTACAGCAATAGCTTCTACTATTTTGGCAACACTTGATAAATTGTTAGAGAGCCCAGCTAAGCCGGTATTTAATAGTTGAGTTGCACCTGTGCTTTGGTTTGCTTCACCAACAAACTTCGTCATTGCAGACTGTAAATTAGTAAATGATTGGCTAACAGTAGTGACGCTAGTAGCAAACTTTTGATCAACAGAGGCTTTCACTCGTTCTAATGATTCAATAATTTTATCTATCGAGGTTTCACCGTCTTGGGCTCTTTGTTTTAATTCCCCC
This sequence comes from Proteus hauseri, assembly GCF_040139125.1. GTDB lineage: Bacteria > Pseudomonadota > Gammaproteobacteria > Enterobacterales > Enterobacteriaceae > Proteus > Proteus hauseri_B. Next base: position 560,327 of record NZ_JBEEUB010000001.1, read on the forward strand.
ATGCTGATCCCCATTCCCTCAGCAATGGCTTGTGCTAAACCGGGGATTTGCTCAATAACAGAGTTTAAATCTTGTCCACGTAACTGGCCTGCCGCTAACGCCTGACCAAATTGTGTTAAACCCGTTGCTGCAGCTGCTGCACTGGTTCCTGAAAGAGAGACGGCTTTAGATACCGTTTCAGTCAGTTCGGCTACTTTTTGCTGGTTAATACCTAATCGTTCTGCATTATCAGAAAAACGCTGATAAACCTGTGCGGTTGCATCAAGTGATTGGTAAGTTTTTTGGGCGATGGTATAGACATCATTGGTCGCTTTATTTAATTCTTGAGTGCTCTTTGTAACTAACTTCAATCTGTTTTGTAAATCCGTCCAACCATCGGCATAACTGATCACCTGATGAACAGAAAGTGCGCCTGTCACCGCTTTAGCAAAACTAGCAAATGACGAGGCTGATTTAGCTGTTTGTGATGCCATGCGTTCTTGTTGAACAGTAATAGACTGCAAACTCACACGAACACTTTGATTGAACCGTTCAGTTTGATGCTGACTACGGTTGATCGCATTGGTGAAACTAGCCGTGTTCAGCGTTAAATCGATATTTAATGTTCCCAATGCGCCAGCCATAGAAACTCCTTAAAACAATAAAATAAGAGCCCCAACAAGGGGCTAACGATGAGCTAAAACATTCTGAGTAACACTATCCCATTCTTCAGCTTCTGTGGGCTTTTTCTGCCACATTGGCATAAAGTCAGTTAATTGGGGTGGGGTAGATTTCGGATCGCAATTTGTCATTGCTAAAAGATGAGCCACTTGCGCCATTCGGTAATCCTCTCGCCATAAACCAAAGGGCTGTTTGCGATAAAAGGCTTCATATTCACACAAATGGCTTTCTGGCATTTGTTCTATTTCTGAGAGGGTTTTACCTAATGCCAACGACAATATTATTTGGAATTGTCGTCGGTCTGTGAGTTTTTTTCGTTACCTCCCTCCGCATTAAAAACAGCATTAGAGAACCCTTGCCCTAAACGATTTAGACCTTTTAGGTCCCCTTCATTTTCAGCATCAAAAAGGAGTTCTCCTTTTTCATCACAAAGTTTAAGGGCCAGCATACGTGCCACATCAAACTCGTCATAAACACGGTTCATTGCTTCATTGAATTGATCCGCATCCTCTTCGTCTAAATAAATATCTTGCTCTTCTGCAAGCTTCATTTTTATTTGACGTAATTTTCGCTGAATGTAATTCATGGTGCCAACATCCAGTTCTTTAACATAAAAGGTATTATCTAGATAAGTGAAAGGAGTAATTTTAAGTGCTTGATTTAACACCAACTCACGTAATAATGCGCTTGACATAGTGACCCTTATTTCGTTTTGCTAAGATTAGTTTTTTGTACAGAAGCTAAAGGAACATTTAAATAGTCACGACCAGACAATTTAATCGACACACCTGAGTCCATCATCTGTCCAACGCTCCCCTCAATGTTCATCCCTGTTTCTATCGAACCAAAGTAGAACATGGCGCCTTCATCGCGAGTGAGCACCATTTTTACAGCAAATTTTTCTTTGCTATTTTCATACTTACGTAATAATCGCTGAACAGCGCTAGAGCTATACTGCAAGAAGAACGTCAATTTAATTGAGCCGTACTCAGTGTCACCCGACTCATATTCTTTTCCGTCACTACAAATTGTTGTCACATCAATTTGTTCAGTTGTTGAGCCATCTTTACTGAAGCTTTTTACGGCACAGAAATTATTTGACCATTGAATTCGTTGCGCTTTTGCTTCTGTGAAATCGGTGGGTAATGTTTTTTCGCTCCAATTCACTTCATCACACAATGTCACTTTATCGCCTTCGACACTGGCGACAGGGAAACGCCCATCGAGTTCGCCTAAACCTGATAACATAATCATGTCGTCAGCTTTTAATTTACTTCCTTCAATGGTGAGTGTTGCAGGAGAGAGTGTCGCAGCAGTAATGCTTACCTCCTCACCTAATCCTGTTTGAACAAACAGCTTCGTACCAAGAAATGGGGTTGCTTTATGATTTTTTTGCTTTGCCATATCAATATCCTATTTATCTGATGAGATAATAAATTCCAGAATGAGCCGATGTAATTTGACATCGGGTTCATATCCGAAAAAGGTATTAATGCGTTGAGAAAAAGGAATACTTTCAACCATGATTGAGTTTATTTTCTTACGCATTGTTATTAAGTTTTTTGGGTTAGGGTCGTACATATCGAGTTGGATGCGATAGTCATCGAGATCCATCTCCACAAGCGCGTTATTCGGTGTGATACTGGGAAATTGGATTACTATTGCTGGATAAGCCAATTTACCTTCAGGTAATACCTGAAAAAAAACCCTTCCATCGACTAGCGGTGAAAGGGCTTCCTTTAATTGATAAATCATATTATTACCTTGTTTTCTCAATTTCCTCTTTTAACGTTTGAACAATCACTTTTGCGGTGGCTTCTTTTTTAGCTTCAAAACCCGGTCTCATAAAAGGCTGAGCCGGCATCTTTGAAGTACCAAACTCAACAAACCACCAATAAAAGGGATCATTCGGGTTCAATGCTGCACTTTTTCCTGTCGCTTGTTTGAATGCAGTGATTTTTTTACCCGGTAAAGACTTTACCCAGATACGTGTTTTTGTTTGCCCGTTACGCTGTACCTTTGTTTTAGAGCGAACGTTACGTTTAATTGTCCCCTTGCGTCGATGTGGAACCTCTTCTTTTAAAATAGGGACACGGCTCTTAATTTCCTTTTTTAATGTCGATGCCCCTGCATTCATTGCTTTGCGGGCGCTACGGTTTCTAACTTTGCGCGCAACTTCTTGCATTTTTCGTTGTATTTCAGGCAATCCACTGATTTTAATCTCACCCATCATTAACTCCTTCCTTGCACATCAGTTGTAGTTCTCGATGTTGTTCTTTCGGATCAATAATTGAGATGATATCGAATACCCTTTCACCATAAACGACACGCATTGACGTGTTTATTCCTGACACATAACGAATAAGAATACGTGTGCTGGCTTCACTTTGAACTTGCTGTGCCTGAAAGTATTCACGCCCCTGATAAGGTGCAATAGAGGCGCGTACCTTAGGCAAGAAATCCTCCCAAATTACTTCATTACCGCTAATTGCATCGGGTGCTAATGTTGGTTTTTGTATTTTTATATTATGACGTAATCGACCAGGATTCATTCAGCACCTCGCCAATTCCGATATTGAAATAACAACCGTTCTACCGCTTTATTTTCATATAATTGAATTTCACTTTGACTAGTTCTATGTTCAAACATATCTCCGAGCACTAAGAGCATGGCCGACTTAACTGGATGAGGAATATCTTCAGGTAATTTCCATGCTGGCTCATCACACCATCTCAAACAATAATCGAAAGCACTTTGAGCATAGAATGTAATTTGTTCATCGCGATCATTATCGTCATACTCAATATGTTGTTTTAACAATGGAAGTGAGACTACATCTAAGATATCCATAAGCAATATTAGGGAGAGTTGCCTCCCCCTGCCTGTTATTTATTTTGTTGACTTACCTTCCGCTGTTGCAAAAGAGCCTTTGATAAGTGCTTGTGGGCGATAGTGTGCTAACGCTAGACGTTCTTCACATAAAATAGTCAGCATATTTTTCACAAAGTTGTCGCGATCTTCACGACTCACTTCAATGGTTGCATCCATACGATCCCAAACTTGAGAAGCTAAATCGAATGCACCGACAGTAAATTCACCTTGTGTTTGTGCTTTTGTTGGTACAACTGGTAATCCCCACATGACATTTGAAGTAAATGCTTGAGGACCACCAAAAATATAACGCCCTTCTTTATCTTTCATTAGTGCAATGGTATGCCAGTCACGAGGGTTTAAAATAATTCCTGATGCACTAAACTCAGATTCTGTTACCTGATAAATAGCGTGGGCGATTAAGTCAGCTTGCGTGTCCCCAGTGGCATTTAGCGTGATGTCGTACGCAGTTGCGACTTGGTTAACACCTGTCAGGTTATCAGCTGAACCGTCACCATTAAGCAGTTGATTTTCTTCAACTAATGCTAAACCGTATAATAAACGAGTGTTCAGGTAAGACTGCAGTTGTGCCGCATCGTCCATAACTTGGCGTGACGCTTGGATCCAGTGCGCGATAGTGATCACGTTAGTGGTTTGCTTTTCAAAAGTCAGGTCAGATTCAGGCTTTTGAGCCTTTTCTTTCACAGGAGCAGCGTTATTGGTAAATAGTTTTTCGCGAACATATTCTAGTGAATTACTAGAAATACGACCTTGCGCTAATAAATCACGAACAACGAGACGACGCATACCTGGCATGACAATACCAGGCACTTGCATCGGTTGGATTAACGGCCCCGCTGAACCTGCATCACTACCCAGTGACTTATTGAATGTTTTCACTTCATAAGACCCTGCACTACCATTCCACGACTTAATAAGCTCTTCTGATGCTCGTTCTGAGAAATCCTTTTTAGCATTTGGGTCATCAGCACTTGTCGCACCTTTTTGCTCTAAATCAAACAGGCGTTCACCCGCTTTTTTTAGTTCTTCTTGCACGGTTGTTAAATCAGTCTGTAATTGCTTTGAAATGGTTCCCGTTTCTTCAATTTGCTTTTTCTGCTCATCAAATAACTCTTTAACTTTAGTTTGTGAGTCTTCGATGGCTTTTTGAATTTGGGTTAAATCAGACATAATTTATCCTTTCAGATTAAATGAATTAATTTGGTTAATAATGGAATCTACTTGAGATTTTTGAGTGCCATCGGACTCACTCCGAATAGCTGATTTGAAGCGGGAGATGAAGCCAATCGCTTCTGATTTTGACAGACCTACTGACTCTCTCAGCCAATCTTCAATATCACGAATAGTGGATAGGCCATCGACACTTTTTAGTGACGAAACTTGAGCCTGTTCATTTGCAGGGAAAGTACAAATACTGATTTCCCGTAGCATAGAAATATTTTTAAAAATACGTCCAGAGGAAGTCACATCAAAATCCTCACGAACGCAACCAAAACCAACTGACATACCTTCCACGGTACCGTGTTTCATTGCTGCTTTTAAATCTTGAGCGCCACTATGACCAGGCGTGAGTTGCCCTCGAACAAGCAATCCTTTTGAGTCCTCTTCCATGTGTTCCCATTTACCTACTGGTAACTCCCATGCTCGATGGTTATAGAACATAGCTACTTTGCGTTTCTGATTTGCTAAAACCCCCTTAAAAGCACCGGGCAAAATAATGTCTCCATCTGAATCGGTATTACTGAATACAGATGCATACCCTTCAAAAATGCCTTGGGTTCCATCACCGGTGAATTTAATCTCTGCATCATCAAAGGCGAGTGTTTTTCTAATGTCGGACATTTTGCCCCCATAAATAATTAAGCCCCACTTTCGTGAGGCTCTTTGCTAAGTTGATTTATTGGTAAATATTGCGCTTGTCGGTATGCAACATCCCCTCCTTCAAGTGGCGGGTAGTTATCGAGCCGTCTCATTTCATTAATAGTTCTTAGACCTGATTCTCCCATCGCTTTCATGAAGGTCGCGCGAGAAGCAGAATCCCCTCTCAATAGCCCATCAAGATTGTGCTCTGCATGGTATTTACCAATATCACTCGGTTTTAAAAGCCATCTTGAAACACAATTTTCCCATCGAGAGATATAGGGTTGTAAGGTATATTGAAGAAACCCTAAGTTTTGCTGTTCAATGCCAGTTCCCCAACTCGTTGACTTTTCAACATCACCGACTAAATGAGGGGGAACACCAAAGAAACGAGCTAACTCACTGACTTGAAACTTACGCGATGCCATTGTTTCTGCATCTTGAGGGCTAACACCAATATCTTCGGCTTTAAGCCCTCCCTCCAATATCCACAATCGTTTTTTAACGGGACCACCTGCGATTTCTTTGAAATTCTCTTCAAGTTGGCCACGTTGCTCTTTATTTAATACCTTATCACCCGTTGTCAGGATTTTAGGGGACTTCGCTCCATTGGCATAAAATTCACGCTGTTGATCTTCCATCGCAACTGCCGTACTTGCTGTCTTACACGCATACGCAATGGGTGACAACCCTACCAACCCATTAAAACCAAACCCTTTTAAGTGAAAAATTTCGTGTTGTTTAAATTTCGCAAATTCATGATCTCGCTGATATTTATAAATAACACTTTTCCCCTCCATGCGGACATCCATATTGGCAGACAACAAAGGAAGCAAACTGATCACGTCACCAAATTTATTTCGCTCAATCAGTGCGTAAGCATTACCATAAAAGCAAAGCTGCATGGTCATTGCCTCTCGAAATTCCTGAGCAGTCATATATTGATTGGGTGAATATCGTAGTAATCGAGCCAATGGGTTACTTAAATCAACTTTGCTTCTATTTCCTTGCTTATCCGTTTCAAAAACATCCAATGGTAAGCAGGCAGTTAACGTCGAAATCAAGCTAACACAACGCCAAACCGTTGATATTTGTAATATTCTCTCATCATTTACAGAGGAATCACCAAGTGATCCTTGTGCAGAAATAACGCCTGATTGTGAACCTTGTTCAGGTGTTACGAGCCTTCCACCAACAAAGAAAGAAGCCAGACGCGCAAACCAACCATGATTAGTGCGCAAATCTATTGAATATTGTTTATCTGTCATCACATACTCAGAGGGTTAGAGAAAAAATCATCAAGGTTACCATCATCAGTAACCTCACCTTCAGCAGTACCAATTGCCATGGCTGATGCAACAACACCATCAATTCGTCCGGTACTTTTCTTTTTAGCAAAAATACGATTTTCTTTTTGATCAGCTTCTAAAACAGCAGAAGCTGCATTCCATCTCAAACAAGGATTCGCATGAATAACTAATTTTTCATCATCTATAAGTTCTTCAAATAATTCTATTGAGTGAGGCATCCATAATCCTGAGTCCTTAGCTTTGTAATATCCCTGCCCATGAGGAATAAGAGGCACAGTAACTGAAGCTTCATCTAGCTCAGGCTCAAGATATTTAATACGATATTGGTCAAATCCAATTGCAAGCAAATTAACGTGGTGAGTTATTTCAGAGAGACGCTCTGCAACAAATTCATATTTAACTGCTTTACCCGGTGTTGTATGAACAAAGCTTTGTCTAACCCATGCATCATAAGGAACCCGGTCAGTTTTAGCTCTTTCCAATAAAGTGTCTTTGGGTGTCCAAAATTCAACATATAGGTGTTTTATGCGAGGAAAATAAAGCGCGAGCGCAGTTAAATCTCGTGTTCCTGATAAGTCTAATCCACCGTAACATTCCTCACCTTGTAGATCTTCCAAGGTAAAGATTTTCTCTCGATTCATCCATGTGTCACCATTGATCCATGGATTATCAGCATCCACCCACTGGCAAAAGTTAAGACGACGAACAATGCTTTCTTTTGCTGGCATGCCTTGGGCTTGTGTGACTTGCTCACGTAAATAGCGATCCGTGAAGGTATAACCTAGAGAAGGATTTGCTTTTCCCCAACACGATTCATCTTTAAACGGGTCGTCGCCTTCATCAAGAGAACAGATATAAGAAAAGAAACTGTCATCTTCAATGGTGCTTTCAGCAACTTTTCGTCCGTACTCATGGTAGTCATAACATACGCTTGTTTTATCATGACCACTGTTTGTGATCATGAATATCAGTGCCTGTCGCCTACCTTTTGTACCAGCACGCATCATTTCAACAGCAGTGTTATTTCGATGCTCATGAATTTCGTCGATAAGGGCGCAGTGTGGTCGGGGGCCTGATTGCCCATCATCAGAACTAATTGGCCTAAAGAATGAGCCTGTCTTTAAAAAAGCCAAATTCCACTCTTTACCTGCACCGCCTGATTTAGTGATACGCTGACTAAGCGCAGGTGACTGATCAACCATTGCCACTGCATCACGAAACAAGATCATGGCTTGGTCTTTCTTTGTTGCTGCTGCATAAACTTCAGCACGAGGCTCACCATCAGCGACTAAGCAATAAAGACCAACACCACCCGCCAATGGAGACTTGCCTGAGCCTTTTCCTGACTCAACATACGCCATGCGAAATCGACGTGTACCATCTTCCATTTTCCACCCAAAGATGGAGCCGATGACAAAACATTGCCAAGGCAATAGGATAAATGGCTTCCCTTCATGCTCACCACCATTAAGCTTTAACACCTTTGCAAAGAATCCAATGGCGCGCTGTACAGCATCAACATCCCAGACTAAACCACGCTTTTTAGCTTCATTTAGATCTTTGAGATGCCTTGCGCAAGAATTTCTGATGTCAGGGCCAGCCAGTATCTTTCCACTATTAACGTCTTGAGCATATTGAGTTGCAGGATCAACCGAAGTATTGGTTGAGTGGGTCTTCCTCTTCTTCTCCACCATCTACTTTCACCTTTGAGCGAGATGCTGGCGTTAAACCAAACTCGACTAAATAACTTTTGAAACGTCGATCCGCATCAGCCAGCATCGCCACTGCGGGATTCGCTTTAATTAAAAAATCCCCTAATTGGGTTTTTGTTGTATATGTTCGACCTTCAATGGCGATGGTGTCTCGCAACTGAAGAATATCGGCATAAATATCACACAGCCTTTCTAACGCAAATACGTCAGCAATAGTCAGAACGCCCATCCCATCCAACAATAGCGTTAACTTTACCCATGCCATTTTTCCCCAGTCCGTCAAATGTTCAGGTGGGCTTGGAATTTCACGTTTAGGTTGGGGTTCTTTATCGTTAAGTTTTCTTTTCCCCGGATTACCGGTGACCACCTTCAAGTGGGTCGGTTTCGGGCGTCGTCCTGCCATCGGAACCTCCCAGAAAAAAACTTTTCATTTCGCGGTTGTGCACACAAATGACGGGGCTAGGTAATCCAAACAAAAAGATTTGAACTTTTTACCCGCCCACACCGTTATAATTACAATTGATATTACTTTACTTATTCCAGTGAGAGTTAGGATCAAGGGGAATGCCGTCAGCATTACAACCAACAACTTTTCCACTCTTTTCCATTCGCTGTTTTGTTGAGTTGTGGTGAAGGTCACATAAGCTCTGAAAGTTCTTCTTATCCCAGAATAGGGCTTGTGCTTTTGTGATGAGCGCCTTATCACCAGATTGGATTGCATCTCTAAGTCGATGCGGAATAATATGGTCAACAACAGTTGCTGCAGTAATACGACCTTGCTCTTGACACATAACACAGAGCGGGTTCTCATTAAGAAAAGCTAATCGCACTTTAGCCCAGCGACCACCATAGACATTGCGTTTTTTCATTTTTTTCATTCCATTACAAATTTTCCGCAATAAAAAAGCCACCAGCGGTTAACTGATGGCTATCTGTATACACCAATCAATGAATGACGTTTGTAGATGATGTCTCTCCATCGTCACGTCCTTTCTTCTACCTACAGCTGACGTTGCTGATAATGACCGAAAATAGCTAAGGCGGTGGTATTCATTGTTTTTGACTCTCACTATGCGCTATCTGTCGAGAATAAAACAGGTCATGGCTAACATAGGAAACAGCGACAATGCGGCGCTTTCTGTTTCAAAAAGATATATAAATATATTTATGTTTTTTCAGCCCTATAATCTCTCTTACAGTTTTTTTTCATCAAAATCTACTGCCCCCCTAACCCAGTACAAATGACGAGCAGTCACTATTATCTAAATAGATATCTGGAGTATTTATGCTCATGTCATTAGTACATGTCCGTGATATCAACTTGTTTACATGATCCATCAGCGAGTAAAAGTGCGACTAACTTTTGATTACACATCGTTATTTATTCCATTGGGAGTTCAGATAGAGTGGAATACTATCTACCTCTAAAGAGGCACTTACATCAAATAGATACTATATGACATATTACAATTAAATATATTTTTTAATCTACTAATATAACAGAAATACAATATATTCTATTGCATAAAGAAATAATAATTATATAATTGGAAATGATTGATATTTACTTTTTGCTTCATTTTAACCGCCCTATGAACATTAAATCATAGGGTTATTTTTTATCTTACGTCTATTAATCAAATAAAAATAAATAATTAAACACAATAAACTAGCATATATATTTACTTTAGTTATAATAATAAGTCTAACTATACCCATATGAAACAATATATTGTTAGTATTGCCCAGCCTCCCATGCTGGGCTTTTTTTATTCTTTCGGAATGCTTTTATCCAGTTCTTCACGGAATTTAACTGGATTATCTGAACCTTCTACTGCCATGATATTTCTCCATTAAAAAGCCCCGCTATTGCGAGGCGATTGTTTTCTAAAAACTTACGTTGATTATTAACAGATTGGCTTAGTGGATATTGGTAATCTATTGTTTTCACACATACCAGTGAAAGCCCTGAGGAAGCCCAAAATCACAGGGTTATTTTTATCTTGCGTTGTTTATTTAGGTAGGAGATGGGTTAATCAGAATTATCAATCTGGTATATATACTTACTTAAGCTATACTAAGCAAATATCACTATACTTTAATTGATATATTGTTAGTTTGCCCATGCACCCATGCTGGGCTTTTTTTTGTTTACACACTCCACTCTAATGTAATCCTGCAACCCTTCAATTATTTGCTCTGACTGTGCAATTCGCTCTCTGAGTAACCAATAATTTCGGATAGCGGTGTCAGTAGGTCGGGCGGTGGTTGCATTAGCCATGCTGGTGGTGGGATTACTGGTGCTCTCTGGACAGTTGGCTTTGATGTACACCCGTTCAGGATTGCGCTCAGCACTAACACGCAACCTATCAATTTCATTCTTTGCACTGGCTAACTCCTGAGTGTATTTAATATCGAGGTGATTTAGTCGCTCTATACGTACTTGATAATCAGTATTGATAGCCTTCTGATCTTCGAGTGTGGCAGTAAGTTCTTTGTTGTTTTCTGTCAGTGTGTTAATTCTTTTCGCTTGTGCATTAATCAACGCACAACCACCAGCAACAATCCCCACCATCACAATGACAATGTAAATTTTCCAGTGCTTCATAATTAGTACCTGTGATGTGATATAGCTACCTGACAGCGCTTTTCTAAACTTGCCTTATCGTTAACACATGAATTATCAATTGAGATATACACACAAAAAGAAACCATTAGTAATATTGCAACAACGGTTATTAGAATGAGGATTAAAGATTTCCATGACATAGTGCTGACTCCGCATCTCTACGACTGACTAGCCCTCGCCAAACCTTTCCACCAGCATAAACCCAACGTTTCATTTCTTCGCAAGCACCGTGCTGATCACCTGCGTTTAATTTCTTGAGTAATGTAGAACGTGAAAATGCTGTGGTACCCACATTAAAAGCGAAGGAATACAGAGAGGCTTTTGTTTTATCATCCAGTGGTACTTTAACCAGGACATTAACTTGCTGTTGCGTTCTGATAAAATCTTTCTGCAATAATTCATCACACTCTTGCGGTGTATATGCCTTACCTTGAATAATGTCCTTCCCTGTGTGTCCATAACAAACGGTTAGAACGCCAGCAACATCACGATAAGGCTCATAACGCACACCTTCAAAATAACCAATCACTGTTAGTGCAATGCTGACCGAACCAGCACTCGCAACTGCAGCCACCTTTTGTTTTAGATTCATTAAATGTCCTTTTTAGCTTTAGTCAGCATCTCGCCAACTATCTTTTCTATATCTTGCGGATCACCAGAACAATTTCGATGAACTAATTCAGCAAATAACTCTGTTCGTTTCCGTTGTTCTCGCTGTGTCATAAAATAAGTTGCTAATCCAAGGAGCATGCTGAATCCCATCCCTATTACAAATCCCCATTCGTAAAGCGAGAGACTTGCAAAAAAGGCAGTTAAGCCAGCCGTTCCGTAGGTAGCATTGGTTAATTTTTCCATGCGCATATACACCCCTACGGAGTGTCCGAGTTTAGTTAAAGGGATGCAGACACACAGCTCTTGTGTGAAGTGGTAAACGTGTTATTGATACTGTGGTCTGCGTATTAGGAAAGGATAATTCTGGCGAAATTAACTCCACCAAGGTGATCTAGTTTTTTATGCATAAAGAGTTTATTGCATATCTTGTGTTGATAGACTTTATCGTCACAACGTTTAAATAAATTATTCTTACGAGTTAAATCGAGAAAAATATTGATATTGCAACCAGTGAGTATTACATCAATATAACCATCACTATGTTTTACATAATCGTTATCTTCTGCAAGCTGAAATAATCTTTTAGCTGATTCATAAACATTTGCTTTTATTTCTGCTCTTTCAATAACCGATTTTCTCCGCTCTTCGGCTATATGACGATTATTGATTACTTTTAAATTATTAAGTGTCATATCGGCCTCTAAATACAAAAAGCCACGCAGTGCGTAGCCTTTTATATTTTTTAAATGATTACATCAATCAGTTACTTTGCTACTGCTAAATACCCCATTAATCATTTCTTCAAAAACTATTTTTCCACAATCTTCATATGGACAAATAACTGGCTCTTTTTCTTTTCCACCAGGGCCAACAATTCCCCACTCTTCATATTTTAATTTCCGGTCACAGTGAGGACAAATAATAGTACCATTAGACATACATAGACTCCTTACAAAATACAATGCAAAGTATATCTTACTATTTATATTAATATTCTTTATAGATTTCGTTCATGGTTTGCTGAAATCGCTCTGTTTCCAATTCAACACCCAAAACCTTTCGATTAAGTTTTAGCGCTGCTTTCAGTGTTGCCCCTGACCCCATAAAGAAATCGGCTACTAAGTCACCCTCTCGACTACTAGAACGAATAATATGTTCCATCATGTCTGATGGTTTCTCACAAGGATGCTTGCTGGGATAATATTGAACAGGGGGATAAGCCCACACATCGGTGTAAGGAACATCTGCAGTTACAAAGAATGGACGTCTTAATAAACCATATTCTTTTATTAATTCTTGGTACCCTTTCTGTAATGTAAATTGCTCTCGTTCTAACTCGCTAAACTGGCGAGATAACGATGATAGCCTTTCTTGTTTATCAGCAATGTGTGTAAACAGTGCTTGTAATTTTTTATAATCTTCTTCGCTAGGTAATTGCCACTGGCTACTACTGAACCAATGACTGCTCATTTGCTTACCTGTTGCCTTGTCTATTTCTTTTGCACTCACCTGTAGCGCTAAACGAGCATTTCTAAAATAATCAATCAGAGGCTTAAATACGTTCTGCTTTAGCTCTTTGCATTTTAAAGAAAATTCAGAGCCTTTAGCTATGACTGGCTTTTGATAATGTTCAGCAAAAAGTATTCGTTCCGTTGAAGGAAAAAAGGCGCGTAGGCTCTCTTTATTTTGTCGTCTCCATGGTCCTGATGGTTTAGCCCAAATAATATGACTTAATACATTAAACCGCCCACGAACAAGCAGTTCAGTGTCTGATGCCAATTTAGAGCCACAGAATAAATACAAACTGCCATTGGGTTTTAATACTCGCCAAAATTCAGCAAGAACACCATCAAGCCACGATAAATAAGCCTCAACACTATCCCACTGATTATCCCATGCACACGATTTCACCCTGAAATACGGTGGATCCGTCGCGATTAAATCAATGCTGTTATCGGGTAGTGTTTTTAATACAGATAGTGCATCATCGTTAAATAGTTGCATCAGAAGTCCTTTTCTACGCAATAAAAAAGCCGATGACCATTAAGCCATCAGCTTATGAATTCTTTATATTTTTTAGGCTGTGCGCATATAGCTATTTCCCTGCTTTGCGACAAACCCTGCTATTTCAAACTGAGTTAATAGGAACTCGCAATTTTCATTGTTTAGCCCAGTTTGATTTGAAATTGCTTGTACTGTTTGCCAATCACTTTTTGAGATTGTTTCAAGTACACAACTTGCCTGTGTTGTTATATCACACTGTTTTAACATGATATTTTATATCCTTGGTTAGTTATTGTGCATAACTACACATGTAACTCTGACCAGGTAAAACAGCAAGTTGTATTTACCACACTCTCGTAGTGGTCACGCCATACACTTAAGTTTCCACTATCAATTAAGTTAAGAACTAGCGCGCTATAAATCTCCTCAACTTATTGTTTATAAAAATAAATACTTAATAGATATTGAAGTGCAATTAACTGTTAAGGATCACTAACCTAAATTTCATTGTATAATAATTACTCTGTATAAAAATAAAGGTATTACAATGGCAAATAAAATATATCTACAAATAGACGATGAAATTGTCCAAGTACCTGACTGGAGCATTATAAAAAATAGAGAACATTATACTGAAGCACTTGACATAAAAGGAAAATCATTAGAGAAAATAATAGGTTACTATGAGCTTGATGAAAAAATATCTTGTGGTCTAAAAAATTGTAATACCCCTCATTTACGAGGGTATATTGTAAAAACCGATGCAGAAATAGAAACAAATATTGGCAATGCCTGCGGTAATAAATACTTTGATGTTATTTTTGGTGAAATGTCATCAGAGTTTTTAAATAAAGTTGAATATGAAAAATTAAAACAAAGTGCCCGGCTGGCTAAACCAGAAATATTCACTTTGTGGAAGAAAATAAATGAATTAACTGTGGGTCCAAAAAATATTTTATGGGCAATACGCTTATTTAAAGATATATCCGACCCTAATATAATTGGGAGGTCTGCTTATAATAGACTTCAAATTATGTATGGCAATAATGACAATAAGGTCTACTTAACCACGCTCACAACGGCTAAAGAAAAAGAGTTAGCAGAAGTCGCAGGCCGACGTATTGATGAAACAGTCGATATCGTTGTTGGGCAAATCAAGTATATAGATTTTTTATCAAAGGATGATAGTTTGGATTCTATCTTTTATTCTGAATTAAAAGCACCAGTATCGGAATTGGAATCCTGCGACCCAGAAAGAACATCAAGAACCAAGTTAAAGAAAATAATGGTAAAAATAAACGCCATAAATACAAATATAACTAGATTGAAAGATAAACTGGAAATAGCGAGACTATTTTTCACAAACAAAAATTTATCACAATTACTTAAATGGATGGAAAAAGATGAGAATGTAAGTAATGCTGATATAGAGCGGTATCAAATATTTTTGGAAAAGCTATAAATAAAAAAGCCCCGCGTTAGCGAGGCTTTAAATTCATTTACTGTGTTGCGTGTATAACTTCGCACAGCATATATGGAAACTATAACTTTATCGGCAAAATAGTCAAGTTTTATTCAGAATAATGATACTCTCTATCAAATCTATCGCACATTGGGCGATAAAGCATAAATTCAGCCACATTTAGCCATGCTTTAACTCTGTCCTGATATGTACGCAAGCAATAACGACCATCTTTCTCACAAAGCTCTAATGCTATCTCATGTTTTGATTTTTTATAAACATAGTGCTGCTTAATAATACTCAGCAACCCAGCATCTGCATTCATTACTTCACAAATAACCTTATCCATTTCACCACCTTCAGCATCAGAGCAAAACCACATACTACTAAGTGTTTTTTTATCCTTAAACTCTTCTAGAAACATCAATAAAGTTTCTTTGGATAATCCCGATGTATACATTCTATTTATTGCATCTTTTAAAGATTTTTTTGTGATTGTTGGTTCTTCCAATAATTGATTAAACATACTTGCAGCGCTAGGAGCCTTACTAAAAGCCGCCCATCTTCCCCACATTTTCAAACGCCCACGGATCCACACACTTTCCAGTGTACGTAATTTTAAATGCTCTTCGCCTTTACCTACTGTTAATGGATAAATCATCTAATACTCCTCGTGCCGTACACACGTTAAATAAATGCACCGATGCCTAGCGACCGGTTTAAGAAATTAAATAACAACTCGATTTGATTACCGTGAGTGTTTTCCCATTGTTTTGGGTCACGGTGTAGCTCGTCATGGTGAATGCGACATAATGGAATAGTGAATAAATCATGAGCTTTCATTCCCATACCTCCCATGCCATGACCAATGATGTGGTGCGGATCATCAGCCTGTTGCCCACACACGCAACACGGTTGAGTTTTCACCCATTGTAGCCATTTGGTATTTTCCCAACGTTGCATCTTAGGTTTAAGAAGAAATGACGCTGGTGGCTCAGGATCGACAGAGACTTTTATAACGGGGTTTATCGCATCTAATCGCTCATTCATTGTTGATAGGGCTGTTACATTGCTTGGGATAATGTCAGCCTCAGGGAAACCGCCATGCACTCTGCGCTCCTTCGGCTCCTCAGGCCAATCCAACACTCTCCGCAATATGGCATCGGGCAACTCATCAACAACACCATGCATAACGGCAAACGTGAAAAAATCTGGAATGGTTAGCTGGTGGTTATCATCTAACCTCAAACGAAAACGAATAGTGTCTATCATCCAATTAATACGATTTTCATGTGCTAATTCAGCTACCCACACAGCCGATGAATAACGAATATGATTATCGTGGTACCAACAAGTGCGGATCACCCCCGCCTCATGAAAGGTTGTTACTAATTCATGGTGATGGTAATTATCCTCATCGTTGTCAATCTGACAGCAATGAATATTACGAGTTACCCACATATCCATTGGGGCAACCTTATCTATCGCATGAACCACTTTTTTACTATTGAGAAATTGTATGATGTGTTTGTTATTCAATAATGGCTGCTCATCACCCGTTAAAACACCTGACGGGAGAACGTCTAAACTTTTAGGTACATCACTAATAATTACGCGATGGTTATTCTTAAATTGCTCGAGTAATTCAGCGCCCGGTTTCAACAACACAACACCCAATTCTTTTTGAATATAGGGGGTTAACAATAGCTTCATGCGCTCACCTGTTTATTCAACATCACCATACGGATCAATTCATCCGTTTTGCTCTCAAAGAAATGCGGTTGGGTTTCACGAGGGTTATTAGGGCTGGTCATGTTCTTACCAAACTGACAACCCCTTGCCGTAACAGACCAAAACTCCTTCGTTTTGTTAGCTGTTTTCGTGCTTGGACGTGATAACCGCTCAACAATGCCGAGATCAGCTAATCGTTTGTAGGCTTGTCGTGCTGAAATAGGTAAATTGTGTTTGTTGATCAGCGTTGATAGTGCAACTGTTGAACGACTTGAACCATCCATAGATCCGCTTGGCGCATCAATCGCATAAACAGGGGCTAACTCAGGTAATCCAGCCATTGCTTGTAATTTTTGATAAGCGCCTAACTTTGATGAATTCGAAAAATTTAAACTTTTAGACATCGACTCAAGTAGTATCACTCCCGCCTGCACTTTATCGCTGAGTTTTTCTTGGTGCTGTTGTGTCACTAGAGCATCAAAGGTGCGGATCACTTTTAAATGAAAAGAAGCACTGATCCACATTGCATAAGCGTAGACCAATTCTTTGCAAACATAGGTACCTTGGTTATATCCACCAGCAACAGTAACAATAGGCGCTCCTGAGATCACAGGAGCGGTCGAAATTTCATCAATTAACTCTTTTGTTTGAGCCAATGAACTCCAGTTTGACGGTTGGTGCCGTTTTTCACCACCCGACACTCGATGTAAATCATTTAAACAATAACGACCGGCTACATCTCTACGAACCTGAAAACCATCAATAACAATTAATCCATTCATGCTATTTCTCTCCACGTTTTATTCGTGACCGTACATCACGCTTTTACTATGCTGACGAATGGTGATTTCAAGCTTCCCGCCTTTAATAACGTCCATCCATTCAACATCCATTTTTTTAATCTGCTTGTCATCCACCCATACACCAGCATGAGTGAGCGCATCAAAAGGGGCTTTTAGGAAATTATCGATATCTCTAGCCTGTTTAGTTGGTGGGTACAATTTCACTGAAACAAACACATCACCCTCAATCGATTTTGGTCTGCGTTTTAATTGTTCATAGACTGCTGCAATTGCATTTGATCTAAAGACTCGCCCTTTTACACTGACTAAGGTTCCTCTTTTGGTGTTTCTCCAGTAAGTGTTCACACTAGGTGGAAATGGGAGTGTGAGTATTAATTCAGACATAAGTCCCCCATAGACCAATCAGTAATGTCACTACAAACCAAAACGCTACAAACAACATGTATTTAATTATCATTATCAGCTCCTATTATTACGTGCTGCTCTGACTAACGAATCGTAGGGCTCAGTTGGTAATTTCCCCATTAATGAAAAATTAGATGTCGCGTGTTTTACCCATTTAATAGTTGGCAAAGCACATTTTTTAGTTTTCTGAATATTCAGTTTTTCAATGTAGACTGACTCACCTGATTTACGGTTCTCTGTTATTGCTGCATGAACTCTTTCAGACTCTTTAGTTACTCTGTAACGTAATGGGCGCACTTCGCTGATCCTGATTAATGCACCCAAACTCCAAAGATGAGCTAGCGCTCTTGATGCACCACCCAGTGTGGTTTCTAAATCACGAGTAACAATGTCGCGATCTACTACCTCACCGACTTTGTACAATGCTAAAATTTGCTCTGTGATTTTCATGCAACACCTCTCGATACAAGCCACTTTGCTTGTTCAATAAATGTTTTGCCGATTTGCTCTAGCTCACTACGCTGAATGTAATCAATGGCGTTACCATTCCACGTTTTATCAAACACCACGATAGCACCAGCAAAAAATGCCCCCGTTGGCACTTGAGTTTCATCCGCAGGAACAAACCATTGAGGAACGTCAAAACCAACACGACCGCGAATAAAACAAATATGATCGGCCTCTTCACACCACCATGTTTCGCTTGTGGCCACTTTCAACAAGAAAACATAGCGCCCGCCTTTTTCACGCATGGCTAACGCATGATTCATGATATGTCTAACACCAGTAACAGCTTGTTTTTCATGATATGAACTACGTGAATATGGTGGATTAGCAAAAGCTGAACCGCCGATTTCTTTGAGTTTTTCCGACCAATCTTGAGTAAGCGCATTATCCTCAACGGTGTAAAAATGAGGGCATTTGCTGTTTTGTGCATCGGTAAAGAGATCTAGCGTAAAAGGCCCATAGAGCGAATTGATACCCCAGTACAGATTTTCAGGGGTGCGCCACTGATCGCCAACTTCCTTTAATCTATGAGAAGATTGGCTTTTCAAGTCGTGTAATTTCAGTGCGTAATCAATCATTGCTGGCCTCCTGTGCAACTTGCTCTGCAACTTGTTTCCAGATACCACGCCATGCAGATAACCCAGCAACCTCACTCATTCTACCTAGTCCGTTCTTGCGGGCTTGAACCGCTGACAACTCTTGAATTCTGTTTTTTGGTTTCCATCCAGTTCGAAAAATTAATAGAAATGTTTCATCGCGCTCGACAGTATCAATAGCAACTTTTTCATCACCAGCTAGGCGCAGCGTTACGCTATCCCATTGCTCCCTCAGTTTTTGGGGGCATTGAATATTCTTTTTCCAGAACTCGTCTTGAGTAATGCGTTTGTAGAGTTGGCAAATTTCTTTGTGAGAGCGCCCGTCAATTGTGCTCATCAAGCGAATGTCGTTAGCCCATTCCGTGAAATTAGGCTCTTTAGGTGCTTGAAGTCCCATATCTACGAACACCTCGCATTTTCGAGCAAACAACCATTCTGCACATTTTAAATCGTCTGCAGTTCCCCATTTCTGGAAGTTAGCGCTGTAAATCACTGCTTCGGGATAACGAGTTAAAAAATCATTTTTCGGCTGGTCGCTGGATTCGTTAGAATTCTGCGACGAAGGGTTTTTAGTGATCTGTAAGTTTCTATCTGAGTTAAGATCTGTATAAAGATAGGATTCCTCACTTTCGACGTTTCCATGATTCTGCATTTCTGCGGTTTCCATTCCGCATTTTCGACGTTCCAATTCCTCACTTTCGACGTTTCCATTCCTCACTTTCGACGTTTCAGAAATAGATGGAAAAATCATAGAGATAAGTTTATTGCCATCTATCTTGTAGTGAGTAACGGGTGTTCCATTGACCTTTTTTGTCTTGGTTTCAATCACACCAGGGAAATACTTCTTACGTAATTTATCAACGAGGCGTCGAGCTTGCTCTTCACCAGAAAGCCCGTGAATTTCTTCTGCCAGCTCTTCATGGCTTTTATAGAACCAGCCATCATCAGCACTTGATGAAACGCCAGACCAGAAGACAAGTTGATTTAAAATTGCAGACAAAGCATGAGCTTGCTGATCACCCTTGAAAAAGTCTAAATAGGGAACAGGAATAACAATGACGTTTTTCTGCCCTGACATAGCTTGTACAACATCAAAAATAGTCGTCATAGCGCCGCCTCACTTAACTCTGGTGTACTTCTCTTTAAAACGCTGCACAGGTTCACATTGTGGGTCGTCGCAACCATCCAGCATAAAAATGACACGCTGTTTTGCTCTGTCATAACGAACAACATGAACAACGATACCTCTGTGATTTTTGTAGTAGCGATCAAGTTTGTTTGGGTTCTCATTGCTCATTGCCTCGCTCTCCACTTGAAAAATAAAAATCAGCCCATGCCTTTTTAAGAGACTGTCTATCTACCAAACCTGAATTTAGTTGGTAGTTGTCTGGTTGTTCATCAGAAGCTATGATTTCTACATAGCGAAATGACTGACTACCCGAGACGGGTAAACAACGGAATTGCTTTTTAGGTATTAAATGCGCTAATCTACTCATGCTTATTTCTCTTCACACAATTGAAATTTGCAAACCGAAGCCAGCGACCGTACATCGTTGGCTTCACCCTTTCTGGATATAGCCATCTTTAATTTCTCTTTTGATGTAACGAAACAAATGCATTCATAAATGTGCGGATCTGCGAAATTAATCCATCCAACATCATTTTTATTTTTTGCTCTTCATCATCATCAATAACGCCATCAGCCAAACTGTCTTTCATGATTAACGCTAAACGCCCCTGCATTTCGTCAACATTGCTACGCAGTACAAACAGCTCAGTTTCGTCCAACTCTGCAGGACTAATTCTGTCCACGAGCAAGCGGTTTGATTCACGAGCGACAAATTCAGCAAATAAAACGGTCTTAGAGATATCTTGCATCGCTAACAACTCGTTTAAATCAAAAGAACGACAGCCATTTTTCTCGTAAAGTTTGTTGTTAAATGACGTTAAAGACAGACCAAGTGCTCCAGCCATTGCCTCACGTCCACCAGCTGTCGCCTCACACATTTCTTTCACTACTTGTTTTATTGATTGATTACTCATAGATACCTCTTATTATTAAAACCACAACCATTGGCAAAAAGTCTTACGTGGCATGACATAAAGCTTTTCTGGATTATTTCTATAAAACCGTTTTGCTTTTAACTCATGAAGCTTCATCCAGCGCTTACGTTTTGCTAATATTCGTGGGCTAAAACACTCGCTAAACATTATTCCTAGTGGGATCATCACCAAGGACACAAATAACATACCGATAAGGAATGATTTAACATGCTCGATATCTTCTTGGGTCACTTGGTCTTGTTTCTCAAAACTAGCCTTAGCCTTATTACTTTCTTTTGGGCTATTTTTTCCTTTTTCTTGGGAACTTGGATTGGTCATACCCTCGCCCGAAGAAGAGACAAGAGAAAGGAGTTCAACGTCATTGCAGATCCGTTGTTCTTGCTCCTTGATAAATTTCTCGATGACTGTAAAGACGGGAAAAGAGACATGCCTCGTATTACTCGTGATGACTTCAGAGCCTTGCGCCCTCACTTGACCACAAGACAATGCAACAACTATAACCATGCCGTAGACAGCTTTTTTGATACTCTTAAAAGCAATGAACTTTATGAGAACGATTGGATTTATCCTGTTATTAGGAACCCCGCAGAGATGATCCCAAACATCAATAACCTTATGGTTTTTATTAAACGCCGTTAATTTTATTGAGTGACTCATTTCCTACCACCATTGATAAACTTTTGTAGTTAACTGCTTTAAACGGTTTTGTTATTCTTTTGGTAAGCCATCGGTTTTATTTGGATAGAGATCAGGGCGCAGTTGATGTGGAGATACAACCCAACCACCTAATTCACATAATTGAATGACTCGCTCTGCTGGTACTTTGTTATTTTTGATCCAGTTAAAAACTGACTGAGGGGAATTAAAGCCAAACATTCGAGATACTGCAGATGGCACCCCAATTGTTCTAATTGCTTTTTCTGTATAATTTTCTTGGTGCATAAATGCCTCTCCTTAAAGTAATACACTAATACTACTTAAAGTAGACAAATAAAACAACTTAAAATAGAAATGACAATGGCGGGATTGGTGGATAGAATTCTACTTATGGTAGAAAATAATAAATATGATACTTTCGCTAAACGGCTAACCCAGCGAATGAAAGAAGTTAATGTAGACATTCGGCAATTGTCCGAACAGGTTGGTGTGTCTTATGAAATGGCACGTCGATATACGCTGGGCACAGCCAAGCCTAGAGATGATAAGATGGAATTAGTTGCTAAAACCGTTTTTTCAACCCCTGCATATCTTGATTATGGTGTCGGCCTACAAACTAATCCTCAGAACGAATTTAATAAAGACACAGTAATAGTCAGACAAATTGAGGCATTTGCATCAGCTGGAAATGGTTATGTTAATAACCCATATCCAGAGGTGGTTAGATCAATAGAAATACCACAAGAACGTGTTTATGAGCTATTTGGCCGTAGTAATCTAGACGGCGTAATGATCATCAATGTTGATGGTGATAGTATGACTCCAACACTAAACCCTAAAGATTTACTTTTTATAGATACAAAAATAAATCAGTTTAATGGAGACGGTATCTATATCTTTAACTTTGAAGATTCTACGTTTATTAAACGATTGCAACGGGTTAAAGGTAGAAAATTAGCTGTAATATCAGATAATGATTTTTATCCTCCATTTTTTATCGATGATCATGAAATACATGAAGTTTATTTTCATGGAAAACTCATAAGAAGCCTACCAATGTCATTTAAACAATTCGCATAAACATTAAAGCCAACTTTTAGTTGGTTTTTTTACGCACATATTTTCTACTTTTAGTTGTTGACAATATCTACTTTTAGTTGCATTCTACTTCTAAAGCGAAATAATTTGGGTGAGGAGAGTGGTTGTGACAACTGAACCAATAATCATACCGCCAGCCAATTTCACTGATGAAGATATCGTTGCTTGGATGAAAGATAAATTATCTTCTGTTGATCATCTGCTTGAGCTTTATGCTAAACGTGGGGAGCTGGTGGCTGACTTATCAAAATTGGATGATGAAATAGACGAGTACAGAATCAAAAGTGCTATTCAGACCCAAAGTAAATGATTTTTATGTGTGAAGAGAATCAATTGTGTGGAGGGAAATTGGCGTGAGTAATACTACTAGTGAAAAACAATATCTCAGGATCTACGCCTTGGTTTTTCATAAAAATGCGTTAACTCTATCAACCGACAATATTCATGACGATTTTTGGTTGGAGCTACATGAAACCGTCGGTTGGGTTAAGTTTGTAAAACACAGTGAAGAATCTGAGTTTGTTAAGAACGGAGCACTGTTTGTAGCCACTGAACTGCGTCCGGTATCTGATTCAGCCCCTTACCCAGTAGTTGAAGCACAATGTGTTTTGTGGCGTCAACGGGAAGCTCTTTTAAGCGCTGCAAATACCCTTTCCTTTCTTCTGGGTCAGGGACGTTTAAAGTAATGAAATCACGAATTTCATTTAATGTTTCATCATGTAGTCTGACTGTAATTACTTTAAGAGAGGTGGATATACTACCTTCCTCAGTAAGTAGATTTATAGCATGTCTAGTTGCTTTTATTAGTGTAAGTTCAGGAAATGCACCAGCCATTACATGGATTACTCCACCGGTTATCATTTCCTCTTCACTAAGATATGCAATGTTTTTTAATAAAATATCATCATCAATGTCAGAAAAATCTGACGGTATATTTTGGGGTTGAATAGCATTAGGGTAATCCTGTACTGCAATTTCCAGAATTTTTAATTGTAATGCTCTGCTGAAACCTGACATTTTAACATTCTCTTGGTTGTGTCGGATCTTCCAAGAATACCACCACCGCCTGAGGTGGGAAAATAATCAGGCACAATATTTGAAGTGTGAAGAGAAACAATGGCTGGCTGAGTCTTAAACCAACACTGGGGGAGTGGTGATAATGTTCTGCTCAGTCAGCCATTTTTATCAAATCTAACAATAAGTAAGGGTACTGGCATTCATCCATGACAGTCCATATCAGGTATCCACTGTAGCTAGTGCCCTTTCTTATTGTGTGAAGTGATAACGTGAGGTTATAGAAATGAGCCAAGAAGATCGTAAGACAAATGTCCCCGACTTTCTTTCAGAATTAGACGCTGGCGTTTTTGAAAATAAAGTCTCTGCAGTTTTAAATGATGTAGCGTTAGGCGTTTTGAATAATGGTGGAAAAGGCAAGGTCACTATTGAATTAGATATTGCTCGCCTTAGTAATTCAATGGAAGAAAAACGAGTTGAAATAACTCATAAACTTAAATTCTCTGCACCAACACCACGCGGAAAACGGGCTGAAGAAGACACCACCAAAACGCCAATGTACGTGGGTAAAGGTGGTAAGTTGACAATTATGCAAGAAGATCAAGGTCAATTATTTTCTTTGCAAGGTCAGCCCGAAGGGAAATTAAAATCCGTTAATTAGTTTCCTTATTTTTAATTAAACCTATCCATTTAATTTAATGCTTTTAAATAAGTAGGAGTTTATTCATGTCTCAATTAGACGGCACTGCTATTTCGCAAATTCAAAATATGGCTGTGGCTTCATTAAGTCTCGATGCAATAGAGAAGTCTCTTTGCCCTGCTATTGTTCTTCCGAACGACTTTAAAGTAAGTAGTTTGGAAAATTTACAAGAAGGTCGCTTCCGTTTTCGCGGTGAAATGAAAACAACCAGTATCAGTGACTTTGTTAAATACTCAATCAAAAACGCAATTGAAGAAGGTGTTAGCTGCTTTATTGATGCCGATGAAATGAGTGCCAAAACTATTTTTAATATCGGCACAATTGGTGAACCTGGTCATGCTGATAACACGGCTGTTATTAAATTAAAACAAACAGCTCCATTCGCTGAACTATTAAAAATTGATGGTGTTAAACATCGCCAGAAAGAATTAGCTGAGTGGTTAGAAGATTGGCGCGATTATTTAATGGCGTTCGATGCTGACGGTAATGTTCTAGATATCAAACAAGCTATTTCTGCTGTTCGCCGTATTACGATTGAATCAACACGCTCCGCTGAACATGAAGATGCTGATTTTAGTGCTAAGCGTTCAGTATTAGAGAATGTTGAAGCCAGAAGCAAAGATGTAATGCCTACTGCATTTCAGTTTACCTGCACTCCGTATGACGAATTAAAAGAACGTAGCATTAAATTGCGTTATAGCGTACTCACAGGGGGTGATATTCCTGTTTTAGTGCTCCGTATTGTTCAACTTGAAAACCTTGAAGAACAAATCGCTCAAGAGTTTCGCAATCTACTTTGTGATGAATTTGATGAAAGTGAAATCGAAACATTCATTGGTAAATTTTCAGCGTAAATAATAGTACAGATGCCACTGATCTGGTGGCATTTATAGAATTGTGTGGAGAGAATAATGACTTATATTGCAACAGCAACAAATAAGCACTTCAATTACCTCGATGTACGGATCGAGGATGTTGATATTCAAGATATTGCAAGTGGCCTTGCTAATGAATGTCGTTTTAATGGGCAGCTTGATAATTTTTATTCTGTTGCTCAACACTCTGTATATGCGAGTTATTTAGTTGCGCCTGAGTTCGCGTTGGAAGCTCTTCTTCATGATGCCAGTGAAGCTTATGTCAAAGACCTACCATCACCACTTAAAAAACTATTACCTGAATATAAATTAATTGAATTGCGCGTGGAAAAGATGATCCGCAAAAAGTTTGGGTTACCAGAAACTATGTCTAATGAAGTTCATTTTGCAGATCTAATGATGCTAGCAACTGAAAAACGTGATTTAGAAATCGATGTTGGTAGTAATTGGCTAATGCTTGATGGCATCCAAACTGGTGATTTTGTTGTTAATCCATTAACGCCACCACAAGCAAAATCAACGTTCCTACAGCGTTTTTATGAGTTATGTAAGGGAGAGAGATAAATGGATGATGACAGCTATTTCACACTGAAAGAATACGCAAGGAAATTAAAGCTTTCTCGTCACACCATATATCGAAATCCTACTAATTTTTTTATGTTTCGAGTAGGTGGATCATGGAGAGCAAACCGCGGAAGTCTGAAAAAATTTGAGTTAGCACAGTTTAATGACAATAATATTTACCGGCTAAGTGTAGTCGGTGGTAGGAGAATTTCAAAATGCCGATCTACAAAAGAGGTAAAAAATACTGGATTGATATCACATCTCCAAATGGAGGAAGAATTAGACAATCTGCTGACACCTCGGACAAAATAAAAGCACAAGAATATCATGACAAGTTGAAATATGACTTATGGCAATTAGATAAATTGGATAAGCATCCAGATAAGATCTTTGATGAAATTATTATTCTTGCTTTAAAAGATGCCGAAGGACAGAGAAGTTTTTCAAATAAACAGACCCAAGCTAAATATTTCTTAGGTATTTTTAAAGGAAGAAAAATATCAACAATCACAAGGGAAGAAATAGCTAACTCTTTACCTATTTATAGTACAGCGAGAAAGAGAAAGCTATCTAATGCATCTAAAAATAGATATAGAGCTTTCATTATGCGAGCTTTTTCACTTGCTCATAAAATGGGGTGGGTTAAAGAACAATTATATATTCCAAGAATGAGGGAACCTACGGTTAGAGTTAGGTGGCTTGAAAAAGAGCAAGCTATTGAGTTAATTAATAACCTGAAGCTTAAGTGGATGAAAGACCTTGTTAGCTTAGCCTTACTGACTGGAGCCAGACAAGGAGAATTGCTTTCATTAACGTGGCGCAATGTAGACTTAGACAAAGGTGTAGCTATTATTACTGCTGAAAATGCGAAGTCGAAACGTGGTCGACCTCTCCCGCTTAATGAAGAGGCAGTAAATATTCTAAAAAATATGCCACGGAAATTCGATTACATATTTACTAGAACAGGAAAGAAAAAAAATTCAATTGGCTTAGAGGATTTTGCTCGAGCAATAAAGTTAACTAGATTAGTTGATTTTAGGTTTCATGATCTGAGGCATACATGGGCAAGTTGGCATGTGCAAAATGGAACCCCATTAATGATACTTAAAGAAATGGGTGGATGGGAGACATTAGAAATGGTTAAAAGGTACGCCCATTTAAGTGGAGAGCATTTAAGTAAATATAGTGAGTTCGTCACAATCTCGTCACACTCGATAGATAGAACCCAAAAATGAAGCAACTAATCTCTTAATTAATTGATATTTAATAATAGTCATAATGTACTATTATACTCAATTCAATAAAATTTAATGCTTGAGGTATCATAAAATAAATAATCAATCTCAATCTATTAATATTTAATGAAATTAAAAAGTTTAAAAGGTAAGAAAAGATAGTTTAATAATACTTAATATAAAAAGGTCCTCTTACGAGGACCTTTTGCATATAGAAAGGTATCTTTTGTGTCAGTGTACGAATTAACGTAACAGAGACAGAACTGTTTGTGGTACTTGGTTTGCTTGAGCAAGTACTGAAGTACCTGCTTGTTGCAAGATTTGACCACGGCTCATGTTAGAAACTTCTGTTGCATAGTCAGCATCTAAGATACGGCTACGTGCAGCAGATAAGTTGTTAACAGTGTTGTTCAGGTTGTTGATAGTTGATTCAAAACGGTTTTGAATCGCACCTAAAGAAGAACGCATACTGTCAACAGTGTTGATAGCTTCGTCTAACGTTTTCAGTTGAGCTTCAGCTTTTTCAGCTTTTTCAGCTCCAGCTTTAGCTTCTTCCGGAGTGTGAATTTTAACCTCTTTGCCTACTTTATACTCTAAAGTTTTAGCAGTAAGTGGATCTGTTGGGTTTTTAACTGATACTTCAGCTTCATAAATTTTACCACCAACAGTAATATAATTTTTGCCGTTTACTTCAGCAACATCATCTACTGTAGCAGCAGGAGCTCCATTAATTGATGCTTTGCCTAAGTCGGCAGCAACAATACCTTCACCAAGTTTAGCTGGAGCTAAATCAGCTGCTGTTTTTTTGCCACCAGCAATATCAGCAGCTGTTAAACCACTAAATTTAGTTTCTGCACCAACTTCTAATTCGTCAACTTTCAGTGTTTTGCTATCAACTTTTTTCAGGTCAAATTCAATTTTTTCTTTGTCGTTAGTACCAACGTGAACGGTCATTTTTTCTTTCTCACCGCTCAGTACTTTAACGCCGTTGAATTGAGTTTGCTCAGAAATACGGTCGATTTCACCAAGACGTTCTTTAACTTCTTCTTGGATTGATTTGATATCTGATTCTGAGTTAGAACCGTTTTTAGCTTGAACTGTTAACTCACGGATACGTTGTAAGTTGTTATTGATTTCGTTCAGTGCACCTTCAGTAGTTTGAGCGATAGAGATACCATCGTTCGCATTACGTGCTGCTTGAGTTAAACCATTTACGTTTGAAGTGAAACGGTTAGCAATCGCTTGACCTGCTGCATCGTCTTTAGCGCTGTTGATACGTAGACCAGAAGACAGACGCTCGATTGCACTTCCTAAAGCTCCCTGAGATTTATTCAGGTTGTTTTGAGTTACCAGAGACAGATAGTTGGTATTAATGACTTGTGCCATAGCTAGATTCCTTTAAAATCAAGTCGATAAAATAAAAGTTTGCCTATTCATTTTCGGTGTTAATCACCGGCAACAAGTTTATCGGCACCCCACATACAACCTTTAACTTTTCCTACAAATATTTCTGCGATTTTTTATAGAATTCATATCAAGCTAATGATAAATAAAGAAAATAATTTATTATTTTTTTATTAAATTTTTATCACTTTTCGTCTAATATCATTTGTTCACTACCCAAATTGCGCTTTGGTCACCAATAGCAATAAATGGCTTCTATATGGCAGCCTGTTTAACTCATCAAAAAAACCAAATAGACGTAAACTTTTCGCCGATTCTACCGATAACGTTTTTTGAGGATTATTTTACGAACACAGAAAGGAGACCGGTATGGCTGGTATTGCTTCACTAGGCGTGGGCTCAGGGATGCCTCTAAGCCAAACATTGGCACAATTAGAGGCGGCGGAAAATAAACGTCTTGAACCCCTTGATAAACAGATGAAAAGCTATGAAGCGCAAATTACCGCTTACGGTAAAATTCGCGGACAGCTTGATAAGCTACAGAAAGCCTCAGAAGATTTAAAGAAATTCGATAAAATCACTGCAACGAAAGTTGAAGATGAGTTTGATGCCTTTAAAGTTAAAACAGACGGTAAAGCCAGTGTGGGTAACTACACCGTTTCTGTCACTCAATTAGCTCAAGCACAAACATTAAAATCAACGGCTGTAAGTGATGCAAAAAAACCGCTTGGTGAAACCTTAGGCGACGGTAATAAACGTACTTTAGTTATTACACAACCTGGTGAAGAAAAACCATTACGTATTGAATTAGAAGATAAGCAAACTTCAATAATTGAATTACGTGATGCAATCAATAAAAAAGAAGGTAATGTTTCCGCAACCATCGTTAAAGCAGATGATAATACCAACTATTTAGTACTGACTTCTCGTAAAGAAGGTACTAAATCAAAAATGGAAATTACTGTAGAAGGTGATAACAAACTTAATGATTTTCTACAATATTCATCTAAATCTAACAGTGGAAAGATGACCCAAATCGTTGAAGCAAAAAATGCTAATTTAACGGTTAATGGGATCACAATTGAACGTCAGACCAATGAGATTAAAGATGCCCCGGAAGGGATTATTTTAAATCTGAAAAAAACCACTGATAACAATAAAGATGGCGTAGATAAACCTGAAATTATTAATGTTGCTCGTGATATTGAGCCGATGAAAAAAGCGATTAAAGCTTGGACGGATGCTTATAACGAACTTAGTACCACCTATAAAGACTTAACCAAATATACCCAAGTTGAAAAAGGAGAAGCATCTTCCAAAGACAACGGTGTTTTATTAGGTGATAGCACCAGCCGGATGATTATGTCTGAGCTAAAAAGCTTTATTACTAGCTCTCAATCAATATCAGAATTAGATACCCTTAATAAAATGGGTGTTAAATTCAAAGTTGATGGCACGTTAGAGATTGATAATAAAAAGCTCGATGACGCGTTAAAAGAGAAACCAGCTAACGTTAAAGAGTTTTTTATGGGTGATGGTAAAGAGACCGGTTTTGGTACTCAAACTTATAATTTCCTGAAAAAAACCCTGCAATCTACAGATGGTACCTTAGATATTGCCACTGATGGTGTGAAAAAACGGAAAAAAACGTTAGATAAACAAATTAAAAACACTGAGCGCAATATTGCCGCGACAATGGAACGTTATAAAAACCAGTTCCAACAGTTAGATAAAATGGTTAACTCCATGACTAACTCAAGTGCTTCTATTGGTCGTTTATTAGGTTAATTTTTTAAAAGTAGGACATTATGTATCAACAATCAGCCAGTAAAATGTATGCTCAAATCGACGTTGAAAGCGAGATTTTAAACGCCTCTCCTTACCAGCTGATCCAGATCCTATTTAATGGGGCGCTTAGCGCCCTTCGCCGTGCCTTAATATTAATGGAACAAGGAAATATTGCCGCTAAAGGCGAGAATATTTCTAAAGCGATTAATATTATTGGCAATGGCTTAAAACAAGGTCTGGATAAAGAAAAAGGCGGCGAGCTTGCAGAAAATCTGGAGCTTCTTTATGACTATATGGTTAGTCAGTTGCTAGATGCTAACTTAAAAAATAACCCAGAAAAAATTCATGAAGTCATCAAGCTCTTAACAGAACTCTCTGATGCTTGGCAACAAATCGGCACGCAGATTAATTCTTATTAAAATAGAGTGGACAAGAATATGGATATTATGGCGGCTTACGAGCATGTCTTGAAATTAAGTGAGCAAATGTTAACGCTTGCCAAGGATCATCAGTGGGATCAGCTGATCGAAATGGAAATGGACTACCTAAAAAGCGTGGAATCTATCACTAAGATGATAAAACCCGCTGATGGTGAGCTAAGTTTACAACAACGGCTCACGGATATATTAAAGAAAATCTTAGAAAACGAAAACGAGACGCGAAATTTATTACGAGCAAGGTTAGATGAGCTCGGTGTGTTAATCAGAAAGACTGAACAAGAGCAGAGGGTACAAAATAGCTATGGTCAGTTTACAGAGCATAGTTATTATCCTGACCTTAATCTCAAATAACATTCCTCTGCGCCAAAAGCCGATTTACTAGCTAATGGCGTCTTTCTATCTAAGCAATTAGAGGCTTTTATTCAGCTAAATTTGTTATCGGTAACGTACTGTTTTCTGGTTGTTTTGTGATTTATTTTATTTATTACATTCTATAGTTGCGGCATTAATACCATATCAATATGCGGAATATTATCTTCAAGATAAGGTTCTGAATCGATAACAAAACCATGTGATTGATAAAAATCGACTAAATAAGTTTGAGCCATTATTTTCACACTATCCGTCTTAAATTGCGTAAAGGATGCTGAAATAGCTTCTTTTAATAATTGATGAGCAACACCACCACCACGATACGCTTTAGCAACAATCACCCGCCCTATTGATGCCTGTGGAAATGCAATACCTTGAGGTAATAAGCGCGCATAAGCCATTAGCTGTTGAGTCTTCATATCTTTAGCAAAGAGATGCCATGATTGTTGATCAATACCATCAAGATCTTGATAAGCACATTGCTGTTCACAAATAAAAACCTGATTTCTTAACGCTAAAATAGCATACAGCTCATCTGTCGTAAGCTGTGAAAATGTTTTTAAAATCCAATTCATGCGTTTTGATTTCCTGATTTTTACAAAATAAAAAGTAAGCAACATCGCAATGTCATCGCTTATATCTGTTTATAACAGATTTAAACGCATTACATCGTGCTTATTAAATTCATTATTGGTTTAGTTATGAAGTAGAACAGTAAGGTAATAACAGACTCCCCACGAGCCTTTTCTTTTTATATCAAGATTATCTGAGCTTCTAGTAACTGACGGCAGACATAACACTCAATGACGGTTAAGCCCGTTGCAGCCCTTTCCATGCTCTATTTTTTACTTCCGTCACTAAGATTGCTGGATTTAATGTAATTTTTTCAGCAATAGAAAAAGCGAGCTCTATTACCTCTTTATGATTTTTAGTTGCTGTTTGGTAATTAAATTCAGCTAATGGCAGAACATATTTACCTTTCAACCCATAAATCTCTTTTTTAAACCCTTCTTTCAACATTCTTTGAGTAAGTAATACATAATCAGCATTTTCAATATCCGAAAGCTCAACTCTAACAGTAAATTCTGGCATAGCGTTCTCCTACAATAAGTCTATGACCAATAAAATTCTGTTAGCTCTCTTGGTTCAATATAATAAATTAGTCACGATTTTCATAGTAGGCGTATGTGATAAATCGTGTGATTTTAAATTTGTCGCTAAATTTTTAGTGAGTATCGTAAAAAAATCGCCCACTAAACGTGAGCGACAGATTTAATTAAGTACATCTGCATACAACTAAAATATTTTAGCTATCTATTTAATTACATCATAAAGATGATTATCAGCTAAGTAATCTGCAGTTAATCCGCCAGAGGGTTTAAATTGTGCCCCTGCAATTTCAGAGAAGGCTTTACCCTGCTTACCCAATGAGACTTTACGCTCGTCTTTACCTGTACTTTCATAAATAGAGTAGGTTTTACGGCGCATTGCGGTGTATTTATCTAAATCATTATGAATATCAAGATGATACTCTTTAATTTGTTCATCGGTTAATGCGAGTTTATTGGCTAAATCACATCCCCAACGCGTTAAACACACTTCGGCAAAATGGCGCACTAATAAACCCGGAGCATATAATGCATTTTCACCTTCAGCACCATCTAAAGCTGCATTACCCACTAATGTGGCATGACGTCCTGAAATTGGAAAAATATGCATGTTAGTCTCAGGCTCAATGGTTGGAATAACACAAGTAAAGCCTTTAGAACGCTCATCTTTTGCATAGAATCCGACGTACTCTTTAACGTTTTTACCAAGAGCCACTTTTTCAGGTTGGAAATTCAGTGGACCAGGAACGGGGTCGATAGCAAAAATATTGACGGGAATATCTTTTAATTGTGGATCCGCTAACATGGCATTTGCCAACATATGGCAAGTAATACCACCTCGACTCCAGCCAACTAAGTTAACTTGAGTGGGAATAATGCCATCTTTACGGAAAATACGGATAATTTGTTGTTGAAGTTGCTGTTGAGTAATATGACGGTCGCCATAATCATATTTACGCCACAAGAAAGAGCCAGTGACTTTTACATCTTCGATTGGAATACCAGCTTTTTTTAGCTGGTTATATTGCTCTTCTGTTAATTTTTCACGTTGCCAGTCAAAATTCCCTTTCATCAGACAAAGTGCATGTTGAACATTTTCTTCCCAACCACTGCCAAATAGAGAACCTTTAAGATCAGAGTAATTAGGACTTTCAACCCATAAATCATCTTCTTGCAGGTTACCACTTCCTGGACCATCAACAATAAACCACTGTGCAAACTCACGACCTTGGTTATTTTGAGCCAATGTGGCGACTGTTTCGCCATGCCAAAAAGTTGGATTATTGTTATCAAATGAATTAGAGCCGGTACCACATAAATAAACGGTTAATACTGTCATAATTTAATATCCTTTTAATTATCACTAAAAAATCAATATGCTGATTTTTATTTCCATGTTTGAGCTATTCCTTAGCCCAGACAAACCTTAGCCTTTCATATTTTTTTATTCAATTGCAAAAAATGAACCAACACAGCTCAGATCACATAATTACATTTTATTTATTTCGTTAAAAAATAAAAAACCAACATAATCAATAGACTAGGCTAGTTGTATTTAATTGGGTTTTATTATTTTGATTTGTTTCTTAGGTATGTTTGCTTATTTTATTCACTATGTGAAAAAATTGATTTAATAAAGGCAAAAAAAATCCCACCAAAGTGGGATCTTTTATTAAGGTAATTTGTTATAGACGATTAAAAGCAACTACACGTACTGCAGGAATATCAGCTTGAGCTCCGTCAGCCACTTCCTGACATGCTTTTTCTAACGCAATATGAGGTGAAAGACCACTCTCAGTTTCTACTATTTTATGTCCGGCGTAGGTATCACCATTTCTGGAACGCACTTTATACGCAATAAACCAATATTCCATATCATCACCGTTTACGTTATTAATCATGGAATTACCATAACGGTTTATTTCTCTCTTTAATGTGACAATAATCAACTATCTTCGGTTTAATAAAGATTTTTAAATAGTAAAAAGCAATTGTGGTTGTTCTAACACATTTCTGACTGAATAAGTGCTTTAATTTTAACCGCTTTTTCAAAATGATCTAATTTATGCGTCATTATCCACCACGTAGCGGCTTCCATTAGTAACTCTGGCTCGTCATTTTTATTAGCAAAAAAGGCATAAAAAGATAATCCGACATTTTCACCTTTAGCGGCTATTTTCGCATCGCAAACTTGAATGATTTTTTGTTGTAGTATTTTATTCATCGGTCTTCTTTTATTTTTACTATTGAGTCATTTTCACAAACAGTAAATTAATCCTATATTTATTCTCTTTCTGATGACTGATGATATAACACACTATCTTCAGGCGCATTTTCTCTTTCGTTTAATCCATAATCACGTATAACGCTAGCAACACGTAAACGATAATGCTGCAAAATGGAGCTACGTCCTTTTGCCTGTGCCATACGATGTAACTCAGTATTACGCCATTTCAACACAGCATCTTCATTCTCCCAAAAGGAGAGTGATAATAATTTTTCGTTATCAGAGAGACTTTGAAAACGCTCAATAGAGATAAAACCATCAATTTTTAATAATGTCTCTTTTAACTCTTTGGCTAACGCCAAATAATGTGCTTGCTGCCCTTCATTGGTTTTTAATTCAAAAATAACTGCGATCATAATAAGAGTTTCCACTTAACAAATAGATTATTTAAATATTTATACTTAGCCCTGAAATTTATTCCAAACTAAAACAAGCACCCATGCAGCAATTATCCAACACAAAACGGCACCACTAAGTGCAGTAAATAATTTGACATAATTAAGCATAAAGTAGAGTGAAACCAGATACACCATATAAGGAATAACTGCCCACATGCTAAAGATAATCGTTGTACGTAAAGCTTCAATTGAGCGTTCAGAGCCAACGATATAGTGTGCGATTAACGCAAAAGTAGGAAAAAGCGGCACAAGTCCAGCAATGTAGTAATTGCGAGTTTTGGATAAAACGGCGATTAATACCACTACCAATGCGCCAATTAGGGCTTTGAGAAAGAGTCCCATTATTTGTCTTCTTTAATTTATGCACTAATAAGTCATCAATATACTTAATTGGTAAAATTAACCAATTTTATTTTTAACAAAAGCATATGTGTACACAAATAAAAGAGCGAGTATCATATTGATATAATGTATTAATTTGCCATTATCAATAGCATTTTTATACACAATGATATGCCGCATAATATGCCCTAGAGATTGCATTTCTATAACCAATTTCATCTTCCCTATTTATATTATCTTTAGCAAAAGATAATATATCGATATAAGTTATAGCCACTTTAATTCCCCTTTTAGGGTGGAGACGTTATCAACACCACCAATAAAAACACTAAATGTCTTATCTAAAAATTCTTTATGTTCAGCCAGTGCATATGCTAACTGTAGATTCATTTCCGATAGTACTTCTGGGTTATCACATTCAGAGGTCATCATAAGTACATTAGGTTGTTCATCGTAAGCTGAGGTGTTTGTGTAATTTACACCCACTATTTGAATTTGATTATTGTCAAGAATTGCTATTACTACACTAGCTAACTTTATTAATTCATTTTCATTTAAGCCAGATAAAGCACAATATCTTAATAAAACTGATTTAGCTTTTTCAAAATTATTCTTATATTCTTCTGCTTTCTTGTTATCAGATAATTTAATTAACTTGGTTAGATAATATTCTGCACGTTGTAAATTAGCAGTGTAAATACTTGCTTGATAAGCTAATAAAGCAAAGGTTACTGACTCATATTCTTCAACAAACCGATATAATAACGCTAGGTATTTTTATTTGATAAACGCTGACTTATAACAGCCAAATAATTTCTAGCATAATTAATGTTATTAACTTGAAGTGATAATTCAAAAAAATTAATAGCTTGATCCATTTTATCATTCAAACTATAGGCTAATGCTTTAAGATAATTTCTCTCTAATCCACGGCTATATTTATTTATATCTCTAATAAATTGAACAAATTCAAATTCAGTACAGACCTTTTCAAGTGCTATTTGTTCGTGAAGTAACTTTAATAATTCTTCTGATTTATAAATTGGTTGCATATATTCTTTTTCAATCATCAATAACGTATTACGAACGTTTTTCATATTAAAAGATTTCAAAAAAACAGACAATCTGAGATTATTAAACTTTCAAAACTCTTCGCAAAAAAAGATATTAGTTAATTAGTTAATTAGTTAATTAGTTAATTAGTTAATTAGTTAATTAGTTAATTCCAAGTTTTCATAAGATAATATATAAATATATATTTTAAGATGTAAGAAAGCCTACCAAAAGATGGCATAAATCAGTAAAAAACAAGTTGCCTTTATGGCAAGCACAAATGGGACACCCATTTTCAAAAATAGCGCATGAAATGACGGCTTATTGCCAGTTTAACAACGAGCAATAACCCATATTATGGCTAATAGATGAAAGTGAGCAATATGTCCCCAATGTGCCCCACTTGATATCAATAAAAATATAAATTCATTAATACCAAATAGTTAAATACTAAACTTGCATACTCATAATTTCTTGATAAGCAGCAACTAGCTTATTACGCACTTGCACACCCATTTGTAATGAGATGCTGGATTTTTGCATATCCACCATAACATCGTTTAATTCAACGCCTGGAGTTCCTAAAGTAAATGCTTGTACTTTGTTGGTTGCATTAACACGAGTCTCATTAATTTTACCTACGGCTTGAACAAGCTGACTGGCGAATCCTGCCT
Organism: Proteus hauseri; assembly: GCF_040139125.1. Classification (GTDB taxonomy): domain Bacteria; phylum Pseudomonadota; class Gammaproteobacteria; order Enterobacterales; family Enterobacteriaceae; genus Proteus; species Proteus hauseri_B. Next base: position 597,585 of record NZ_JBEEUB010000001.1, read on the forward strand.
GTACTGGCTGGGGTTTAGCAATATTGGATGCTTGTAAACTCTGGATTTGCATTTTATCCAGAACACTTTCAATAGCTGGAATTGACATATAAACCTCTGCGTTAATCATCTAATTCAATTACTGAATCAATGTCATAGTAAGGAAGTGAACCAACACGCTTACCGAGTTATACCCTAACACAGGGGCTTCATTCCAAAGCGAGTAATTAACGCAAAAGTTAAAGGCTAATTACGCCATTAAATGAAACGCAAAAGGCCAATAATGAGACACCTGAGAGTAGGTTTATTTATTTGCGTAAGGGGAGTCTGTTTTGTTACGCCACGCTTTTAGTATTCATCCCGAACTACAAGGCAAGGATTGTCTATGAATGCCGAAAAAACCGACGTTGTGAACCAGAAAAAAGGTTTTAACGCCATTATTAACCGGTTAAAAGCCGATCCGAAAATCCCGTTGATTATTGCGGGATCGGCGGCAATTGCCATTTTTGTTGCTGCTTTCCTATGGTTACAAAGCCCTGAGTATAAAGTGCTTTACAGTAATCTTAGTGATAAAGACGGTGGCGAAATTGTCACACAGTTAACACAGATGAATGTACCTTATCGCTTGTCTCAAAATGGCGCAGCGATAATGGTGCCTGATGATCAGGTTCACGAATTACGCCTGAAACTCGCGCAAGCGGGTCTTCCTAAAGGCGGTGCTGCCGGTTTTGAACTACTCGATAAAGAAAAGTTCGGGATCAGTCAGTTTAGTGAACAGATTAACTATCAACGTGCACTGGAAGGTGAGCTTGCTCGTACCATCGAAACATTAGGTCCGGTACAAAATGCTCGCGTTCATTTGGCATTGCCAAAGCCGTCCCTTTTTGTTCGTGAACAGAAATCCCCTTCTGCATCCGTTACTGTTGGTCTTTTGCAAGGCCGAGCACTGGACGAAGGTCAGATTAATGCCATCGTGCATATCGTTGCAAGCAGTGTTGCTGGCATGCCAGATAGCAGTGTTACCATCGTTGACCAAAGCGGTAAATTACTGACACAACCTGATGCAATGGGTCGTGACCTTAATTCTACACAACTGAAATTTGTTCAGGAATTAGAAAACCGTTATCAACAACGTATCGAAACGTTATTGGGTCCGATAGTAGGACGTGGAAACGTTCATGCTCAGGTAACCGCTCAAGTCGATTTTTCTCATACCGAAGAGACGGCTGAAGAGTATAAGCCAAATCAACCACCTAATCAGTCTGCTGTACGCTCAAAACAAGTGAGCCAAAGTGAACAAAATGGTGGCATGTTGGCTGGCGGCGTACCAGGTGCATTATCAAACCAACCAGTTGCACCACCTCAAGCGCCTATCGAAGCACCTAAAGCTGAAGATGGCGAGAAAAAAGAGGATGCAACTACAGGTACTAACCGTTCCCTCACTCGTAATCCAAACAGTAATAGCCGTTTAGATGAGACAACTAACTTTGAAGTTGACCGTCGTATTCGTCATATAAAACGCCCTGTTGGAAATATCGAACGCCTTTCTGTCGCTGTTATTGTTAACTACAAGACAGTAGAAGATAAGAAAGAAGCAGCTGAAGGCGAAGAACCTGTTGTTGAAACAAAACAGATCCCGCTAACGGATGAACAACTTCAACAAATTGAAGGTCTTGTTCGTGAAGCGATGGGATATTCTCAAGATCGTGGTGACTCCTTAAGTGTTGTTAACTCTCAGTTTAATGATGTTGAAGAAAAAGTTATTACGGTTCCTGTTTGGGAAAACCCAGAGATCTTATCAAAAGCATTAGATTTAGGTCGTTGGCTACTACTGGTCATCATTGCATGGATCTTATGGCGCAAACTGGTGAAACCACAGCTTGAGAAACGCCGTGAAGCTGAAATTGCAGCACAGAAAGCCGTGTTGAAAACGAAGCTGAAAGTAAAAGATAACGTTAATGAAGCAGAATTAGACGACGAAGAAAGACGTAAACAAGCACGTCAACGCGTAAGTGCCGAATTACAAAGCCAACGTATCCGAGAAATGGCAGAGAAAGATCCTCGTGTTGTTGCAATGGTAATTCGTCAATGGATGAGTAAAGAACAATGAGTAGCTTAACTGGAACCGAAAAAAGCGCCGTCATGTTACTAACTCTCGGTGAAGACCGAGCGGCAGACGTATTTAGACACTTATCAACACGTGAAGTGCAGCAACTTAGTATTGCAATGTCATCAATGCGCCAGATTTCAAATCAGCAATTGATTGATGTAATGGCGAGCTTTGAAGAAGACGCTGTTCAATATGCTGCGCTCAATGTGAATGCAAATGACTACTTACGCTCTGTTCTCGTTAAAGCACTGGGTGAAGAACGTGCGAATAACCTATTAGATGAAATCTCTGAAACACGAGAAACCTCTACAGGGATTGAAACGCTTAACTTTATGGAGCCACAAATGGCTGCCGATATTATCCGCGACGAACATCCGCAGATTATCGCCACTATTCTGGTTCATCTTAAACGAGGTCAAGCAGCTGATATTCTGGCACTGTTCGATGAGAAACTGCGTAATGACGTGATGCTGCGTATCGCAACATTTGGTGGTGTTCAACCATCCGCATTAGCCGAGTTAACTGAAGTTCTGAATAACCTACTTGATGGTCAGAACCTCAAACGCAGTAAGATGGGTGGTGTTCGTACTGCAGCGGAAATTATCAACCTGATGAAGAGTCAGCAGGAAGAGAATGTTATTACCGCAGTACGCGACTACGACGGCGAGCTGGCACAAAAAATTATCGACGAAATGTTCCTGTTCGAGAACCTTATCGATATCGACAACCGTTCTATTCAACGCATTCTACAGGAAGTGGAATCCGACTCCTTGGTTGTGGCATTGAAAGGGTGCGATCAAGAGCTGCGCGATCACTTCCTCAACAATATGTCGCAACGTGCTGCTGAGATTATGCGTGATGACTTGTCTTCTCGTGGACCTGTTCGCATGTCCCAAGTGGAAGCAGAGCAGAAAGCCATTCTGCTTGTTGTTCGCCGCTTAGCAGAGACCGGAGAAGTTGTGCTTCATGGAGGAGACGATACCTATGTCTGATAAACATACTGATACAAACTGGAAGCCTTGGGTTCCAAAAGAACTCACTGATTGGGAATTAGCTGCTGAGGATACAGCAGATAGCGAAAAGGATGACGAAAAACAGGAAAAAGAAGTCGTTCAGCAACAGAAAGTGCTTGAGCAAATCAATATGCTCGATGACATGAAAGATAAGGCCCAAAAAATGGGGCACGCTGAAGGCTTTGAGGCAGGGAAAAACCAGGGTTATCAGGACGGCTATCAGGCAGGATTACAATCGGGTATCGAAGAAGGTATTCGCCAAGGTATTGCGCAGCAAGATCCATTAATTAGTGAATGGCAAGGCTTACTCTCTGAGTTTAGACATTCACTTAATGGGTTAGATAGCGTTATAGCCGCACGATTAATGCAAATCGCACTCACTGCTGCAAAAGAAGTGTTAGGTCAATCAGCCGTGTGTGATGGTTCTGCATTACTTGCTCAGATTACGTTAATGGTTCAGCAAGAACAGATGTTTACCGGGAATCCGCAATTGCGGATTAACCCGAAACATATTCCGCTAATAGAAAAAGAGTTAGGTGAATCGCTTTCTGCTCATGGTTGGAAAGTGGTTGCCGATAACAGTATTCATGTTGGTGGATGTCGCGTTGTCACAAACGATGGCGACCTTGATGCAACCATTGCAACCCGTTGGCATGAACTTTGTCGTCTTGCCGCACCGGAGGCGTTGTAATGACAGCAAGATTGGGGCGTTGGCTAGAGAAACTCAGTGAGACGCAAGCGCGGTTAAATAAAATTCCGCGCGTTCGTCAATATGGGCGTTTAACCAGAGCAACAGGTTTAGTTATGGAAGCTAAGGGGCTAGTCATGCCTCTTGGCTCTACGTGTTTAATCGAACGCACCATTGGCAAGACGGTTGAAGAAGTCGAAAGTGAAGTGGTTGGATTCAATGGCAGCCAAATGTTGCTAATGCCTTTACAGGAAGTAGAGGGATTAACACCTGGTGCGAGAGTCTATGCACAAGCTGCGCCGGGTAGTGAGAATGAAGGTCGACAATTACCACTAGGTGATGCGTTGTTAGGACGTGTTCTCGATGGTTCAGGTTATCCTTTAGATGGTTTTCCACCACCCGATACAGGCTATCGCGCACCGCTTATCACACCACCAATTAACCCATTACAACGTACACCTATTACCGATGTTCTTGATGTTGGTGTTCGTGCCATTAACTCACTATTAACCGTGGGTCGTGGACAACGCATGGGGCTTTTTGCGGGCTCTGGTGTAGGTAAAAGTGTGTTATTAGGCATGATGGCACGCTTTACACAAGCGGATGTGATTGTCGTTGGGCTAATTGGTGAACGTGGACGCGAAGTTAAAGACTTTATCGAAAATATTCTTGGTACAGAAGGATTAGCACGTTCTGTTGTGGTTGCAGCGCCTGCTGACGTATCACCACTATTGCGTATGCAAGGTGCCTCTTATGCAACTCGTATTGCAGAAGATTTTCGTGATCGCGGAAAACATGTATTGCTGATTATGGATTCACTTACACGTTACAGTATGGCGCAACGTGAAATTGCCCTTGCGGTTGGTGAGCCACCTGCAACTAAAGGCTATCCACCTTCAGTATTCGCAAAATTACCCGCATTAGTTGAACGTGCAGGTAATGGCGTCGATGGCGGTGGTTCGATTACAGCTTTTTATACGGTATTAACCGAAGGTGATGATCAACAAGATCCAATAGCAGACTCAGCCCGTGCCATTTTAGATGGGCATATTGTGCTTTCACGCTCATTAGCAGAAGCAGGTCACTACCCTGCTATTGATATTGAAGCCTCAATTAGTCGTGCAATGACGTCGCTGATTGATAAAACACATTACCGTCGAGTTCAGGTATTTAAACAGCTGTTATCGAGTTATCAGCGTAACCGCGATTTAATTAACGTGGGTGCTTATGCCGCAGGAAGTGATCCAATGCTTGATAAAGCCATTGCGCTTTATCCTTCATTGTCGAAGTTCTTACAACAAGATATCCAAGAACAATGCAGCTATCAGAGTGCATGTGAGCAGCTTAATCAACTGATCACACTAAACTAATTCTGAACATAATCAGAGAAAGTAAAGAGGGTTCCAATGCGGGAGCAGTCACCTTTAGTGACACTGAGAGAACTGGCACAGACAGCGGCTGAACAAGCCGCTATTCAACTGGCTCAGGTCCGGCAGAGTCATCAACAAATGGAACAGCAACTCAATATGTTGATCGGGTATCAGGATGAATACCGAGTGCGTTTGAATGAGACACTAAATTTAGGGGGAATGTCATCAGCATCGTGGCAGAACTACCAGCAGTTTCTCAAAACTCTCGAACTTACTATCGAGCAACATAAACAGCAACTTCGCCATTGGCAGGAACAGTTAGATTTAGCGACTGACCAATGGAGAGAAAAACAGCAACGGCTCAATGCATTTGAGACTTTGGAGCAGCGTGCTGAGGATAGCCGTAAGCGACATCTTGATCGTATTGAACAGAAACAAATGGACGAGTACGCACAGCGTAGTACTTTACGGAGAACAACTTAATGGAGATAACGCTTCTGACTATGGATGTCACAGCACCATCTCCGGGACCGACATCCTCGACAAATAGTCAGCCCGGTGATAATGCTTCGACATTTGCTCAACTACTGAGCGGTCAATCTCAGAATGCTCAGAGTGATAAAAAAACTGCCCATATCGAAGGTCAATCACCAAAAGAGAATAAGGCACATCTTCACTCTGAAGAGAATAAAAATAAGAGCAAAGAGGACGACAATAGCATCGTATCTGTTGCTACACAGTCCCTTATCGAAGAGAACCTGCCTCAAGAGAAATCTCCCCTAGCCCTCTCTTTACCTGATAACGAACAGTTTGCTGGCATTCTTGAGAATAAAACCGCACCTTCGTTAATGTCCGCAGAAGAGCTTGCCGCTGAGCTTCCAGTTCAATTAGCAGGATTACCGGGATTAAAACGCGGCGCTCTTACACCTGAACATCTTGCTCAGTCATTACAGCAATCTCACTTGCAAAACCGAGAAAATGGTTTGGCGTCTTTGGCTAATTCTGTTTCAAAAGACAGTGATGTATTATCGGATCTCAACCTTTCCGATAAACAACATCTTGTAAAGTCTGATGAGAAATCATTATTAGCACAATTACGCCCTGAAACTGCGGCATTAGCTACTCAAGGTTCATCAGTAGCGCCAAATGAGAAGCCAGCGAAGAAAACAGAGTCTTTCGCTTCATTGTTAACACCAACAGCAGAGAAAGTGAATTCACTGCTTAATGGTGATAAGCAGCTATCAGCGAATAAGTTAACTGAAAATGCAGCTCAGCAAGTTGTTGCAGCAAATAGTGTTGCTGAAAGAGACCTTCATAATACGTTATCAACGAGCTCTTCTTTTGCTTCACACGCTATCGCGGGGACACAAACATCTGCGATAAACCAACCTCAAGTTCATTTTTCACCTATGGCAACACAGGTATTAAACGCACAAGTGGGTACACCGGAGTGGCAACAGCAATTAAATCAACAAATTGTGATGTTTAGCCGTAATGGTTTACAAAAAGCAGAGTTGCGTTTACACCCTGAAGAGCTAGGTTCATTGCACATTCGAATGAAGATAGAAGATGGTCAGGCACAGTTACATCTTGCTTCACAGAACGGGCAAGTTCGTGCTGTATTAGAAAATGCCATCCACCATTTGCGTCAAGCGCTCTCTGAAAATGGGATCCAGCTCACGCAAAGTCAAGTGTCTAGCGACAGTCAAGACGGTTGGCAACAAGAAAATATGTCAGATTCCTCTCAATTTAGTGGAGATGGTGCCGATAATCATCAAGGAAGTGAGGGTAATTCTCTGCAATTAGCCTCTGAAACGGCACTACAAAAGATAACTCTTACGCCGCAAGAATTAGCATCTGCTCGTGGTGGCGTCGATATTTTTGCCTAATACAAATGTATTGGGAGGACACACTATGTCAATAAACGTAAGAGTTAATGGTTTTTTCCCTATCTGTTTCTGCAATTAAAAAATAGAAATAGCGGGATAATTAAGGTTGATTTAGATGGATATGGAAGTCCACAACAGTGAACACGTATCCACTACAAAACAGGAATTTAACTGTCCATGTCTAATTACAGCAATGAACGTAAAAGCTATAGCTTAATTCTGATCATCGTATTATTGGTGGTCGCCATTATTGCAGCGGCATTCGGTGGATATAGTTGGTGGGCATTGAAGCATGCTAAATCAGGTACAGCGGGCACAAGTCAGCAAAAAGTTATACCGGCCCCCGTTTTTATGTCATTAGAACCCTTTACTGTAAATCTAATTGATGACGAAGAACACTTAGATAGAGTGCTCTATATAGGTATCACATTACGATTACATAATGACGACACTCGTAAACGTCTGCATGACTACTTACCCGAAGTCCGCAGCCGGTTGTTATTACTTCTTTCCCGTCAACAAGCCAACAAGCTTGCGACAGATAATGGAAAACTCCAACTAATGACTGATGTAAAAGAAACGCTGAGACCGACTCTCGTACCGGGAGAATCTGAACAGATCCTTTCCGATGTACTGTTTACCACGTTTATTCTGCGATAATCATTATGAGCGATAATATCCTTTCACAGGCAGAGATAGATGCTCTGCTGAATGATGACACATCAGGTGACGACGCCCAAAAAAGCGCGAACAGGGAACCTGCGATAGCGAAGGATCCGAATGAACCGGATATTCAGCCTTATGACCCTAACACGCAACGCCGTGTAGTTCGTGAACGTTTACAGTCGTTAGAAATTATTAACGAACGCTTTGCTCGTCAATTCCGTATGGGGCTGTTTAACATGCTCCGTCGGAGTCCAGATATTACTGTTGGTGGCGTTAAAATTCACCCTTATCACGACTTTGCTCGTAACTTACCCGTACCAACTAACCTGAACTTGGTACATTTAAAACCGTTACGTGGCACAGCGTTATTTACCTTTGAACCGAATCTGGTTTATATCGCGGTTGATAACCTGTTTGGTGGTGATGGCCGTTTTCCTATCCCTGTGGAAGGCCGTGAGTTTACAAACACAGAGCAACGGATTATCAACAAAATGTTGAAACTGGCACTTGATGCCTACCGTGATGCTTGGGATTCCATATTCAAAATTCAAGTTGAATATGTGCGTTCAGAGATGCAGGTTAAATTTACTAATATCACCTCATCACCGAATGACATCGTTGTTACGACACCTTTTCAGGTAGAAATCGGTTCAATGGTTGGGGAATTTAGTATCTGTATTCCTTTTGCCATGATTGAACCGTTACGTGAACGACTGATTAATCCACCTATTGAGAATGTCCGTCAAGAAGATGGGATCTGGTTAGATAGCTTAGTCAATCAAGTTCAACATTCAGAACTTGAATTGGTTGCCAATTTTACTGATGTCCCATTACGTTTATCAAAAGTGCTTACACTAAAACAAGGGGATGTTATCCCTATTGATAAACCGGAAAGATTGATTGCACATGTTGATGGTGTACCTGTATTGACCAGCCAGTATGGTACGGTAAATGGGCAGTATGCCTTACGTGTTGAACACCTAATTAACCCTGTTTTAAACGCTCTGGATGAGGAACAAACCGATGAGTGATGCGAATCGCCCAACTGATAATTCACAACCTGCTGAAGATATGTGGGCTGAAGCAATGGAACAGCAAACTGGGAAAAGCCAGGACAATGGTTCCGATTTATTTGAGCACCTGTTACCAGAAGAGGATGCGCTAAGCCATCTGTCTGATATCAATTTGATTATGGATATTCCAGTCAAATTAACAGTCGAGTTAGGTCGCACCAAAATGACTATCAAAAAATTACTTAGCCTTTCACAAGGTTCTGTCGTTTCACTTGATGGTTTAGCAGGAGAACCCCTTGATATCCTTATCAATGGCTATTTGATTGCTCAGGGTGAAGTTGTTGTTGTTTCTGATAAATATGGCATCCGTATTACCGATATCATTACGCCATCAGAACGTATGCGTCGTCTGAGTCGTTAATTTATGGAACAGCTTCCTTCCTTTTCCAGCCAAGGTGCGGAGATAACTGCCGCACCCGCTACAACACAGACTGTTCAAACCGTTGCTCAACCGCCTTTACCTGTAGGTCAAAGCCTTGCGCAAGTCAGTACGGCACTTGCAGGAATTATTGTTCTTATCATTGTCGCAATGTGGTTATTCCGTCGTTTCGGATTAACTCGTGGAACATTTAAAGGCACTCAAGCTCAACTTAACGTTAAAGCAAGTTGTTCATTAGGTGCTAAAGAACGTGTGGTAGTTGTTGAAATTGAACAGGAATGGCTAGTATTAGGGGTAACTGCGTCGCAGATTAATCTGTTACATAAATTACCTATCCCTGATAACGCCTCGCAGGAAGCGACCGCATCACCCGCATCTCCACTATTTACCCAATTATTACAAAAAACGCTAAAGCGAGATAAAGGCAACTCATAATGCATCAATGTGTCTCTTTTTTTAACGCATTAAAGCGCTGGCATCTCTTTGCTAGTGTGCTGATTTTGTCACTATTACCTAGCAGCGCGTTTGCTCAATTTCCAGGTCTTGTTACTCAATCGTTACCTGGTGGCGGTCAAAGTTGGTCATTACCGGTACAAACATTAATCTTTATTACAGCGCTTGGGTTTATTCCTGCTGTTTTACTGATGATGACCAGTTTTACACGTATTATTATTGTGCTGGGCTTATTACGTAATGCGTTAGGTACACCTTCAGCGCCGCCAAACCAAGTGGTTCTTGGTCTTGCCTTATTTATGACCTTTTTCATTATGGCACCGGTTTTTGATAAAATTTATCAAGATGCTTATATGCCATTTAGTGAAGATAAAATCTCTTTTGAACAAGCGTTAGATAATGGTGCTAAACCACTACGTGAATTTATGATGCAACAAACACGTGAGACAGATTTAGCGCTATTTGCGCGTCTTGCAGACGCACCTGCATTTGAGACTCGCGAAAGTGTACCAATGCGCATATTAGTTCCGGCTTACATTACCAGTGAACTAAAAACGGCATTCCAAATTGGTTTTATGATATTTATTCCTTTCTTAATTATCGACTTGGTGGTTGCCAGTGTTTTAATGGCGCTTGGTATGATGATGGTACCTCCTGCTACGGTATCTCTCCCCTTTAAGCTCATGCTATTTGTGTTAGTTGATGGCTGGCAGTTAATACTGGGTTCATTAGCACAAAGCTTCTTTCATTAGCGCTGAGGTTATTTATGACACCAGAATCCGTTCTAGCACTTGGCACAGAAGCGATGAAAATCGCTTTGTCCCTTGCGGGTCCATTATTACTTTCTGCGCTTGTTACTGGTTTAGTCATCAGTATGCTTCAAGCTGCAACGCAAATAAACGAAATGACGTTGTCGTTTATTCCTAAGATCCTTGCAGTACTGGCGGCTATTTTAGTTGCAGGACCTTGGATGCTCAGTTTGTTATTAGATTATATGCGTAACTTATTTACGGGTATTCCAGGAATGATTGGTTAATTGCAATGATGACCCTGACCAGTGAAATGCTTACCGGCTACATTAGTGATTTTTTCTGGCCATTTGTACGGATCCTTGCGCTTTTTAGCACAGCACCGCTTTTTAGTGAAAAACAGACACCAAAAAAGTTTCGTATTGCGTTAGCCTTTCTTATCACTGCATTGGTTGCACCCGGATTGCCACCAAATAATATTCCGCTATTTTCGATAATCGCGTTTTGGGTGCTACTCCAACAGATCCTTATTGGGACTCTTTTAGGCTTAGCAATGCAGATGGCATTTGCCTCTGTACGCCATGCCGGTGAGGTGATTGGTTTGCAAATGGGTCTCTCCTTTGCAACATTCTTTGACCCATCAGGTGGACCCAATATGCCCATTCTTGCGCGTATTTTTAATATGCTTACCATGTTACTGTTTATGGTATTTGATGGGCATTTATGGCTATTATCTATTTTAGTTGATACTTTCTATGTTGTTCCGATAGAAAATCAAACCTTTAACTCTTTAGCTTTTTTAACTTTAGTTCAAAGTGCAGGTGCTATTTTCATTAACGGTATGATGTTAGCAATGCCACTTATCACCCTTCTCTTGGTGCTAAATCTTTCATTAGGTATTTTAAATCGCATGACACCACAGCTATCCGTGTTTGTGGTTGGCTTCCCACTCACATTAACGGTGGGTATTTTAGCGATGTCGATGATAATGCCAGCACTCCCTGTCTTTACTGAACGTGTCTTTAGCGATACGTTTAATCGAATTACATTAATATTGCAGCAGTTGGTTTCTTAATAAAAAACCTATTTTCACCTTCTTATTTCTTTTTTAGCTTTCTATAGCCAATATTGTTTGTTTATTCTACAATGGTTGTATATCAATTGCTATACAAGGAGGCGTGGTATGAAATCAGATGTACAACTCAACATTCGCGCTAAAGAATCACAACGCACACTTATTGATACTGCTGCTGAAATTCTCCATAAATCTCGTACTGACTTTATTCTTGAGACAGCATGCCAAGCTGCTGAAGATGTCATTTTAGACCGTAGAACCTTTAATTTAAATGATGCCCAATATGCGGAATTTATAGAAATTATTGATGCGCCGGTTGATATTGACCCTGCTCTTGAAAAGTTATTAACGAGAAAACCATTATGGGAAAAATAATAGCACCTGAGCCGTTATCAAGTTCACATGAAGTGGCAGATTTTTATAGTAGTGAAAGTGTATTAGATAACTGGATAAAACAGCGGGGTTTAAAAAACCAATTATTAGGTGCATCTCGTACTTTTGTGGTCTGTGAAGAAGGTAGCCATCATGTTGTTGGCTATTATTCTTTAGCTACAGGAAGTGTTAATCATACCGAAGCAATGCGCCATATTCGTCGCAATATGCCAGATCCAATACCCGTGATCATTTTAGCGAGACTTGCTGTTGATATATCCTTTCATGGAAAAGGTCTTGGTGCCGATTTATTACGGGATGCTGTTTTACGCTGTTACCATGTTGCTGAAAATATTGGTGTTAAAGCAATTATGGTTCATGCTCTCACAGAAAATGCCAAACAGTTTTATCTTTATAATGGTTTTAAAATTTCATCAACACAAGAAAACACCCTCTTTTTAGCATTAAAAAAATAGACCTAATGAGTCTATTCAAATAAAAAAATCCCCTGATAAATCAATATCAGGGGAAACATCAATGTGTCGCGAGACAACACAGGAAAATAATTTTAGCGATACATCGCAAACATCGACATACCTTTCATATCGTTAAATACTTTGTAAGAGGCTTGCAGTACAGACTCTTCTTGGTAGTACTCAGAAATCGCTTGAGTCCAATCCAAATCACGTAGTTCACTTAAGCGTTTTGCATTTCTTAGTGACGTATCCGCACCTAAATCATCTAAATTATCAAGCTCTTGAAGTTGTAAGCCTAATTTAGCTTCAACACTTGAGATGTTATTTAAGGTTGCACGATTAACGCGGTTTGCCTCGTCAATCTTTTCAAGTGCATCTTTACGCAGTGTTTCAGCATTAGGATCATCTTTCAGTGGTGTACGTAGCGCGGTAATCGCATCATCTAATGCGTTAAAAATATCAGGCTCTGTACCTACACCACCTGAAGATTGCAGTGTTTCAATCCCCGTAAAGTTGGTGGTCATTTCGATATTGCTATCCACTTTTTGCGTAATTTGCTTTTCGCCGCCTTGATAAGTGATTTTCCCTGCTGCATCTGCAACAAAAGGAGGCTTATCCGATTGGAAGCCCGCAAAAATATAGCGACCTACACCATCTTTAGTATTACCAATACCCACTAATTGATCTTTTAAACCACTGAGTTGATCAGCCAATGATGCACGGTCTTCGTCACTTAATGTGGCGTCGTTACCTGCTGCAACCAATGTTTCTTGAATTTTGGTTGTAATATTAACCATTTGGCTAGATAAGCTCATTTGCAAAGACATGCTGTTTTTTGCAAATCCACGCGCAGTCGCATATTGCTGATTACGTGATTCAGATTGCTTAACCATAACCGCTTGTGATGCCGCCATCGGGTCATCAGAGGGCTTTTCAACACGACGACCACTGGAGATTTTATTTCCTTCAGTCATCCATTTGCTTTGCGAAGAGGTAATATTATCCATTCGCTGGCTGTAAATTTGATTTGAACTTAAACGCACAGTGTTATTCCTTATTCTGATGAAGGCTTAGAAAATTTGCATAATCGCATCAAACATGCTGTTTGCCGTTTGAATAACTTTCGCATTCGACATGTAATATTCTTGAATACGATACATCTCGCCGTATTCTTCATCCATGTTCACACCAGAAACAGACTGCTGTTGTTCCTGTATGCTTTTGGTGATAGAAACCTGTGCATCAAAGTCAACTTGCGCCGTGTTCACTTTATTACCCACCATACTAATCAGTGAGCCATAAGCACCTGCAATCGTGGTTTTGCCATTAATGATTTTTTCATCAGGTAACTCAAACATTTTTTTCATGTTTTCGTTATCGCTTGGTCCGGTGTCTTTTTCACCAGCAGCAGCAATTTTACTTGGATCAGTAATTGCAACACTCATACCTGCGATCACGTTACCAACAGGTTGAACAACAATAGAGTCGCCCTCTTTTGGTGTTCCTGTTATGCCAATTTTCATGCCTTCAAATTCTAATTCACCCGCACCATTCGGCGTTGCTTCAAACTTACGATTGCCGGGTTCAACCGTCACATTCCACTTACCGCCTTCATATTTAACGGTATAGTCTGCGGCTTGCACTGTTTTGGTATCGCCATACTCAACTTTAAATGCAGCGTCACCTGTATTTTTGCCATTAGGCATAACATGAGCGCCACCAAGGTTAAAGAACTTCTCACCTTTGTCGCCATTTAAATCAAAGCCTTGCTCATGCTGTTTATTAAATTGGTCGCCCAGTACTAATGCTAATTGGTTTAATTGATTACGGCTTGGGTCTAGCACCTCTTCACGGCTACGATAAGCCCCGCCTAATTCACCACCATTAATACGTTTGGCATCAACTTCACGAACTTCGTCGATACCGTTGCTATAACCGATAACAGTACGTTCGCTATTTTTGTTTGAAGGAATGGCAGAAACTTCATAAGAACGCGTTCCTGAAACCAGCGGCAATCCATTGGCAAAAGTGACGTTAACAAAACCACCGTCTTGTTGGGTCACTTGCACATCAACTAAGGTGTTTAGCTCTTGAATTAAACGGTCACGTTGGTCAAGCAAGTCATTAGGATCAGCGCCATTAAAGCCTTTAGAACGACTAATTTCATTGTTCAACTTAGCGATTTGTTTGCTGTATTCATTGATATTTTTAGTCGTGTTGTTCACTTGACTATTAATATCTTTTTCCAAATCACGCAGTGATTGATCCGCTTTAGTAAACATATTTACCATCGCTTCAGCTTTACCAATCACCGTTGTACGTGCTGGATTATCTTCGGCGTTATTGGTTACGTTTGGTAAGCTAGTAAAAAATTCATCAATCGCGGTAGAAACGTCATTGCCTTTATCAGCTAACAGATCATTAATCTGTGCAATATTGCTGGTATAACTGTTTAGGGCGCTCTGTTTTGCCATTGCACGGTTCATTTGACCTGCAAGGAATTCATTATATTCACGATGAATACGGCTGACATTAACGCCATTACCGATATAACCATTACCGGTCATCGTTCCACCGTTTTCATTAAAAACAGTCATCTGACGGTTGTACCATTTAACATTTGAGTTAGCGATGTTATTACTGATAGTGCTCATCGCAGCTTGTGCCGCATTAAGTCCGCTCATCGCTGTATTAATTAAACTGTTGGACATTTGTCTATCCTTTTACGTTTAGTCATCTCCCGTATGTACGGAGCATAACTGGGCAGTTGGAATGAATGCTCTGGTCTTTATTATCGGTTCTTCCCCTCTAAACTTGAGGGGAAAATAATTAAAATAAATCGCTTAAGTCGTGGGTATAGGTTTTAGCAACTTGATCGCCACTACCTTTTAATTGACCAATAATAGAAACCAGTTTTTTGGCATAGCCCGGATCGGTCGCATAACCCGCTTCTTGGATACGATAAGCGGCTTGCTCTGGGGTTTGCGCTTTAGGTACTTGCGCATAACGAGGGCTTTGTGTAATCAAGCGTAGGTAGTCTTGAATGGCATCAACATAAGAGTCATAAACACGGAAATTATCACGCATTTTTATCGATTTACCGTCAATAACCTCAGTCGTCATAATATTCGTTACAGGTCCTTTCCAACTGTTGCCTGCTTTAATACCGAATAAGTTATAACTTGGCTTACCTTCGCCAGTTAAAATTTCACGTTTACCCCAACCTGATTCTAATGCAGCCTGTGCCACTACCAGTAAATGGTGAACACCTGTACCTTCTGTTGCTTCTTTAGCTGGACCTAATAATTTAGCGGCAAAAGAAGCACTGTTTTCAGATAATCCTTTCAACTTACCTATCGTACTTTCAACCGCATTTTGGTACGGCTGCATTGCACGATAGAGTTGTCCTAATGCCTGTGTTGGCATTGATTGGAAAATATCACTGCTATCTAATGGCATTGGCGTTTTACCTGCCATTTCACTAGGTTCCATCGTCACTTTGGCTGATAGCTGTTTTTCTATCATGTCAGCAAATCCCAAGCCTTTTCTCGATAAGTCTTGAGAGATTTGTTGATCATAAAGTGAGGTATACATTTTGGTGCTTTCTGAATTGAACATACTGTCTTGCGGCACGGCATCTCGCATGCTCTTTAACATCATTTGTACAAAAACACCTTCAAGTTGCTGCGCCACTTGGCGCAGCCCTTGTTGATCGGCATTTTGTCCAACCTGATATTTAAGTTTATTCAATGCATTGCTGTCATATGCCGGCGTTGAGATGTTTGGCATTGAAGAAAGCAGAGATAAATCTTTCATCAGATAATCTCCAATCTCGCACGTAGACAACCCGCACTTTCCATCGCTTGAAGTATCGACATTAAATCGGTTGGTGTTGCACCTAATGCATTTAATGTACGGATCACTTCATTAAGGCTCGCACTGGCATTCACTTGTTGTAATGAACCGCCTTGCTCGCTCATATTCACGCTAGTATTACGAGTAACGACCGTGCTACCACCCGCAAAGGGTGTATTTGGCTGGCTAACATTGACTTGGCTATCCACCGTGACAGATAAGTTACCTTGCGCGATAGCACAACTTCCCAATGTCACATCGCGGTTCATAACAACAGAACCGGTTCTTGCGTTGATTATTACTTTGGCATCAGCAACAACACGTTTAATCTCAAGATTTTGGACTTCAGCTAAAAAGCGCACTTGCTCACTTTTACCAATAGGAACTCGCAACTGAACAGTACGAGCATCTAATGGAATTGCGGTACCGACACCACGTAACTTATTGACGGTGTCTGAAATATGCTGAGCTAAAGTGAAGTTTTCTTCATTAAGCTGTAAATTTAACAGCCCAGATTGACCAAACTGAGAAGGCAATTCACGTTCAATAATGGCACCATTGCTAATACGACCACCCGCCAGCTGGTTTACTTTTACGCTATTACCACCCGCAGATGCGCCTGCACCACCAACAATAATATTACCTTGCGCTAAGGCATAGACCTGATTATCAACACCTTTTAATGGTGTCATCAGTAAAGTACCACCGCGTAGACTTTTCGCATTACCTAATGATGAAACCACGACATCAATAGATTGCCCAGTTCGGCCAAAAGGCGGTAATTTTGCCGTTATCATTACCGCAGCAACGTTTTTTAACTGCATATTGGTGCCTGGTGGTACAGTTATCCCTAGTTGCGAGAGCATGTTATTCAGACTTTGTGTGGTAAACGGGGTTTGCATTGTTTGGTCACCCGTTCCATCTAAACCCACCACCAAACCATAACCAATCAGCGCATTTTCTCTTACCCCTTCAACCGAGGTGAGATCTCTGATCCGTTCGGCATGGGCGGAAAAACCGACACATGTCAGCACGATAAAGAAAAGGCTAATCGCTATTTTTTTCATCTGGATCCTACTCATTAAAAAGGTGACACATTCAAGAAGAAGCGTTGTAGCCATCCCATAGACTGTGCTTCATTGATATAACCGTCTCCGATATATTCAATACGAGCATCAGCAACTTGGGTTGAGTTTACTGAGTTTGCGCCACTGATTGTTCGTGGATTCACAACACCAGAAAAACGAATAAATTCAGTACCCTGATTAATAGCTATCTGTTTTTCACCAATGACATGTAAGTTTCCATTAGCTAATAACTGATCAACGGTGACAGTGATTGTTCCTTTAAAGGTATTGTTGGCATTTGCACCCCCTTTACCACCAAAATCACTATTACCTTCCATACCCATATCAGTACGGCTATTACCAAACAATCCTTCCAAAAACCCGGGTGTAATCGAAGCAAGAAATCCTGCTTTACCATTACGGCTGGCATTTGCTGAAGAGTTTTTGCTCGCGCTTACATTCTCTTGCAACGTAATAGTCAACGTATCGCCGATATTTCGTGGGCGTCTATCTTCAAATAGAGGCTGATAACCAAAATAAACTGGCTGAGTTGATTGAAAAATCGAGCCATTAGGTGCAGGAGCAGTAGGCGCTGTTGGCACAGCGGTTGTTTGACCTTCAACCAACGGTTTTTTGGGGATATGAGCGCATCCTGCCAGTGTCAGTACCAACAGGGCGGTACCTAAACGCTGATGACGACGCCATCTGACACTAAGCTTTCTTGCCCCAGAATTGTCAGTAATGACCTTTGTATCCATCTTCGATACTCTTTTAGTAAAACGCCTGACAGAACATACTGTCAGGCTAATGAACAAACGAAATTAGAGCTGCGTTAGTTTCTGTAACATCTGATCAGAGGTTGAAATCGCTTTACTGTTAATTTCATAAGCGCGTTGAGTCTGGATCATATTGACCAGCTCTTCAGCAACGTTAACGTTTGAGGTTTCAACATATCCCTGATACAGCAAGCCTGCGCCGTTAATACCCGGTGCATTTTCGGTTGGTGCGCCCGAACTTGCGGTTTCTAAATACAGGTTTTCACCAACACTTTCTAAGCCGCTATCATTAATAAAGGTCGTTAAGGTTAATTGACCCACTTGTTGTGGTGCAGGATCACCTTCAATCTCAACACTTACCGTACCATCACGACCAATAGTTACTTTTTTAGCGGTTTCAGGCAGGATAATTGCTGGAACAACTTGGAAACCACTCGTTGTCACTAGCTGACCGTTTTGATCCATTTGAAATGCACCATCACGGGTATAAGCATCTGTGCCATCAGGTAATTGAACATGGAAAAAACCCTGTCCTTTGATAGCCACATCACGCGTACCATTAGTTTGAGCCAAGTTACCTTGACTATGTAGACGCTCTGTCGCAACAGGACGAACACCGGTACCAATCTGTAAACCTGAAGGTGCATTTGTCTGTTCAGATGTCATGGCACCCGGTTGACGGATATTTTGATACAGTAAATCTTCAAACACTGCACGTTGGCGTTTAAAACCATTGGTGCTGACGTTTGCTAGGTTGTTGGAAATCACATCCATATTGGTTTGTTGTGCATCCAACCCAGTTTTAGCAATCCATAAAGAACGGATCATGGTTATCCCCTTACACTATTTAACTCAGTGATAGCAATTGGTTAGCCTTTTGCGCATTTTCATCCGCGCTATGAATAACCTTCATTTGCATCTCAAAACGTCTTGCGTTTGCTATCATATCGACCATGGCTTCTGCTGGATTAACGTTACTGCCTTCCAACACACCTGCTAGCACTTTTACGCTGTCATCAACGGGTAGTTCACCACCAGCACGTGCGGTGCCTTGTGGTGAAAGATGAAACAGACCATCATCACCACGAACTAAATCGTTTTGTTCTGGTTTTACCAATTTCAGACGACCAATTTGCCCTAACATTTTTGGCGGATCAGTTGGCACATGCGCCGTTACAATCCCGTTATTGGCAATACTGACATTTGCCTGAGGCGGGACTTCTATCGCACCGTTATCCCCCATCAGCAATCTGCCTTGTACCATTAACATGCCGTCAGCGTTACGTTCAATATTCCCGTTTCGGGTATACGCTTCAGTACCGTCTTCAAGCTGAACGGCAAGATAACCGTTATCGCTTAACGCAACGTCCATTGAGCGGCCGGTATAGTTCATCGTTCCTTGACTTTGATCGCTACCAGGCGTTGACGCTACCGTTAATGTACGAGTTGGTAAGGTGTCGCCATTGACAGGGACAGCTCGCATTGCACTAAGCTGCGCTTTGAATCCTGGCGTTGATGCGTTTGCTAAGTTGTTCGCCACGACAGCTTGATTTTCCATCGAGTGTCTAGCGCCGCCCATCGCGGTATAAATCACATGATCCATAACAGATTATTTCCTGCTTTATTAGCGCAAGCTAACCAGAGTTTGAAGGATCTGATCCTGAGTCTTGATAGTTTGTGCGTTTGATTGATAGTTACGTTGAGCAACAATCATATTGACCAGTTCTTGGCTCATATCAACGTTAGACGCTTCTAATGCGTTATTGGTTAATTTGCCAAATACACCAGAACCTGCAACACCCACGATAGGTGAACCTGAACCATTGGTTTCAGACCACATGTTATCGCCTTGAGAGTTTAAACCGCCTGGATTTGCAAAGTTAGCCAGTGCAATTTGACCAACAACTTGGCTTTGTTGGTTTGAATAGGTCGCCATAATTGAGCCATCTTGCTCAATACGGAAGTTAGTGAATTCACCCGCTTGGTAACCGTTTTGCGCTAATTTAGACACACTTGATTCAGAGACTTTTTGCTGGGTGCTACCTGCTAAATCAAGCTTAATTGATCCCCCTTTAGAACCTTTATAAGGGTCTGTAGTAAAATTAGCTAAAGCACCGGCTTTTAATACACCATTTTTTTCGTATTCAATTTCACCTAGATTTTGAGCAGCGGCTCCAGTCGTTGTATCTTTTGCATAAACATCCCATTTATTGTCATCTTTTTTGACAAAAAATAAGTTCAAATTATGCTCATTACCTAAGCTGTCATAGGTGGTAACGTTAGTACTAAAGTTATAAGAATCTGTTTTCGCAACATCAAAAGAAACAGTTGGTTTATCTTCATCTGAATTTAAATTAACTGTTATATCTAATGTAGTGGTTTCACTTGCATTCATCATATCGGTAGGAATAACAATAGGTGTAGGTGTTGCCCCTTTTTGGACAATATTTTTTCCTGTTGTTGGATCAGGCACTACCGGGTAACCCGTAACACGCATACCTTGCATATTAGTCAGGAAACCGTTTTTATCTTTACCGAATTCACCATTACGTGAATAGAAAACGCCACCATTTTGGTCTTCAATACGGAAAAAACCGCCGCCAGAAATCGCAACGTCAGTTGGACGGTTAGTGGTAGTAATACTACCGTCTTTAAAGTTTTGGCTAATACCGGAAACTTTTACCCCTAGACCTGCACCAGAACCGGCAAAAACATCAGCAAAAGAGACTGTTGCACCTTTAAAGCCGTAGGTTGCTGAGTTAGAAATATTGTTACCGATAGTATCTAAATTAGCGGCTGCTGCGTTTAAACCACTTACTGCTTGTGAAAAGGCCATGCGCCCTCCATGTTGAATATGTGTTGATTAAAGAACCTGACGAATTTCATCCAATGAAACGGTATTGCCTAAGCCCACATCGAGGCGAGGCGTACCATCTACCATGGACACACTATTCACCAGCGCATAATTCAGTGTCTTAACAGGGACCTGAGCATCATTAAGCGTGGCGTTAACGGTAAATTTATAACTTCCTGCTGGAACAGGATTGTCATCTTCATCAGTACAATCCCAAGAGAAGTTATAAACATCCGGTAGCATCTTTTTATCCATATTGATTGTACGAACCGTTGCACCACTGCTATTAGTGATGTTGATGGTAAGAGAATCGGTAGGAGTGAGTAATTCAAAACCAAAAGGTGTTGAAAAAAGCGGGTCACCATCAGGCTTTTTAGCATCAGCGGGATCGGCTTGATAAGCGCCCATTTGCTGACGAATTTGCTTATCTTTCGTATCAGGTGTTGGTACTGTGGTATCGTCTCCATCGCCGGGGACTTCAGTTTCATCTTTACCATCAGTAGGTTGAAAGACGACAATCTTATTACCTGACACCATTACACCACGTCCAACAAGAGACGAAGCGCGTAATGCCTGACTTTGATCTATCTGCCCAACAATGTTATTTACAGTTTTATTGAGCTTCTCAATACCTTCAACTGTCGAAATTTGAGCTAACTGGGTAGTTAACTCATTATTCTGCATCGGATTGGTTGGGTCTTGGTTTTTCATCTGAGTGATGAGAAGAGTCAGGAAATTCCCTTTAATATCTTCACTACCACTTTTTTTCGTATGGTAAGAAGAAGGTGTTTCCCCGATAAGCGTATTATCATAAGGTTCATTCATTGAGGAGGAAATACCCACAATTTATTCTCCCTATTGACCTATTGTTAATGTTTTTTGCATCAGTGATTTTGCGGTATTCATCACCTCAACGTTTGCTTGATAGCTTCTTGATGCTGAAATGGTGTTAATCATTTCGCCAACAACATCCACATTAGGCATACGTACATAGCCTTTTTCATCTGCAAACGGATGTCCCGGCTGATACTCCATACGAAAAGGTGCTGGATCATCAACCACTTCAGTCACACGCACACCACCAATTTCTTGACCAGCAGGTGCACTAACCTGAAAAACGACTTGTTTTGCGCGATAAGGATCGCCATCAGGACCAGCAACACTGTCTGCGTTTGCCATATTACTGGCACTCACGTTTAAACGCTGTGATTGTGCAGAAAGCGCCGAACCTGAAATATCGAAAATACTAAATAAAGACATACTCTTTATCCTTGTTGCAATACAGACATCATGCTTTTAACTTGGGCGTTAATAAATGTCACATCAGCCTGATACTTAAGGCTATTATCTGCAAAATTACTACGTTCCATATCCATATCCACCGTATTGCCATCCATCGCTGTTTGATGAGGAACGCGATATAGCAAGTCAGCTTCTAAGCGATGACTCGGTTTAATTGGAATATGTCTTTCAGAAGTCATGGTCAATTGAATGCCATTGACACCTGCACGACCATTTTCCATGGTTTTTTTCAACTCAGAGGCAAAGTCAATATCCCTAGCTTGAAAGCCTGGGGTGTCTGCATTGGCGATATTTGACGCTAAAATCTCTTGACGTTGATTGCGTATTGAGAGCGCTTCTTGTTGAAAATGAAACGTATTCTCTAATTTATCGAGCATCCTCTATCCTTGGTGGCGAATGCCACTTACCTCAGCTGATAAAACAATTTCAGTTGACAGAATAAACGCTCAAAAAAAAGATGATTGGAGGAATAGGCGTAAATTGGATTGCTATTTATGCGTTTAAGGCGTGTTAAGACGATGTACACTATCCCTGCTAAATAGATATGAATACATAATTAGCTTACAAACTCAGTAAGGTGACAAACAATGTCAGTTAGAACTCTTATCGGTCTTTTTTCTTTTTTCTTTATGGTGAATGTAAGTGTTGCTAAATCACTGCCTGAAGAACTGCAAGACTTTTTTGTTGCCCTGCATCAGCCCGGCGATAAAGTAACTGTCACTGTGCTAACGCCTGAAGAGAAGTTACCGACATGTCAAACACAAGAGATACAGCGTCATGCAGGTTCTCGTAATTGGGGTAAACTTTCGATACCTATTTTATGTGATAACCAACGACGTTTTATTCAGGTGAATGTCAGTGTCAGTGGATCATATTTAATAGCAAAAACAGATATTAATCGCGATGATGCGTTAAGCCCTGAATCTATTAATACAGCTGAGGGTGATTTAGAAAAGTTGCCTTATGATGTGTTGCGTGACCCGCTTTTTCTTAAAAATGCGATAGCTATGCGACAGATATCCGCTGGAAAACCGATAACCTCAACCATGGTTCGACGCCCATGGGCAATATTGGCAGGTCAAACCGTAACTGTTTTTGCCCAAGGGCCTCACTTTCAAATTCGTTATGAAGGTAAAGCGGTCAACAACGCGGTTGCCAATGAAACCATTCGAGTGAGAGTAAAATCGGGTCAAATCGTCACCGGCGAAGCCCTTGAAAATGGCTCTGTACGCATCCCACTTTAATAGATGGAAAAGCTGATAAGTAGAATAAGCCTATATTGAATTGCTTGTTAGCCGTTTCAGTTATGGCAAGCCAAGGTAAACTCTCTTACGTTACATTTTTTTACTCTAAATAATTTAAGCTGTAGTTAGACAACAATTTAAAGCATCGAATATAGATACTCTAAATAATTTAAGTTGTAGCTAGGCGGAAATTTAAAGCATCACGAGTAAATACTCTAAATAATTCGAGTTGTAGCTAGGCGGAAATTTAAAGCATCACGAGTAAATACTCTAAATAATTTAAGCTGTAGTTAGACAACAATTTAAAGCATCGAATATAGATACTCTAAATAATTCAAGTTGTAGCTAGGCGACAAATGAACGAATCGCTAGGAGCATACATAAGTATGTGACTAGTGTGAGTGAATGCGGTCAACAACGCTACGGCTTGAAGTATGACGAGTAGTGTGACTAGTGTGAATGAATGTAGCTAACAACGCTACAGCTTAAAGTATGACGAGTAAGACGAGTAAGATTAAAGTTTCTGATTTTATAGCCGATAAAAGAAGTAAGATGATAGGCGAAAACACATAGGTTGTTTACAATGGCTTCATCTGACTATTTATTGATGCCTAACAAAGGATTTTCCTATGAGTATTGAACGCACAAATCCACTGCTTCCAATTAATGCAGTTTCCCAACGCAACCTGAACGAAGGTGCGCAAGGAACACGTAAATCAGGAACTTCTGAACAAAAAGCGACGACGGGTGATACTTCCGTAAAATTAAGTGAAGCGCAAAAGAAACTTGTTCAGCCTGGTAATAAAGATATTAACGTTGAGAAAGTTGCTCGTTTAAAAGAAGCAATTGCCAACGGAACATTAACCATGGACAGCGGCAAAATCGCGGATGCACTCTTTCGTGAAGCAGCTGAAAGCATAACTAAATAACATTAAAGATTATGATGGAAGAACTTCGCCAGACCTTAGATCTTCAATTATCTCAGCTAAATACTATCGCTGGTATTTTACGCTCTGAGCAGCAGTTATTATGTGCAGGTAGCATTGATATCAGCGCACTTCATGAGATAACTGAACAGAAGAATTTTGTCTTGTCGGCTCTTGGTCATACCGACCAGCAACGCCATGCGCAAAGCCAACAAGCAGGTATTGATAAGCCTTATCATGGTCAGCCTTTTTTATCTGATTTGTGGTCGCAAATTATGGATATTACGGCGGAGTTAAAAAGTCTTAATCATCATAACGGGCTATTATTAGAACGACATATTTCGCGCAATAGTGACACTATCCGTTTTTTGCAGAAGAACCACAGCCCTTCTCTTTATGGGTCTGATGGTCAAGCACAGCGTTCACTACTAGCCGGTCGTAAAATTCAAGTGTAGTTAATCCTGTTAGAATGCAGACGTATAACGCCATCACTATTGATGGCGTTATAGTATGTAATAACTAAATCAGAGAGTAAATTGTATTATAAATTCAAATTTTCAATAATTATTTTCTCTTTATTTTCATTTTTAATATTTATCTTCTTACCTTGTAATATTTTAATTTTATCGTCATCATCATTATTAATAGAATAAATCCCCCCATCAATATCAATGACATCATTATTTATCAATCTTATTGCTGAGTAAATATTAATTAAATTAGCATTACTCTTTTGAAAGTAATTTTTTGATTTAATATCTAAATTTGTATGTTCGAAACGAAGATCCCCTTTGTTAATTAAGCTTTCATCAGGAATATCAATATTCAAATTCGTTTTATATACCGTTAATTTTGATGATTTATTGTTAGAGAAAAGGGTTGACTTTATATTAGAGTTAGAATGTAAATTAATCTGATATTGTTCTTTAATATCAAACATAGTTAATAAAGGTAATATACGGCTATTAAGTATATTGACTTCTTTGAAATTTTTAAATTTAGCATTAGAGTGTACATTTAAAACACCAACGTTAATAACTCCACGATTAATAAAGTCAGTTTTATTTGATGAAAATGAAAAGTCATTTACATTTAAAGTGGTGTTTTTTCCAACTGAAACCGTGCCATTATAATTCCCTTTATTTTTAGATATATAACCATCGTATAAACTATGCCTTAACTCATCACTGATAATTTGCATCTTATTCGCATTAAGATTACCTCTACCTTTAAATTGAACACTGTTGGAAATGATAACAATATCCTTATAAATCAAATCATTATCTGTTTTTAATGTGATTTTTGATTGGTCCATTAAAAAGAAGCCCTTAGGCTCACTTCGACTAGTAAAACCCGTTATTAATGTCAGTTTCTCTATGTTATTAAAATTACAATTCGAACAAGTAATACCATTAGGATTAGCTATTACCATATTTACACGTTGACCGTCTACTGATAACTCACCCTCTAAATGACTTTCAGTCTGTGATAACACTTCATTAATAATGGTTGTTACATGTGAATCAGATGGGTTGTTAAATACAGCACCTTGTTTATCAACATTGAATTTTGTGTAATAGTTATGAGAAATCCCTCTAATATCTGACTTTTCTATATCAATAATCGCTTTACCATCTTGGTAATTGATAGAAAGTGCCTTGGATAAATACTCATCTTTACTAATAAGCGCCTTTTCATCGGCTAATACTGTTTGCGAAAAGAATAGGACTGAAGATGCAAAAAATAGTTTGTTAACTTTCATTAATAAGCCTCTTATAAAAAAAGCAGTATTAATTAAATTAATTGCACAAGATATTATGAATAAAACATTTTATCTAAATAAGCTTATCTGTTTTTTTGATAAAACAGAATGATATAAAAAAGCCACTTGTCTAATTTGAACTGGGGTCAGTTCAAAATTAAGTGGCTTTTTATTAGTTATAATTTTGAAACATCACTATTAGTTAGGCTGACCACCAATCATTGATGTCATGCGAATACGACGTCCTTCACTGATTTCCATATTAGATAATACGGCTAGCTCAGGTAAACTGCGGCGTAAGAAGCGCGATAATAGTGAGCGTAAGGCATGATTAACTAATAATACTGGCGCACCACCCGACATCTCTTGGTGTCGTACTGCATCTGCCGCTTGTTGCTCTATATTCTCCGCAAGTCCCGGCTCTAATCCACCGCCACTTTGCATTGCTTGTAATAATAAGCGCTCTAAGCCAGCATCTAAGCCAATAACCTGAACTTCATCTTGCTCACCAAACCAATGCTGAGTAATGGCACGACGCAGTGCAACACGAACTACCGCCGTTAATTCAGCAGGATCTTTCTGTTCTGGTGCATGTTCAGCTAGTGCTTCTAATATGGTTCTCATATCACGAATAGGCACTTGTTCAGAAAGTAAATTCTGCAATACCTTGTGCAATACGGTAAGAGAGAGCATATCGGGGATCATATTTTCTGTCATTTTAGGCAGCTCTTTACTTACCCTGTCAAACAACATTTGTGCTTCTTGGCGACCAAACAGTTCTGATGCGTATTTGGTTAGTGCGTGGTTAAAGTGCGTTGCAATCACTGTACTGGCAGCAACAACGGTATAACCCTGAACTTGCGCTTGCTCTCTTAAACTGTCATCAATCCATACCGCAGGTAAACCAAATGCGGGCTCTTGAGTAATATCACCCTCTAATGAACCAACAGCATTACCTGGATTTATCGCAAGCCAACGACCTGGATGTGCTTCACCGTGACCAATCTCTACCCCTTTCATTAGAATGCGATATGCCGAAGGTCTTAATTCCATATTGTCACGAATGTGCACCACAGGCGGTAAGTAGCCAGTTTCTTGGGCAAACTTTTTACGAATACCACTAATACGACCGAGAAGTTCACCATTTTGTTTGTTATCTACCATCGGAATTAAACGATAGCCGACTTCCATTGCCAGTGGATCTTCTAATTGCACATCTTCCCATGATGCCTCAACAACACGATTTTGCTTTTCAACTTGCTCCATCTCTTTTTGTTGTTGTACTTCAGGGTTTGCATCACGACGCAAGATATACCAACCGAGTCCAGCTAATGCAGCAGTAAAAACTAAGAAAACAAAGTTTGGCATTCCTGGTACTAAACCAATTAACCCTAATACAGCAGCAGTTAATAGTAATACGCGAGGATTATCAAATAGCTGAGTAACCATTTGCTGACCAACGTCTTCATCCGTCGCAACACGCGTTACGATAACACCCGCCGCGGTTGAAATGATTAACGCTGGAATTTGAGCAACCAGACCATCACCAATGGTTAATAGGGTATAAGTACTTGCAGCATCGTTTAGTGGCATATTGTGTTGAGCAACACCAACAATTAAACCACCTATAACGTTGATGACGAGGATCATCAATCCTGCGATAGCATCACCACGAACGAACTTACTCGCACCATCCATTGAACCGTAGAAGTCGGACTCAAGAGAGACTTCTTTACGACGTTTTTTGGCTTCTTCTTCGTTAATAATACCGGCATTTAAGTCGGCATCAATTGCCATCTGTTTACCCGGCATTCCGTCTAACACGAAACGCGCACCAACCTCAGCAATACGTCCCGCACCCTTGGTGATAACCATAAAGTTAATCAATACAAGGATAATAAAGACCACAATACCAATGGCAAAGTTGCCGCCAACAAGGAAGTGTCCAAAAGCTTCAACCACACGACCCGCAGCAGCAGATCCCGTGTGACCATCCATTAAGATAATACGAGTAGAAGCAACGTTTAGGGACAAACGCAATAACGTTGTAAATAACAAAATCGTTGGAAAAGCAGCAAAATCTAATGTGCGCCGAGTGAACATCGCCACCAACAGCACCATAATAGAAAGTGCAATATTAAAGGTAAATAAGAGATCCAATAGAAAAGGTGGCAATGGCAATACCATCATTGACAGTATCATCAAGATAAGCACTGGCCCTGCCAGTATCTGCCACTGAGAACTTTTCCAATTTCCCGGCAAGCGGAGTAATGAGGCCAAATTAGCCATGACGATTATCTTCTCCAGCAAAGTCCAGTGCGGGAGGCACTGGCAAGTTCATAGGTTGTTTAGGTTTTAAACCACCTTCGGTTTTCCATCGTTTTAGTTGATAAACCCATGCTAATACTTCAGCAACCGCGGCATAAAGCGTTGCTGGTATAACATGACCAATCTCACTATGACGATATAATGCCCTGGCAAGCGGAGGTGCTTCCAGAAGCGGAATTCGATTTTCAGCGCCAATTTCTTTAATTTTTAACGCAATAGCACCAGCACCTTTCGCTAATACTTTGGGTGCGGTCATTTTGTCGTTATATTGTAAAGCAACGGCGTAGTGTGTTGGGTTGGTGACAATAACATCTGCTTTAGGCACATCCGCCATCATTCTGCGACGAGACATTGCATGTTGTTGCTGACGAATACGTGCTTTAAGTTGTGGATCACCCTCTTGCTGCTTAAATTCATCTTTAATTTCTTGACGCGTCATTTTTAACTTTTTCAAATGACTACGAATTTGAAAAATAATATCAAACGCGACCATCGGTATTAGCATAAAAACGGCAATATAGACGGCAAAAATCAGCAGCTGCATCGCATTAGCAAGTGCACTTAATGGCGGCAGCGTGATCAAATGAAGGATATCGTTCCAGTTGTGCCACAAAAAAATATAAGCCGCTAATCCAACAAAAAGGGATTTTAATATTGCTTTAAATAATTCAGCTAACGCATTCATAGAAAAAATACGCTTTAGCCCAGAAATAGGATTCCACTTTTTAGGATCGAACTTAATTGATTTACTACTAAAATTAATGCCACCTAATAGTGCTGAACCCCCTATTGCCACTAAGACTAACCCTAAGAAAACGGGTGACAGTGCAAATACCGCCTGTTTTATCAAACTACCAAAGCGCGGAATGAGTTGGTTTTCATTACCAATAAGATGATGATTAAAAGTAAACCCTTGCGTTAACATGGCATGTAGCCCGTGAGTAATAAACCCACCGCTCATCCACAATAAACTAACACCACCTAAGATCATCATGACGGATGAAAGCTCTTTAGAACGAACAATTTGTCCATCCTTTTTAGCTTTTTCCCTTTTATGGGGTGTGGGTTCCTCTGTTTTTTCGAGATCGCTATCTTCAGCCACAGTCAGTCCGATTTAGATAATGAGTTTAAAAGTCTCAATGAAATGACTCTAAGCATGACAAATTAAGCAAAAATTGATGGGTGGAACAATCACAAATTTACGGGGCTTTTTAGGCTATGAGGTAAGAAAAGAAAATATAATGGCGGTCACACGAAAAACGTGTGCAAATAAAAGTAGGTTATCGCTCGACTCGACAAGTAAGCTAAATCAGAAGATTTTACTCAGAAGCCGCTTAAGAAAGCGGCTTACATTTTCCTCAATAGAGTGCTCTATTAAAGTTTTATTGAGCTGTTTTTTATCCATAAAATAAACAATCCTAAATGTGCAGAGTATAGAGCGAATGCGTCCTGCATATTAATAACATCCATATCGCCCTACAACTCATCAATAGATTAGAAACCCAGACTTTCTAGTAAATCATCAACCTGATCTTGATTTTTGATCACACCAGCATTGTTTTTATTTACTTGTGGACCATTTAATAAAGAGTCTGTTTCTTTCTTCACATTTTTTTCAAGTTGCTCTGGTGGCAAGTTCTCCATTAATACCATAACAAGTTGTTTTTCAATTTCTTGAACAACACTCATCATGCGTTTAATTACCTGTCCTGTCAGATCCTGAAAATCCTGCGCCATCATGATTTCCAACAATTGACTGTTTGTAAAAGCCGTACTCTCAGGGATATCCCGCAAATAATTGCGGGTATCTGTGACAAGCGAGCGTACATCTTTCAGCTCTTCTGGTTGCTCGAACCAATGGTCCCAACGTTCAGTGAGCTTACTTGCATCGGCACTTAACGCATCCTGTTTAGGTTGCGCAGCTTCAACACAGTTCAATGTACGCTCAGCTGCCTGAGCGGTCATTTGAGCAACATAGTCCAATCTTTCCCTAGCGTCAGGGATGGCTTCTGCTGCTTCGGCTATTGCTTTATCCAATCCTAATTCTCGCAAACTGTCGCGTAACATCCGCGTCAATTGTCCGATCCGGCTGATTATATCTGATGTATTATCGATATTATCTTTCGGCATAATTGGATTCCCACTCATTGCGACTCCTTAGATGCCCAGTTTTTCAAAAATTTTATTTAGTTTTTCTTCAAGAATTGCTGCTGTAAAAGGTTTAACAACATACCCACTTGCACCCGCTTGTGCAGCTGCAATGATATTTTCTTTTTTAGCTTCGGCGGTGACCATAAGTACAGGTGTTGCCGTTAATCCTGCATCGCTACGAATATTTTTCAGAAGCTCTAGACCATCCATATTTGGCATGTTCCAGTCTGTTATAACGAAATCGATTTTCGAATTGCGTAATTTGGCTAACGCATCAGCACCATCTTCTGCTTCATCTACATTCGTAAAACCTAATTCCTTTAGTAAATTACGAACTATACGGCGCATTGTTGAAAAATCATCAACCACTAAAAATTTCAGATCCTTACTTGCCATTGAAAACTCCTTCAAAATATATCGGCAAATTATTGTATTGCTTTTTAAACTGAACTTAATCAGATGCGCAATGATTGCGTACTACTGATTTTCATCAGTACCGCTTTGCTCATTGCATTTATACTTTTCACCTCATCAACCGCGCCCAGTTCAACCGCAGCACGAGGCATGCCAAAGACGACGCAACTCGCTTCATCTTGCGCAAAGGTGTAGCTACCTGCACGACGCATCTCTAATAATCCCGCCGCGCCATCACTTCCCATCCCTGTTAGAATAACGCCAATGGCATTACGCCCTGCATATTTCGCAACCGATCTAAACAGCACATCAACCGAAGGACGGTGGCGATTAACCGCGGGTTCTTTATTAATATGGATCTGGTAATTAGCACCATTACGACGAAGTTCCATATGGAAATCACCCGGTGCAATATAAGCATGACCAGGTAATACGCGCTCGCCATCTTCTGCTTCTTTTACACTTATCTGACATAAACGATTGAGTCGTTCTGCAAATGAGTGTGTAAACCCTGCTGGCATATGTTGGGTAATTAATACCGCAGGGCTCGTAATAGGTAATGGCTCTAAAAAGTTACGAATTGCCTCTGTTCCACCTGTTGAAGCACCCACTGCAATCAACTTTTCACTTGATATCATTGGAGTAAATGATATTGCCTTAGAAGGCGGGGCTTTTACTTCACGGCGACTAATCCTCGCTTGAGCTGCTGCACGAATTTTCTCCGCAATTAATTCACTATAAGCCAGCATACCTTCACGCAGACCTAATTGTGGCTTAGTCACAAAGTCAACTGCACCCAGCTCTAATGCTTTTAGCGTCACCTCTGAACCTTTTGCGGTTAATGATGAAACCATCACTACAGGCATCGGCCTTAACCGCATCAGTTTTTCCAAGAAATCAATACCATCCATTCGCGGCATTTCAACGTCTAGCGTTAATACCTGAGGGTTGTACTTTTTTATCAAGTCACGTGCAACAATCGGATCTGGAGCACAGTCAACGACCTCCATATCACTGTGACTATTGATTATTTCTCGCATGATTTGACGCATTAACGCCGAATCATCAACACAGAGTACCGTTATTTTATTCATAACCTCTCCTTGCTGGTGTCAGCCCGTAAACGGTATGCCCATGCAAGTAGAATTCCTTGCTAAGCTGGCTTACATTTTCAGAATGCCCTACAAATAGCATCCCATCTGGCTTAAGTAATGGAATAAAACGGCTAAGTAAGCTTTGCTGTGTTTCTTTATCAAAATAAATCATCACATTACGACAAAATATCGCATCAAAACCACCTTCTAAATTCCATTGCCTGTCGAGTAGATTCAAATACTGAAAAGAGACCATCTCGCTGATTTGTTGTCTAATTTTCACGTACCCTTCAAAATCGCCGACACCTTTGAGAAAATATTTTTTCAAATATTCCTCATTTAATGTTTTAAGCTCTTCCAGTCGGTAAACGCCTTTACGGGCTTTATCCAACACATTAGTATCGATATCGCTGGCAATAATTTTTGTTTTATAGGGATTGTTCCCAAAAACATCGCGTAAAGTCATCGCTATTGAATAAGGCTCTTCTCCAGTAGATGCAGCTGCACACCATACTCGGTAGACTCCTCCTGCCCTTTTTTTGGCATGTTTTGCCAAAATAGGAAAATGATGCGCTTCCCTGAAAAATGCAGTGAGATTAGTCGTTAATGCATTAATAAACTCTTGCCATTCAGGGTTGCGTATATCACTTTTAAGAAACGCAAGATAGTCACCAAAGTTATTCATCCGTAATTCACGTAACCTCCTAGTGAGACGGTTATAAACCATCTCCCTTTTGTTGTTAGTCAGCACAATACCTGCCTTTTGATAAATCAAATGGCATATAGATTGAAACTGATCATCGGACAACATGAACCGTTGGGCAAAGATGTCTAACGGTTGAGCAGCGATATCTGATAAGACTTCAGTAACATTACGTTTCATTATTTTTTAATGGGTCTTTTTAAAAAAATGATTTTTTATCTGCTTTTTTCAACCCATTACCTTCTTGGAATTGAGACGATTCATTCTCATCCGGTTCAGGCAACTCGAATGCCGATACAGCATTAACAAGGTTATTAGCCTGATCTTCTAATGCTGCGGCAGCAGATGCTGATTGCTCCACCAGTGCAGCGTTTTGCTGTGTCACCTGATCCATCTGACTGACTGCATCAGCGACTTGGTGAATACCTCGGCTCTGTTCATCAGAAGCTGAGGCGATTTCTGCCATTAATTCAGTGACTTTATTTACTGATGTAACGAGTTCCTCCATTGTTTGCCCTGCATTATTGACTAACTGAGAACCTTGGGATACACGTAAAACAGATTCATCAATCAATAACTTAATTTCTTTTGCAGCGTCAGCACTACGCTGGGCAAGGTTACGAACTTCTCCTGCAACAACCGAGAATCCACGCCCTTGTTCACCAGCACGCGCAGCTTCAACTGCTGCGTTAAGCGCTAAAATATTGGTTTGGAACGCAATACCATCAATCACACTGATAATAGCCCCTATCTTTTGAGAACTTTGTGTAATCGCATCCATGGTTTCAACGACACTATGAGTGATTTCACCACCACGTACCGCTGTTTCAGATGCAGACTCCGCAAGCTTACTTGCCTGCAAAGCGTTATCCGCATTCTGCTTCACTGTTGCTGTTAACTGCTCCATACTTGCCGCAGTCTCTTCCAAAGAAGCAGCTTGTTGCTCGGTGCGAGAAGAGAGATCGGTATTTCCTCTAGAAATTTCCTGAATACCCGAGTGCATTGCATGACTGTTGTCACGCACAATACGAATAGAGTGTGCAAGTTTGCCACGCATATCTCGTAGTTTGCGAAACACGTCACCAATTTCATCGTCAGTAAAAACGAGAATTTCACGATTCAATTTACCTGTCGCCACATCGTTAAAATAATGACTCAAACTACCAAAAGGCTTAATGATATTAAAATTTAGCCAACGATGAGCAGCAATTGACACCACAATAACCATCGCTATTGCACCGATAAACATCAAAATAGCGATAGAATAAGACTGATGTCCTTGTTCAATAGAGTCAGTGATTTCATTTTGTACATAATTCATATAGGTATTAAATGAATTTTCCATTGCTGTTTGATAACGTTCTGTTGGTTGATCTAAATAACCTTGGAAGTCACCACTTTTCAGCATTCGATGTAACTCTTTTAATGCACCATATAAAGCTTGATAATCACTTTTTACCGAATCAGTTATCTCTTTCTCTTCTGTAGGTATTGCCTCTTTATTAATATCAGCCAAGAAATTTTGAAAATGGGTATTCGCCGTTTCCAAGCGTGATAATGCTATTGATTCAATAGATTGAATATAATCTGTTGACTGTTCAGTTTTCATTGCAATAGCAACGCGATTAATCGCATTGCGGGTCTGTATCAAAGATGCCCAACTTAATCCTAATTCATCTCGCTTGGAGGTATCTAAATCTATTCTGGTGATTTGATTGTTATTCAAATGCACTATTCCCAGTGAAACACCACTAGAAATCACCTGCATAACGCAAAACATCATCAGTAATAAATATAGACTGGTGGATATCTTTAATTTGCGAAACCTAAACATGCCTTCACCTCGTTTAAAG
Source organism: Proteus hauseri (assembly GCF_040139125.1). Lineage (GTDB taxonomy): Bacteria > Pseudomonadota > Gammaproteobacteria > Enterobacterales > Enterobacteriaceae > Proteus > Proteus hauseri_B. Next base: position 632,206 of record NZ_JBEEUB010000001.1, read on the forward strand.
CGGTGGTAAATTGCCACCGCTTGTCAGCCACTTGTTGTTGTTAGAATGTTTCCCAGTTAGCGGGATCTTCAACACTGCTGCTCTTTTTCTTTTCTGAGGTTCCTGGTTTTATAAGTGGAGCAGCGGCTTTAACTACAGGGGTTGCATCCAATTCCTTTTTTTCTTGCAATACGACTTCTTCCTGACCTTGACCCGGTAATTTGAAGATTGAAACTAAGCGGGTTAATGCAACTGCTTGATCTTCAAGACCAGCAGCAGCGGCTGCAGATTGTTCTACTAAAGAGGCATTTTGCTGAGTGACACGATCCATCTCAGATACAGCAAGACCGACTTGTGAAATTCCTCGACTTTGCTCATCCGATGCAGAGGCAATTTCCCCCATAATATCGGTTACACGAGTCACAGAGTCCACAATGCGTGTCATGGTTTCTCCCGCACTTTCTACTAGCACAGAGCCAGTTTCAGTACGACTAACAGAATCTTCAATCAGTGTTTTTATTTCTTTAGCAGCTTCTGCACTTCTCTGTGCAAGGTTACGAACTTCACCGGCAACTACCGCAAATCCGCGACCATGCTCACCAGCTCTCGCAGCTTCAACAGCCGCATTCAACGCCAAAATATTGGTCTGGAATGCGATGCCATCAATCACTGCGGTGATATCGGTGATTTTCTGAGAACTTCCGGCTATGTCGTGCATAGTTTGCACCACATTAGCAACAACTTTTCCGCCTTGACGGGCGATATCTGAAGCATCATTTGCAAGATTACTTGCTTGACGAGCGTTATCTGCGTTCTGTTTAACGGTTGCAGTTAACTGTTCCATACTTGCCGCAGTCTCTTCTAATGAAGCAACTTGCTCTTCAGTACGTGCAGATAAATCATTATTTCCAGCAGCAATTTCACTGGTGCTGTTATAAATATTTTCTGTACTCTGATAAACACCACGAACAGTATGAATGAGCTCTTGTTGCATGTGTTTTAATCCACTCGCTAACATGCTCATCTCGTTACGTCCTTTTACTTCAATATTTGGACGTAAATCACCTTCAGAGAAGGTTTTAATACTTAATAAAAGTGTATTTAGTGGTCTAATCAATGCGTTACGTAGCGCAAACCAGCATAGAATTAACGCGGTGATAACGATGATTGCTAATACAATCATGGTTGCAACGGTACGCTGATGCGAAGCTTCTAATGCCAGATTTAACTCTTCATTGAATTTTTCATTACGCATCACATAAGAGAGATACTCTTTATAGAATCCATCTTGGTATGTCGTCGTTGGTTGTTCAAAAAAATCCTTCAAGTTTTTATCTTGCAGCAGAATTTCCAACTGATTCAATGCTGAGAAATATTCAATAAAGCGCCCCTTTAAGGCACGAACATCATCTTCTGAGTGAACAGCAAAAGCGGTGATATTCTTTTCAAACTCTTTGAATTTTTCATCGGCACGCGCCATATTTTTACGTGCAAGACCCGTGAGATAATCCGTTGATAATGACTCATCAACTTTCATCTCTCTATCTTGTAGCAGATAGCTAATCGCAGCACGGTTAATATTATTACGAGCTTGCAGTAAGTTAGCCCATGTTTCATCTAGGCGCTCACGTTGATCTTGTATTGTCAGTGTTTTATCAAGGTCATTTCTTGTCTCTACAATATTTGAGTAAAAAACTCCCCCTGATATAAACTGCAAAACACCAAACAACAGAAGAATGGATAATAATCCAGTCACTATTTTCATTCGGCTAAACATAGTTTCCCTTTTTATAATAAATGGTATGAGCAAGTTATCGGCAGACTTAAGAGAAACTTTATAGATTTCCATTCGCCTTAGTGCCGTTTTTACCCCATTAGTAAACGGTGTTAATATTGTTCAATATTAAAATGATTAGCATAAAAAACTTTATAGTTATATTTGTAAAAATAAAAATACTACAGATAATTGATTGGTACTCTTAATTTAATAAACAAAGAAATAAAACTTAAATGAAATTATAAATTTCTTTTTTACCGCTAATTTCACTTAAGTATAAATTAAGTTAAATTTTTTTATTTCCACTTAATAATAAAATATAACAAGCAGAAATAGCTATTCCGGTAAAACTACCGGAACAGTATTAGAATAAATATATTTTTAAAAAATAAAATTTATTTAGCTTGGATTGTTGCGCTATCAACTAATTCCATTTCTTCGCTATTAAGTAACTTTTCAATATCAACCAGAATAAGCATTCTTTCATCTAAAGTACCAAGTCCGGTTAAATACTCGGTTGACATAGTTACTGCAAACTCTGGCGCAGGGCAGATTTGCTCTGGCTTTAGCGTAAGAACATCTGAAACGCCATCAACAACAATTCCCACAACACGGTTTAATAAGTTAACCACAATTACAACGGTATTGTCATTATAAGTCACATTTTCTTGTGAAAATTTAATACGTAGATCAACTATCGGAACAATAACACCCCGTAAGTTAGTTACCCCTTTAATAAAGCTTGGTGCATTAGCAATACGAGTAACTTGGTCATATCCACGAATTTCTTGTACTTTTAAAATATCAATTCCGTATTCTTCGTCGCCCAGCGTAAAAATTAGAAATCCTTGTCCAACAGTTTCACCGGATAATTTCTCGAAATGTTCCGAAGCCATAATCTTATTTTATCCTCACTATTAAATGACTGCACTTGCAGTTGTATTCTTTTTCTTTTTTGTCATTTGTGTATGACTTAAACGTTGTAATTCTGGTACATCAAGAATTAAAGCAACACTGCCATCACCCATAATTGTTGCCGCAGAAATACCCGGAACTTTTCGGTAATTACTTTCTATATTTTTAACAACAACCTGATGCTGTCCAACTAATTTATCAACTAATAATGCATAGCGACGTCCTGCACTTTGCACTATTACGGCAATAGCTTGAGTAATATCAGTTTGAGCGCCTTCAATATTGAAAGTACGATGTAGTTCAATAAGCGGTAAATATTCACCCCTTACTTGCAATAATTTTTCATCACCCGCGAGTGGATAAATATCATCCTCTTCAGGTTGTAAAGAGCTGACAACAGTGCCTAGTGGTAAAATAAAGACTTCATCCTGAACTTTTACAGACATACCATCCAAAATAGCTAACGTCAGCGGAAGTAGAATACGAATACGTGTACCTTTACCTACTTCAAAACTGATTTGGATCTGACCACCCATTTCTTGGATATTTCGTTTTACCACATCCATACCCACACCACGACCTGAAACATCAGTGACGACTTCAGCCGTAGAGAAACCAGGTGCAAAAATCAGCATTGCCACTTCTTCGTTGCTCATATTTTCTGAAACAGAGAGCCCAGAAGAGAGCGCCTTTTTCAAAATACGTTCGCGATTTAATCCTGCGCCATCGTCGGTAACTTCAATGCAGATATTGCCACCTTGATGTTCAGCTGACAGTGTTAACTGCCCTGCTTCAGGTTTACCTGCCGCAATACGATCTGCGGGCATTTCAATACCATGATCTAAGCTATTACGAACTAAGTGAGTCAGTGGATCGATAATTTTTTCAATCAAGCTCTTATCGAGTTCGGTTGAGCTACCAATCATATTTAGCTCAACTTTTTTATTCATTTTACCGGCAACATCACGTACAACTCGAGGGAATCGACTGAAGACATATTCCATCGGCATCATACGAATCGACATAACCGATTCTTGTAAATCTCTTGAGTTACGCTGCAACTGAGCAATACAGCTTAATAAGTCGCTATAAATAGATGGATCTAGCGTATCACTATGTTGTGCCAACATAGATTGAGTAATAACTAACTCACCAACTAAGTTGATTAACTGGTCAACTTTTTCTACTGCAACACGAATACTGGTAGATTCTGTTTTCGGTGTCGCTACCGCTGCGGGTCTTTTTGCCGCTGTCGTTGGCGTTGAAGATATAGATGATGTAGAAGGTGCTGGACTAACAGGCGCTTTTACTTCAGTAGTCGAAGGCTGAGTAACGTCAGGTACCATTGCACTTTTTTCTTCTACAATATCTGCGGTTGTAACTTCATCGGCATCTTCTTTTGCAACAGACGCTTCTTGATGATTATCAGCAACACTCTCTTTGGGTTCAGAATGACCAAAAGAGATCTGTTCTGGTTCAATCACAAAACATAAAACAGCACTAATATCTTCTTCAGTTGCTGTTGTTTTTAATATTGCTTCAAGTCCATGATGCTGTTTTTCAGCTTGGCTAACTTCACCAAGATGTTTTAACTCATCAAGCATCAAATCAATATCAGTCTCTTTAAGGTCAGACAAAATAATGTGATGGTAAAAATGACCATCAGCCGCACGTTGTGAAGTGGTTTCAACGTCTTTAGTTTCGGCATTATCATCTTCTGGTGATTGAACTGAACTATCAATAGGTGGGGCATCTGCGACTAAAGATGTCGCCTCAGCGACCATTTCGACTGAAGGTGCTGATTGTTCATCTTTTACATCGAGAGCCAACTGACGCAACTTCTCACAAATATAGTTAAATGTTTCCTCATCCGGTTCTTGTGAGTTTTTATGTGCATCCAATTGCTGTTGCATAATATCTTTCGCTTCCAGAAACAGGTTAATAATGTCGTCGGTGAGCGCCATCTCATGGCGTCTTGCACTGTCGAGCAAGTTTTCAAGCACATGAGTGGTCTGCTGAAGTTTAACGAAGCCAAATGTTGCGGCCCCTCCTTTTATGGAGTGCGCACTGCGGAAAATAGCATTCATCTGTTCTTGATCCGGGTTTTGCGGATCAAGTAACAGAAGATGCTGTTCCATATCAGCTAACAACTCATCTGCTTCATCAAAAAATGTTTGATAAAACTCAGTAATATCCATCGTTACTCATTCACCTTTACGCGCTTACTAACAATTAAGAGTTTGCACCCTGTCTTGTCGTAATATTTGTCGATTGTGATGGCAAACTTTCCCCAGAAACTCCTGTTTCAACATTTTCCTTTTTTGATTCGGGAAGCTCAGATGCAGAAGAAGACACAGACGATCCCGCCTGTGTGTTTTCTACTTTTTCTTGTGGGGTTTCTTGCCCTGAAAGTAGAGACTCAACTTCTGATGCCTCTTTTACTGTCGGTGCAACCCGCTCATTCTCATGTACAATTTTTTGTTCTGCCTGCTTAGTTAACACCAAGATTGTTATCCGTCGGTTTGCAGGAGCAAAACCATCCTCTTTGACTAAATGGACTGTTGATGCCATTCCAACAACTCGTAAAACTTTCCACTCATTAAGACCTGCACCAATAAGTTCTCGGCGAGAGGCATTTGCACGATCTGTTGATAACTCCCAGTTACTATATTTCATCGCGCCACTGGCATAAGGAATATCATCGGTATGACCTGATAGACTAATTTTATAAGGCGTATCATTAAGAATTGGTGCTATAGCAGTAAGAATATCCTTCATATAAGGCGCAACTATGGCACTACCCACCCTAAACATTGGGCGGCTTTCTTTATCAATAATCTGAATACGTAATCCTTCATCCATCATATCGATCAGCAAATGCGGTTTGAGATCTTTCAATCGAGGGTCATTTAAAATGACTTGCTCTAAATTGTCTTTTAATCGACGAAATTGTTGTTTTTCATTGAGCTGTTTATCTTCCTGACCTTTGGGCAAAATATCACCTTCATTGTAGACAGGATCGCGCCCACCACCAGGAATAGGATTTGTTGCATCACCACTAAATCGACCTTTCTCAATTGCCACTTTTAGCGGTGTACGAAAATATTCTGCTACACGAGTTAATTCTTGCGGGCTGGCGATAGAAAGTAGCCACATCACCAAAAAGAAAGCCATCATTGCGGTCATAAAGTCAGCATAAGCTATCTTCCATGCGCCGCCATGAGTGTTATGCTGTTTTCTCCCTCGCTTTTTAACCCTGATTATCTGTGAATTACTCTTCATAGTTACTCTTCTTTCATTGCATCAGGATTTGCCTGCATCGGTGTCCGTACCTGACGAACATGTTCTTCCAATTCAATAAATGAAGGTCTGTCTGCCAGAAAGAGGGTTTTACGTCCAAACTCAACCGCTATCTGTGGTGCATATCCGTTCATGCTAGATAACAAGGTTGTTTTGATACACTCCATCATTTTCATTTGTTGACTGGAGCGTTGTCTGATTCGAGATGCGAGTGGTGAAATAAATCCATAAGCTAATAAGATACCCAGAAAAGTCCCCACCATTGCGTGACCAATAAGTGCACCCATTTCTCCAGCAGGCCTATCAGCAGCACCTAAAGCATTTACAACTCCCATTACCGCCGCAACGATACCAAATGCTGGTAATGAGTCACCCATAGTAGATAAGCCAGATGCAGGAACTTCACTCTCTTCTTCGAAAGTGGCAATTTCTTCATCCATCAACGACTCAATTTCATAGGGGTTCATATTCCCAGTGACCATTAAACGCATATAGTCGGTAATGAAATTGAGAATATAAGCATCTTTCATGATGCGAGGATATTGTGAAAAAATATCACTTTGTTGTGGGTTTTCGATATCTCTCTCTAGCGCTAACATGCCGTTTTGGCGTGCTTTGGACAACAAACGAAACATAAGTGCCATTAAATCCATATACATCGCTTTATTGTAATTAGTGCTGCGCAGTAACTTGGGTAAAATTTTTACCGTCGATACGATAGCGCGACCGTTGTTACCTACAATAAATGCACCGATGCCGGCACCAAAAATGATTAAAAACTCTGCGGGTTGATATAATGCGCCTAAACTACCTCCGACGAGGGTATACCCTCCGAGGACAGCACAAGTAACCACGATATATCCTAAGAGTACTAACACGCGATATCCCTTTAGCTAATTTCGTTATAGAGAGAATGGCGAACATAGCAGCAAGAGATAGGAGGGGATGAAGAAGCGGTTCAGGTTATAGAAAAATGAACTCTATAACCTGGTATTTAACTTTCAATCTCGAATCACATTGCAAACTGTTCAAGACCATCCAACAGTTGTAAGTTAATATCGGCAGGATTGGCGGAAAGTTTACGTTTTTTTATTGCGCGAGAAGGTGGCTGGCACAGACTACAAACATAATTGCTAGCTGGCTGATGTGCGTGTGTAATAAATGAACCATTACATCTGGTACAAACTGAAAGTTGCAACATACCACTTTCAACAAAGCGTACTAATGTCCATGCTCTTGTTAACGCTAAAATCGGATCTTCATTTTTGGCAGGAGGACATTGTTCTAGGTATAAACGATATGATTTAACCACCGCTTCAACACCAACACATCCACCATTTTTTAGTAAAAAACGGTAGGCATTGTAGAACATTGAAGAATGGATATTTTGTTCCCATGTCATAAACCAATCAGTAGAAAAAGGTAACATTCCTTTTGGAGGGGGGCTCCCTCTTAATTCTTTATATAATTTAATTAAACGCCCCCGACTGAGCTGAGTTTCGCTTTCAAGCATTTGCAAGCGAGCACCTAAGGTGATTAATTCCATCGCTAAGCGAATATCTTTCGCCTCTCGGACTATACTTTTCTCACTCATTGTCATGCCCGTTTCTTTGTTGCAGATGTATCTTGTTCCGCTAATTGACGAAACAAATTAGAAGAAAGAAGAATGCCAGTGTGGATTTGCTGCAAGTCATCCACTCTAGACTCTTTAGTGAGTTGTTCTATTGTTTCGCTGTCTTCAAACCGGAAATTACAGATTAGTTGGTTTGTTTCAGCCAACTTAACCAATTGAGGCAATGTCAACTCTTTTAACGCATCAGCCATAGAATCACTAATACCAAGCCGAAACATTGCTGAAGCCTTTTCTTGGTTAATTAACCTTTGCGCCAAAAGCAAATACGATAAATTTATGTCATAAATATGCTTAAGCAATTCAACCGTACTCATCTCTTTACATCCCGTCCGATTATATTGAACAAAGAGGATCTTCCTTAAAGCAAGATCCCGAGGAAATTAATATAAAAGTATATTGAATCTCCAGGCCCCATTTAATGAACATGACTCGTAGTAACACTACCTTGTATTACTTAGTTACGGTCATTTTCAAAAGTAGCGAAAAAAACATTTAAATTAAAAGGAAACTTTAAATGCTCGCCAATATAGCGCGTTAAGAATAATCCTAACGAGACAACTTTACTCCTTAACGATTAAGTTATTCAACGGATAAAGTAGTCTAATTTAAATACTATGTGAGTCACATCACAAAAAGATAATCATTATTATGGAATTAGTTCATTAACTATTCAAGTGATAATGCTAATAAAACTTTGTGTAAATTAATAAGCTAATCTACCCAAATTAAAATATTAATGATAATTTTTTATTTTATACGATCTATTAAACTTATAAACTTAAAAATACAGCACAAAAATTTGACAAATCCACAATTATAGATTTTTTTGATCACAGTAACATATATTGCTATACCTCCTCCTCATCTTTGTCTAAACGACCAACCGTAATTTAATAAATATTTCTACAGATATTATTTTTTTCACTGTTTACTTAAACCACTAGAAATGATCACTTTTTATTTACAATTTGAGCAAAAAATACCCATATCTAATTATCTCTCACTATCTCTTTTTCTAGACACTTTTATAATTAAAAAATAATGTTGTTTTTCAATGATATGCAACTCTATTGATTTAAGTTAGTAATATAAGTCATATAAAATTAAATTCTTAGTTATGCATCTTACACCACTAATCCTTGAATATTTATTATCATCTCACAAAGGTTTCAATATGAAATAAAGCAATTTATCTAATTTATCAAAGTGACAATTTAACATGAAAATTACAGGACTCTTAATTGGCGTTTTATTGGGTATAAATTAAGCATTAGAAAAAAATGTCAGCATATAAATAAGGATTTCTAATGAATCGCTGTGTGTTTTATAATCATACCGGATTTTTAATTTTTATATCATCATTATTATTTCCAGCAAATACATTTAATTAAAATAATAATATAGAACTAACTCTTTATTCTCTCGATTAATTATAATATCGATAATATATAATATTTAGTTTAAGTAAAATATAAACAAAAAATAACTAATTTATAAATTTTAGCCATTTTATCGATACGAAAAATAAAGTGATTATAACTTAAAAAATACAATCACTTTATTTATAAAACTACAATTTCTTATTTTAATAAAATGATAAAACATAAAGGACCATATGAAAATAATAAAAAAACCATAAGATTCCGCCGTGTTATTTTTATAAATTAGTCTTTTTTTCATATAGAGATAAAAGAAATATGAAATAATCATTTCAATTAAACAGAAAAGTAATTTAAAGATATCTTTTCTAAAGCGATTAATTTATACAATATTGAGATGAAATATACATTTTCTTTTTAAGATAAGTACGAGTTTAATGAGACTAGATAAATAATATTACCAAAAATAAGTAGCACCCCCCAAGGTTTACATCTGTATAATTAGACTTTCTTAAAGTAAACCAAAAAGAAAACAATCTGATCAAAATAACGTCTTATTGACTACTCTAATAGCACTTATGGTGAATTATAAAAAACCCAAGTTATCACTATAAAAGTCGAGGTCAAAAAACCAGCGTTTTTAGCCTCTCTTCTATGAAACTCTTTTATAAATCTTTTAAACGCGGGAGCAGCGATCTTCACCTTTTAGGCGTATCTAGCACATCCTAACGGGTTTTACAGTGCTTTTTGTGCCCATGGAAGATAAGTCTCATAGCAGCCAGAGAATACGCTGCTACTTTGAAAAAAGAGAGATTGTTATATTAAGCACCGAGGCAGTATTAAAGCCGATAATATATATCTAAATACTTTTTTATTTTATGCCATTATCATATAAGCTCATTACTCTTTTAATGAGTAATATAGTGGTTAGCGTTGACATTAATTACAATAATCCCCTCGATAACAGTAGTTTTTAGGATTTATACATCCTTTATTTTGTTACCATAGATAGCAATAATTCATGCCATAAATTTAGCTGCAATTTTTCCGCATTGATTTTTGTAAAGGAACTAATTTACAAAATATTGTTACAACATTTATCTATCGTAATAAATTGTCATCATTCACATCGTGAATACAAAGGATATGAAGTATCGTTTTAACCTCTACCTTTATTACATCCTTGTTTTCCAGTTAACAATTACGGGATCACCGTGATTTATTTCTACCATAGAATTCTATTTTTTTAGATTTCTTGTCACATTTTTAAGTTTATCTTTTTATGTAAATCTGAAAAAGACAATATACAATAACAACCATGTTCATTTCCAAGACGAATGATAACGATACATTTATTTCGCACTCAGATAATTCTCCTTCTGCTAAAATAGAGAGTTATATCCTTGACAAGGATATAACCAACTTATGCTTGGAATTATCATTTTATAGAGAGATTGAATTGATATAATTTTTTCAGTGTCATTATAAAATTACTTATTGATATCATTTAGTCTACAGAACGTTTACAAATAATTTGATAGTTTTTCAAAAGATTTTTGTGTTCTAATGATAAGTAATTAGAAACAACGTTAATCGAGCATTCATCAACTTTACTTTAGCAGACAAATTTAGCTATTTGAGCTAGATCTCATCCTACCAGAATAGGGTTCTATTTTATTAAATTAGAAATTTTACTTAAAAAAATAGACATCAATTTATCAAGCTTGAAAATTTTGCTAGATTTTTCACCAAATACATTGAAATTATTTGAGAGTATTATTTTGTCACTTACTTAAAATCTAGTATTATCAACGCAAAGCACTCAAATTAAGCCAAAATTCTATACTGCACTAAGTACCTTAATAACGACGTTTCCTTCTACCATAGCGATAGAGACCTTGTTAAATGAGTTATAAACTCCATGTTATTGTCGTTCTACCTCGTCATTTAAGTACAAAAATTTATAGTCAAATAACATAACTGCCTTCAAGTCAAATCTTCCCTCATTGCGCTTTCAATAAAAAAAGGATGCTCATCATTATTAGTATAAAACCACACTAATAGTGAATGTAATATTCCTTCTTATATCAAGTGCGTCTAATTACTATTTATAAGCTTCAATTTATTTTTATATACGGGTTAACCACAATACAAATATCGAACTTTTCTTGTTTTAAACAAAAATAATGCAGTTATTGGATGCAGATAAAAATCTTGAATATTTTACTCATCATAAATAGGTATATTTCGCTAATTTTTAGTACAAACTATTCACCACAAACAATAGTTACATTGATAATAATTACATATATAAAATATCTCCCTATTTAATCATTAGTAAATACACGTAATCAGTGTTATTTCGTAAACTTATTTTTAAAATTAATTGCATCTTTTTAAGATGATCTCTCTTATATCTTTTTCTAATATTCTTATTCTTTTATTTCATCTCACTTTTTACTGCTATGAAAATGAGAAATAAATTAATCACCTATTGAAAATATTTCCATAGAGTAGTAATAAAAAAAAGCTGCTTATAACTAAATATAAGCAGCTTTATCCGATAAAAAACTATTTAGAGTTATTGAATAACGCCAACATTCACTAGGCTGGATGTTCTGCCGCAATTTTCCAATTTATGGCACTAACACTTTTTTCTAAACTTATCCGACAAACTATCGCCTCTATCTCTTTTTGCTCGGCTGGCGTTGCTAACACTTCAGCACAAACTTCTAGCTGACATGGCATTAATGTATCGGCACTACTTAATGATTGTAATCTAACATGCAATCCATTAATTGCTTGTAAAATAAGCGTTCTGACTAAAACTTCATCATCTGCATCACAAATAATGCGTATTGAATAACGCTGCTCTATATCTGTCGCTTGATGAGGTGGTTGTGCATTAATCCGTTGTGCCGCTTCTCGTAATAAAATATTAGCGCAAAGGATCAAAAGTGTCGCAATAGTTGCCAATGGATATAAACCTAATCCGCAAAGAACACCAATTCCCGCAGAACACCAAAGTGTAGCTGCCGTATTCAGCCCGCGAATATTCATACCTTCTCGCATTATTACACCGGCACCTAAAAAACCGATCCCAGACACAATTTGTGCAGCGATCCTACCCGGACTATCGGGAGAAGTTTCTATCGAACTTAAAATAAAAACAGCGGCGCCAGTTGCAACTAACGCATTGGTTCTTAATCCCGCCATTCTTTGTCGCCATTGGCGTTCCGCACCAATTAACGCACCAAGGCACATTGCAATAATTAAATTTAAAACATAAGGAGTAATAGCCATGGAAATTTCCTCCATAAATAATGGCCAATATTTTGTGCAGATGCACAATGCTGTACTGATAAATAGCAATTGAAAATCAGTAATCAGATCTAGGAGGAGGAAATAATGAGAAAAAAACATAGCACATACATTCACCACTTACTGTGTCAGCAATGGGGAGATAAAAATTTGGGTGAGTGTATAGAAAATAGTAGAAAGTACACACTGCCCACCAGAATTGGTAAGCAGTTTTTAGCAGAGAAAACAGCTTACCTATTTTTTAGAATTAACCTACCACTTTGATTGTCCAATCTGTTTTCTCCTAACTGAAATTTGCCGAAAGTATAGGGAGTTCATTTCAATATGTAAATGAACGTTACCTAAACAAATTACTTTTGCTGTATAGGACGAACAAAAATACCGTCATCGCCCTCTTTTTCATTAAAAAACCAAATACCTTTTGGGTATTCAGGTAATGATATGAGATACATTGTACCTTCATTAAATTCTTCAATTAATACAATAGTTCCTTGACGATCTTCAATACCATCCGTTTTCACTATAACTTGATCATTAATTTGCATTTTCTCTCCTGATAAGAATTATCATTCTCTTTTCCTTTATTCTACCCATAAAGAAAAAGCCTGCCACCGTTAGGTGACAGGCTTGAAGAAAATTTTTAAAAGGCTTTAAATTACAGAGCTGTTACGTTAGCAGCAGCTGGACCTTTTGCACCGTTTTCAATTGTGAATTCAACGTTCTGGCCTTCTGCCAGAGTTTTGAAACCGTTACCTTGAATGGCAGAAAAGTGAACGAATACGTCTTTGCTTCCGTCTGCTGGAGTAATAAAACCAAAGCCTTTAGACTCGTTGAACCACTTAACTTGACCTTTCATTTTGTCAGACATGTGACTTTCCTATATATCAATAAAACGTTGCCTTCTCGGCATCTACTGGCCTGAAACACCTATAACTTATGGGCACACATGAAGAAAACGGTCAAAAAGCGATGCTGTTTAAAACTCATTTACTTAGAATGTCAATCATAAATCAGGTCTGTATTAAGGCCTTACTTATTAACGCATGAGAAAAGCTTAATAGCAATAGTTTTATGCTCTTGAAGATTAAAAAAATGCAAATTGCACATTAAAAATACAAATCATCCTCACTTTTTGTTATCGGACATAAACTTTATTTGATATTTTATATCTATTATTAACAACAACTAAGAATAGTCTCAATCAAGTTTCAATAACAGTTAAGTGCTAAATTTGAAAAAACTGTTCTACCCGCTTATCTGGTCTCCATGATAATCTATTAACAAGAAACAAGTTTGCAACATTCATCTCTTAAGGTGTTTACAATGAGTATATTAAAAGAAATCTTAGAGCGTGATCTAGATCGAATTAATCGAGCCGAAAAAAGGGATGGCAAACCACACTTTAATAGCCAGTTTTTAAAAAATCATCTTTGGCTATGTATCAGTATGGTGCTCTCTTATGTTTTACTCGCAGCATTATTAATCTACTCACCCTATTTTGGCTTGATATCACTGACTATTTTTACTGTTATGTTTTTAGTTATGGCTGGTGTTTTGCTGTTTGATATAAAGCCTGTCTATAAGTTTGAAGACATCGGGGTGCTTGATTTAAGAGTATGTTACAACGGTGAATGGTATACATTTGAAAAAATTTCAGATGAAGCAATAGATGAAATTCGCCAACATCCAGCTATTGCACAGGAAATAAAAAATGAAATTGATGATATTATTCATAAAAAGCAAGAAATTCACTTTTATGACATCTATCTAATGGCATTTGATCCAGCAATCAAACCACTCTCAACGTCGCAACTCTCCCCACAAGCATAACTTATTCTCCGTATTTACTGACCAAATACGGAGAATAACTTCTATTTTTTAACCGCTTTGTCGATAAAGCAACCAAACGGATTTTTTATCCACTTTTAGCGTTGACACTCTGATATATCATCGCTATTATGCGCCTCGTTCTCATGAAGAACCCAATTCCTCCATAGTTCAGTTGGTAGAACGGCGGACTGTTAATCCGTATGTCACTGGTTCGAGTCCAGTTGGAGGAGCCAGATTTAGAAAAGCCCGCTTAATGCGGGCTTTTTGCTATCTATCATTTATTAATCACTATCATTACGCTTTATCTTTTTCTTTCACTCTTTTTCTAAGTTGTCTTTTCTTTATATAGATAATGCAATAATGCTCTGTTTATAATCTCACTGGCTTTTATTGGTTATTTACAATCTCATGTTCAAGATGTTTTTTATAAGCTTCAATATCCTGCTCAATTTGAGGCTGCTTAACCACATCAAAACAACCGAATGTTTTTAATGCATCCATCCCCAAGAATTGATTCGCTTTATGGAATGGAAAGTAAACCATATCTATCCCCTTACCTTCAAAGAACTGATTTTGCTCTTCAAATGACTCAAAAGGTGCATTCCAAGTAACTGATAGTAAATATTTTTTATTCTGAAGCAACCCACCAGAGCCATATTTTTTAGTCGCGTCTTTACGTGTTCTACCATCATCAATAAACATTTTGCCGTGACCCGCACTAAATACGTCATCGATATATTTTTTTAAAATCCAGGGACCTTCCATCCACCATGCTGGCATTTGATAAATAATCACATCAGCCCATAAATATTTTGCCACTTCCGTATCATTATCATATCCATCATCTATACGCGTGGATTTCACATTGATTGAATATGAAGATAATAGTGATGTTGCGACCTCAACTAAATGGTCGTTTAGTTTCCCTTCTGAACCATCAAACTCTTTTGAGGCATTAACAATAAAAACATTGGTCACAATGGACTCCCTATTAATACAAGAAATAATAATGAGAATAACTCTAACTCAATCATCCATAGTAGCCTTAACTCATTTATCCATGATTCTTGCCTAATTATCCAAATATACTGTTCGAGATTGATTTTCTTTTAGTCGCTGCACATCCTTTAGCGGGGATAATCCAAACAAGCGATGGTACTCTCGACTAAATTGAGAAGGACTTTCATATCCCACAATAAATGCAGCTTGTGCGGCATCAACTGTTTCAATCAGCATCACTCTTCGTGCTTCATTAAGTCGTAACCATTTTTGGTATTGTAAGGGGGTCATGCCGATTCGATTTTTAAAATGGTAATGAAAAGAAGAAGTACTCATACCCACCAACATGGTTAAATCTTCAATTTTGATAGATTGGCGATAGTGCTGTTTTATCCAATCAAGTGCATCACTTATTTGACGACAAGACGTACTTTGTGAAGAAAGTAACTGCTGGCGAGCACCTTCAGTTGATCTTAATAGATAATAAAGGATCTCTTTTTGAATAAGTGGCGCAATAAAAGGGGCATCTTCAGGTGTATCAATTAAGTTAATCAACCTTGTAACTGCTTGTAAAATAGGTGCGGTAACGTGAACAACTTGCTGAGCTTGTTGCTGGTGATCCTCTTTCATCAATTGAAATTTATTTTCCGCAAGAAGTTCTGGTAGCAAAGAGAGATCTAACCTTAAAAGCACCGCTAGAAATGGTAGCTCTTTTGAAGCTTGGCACACACTGGCAAACGTTGGAATATCTGATGAAGTCAGCAACATATTCATAGGATGATAGCAGTGTGTAGCTTGTCCTATTATTACCCTTTTTTTCCCTTGTGCAGCTATTGCCAAACTAGGCTCATACATCCACCCTTCTGGTTCTGTTGTTGTGGTATAGCGGCATAACGCAAGATTTGAAACAGTTGTATCCCATCCACCTTCATTTTCTTGAGTATGCCTAATCAGCGTTTTTTTGAATTGTTCAAATTCAGCCAAAATAGGTGTTGGTAATTGTGTTGTATCCATAAAAGCACCGAAATATTTGATATGTTTTAAACGCTGTCATAATTGTATATTTAAATTTGAGTAAAAAATCCTCTTTTTAAAAAGTGAAATTTTTACTTTCTTTTATATGCCATCTGTTTTTCAGATTAAATTTAAAGTAAACATAAAAACAACTATAGATAACCATCTATTTTTTATACATTTTTGTTAAAAAAGAAACAAAACGATGCACTCTTGAGCGAACAGTCATTTATTTCATTTTTTTACTTTACAAGGTGACAGAGGATGGCTATTATTCGCCTCGTTCTCACGAGAATGTAATTCCTCCATAGTTCAGTTGGTAGAACGGCGGACTGTTAATCCGTATGTCACTGGTTCGAGTCCAGTTGGAGGAGCCAAATTTTAAAACCCGCCTAGTGCGGGTTTTTGCTTTTCTTATCTCAGCTCAGTCCGTTTATCTTTAGTCCTGTATTATTTTTTTCTCTCTTTTTATTACTCTTTAAGTATTCACAGCCAAAATAACGAGCTCCACACTTCTCAAAACGACTTTTTTTCATACAAAATAGATAAATTAGTTATTTTTTAACCACTTAAACCATTATTTTACTTTTTTTACTTTACAAGCTCCACCAGCCTCGCTATTATTCGTCTCGTTCTCGTTCTCGTTCTCGCAAGAGCACAATTCCTCCATAGTTCAGTTGGTAGAACGGCGGACTGTTAATCCGTATGTCACTGGTTCGAGTCCAGTTGGAGGAGCCAAATTTAAGAACCCGCCTAGTGCGGGTTTTTGTTTTTATACTGTCTATATCCCTACTTTACTTTATTCCCTAACTTCCTATTTTATCTGCCTCTGTTTTACTGCCTTAGATATTTTTCCTAGGATCTATTATTTATTAACTCGTTTCTTGATAAACCATCCCTTCAGTTAATAACATTACAACCGCTCTTTTTTAGCGTGTTTGATTTGAAACTATTCAATCTGTTGGTTATCTATTCATTTAAACCAATATCCGACGATTGCCCTTTGACATCCTCTTTTTACCGCTATATGATACACGCCACTTAATGCAATTCCTCCATAGTTCAGTTGGTAGAACGGCGGACTGTTAATCCGTATGTCACTGGTTCGAGTCCAGTTGGAGGAGCCATTTCCATTTGTGTCACCCTCGTAACCTTTTGATTTTACTCTCTGTTTTACCTTACACTACACTTTTATAAATAATAAAAAACACCATTAAATGGTAGCTATTTAATCGTTTTCGTTCTATCATTTTATCCCGGCTTGACTATCTATATAGTCCAATCCAATCCTGAATCTTTCGATTTTCCTAAGACACACGGAGCCGGTATATGACCACTGCACAACCTATCTCTATCACCATCCGCCGTCCTGACGATTGGCATGTTCATTTTCGTGATGATGACATGCTAAAAACCGTAGTTCCTTATACCAGTCGTTATTTTGGCAGAGCCATTGTAATGCCAAACCTTGTTCCACCCGTTACTACCATTGAAGCAGCTCGAGCCTATCGTGACCGTATTAAAGCGGCTATTCCTACAGGCGATCAGTTTGAACCACTAATGACGTGTTATCTTACTGATAGCACACTGCCTTCAGAAGTTGAACAAGGCTTTTTACAAGGTGTTTTCACCGCTTGTAAACTTTATCCTGCTAATGCCACAACTAATTCTAGCCATGGTGTTTCCGATATCACAAAAATTTATCCTATATTAAGTGTGATGGAAAAAATCGGCATGCCGCTACTTATTCATGGTGAAGTAACCGCTGCAGAGATAGATATTTTTGATAGAGAAGCTCGTTTTATTGACAGTGTTATGTCGCCAGTACGCCAGCAATTTCCTGAACTAAAAATTGTTTTTGAGCATATCACGACAAAAGAAGCAGCTCAGTATGTATTAGATGGAAATCAATATCTTGGCGCAACAATCACACCTCAACATTTGATGTTTAATCGTAATCATATGTTAGTTGGTGGTGTTAAACCTCATTTATACTGCTTACCAATCCTTAAACGTAATATTCACCAAGAAGCACTCAGACAAGCCGTAGCATCTGGTCACTCTCGCTTTTTCTTAGGGACTGATTCAGCACCACACTTACAGCATCGTAAAGAGTCTTCATGTGGTTGCGCCGGTGTCTTTAATGCCCCTACTGCACTTGCAGCTTATGCAACTGTATTTAAAGAACTTAATGCATTAAAACACTTTGAAGCCTTCTGCTCTCTTAACGGACCTCGTTTTTATGGATTACCTGTTAATGAAGGCACCATTACATTAACAGAGAAATCGGTACAAGCCCCGGCTAAAATTCTTTGTGATAACGAGCCTCTAATACCTTTCTTAGCAAATGAAAATGTTTATTGGGAAATTACTACTAATTAATAATCTTCCTTGATATTTTCTTTTCAATGCGCCATATATCTGTAATAGTAGATTAATGGCGCATTTCTCTTTTTATCTGAGCCAGCACACACTTTTTTATTACAACAAAAATTTTCCTTTTTAATCACAATAGATCTCGTATACTGAAAAGTAACCACATCTGTGGGAGCTTCTCTCTTAGTCAAAACCGGTTGTATGATTAGGAGGTATCATGAGTAGAAAAAATGAAGTTATTCAGACTCACCCTGTTGTAGGCTGGGATATCAGTACCGTTGACATCTACGATGCCATGATGTTGCGTTTACACTATCTTCCTGAAAACGAACATCATCCTGAAAATGCAGTTGTAGATAAAACACTTTGGCTCACAACAGATGTTGCAAAGCAGTTGATTCATATTCTCCAAGCTGGTATCGATAAAATTGAGTCATCTGAAGACTCTGTTTCAGACAACACCAAGCATTAATAAGAAAATGTCAAAAGATATAGAACGCAAAGCAGGAGTACAATGTACTCCTGTTCTCATTTACATATCCCATAAACATTTTCATATATCCTTATTATTTTCATAGCATTAGTAAATATGATAATAATATTATTAAATAATAAATATTCATTAAATAGCAGAATAATTATATTTTTTTTATTCGATATATCTTTCACAAAATAATATATAAGCCGAATTGACACCAAACCAAGTTATCTCTATTTTAATAAATAAAGAAAGAAGCTAACAAGGAAGTTATTTGTGAAAGTATTAATTATTGATAAATGTTATTTTACTCGCAATGGAATACGCTGTTTCTTATCTCAAAAGAATTCAAAGCATGAAATTATTGATACCTCATCAATTAAAAATGCAAATAATTATATAAATAGTTCAATGCCAGACATCATTTTTATTAATCTTACAAAATACTGTCGAGAAACATCGCATTGCGAACATCTTCAATATTTCTTTCTTTCGACTAAACAGTGTCGACTTTATCTTTATATAGATGCCAACTACCCAGACAAAGAAAGACCTATCGCATTGACAAATAACTGTTTTATTCTACCAAAAAGGATCCTCTCTTGGGTTCTTGATAAAACATCGTTACTAACATCTCGTAGCCAAGTTGTCTTCCCAACCTATAATCACTCTTTATGCTCTATATTTAGTACTCAAGAGCAAAAAATTATTAATTATTGGATGAATGAATTACCAAATCACCAAATAGCTAAGAAACTGAAAATTAGCAATAGTACGGTTTACTCACACAAAAGACATATAACAGAAAAAATCAACGTCAAAAACAGAATAGAACTATTTTTTATCTATAACATACTTAAATATATTTATGAAAAGTAAACATATAGAAATAATTATGTAAATATAATAACCGCATTAACTTTAACAATATTTAATAAAATATAAAACAATTAGAAAAAAACAGAAAAGAATGACAAAAGAGTGGCAAAAAAAGAAAAGTAAAAAAGGAGTCCATTTCCTATAGTTACTCACTGTAAATTTGATGGCAATTGGGCGTGTGAACCATCTGAATGAATATAAACAATTAAAATAAACAATTAAATATGTAGGGCATAACGTTATTATTAAATATGATTAATAATAAATAATAACGTTACTAATAAAATGTTAGGGCACCTACTTAGCACCCTAACATTTTAGACTAATACACTAATACAACGTTAAGCAATACGTTCAATTTTTGCAGGTAATCCCTGACGAACAGAAGCCCCTGAAACCCAATCTAACCAAGTATTGCTGATTTCTCTTGTTGGATCTGCAAATCCTAAATCATTTAAGTTGATACCATTACCAATACCTTTATCCATCGGTAATGGCTGCTCATCTAAATAATGTTGGCGTGAACCTAATTCCTGATGACCATAACCATGTTCTATTGCTAAAACTCCCGGCATAACACCATCAAGCAAGCTAATTTCAGCTTCTACTTGACCACCTGGTGTTACAATTCGAACTTTATCACCATGGTTAACACCCAATTTTTTACCGTCTTGAGGGTTAATTGCCACCAAATTTGTCGGTTTAACCATTCTTAAACGTTGGATCATTCCCGTTGAGCTACTTACCACATGAGATTTAAATGACATCAATTTAAGTGGCCATTGATTCTCAGGATAGTGCTGATGAATATCACTACCATCAGATAAACGTGGTGGATAGTAAGTCGGACAACCGCTATAACGTTCACCTGTGATTGCATGGTGATTTTTAGCTACTTCTTCATTCCAAATTTGCAGTGGTTGTTTCCATTGCGGTCCTGTGGCATCACCATTCCAAGCTTTCTCATAAGGTGCAAAACGTCCACCTCGGGTATAAATATAAGCGACTCGAAGTACTTCTTCACTTTTCAATGTCGACGTCATTGCGGGTAAAATACGATCTACACCACTTAATAAAATGTCTTCATTGGTTGCTGGAGCAACAGGTTTCTCACCCATAAATGCCATATTGGCAGCAACACGCAAATAATAATCTTCTGCACTGTTAATCGGATAGAAATTACCCTCCATATCTTCAATCGCTTTATCACCAAAACCTGGTAAATTCAGTGCCTTAGCTATTGCGATACAGAAAGTTTCCATTGAAATAGGCTGTCCATCTGCGGTTTTAGCAACACGAGGTTCAATAATCGGCCAACGCGCTGTACTTGCTTTGACCTGAACACCAGACCACGGAGCACTAAAACCCCAGCTTTCAAAGTTATGCGTATCAGGAACAATATAGTCTGCCAGTGCTGTGGTTTCATTCATAAACGCATCAACACCAATAATTAATGGCAAATGTTTTGGATCTTTAAGGCGTTCTTCCATTACTTGGCGAATACCCGCAATGCCATAAACAGGGTTAGTCATATTGGTTATCCATGCTTTTAATGAATAGGGATAACCAGCTAATGCTGAACCTAATTGTTCTGTTAATTGCCCTGCGGCAAACGGATACCATGGCGCTTTTGCCGGATAAGGCGATTCGCCTTTTTCTACACGCTCACGATACTCATCTGATTTTTCATATGCTGCTTTACTACGGGATAACACCATGCCTTTAGGTTTAACTTTACCTTTGTAGCTATCCATTTTGTAGCAAGGACCATCCGTTGCACCATTAAACTTACCACCACCAACAGATACGCCACCTTTTAGGTTTAAGTTTCCTATTAGTGCGTTAAGCATAATAACGCTCCACGATGTATAGAAACCATTACCACTCATCATACCGCCATGAGAGATAACCGCAGCTTTACGTCCATAATTAGTAAACTCACGACCAAGTACTTCTATTGTTTTTTCTGGTACGTGGCAACGTTCACTATATTCAGCCAATGTCATACGTTTAGCGGCTTCATCAAGTAACTGAAAACTCGATTTTACGGTAACTTCAGCGCCTGTTTTTAATGTAACTTTATGTGTTGCAAATAATTGTGCACGATCAAGTTTTGTTGCTGGTGTTAATTCACCATCGAGTGACAGAACTAAGTTTACTTCTTCACCCTCAGCAACATCACCAAAATGCGCAGTCGTTAACATTTGACCTGAAAGTGGATGCTTTTCATCGCTAATAACGAGATGCGTTGCGTTAGTCCAACTTTTCTCACCTACATTTTGCATTGAGATTTCACTAGGTACTGATAAATACTCAGCGTTATAGCGTTTATTCTCAATGATCCAGCGGATCATTCCCATCACTAATGCAGCATCAGTACCCGGTTGTACTGGTACCCAATGTCCATGATCATTCGCTAACGTTGTGGTTAATGGTAATGCGGGTGCCACAACAACATAGTTAAAAGAGTCACGAATACGTGCATTCGCAAGCTGACGACCTTGACGTTTAAATGGATTGCCTGATTGTGCAGGTGATGTACCTAAAAATAGTGCGAACTCTACATAATCCCAATCTGGTTTTACGTGGGCATTTTTATCTAGGTCATTCATTAATGCACCAGAACCCGCACGATACGCTAATCCACAATAGGAGCCATGAGCACCAAAGTTTTTACTACCAAACGAGTTTTGAGCAAAACGACGAATAAACGTATCTCGCCCATCATCACCGGCATTTGTCACTAGAAGTTGGTTAGCCAAAGGCCCTAAAGAAGGTTGTTTAGGATCAATAGGTGTTTCTAAATCACGAATAGCGCGTAAGCCATCAACATGACCTTCACCAAATAGATCACCACCTTCGATAACTTCTTGAATAAGCTGTTCGAAACTAATACGTTTCCACTTACCTTCACCACGTTTACCTACTCGTTTCATTGGTTCTAAAATACGTGTTGGACTATCGAGGCTTTCCATCATCGTTGCACCACGAGCACAAGCCGTGGAACGATTTTCTAATCCACTCTCTCCACCCATTTTTTCAAAGGCTTCTTTTATTGGCATGTTATAGCCAAAATGGTGGTCATGAGAAAGTGGATGATAAGGGTTACCTGCAATACGCAATACTTTGTTGTTCTCTCTATCAACACGAGCACGAACACCACATTGCGTCCAGCAACCAAAACATTGAGTCATACAAACCGCTTGGTCTGTATTAGGTTGCCAAACTGCACCTTTAGCAACTTTACCTTCTGGTAATAATGAGTTCCCGTTGATCCTATCGAGTGTCACTTTTCCTGATGTGCCATCAACGAGACCATCTACGGCACGTTTAGCAACATCGCGGTAACTGGTAGCAAATGCGGCGATACCACCGATAACCAATCCACCTTTAAGCCATTGACGTCTTGTAAACTTAGCCATGCTGTACTCTCCTGACAACCCAACGAATACTTTCTCTGAATATAATAGTTAACGCTATCCAAAGCCCGAATGTACCAATGATTGCTAATAGCCCGTCATTACCTAACGGAAATTCATAAGGGTTTGTAATAATGTTATATTTTGGAATATATTGGCTACCCATCAACATTAACCAGCGTAATGCCCACGCTAATCCCATTGATACTAATGCCATTGCGGTAATAAAGAGCACTGAGCGTGCTTGCATTGCCATTGAAGCACCCATTGCGACAGAGATAATCCATAACGCGATAATCCCCATTGCACACCACCAGCCCAAACTATCAAATACTAATTGTTCTCTGATTGCAGCACCTGAAATAGTATCCCCTGCAATCCAAAAACCTGTACATACGGCTAATAGCATTAATGAACTAATAAACCACATTGCTAATTCACGTTGATGAACGGGTTCACGGCGTGTACCTAAAGCAAGCAGTGTTGGAACGACTTGCATCGCACTAAAGAACAGTAATATTGGTAGCCAGTAGGTATACAGCACTGGACGCGCTTTTAAGATAGAGGCTTCTCGACCTGTATATAACAGCAAACCAATTGCCGTTAATGCACAAGCAAGTGCAACCCAACGGGTTAATTTGTATTCACGCTTCCAAACTAAACGCACCACCATTGCCGCAAAATAAAGCATACTGAATGCAGAAAAGAGTGGTAATAATATAGAGCCCCATGCCATCCACGACCAAGGTGTTGGATAAGCATAGAAATGCCAAACACGTGCGGTTTGGTGTAAATCTGCGGTTAATGCAAGAGGTGCTGTGATCCCTGCTGTTACAGCAATAAAAACCGCAACCGCTTCTAAGCGCTGATTACTCGCACTGCCTTTCCAACATTGCCAGCAAGCGTAAAGCGTTGCACAACAAGCAATACCGATAAAAAAGAAATATTGCACAGCCCAAGGCAACCAGAAGTATTCTTGAGGAATAGCCATCACTTCTTGAATTTGAGAGACTTGCGGGATCATGAGTGAACCTCCTGCCATAATGCGGGTTGCCCCTGACCAATTAATGGTTGTACGAATGCATCATCTAAGCCGAGATAGAACACTTGCGGCGCGGTACCACTTTCTGGTTTTAATACCTTAAGTTCTTTTTCATGGGTACGAATCATTTTGCTTATCGTACTTGTTGGGTCTTTCATATCACCAATAATACGCGCACCACCGACACAAGATTCAACACAAGCGGGTAATAAGCCCACTTCTAAGCGATGTGCACAGAAAGTACATTTATCTGCCGTTTGCGTAGAGTGATTAATAAAACGGGCATCGTAAGGGCATGCTTGAACACAATAAGCACAACCAACACAGCGTTCGTTATCAACAACAACAATGCCATCTTTACGTTGAAAAGTAGCTTGAACTGGGCAAACAGGAACACAAGGAGGCTCGTCACAATGGTTACATAATCTTGGCAATAGGACGTTGGTAATTCCCTCCTGCCCCTTGATAGCAACCTGATATTGGTTTACTGTCGTTCTGAATTGTCCTTGCGGTGTCTGATTTTCAATATTACAACTCACAGTGCAGGACTGGCATCCTACACAGCGACGTAAATCGATCAGCATACCATAACGCTTATCATCCGAACCTTCACGACGCTCTGGTGATAACTTAATGCCAGCTTGCGCGAAAGGAACAAGCGAAGCACCTGCAGTAAGGACCCCTAATTGTTGTAAGAGTTTTCGTTTTCCAAGATCCATATTTGTCTCCAGTATCACTCAGTAAGTACATGTCGTAATGAGCGAAGGGAATAGAAAGTAAAATGTTAAGGGCATTGTAAAAATTACCGAGGAATTCACCTATTGTGGTTTACCACATACCGGGTATGAATTTGATCCAAAACAATATTTAACATTAGATATTTATGAAGACAAAACAGACAATTGGGGTTAAGTACATCATTGCAATGTGCCTAATGCTGCTATTATTTTCATTTCCATTACATGCAAAAGAGTGGACGGTTGGTGTATTAGCGTTACGGGGAGATGCCTCAACCCAAAGACACTGGCAACCATTAATCGAAACACTTAACGAACAGTTTCCAACAGAAAACTTCACCTTGTTGCCATTAAATTTACAAGAAATGAAACAAGCAGTGGCTCAAAAAAATGTCGATTTTCTGCTCACCAATCCGGCTCAGTTTGTGCAACTTGATAATGCCTTCCCACTGCGTTGGTTACTCTCTTTACGTTCTAATTATGAGCCTGATAACACCACAAGAAATGTTATTGGCAGCCTAATTTTAGTGCGCAATGACAGTCCAATAACCTCGATTCATGAATTAATAGGAAAGCGCGTAGGTGCCATCGCACCAGATGCTTTTGGTGGTTATCTTTTAGGATATAAAGCACTACGTGAAAAAGGTGTTGATCCTGACAAAGATTTTACTTTACGTTTTTCTGGTTTTCCTGCCGACGCCTTACTTTATCAACTGCGTGATAACGATATTAATGCTGCAATTATTCCTGTCTGTTTATTAGAAAATATGGATAACGAAGGATTAGTTCGTAAAAGTGATTTTCGCCCTCTTATTTCTTATAAAACCAAAACGCCTTGTTTAACGAGTACACCGCTTTATCCCAATTGGTCATTTGCCGCATTAGATACAGTGCCGGATGAATTAGTCGATAAAGTAACTCGTACCCTACTTATGGATGAAAGCAAACCTAAAATGAAATGGGGAGCCCCTGCATCTCATACTCAGGTAGAAAATTTGCTAAGAGAAGTTAATCAACATCCTCAACAGAGGCAACTTTGGCAAGATGTAAAAATATGGGCGATTCAACATCGCTTTATTCTGGCACTCTCTTTTTGTGGTGTTCTCTTTTTAATACTCAATCAAGTGTGGGTAAGCTTTTTAGTGAGACGCAGAAGCCGTCAATTAGAACAAGCACATAATCGATTAAGAAAACATAAAGAAGAGCTAGAGCAAGCACAACGTTTAAATATTTTAGGTGAAATGGCATCGGGATTTGCACATGAACTTAACCAACCACTTTCGGCAATTAAAAGCTACGCGCAAGGTAGTGTGATCCGCTTACAAAAAGAGAATGAATCTCATCCTTTACTACCCGCTTTACAACAAATAGACAAACAAGCTCAGCGTGGTGCAGATATTATTAGAAATCTCCGTTTATGGGTTGGAAAGCACTCCTCTAATATGGAGAATATACCTTTAGTAGAGCAAAATATCGCAACGTGTATTCAGCATATTTGGCAGTTATTGCGAGTAGAGGAAAAATATCCTCAGGTTTCGCTTATCACCCATATTGATGAGCATGATACATTGTGCTTACCTGAAACATTATTAGAGCAAATATTATCTAATTTAATCACTAATAGCCTGCAAGCGGGTACTGAAACACTAAAAATCAGTACACACAAAGCACCTGACAGATTATTAATTGTTATTGAAGATGATGCAGGTGGAATGAGCCATAGCCAACTAGAACAACCATTTTCACCATTCCAAACCACAAAAACAGAAGGTCTTGGATTAGGTTTAGTGATTTGCCAGCGTTTATTACTCTCGCAAGGCGCTGATATTCATATTGATAATCAGACCAATGAAAATAATAAAGTTGGGATAAAAATCACTTTGATTTTCCCGAAAAAAAATTAATAACGGAGGATAAATGCCAACAATTCATCTTGTTGATGACGATCTGGCTGTTACTGATGCTTGTCAGTTTCTATTAGAGAGTTTGGGTCACTCGGCTCATGTGTGGAATGATAGTGAGTTCTTTATTAACAATATCAATCTATATCAGCCTGGTGTCGTACTATTAGATATGAGAATGCCTAAACCTGATGGCAGACAAGTACACCAATACCTTATTGATAAACACAGTACACTTTCAGTGATTTTCCTTACCGGACATGGTGATATTCCGATGGCGGTAGAAGAAATAAAAAAAGGGGCTATCGATTTCTTACAAAAACCAGTCGATAGCAGTGCTCTACTTTTAGCGCTTGATGCTGCGTTTAATGATACAAAATCACGTTTTATGGCGCATGATATTCGTCGTCGTTATGCATCATTAACCCCGAGAGAAAAAGATATTGCTCACTACGTTATTCAGGGCTTAATGAATAGAGAAATTGCAGAAGTGGCTTGTGTTTCTATACGAACGGTAGAAGTGCATCGCGCGAAAGTGATGGAAAAAATGTCGGCGAAAAATATTGCTGAATTAGTGACTGCACTACAAGGTATTGATATTGTCGCACCTAATTGATAGCAAAATTTCTGATTTTTGCGAAAAAGTGTCACAATACAGAATATTCATTGGAAAATAGTAAATAGATAGGCTCATGATAAAGTCCCCCCCATTTAAAGCATCATTTTTACAGCCAAAATATTGGCTGACTTGGTTTGGGATTGGCGTACTCTACCTTCTGGTTTTGTTACCCTATCCTGTAATTTATTGGTTAGGCACCCGACTAGGTCGTTTATCTAAAGTTTTTTTAAAAAAACGCGTACAAATCGCAGAACGTAATATTGAGCTTTGTTTCCCAAAAATGCCCAAAAATGAGCGAGAGGCGCTGTTAAATAAAAACTTTGAGTCTGTAGGCATGGGTTTATTTGAAACGGGAATGGCTTGGTTTTGGCCCGACTGGCGTGTTAAACGCTGGTTTAAAGTCAGTGGTGTAGAGAATATTTACAACATTAAAGAAACAGGGCAAGGGATCCTACTTATTGGTATCCATTTCCTTACACTTGAACTTGGTGCTCGCATTTTTGGCATATTTAATCCCGGTGTTGGTGTTTATCGCCCTAACGACAACGCAGTAATGGATTGGCTGCAAACCTGGGGGCGAATTCGCTCCAATAAATACATGATTGATAGAAAAGATATCAAAGGTATGCTGCGCGGTTTAAAAGCGGGTGAAATCATCTGGTATGCGCCGGATCATGACTACGGTCCTCGTAAAAGTGTTTTTGTCCCATTATTTGCAGTGGAAAAAGCGGCAACAATTACGGGAACCTATATTTTAGCGCGAGTCAGTAATCCGGCAATTGTCCCTTTTACCCCTAAACGTTTACCTGAAGGTAAAGGTTATGAACTTATCATTTCACCTGCGATTGCTGATTTTCCTCTTGATAGCGAAGAAAACAGTGCTATAGCAATGAATAAAGTGATTGAACAAGAAATTTTACGGGCACCTGACCAATATATGTGGCTGCATCGTCGCTTTAAAACACGCCCTGAGGGCGAACCTTCTTTATATAATGAGATAAAGAAAGTACACTGATAGACAAAGTGGCTGTTTTTAATAAAAAAAGCAGCCACTTAAAAATATAACCATTCTCAAATATAACAATAATAAAAATACTAACTGCACAAGCTGTAAACTCCTGCAAAAATAAATTATAAGAACAAGACCTATCGTTCTTATTCTGTATCATGGCTATATTCTTATTAAGAAGAAAATAGAAAAATAACAGCAAATACGATGTAATTGCTGTTATTTTTAGCTTATTTTCAGCGTTTACTCTTCATTTTCTTGACCAAAGGAGTGACATGAATCTAAAACCTCGAAATAACTCTTGGAAACGCAATCTTTATGTTGTCTGGTTCGGTTGTTTTCTAACTGGTGCCGGTTTTAGTTTAATCATGCCTTTTTTACCTCTTTATGTAGAAGAGCTAGGAATTACAGATCATGAAGAATTAAACCTTTGGACAGGTGTTGCTTTTAGTATTACGTTTCTATTCTCTGCTATTGCAGCCCCTTTTTGGGGAAAACTATCCGATAGAAAAGGCAGAAAGTTAATGCTACTACGCTCTGCTCTTGGCATGGCGATAGTTATGGTATTGACGGGTTTTGCCCAAAATATATGGCATTTACTTATTTTACGAGCTTTGCTTGGAGTATTAGGTGGCTTTGTTCCTAATGCTAATGCGTTAATTGCGACACAAGTTCCCGTTAAAAAAAGTGGTTGGGCATTAGGAACTCTCTCAACGGGTGCTGTTAGTGGTGCATTAATCGGTCCATTAATTGGAGGAATGCTTGCAGACCTCTACGGTTTACGCCCTGTCTTCTTTATCACTTCAGCCGTTTTATTTATCTGCTTTTTAGTGACACTTTTTTTTGTCAGTGAAAATTTCACGCCTGTTTCTAAAAAAGATGCATTATCTACACAACAAGTTTTCTCATCACTTAAAAATAAAAGACTCGTTATCTGTTTATTTTTCACCACAATGATTATTCAAGTCGCCACTGGTTCTGTTACACCTATTTTAACTCTTTATATACGTGATCTTAGTGGTTCAGTTGCAAATCTTGCTTTTATTAGTGGTGTTGTCGCCTCAGTTCCCGGTATCGCCGCGTTAATTAGTGCCCCTAGATTTGGTAAATTAGGCGACAGAATTGGTCCTGATAAAGTGCTTATTTTTACCTTAGGGCTCTCTATTTTCATGCTAATTCCGATGGCATTAGTACAAAATTATTGGGAGTTAGGCGCATTAAGATTCTTATTAGGCGCAGTCAATGCCGCGATGTTACCCGCGGTACAAACGCTTATTTTGTATAACATAACACCTGCTATTGCGGGTCGAGTTTTCAGTTATAACCAAGCATTAAGGGATATAGGAAATGTTACTGGACCGTTAATGGGCGCATTTGTGGCAGCAAGCTATGGTTTTAGAGCTGTTTTTTATTTCACCGCTGCGGTTGTATTTTTTAATCTTATTTATTCATGGGTGAGCTTTAGAAAGCCTTCAAACAAGTAGTCAAAAAAACCATAGATAAGGCAAGTTAATAGTTTTTTTTCTACAAAAAATTACACTTTTGCTTTTAAAGCCCTAATTGTTATTTTTTTTCTTATTGATTTTGTAAATTACTGTTTATTAAGAAAATTCTTAACCGCAATTTATTACCCCCCCTAAAATTTTCTTGTCCTTTTTTTTCAAAAAATAGCAAGGTTAACTATTGCAAAATGAGATTTTTATCGACTTTTGCACCAAAAAATGGTTTATAAAGTATTAAATATGCTTTTAATCACTGACGTGAGCTAAAAGTATGTTAAAAATATATTAATTAAATGCAGTAGCAATTGATAACAGAATGAAATCGTTTTGTTTTGCCACCTGCTGTTATTTTGTTCTTTTTACTTGCAAACAACCTGTAGAGGTTTTTTTTGGGATTTTAAGATGCAATCTACTCACTCAAAATCAAGCCGAACTTTCTTTGGCCATCCTTATCCACTGAGCTCCCTCTTCTTCACCGAAATGTGGGAACGTTTTTCATTCTACGGTATTCGCCCATTACTCATCTTATTTATGG
This sequence comes from Proteus hauseri, assembly GCF_040139125.1. GTDB lineage: Bacteria > Pseudomonadota > Gammaproteobacteria > Enterobacterales > Enterobacteriaceae > Proteus > Proteus hauseri_B. The sequence continues at coordinate 662,850 of NZ_JBEEUB010000001.1, forward strand.
CTGCAACCGTTTATGATGGCGGTATGAATATCCCTCGAGAGCAGGCTTCTGCTATTGTCGGGATTTTCGCAGGTGGTGTTTACTTAACATCACTACCTGGTGGTTGGTTGGCTGATAACTGGTTAGGACAGCGGCTAGCTGTTTGGTACGGCTCCATTTTTATTGCCTTAGGCCATCTTTCTATCGCGCTTTCTGCGTTTTGGTCACAAGACCTGTTCTTTATCGGTTTATTACTTATCGTATTAGGAACAGGATTATTTAAAACTTGTGTCACCGTAATGGTCGGAACCCTATATAAAAGAGATGATACACGCCGTGATGGTGGTTTTTCTCTATTCTATATGGGAATTAACATGGGCTCCTTTATTGCACCGCTTATCACTGGCTGGTTAGTTCGTGATTATGGCTGGCATTGGGGCTTTGGTATTGGTGGTATTGGTATGCTTGTCGCATTACTGATTTTCCGCTTCTACGCAGTACCAACAATGCGTCGTTTTGATAGTGAAGTAGGACTCGATTCAAGCTGGGATCGCCCTACTGTTATCCGTCGTAATGTTGCTCAATGGGTAATGGCATTATCCGTCGTACTTATCGCTATTGTGGCATTGATCATTTCAGGCGTTATTGCGTTTAATCCGGTATTAGTCGCAAACTTTATGGTTTATGTCATTTCAGGCAGTGTGATTGCTTATTTTATCTATTTATTCCTATTTGCTGGATTAAGTAGTAGTGATCGTTCACGTCTATTTGTCTGTTTCTTATTATTGGTTTCAGCAGCACTTTTCTGGTCTGCATTTGAGCAAAAACCAACCTCATTTAACTTATTTGCTAATGACTACACAGATCTAAACTTTATGGGATTTGAGATCCCAGCGGTGTGGTTCCAGTCTGTCAATGCGCTTTTTATTATCATACTCGCCCCTATATTTAGTTGGTTATGGCCAATGCTAGCGCGTAAGAATATGAATTTAAGCAGCATGACTAAGTTTGTGATTGGTATTTTATTTGCAGCTGGCGGTTTTACCGTCATGATGTATGCCTCTGAAAGTGTTATTGCTACAGGTGATGGTGTTTCACCACTCTGGTTAATTTCGAGTATCTTTTTACTGACATTGGGCGAGTTATGCTTAAGCCCTATCGGTCTTGCTACCATGACTATTTTAGCACCCGCGAAGATGCGTGGTCAGGTCATGGGGCTATGGTTCTGTGCAAGCGCACTTGGAAACTTAGCCGCAGGTCTGATGGGGGGGAATATTCGCCCAGATAAACTCGATGTTATGCCAGACTTTTTCTCTCACGTTTCCATCGCACTGGTAATTTGCGCAGTTGCTCTGGCTGCATTAATTATTCCTGTTCGTAAACTTTTACAAAGTGCGGATGATAAAGAGAAAGCAAAAGCGTAATTAACTCTCGACTTAAAGCCATGCCTAACAGTAAGGCATGGCTTTTTTGTTGCTATTGCAGCGATTGTATAAAACACTTAATCTCATTACCTTATTATTTATTGTTTATAACTAAGGTAATTTTATGGCTGTTCTTCCCATCTATTATGTAAATGCCTTCTCTTCAACGCCTTTTTCAGGAAATCCAGCCGCGGTTATTTTGTTAGATAAATGGCTCCCTGATACCACTCTATTAACCTTAGCCAATGAAATTAATCTACCAGAAACCGCTTTTTTAGTTGGTAACCATATTCGTTGGTTTACACCTAAAGTTGAAGTGCCATTATGCGGTCATGCAACACTTGCAACCGCTTTTGTGTTAAAGACAATCAAAAAAATGCCAGAAACGCTGTTTACATTTGACTCGCTGTCTGGTGAACTCGCGGTATCCTGCCACTCATCAAGCTTTACATTAGATTTTCCACAAGTACCCGCAACCATAGATGAAGAGATAAAAGCACAACTTGAAGCTGACTTAGCAATTAAAATAGATGAAGTTTGGGTATCTCATGATCGATACACCTGTTTAGTTTCCACGCCTGAAACCGTTATTAACTATCAGCCTAATTTCGGCAAAATAAGCCAGCTACCTTTGCCAGGTATAATATTAACGGCTAAAGGTCATGCCCCTTTTGATTTTGTTTCACGTTTTTTTGCCCCAAAAAAAGGTGTTAATGAAGATCCTGTTACAGGCACATCTCATTGTGTATTGGCACCAATCTGGGGAGAAAAACTCAATAAGACACAATTAAATGCCAGACAAGTATCAAAACGAGGGGGAAATATACTTTGTGAGCTTAAGAATAAGCGCATCTTACTCACTGGAGAAGCAACGCTCTTTTTACAAGGCAGTATTACTTTTTAATTACAGACGCCATTATCATCTATCCATCTTACTTTGCTTTCATTTTTCTCTATTTTATACTGTGGGGATATTATTCCCTACTGTATCGAAAAATAAGGTTTTATTGTTATGTCCATTGCTGATTTATCACCTGAATTACAAAATAAAATCACAAATTCAGTAACACGCGTATCTAAAGTTATTTTCCCTACCACAACCAATCATCACTCTACTCTTTTTGGTGGTACTGCATTAGCCTGGATGGATGAGGTCTCTTTTATCACCGCAACACGTTTTAGTCGTAAGCGTTTAGTCACGGTATCCACCGAAAAAATCAACTTTAATCACCCAATTCCTTCAGGCACTATTATTGAGCTTGTGGGTGAAGTTATTCGTGTTGGTAGAACAAGCTTAACCGTTAATGTTTCTATATTTCTTGAAGATATGTACGCAGAAGGACGAGAAGAAGTTATCCATGGACAGTTTAATTTTGTTGCGGTAGATAACAATGGTAAGCCGACACCATTATTCGATAAGTAGTATCTAATAAAGATAACAAATTCTTTTTTAAACTAAATCATCGATAAAAAACGTGATTTTATATTAACCGGATACATATTTACGTAATAATACTAAATTACAGTAAAAAAACACCGTGAGCATTTTTCAATCAAAAAAAAATAACCAATAAAATCAATAATTAAATTGATTATTAACATGTAAGACAAGAGTTATCCACAGTTAATGTGGATAACTCGCTGTTGAGAACCGTCATAACACACAGATTTTTGTCACTGCAAATTCAATCTGACAAACCGTTAATTTCATACCCGTAGTAGCACTTTCTGCAATAATAATATCAATATCTTGCGAGTATTTTCGACAGATATCCAATGCTAATTCAATAGAAGGCTCCGTTAATAATATTGCACTTATTTTCTCAAGCTCTGGGGAAAAATAACTTACTGACTCAATATGCAAAGTGGGCTGATTTTTATCTTGAGCTATTTCTAGCGCTTTATCTGCTGCTGCTTTATTTACTCTCACTTGCTTGGTTAAATCACCACCACCAGAATGGAGATAAATCATTATATTTTCCAATATAAACAAAGGTTGTAATACTTATTATCCTAATCTTAAGGCGAAAAGCCAATCTATCAGATAAAAAGGTACAACCTTACTTTGCAATAAATCTTATTTAGTTTTGCTACCAGCCATAAGAAACACCGCCCCCCACAACAGCTCTATCTTCCGTATTCCATGACGCTGAAACACGGATCAACGTACTGTTGTTTATCTGATATTGGGCACCCGTCGCAAATGCATTCGCATCACGATAATTACCGACACCAACACCAAGACTAAACGTATGGTTAGTGACATAGGGAATATTTGCCATAGCAGCAACAGATGCAATACCAGCACTCGCTCTCTTATCTGCTTTGTCTATTTTATGATCCATTGCTTGTAAAGAAGCATCGTTATCAATAAAAATATTCTTGATCTGATTATTGGTATACTCATTAGCAATAAAAATAGATTCATTCTTAGATTTTTCGATATGTTCTTTTAAAGATCCCTCTCTCTCTCTAATAATAGTATTCGTCTCTATGATAAATTCATTACCTTTTTGAGTAATATATTTCTCATTTTCTCTTACTATTTTTTCATTATTTTTTCCTAAAATATCTTGGATGCCTGTTGTAATTTTACCAATTTCAACATCAGTATAATTATTTGCATCTCTTTGCGTTTTTTTAACTCGGCTATCAGTAAATGCTTCTACTTCTTTTTTTGCGTTATTAACATGTTCAACAACATTATCGTTATGTTCATTCACTTTAAAATCTGTATATTCTTTACCATTCCCCTCAATTTCAACTAATTTATTATTGGTATATTCTTTAATTGTTTTTTCAGATTCAACAACTCTATTCTCAGTATATACTTCTATACCTTTTTTTATCTCATCACTTTTTTTATCTGTATAATTTTCCACATCCTTTTTCATTTCTGTCATTTTACTATCATTATAAATATAAAACTCATTCTTAGCTTCATTAATATAATTAACAGCTTCTGCTTGATGACCTTTAATTTTCGTATCAGTATACCGATTAGCACTGTTTTCTGCGTTTCTTTCTGCCTTATTTGCTAAATCTGCTGCTTTACTCTCACTCTTTGATAAAACTAATTCGCTTGCTTTATCAATATCAGATTTAATCTTTTTATTATTCTCAGTAATTTGATTATTTGTCTCTGTTAATATTTTAGTTTTCTCTTCATCTATTTTACTGTAAATAGTTTTATTGTTTTCAGTAATATGCTTATCTGCTTCTTTTAATACGCTATCTTTTGTCTCTTTTAATTGTGAAACATTCACCGCATCTGTATCAGCGGTTCCTGCGGCAACATAAATTATCTGCCTTGTATTACTATCACTTCCTATAGATAGCGTATTGTTACGGTTATTCTTACTTTTATCTCCTAATATAATAGCGTCACTTGCGGCACCTGAGGTCTGACCACCTAAAATAACGGTATTATTTGCCGTATCTGCTAAAAAACTTCCACTGCCTAAAATCACACCATTTTCAGCATTATTTCTTGCTTTTTTACCTATACTAATAGACCCCGAATTATCACCATAGGCTTTATCACCAATAGAGATAGAATCATCTCCAATAGCCACCGCTCCACTGCCTATTGATAATGAGTTATCGCCAATGGTAGTACTACTTATGTCCAATCGTTGTCGCACCTTTCCCTTCTGCTCCTGCACTAGCCCCTATAGCCGTTGATTGGTCAGAATACGCCCATGTATTATATCCTACGGCAGTAGACTCATTACCATCAGCTTTACTTTCAGGTCCTAAACTAGTGGTATTTAGCGCATATGAAAGTGATGTTGAAAACAATGAAATTAATAATACATTTGCTTTAAAAAAATAATTTTATTCATATTCACACAACTCTCCATAAATAATTAACTCGTATAGAGAGTAATACATGTTTTTATTTTTATACATTATATATTATATATTATATATTATATATTATATATTATATATTATATATTTTATATTTTATATTTTATATTTTATATTTTATATTTTATATTTTATATTTTATATTTTATATTTTATATTTTATATTTTATATTTTATATTTTATATTTTATATT
>NZ_JBEEUB010000002.1:0-602832 GCF_040139125.1 Proteus hauseri
TGGGTGTGTAAGCGTAGCGATACGTTGAGCTAACCAGTACTAATGAACCGTGAGGCTTAACCTGACAACACCGAAGGTGTTTTGTCTGAGAGACAAAAAGTAGATGAAGTAGGCTTGTTTAAGATTGAATTACTGGTTGCGAACCGATAAAAGGGTGAGGAACGGGTAATAACAGAATTTGCTTGGCGGCCATAGCGCAGCGGTCCCACCTGATCCCATGCCGAACTCAGAAGTGAAACGTTGTAGCGCCGATGGTAGTGTGGGGTCTCCCCATGTGAGAGTAGGGAACTGCCAGGCATTAAATAAGACGAGAAAGCCAACCCACTGGGTTGGCTTTTTTGCGTTTGGAATTTAGTGTTTTTAAAAATAGGTTTAACGCCTGTTGCGGTAAACTATAAAGTAGTCGTCAATTATTAAAATTGCCCTAATTTAGGGCATGCGATTAGCAAAGATTTTGGCGAGAAAACGCCGCAAGAACAGTTCGTTCTGAAATTTCTAAATATTCATCCATTGCTATTGCAGCTTCTTGTGCTTTTCCATCCATTAATAATCTCAATATATGTTCATTCTTCTCAATATAAGGCGCATGAAGAAGCTGAGGATCGTTTAATAAACCGAAAGCTAACCGTAATTCAGCAGAAATTAATTGATATTGTTTAAATAATCTAGGGCTATCAGAGAGCTCAACAATAGCGGTATGAAAATGCATATTGCATGTACCAACACCATTCCAATCTTGTTGATTTTGAAAAACTTTAGCTTCGTTGACTTTATTTATCATCTTATTTATCGCGGGATGCATTGAATAAGAGTGGCGTAAAGCATCACATTCAATTAATCGTCTTACACGATAAATATCCATAATAGTTGCCATATCTGGCACGGAAACAAACACACCACGATTAGGTTTATAAGTAAGAAGCCCTTCTTGTGTAAGAATACGAAACACTTCTCTTAATGTATTACGAGAAATTTCTAAAGTTTCACTTAAGGCAGTTTCAGAAAGTTTCTCACCAGGAGGTAATTCTCCAATAGTGATTTTTTGCCGAATAATATCAGCAACTTTTTGGGAAAGAATTTGTGGTGTGATTTTTTTTTGCATTATCTTCTGCTATAGACCCCAATAGAAGAATCTATTCTATCAGTGAGTTCTATAATATATAACCTCTATTGTGTCAGTATGTCGAACCTCTCACTGACTGAGGTATCGATTTATTTCTATTTTTATAAATAGAGTTAACGCCCTTATTAGCAGCGTTTAATCGCTAGGCTTAATTCCCCTTCAATATAATGCACCATTATTGAGCATGCTACATTTTAATGCTTTATTTAAGTGCATTTATTCCTCTTATTAAATACTGTTAAATGTCAAAATAATGTTAAAAAAGTGATCTTGTTTGCATTTTTAGAACGCCATATTTAAATCTATTTGCTTATTTATTCATCAACAATTATTAATTGTTCAACAATTCAGTATCAGGTGATTAACAATCTGGATGTGGTGCTCAACAATGGCACGTTAATTGCCTAAGTAATAATAATTACAATAATGATGATAAAGGGGGTAGCTCATGGCTACACAAGATACTGCAAATACAGCTCCAACTTCGTTTATAAAAAATAGGCGCTCGTCGTTAATTGCTGCCATTTTTCTGATGGCGACATCGGCGATAGGTCCCGGTTTTATTACTCAAACAGCAACCTTTACAGCAACAATGGGGGCTGCTTTTGCCTTTGGTATCTTAGCTTCTATTGTTATTGATTTTGTTGTTCAACAAAGTATTTGGCGTGTAATTACGGTTACTAATATGCGCGCTTCCGATATTGCCAATAAAGCAATTCCAGGTAGCGGCTATCTATTAGCTGTATTAGTTATCTTTGGTGGATTAGTTTTTAACGTTGGTAATATTGCTGGTGCGGGGTTGGGATTAAACGCCATGGTAGGGCTTGATCCTAAATGGGGTGGTATTTTAAGCGCCCTGTTAGCTATTTATATTTTCTCATCACGTAAAGCGAGTAATTTTATTGATCGAATGATAATTATTCTTGGTCTGGTGATGATTTTATTAACACTGTTTGTCATGATTGCCTCAAATCCTCCTATTGGTGAAGCACTAAAACAGAGCGTTTTACCGGATACAATTAACTTTGCCACTATTACAACTATTGTTGGTGGTACGGTTGGCGGTTATATCTGTTATGCCGGTGCTCATCGTCTGCTTGATAAAGGTACAACAGGCATTGAGAACATTGAAGCCGTTTCAAGTGCAGCAACCAAAGGTATTTTAGTGGTTGGTTTGATGCGCTATATCTTATTTCTTGCCATCCTTGGTGTTGTTGCCAGTGGTGTTACACTTGATATCTCTAGCCATGCAGCAAACCCTGCTTCACAGGCATTTCAACATGCTGCCGGATTAACGGGATTACGTATCTTTGGATTGATCTTATGGGCTGCTGCATTAACAAGTGTGATTGGTGCTGCTTATACCTCCATGTCATTTATCACGGTATTTAAAAATGGTATTACAGAACGCCAACGTAATATCGCTACCATTATTTTTATCGCCGTTTCATTAGTTATTTATATGGTTATGGGCACTGCACCCGCTGCTCTATTGGTTTTTGCTGGCGGTTTTAATGGCTTAATTTTACCTATCGGTATGACGTTATTTATTTTTGTTGCATGGCGTCGTCAAGATTTAATGAATGGCTATAAATACCCAGCATGGCTGTTATGGTCAGGCATTATTGTGTGTGCATTAACCTGGTATATGGGTGTTATGTCAGTAGGTGCTATTTTCAATTACCTCAATATTGCTTAAGAGAATAAAAACGATGATAAAGGCGATAGATTTAAACAGTGATCTAGGTGAAAGCTTTGGTCAATGGACAATGGGTAATGATGCTAAGGTTTTAGAAATTGTCAGCAGTGCCAATATTGCGTGTGGTTTTCATGCCGGCTCTCCTGATGGAATTTTAAAAACGTTAAAGGCGGCAAAGCCTCATAACACGGCAATTGGAGCACATGTTGCTTATCCTGATTTAGTCGGTTTTGGGCGTCGTAATATGGATATTGCCAGCGATGAGTTAACCGCTGATGTAATTTACCAAATTGGCGCTTTACAAGGATTGGCAAAAACGGTTGGTTTAACGGTTACTTATGTTAAACCTCATGGTGCACTTTATAACACCATTGCCCATGATAAACGCCAAGCATTGGCTGTGATTGATGCAATTTTAGCGATAGATCCACAGCTAGTCTTGGTTGCATTAGCCGGATCGCCTCTGATCGCTTTAGCAAAAGAAAAAGGGCTACGGGTTATTGCCGAAGCTTTTGCTGATAGAGCGTATCACTCTGATGGTACATTAGTTTCACGTAAAGACGTGGGGGCTGTTTTACATGATCCTCAACTTGTTGCGCAAAGAATGTTACGACTGGTACAAGAGGGGGGGATTGAATCAATTGAAGGCATATTTACCCTAATACAAGCAGACTCAATTTGTGTTCATGGCGATAGTCCAGATGCGGTTAATTTAGCGAAAAGCGTAAAAGAAATCCTTATTCAACATGGTGTTGAAATTAAACCTTTTGCACCTTCTTTAATAGAAAAAGAGGTGTAAATAATGACTAAATTAATGAAAGCCACATCGGATGCGATGATTAAAGCACAAGAAGCAAGATTGGCTATTCGCAATGGTTTATCCATACCAACAGCTGGAATGGCTAAAGGTATGACGCAAGCCAATATGATAAGTCTACCTCGTGATTGGGCATTTGATTTTCTACTCTACGCGCAACGTAATCCTAAAAGTTGCCCGATTTTAGATGTATGTGAATCAGGTAGTTATCACACTATTTTGGCGGAAGATGCTGATTTACGTACAGATATCCCACTTTATCGCGTTTGGGAAAATGGTAAGTTAGTTGATGAAATAACAGATGCCACTGAAATTTGGGCACAACATCCAGATCTAGTCACATTCTTAATTGGTTGTAGCTTTACTTTTGAAACGCCTATGTTAGAAGCCGGTATTGAAATTCGTCATATTACTGATAATTGCAATGTTCCTATGTATAAAACTAATCGCTTATGCCGTTCAGCAGGGCGATTAGAGGGGGAATTAGTGGTTTCAATGCGACCAATTCCCGCAGATCGTGTTGCTGATGCGGTGATGATCAGTGGACGTTTCCCTTCTGTACATGGTGCGCCTGTGCATATTGGCGATCCTACTGCATTGGGGATCTTTGATATTATGTCACCTGATTTTGGCTCACCCGTCAGAATAGAAAAAGGCGAAATACCAGTATTTTGGGCGTGTGGTGTTACACCTCAAGCTGCAGTGATGCGTTCCGGTGTTCCTTTCGCATTAAGCCATGCACCGGGGTATATGTTTATTACTGACGTACCTGATGCTGCTTATCATGTATAAAAAGGAGATATATTATGCGTTTTTTACCCGTTAATTTATCTCACTTACTTGTTGAGCTCTCATCTTTAAAAGAGACATTGGCACTTTATGAATCGATAAAACAAGCTGATATTTCAGCAATACAAGATATTGTACCCGCTGCAAAAACGCTATTAATTCACTATAAACCATGGTCAATTACTGCTGAAGAACTTACTTTTCAGATCCGACAATTAGAAGTGAAATCAGTATTGGCGCGTCAAACGCAATTACTGACGATCCCTGTTCATTATCAAGGTGAAGATCTTAATGAAGTAGCTGAATTATTGGGGATCAGCACAACTGAAGTGATCCGCAGACATACCGATCAAGAGTATCAAGTTGCCTTTACTGGATTTGCACCGGGATTTGCTTATCTTATTGCTGATGAAACGTCGTTATATGTTCCTCGTCGAAAAACACCACGCACAAGAATACCCGCTGGATCAGTGGGATTAGCCGGAGAGTTTAGTGGCGTTTATCCACAACAAAGTCCCGGCGGTTGGCAGCTAATTGGCACTACAGACATTAAAATGTGGGATCTTTCACGTCAACAGCCAGCATTTTTATTACCAGGAAATAACGTCCATTTTATTGATGCAAAAAAGAGACCGATAACGATTTCATTACCTGAGAAAAAACAGACGACTAAATCACCTCTTTTATTAAATGATAAAGGGTTATATGTCATTTCAGCAGGGCTACAAACGTTATTCCAAGATGAAGGGCGTATTGGTTCAGCATCAATGGGGGTTTCAGCATCGGGCGCATTAGATAAACCAGCGTTACATGCTGCTAATCGCTTAGTGGGTAATATGCCAACGTTAGCGGCTCTTGAAATCACTCAAGGTGGATTGACATTAAAAGCGCGACAAGATTGCGTCATGGCGTTAACAGGCGCTGCTTGTTCTATCACCTTAAGACATAAAACGGGTGATATTGAGTATTTTAGTGGATATCAACCATTAGATATTCGTTGTGGTGATGAGCTTGCTATTGGTGCACCTATTGCTGGTGTACGCAGTTATTTAGCCGTTAGAGGTGGATTTTCACTGCCTAAAATATTAGGTAGTCATGCTTTTGACACCTTAGCGCAAATTGGTCCTAATGCATTGTGTGAAGGTGATGTGCTCCATCTTAATAACGAAACCGTGCAAAGCGGCATTATTGTTGAAGAGCAGCCGTTAGCTGAATTACCTAAACAAGGGGATACCGTTACACTTGATGTTATTTTGGGACCTCGCACCGATTGGTTTACCAAGGCGGCAATAAACACCTTAACCTCTCAATTATGGCAAGTAACACCGCAATCTAATCGTATAGGGTTACGTTTATTAGGTAACACGCCTTTAGAACGTGAACAAAAACAAGAGCTTTCAAGTGAAGGCACTTGCATTGGTGCAATTCAAGTACCGATTAATGGGCAACCAGTTCTTTTTCTTAATGACCACCCATTAACAGGTGGCTATCCCGTTATTGGTGCGGTTGCTGAATATCACTTGCCGCTGGCAGGACAAATACCCATTAACGCCAAAATCCGTTTTAACCCCATCACCCCATTTCAGGAATATTGATAGGAGCATGCCACTCATGACAACAACCAACCAAAAAAGTAGAGTGAAGCATCGAGTACTTATTGCTAACAGAGGTGAAATCGCTGTTCGTATTATTCGTGCTTGTCAGGACTACGGTGCCACTTCAATAGCGATTTATGCTAATGATGATATTGATTCACTGCATGTTCGCCTTGCTGATGAAGCTTATGGATTAAATGGCAATTTACCTAAAGAGAGCTATTTAGATATTGATAAAATTATCTCGATTGCCCGTAAAAACAAAGCAACCATGATCCATCCCGGTTATGGCTTTTTGTCAGAACGCGCTGATTTTGCCAAAGCGGTACAAGATGCTGGGTTTATTTGGGTGGGTCCTGATCCTGAAACGATAGAAGTGCTTGGTGATAAAGTACAAGCGCGAAAAATTGCGCAATCTGTTGGTGCGCCATTAGTCAATGGTACGGCTGATCCTGTTAATGATGCGAAAGAAGTTTTAGCTTTTGCTCAACAATATGGTTTACCTGTCGCAATTAAAGCTGCATTTGGTGGTGGTGGTCGAGGTTTAAAAATCGCCCATAAAATGGATGAAATTGAAGAGCTTTATCACTCAGCAGTGCGAGAAGCGGTGACCGCATTTGGTCGTGGTGAATGTTATGTTGAGCAATTTTTGGATAAACCTCGCCATATCGAAGCACAAATTATCGCTGATAAATTAGGTCATGTGGTGGTGGTTGGGACTCGAGATTGTTCGCTACAACGTCGTAATCAAAAATTAATAGAAGAAGCGCCAGCACCTTATTTAAGTGATGAACAACGTCAACGTATTCATCAATCTGCAAAAGATATCTGTGCGAAAGCAAATTATGTCGGCGCAGGAACCGTTGAGTTTTTATTAAGTGCTAATGGCACTATCTCTTTTCTTGAAGTCAATACACGTCTACAGGTAGAGCATCCTGTCACTGAAGAAACAGCAGGTATTGATTTAGTTATAGAACAGCTTCGTATTGCCGAAGGACTGCCTTTAAGTATTGATAAAACACCTGTGCCGCGTGGTCATTCATTTGAATTTAGAATAAATGCTGAGGATCCAACGAAAGGTTTCTTACCTACACCGGGATTAATTACTCATTTTACCCAACCGTCAGGTCCTGGTGTCCGAGTTGATAGTGGCGTGGCTGAAAATAACCAAGTATCGCGCCAATTTGATTCTATGATGGCGAAACTGATCGTAACAGGGGCAACCCGTGAGCAGGCAATTTCTCGTGCTCGTCGTGCATTGTCTGAATTTAAAATAGAAGGCGTTGCTAGTGTATTACCTTTTCATCAAGCAATGATGGAACAGAATGATTTCACTCATGAATTTAAGGTGCACACTCGTTGGATTGAAACCGATTTTACTCACACTGAAACTCATTTTCCTCGTAGTACACCAGCAAAAACAGAAGAGCTAGTGCGCACCTTTATTGAAATTGATGGTCGTCGCCATGAGCTCGCATTACCGGCACAACTCTTGTCTTTATCGGCTGTCATACCAACAGCAATGAGTGTAAGTAATGTGAAAGAAGAGAATGAAAAAGCAGTAACTGCACCAATTTCTGGCGTATTACATAGTTGGATCTTATCTGATGGCGAGAGCGTCAATGAAGGTGATGTTATTGCAATTATGGAAGCCATGAAAATGGAAGTACAAGTTGTTGCTTCTCGTGATGGTGTATTACAGCAAAAAGCAAAAACAGGTGAATATTTTTCAGCTGAAGCCATTTTGGCGGAGATTAATTGATTTTTATTTATAATCAATTGATTAATATTAATATTTTTTTCAAATAAAAAGCATCTTAGTCCTGAATTTCAGTAAGCTAAGGTGCTTTTTTATAATAACGTAATTCATATTCCTATTTGTTATATCTAATTCCTTTTGGTTATAAGTTATATTGCTTATAATCCATCCATATTTAGAGGATGACGAAAAGGGAATAAGATGCTGTTAGTAACACAACTACTCATTGGTTCTGTGATTGGTTTAGTTATTACCACAACTGGTGTGGGTGGCGGTGTTATTTTATTACCCGTGCTGATTTATCTTTTTGGTATGAATGCATTAGCCGCGGTGGCGACAGCAAATCTGCTCTCGATGCTGATGAAGCTTTCCTCTTCTTATATTCATTTTCGCTTAGGTAATATTCCTTTAAAGCCTGCATTGCTTATTCTTGGCATTATGTTTCCAGCCACTTTTTTAGCGAGCTATGGTGTAACGTGGTTAGGCAATCAGCCAGAATATTACCAGCGTGTAGAATTAGGCATAAATATCTTAATGATCGTCGCGATAGTTTTTTCGCTAATACTTTTTTTACAACGCATGGTAAAAAAATCGACGGTTGATCCATTAACATTATTAACGCCACCTAATTCGATTACGCTCTCTTCGCTGTTAGTTCCGGGAATGAGTGCGGGCTTTGTTTTAGGTGCGACAGGTGTGGGTGGTGGATTAGTTGTATTACCAGTATTAATGCGTTTTGCTCAAATGGGCATTAAAGAAGCAATAGGAACTTCTATTTTCGTTACCACGATCCTTTCTGGTGGATCTGCTATTGCATATAGCGCTGGTGGATATACCGATGTTCATACTGCGGTGATCCTCTGCTTAGGCTCTCTGTTTTCTATTCCTTTAGCGCGATATCTTTTGATCTATCTATCTGAACGTTTTTTTCAATATTTGACGCTATCCTTTATTGTGATTAGCATCGTTATGATGAGTTGGAAATTGATAAATTAGCGTAATGTAATAGCGAGTGAATAGATTTAACTTTTGGGGTGAGATTCACATTTGGCGAGGGTTTACGGCATTCTTTTGCCAAAAAAGAAAGGTTAAAATGAGCTTAAACGCTACAGAAATCGTTCTAAAATTGGGTGTGTTTGGCTCTTAAAATCGTGCTGAAGTGTTCTGATGGTGTTTAACGGGCTGTTTTGAGTAGCAAACTCGCCCGTTTAATATAATGGGTCTTATCTGTATCAGTTTTATAACCACTATTCCTTTACGGTTAAGAAAAATGCATTAGCAATTATTACCAATAATATAAATATTATTAATAATAAATTAGCAGACAGCTCTCCATATTTTATAGAAAGAAGTATATCACCGCAGATAAAAAACATTAAATAAAAGTATAAAATACCAATTCTATACTTAATACTTTTATTTTTGTTATTATTCATTTTAAAAAAAATAATAACATTAATTATAGTTAAGATAAAAAATATATATAATTTCATTTTATTCATCCATAAGTCGACCATCAATACTTACCTTGTAAGGATTTCCATTTTCATCTAAACATCGGTAATAATAAGGAGGAGAGCTTGGATTACCTGTAACTAGGATAACTGACTCACAATGTTCAACAATATATTCTACATTAGTGATTTTTTCCGGTTCAGAAAGGCTTAACATTAATTTTCCCGACTCTTTATCAAATACAAAAGCATTTTTAATATCCCCTTTTATTTTAGTTATATTAATTAAATTCCCGAATATTTCTAATGATAAAAATGCTTTATTGACTCGCTTAACCAAAGCTCCTTAAAATGATTTTAAGACATTAATAATAGTCAGAGTTTAAAGTAGTCATTAAGCGATATCGGGAAACAGGGCGGTGATGTTTAAAAAAGGAAATACACCAATCAGATAAAGCAAAAAGATCATGCCAATAAGTGTCAATATTGAAGCTTTAGTGACTTTGATACTCTAAATCTTGCACATACATTGCTAATATAGAGATTCGCAATTTAGTTTCAGCAATAGAAAGCGAGCTTATTACGATTTCTTGAATACCATTAATAGTGAGAGAATGATAATGAACATTAAGATCGGTGATGAATTTTTAGTTTATATGGCATTAGGCGAAGAGAGTTATATGAAAGAGTATTATCGTGTGATTGAACTCGATAAAGACTTAGGGCAAGTAACAGGAAAATTGCTAAAAAGAACAACGGCAGATGATAAAAATATTGGTTTAGGTCGCTGTGAATTAGAAGGTGGAATTGAGCAATTTGCATTAGAAGATATCTATGCTGTTGAGAAGTGATCCTAATAAAGGATCACTCTATTTTTTATTTAATTCGTTATCCAACGCTTTAGGCTATGGGTGCCTTTTCTGGCAATGCAGATTTTGGTAAACCAAAGACTTTGTCAAACAGCCAATTATAAACAAAGGTATAGCAAGGAATAATAATAATTAGCGCAAAATCCATCACTAATGCTTGCCATAATGAAACATTTAACCACCATGCTATTAATGGGATTAAATAGACCACCAGTGTTAATTGAAATCCGATAGCATGAATAAACCGACGCCTAAACGTGCGAATTCTTGAAACTTGGCGGCTTTCCCAAAATTCAAATAAGCAGTTATAAATAAAATTCCAACTCACAGCGATTGTGGTTATCACTAATGCAAGTGGTCCTGTTACTGCGGTTGAGCTATCTGCTAGCAAGGCTAATCCCACCGAAGAAATCACCCAGCCAAAAATTTCATAAGCGGTAACGTAGATAATTTTTCGTTTAATTCCTTGCATCTTGTTCTCTTTTTCTGTGGATAAGTGTCGTTAAGCATCGTAAGATAAATCAGCAAGAATGACAGAAAAAGTCAGCTAGTATCAATTTAACTGAAACATCAGGAGTGAACATGCAGTTCTCTAGTGAACATATTGCGTTATTTTTAGCCGTGATGGATAAAGGCTCTTTCTCTGCGGCTGCACGTTCATTAAAACGCGTTCCATCAGCAGTAAGTATGGCAATTGCCAATATGGAAGCGGAGTTGGGTTATGCTCTTTTTGAGCGAACATCACGTGAGCCTCAACCCACAGAAAAAGCCAAAGCACTTGAGCCTCATGCCAGAATGATCGCTGAGCAACTAAAATTATTACAGGCACATGCTCAGGAACTATCAATGGATCTTGAGAGTGTATTAAATATTGGTGTTGCAGCGGATATTAACCCAGATTATTTATTGCCCGCATTATCAGAACTGACCCAACGTTACCCATTACTTAATGTGAATGTAATAACCGCAGCGCAAGATGACATTATTGAAATGCTCCATTTGCGCAAAATACAACTCTGTTTAGTTTATGGTGGAATGTACGTTAATGGTGATGAGCAATTCCAATATTTAGGCTCTGAATCGCTGGTTGCGACAATTTCAGCAAGCCATATCGCACTTGCACATCCAGCTGGTGTATTTATTGAAGATTTAGTTAATGTTCGCCAAATAATTATTGCGAGTCATACTCAAGAATTACGTGATGTACGCTCTTTAGTGGCGACAAACTATTGGCAAACAGATAGTTTTCAAATGGCGTTAGGTATGGTTGAAGCCGGAATGGGATGGGGTAATTTACCTTATTCGCTGATTTATACTCAGCTTCAAAAAGGTAAACTCAAACAGCTTCAATTTAAGAATACAAAAAATGAATTACGTTTGCCCATTCATGCAATGTGGTTAAAAGGGGAATCATTGCAAAAAGGGGCAAAAGAGTTGGTCGAGCTAATGAATATTCATCAGCCCACTACGCCTAATATTAATTAATCAACCCGCTGTTGATGAACCCAAACGGCGACTTCAACACGTGATTTTAATTTCATTTTTTTCAGCAAATGTTTAACGTGTACTTTAACGGTACTTTCGGTGATATCGAGCTTACGGGCAATCATCTTATTAGATAGTCCTTGAGCGATTAATTTTAAAATATCACGTTCACGTGGCGTGAGTTGTTCGATATCTCGCTCACCTTCAGATCGGTCTTCGCGTAATGATTCTGCCAAAATAGGTGTCAGCGCTGGGCTTAATACCATTTTTCCTGCGGCGGCTTGTTTAAGTGAAGAGAGCAGCTCTTCAGGCTCCATATCTTTTAGCAAATAGCCATCTGCGCCGCGTTTTAATGCAGTAACAAGATCGTCACTATAGTTAGAGACACTAAAAACCACGATCCGACCCGATAATGATCGTAATCTAAGTTGATCAAGCGTTTCGAAGCCATTCATTCCCGGCATATTGAGATCAAGTAGAATTAGATCAGGATCGAGTTCTTCAGCTAATTTTACACCTTGAAT
The DNA here is from genome assembly GCF_040139125.1 of Proteus hauseri. GTDB lineage: Bacteria > Pseudomonadota > Gammaproteobacteria > Enterobacterales > Enterobacteriaceae > Proteus > Proteus hauseri_B. The sequence goes on from NZ_JBEEUB010000002.1 coordinate 12,115, forward strand.
GCCATCACCTGCTTCACCAACAACAGTGAGCGTAGTATCAAGGCTTAATAACTGTTTTACGCCATTACGTAACATCGGGTGATCATCAATCAATAAAATCGTCGCTTTCTCTGCGATAGACTCCATATTATTCATTATGACTTGCTCCATTTTCGACAGGATCTTTATGAGTAGTTATCAATGGAAATTTAACAAATACTTGGGTACCGCCCTGTTCACGTACCTTTATAGTATAAGAGCCATTTAGGCTATTTGCGCGTTCACGCATAATAATAAGACCGTAGTGATTAAGCTTTTCAGGATTAGGGGTTATGCCTTCACCATTATCATTAATTTTTAGCTCAACAAACCCTTCATGCAGGCTTAAAGCCACTTCAGCCCAATTGGCATTGGCGTGTTGTAAAATATTGTTTAATGCCTCACGAACAATTTGTACCACATGAATACTTTGGTGTGAATTGACACATTTAGCGGGTAACTGATAGTCAAAGCTTACAGAAAAACCGAGTCGTTGGTTAAATTCATTAAGTGTGCTCTCTAATGCGGCTAAAAGCCCTGGTTCTGTCAGTTTTAAACGAAATGTGGTTAGTAACTCTCTCAGTTGACGATAAGCCACATTAAGTTCTTCACGCATCTCTTTTAAGAGTTTTTGGCAATTATCTGGCAAGGTTTCAGACTGCATCTGCAAATAGCTTACTTGCATTTTTAAACATGAAAGTGATTGTGCGATAGAGTCGTGTAATTCGCGGGCGATAGCTGAACGCTCATCCATTAATAGCAACTGCTGTTGCTGCTCATTTTGCTGTTCCATTGCCAGCATGGCTGAAATTTGTTTAGTGAGCAGTAACATCAGATTATCTTGCTCATCAGTAAGTTGCCTAGTTTCAGGTAATTGCATTACAAATAATCCATAGCGATGGATTTGATCTGCTAATTCCCAATGTAATAACTCACTATGTGGCGACGTCTCTATAGGTAGATTTTCTTCACAGCGATCACATTGTTGATCTGGACAGTGATCGGGTCGCGACTGAGGTGCCAAATTTATCTCATTAAAGAGTGTGTGATGATTATCTTCATAGAGTCGAATTTGCAAATAAGCATCAGGAATAATTAACTGTAGTTCATGCAAGATTTGTCGTAAACGGGCACAAAGTGGGGCTTGGGAGTGTAATTGTTGACTAGAGTGATACAAATAAGAGAGTACTTGATTTTTCTGTTGTAAATCATGGGTTTTCTCTACCACTCTTTTTTCTAATTCACTATAAAGGGTAGAAAGCTCTTCAGACATTGTATTAAATGCGATACCTAATGTGGCTATCTCGTCATGGTGTGTTCTCTGATTAAAGCGAGCAGAGAAATTACCATGACCAATAGAATTAGCCATTGCCATTAATTGTTGCCAAGGGTGGAATAATCGCCGACGAAAATGCCAAACAGAGCCGAAAAGCAACAACAGAGTAAGAGCGGTAAAAATAAGTTGAGTGTAAGCCACCAGCCTAATTTTTTGCTCTGTGAGTTGATCAATACTGAGCACTAATTTATCAAGTTGTTCGACAAAACTAATCACCTCTTGCTGCGCTGCTTGAGGCTGTTTTGCTAATAATAGTGTTGGTTTTAGCTTCTCTTTCCAATATTGAGTGAGTTCGCTGTATTGTGATTTTAACGATGATGTACTGATAACTTGCAGTAATTCTTCACTATCTAAATCGCGCTCTAGTTCATCAATATAATAGTAATGAGTATTGTCTAAAGGCAAAGTGGCTAATAAGCGATAGCTCTGCATACGCAAAGAGCCTGATTTATTAATCGCATGAGCATTTCCTTGCACACTCAGAACAATATGGTTAGAGATAGCCATGCCGACAACACCTAATAAGGTAAATAGCAGCATTAATATTGCAATCTGATTAATAATTGAAAAACGGTAATTCCATCGAATTCGGTTTACAGTCATCTCTATTTTCCCATCTTTATTCTGCGGCTATCTTGCCTTAAAAACTCATCAAAAGTCACATACTACTAAAGTATTACCCCCTAATAGATAAGGTGAATAATTTCATAGGTAAATTATGAGTTTTTTGTCTTAATTAATTGATTGTAAAATTAAATATTTACATAACCCTATTAATACTTAGGTGTAAATTGGTATTTTAGCTTAAAAATTAAACAAATGTTTGCTTGATTCAGATCATAACTCGTTAACAATTCTAATCGTAAAAAGGTGCCAATCTTACTGTTAATAGAGGTCGTTATGGCACTCACTCAACACCCGGAAAAAATGAAAAAAGGGGTGATAGAAGACTGGCATCCTGAAGATAACGCTTTTTGGGAGAAGACAGGTCAAAAAATCGCTTCACGTAATTTATGGATTTCAGTTCCTTGTTTACTTTTATCATTCTGTGTATGGATGCTTTTTAGTGCTGTTGCAGTGAATTTAAACAAGGTTGGCTTTAATTTTACCACTGATCAGTTATTTATGCTGACAGCCCTACCTTCTGTTTCAGGGGCAATTTTACGTGTTCCTTACTCATTTGTGATCCCTATTTTTGGTGGTCGTCGTTGGACTGCAATTAGTACTGTTTTCTTGATTATCCCTTGTTTGTGGTTGGGTATGGCAGTTCAAGACACCAACACATCTTATTCTACCTTTATTGTTATCTCTCTATTGTGTGGTTTTGCTGGTGCAAACTTTGCATCAAGTATGGCAAATATCAGCTTTTTCTTTCCAAAAGCACGACAAGGTGGCGCATTAGGCTTAAATGGCGGCTTAGGTAATCTGGGTGTTAGCGTCATGCAGCTAATTGCACCATTAGTGATTGGTGTGGGTGTCTTTACTCTGTTTAGTGGTCCCGGTGTTGTTCAGCCCGATGGTTCTCGCATATGGCTAGAAAATGCAGCGTGGATTTGGGTACCATTTTTATTAATTCTCACTTTTGCTGCTTGGTTTGGTATGAATGATTTAGCAGCAAATAAAGCCTCACTAAGCCAACAGTTACCTGTACTTAAACGTGGTCACCTCTGGTTATTGAGCATTTTATATTTATGTTCATTTGGCTCGTTTATCGGATTTTCTGCGGGTTTTGCCATGCTATCAAAAACCCAGTTTCCCGATGTGGTGATTTTACACTATGCCTTTTTTGGTCCGTTATTAGGTGCGTTAGCACGCCCAGTTGGCGGTGCGTTATCAGATAAGTTTGGTGGTATTAACGTCACGCTAATCAACTTTATCATTATGGCAATTTTCTCTGCACTCCTTTTCCTAACGCTTCCTGAACAAGGTGCTGGTGGCTCTTTTATCGCCTTTTATGGCGTCTTTATGGTGCTGTTTTTAACTGCTGGTTTAGGTAGTGGATCTACCTTCCAAATGATTGCCGTCGTGTTTCGCAAAATCACGGTTGATCGCATGAAAGCACAAGGGGCAACAGATGAAGCGGCTCAAAAAGAAGCAGTCACTGAAAGTGCCGCGGCATTAGGTTTTATCTCTGCCATTGGTGCGATAGGTGGCTTCTTTATTCCAAAAGCGTTTGGTACTTCATTAGCAATGACAGGTTCACCTGCCGGGGCAATGAAAATTTTTGTTCTGTTTTATATCGCCTGCGTTCTGATTACTTGGTTGGTCTACGGACGCAATCACAACAAACAATAATGACAAATTATATGCAATGTGAGCGCTATCGTGCGCATTGGGAGAGCATCTGATGAGTAAGTTTCTCGATAGATTCCGCTATTTTAAACAGCTTGGTGATACTTTTTCTAAAGATCACGGGCAAGAGTTAACCGTTAATCGCGATTGGGAAGATGGTTACCGTAGTCGTTGGCAACATGACAAAGTTGTGCGTTCTACACATGGTGTAAACTGCACAGGATCATGTAGTTGGAAAATCTATGTCAAAAATGGGTTGGTGACATGGGAAACCCAGCAAACGGATTATCCACGTACACGTCCTGATCTACCAGATCATGAGCCTCGTGGTTGTCCTCGTGGTGCAAGTTATTCTTGGTATTTATACAGTGCGAATCGCGTTAAATACCCAATGGTACGTAAACGTTTGATTAAATTATGGCGTGAAGCCAAAGCTGAGCATCGTGATCCTGTTGATGCATGGTCTTCAATTATTCACTCACCAGAAAAAACTAAAAGCTATAAACAAGCTCGTGGTCGTGGCGGTTTTGTTCGTTCTTCATGGTCTGAAGTTAATGAGTTAATTGCAGCGGCAAATATTGTTACGGCAAAAGAGTTTGGTCCTGACCGTATTATCGGTTTCTCGCCAATTCCTGCAATGTCGATGGTGTCATATGCCGCAGGCGCACGTTATTTATCATTGATTGGTGGCGCTTGCCTAAGTTTTTATGATTGGTATTGCGACTTACCGCCAGCATCACCAATGACTTGGGGTGAGCAAACGGACGTTCCTGAATCAGCTGACTGGTATAACTCATCTTACTTGATAGCTTGGGGTTCTAACGTTCCGCAAACACGTACCCCTGACGCGCATTTCTTCACAGAAGTTCGTTATAAAGGCACCAAAACCGTTGCGGTAACACCTGATTACGCTGAAATCGCTAAACTTTGTGATCAATGGTTAAATCCAAAACAAGGTACTGATAGCGCAATGGCGATGGCGATGGGACACGTTATTCTTAATGAATTCCACGTTAAGCGCCAAGCAGAGTATTTCCGTAACTATGTGCGTACCTATACCGACATGCCAATGTTGGTAATGTTAGATAAACATGACTCTGGCAATTTAGTCGCGGGTCGTATGTTACGTGCGTCTGATTTAGTCAACAATCTTGACCAAGAGAAAAACCCAGAGTGGAAAACTATTGCTATTGATGAGCAAACTCAGCAATTAGTTGTACCTCAAGGTTCTATGGGATTTCGTTGGGAAGGTGCCGCTAAATGGAATCTCGAACCTAAAGATAGCAAAACGGGCGAAGAGATTACTTTCCAATTAGGTCTGTTAGATAATCATGACGATGTTGTCGATGTTGCTTTTCCTTATTTTGGTGGTATTAAAAGTGAATACTTTGAAGGCGTTGCACTTGATGATGTCTTAGTTCATAAACTACCCGCCAAACGTATTACGCTTGCTAATGGTGAAGAGAAATACGTTACAACAGTCTATGATTTGCTGTTAGCAAACTATGGTGTGGATCGCGGTTTAAATGATGAAAACTGCGCGGCAACTTACGATGAAGTAAAAGCCTACTCCCCAGCATGGGCTGAAAAAGTCACCGGTGTAAGTCGTCAAGATATCACCCGTATTGCACGTGAATTTGCAGATAATGCAGAGAAAACGCATGGGCGCTCTATGGTGATAGTGGGTGCGGGCATTAACCACTGGTATCACATGGATATGACCTATCGCGGCATTATTAATATGCTGATTTTCTGTGGTTGTGTCGGTCAAAGTGGTGGTGGTTGGGCACACTATGTTGGACAAGAAAAACTGCGCCCACAAACAGGTTGGTTGCCACTAGCCTTTGGACTTGATTGGCAGCGTCCACCGCGTCATATGAACAGTACATCATTTTTTTATAACCACTCAAGCCAGTGGCGTTATGAAACGGTATCACCAACAGAGCTGTTATCACCATTAGCGGATAAATCACGCTTTAGTGGCAGTTTGGTGGATATGAATGTGCGCTCAGAACGCATGGGCTGGTTACCTTCTGCGCCTCAGTTAAACCTTAATCCACTCTCTATTGCGAAAAAAGCGCAACAAGCGGGTGTGAGTGCGGCAGATTATACCGTTAATGCTTTAAAAACCGGTGAAATTCGTTTTGCTTCTGAACAACCTGACAATCCACAAAACTTCCCACGTAACTTATTTATTTGGCGTTCTAATTTATTAGGATCAGCCGGTAAAGGGCATGAATATTTACTCAAGTATCTGCTAGGTACTGAAAATGGCTTACAAGGTAAAGATTTAGGCGAACAAGGCAACGTAAAACCCGAAGAAGTGGAGTGGTTAGACAAAGGTGGTGAGGGTAAAGTCGATTTAGTGGTGACGTTAGACTTTCGTATGTCGAGCACTTGCTTGTTCTCTGATATCGTTTTACCAACCGCAACATGGTATGAAAAAGATGATATGAATACCTCGGATATGCATCCATTTATTCATCCATTAACTGCCGCCGTTGATCCAGCTTGGGAATCTAAAACAGACTGGGAAATCTATAAAGGTATTGCAAAAACCTTTTCTGAATTATGTGTTGGTCATTTAGGGGTTGAAACCGACTTAGTCACTCTACCTATTCAACACGACTCTGCCGCTGAAATGGCACAGCCTTTTGATGTGAAAGATTGGAAAAAAGGCGAATGTGACCTTATTCCAGGTAAAACTGCGCCACACCTTATTCCTGTAGAGCGTGATTATCCTAATACTTATGCGCGTTTTACCTCATTAGGTCCATTAATGGATAAATTAGGTAACGGTGGTAAAGGGATTATCTGGAATACACAAACTGAAGTCGATTTCTTGAAAAAACTCAATCGTGTACGTCACGATGGTGTTGCTAAAGGACGCCCTGCAATTGAAACGGCAATTGATGCGGCTGAAGTTATTCTCTCTTTAGCGCCAGAAACTAACGGACAAGTTGCAGTAAAAGCATGGGATGCACTGAGCAAAGTAACAGGGCGTGATCATACCCATTTAGCAACGGTGAAAGAAGACGAAAAAATTCGTTTTCGCGATATCGTTGCTCAGCCACGTAAAATTATCTCTAGCCCTACATGGTCTGGTCTTGAAGATGAGCACGTCTCTTATAACGCCTGTTATACCAACGTTCATGAAATGATCCCTTGGCGCACCATTAGTGGGCGACAACAGTTGTATCAAGATCATGAGTGGATGCGTGCTTATGGCGAGAGCCTCGTGGTTTATCGTCCCCCTATTGATACTAAAGCGATAGATTCAGTAAAAGGTAAAAAACCAAATGGTTTCCCTGAAAAAGCGCTGAACTTCCTGACTCCACACCAAAAATGGGGGATCCACTCTACGTATAGCGACAACTTATTAATGTTAACGCTCGGTCGTGGTGGTCCTGTGGTTTGGTTGAGTGAAGACGACGCTAAAGAGATGGGAATTCGTGATAACGACTGGGTTGAAGCTTACAACAGTAATGGTGCATTAACAGCAAGAGCGATAGTTAGCCAACGTATCCCTGATGGCATGATCTATATGTATCACGCACAAGAGCGCCAGATTAACTTACCAGGTTCTGAAATAACCGGAATGCGTGGTGGTATCCATAACTCGGTAACACGAGTATGTCCAAAGCCTACTCATATGATTGGTGGATATGCTCAGCTCTCTTATAGCTTTAACTACTATGGCACTGTGGGTTCTAACCGCGACGAGTTTGTTGTGGTACGTAAGATGAAACAGATTGATTGGCTAGATGGTGAAGGTGATGCTTATCAACAAACCCTGAATGGACAGGAGAAGGCATAATGAAAATTCGTTCACAAGTCGGCATGGTACTGAACCTCGACAAATGTATCGGTTGCCATACCTGTTCAGTTACCTGTAAAAACGTTTGGACTAGTCGCGAAGGTGTTGAATATGCGTGGTTTAATAACGTTGAAACCAAACCGGGTATAGGGTATCCCCAAAATTGGGAAGACCAAGAGAAGTGGAAAGGCGGCTGGATAAAAAATATCAAAGGTAAGCTAGTTCCTCGTATGGGTAACCGTGTTGGCTTACTATCTAAAATTTTTGCTAACCCAGATGTGCCAGCATTAGATGACTATTATGAACCCTTTGACTATGACTATGAGCATCTAAAAAATGCACCAGAAGGCTCGTTGCCAACTGCTCGCCCACGTTCACTGATAACCGGTCAGCGTATGACTAAAATCGAAAGAGGCCCTAACTGGGAAGACGATTTAGGTGGCGAATTTAGTAAACGTGCCGCGGATACTAACTTTGCTAACATGCAAAAAGAGATGTACGGGCAGTTTGAAAATACATTTATGATGTATTTACCACGTTTATGTGAACACTGTCTTAACCCTGCTTGTGTTGCAACTTGCCCAAGTGGCGCGATCTATAAACGTGCCGAAGATGGCATTGTGCTTATCGACCAAGATAAATGCCGCGGATGGCGCATGTGCTTAACTGGATGCCCATACAAAAAAATCTACTTCAACTGGAAAAGCGGTAAATCAGAAAAATGTATCTTCTGTTATCCACGTATTGAAGCCGGTCAGCCAACGCTCTGCTCTGAAACCTGTGTTGGTCGTATTCGTTATCTTGGTGTCATGCTTTACGATGCAGATAAGATCTCTGAAGCGGCAAGTGCGGATAACGAGAAAGATCTGTATCAAAGCCAATTAGATATCTTCTTAGATCCCTTTGATCCTGAAGTTATTGCTGCGGCTGAAGAGCAAGGGATCCCTTTAAGTGTGATTGATGCTGCACAACGCTCGCCTGTTTATAAAATGGCGGTTGATTGGAAATTAGCGTTACCACTACACCCCGAATATCGCACACTTCCAATGGTGTGGTATGTGCCACCTTTGTCACCGATTCAATCTGCGGCTGATGCGGGTGTGCTGCCTCATACGGGGGTATTACCTGATGTTGAAAGCTTACGTATTCCAGTTCAATACTTAGCAAACTTACTTACAGCGGGTGATACAGCGCCTGTTTTATTAGCGCTAAAACGTATGTTAGCAATGCGCCATTTCAAACGAGCTGAAACCGTTGAAGGTATTACAGATCTCAGTGCCTTAGAGCAAGTAGGATTAACCGAAGCTCAAGCTCAAGAGATGTATCGTTATCTAGCGATAGCTAATTACGAAGATCGCTTTGTTATTCCATCAAGCCATCGTGAATTAGCAAGAGAAGCATTCCCTGAGCGCAATGGTTGTGGCTTTAGCTTTGGTGATGGTTGTCATGGTAGTGATAGCAAATTTAACCTATTTAATAGCCACCGTATTGATGCTATCGATATCACGTCGAAAACACCGCAAGATGAGCGTCGTTCAGAGGAGAAAATATAATGATCTCTTTGAAAGTTATCTCTCATCTATTGGATTATCCCACTGAAGAGTTATGGGAAAATCGTAATGAAATGATTGATGCACTAGAGGAAGCAGATGAGCTTCCTGTTACTCAGGTTGCAAAACTAATGGCGTTTATTCGTATTTTAATGCAACAAGAGTTATTAGATGCGCAATCTAATTACAGCGAATTATTTGATAGAGGCAGAGCCAGATCGTTGCTGTTATTTGAACACGTTCATGGTGAATCTCGCTCCCGTGGTCAGGCAATGGTTGATCTATTAAATCAATATCAACAAGCAGGGATCACCTTAAATAGCCGTGAATTACCTGATTACTTACCAACTTACCTTGAATACTTAACATTGTTGCCAGCAAAAGAGTGTATTGAAGGTTTAAATAATATTGCCCCTATTTTGGCTCTGTTAGGAGAGCGTTTAACACAGCGAGGCAGTGATTATCATGTGCTGTTTGATGTGCTGCTGTGTTTATCCGAAAGTGGATTAGAGGCATCTCAACTGTCTAGTCAGGTAGAAAATGAGCCGCAAGATGACACGCCAGCCGCTTTAGATGCAGTTTGGGAAGAAGAACAAGTCACCTTCCTTGGTGAGGGCGCTCAGTGTGGCAGTAGTGATATTAGCCAACACCAACGTCGTTTTGCGAAAGAGACGGCAGTGCAATATCTCAATCTTGGGCGTTCATTGGATACGGGAGCACAAAAATGAATTACATCAATATGATATTGTTTGATATCTATCCTTATATTGCTGGTGCAGTGTTTATTATTGGTAGTTGGTTACGCTATGACTATGGTCAATATACATGGCGAGCTGGCTCTAGTCAGATGTTAGATAAGAAAAATATGCGTTTAGCATCTAACCTATTTCATATTGGTATTATCGGTATTTTTGCTGGTCATTTCCTTGGCATGTTAACGCCTCATTGGATGTATGAATCATTTTTACCAATAGAATACAAACAGATAATGGCAATGGTGGGTGGCGGAACTTGTGGTGTGTTAATGCTGGTGGGCGGTGTAATGTTACTTAAGCGTCGCCTAACCAATTCACGAGTGCGCGCGACATCCTCATTTGGTGACATCATGATCTTAACGCTACTTGTTGTTCAAGTTGCGCTAGGTTTACTCACTATCCCATTCTCAGCGCAACATATGGATGGTAGTGAAATGATGAAGCTGGTGGCTTGGGCACAATCTATTGTGACTTTCCATGGTGGTGCTGCTGCAAATCTTGAAGGTGTCGCGTTAGTGTTTAAGTTGCACATCTTCTTAGGGATGACGATTTTCTTACTATTCCCATTCTGTAGACTGGTTCATATCTGGAGTGTGCCGATAGAATATTTAACTCGCCGCTATCAAATTGTGCGTAATCGTCATTAATTAATAGTCCATCTCCTGATAGTAATTTAGAGACCTTTTAACCGTACTTATCTCACCCCCGCCCGCGGGGGTTTTTTATGTTTTTTCTCTCAAAATCTTGAACAAAAAATTTGAAGAGTTAAAACAATAATCTTTAGATTCATTTAAGAATGGTTGCACTATAATTATTTTCAACGAAACAAGAAGATTTATATAAACCAAACAAATAGTTAATTAAATATCGTGATATTTAATTAAAATTAAAGATTGATAAATCTCTTATTAATTAATGAGAAAGTAAATTTACACATAAATTTAAATTAATCTTAGTATTTGAATGGTATTTTAATATGGATTTTCTGCTATGATTTAATTGAGTCTTACCCTATTAAACTATCGGAGATTATTATGAATTTTAAATATCATCGTATTGATAAAGATAATGCCGCAGTTCTTTTGGTGGACCATCAAGCTGGATTACTCTCTTTAGTAAGAGATATCGAGCCTGATAAATTCAATAATAATGTTTTAGCATTAGCTGATGCCGCTAAATACTTTAATTTACCTACCATCCTAACCACTTCTTTTGAAAATGGTCCTAATGGTCCATTAATGCCTCAGCTTAAAGCCATGTTCCCTGATGCCCCTTATATTGCCCGCCCTGGTCAAATTAACGCATGGGATAATGAAGACTTTGTTAAAGCAGTAAAAGCAACAGGCAAAAAGCAACTGATTATCGCAGGTGTTGTTACTGAGGTTTGTGTCGCATTCCCCGCGCTATCAGCACTTGAAGAAGGTTTTGAAGTGTTTGTAGTCACCGATGCTTCTGGTACATTTGACCCTATTGCTCGTCATTCAGCATGGGATAGAATGTCAAAAGCAGGTGCTCAATTAATTAACTGGTTTGGCTTAGCATGTGAATTACACCGTGATTGGCGTAATGATGTTGAAGGCTTGGCAACATTATTATCTAACCATATTCCAGATTACCGTAATTTAATGACAAGCTATGATGCATTAACAAAAAAGTAATCGATTAGTTTAAGTTTATTCTAAAAATAGGGCTTATATTTTCTTCTCGGATTATTATTTAATAGGTTTATTAAATAATAAATATAAGCCCTGCATCTAAATAATTGGATTGGAAATGAAAAGCAAAGTATTAAAAGCAACCGCTATTGCTATGGCATTAAGCGTTGGTGTTGCACAAGCCGCAGAATATAAAGCAAGTACTGCTGAAGGTCCTGTGAAAATAGTTAATCTTAATGCCATGGAAAATCAAGTTAAAGCGAATATGGAAAAAGGCGCTTTTGGTTATATTCGTGGTGGTGCTGAAGACGAAAATAATTTACGTGCGAATACAAGCGCATTTGATAAAAAATATATTATGCCACGTTCATTACAAGGCATCGAATTTTCTGACATAAATCTAAAAACAGAATTTCTAGGTATTAAATTAGATACGCCTATTATTCAGGCACCGATGGCAGCTCAAGGGCTTGCTCATCAACAAGGCGAAGTTGCCACAGCAAAAGGTATGGCGAAAGCGGGCTCTATTTTTTCATTAAGTACTTATGGTAATAAGACCATTAAAGAAGTGGCTAATGCTCAACCCGGTTATCCATTCTTCTTTCAACTGTATATGAGTAAAAATGATGCTTTTAATGAGTATATTTTATCTCAAGCAAAACAGTATGGTGCAAAAGGTATCATTATGACTATCGACTCTTCTGTTGGTGGTTACCGTGAAGATGATGTGAAAAATAATTTCCAATTTCCTTTAGGCTTTGCCAACTTAGAAGCGTTTGCAAAAATCAGCGACGATAAATCTAAGACAGGTAAAGGTGCGGGGATTAGTGAAATTTATGCTCAGGCAAAACAAGCATTTACACCGGCAGATATTCAATATGTGAAAAAAATGTCAGGTTTACCTGTTATTGTAAAAGGTATTGAATCACCAGAAGATGCTGATACTGCAATTAAAGCAGGCGCTGATGCGATTTGGGTCTCTAACCATGGTGGTCGTCAATTAGACAGCGCACCTGCAACCATTGATGTTTTGCCTTCTATTGCAAAAGTGGTGAACAAACGCGTACCTATCGTCTTTGACAGTGGTGTTCGTCGTGGTTCTCACGTATTTAAAGCATTGGCAAGTGGTGCGGATGTGGTTGCGGTAGGTCGCCCGATTCTTTATGGCTTAAATTTAGGTGGATCTGAAGGTGTGAATTCAGTTATTCAACATTTAAATAAAGAGCTGAGAATTAATATGATGTTGGGTGGTGCAAAAACAGTGAAAGACATTCAAGCTACTCCACTTTATACCGATGCGAGTTTTAATAAATAATTAGATAAGTTTAAATCATTAAAAAAACCACGCTAACGATAGATAAGATAGCGTGGTTTTTTTGTTTATCACGTTTTAACGATAACTCATTATGGCGCTACTGTTTGTTCACCAAAACAGAGATTATTTTGATTGTTAATACCGCCATCAGTAGAGGTATAACCTAAGCAACCTAACATTGAATCAAAAATATTGTGGTGATAGAACGTGCGTTGTTGTTCTTGGTTCTGTTTTAAATTATCAAATAGCTTCTTGTTTTCAGGTTCTGCTAAATAGCTATCTGACATCCACACTAAGAATGGCACTTTAAATTGCTCTGGTGGTGCAATCTCTTTTGGTGTGCCATGTAAGCCACCATTATCAGAAATAGACTCACCGTGATCTGATGTATAGAACACGATCGCTTTTTTATCGCGCAATGTATCTAACACACCTTTAATAAAATAGTCGGTATAGAGAATCGAGTTATCATAAGCATTGACGAGTTGATCTTTAGTACATTCGTCATCAACATTTAAGCACTCTGGTTGATACTTTTTAAATGATTCAGGGTAACGTTGTGAATACATAAAGTGAGAACCCTTAGTGTGTAAGATAACTAAATGGTTTCCTTTAGGATAATGAGCAACCGAGTTTGCCGTTTCAGCTATCAGTAATGTGTCATCTAACTCTTTACCAAAATTACTATTCTTGGCGGTCATCATCTCTTTCATTGCGTAGTTATTTAAATCGAGTTTGTTATAGAACCAAAGCTCACTTTGCATCGAGTAAAGTTCAGATGTCATACCAAGTTGTCTAAGAATAGAGAAAATATTGTTCTCTTTTAATGTACGTTGATCGTTATCGTCAGTACCATTTTCGCGAACAAACATACATTTTAATGAGAGCTTAGTTGCGGTATCACAAGAGATGCCACGAAATGCGACGAGATTTTTTTCTTGTGTTAATAGTGGGTTGGTATCTCTTTCATACCCCAGTAACCCCATATGATCCCATCTTGCTGTCTCACCAATGATAAACACAACATACACATCATCATTTGCTTTTGATGGCAAATAAGTGAAATGGTCTGCTGGGTTAAATAGTGACTGATTATTAAAGGTGTCATCGTAACGAGTTATTCCATATTGAAATAATGGAATAATCCAATTTGTTGGTAAAAATGCATAACTTAAACCGCCACTATAACTCGGTAAATCAAGATTATTGCGAATTTCATAAGCTTTCTGTTTTGAATCGAGCGTTTTTAAATAAGCAAAAACAACCAGAGCAATAATAACCATTTTGGTTGTATTTTTTATCCATATTCTCTTCTTTTGCTCTCTAGTTAAATTAGGATCGGGCTTCTTACACAACCAAATAAGGGCTAAAGGTAAAATAGATAAACCCGAGATCCAGAGCATGGTATTTAGGCTGATCACTTCTTTTGATAAATCAATATCTGTTGTTAGTGTCGAAATAATAATGCCATAGCCAATGACAACATCAAAAAATGAGATGTAATAGCTAGCACAGACACTCACAATTAAGATAAAAGAGGCGATTATTTTAAAAAATAGCGTACCAAAGAATGAAAGTAATCGGAGTAAAAAGAAAGTAAAGGCAATATTAACGGCAATTTCACCAAGTAAGTATAAGGAATCAATGATGATGTTGTGTGAGTTTTGAGTGCCGAAACGTCCAATGTAAACGGAAAGATTAAGGAAAAAACCGATATAAATAGCTAAAAAAAGGGCAATGTTTTCTTTAGAAAATCTTAAAAACGTTAATTTTTGCATATTAATTATTATCAAAATTTATTGTGTAGAGGTCTTTAAGACCACAAGGCTGTTTTCTGGTTCAGTATTATGTGCTTTTTTTTATTAGAATTTAAAAATTTTTGTTTCAAATCTATTAATTTTGAAATTATTAATTTTCAATAGTTACAATAAGTAAGAAGATAAATAGAAATATTAATGCTTTATCATCAGATAATAACGCTGATAGTGAGGTAAGGGCGTATAAACAGGCGTATTAGCCTAAAAATAACGATAGCTCAAAAGGTTATTGACATAGCAAGCTATTACGAGTTGTTGTTGACAAAAAAATGGCGCTTTTGTCACCAAAGGATATCGACATAAGGATCGTCATTAGTGTCGATTATCTCCTGTGTTTTTTTAACTATATCTTTTACTGATATCTCAAAGATGCATTATTTTATCTTATATATCAATAAATTGAGTTGTTATAAAAAATAACTGCTTATTTGGCACACTCTCTGCATAGATAAAGGAGAGAATCAGGTATTAACCTGAAAGTTGATGAACACAGGAGCAATGTTGATGAAAAAAGTCATCACGGTCTGTCCGTATTGCGCCTCAGGATGCAAAATCTACCTGAAGGTGGAAAACGGTAAAATCATTGGCGCTGAAGGGGCTAATGGTTTAACAAACCAAGGTGAGCTGTGTCTGAAAGGGTATTATGGATGGGATTTTATCCATGATACTAAGATACTGACTCCACGCCTTAAAACACCGATGATCCGTCGTGAAAGAGGCGGAAAATTAGAATCGGTTTCTTGGGAAGAAGCTATCGAGTTTGCTAGTAGCAAACTACTCGCTATCAAAGAGAAATACGGTGCTAAATCTATTATGACAACCGGTTCTTCTCGTGGACCTGGTAACGAAGCTAACTTCGTTATGCAGAAGTTCGCGCGTGCGGTTATCGGAAATAATAATATAGACTGCTGTGCTCGTGTCTGACACGGCCCTTCGGTTGCAGGTCTGCAGCGTTCGGTCGGTAATGGTGCTATGAGCAACTCAATCGTTGAGATTGAGGATACCAAATGTCTATTTGTCTTCGGTTATAACGCCGCAGACTCGCATCCTATTGTTGCTCGCCGTATTGTTAAGGCGAAAGAAAAGGGTGCAAAAATTATCGTATGTGACCCACGTTACATCGAAACAGCTCGTTTAGCTGATTTACACTTAGCATTGAAAAACGGTTCAAATATTGCGTTATTAAATGCTATTGCTCATGTGATTATTGAAGAGGGTTTATACGATAAATCCTTTGTTGAAAATCATACTGAACAATTTGAAGAGTATTGCCAGCTGGTTGAAAAATACACACCAGAATCTGTTGAAGAAACAACAGGCTTAGGTGCACAAATGATACGTGAAGCTGCGCGTATGTATGCAAAAGCGGAAACAGCAACAATCCTTTGGGGAATGGGTGTAACCCAATTTTACCAAGGTGTTGAAACGGTACGTTCACTAACCAGTTTAGCGTTATTAACGGGTAATCTTGGTAAGAAATATGTCGGTGTTGGTCCTGTTCGTGGTCAAAATAACGTACAGGGTGCTTGTGATATGGGGGCATTACCAAACACATTACCAGGTTATCAATACGTTACTGATGAAAAAGCGCGTGAGAAATTTGCTAAATTTTGGGGCATTGAATCAATGCCTGAAGAAGTGGGTTATGCGCTAAGTGAAGTACCTCATAATATCGACCATGGTTTGTTAAAAGCACACTATGTTATGGGTGAAGATCCATTACAGACTGAGCCTGATTTAGCAACCATTCGTAGAACGTTTGAAAAACTCGATCTTCTGATAGTACAAGATATCTTTATGACCAAAACAGCAGCGATAGCTGATGTTATTTTCCCTGCAACATCATGGGGTGAACATGAAGGTGTTTATACCGCAGCAGACCGTGGTTTCCAACGCTTCTATAAAGCAGTTGAACCTGTCGGTGATGTGAAAACAGACTGGCAGATAATCAGTTTGATGGCAACTGCGATGGGTTATCCAATGCATTACAACAATACCAAAGAAATTTGGGATGAGTTGCGTGAGTTATGCCCGATTTATTATGGTGCAACTTACGAGAAAATGGCGGATTTAGCTTATATTCAATGGCCTTGCCCAACTGAAGATAGCCCAGGTACACAGTATTTGTATGAAGGCGGTGAGTTCGACACACCTAATGGAAAAGGTCAGTTCTTTACCTGCGAGTGGGCGCCACCTATTGATAAACTCTCTGATGAGTTCCCAATGGTGCTAGCGACTGTTCGTGAAGTCGGACACTACTCTTGTCGTTCAATGACTGGTAACTGTAAAGCACTGGCTGCATTGGCTGATGAACCAGGTTATGTTCAGTTAAATACTGAAGATGCTAAACAATTGGGTATTAAAGACCAAGAGTTAGTCTGGATACGTTCACGCCAAGGTAAAGTTATTACTCGTGCTGCAGTGAGTGATCGCCCTAATAAAGGTGCGATTTATATGACTTACCAATGGTGGATTGGTGCTTGTAATGAGTTGGTTGCAGAAAACTTAAGCCCAATTACTAAAACGCCAGAGTATAAGTATTGTGCAGTTTGTATTGAGCCAATCAAAGAACAGACTCAAGCAGAACACTTTGTAAAAACAGAATACAACAATATTAAACGACGTTTAAGAGAAGCAGCTGAAGGCTAATCTTGTCAATATTGTCACTGTTCTAGTGAAACCGACCTTAGTGAATAGGATATCATTAAGGTCGGTTTTTTTGTTGTCGCGATTAAACCTTATTTTATTTCTCTGCAGTCTGACGCTCTCTTTTTTCTCTCTATTAATACATTAAAAACGCCCTATTTTTAGTTTGATTTTCAAGCTTGAGTTAGTTCACAGTTAAAAAAGTAACATGTTACTTTTAAAGTAATCTGTTTCTAAATCAAGTGGATAAATTGCTTTTTATTTAATGCCAGCGCAGGATGCTGTTATGGAAATGAGTGTAAGAAAACAACAACGAGATACAGTATGAAAAAACTCATTAATGCCCTACAAGCGTTTGGAAAATCGTTATACGGCCCGGTACTGATATTGCCAATAGTCGGTTTATATATTGCACTGGGTAATGTTTTTGGTAATGGCAATCTTGCAGAGTATGTCCCTTTTCTAAATCACCCGATAATACAGAGTATTGGGCAATTACTCGCAAAATCTTCAGTAGCTATCTTGGTTAATCTTGCTCTAATTTTCGCTGTGGGTATTCCCGTTGGTTTAGCGAAAAAAGATAAAGGTTACGCTGGATTAATTGGCTTAGTCACTTTTGTTATTTTTACTAATGCCATGAATATTACGCTGACATTACAGGGAAAACTGGTTAGTGCTGAAGAGATGCGGGCCGCAGGGCAAGGTATGGTACTTGGTGTTCAAGTGCTCGAAATGGGTGTTTTTGCTGGTATCTTAACCGGAGCAATATCAGGATGGCTTTATAACCGTTATTCAGGTCGTCAATTTAACGGCATTATGGCGATTTATTCTGGTCACTGTTTTGTCGCCATTATTGCGATTCCATTCACGATTGCTCTTGCTGTTTTAATGTGTGAAATCTGGCCATTTGCTCAGGCAGGTATCACTAAAATGGCACTTATTATTCATGATTCTGGTGCATTTGGCGCGCTTATTTATGGTTTCTTAGAACGCATTCTTATCCCAACAGGTTTACACCATTTAGTTTATACACCGTTCTTATATACAGAGTTAGGTGGTGTTGCCGATGTTTGCGGCACAACGTATCAAGGTGCGAGAAATATCTATTTTGCTGAAATGGCGTGCCCTGAAGTGAAACAACTAAGTAATACGGTTATTTGGGACGCTCGCGGTATTGCCAAAATGTTTGGTTTAACGGCAGCCGCCGCGGCAATGATCTCGGTGGCTAAAAAAGAGAAAAAGCAGATGGCAAAGGCGATTTTAATCCCTGCTGCTGCAACCTCTTTGTTACTTGGTGTTACTGAGCCACTTGAGTTCTCCTTCTTATTTGTTGCGCCTATTTTATTTTTTGTGCATGCCATATTAACCGGCATTGGCATGATGCTGTTTTACCTGTTGGGTGTTCATGCCATAGGTGCAAACGGTGTGATTGATTTCATCTTATATAACTTACCGTTGGGAACTGAAAAATCGAATTGGCCTATGTATATCGTGGTAGGTCTGATTATGTCGGTGCTCTACTTTGTTATCTTTAGAAGCTTGATTTTAAAACTTAATCTTAAAACACCTGGGCGTGAAGATGACGATGAAGAAACTCGTTTATACAGCAAAGAAGATTACCAAAAGAAAGGCGATAGCGTTACATCTGAATCAACCATCAATAGTTTAGGTGAAGAAATTATTGAAGGGCTAGGTGGTCGTGACAATATTGAGGTTATTGATAATTGTTACACCCGCTTAAGAGTCATTGTTAAAAATATCGATGCAATCCATGAAGAGCTACTGAAGAAAACTGGTGCTAAAGGTGTTGTACGCCACGGCAATAATGTTCAAGTCGTTTATGGATTACATGTGAAAAAAATGCGTGAAGCGGTTGAAGCCGCACTTTGATTGGAGAAAAACAAATGAATAAATCACCTTTTATCTTAAGCATTGCAGGCGGTGGAAGTACTTATACTCCAGGAATTGTAAAAAGCCTGATGGTTCGTTTAGATGATTTTCCATTAAGTGAAATCCGTTTATACGATATCGATAAAGAACGCCAAGACACTATTGCCCCTGTCGTTGAAAAAGTTATTCGTGACCATAGTGATACGATTAAATTCACAGTGACAACGGATGCAAAAACGGCGTTTGATGGTGCTCATTTTGTTTTTGCTCAAATGCGCGTTGGTCAATATAAAATGCGTGAACAAGATGAAAAAATTCCTCTACGCTATGGTGTTGTTGGACAAGAAACTTGCGGACCTGGTGGGTTAGCTTATGGTTTGCGTACTATTTTACCTATGGTTGAGCTAATTGATTTAGTAGAGCAGTACGCAGATAAAAAAGCGTGGATAGTGAACTACTCAAATCCAGCTGCGATTGTTGCCGAAGGTGTTCGCCGTTTACGTCCTAATGCACGGGTATTAAATATCTGCGATATGCCCGTTGCGGCAATGCGTAATATGGCGGCAGTATTGAATGTGGATCGTCATGATC
The DNA here is from genome assembly GCF_040139125.1 of Proteus hauseri. Classification (GTDB taxonomy): domain Bacteria; phylum Pseudomonadota; class Gammaproteobacteria; order Enterobacterales; family Enterobacteriaceae; genus Proteus; species Proteus hauseri_B. Next base: position 31,797 of record NZ_JBEEUB010000002.1, read on the forward strand.
TTGATGTGGATTATTTTGGTTTAAATCACTTTGGTTGGTTTACTTCAGTGCGTGTAAAAGGCGAAGAAAAGCTGCCTGAGTTGCGTGAACATATCGCTAAATTTGGGCTTTTAACTGAAGATGCAGCACAAACCGATCCGCAACACTCAGATCCTTCATGGGTAAAAACATGGCGTCATATTCAGCCATTAATGGATGCGTTTCCAGAGTATATTCCAAATCCATATTTACAGTATTATTTGATGCCAAATTATATCGTTGAACATCAAGATCCTGATTATACTCGCGCTAATGAAGTGATGGATGGTCGAGAAAAACGCCTATTTGAAGCAGCACGCGAATACAAACAAACGGGTATCTTACCTGACGCTTTCCATGTGGGCGTACATGGTGCATTTATTGTTGATGTCGCATGTTCTTTAGCATTTGATTTACGTCAGCGCCATTTGGTCATTGTTGAAAACAAAGGGGCAATTGCTGATTTACCTTATGATGCGATGGTCGAAGTGCCTGCTTATATTACCTCTCATGGTCCTGAGCCTATTCGTATTGGTGATATTCCTCGTTTTCATCGCACTTTGCTTGAGCAACAATTAGCATCAGAACAATTGCTGGTAGAAGCAACACTCGAAGGCAGTTATGAAAAAGCGCTTGAAGCTTTTACACTAAATAAAACCGTGCCAAGTGTTATTCATGCGAAGAAAATCTTGGATGATATGATTGAAGCCAACCAAGGGTACTGGCCAGAATTACGCAAAGCTTATGTAAAAGGCAAGCGTGTTTGATCGCAAAACTTGCGGTTAAAGCATAATCGAATAGAATGCTGTTCTATAATAGGAACAGCATTTTCCTTTGATGAGGATGATGTATCAACTAGGTCATAGTTATGTCAGCTCGATTATCATCTTTACTATCAAAAGCCACAGAATTAACTCGCGCTGAATATCGTATTCTTTCTTATCTTATTGATAATCCATCTCAAATAGGAAAGTTAACTATTCGACAGCTAGCTGAAACTAATTTTGTTTCAACAACAACGATTATGCGGTTGTGCCAAAAATTAGGTTTTTCCGGTTATAGCGAGTTGATCTATTATTGCAAGCAGCTGTTATCAACAGCATCTACATCGAAAGCCCTCGTCACAGATGAGAGCACAATAACTGAGCCTCTTTTTGAACAGTTTTTAGCAAATTACCTGAGAACATTTACATTAATTCCCGATGAACGTAAAAAATACTTTGTTGATTTAATTAACAGTAAAAACTCTTTCTTTATTTATGGTACGGGCTTTTCACATATTTTCTCAGAATATATTAGTAAGCGTTTACAGCTTATTGGTAAAGATGCTTTTCTTTCGGGGCTGAGCGACAGTAAGAATATTTTTATTAATAATGCTTCGCGCTATACGGTATTTATCGCAATTTCGCGTAGTGGTGAAACGGCACAAGTGGTAGAAAAAGTAAAAATAGCCAAAAGTATTGGCATGAAAATAGTTGCATTTACCCGAGCCAGTGCTAATCCGCTAGCTGAGCTTGCCGATATTCATTTCCCTATTTATGACGATGCAATCAGTTTTCAATGCGATACTATTGAGAGCTCGTCTTTTGAATCAAATCTTGTTTTGATGATTGATCTGTTATTAAGCCGAGCTCAACGGTTTTAATTTATTCTCACCCTACTATAACTGTTTCACGATTAAGTGATTTAATACTCACTTAAATGCAGTGTTAATGGTAAATCTGGATGCAAATTTATCGAATCAAATTGATGCGATGGATGTGCTTTAACGGTAGGGTAGCGCGATAATAAAACCATAAAATCATGGTAAGCCTGATTTTTATTATCCTCAGTGAAAATAGGTGTACCACTATGATTTAATTCATTATCTGCAATTAATAATACGTCAAGATTTTGTGCGTTATTATGTTCATAAAGAAGATGAGAGTGATTAATGTTTTGCCAAGGGGTTCCTATCGCTTCTTTAGGTGAGTGAACCCGTAAAGCGCCTGAATTATTTTTAACATTTTTCTTCTTCATCATAATTATCATCGTATGATCAACACCGTCTTTATGAACGCCTTCAATTGAAAGTTCACTTAAAGAATCGGGTTGGGCAATTAATCTTAAATGAAAAACCGTTGATATCAATTTAGACGATAATTGGTCAGTCAAATCACGGGGTGTAAATGTATTACCGTGGATTAATAGCATTTTGAGTTTTAATAACGCTTGATAGGCGCTATTACTTTGCCAGCGATCATCTATTGCTCTAAAGTGCCTTTGTGCACCACTATCCTCTCTGATAAAACCATCTTCTTCGGTGAGAACAAAGGGTTGATATTCTAAACGAGAGATTGTCTTTATATCATTATCAAAAAGGTAGCGACCTGTACGAGTATGACGAAATGAGAGTGTGGGATCGGGCGATAAATAATCGCCATACTCAATTAATGCCTTAATATCTTTATCTTCAGCACCGAGTTGTTTTATTAAATTAATAATCGAGGATTGAGGAATAAATACATATTTACTTTGTTGGTACTCTCTTTTTATTTTACTGATTTCACTTGTAAGCAGGTTTTTCATATATAATATGCTCCATTGATGGTTTGTATTATTAATAATTGTTATTGGTAATTAACTGGTGAAATATAATAAATTAGAGTATAGATAGAGAAAAATAAGTTTCAAATAGATTAAAAAGAGGGTGTAATTAAATTATTACACCCTCTTTACATCATTGGATTGAGTATTTTGTATCGGTTAAAGTATTTCTGGAATTGAGATACCTAAACGTTGCATTCGTGATAATAACGTAGTGCGCTTTAAGCCTAATTTTAATGCAGCACCTCTTGCACCAGCAACAACACCATTGGTTTCTCTTAATGCTTGAATAATCCGCTCTCGCTCTTCATCATCGCTTTCTGGTGCATTGGTTTGCATCCGTTTTTCAATTGATGAGGGTTGAGTTAATACTTGCTTTAAACGAGAGGGCTTATTGATATGCAGCTCTTTTAATTGAAGGTTTAATGTAGAACCTCTTGTTAATATTACCGCTCGCTCAATAATATTCTCAAGTTCACGCACATTTCCAGGCCAAGGATAATGTGTTAGCTGTTCTAGTGCATTGGCTGGAATACATTCAATATTGCGATCCATTCTACGCGCTATTTTTTGTGTAAAATGTTTCGCTAATAATGGAATATCTTCTGGGCGCTCTCTTAAGGGTGGAATAATAATAGGAAAAACATTTAGCCGATAATAGAGGTCTTCTCTAAATTCACCCTCATCAGTAAGCTCACATAAATCTTTATTTGTAGCGGCTATTAATCTGACATCAACGGGAATCACTTTATTACCACCCAGTCTTTCTATTTCTCTTTCTTGTAATACACGTAATAGTTTTGGTTGTAATTCAATAGGCATATCACCAATTTCATCAAGAAATAAGGTGCTTCGGTCTGCCATTTCAAAGCGACCAATGTGTGTACTGGTCGCTCCTGTAAATGCGCCTTTATCATGACCGAAAAGATCACTTTCAAGTAATCCTGAAGGTACTGCTGCACAATTCATTTTTATCATCGATTTATCTTTACGCAGACTTAATCGATGTATTGCTCGGGCAATAAGTTCTTTACCTGTTCCCGTTTCACCCAAAATAAGTACAGTACTATCACTTTTAGCGACTAATTCAATTTGTTCCAGCACATTATGCATGGCATCGCTTTGATAAATAATTTCACTAAAGCAGGCATTTTTATCTATTTGCTCATTAAGCCAGATATTTTCATTTTTTAAACTGTCTTTAAGGTGTGTTATTTCTTCATAAGCTGCGGCATTTTCAATAGCGATACCAATACGAGCTGCAATTTGTTGCAATAATTGGCAAGTATCTTCAGTAAAGACACCCTCTATTTCATGTGCCAGAATTAATAGCCCTACAGGTTTATGATTAAAAGCCAGTGGCAATAACAAAGCCGTCTTCATATCTTGTTTAACGAGACGTTTAATCAATATATCGTCTTGATCTTCGCTATTAATATCGATTAAGACGGGTTTATTTTGATTAATAATTTCATCTGCTTTGTTATTCGCGCTACTAAACTTTCTTTGTTGGCGAATGACTGATTTTCCAGTCTGATAGCGACTAGAATAAAGACTAACCTCATTGCTATTTTGCGATGAAGTGCGACATAACATAAGACTAATATGGTTAAGTCCAAAAAAACGATGTATTTCTTTAGAGACTTCAGAAATAAGACCATCCATGTCCAAATGAGCTAATACGGAATTTGTGATATCGACGAGAATGCGATACTGATTACGCTCATTACGAAGGCTCTCCATAGTTTCAGCATTATTACTGCTTAATTTCATGACACCACCGATTGCCCTAAAAAATTAGCTATATTGTAGTAGGTTTATAATAAATTTATATGAATGACTGAATCATTTTTGATCCAGTACGCTATTTTCGTGTTTGTCATCAGATATGAAAATTTAAATTTATCAAATCGTTATATATCTACTTATATAACTATTTGTTATGTCGTCAAAAATGTCGAATAAATTGACGATATGACCAAATGATAATTAATAATCATTTTTATTTGTAAATTATTTAATTGAAAAATAAGGAATAGTTACTTGGTAAATATATTGGCATGAACAATGCTAGATAAAGTGCATAGATATCATAATTATTATTCTTAATTAGATAATTAAATACGTTTATCGCCATATATAACGACCATATAACAGATAGCAGGAGAATATGATGAACCGTTTCATCATTGCAGACCCTAAAAAATGCATTGGTTGCCACACTTGTGAAGTTGCTTGTGTTGTGTCGCATCAACAAGCAGAACAGGATAACTTAGCCATTGATCAAATCACTGAGCAAAATTTCCAGCCACGCATTTATGTTGTAAAAGGGCTCACTATTAGTACCGCCGTTGTTTGCCACCAATGTGAAGATGCACCTTGTGCCAAAGTTTGTCCTAATGGCGCAATTGTCCATAATAAAGATTATTATTATGTGGATCAGGAAAAATGCATTGGTTGTAAAACCTGTGTGATTGCCTGTCCTTATGGCACCATGGAAGTGGTATCTCGTCCTGTAATGCGTAAATCAACAGCACTTAATACTATCGATGCTTTTAAAGCAGAGGCGAATAAGTGTGATTTATGCCATCACCGTGAAGAAGGTCCTGCTTGCGTTGAGGTATGTCCTACTCATGCATTAGTGTGCATTGATAGAGATGCACTTGAAGATATGGTGAAAGAACGTCGTCGTCGTGCTGCTTTTGAAAGTGGTGCTGATTTATTGTTCTAAGATCAATAATAGGGCAACTATGTACTGATACTATAGTTGCTATTATTTATCTGGCATCAATAAGGTACTGACATGCACGAAATAACACTTTGCCAAAGCGCATTTGAAATTATTGATTCACAAGCAAAACAGAATAATGCGCAAAAGATAAAAAGTGTGTGGATGGAAATTAGCGCACTTTCATGTATTGAAGTAAGTGCGCTTGAGTTTTGTTTTGATATTGTCTGCCGTGACACTATCGCACAAGGGTGCGAGCTTCATATTGAAATTATTCCGGCTAAAGCGTGGTGTTGGGATTGTCATCAAGTTGTTACGGTCTCGACATTTAATGCGGGGTGTCCTTCTTGTGGCAGCCAAAACTTACGTGTTGAAAATGATGATGCAATGCGTATCAAGCAAATAGAGATCGAATAGAGGTTGTTATGTGTCTTGGTATTCCCGGTCAAGTTGTTGAGGTAGGAAAAACAATCACTGAAAACGCAATGGTCGATGTTTGTGGCGTTAAGCGAGAAGTTAATATTGCCCTTGTTTGTGAAGGTGAGCCTGATTCCATGATTGGGAAATGGGTATTAGTGCATGTAGGCTTTGCAATGAGCATCGTTAATGAGGAAGAAGCCAAAGAGACACTTGATGCACTGATGGCAATGGGTGAAGTCGAAGAAGATGTTTCTGCTTTTCTTTATGGCGAAGAGGGCGCACCTAAGCTTGCTTGAATAAATATCGAACTATTGCATGGCTGATAGCTTTTTCTTATAATCCAATCTCATTTCTTTGAAGCTGGGACGACCCAGCTTTCTGCGTTTTTATTCAGGGGACGACCCCACCGATGTATAAAGGGGTAGTTTATGTCTTGGATCATTCTATTTATTGCGGGTCTACTTGAGATAGTTTGGGCTGTTGGCTTGAAATACACTCATGGATTTACGCGATTAACACCCAGCATTATCACGATAACCGCCATGATTGTGAGTATGGGCATGTTATCTTACGCGATGAAAGGATTACCAGCAGGTACGGCTTATGCGATTTGGACTGGTATTGGTGCCGTCGGTACAGCAATCTTTGGTATTTTGGTATTTGGTGAGTCAGCTAATATTTATCGTTTACTGAGTTTAGCGATGATTGTTTTTGGTATTATTGGACTAAAATTAGCGAGTTAAAACCCGAATATTTGGCATAAAAAAGCCCCAAAGTTATGATGAACTTTGGGGGAATTTAGTTGGTACTCTCTCTTCTAGTTATTAACCATTAATGACTGAGCAATACGCTTAAATGAGGCAAAACAGGTATCGAAATTAGGTGTTTCGGTAGTAAATACCATTGGGGTAACGAAGTCTATAAACCTTTGATAATACAATGGATTAAGTTCCAATTCTGCCAAGCCTAGTTGTAATTCTTGAATTGGATTAAGGGCAAAGTCTAAATGTTGTTTCCCAAAACGCCTCACATCTTCTTGTAATACAATTCGAAAAAGAGGTATAAGGACTTCATAATCAAGCCGCTGGTCTATATTAATACAGTATATATCATAGATATGGCGTACTAGCGTAGGATCATCTTTACGTTTAGGATCTCGTTTAACTAACATGGTACGTCGTAGCATAGAAATGACTTTTTCAACTAATGTCGATTGTACCGTGACACAGGCAAATTTACCGACTTCTTGAGATTGGTGATATAACTGCGCAACTAACGATTGAATACTACGTTGTTCTACTTGGAGTAAAGGAATTGTTTCTATTAACTCTAGTTTGATGATTGGACGTAAACAAGGAGCTTGACTAAATTGTTGAGGGTATTTTAGCTGATATTCAACGTAGCGGTATTCATCACGAACTATTTTTTTTTCAATAGAAAAATGGCTTGATTGAAGAGTAAGAAGATCCTCGATTTCTTTTAATAAGGCTTTACGTTTTTCTTTGCGTTTATCTCGAGAGAAGGAATGAAATACAGCGGTTGGAATGAGTTTGATGTCAACATCTTCTGACATTCTGAATATTCTTACATGAGATTTAGCTAGTGCGGTTCCCCCAGAAAAGACCATTTGGTGTGTATCAAACGCAAGTGTAGCTAATTGCGCAAGTAAAGCGACTACCCAGTAATCCTTTTCAGGGATGGCTGGGTTTCCGAGCGCTAACGCATCAGAAACCTCTAAAAATTGATTTTTTAATTTTGTCATTTGCCACTTGGTGAGTTAAGCAATCGATCACCAATCACTAGCTTTCGATTGAACCGTTTTGGATCCCATGAGTACTGTATAGATGAAGGAATTTGAGTGCTATTACCAGAAAGACTTTGCCAAGATAGAGTATCTATTTCAAAGTTGACGCCTTTCATCTTAAGAATTTCACGTAAAATAGCATCTGTGCCACCAGGGTTAGTTGGCATTAAGCGACCCGTGAGGCTGTTTTTCCGCGCTTTTGTATAAAGACCATACCCAATTTTCATCAGATTACCTTGCTTGATCAATTGATTAAGAGCACGACCAATTTGATCATAACTGGCAATATTTTCAAAATCTTTACGTTCAAAGACATAACGTCTTGAACGTTTTAATTTTTGGTTAATTTGACTTGCTGCTGTCATAGAACCTCCTTTTATGTATAGAAAGCATACACGAGGGAAAGGTATATAGGAAGAAATACGACATTTTTAAAATAAGAAATACGGCATAAAAATAATATAACTTACTGTAATATATTGATAATAAATAATTATTATTTCATTGTTTGATTATGAGCTTATTAATATAAATGCAATGACCTATTTTGAGAATGGAGCCTGTTAATATTCATCCTATGCTTAGGATAAGTGATTCCGAATTCTGTTTTATTAAAGCGTATTTTAATAAGCTAAACGTAATTAAAAAAAATTTTAATAAAAAAAGCCACTCATCGAGTGGCTTTTTATCTTACGTATTAATCAATTACAGTGTAAATACGCCAATAATAGCAAGAACACTGATAATCGCTGCACCACCATAGAATACCCATTTGCTTGCAGGTACATGCACTTTAAAATCGTGCAAAGTATGGTGAATACGGTGTAATGCACACCAAACTGGCAGAATGATCATTAGCAGTAAGAAAAGACGACCAATGATGCTTTGGCTAAATGCCATAATACGGTCATAAGTAAATGCTTCTGGCGCAATACCCATAGGGATTAGGATACCGAGCAGGATGATGATTGCTGGAGAAACAATTGCGCTCCACATACCACCTGCACCAAATAATCCCCAGAAAATAGGTTCATCAGAGCGCTTAGGAAGTTGATTCTGATTCATTATTTCCTCCTGGGTTAAATTAACGCCACTGCCAGAATAGCGGCAGTAACAACGATAGCGACAGCCCAAAAACCACGTACGATAGGTTCTTGTGGCATTTTTTCATCTTTTACAACAATAACCACTGCTTTTGGTGCAAGTTTAAACCAAGTTGCAGTGTGAAATACGGTTGCAATAAGAGTCACAATGTTAATCAGCATTACAATTGGGTTACTCAGGAATCCAACGAATCCTGCCCAACTTTCTGGTCCATTTTTCAGTGCGAATACACCGAACAGTACAACCAGACTGAACCAAAGTTGTGGAAGACAAGTGCCTTCACGGGTGATATAGAAACGATAGAATCCCAGTTTCGTCCACCAGCTTGGCTGCATACCACGAACATAAGGCTTACGTTTTGTTGTCATGTCTTGTTTCCTCCTTAACGTGGTTTCAGCATTGCAATGACAAAGTCTTGCGCACTGGCTGCTTTACCCTGCTGAATAGCAGCGGCAGGATCCACATGTTTTGGACAGACTTCAGAACAGTAGCCAACAAAGGTACAAGACCAGACACCGTTCTCACCATTTAACTGAGGCATACGTTCTTTTGCCCCATGGTCGCGACTATCTGTATTGTAACGTTGTGCCAAAGTAATCGCGGCTGGACCAATAAACTCAGGGTTTAAACCAAACTGAGGACAAGCTGCATAGCAAAGACCGCAGTTAATACAACCAGAGAACTGGTGGTATTTCGCCATTTGCGCAGGAGTCTGTTTATTTGGACCTTCTGAAGGCTTACGATCATTACCTAAAATATAAGGTTTAATCGCTTCTAAGCTCTCAATAAAGTGAGTCATATCAACAACAAGGTCACGTTCGACAGGGAAGTTACCAAGTGCTTCAATTCTCACGCCTTCTGGGTATTCACGCACAAACGTTTTACACGCCAGTTTAGGCACTTTATTTACCATCATGCCGCAAGAGCCACAAATCGCCATACGGCAAGACCAACGGTAAGAGAGATCAGGCGCTAAATTGTCTTTAATATAACCCAGTGCATCAAGTAATGAGGTTTGCTCATCATAAGGCACATCATAAGTGACGAAATAGGGAGCATCATCAACTTCAGGGTTATAGCGCATGACTTCCATTTTAATGTGCTTCATGTCATCAGCCATTCGCTTTCTCCTTATTCTGCTTGTCTTGAGCAGTAGCTTCACCACCATAGACACGTTTCGCAGGGGCGGATTTAGTGATCTTCACATCGCTATATTCTAAGCGAGGTGCACCTTCTGGGTTATAGAATGCCAGAGTATGTTTCAAGAAGTTCACATCATCACGCTCGGTACAACCTTCGTCTAAACGTTGGTGTGCACCACGGGATTCTTTACGATTGATTGCTGAGTGAGCCATACATTCAGCGACATCTAAACCAAAGCCAAGTTCGATTTTGTAAAGTAAATCAGTATTAAAGACGCTACTGGTGTCTTTAATTTCAACACGTTTGAAACGTTCTTTTAATTCAGCCAGCTTATCAACGGTTTTTTGCATCAATTCTGGTGTACGGTAAATACCGCAACCTTCTTCCATTGATTCACCCATTTCATCGCGAATTTGTGACCAGCTTTCTGTTCCTTTTTGGTTCATCAGCTTTTTGAGGTTTTCTTCGATGTCACGAGTTTGTGCATCAAGTGCAGATGCATTTGCTGGTGTTGCTTCTTGAGCACAACGTACAGCTTCTTCACCCGCAAGGCGACCAAATACAACCAGTTCAGCCAGTGAGTTAGAACCTAAACGGTTTGCACCATGTAAGCCGACAGATGAACATTCACCCACAGCAAACAGACCTTTAATGCGAGTCTCAGTGCGTTGGTTGGTTTCGATACCACCCATGGTGTAGTGCGCAGTAGGACGAACAGGAATTGGTTCGTTAACTGGGTCAACACCGACATACGCTTTTGCTAATTCACAGATAAACGGTAGACGTTCATTCAGTTTTTTCGCACCTAAATGACGTAAGTCCAGATAAACAACATCACCACGGTGAGTTTTAATGGTACGGCCTGCGCGCCACTCATGCCAGAAAGCTTGAGAAACTTTATCGCGTGGACCTAATTCCATATATTTGTTTTCAGGTTTGCCTAATGGTGTTTCTGGTCCTAGACCGTAGTCTTGCAGATAGCGATAGCCATCTTTATTGACCAGAATACCACCTTCACCACGACAACCTTCTGTCATCAGGATACCAGAGCCTGGTAAGCCTGTTGGGTGATATTGAACAAATTCCATATCACGCAGTGGAATACCATGACGTAAAGCAATCCCCATACCATCACCCGTTACAATACCACCATTGGTATTGAAGCGGTAAACACGTCCTGCACCACCTGTTGCCATAATGATTGAATTAGCACGAATTTGAACTTTCGTACCTTCCATCATATTAATAGCAACAACGCCGCGTGCATGACCTTCGTCTACGAGAATATCGAGAACAAAGTGTTCATCAAAACGTTGGATTTGTGGGTATTTTAGAGACGTTTGGAAGAGAGTGTGTAGCATGTGGAAGCCGGTTTTATCGGCTGCGAACCAAGTCCGTTCGATTTTCATCCCACCAAAACGTCGGACGTTAACTGACCCGTCTTCTTTACGGCTCCAAGGACAGCCCCAGAGTTCTAGTTGAGTCATCTCTGTTGGACAATGCTCAACGAAGTAATCGACGACATCCTGTTCGCACAACCAGTCACCGCCAGAAACGGTATCATTGAAGTGGAAGTCATAGGAGTCGTGAGCCTGAGTCACTGCTGCTGATCCGCCTTCTGCTGCCACGGTATGGCTACGCATTGGGTATACTTTTGAGATCAGAGCAATTTTCAGTTGAGGATTCGCTTCCGCAGCAGCTATTGCTGCACGTAAGCCTGCGCCCCCGGCTCCGATTATCGCTATATCGGCATTAAAGGTTTGCACTGCGCTTCTCCATTGTTCAAGTGAAAATTGGAATAATTGTCTAGAATTCAATTCACTGACATTATTAATTTGTAATGCTATTTTTTTAAGCTATCCGTAACTAAATTGTTTCACTGCCTTGTGACTACGCTTGATAACATCTTTATTATCATTGACTGTAATTTTAGTATAACGAAATGTTGGGCACCGAAATTTGATATGAATGATGGTTTTCCCGTATTTCGCAAAAAAAGTGTGATCCATGCCAAGAATTCTGGGTTTAGATAATAAGAAGCCAAATAAACTTGGGGATAAAATAAAATATATTTTTCTAAAATGAAAAAATTAATTGTAATGAAAAGTCTGTTTTTAAAGTATAGATAAGTTTAATTGTAATTGACAATCTTTTTTTATTATTTGTTGATTTTAAAGCGAAAACTTTTACACCAAATCGATGTTTAATATAATGAAATAAAAATTTAGGCTTAAAGTTAAAATAAATTTTTTACTATTTATCTAAAACAAATCGATTTGTCTTGTTAATTGTTAATAAAATATTAATAATATTTCTTAAGATTTATAATACTAATCAAAATGTGTCATTTTAAATATTAAGTTAAGTTTAAAGTCTAGAAAAAAACATCTATTTAAATATAAGAATAGTGTTAGTTTATTGTTATCTCTAATTGAGAAAAAGAATTATTACAATTTACTTTAGTTATAAACAATATAAAAAATCAGCGGAGAATAGGGGGCTTTAAAGCGGTGTTTTTTCTTAAATAAGTGATTAAGTGACACAAAAAAGTAGATGTTTTGTAGAGTTACATTTATTAATCTTATGTGTTTTCACGTATTCGCCTCTTTAGTTTGCTGCTAAATATAAAAAATGAACACGTCCTTTTTGGTTAGAAATTTGTCTGTTGGATCAGATGCGAGTAAACTGCAGGCTTCGTTTTCTTTTGGAGTTTTCTGTTCATGAGTGAAATAGCGGATTGGCAGCCAAGCGCCTCAATCGCCAACTTGCTGAAAAAGGCAAAAATAGTCAGTAATATTAGGCGCTTTTTTGCTGATCGTGGGGTATTAGAAGTTGAAACACCCATGATGAGTCAGGCTACCGTTACCGATATTCATCTTTACCCCTTTGAAACAACCTTTGTCGGTCCTGGTGCTTCTCAGGGATTAAAGCTTTATCTGATGACAAGCCCTGAATATCATATGAAACGTTTGCTTGCTGCAAATAGTGGTCCTATTTATCAAATGGGACGTTGCTTCCGTAACGAGGAAGCCGGTAGATATCACAATCCGGAATTTACGATGCTAGAGTGGTATCGTCCTTGTTTTGATATGTACCGGTTGATAAATGAAGTTGATGATCTGTTACAGGAAGTATTAGATTGCGAAGCCTCTGAGTCGCTCTCTTATCAACAAGCTTTTTTGCGTTATCTTGATATTGACCCATTATCCGCAGATAAAGAAAAACTGCGTGAAGTGGCGGCGAAACTTGATTTATCAAATATTGCAGATACAGAAGAAGATAAAGACACATTGCTTCAACTTCTGTTTGTTTCTGGCGTTGAACCGCATATTGGTATCGAAAAACCGACCTTTATTTATCACTTTCCCGCGACACAAGCTTCATTAGCTGAAATCAGTTCTGAAGATCACCGAGTTGCAGAACGTTTTGAGGTCTACTTTAAAGGTGTTGAGCTTGCGAACGGATTTCGTGAATTAACAGATGCACAAGAGCAACGTCACCGTTTTGAGCGTGATAATCGTAAGCGTGCTGCAATGGGATTACCTGAGCAACCTATAGATGAGCGCTTTTTAGCCGCACTTGAAGCCGGCTTGCCAGAATGTTCTGGTGTCGCTTTGGGGGTAGATCGCTTAATTATGTTAGCGTTAGGCGTTGAGCGCATTAGTGACGTGATTGCCTTTCCTGTTTACAGAGCATAAGTTGTCTACTGATGAAATTAAAAAAGAGAGCCTAGGCTCTCTTTTTACTTTTTAGCCTTTCTTTTTTGTTTTCTTTTTTCTTCTTCTTCAATTGCTTTTTCTTGTAATTTGGTAAATTTATCGCCCGTCATCTCTTTTATATAATCATAATTAACAAGCCAAAAAGTGATACACGAAAATAAGATAACCCACCAAATTAATAATAGTTTTAATGCGGAATTAACGCCTAGCATCAAATGAAAACTAATTAAGACCATTAAGCTGATAAAAACGGAGCTAAATAATCCGCCGGCAACTTGTTTTAGATATTTTTTTAATGGCGTCACGCTCATTAAAGGCAAAATGATCGCCATTGAAAACATCACACCAAAAGTCGCAAACATAATAATCATTATTGGTTCATCAAAGCTTAAAATCCAATCAGTGATACCCAAAAAAGAAAAAGGAATTTCTATCATAAAGTTGGCTCCCTATTAGGATAAAAAAGAGGGATATCTTTAAAGTTAAAAGCCAAGGTAAACAAGAGGTTAGGAAAAATATGTATTTCAGTATTGTAGAGAGTAACGGATTGATTAAAAAATTCACGCCTATCTGCTATGCAATCTTCTAATGCTTTCGCTTGATTTTGTAATGTTATTAAAGTCTTGCCACTGATTAATTCAGGATAACGCTCTGCAATTAATATCGACTGTTTTATTTGTGGAAAAAGCGAATTAGCAGAGTCTATTTTTGTATTTAATGATCCAGCATTAATATAACTATCTCGGCTTTTAGCAAGTGATTCAAATATACTTTTTTCATGTTCCATTGCCTTTTGTGCAATGACAGTTAGCATCGGTAAGAGATCAACTTGTTTTTTTAATAACACGTCAATATTTGCAAATGCTTTATAGCAGTTATTTTTTAGCATCACCATATTGTTATAAATCACCACTAACTGACGTATTAGAAAATAAATCAAAGCAAGAATAAAAATGATGAAAATAAGCCATTCCATATTAATCAATTACCAAGGAAAAGAGGTGTTATTAAAATCAAGCGTTAGTATGCCGTTTTGATAATCCATTGGTATAACGAGAATGGAAAAGATAAAGAAAAGGGCAATGATAACGGTGATACTTAAGTTACGACGCAAAGGACGCGCATTGTTCCAACGAACAACATAATCTTGTGGCGATAGCCCTAACAGGTAGTGAGGCTCTTTGCGAGTGATAACGACTTCATCATTGATAGCCTCAGCGTGACCTATCAATAAATAAGTCGTTTTTGATTCTAAGATATACTCTTTAAAACGTTTATTGTTGTATTCCAAATCTTGATGAGGCTCAATACCAAGGTGCACAAAAGGCGTATCAGCGGCGAGTACTTGAATTGATCCTGTATCATCCGTCATCGTGAAATTATTGATCTTTTTTTCACAGTGAGTTTGGTGATAGCTTTTTTTGCCTTCTTTGTCTTTAGAAATATTATATTCATAATAAAAATAGCCATAACACTCTTTTTTACCTAAGCGGCTGGTTAATATTTTACCTGCGGTTATCTTGCCTTCAATTTCGACAAGCCCAATGGCTAAAGAGCGGATTTTAGATGTCGCCAAGATTTTTTGAAAACGTAAAAAACGTTTTTCAGGTGTTCGTTTGACAAATTGGTAAACGAACATTAAAACGAAACTTAAAAAGAACAATCTTTGGTCAATAAAAAAACCAAAGCTTAAACACAGCAGCAATAGGCTAATAAATACGGTGTTGATCAGTGCCGTAAATTTAGATTCACCTTCACTTTGTAATTGGTGATAGTTTTTAATCGCCTTCTCACCAATATTCGCAATATGATTTGAAATACCATATGCAAATAGCAAAATAACAGCAAATGCAATACAGGAAATAAAATCAACAGTAGAGTCTTTACCAATAGGGTAAAAATCAGTTTCTCGTGAGAAAAAAAGGTAATTCCCTGTAGCAAAAGCTATTCCTAAAAAAGGAATGATACTAAGGCTATTTTCCTTCTTTTTGGTACGTTTTGAGCGCAAAAAATAGATAAATGCACCTACAGTACAGCCGATAAAAAAATAGATTAACACCGCTGGTTATCCTTAATGCTTTTATTTAACTTGCTGTTATTTAACTTTTTTATTTAAAAACAATCCCTTCAAATTTCATCTCTTCTTGCGGAATTTCCAGCAATTGCATGCGCTCAAAGCGGAAAAAACCAGCAATGAGACTGTCAGGAAACATCTCTATTGCGGTGTTGTAATTCGTTGTCGCATCGTTAAAACCTTCACGACGCTGCGCTATTTTATTTTCGACATCACTTAATGCGGTTTGAAGTAGCGCTAATTGTTCACCTGAAATCAGTGTGGGATAGTTTTCAGCAAGGGCGATCATGCCACGCAATGCCGTGTTCATTTCATTTGATGCACTGATTTTTTCATTAATATTTTGCGCTTTAAAATAGCGCTGTCTTGCATCACTTAATGCAATAAAAACACTTTTTTCGTGCTCCATCGCTTTTTCAGCAACTGCCATTAATTGTGGGATTTGGTCTGCTCGCTGTTTTAATATCACATCAATATTGGCAAATTGATTATTGACTTGATTACGCGTTGTAATAAGACGGTTGTAAATTGAGATACCCCAGCCAACAATAATGATTGCCAGAATAGCTAAAACAATTATGGTTATTGTCATAGTGATCCCTTTCCTTTCTAGAAAATAAATAAAATAGTAACGATAACAATGGTATAAATTACCAATAAATCAAAATTATTTTTATTTTGAATAACAACAGGGATTAAATTAGACAAAGATGAAGAAATATACAATCGGAATGAGCGCAAAGATCCTACCCTTTATAAATAAGAGTAGGATACTCGTCATACTCAAGTTGCAGCGTTGTTGACCGCGTTTATTCGCACGAGTCACATACTAATGTATGCTCCTAGCTACACTTTGAATTATTTAGCTTGTTTTTGTAAGAACTTCACCCCTAAATCAGGGAAGTCTGTAAACACACCTTCAGCACCCGCTTGGTTATAAATGATGTCGTAAAGCTGATTACCATCTTTAGCATAATTAGGTAGCTTATCAATACGCACAGTGAAAGGGTGGATGGTGAGTTTGTTAGCATGAGCATCTGCCGCCATACCTGTTAAGGTGATTTTTTCTGGCGTTGAATTTGTTTCTACTAACATATGATAGTCAGGACCAATACCATCAGCATAAGTGGCAATTTCTTTCATTGCACCAGGCTTAAACATCCACTCATAGCTATAATTTGTCCATGTGCCATCAGGCTGTTTCTCATAGGTCTCATTCCAGTCTGTGTAAGCAATTAACTGAACGAGTTTTAAATCCATCCCCATTTTAGGCATCAAATCGTTTTTGATGCGTTTAAGATCGTTGGTATCAAAAGATTGTAAATAGACGTTATCGCTCTTTTGGGTATAGCCATACTCTTTAAGGACTTCGAGTACTTTAGTGGTGATATCTTTCCCTTCTTGCTCATGGAACCATGGCGCTTTAATTTCAGGATAAATACCAATATCTTGACCAGTAGATTTGTTTAAACCTTGAATAAATTCAATTTCTTCTTGGAAGGTATGTACGCGGAAGTCAGATTTTCCCATAGGGAAACGATTTGGATAACTTTGGACTTTTTTACCATCAACAATATCAAAACCTTCAGTAAATTTAAGCCCTTTGATCTCTTCAAGGGTAAAGTCGATAGCATAATAACGACCATCTTTTCTTGCACGATCGGGGTAACGTTCAGCAACATCAGTCACACGGTCTAGGTAGTGATCATGTAAGACAACCAGTTCGTTATCTTTTGTCATCACTAAATCTTGTTCAAGATAGTCAGCGCCTTGTGCATAGGCTAGCGCTTTAGCGGGTAACGTATGCTCAGGTAAATAACCACTAGCGCCACGGTGAGCGATAACCACTTTATCACTTGCCGCTTGTGCAATAGCACTTAAAGATAGAGTTAAAAGAATGCCTGCAACTACGGGTTTCAAAGATGTACTCATAAAGCTGCTCCATTTTAATTCTAGGTACAGTGATGTTATGTACAGTTGATAATAAAAAAGCCACATCAACGAACTGATGTGGCTTGATTTTCAGAGATGAGATTTAATCAATTTCATAAATAATCAGTTAGTGATTATTCGTACTTCTGAAGCATTTCACGCTTGTGCTTGGTTTCTGTAACCATCACAACAAGTAATAACACAACAGAGAGTGCACTACCGCCGATCATGACCATAAAGCCGCCATCCCAGCCGAAGTAGTCAACGGTGTAACCTACGATAGCACTTGCCGCAACAGAACCACCTAAGTAGCCGAATAGACCCGTAAAGCCTGCCGCTGTACCTGCTGCTTTTTTCGGTGCAAGCTCAAGGGCATGCAGACCAATCAACATGACAGGACCGTAGATTAAGAAACCGATGATTAGCATACACGCCATATCAATATTTGGGTTACCCGCTGGGTTCATCCAGAATACGATAGTTGCGATAGTGACTAAGGTCATAAAGAATACGCCAGTTGCTCCGCGGTTACCTCTGAACACTTTATCTGACATCCAACCACACAGTAATGTGCCTGGAATACCCGCGTATTCATATAAGAAGTATGCCCATGAAGATTTATCCATTGCGAAGTGTTTTACTTCACGCAGGTAAGTTGGCGACCAGTCAAGTACACCGTAACGCAGTAAGTAAACGAACACGTTAGCGATAGCAATCATCCATAAAAGTTTGTTAGGGAAAACATACTTCATGAAGATTTCTTTTGCAGTCAGTTCTTGTTCGTCAGTTTCTTTGTAATCTGGTGGGTAGTCGTTTTTGTATTCTTCGATAGACGGTAAGCCACAAGATTGCGGAGTGTCACGCATTAATGCGAAAGCAACCATTGCAACTAAGATAGCAGCGATAGCTGGCATATATAATGCCGCTTTCCAGTCGTTAAACCATGCCATACCTAACAAGAACAGTAATGGCGGTAAGCCACCACCGACGTTATGCGCACAGTTCCAGATAGAGACGATACCACCACGTTCTTTTTGTGACCACCAGTGAACCATGGTACGTCCGCAAGGAGGCCAACCCATACCTTGGAACCAACCACAAAGGAACAACAGAACGAACATAACCATAATGCTCGAAGTTGCCCATGGAACAAAGCCCATAAATAGCATAACTAATGATGCTAAAATAAGACCTGCTGGTAAGAAGTAACGAGGGTTAGCTCGGTCAGAAAACGACCCCATGATAAATTTGGAGAAGCCATAAGCAATGGAGATCCCCGATAGAGCGAAACCCAGATCCCCTTTAGAGAACCCTTCTTCTACGAGATAAGGCATTGCTAATGCAAAGTTTTTTCTTACTAAATAATAAGCAGCGTAACCAAAGAAAATCCCCATAAAGATCTGCCAACGTAAACGACGATAGACAGGATCTATCTGTTCTTCTGGCAAACGCGCTTTATGTGGCGCAGGTCTAAACAGACTTAACATATTAGCCTCCGATGGCTTTATTTTAATATGTTGATATTAAATAATGACAAAACGAACAGCGAAGTTATCAAAAAATTTTCTTTAACGAACTTAATAGTAAACTTATACAATCAAATTTACTGTGAGGTATTGCTCAGTTGTCGAAAGAATTTTCAAGATGGATGATTTTGAGTGATATGTTAACTTTATGAAATAGCTTTTGTTAAATTATTTGTGATTAGTATCACACTTGTGGCTTTAATTTTTCTCTCGTGAGCGTTTCTCTTTCGTTTTTGCTCATTATCAAACATTAACCACATTTTTTGTGTATCTTATACACTATAATTAACGCTAAAGAATAATTAAGCGTTTGCTGAATGTAATGTGAGAGGGCATCTCTATGATGAGCGGTTCACCAGTAACAGAGACTGATGTCATTATTATAGGTGGTGGAGCTACGGGCGCTGGCATGGCAAGAGACTGTGCTCGCCGTGGATTACGCTGTATCCTACTGGAAAGACACGATATCGCAACCGGTGCAACCGGCCGAAACCATGGGTTGTTACACAGCGGAGCGCGTTATGCTGTGACTGATCCTGAATCTGCACGAGAGTGCATAGAAGAAAACATGATCTTAAAACGGGTTGCTCGTCACTGCGTTGAAAAAACGGATGGCCTGTTTATCACCTTACCTGAAGATTCATTAGAATTTCAGCAAACCTTTATTCAATCTTGCCAAGCTGCGGGAATTGATGCTCAAGCGATTTCACCCGAAGAAGCTATTCGTTTAGAACCATCAGTAAACCCTAACTTAATTGGGGCGGTTCGTGTTCCTGATGGCACGGTTGACCCATTTCGTTTAACCGCCGCTAATATGCTTGATGCCCGTGAACACGGTGCTAAAGTTCTGACTTATCATGAAGTCATGGGACTGATTCGTGAAGGTGACAGAGTTAAAGGTGTACGCGTTTACGACCATCAAGCTAAAAATATGTATGAAATTCGTGCTCAAATTGTCGCTAACGCTGGCGGTATTTGGGGACAAAAAATAGCAGAATATGGTGATTTAAAAGTGCGGATGTTCCCTGCAAAAGGGGCGCTATTAATTTTAGGTCATCGTATCAACAATATGGTTATCAACCGTTGTCGTAAACCTGCAGATGCTGACATTCTAGTACCTGGTGACACCATTTCATTAATCGGTACAACATCAACCCGTGTACCTTATGATGAAATCGACAATATGTACGTGACACCAGAAGAAGTTGATATCTTGATCCGCGAAGGCTCGATGTTAGCACCAAAATTAGCGCAAACGCGTATTTTGCGCGCTTATGCGGGGGTTCGTCCTCTCGTGGCGAGTGATGATGATCCATCGGGTCGTAATGTCAGTCGTGGTATTGTGTTGCTTGATCACGCTAAGCGCGATGGTTTAGAAGGCTTTATCACCATTACGGGTGGTAAATTAATGACTTACCGCTTAATGGCTGAGTGGGCAACAGATAAAATCTGTGAGAAATTAAATATTTCGGCAAAATGTACTACTGCCGAAGACGCATTACCGGGTTCTCGTCAATCAGCTGAACAAGCTCTACGTAGTGTGGTTTCTTTACCTGCGCCTATTCGTGGTTCTGCGGTATATCGTCATGGTGATTTAGCGAACAAATTACTCAGCAGTGAGCGTATCGATAAAAGCTTAGTGTGTGAATGTGAAGCGGTAACTGCGGGTGAAGTACGTTATGCGGTTAATTCATTAACGGTCAATAATTTACTCGATCTTCGTCGTCGTACCCGTGTTGGTATGGGAACTTGCCAAGGTGAACTTTGTGCTTGTCGTGCCGCGGGATTACTTAATCGCTTAGAAGTCACAACGCCGCATCAATCAGAACAACAATTAGCGCATTTCTTAAATGAGCGTTGGAAGGGGATCCGACCAATTGCATGGGGAAATGCACTGCGTGAAAGCGAATTTACGAGTTGGGTTTATCAAGGATTATGCGGTTTAGATGCCGATATGATTGAAAATACAGTATCAGCGGAGGCAGATGATGAAATTTGATGTAATCATTATAGGTAGCGGGCTTGCTGGATTAACCGCAGGTATTCGTCTCGCTGAAGCTGGTAAATCTTGCGCCATTATTAGCAATGGTCAAAGTGCGCTTCATTTTTCATCAGGTTCACTTGATTTATTAACCCATCTTCCTGATGGTACAGAAGTCACTCAGCCTAAAAAAGCATTGGCAACACTCGCCCAATTAGCACCAAAGCACCCCTATAGCCGCATTGGTGAATCCAATGTTGAGACTTTTATTGAACAAGCACAAGCACTATTAGCGAGTACCAATGGTCTTGCTTATAAAGGTAATGGTGACGAAAACCATTATCGTATTACCCCTGTTGGGCGTTCACGTATGAGTTGGTTAAGCCCAGAACGAGTACCAACACATAGTGTCACTCAACCATTAGCATGGAAAAAAGTTGCTGTTGTTGGTATCGAAGGTTTTTTAGATTTCCAACCACAATTTGCGAGCAGCACTTTAAATGAGCAAGGTGTTGAAGCTATTCCTTATCATATTCATTTACCGTTATTAGATACATTACGCGATAACCCAAGTGAATTTAGAGCAGTCAATATTGCGCGTTATTTAGATAAACCTGAAAATACGAAATTGCTAGCGCAAGAGCTGATTAAGCATATTGATGATAGTGTTGAAGCCATTATTCTACCGGCTTGTATTGGGTTAGATGCTGAAGAACCCGTAAATTTATTACAAGAGCTGGTGGGGAAACCGATTAGTTTATTACCGACATTGCCACCATCACTATTAGGTATTCGTTTACATCAAGCATTAAAACTACGTTTTCAAAAAGCAGGTGGCTTAATTATGCCAGGAGATCGAGCTCAAGAAGTGGATCTGGTGGGTAATAAAGTCGTTGGCATTCATACTCGCAATCATACGGATATTCCTATTCGCAGCGAGCATGTTGTATTGGCAACAGGCAGTTTCTTTAACAACGGTTTGATCGCAGAATTTGACCGCGTTTATGAGCCTTTAATGGAACTGGATATGCTAGAAACATTACCTCGTAATGAATGGACTCAGGTAAATGTTTTTGCAAAACAACCCTATATGCGATTTGGTGTTGATACCGATAGCCAATTAAGACCGATGAAATATGGCGACGTTCTCGATAATGTCTATGCTGTTGGTGCAGTGTTAGGTGGATTTGATCCATTAAATGAAGGTTGTGGTGCGGGTGTTTCGATGATAAGCGCGCTTTATGCAGCACAACAAATTTTACAGCATGATAAGGCAGAACAGACCACATCTGCGGTTGTGGAGGCAGCACAATGAGTTTACACGATACCAGTTTTGAAGATTGCATTAAGTGTACGGTTTGTACAACGTATTGCCCTGTTGCTAAAGTTAATCCACTTTATCCTGGTCCAAAACAAGCGGGTCCAGATGGTGAGCGTTTACGCTTAAAAGATCCGATGCTTTATGATGAAGCATTAAAATATTGTACCAACTGTAAACGTTGTGAAGTGGCTTGTCCGTCTGATGTAAAAATTGGTGATATTATCTCACGGGCTAAGCTGAATTATAATACCAAAACCCCCAAGCTGCGTGATGCGATTTTAAGTCATACTGATTTAATGGGAACGCTTTCAACGCCTTTGGCGCCGATAGTGAATACTATTACGGGGCTAAAACCTGTTCGTCATATCTTGGATAAAGCGCTTAAAATTGACCATCGTCGTGAATTACCGAAATACTCTTTTGGTACCTTTAGAACATGGATGAAAAAGCAAGCCAAAGAACAAGAACGTTTTAAAGAACAGGTTGCCTTTTTCCATGGCTGTTATGCTAACTACAACCATCCTCAATTAGGCAAAGACTTGGTTAAAGTGTTTAACAAGATGGAGATTGGTGTTCAGTTATTAAAACGCGAAAAATGTTGTGGTGTTGCGTTAATCGCCAATGGTTTTGTTAAACAAGCAAAAAAACAAGCAACAGTTAACTTAGAATCACTCACTGAGAAAATTGTTGAGAACAATATTCCTGTTGTTGCAACATCCTCAACTTGTACTTTCACCATTCGTGATGAATATGAGCATATTCTTGATATTGACACATCAAAAGTACGTGAAAATATTGAACTAGCAACACGCTATATTTATCGTCTATTAGAACAAGGTCGTGAGCTACCACTGAAATATACCCCATTAAAAGTGGCTTACCATACACCTTGTCATATGGAAAAAATGGGTTGGACAGCTTACTCCATTGATTTGATTAAGCGTATTCCAGGTGTTGAGGTGATAGTACTAGATTCTCAGTGCTGTGGTATTGCAGGAACCTATGGTTTCAAATCTGAAAACTACGATGTCGCCCAAGGTATTGGTGCAGGTTTATTCCGCCAAATCGAAGAGAGTGGTTGTGATTTAGTGATAACAGACTGCGAAACCTGTAAATGGCAAATTGAGATGTCTACGACGAAAAAATGTGAGCACCCAATTAGTTTATTAGCAAGAGCACTATAAAGAGCGCCGATTATATAATAATAAAGTTGTTGATTACGAAGATAACAAGCAGCTGGGAATAAAAGAGGAACTTTTATTCCCTTTTTTATTTTTTAATAAATTAATACATAAAAGCTGATATGAAATTGTTGATGGTAAATAATCGGTATTTTTCGAGATTATTGAATTAACAGCCAGCCATTTTTAATAACTAGCTATTTTAATAGTAGTTATTCTAATGGGAAATATAACTATTCTGATATAGCCACATATTCTGTATTTTTTTCAGTGTAATATTCTGCCCATCTATCAGTGAAAGTGCTAATTTCCCTGCTTCATTAATAATAGGAATATCTAATGCATTGGCTAATACTGTGGTATTGGATAATGGATTGCCGTGACTTAATACAATACCTTTAATTCTATTTGGTTCTAGTGTCATTAATGTTGATGGGTGAAGTTGTTTAGTGACTAAAATTGCATTTGGATAAGGCGGTCGTGTTAACGGAGGTGGTGAGGAGGTTAAGTAACGCAGCATCCGAGAGAGAATATCATCTAAATCGCTTTCACGAGCACGCATGTTATCATCATCCATTTGTGCATAAGTATCTATTAAATCGATGAAAGTTTGTTGTAGGGCAAACTCAGCATTACAGTGATGTTTGTTTATCATGCTACAAACCGTTAGCTGTAACTCTGTATTCTCAAGTAAAAAGCGATGACTTGAAAAAATATGGGTATATTGCCCACCTAATCTTCTATGGACTTCTTCTGTTAGCCAATCAATATCTCTCTTTGATTGCTCTATCGCATTAATCAGGCGTTTCTGTTCTTCCAATAATAGATGCGGATAAAGTTTTTTTCTTGGGATAACAAAGCGATTATAGGGATAAAGCCAAACGGGTGCCGTTATTGCTCTAACGGGTTCATAGTTGGTATTTTTAGGGTAAATAGTGAAGTCAGGTAAATTTTCACCTAATTGAAACTTCTTTACTGAGATCGTTCTATGCGCTTCTTTTTTTGCTTCTTCAAGGGAAGCACCTAAAGAGATGCAACTTGCCGCAGCCAGTGTTCCTTCTACTATTGGCGCTGAACATAACGAAACGTGTGCGGCAATATCATATTCAAGGTTAGCTATCGCGAGCGCTGCATTTTGTGCAGAATGATAAGTATCGAGCAAAATAAGGACACCATCATCATGATAGGCTTCTTTTATTGCATACAATATGGTCTCGGGCGAGACCTCATTAACTAAATCTAAGGGTGTTTGATGGTTTGTTGCAATAGTTAACTTAACTTGGCGTTCTACAGTCTGATTGACGAGTTCTTTGATACCATTTGCGAGAGTAAGACTCTTTGAAACTAATACGATACTGACCATAAAGCACCTATATATTGTAAGCATAAATAGGGAGAGTGAAGCTCCCTATTTACTCTGACTTCTTAATAAAGCCACTCTCGTCCTAGCTGGTCTGCTGTGAGAATTGCGGCATAAACTTTATCTGAATCAATATCAAACGGCATATTATAAATAGTTTCGCCTTCAGCACAGCTTAGTTCAGCTACAGCCATGATCTTTTCATTCAGCTCATCACCGATAGCGGTAACACCAAGTTCTTCCAGTGTGACAGGTAGACCCACTAATATGCAGAAATCAAGGAACTCTTCCAGCTCTTCGAGAGGACTATTTTCCAACACCAATTGCACTAATGTACCAAAAGCAACTTTTTCGCCATGATACATAGAATGGCACTCTTCCAGTGCTGTAAATCCATTATGAATCGCATGAGCGGCGGCTAAGCCCGCACTTTCAAAACCAATACCGCTTAAAAACGTATTGGCTTCAATGATATTTTCTACTGCTGTAGTACAAACACCTCGGCTAACCGCGAGCTTTGCTTTATAGCCATCTTCTAACAATGTGTTGTAGCAAAGTTCTGCCAGTGCTAATGCGGCTAATGTTGATTTTCCGCCTGCCATTGTGGGTTTTTGGGCATGACTACAGGCTCTTGCTTCAAAATAGGTCGCTAACGCATCGCCCATTCCTGCTACCAGTAAGCGTGGCGGGGCAGCGGCAATAATATTGGTATCCATTACCACAACATCTGGATTAGTAGGATAGAGCAGATAACTATCAAAAGCGCCTAATTCAGTATAGATAACAGACAGTGCGCTGGTTGGCGCATCCGTTGATGCAATAGTTGGAGAGATAACAACGGGAAGTTGGCATTTAAAAGCAACAGCTTTGGCAGTATCAAGCGTTTTACCGCCACCAACTCCAATAATAACTTGAGATGCTTGGTTTTTTGCTAGTTCAACCAATCGATCAATTTCTTTGTGCGTACATTCACCATTAAACAGCTCAAAGTGCTCATTAACTTCATATTGAGACATACTGTCTTTTACGGTGCTACCGACAAGCTCCATCACAAATTTATCGGCAATAATGAGTGCTCTATCGCCAAAAGGTTTTGCGTATTTACCAATATGGTATAGCGCATCAGGGCCTTGAATATACTTGGCTGGGGATTGAATGACTTTCAACATAATAGACTCCTACTGTTTATTGGTGAAACGAGCGAAAATCTGTATGTAATGTACTCATGAATGAGGAATAACCAACCTCTTATTCTCTCTGTATCGTACTTGATATGTTGTGATATTAATTAAGTATTAGAGCTTTATTTTAGATTTTAGCTATCTGTAGATTAAACATATCATCAATATTGAGAAATATTTCTTTTTTCATATCAATTTACTTTAGGGTTGGGATAATGGCTAGCAATTGATTTAATGAATTAATACATGAAAAAGCATGAGATAATATGGTTAAAGTGCTTCCAAATACCTCCCTCATTTAAATTTCTTTAAATGAGGGAAAGTAATATTAATTTATTTCGACGTATTTTCTTTCTGGATTATCTTTTTGGGAAAGAAAATAACGTAAAATAAAGTTTAATAGCACACCATAAGCAGGTAAGAAAAAGAACATGCAAATAGTGAGCTTAAAGACATAATCAACTAATGCAATTTCAACCCAATTAGCGGCCATAAAAGCATCAGTACTGCGATAAAATGCAATAAAGAAAAATGCCAGTGTGTCGAGTAAATTACCAAAAAACATTGCGGCACTTGGCGCTACCCACCATTTTTGTTTCTGTCTTAATCGATTAAAAACAGAAACATCCATTATTTGCCCTAACACATAAGCCATAAAGCTTGCTGTCGCAATTCTTGCCACCATTAAGTTAAAGTCACCTAATGATGCAAATCCCTGCCAACTTCCTTGAAAAAAGAGTGTAGAAATAAGATAAGAGATTGCTAATGCAGGCAGCATAACAGCTGTGATGATACGACGAGCGAGTGGTGCACCATAAATACGAACCGTTAAATCTGTTGCCAGAAAAATAAACGGAAAGGTAAATGCGCCCCAAGTGGTGTGAAAGCCAAAAATAGAGATAGGCAATTGCACAAGATAGTTACTAGAGGTAATTATCAGGATGTGAAATAAAGACAGCCATAACAGCGCCACCGCTTTTTGGCGGGGAGTAAACAAATACATAAATTGTACCTTTTTAGAAATTGGGGTGAGGGAACCCAATAAGACATTTAATTATCCACTCTCAGTCGAGTGGGAGCGCATAGTACGCCCGTTGCGCAACAAAAGCAAAGTTTACGGCAAAATGCCTTTGTCGTAAACCATCGTGATGTGAACGCCAAAGCAAGATATAATAACACTATCTGTAAGTGAAAGAATAAATGGTTAATAGAATGAAAGCCCAATTTGATGATGCAACCAAAACCCTTGATACACTAGGATTACGCTGTCCTGAGCCAGTCATGTTAGTGCGTAAAACCATAAGGAATATGGCATTAGATGAGACGTTATTAGTGATTGCAGACGATCCTGCTACTGTGCGTGATATTCCGGGCTTTTGCCGTTTTATGGAACATGATTTATTAAATCAAGAAATTGAATCAGCACCTTATCGTTATCTTATTCGCAAAAAAGAGAGTGGTCTGTAATTTCAATCTGTAATTTATAGTCGTCATACTTTGAATTGCAGAAGGGGGTGACGAGTCACATAGTTATCTATGCGCTCCTTGTATATTCACTTGTTGCCTATTGTAGGGCATTTAACAGGAGAAACGTGTAAGAGTGATAAACTATCTCAAAAATAAATGATTAAACAATACTAGCTTAAAGTTTGGTTATTCCAATATAAACGTCAATACCCTGTTTCTCATACTCCATAAATTACTTATTTTTGTAATACCAATGAAATAATCTGGAAGTATTACTCATTAGGTGAGCACGAGGTATATGAAAGTAAAGCGTAATAGCATAGAAGAAAGTATGATTTACAGCACATATAAAAAAAGAACCGCGAGGGTTCTTTTTTTATAAATTTTAATTTTCGGCTATGCCACTTAAGGCGTCGCAGGAATGGAAGCCGTTCCATTACCCCTGCCGGTTGAGTACATTCTAGGAAGTTAGCCAGTTTTAGTCAACCGCCATAGACTTCTAAATAAAGGGTGAGTTCTTGTTCTAATTTCTTGCGAGCATCTTCTTGAGAAAGATTACTGTCCATTGAGCAATACCAGTCGATCATCTTTTCTTCTAACGCATGACAACGGATAGATGATTGTTCGTAGGCTACTTGGTTGTTTTGATTGATAGATAACTCGTTTATTAGCTGGGTATTTTGCTTTGTTAACTCTTGAACATCTAACCTTAAACGGTTTCTCTCTGTTCTTATATTTTGATAATCACCATAACCAATAGCGGTTGTAAGCGCTAACTCTAATGATTTCATATCTTCTTTTTCTAGGCGCTGAGAATAACCAATATCTCTATAACATCGTTTATCTTTTTGTATTGCTAAAGGTGGAAGAATGCGCCGTATTGAAACGGTTTGGATCATATGACCAAGGGCAAAACTTCTTATGTCTTTGCTATTGTAATGGACTAATTTATCTAATGATTTTAATGATATTTCAAAAATATTTTTATCATTTTCATTTTGATGAATAGAAGTAATAGGAATAACTTGTAATGTTGAGGGGAAACAAGCATTTATAACAATGGCTAAACGGCGTTTATGCATTTCTCCATTTTGTACAAAATCAGGGTAGCGTTTTACTGAGCTAATTTTTCCTGTTATACGTTTAGTTGATTGTATAAATCCATATTCAACTTCAACTAATGTGCCTTTTGTTATTCGAGAGGCTACAGTTCGTTTTGAACTGTATGTTTTAGCAAGAAATATTTCATTTTCACACTCTATTCTTGGTGTTAGAAATAAGTTTGTTTGTTCTGGAGTTTGGTGATTAATTCGTTCAATTAACCAACGATGTGATGTATGCCCTTCAAAAAAACGGGTTAACGTTATTTTATGTCCCGTTTCGTGCAGTAAAGGTAACGTGATTTCCGTGATATTTTGATAAATTTCAGTACCAAGTAAGGACTGATCACTATCAAGTAAATAGTTTATAGTCATGTTATTGGGCATGACAGTTCCTTAACATTTCCATTTAGGAACAATTTTACCTAATCCTAGGTGTTAATACGATGTGCTTGCAGGGTTATTTCTTACTTTCTTTACGCTAATAAAATCACGACTCCCCAAAGAGCACTTTTTCACTGCATTTCCTGCCAATTTAAAGCACCCTGTACTTTTTCTTTTTACAGGGTGCTTTATGAAACCATCAAAACTATTAATTCTATTATTAGCGTACTTACTCTTTATTTGAGGCGTTAATTTTTACTCGTAATAGTCTTACTGCGTTTGCTGTAACCAGAGCTGTTGCGCCGGAATCAGCAAGAACCGCAACCCAAAGACCGGTTATTCCGAATAAACTGGTTACTAAGAACACGGCTTTCAATCCAAGTGCGATAGTAATGTTCTCACGAATAATTTTACGTGTTGCACGAGATAACTTAATAATTTCTGGTAATCCCGTTAAACGGTTGTGGGTTAATGCCGCATCCGCTGTTTCAAGTGCAACATCAGTACCGCTTCCCATTGCGACACCAATGGTTGCTGCTTTCATTGCCGGCGCATCATTAATACCATCACCCACCATCATGGTATTGTGTGTTTTACTGATTTCCATTACCGCTGTGACTTTATCTTCTGGTAGTAATCCAGCACGGAAATCCATTCCCAGTTTTTGCGCAATTGCTGCGGCGGCTCTTGGGTTATCACCCGTTAACATCACTGCATTGATATTCATCGATTTCAATAATTTCATTGATTCGATAGCATCACTACGTAAGGTGTCTTGCATTGCAATTACACCAACTAGCTGATTATCTCTCAACACAACAACAACGGTTTTACCTTCATCTTCAAGGCGTTCAATCTGTTGTTGCCATTGTGGTGTAAGCAACGCTTCTTTTAGCTGTGAAGGCGCACTAACTAAGATATGTTGGTTATTTAAATAACCTTCAATACCTTTACCAGCCAAAGCTTTACGATCTTCAGCTTCAACAACAGTGACACCCTTTTCTTGCGCTTTATTGATAATGGCTTTTGCTAATGGGTGATGCGAGCCAACTTCAACTGAAGATGCTAATGTGAGCAGCTGTTTTTCATCAAAACCATTTTCAGCGACCACATCAGTCACTTGTGGTTTACCTTCGGTTAATGTGCCCGTTTTATCTAAAGCGACCGTATTTACTGTACCTAACTGTTCTAATGCCGCGCCACCTTTGATTAGCGCACCACGTTTTGTGGCTGCGGCTAAAGCGGAGGTAATTGCGGCTGGCGTTGAAATAACTAACGCACAAGGGCAACCAATCAGTAACAGTGTTAATCCACGATAAACCCATGTTTCCCATGGTTGAGCAAATAACAGTGGTGGAACGACAACCACTAATGCCGCGAACAACATGATAAGTGGTGTGTAGTAACGGCTAAAGCGGTCAATAAAGCGCTCGATAGGCGCTCTGCGCTCTTCTGCTTCTTCAATCAGTTGCAAAATACGGTCAATGGCATTTTGCCCTTGTTCAGAGACCACTTTCATCTGTACTGAGCGATCAACGGATAAACAACCTGCGGCAACTTTTTCGCCTTGTAAACGTTCTACGGGAACGGATTCCCCCGTTAATGCGCTTTCATCAAAACTAGCAAAAGCACTGACTAACTCAGCATCAGTAGGTAAACGTGAACCAGGTGCAATTTCAATAATATCGCCAGGGCGTAATTCAGAGACCGAAACAGTCTGTTTCTTACCGTCTTTAACCAGAGTCGCTTCTTCTGGTACTAATGCCATTAAAGCACTCACACCGCGACGAGCACGACCAGCGGAGTAAGACTCAAGCATTTCACCAATCATAAACAGCAAAATAACCATTGCTGCTTCTTCGGTGGCATTAATAAATAGCGCTCCAATTGCCGCAACACTCATTAATGTTTCGATGGCAAACGGCGTACCACTACGAATAAGTTGTAAAGACTTTTTCGCAATGGGGAAGAGACCAATTAATGTGGTGGTAATAAAGGCAATTCGACCTGCTTGAGGATCAATAAACTCGACACCCCAGCTTATCGCCATTAACAACGCCAGAATAATAACGAATGAGCTCTCTTTGAGTAGACTCTGTTGTGGGGCGTTTTTAGCCTTGGCAGAAGAGAGATCAAATAACTCAAATCCCGCACTATTTATTGCAGCAATCACTTGTGGTCGTAAATCACTGTCAGCATCAACAACCAGTTTTTCAGTCGCAAAAAGAACTTTGGCTTGTTTAACACCAGCAACTTTAAGTGCCGCAGTTTCAATTTTCTGAGCACAACTTGGGCAATCCATTCCTTGAACTTTCCAACTAAAGCGTTGTTGTCCTATTTTTTCTGGCTCTGTATTTGAAACAGGCGCATTGATGTCGCAGCTGCCGTGGGAATGGTCATGTTCATCATGATTGTCGTGGTTATGTGTGGAACCTTGATGCTCATCCTCGCATTCAGGATCGCTTTTATCGATCTTGGCATGAGAATGCGCATTTTCAGTGTGTGAGTGTGCACTATTCTCAGAAGTACCAGAGCAATGAGAACTTGAGCAGCAAGCGTCAGTATGTTTATGGTTATCGTGTTGATGAGCGTGTTTAGTCATAACTGGCTCTCCTTGTTCAACGAGAAGTAAAGTCTAAATTCATCTATTTGATAAGCACTTTACAGCTTGGAGTAGAGTCCAGAGTCAAGACTAATACAGTGAATAAATTGGCAAAAAGTGCTAATGATGCTGATAAATTGTTCCCTTTGTTTCCATTATTGGCGAAAACAAAGGGATATTTATTAAAGAAAAAGTGCTCTGACAATAAAGAAGTGACCGATAAAATAGCAGGCGCTTACTAAGCCTTTAGATGCCGAGAAAGAGAAACGAAAGCGGTTAATTAACCAAATGGAGTAAGCAATCACTAACAAAAATGAACCAACCATAATAGACAAATTATAGTCATTGCTTAAAAAGAAGAATTTCTCACCGGCAACCCAGAACATTGCCAACGCTGCTAATAGTGTCAGTGTGGCTGGAATAGCAAGTTTATCGAGCTTAGTCCAAACTATTGCTAATATAACAATAGCAATAATAATAACAAACCCGAGTAAAGGAAGATAAAACGACAGCTGTAAGGGTATTGCAAAACTGGCGAGATAAAGAATATAACTTAGGAAAACAAGTGCGATAGACGGTAGTAAATACTTACCTTCAAACATTCTTAATAAATCAGAAATCAACGTGGCGAGTAATGCGCCGACGATAAGATAACTATTAAGCGAATGTTCTGGTACTTGCCATGCCCAAAGTAATAAAAGTAGTAAGGTAATAGGACGGAATAACCAGCGTTGCCAATTAGGGCCTCGATATGCAGCATCAATATAAAGCCACCCTGAGAATAACACGGCGAGAAAAGGCCAACTCATAATATCTTCCTTATATTCAGAACTGTTTTATTATTCATAACAGAAAGTATTATTTAAGAATAGCGATTAATGACGAAACTGGTTAATCAATTAAAATAATATAAAGGCTTAGCGCATTTACCCAATGTAGACCATAGGAATTAGTGTAATGAATAAAGCAGGAATGATAGGTATTGCGGTGCTAATCATTATTATTGCGTCAGCAACATACCGTTTTCTTGAACAAAGAAAACAGAGGGTGAGTGACGATAATGCGCCCGTTAAACTCTATATGGTGGAAGTGATTGAGAAAAAAACAGTGCCTGCAAATGATCGTCGTTCAAGAGAAAATGATGTTAATGGCCCTGAAACGGTTTATTACTATCAGGTGACGTTTCGTTTAACCACAGACTCTCGTAACGACTTAGTTTTGCGTGTAGATAAAACGACTTATGACAATATTGAGCCTGAAATAAAAGGGCGTTTATTTATGCAAGGCAGTCGGTTTGTGCAATTCGAAACAGATATGCCTGACGAAAATAGTGAAAAATAGCGCTTGTTTTTCGTGATTGTTTATCATGATTGTTTCTGGGGTAAATCTTGGCGATAACACCCCAGAAATCACAATATTGTTATGACGGCTTGTTTTTATTTTTCTGTTTATCTTGGTATTCTTGGCGTAGCTGTTTTTGTATTTTTAATAGCTCAAAGATACCAAAAAAGAAAATTTTGCACTGTAGTGCTGCCGATGGTTTTTGATCTTTCGGCTGACCCGCTTTATACATGATAATTTGTAATCCATGCATTATTACCATAAAAATTAAAGCGATATCCATAAAGTATTTTAATGGTTTAGGAAATGGGGAAATAATATTTAACAAAAGAAAACCCCAAACGCCGACCATTAAAAATCGACCAAAAAAGATTAACATAGTAGCTCCATAAAAAATTAAGCAGATAAACTACGAATATAAAGGCGATACGCAACTTGTCCTGCGATCTTTTCTCTATGTAATGTCCAATTAGTTGGAAGAGTGTACGTATTTGCTTTTATCTCTTCTTCTACATAAATATAGCAATCTTCAGCTAACCAGCCGTTATTTTCTAATAACTGAATAGTTTCTGATAACATGCCTTTATGAAATGGCGGATCGAGAAAGACAACATTATAAGCTGTGCCTTGTTTAGCAAGCCAGGATAGTGCACTATCTTGAATAACCTGACAATTTTCAGCATTTAACAGCGCAAGATTAGCTATTATTTGTTGAGCAACAGTGCGTTCATATTCTATAAACGTTGTTTCTTTGGCATAACGAGAAAGTGCTTCTATTCCTAACCCACCACTACCAGCAAAACAGTCAAGGCAACGGGCGTCTTGAATAACAGGCATTAGCCAATTAAAGAGCGTCTCTTTAACTCTGTCAGTTGTGGGTCGCAGCCCTTGGCTATCAAGAACAGGAAGTTTACGACCACGCCATTTACCCCCGATAATTCTGATTTGTCCCATCGGCGATTTTTGCGGTTTTTTGACCATATTTTTCTGATTTATATAATTTAAACGTAACTTTAGGGGTGTGTTATTGAATAAGGAATGTATTGTTGCAGATATATTGGCAACTTCCCTTGATTTAATCGCCAATAATTTACCATAAAATTCGTATAAAAGATGCGTTTATCCATGATCAAATGATAGACTTCATTATTATTTTCAATATCGTCAATGT
The DNA here is from genome assembly GCF_040139125.1 of Proteus hauseri. Taxonomy (GTDB): domain Bacteria; phylum Pseudomonadota; class Gammaproteobacteria; order Enterobacterales; family Enterobacteriaceae; genus Proteus; species Proteus hauseri_B. The sequence continues at coordinate 65,940 of NZ_JBEEUB010000002.1, forward strand.
ATCGCGCCATGATTTAGTGCGAGGAGTTTAGTAGCTAATGGCAAAAGAAAAAAAAGGTTTTTTCTCGTGGCTCGGTTTTGGGCGTAGTAAAGAAGAGAATATTGAGCAAGAGAAAGCAGAACAACAACGTTTGGCGCAAGAAGAAGCACAACGCCAAGCTGATGAAGCCGCACAACAGCAACGTTTAGAAAAAGAGCGTTTAGAAGCAGAGCGTGTAGTCCAAGAGCGCATAGAACAAGAACGTTTGGCACAAGAAACAGCACAACGTCAAGCGGCTGAAGTTGCAGAAAAGCAACGCTTAGAGGCTGAGCGTTTAGAAAACGAGTGTTTAGAAGCAGAACGTGCAGAGCAAGCGCGTTTAGCACAAGAAGCGGAGCAACAGCGTCTTGCGCAAATTGAATCTCAACGCCAAGTCATTGAAGCCGCAGAAAAGCAACGCTTAGAAACTGAACGTGTAGAGCAAGCGCGTTTAGCACAAGAAGCGGAGCAACAACGTCTTGCGCAAATCGAAGCGGAACGCCAAGCCGCTGTTGCTGCAGAAAAGCAACGCTTAGAAGCTGAACGTGCAGAGCAAGCGCGTTTAGCGCAAGAAGCAGAGCAGCAACGTCTTGCGCAAATTGAAGCGGAACGCCAAGCCGCTGTTGCTGCAGAAAAGCAACGCTTAGAAGCAGAACGTGCAGAGCAAGCGCGTTTAGCACAAGAAGCGGAGCAGCAACGTCTTGCGCAAATTGAAGCGGAACGCCAAGCAACTGAAGCCGCAGAAAAGCAACGCTTAGAAGCAGAACGTGCAGAGCAAGCGCGTTTAGCGCAAGAAGCAGAGCAGCAACGTCTTGCGCAAATTGAAGCGGAACGTCAAGCCGCTGAAGCTGCAGAAAAGCAACGTCTAGAGGCAGAAAGTGCAGAGCAAGCGCGTTTAGCACAAGAAGCGGAGCAACAACGTCTTGCGCAAATTGAAGCGGAACGCCAAGCCGCTGAAGCTGCAGAAAAGCAACGCTTAGAAGCTGAACGTGTAGAAAACGAGCGTTTAGAAGCAGAGCGTGCAGAGCATGAACGTTTAGCACAAGAAGCTGAAAAAGAAGAACAAGCGCGTTTAGCGATAGCACAAGCTGAAGCGGAAGATATCGAATCACTACGTGAAGAAGTGCTTGCCGATAAACCTGTAGAACAAGAGAAACCTAAAAAAGAGGGATTCTTTTCTCGACTGAAAAAAGGCTTACTGAAAACTCGCCAAAATTTAGGCTCAGGGTTCCTGAATTTATTTCGTGGTAAAAAAATCGATGACGATCTTTTTGAAGAGTTGGAAGAGCAGTTATTGATTGCCGATGTGGGCATGGAAACCACGACAAAAATTATCACCAGCTTAACTAAACATGCAAATCATAAAGATCTTAAAGATGCCGAAGCACTTTATGGAAAATTGCGTGAAGAGATGGGTGAAATTTTAAGTAAAGTTGATCAACCATTAAAAATTGAAGGTAAAAAACCATTTGTTATTTTAATGGTGGGTGTCAACGGTGTAGGTAAAACGACGACTATCGGAAAGCTAGCACGTCAATATCAAGCTGAAGGTAAATCTGTCATGTTAGCCGCTGGAGATACATTCCGTGCAGCCGCAGTTGAACAGCTACAAGTTTGGGGTGACCGTAATAAAATTCCTGTTGTTGCTCAACATACAGGTGCCGATCCTGCTTCTGTTATTTTTGATGCAATTCAATCTGCGCAAGCAAAAGGTGTCGATGTTCTTATTGCCGATACCGCAGGACGACTGCAAAATAAATCCCATTTAATGGAAGAGCTGAAAAAAATTGTCCGTGTTATGAAAAAGCTGGACGAAGAGGCACCACATGAAGTGATGCTAACATTAGATGCAAGTACTGGGCAAAATGCTGTTAGCCAAGCAAAACTCTTTAATGAGACCGTTGGACTAACAGGATTAACATTGACTAAACTGGATGGTACAGCGAAAGGGGGAGTTATCTTCTCTATTGCTGATCAGTTTGGTATCCCTATCCGTTATATCGGCGTAGGTGAAGGTATTGAGGATCTACGTCCGTTTAATGCCGACGATTTTATTGAGGCTCTGTTTGCCCGCGAGGAGTAGCTGTAATGATCCGCTTCGAACACGTCAGCAAGGCTTATTTAGGTGGAAGACAAGCACTACAGGGAGTTGATTTTCATCTTCACCCTGGTGAAATGGCTTTTTTAACGGGTCACTCAGGTGCCGGTAAAAGTACATTGCTTAAGTTAATTTGTGGAATAGAGCGTCCAAGTGATGGTGCTATTTGGTTTGCTGGTCATGATATCAGTCGATTAAAAAATAGTGAGATCCCTTTTCTGCGCCGTCAAGTTGGGATGATCTTTCAAGATCACCATTTATTGATGGACCGAACGGTTTATGACAATGTCTCACTTCCATTAATTATTGCTGGCGCAAGCGAAGAAGATATCCGGCGAAGAGTTTCAGCTGCATTAGATAAAGTGGGATTGTTGGATAAAGCTAAAAATTATCCAATCCAACTGTCTGGTGGTGAACAGCAGCGCGTTGGTATTGCTCGTGCGGTCGTTAATAAACCGACGGTGCTTCTTGCGGATGAACCAACGGGTAACCTTGATGGTGAGCTCTCTGAAGGCATTATGCGCCTGTTTGAAGAGTTTAACCGTGTGGGGGTGACAGTATTAATGGCAACGCATGATATGGCACTGATAGAGCGTAGAAATTATCGCATTCTAACACTAGGTCAAGGCAGAATGGTGGGAGGTCAAAATGGCTAAAGCAAAGAGTTCCCGTAAGTCAATGTCAACGCCGGGTGCAAAAACGAAAGCCCTACGTGGTGGACGGCGCGAACAGTGGCGTTATGCTTGGCGTAATACAATGGCTGACTTTTTGCGCCAACCTCTCTCTTCTTTTCTGACCGTGATGGTGGTGGCAATTTCATTAACACTACCTAGCATTTGCTATATTGTGTGGAAGAATGTCTCAACCGCGGCTGAACAGTGGTATCCCACACCTCAATTAACGGTGTATCTCGATAAATCTTTAGATGATAGCCTTGCACAAGCCACTATTAAAAAGATTGAGGCGCTAGAAAAGGTAGAAGAGGTTAATTACCTTTCACGCCAAGACTCTCTAGTTGAATTTCGTTCATGGTCTGGGTTTAGCAGTGCGCTGGATATGTTAGAAGAAAATCCACTTCCTGCCGTGGCGATAGTGACACCAAAGATGGATCCTAACGATAAACAGTTGATGACAGCTCTGCGTGATAATGTTGCACAGATTGCAGGAGTCGATGAAGTGAGAATGGATGATAGCTGGTTTACTCGGCTTTCAACGCTAACATCGTTAGTAGGACACATTGCTCTGGTGATTGGCACCTTAATGATAGTGGCTCTATTATTGGTGATTGGTAACAGTGTTCGACTTAATATCTTTAGCCGCCGCGATACGATTAATGTGATGAAGCTGATTGGTGCAACGGATGGCTTTATTATGCGCCCATTCCTCAATTGGGGTTTAATTCTCGGTTTTATTGGTGCTATTTTTGCCTTAGTGTTCTCCGCATTATTGGTCTGGAAATTGTCAGATGTTGTTACGCAAGCCGCAACTGTTTTTGGAACAACGTTCTCAATTTCAGGGTTAGGTTTTGATGAGTCTATTATTCTTATCTTGGTCTCCATGATTGTTGGTTGGTTTGCTGCATGGTTGACTACGATGCAACATTTGCGTCAATTTACGCCAGAATAACCACTTAACATCTTTATCTCTTTTTATTATGGTGGGTTGCTTTATTATGGTAACCCGCCATTTTATCGAAGCCTCGTCTCTGGCATAATAGCGCATTACACTTAATCTTTGCCGATAGGCTGTGATAGATATGTCACCGTTATGCAAGCTTGGTAAAGTACAAAGAAATGTAAACATAGATGTCATATAAACCTTTAGTCTTTATGCTGGTTATATTCGTTTATGATAAAAATATCGTAAATGGCCTAATAAACTTATCTAATAAGCTATATTTATAAGGCTCATCTACTCTCCTTACGGTGTAATAGTATTTAATTGATTTTTCATGAGGATTTGAATGACAAAAGAAATGCAATCCTTAGCATTGGTTCCGCAAGGCAGCATCGAAGCTTATATCCGTGCAGCCAATTCCTATCCGATGTTAACTGCAGAGGAAGAAAAGGAACTCGCTGAACGGCTGCATTATGATGGTGATTTGGATGCAGCAAGAACGCTAATCCTTTCACATTTACGCTTCGTTATTCATGTTGCTCGTAGTTACTCTGGATATGGTTTACCTCAGGCAGACCTTATTCAAGAGGGTAATATTGGCTTGATGAAAGCTGTTCGTCGCTTTAACCCTGAAGTGGGTGTTCGACTGGTCTCTTTTGCTGTGCATTGGATCAAAGCTGAAATTCATGAATATGTGCTGCGTAATTGGCGTATCGTGAAAGTAGCAACGACTAAATCACAACGTAAACTGTTTTTTAATTTAAGAAAAAATAAAAAACGTTTAGGTTGGTTTAATCAAGATGAAGTGGAATTAGTTGCTAAAGAGTTAGGTGTATCTGAAAGTGATGTCCGTGAAATGGAATCGCGAATGTCGGCACAAGATATGGCATTCGATATGAGTAATGATGACAATGACGACTCACATCCGGTTGCTCCAGTCCTCTTTTTAGAAGATAAATCTTCTGACTTTGCCGATGGCATAGAAGAAGATAACTGGGATAGCCATGCAACAGATAAGCTTACATCAGCAATAGAGACGCTTGATGAACGCAGCCAAGATATTATTCGTGCTCGTTGGTTAGACGATGATAACAAATCTACGTTACAAGAACTTGCTGATAAATATGGTGTTTCTGCTGAGCGTGTTCGTCAGTTAGAAAAAAATGCCATGAAAAAACTGCGTCTAGCAATAGAAGATTAATCACACTTCAGCGTAAATCTCCCTGAGAATGCATAAGATTATGTTATAAAAGCGATATGAAAATATCGCTTTTTTCTTTTTACTTGCCTGTAGAACCTAAATCCTAGATTAGGAGGCTGATATGTTAGCTATTCGTTTATTAGATGATACTGAAGCATGCTTGGAATATTTAGAAAACTATTATTTATCTGCTGAAACCGTGGCAAAAATTCGTTGTGGTGAAGAGTCTGTTCATTCATCTGAAGATGTGAGAAAAATTCTTGGCTTGGATAACTAATTATTCTACTCACGCTTTAAAATTGTTACGAAAAATGGATAAATAAAATGCTCGATATATTGTCTATTTTATGAATTCGCGTACCTACTGAAAAACGATTGGTTATCTGGAGAATATAACGTGAAAATAGTTATCGCCCCTGATTCATTTAAAGAGAGCTTAAGTGCTAAAGAGGTTGCTGAGTCTATTAAACAGGGTTTTTTACGTTATTTTCCTGATGCGCAATATTGCTGTGTACCGATGGCTGATGGTGGTGAGGGAACGGTAACTTCACTAGTTGATGCGACAAAAGGCGAATTTATTTTTACTGATGTCTGTGGACCACTAGGAAAACAAGTTACTGCAAACTGGGGAATATTAGGCGATGGAACAACTGCGGTAATCGAAATGGCGCAGGCTTCAGGCTTGCATCTTGTGCCGATAAATTTACGTCATCCAACTTTAACGACAAGTTATGGTACTGGTGAACTGATTAATGCCGCGTTAGCGCGAGGCGTAAAAAAGATTATTTTAGGATTAGGGGGAAGTGCCACTAATGACGCTGGTGCGGGTATGATGCAAGCACTTGGTCTAAATCTTAAAGATAAGTTTGGTACCTCTTTACCTTTTGGTGGACTCTCTTTAGCCCAACTTTATTCTATCGATATCAACCAGCTAAACCCTAAACTTAAAAATATCGAAATTGAAATTGCATGTGATGTTACTAATCCACTGTGTGGTGAATATGGTGCTAGTGCTATTTTTGGATCCCAAAAAGGGGCAACAGAAGATGATATTCAATTACTCGATAGCGCATTAAACCATTTTGGTACTTATCTTGAGAATTTCACTCAACGTTCGCTTATTAATATTGCTGGAAGTGGTGCTGCTGGTGGATTAGCACTGCCTTTACTGGCATTAACCTCAGCAACGTTATCTCCCGGTGTTCAGCTTGTTGCCAAGGCAGTAGAGCTAGAGAAACAGCTAATGAATGCTGATTTAGTTATCACTGGTGAAGGCAGAATGGATAGCCAATCTGCACAAGGTAAAACCCCGATTGGCGTTGCAAAATTGGCTAAGGAATATCAGCTACCTGTTATCGCATTAGTGGGGGGATATCTACCTGACTATGGTGTCGTTCGCCAACATGGTATTGATGCTGTATTTTCAGTTGTACCAGGGGTTTCTACACTTTCTGATGCGTTAGCACATGCGCAACAAAATATTGCTGAAACTGCTTATAATGTCGCTGCTATTTATGGATTATCTTTTACAAAATAGTCATAAATATTCGGTTGTTGTTCTGATTTTATAAACTGATGATAAATTAAAAATGCATTTGCAATGCTGTTATCAGGTTCTTCGATAGATAAATTAATTGCTTGCCAGTGAGTAATAGCAGGATAGGCAGCAAGGCATTGTGATAATAAATAATGCCCAACACCGCGACGACGCGTCACTTCTCTTACCATAAAATCAGTTATTAATGCTGATTCACCGGATAAATCCACCCGACAGGCTGCTAATAGTCGCTCATTAAAGCGTGCAATAAATAACGGTTTTTCGTTAGTTATTGGTGTGGTAAGTGCGGTTTGATAACGTTCATCTTGCCAAATTTTGGCTAAATCAATTTGGTCTTGTGCTGAAGGCTGTGTCAGTTTTTCAATAGTTAATTTCATCAATTTTTCCGTTAGCTTGCAGTTTGTCTTTTTTCTATTAATGATGACTTTAAGGTTTTTATAGTGAAAAACAATGCCAAACTGGTAAAGATTACACAAGAATAAAAGACATACTCATATTTATCATTAATAACAAACAGTGCCGAAACCATTGGACCTGCTGCCATTCCACAATAACGAATAAAATTATACATTCCCATTGCCGTTGCTCGGTTTTCACTAAAATAGCGGGTTAATAACGTGGTATGCGTTGGCATCGTGAATCCAAGAGAAAGACCATAAAGTACGGTTAACACCAGCATAATAGGCAATGAGAGTTGCCAAAAAAGAGCAAATAACACAAGAGTAATCAGATTTATACAAGAGGTTATGATAATACCTTGCTCTACGTTAAATAGATGACAAACCTTACGATATAAGTAACTACCTGCAATAAGGGCGATAGACATAGGAACATATAATCCACCTATTTCTGTGCTATTTAACTGATAAAGATAAAATGCAATTAATGGTAAAAAGACTAACAAACAAAAATAGTTATAAAACACCATAAAGCTAATTGCGAAAACAGATTGACTCTTAGAGGATAACAAAACCTGCTTTATTGCCATTAAACTTTGAAATTTAACGCTCTGCAAAGGGCGAGTTTCGGGTAAAAAGAACAAATGGATAATAAGTAAAAGAACACCAGTCAAAGCAAGAAAAGCAAAAATACCTTGATAATGATAGTGTTGCGCTAAATATCCACCTAACAGCGGACCACAAGCTGGTGCTAATGCTAATAACATTTGGTAGCTTCCCATCGCTTTAGCACGAGCATTGCCTTGGTAGAGATCACCTAAAATAGTTGCTGCAACAACGGGAATAGCCGCAATTCCGATAGCTTGGATCACTCGCCAAAAAATTAATAAGCCAATAGAGTGAGAGAAAAAACAGCCTAAAGCACCAATAATAGAAATCAACAAACCACACAATAAAACAGGTCTTCTTCCCCATTTATCAATTAAAACACCATAAAAAAGCTGCATAATTGCCATGGTGAAAGTAAATGCCGAAACGGTCAGGTTAATCAGCGGTAATGTTGTATTAAATTGTTGTTGAATCAATGGAATAACAGGTGTGTAAATATTTTGTACTAAAGAACCTAAAAGGGCACTAAAGCAGATTAAGTAAAATAGATTATGTATTGAGAGTTTCATTGTATCGCCTTTTTTGGTTATTGTTTCCGTGGAAACAATAAAGATAATAGCGATATTTTGATTGTTGTAAATACTTTTGATAATATTTTGAATAATATTTTTTCCAAGGAAACAAAATGGCAAAAGATAAAGCGGATACACAAAGCTTACTTAAAGGATTAAGCCAGTTACTTGAGCTTAAAGATGAGCGCTACGACGATGAGCATAAAAAAGTATTAGAAGAGAAAGGGTTAGATAACTATTCGTTGAGTGAGCTACATGTGATTCACTGTATTGGTGAAGAGAGTATGCGAAACCTCACGACGATTAGTGAATATATGACAATGACGCGTGGTGCTATCTCTAAAATCTGTAACCGATTACAAAAAAAAGGGGCTATTGAAAAAATAAAGATGGCAGATAACCAAAAAGAGATCTTTTTTGTGCTGACATCCGAAGGACAGCGGCTTTTTGATACTCATGCGGTTTTGCATCAGCAGTCACAAACAAGATGGGTTGCTCTATTCGATAAATATAATGAGTCGGAAAAACAGATTATTCAGCGCTTTTTTGATGATGTGATAAGTAATTTGCGTCGTTGAATAAGGAAAAAAGAAATACCCCCATATCGTGGGATACAGGGGCAAAGTGATTATTTCTTATCTTCAGCGATACGATTACGGATATTATCAGCACGCTCTTTTGATGGTGGGTGAGAATCAAACATACTTGTATCACCACCGCCTAATTTAGCCAGTTTATCAAAACCAGTCACTAAACCTGCTGGGCTAACACCACGTTTTTTCAGCAAGTCATAAGAGAAGTTATCCGCTTCTGATTCTTGGTGTTGTGAGAATTGTGCATTAACCAGTTTTTCTCCCATTTCAGCTAACTGAGAGCTACTTAGTTTCGCTGCAACACCACCTGCAGATGACGCTGCGGTACGTGCTGCAACAGTTGCGTGAGCAACTTGGATTGCTTTACGAGTATGACCTAATGCAACGTGACCCATCTCATGACCTAATACACCTTCAACTTCATTGTCAGTCATTAGATCCATTAAACCGCTATAAACACGAACGCAGCCATTTGCCATCGCCCAAGCGTTAACGTCTTTTGTCATGTAAACTTTGTAGTTTACTGGCGTACCATTAACTTCGTTACCTAATGCTTTTGAAATATTATTTAAGCGTTTAGTGTAAGTGCTGTTTGCAGGCGCAACTTTATTTTGAGCATCCATCTCTTTACAAGCATCATTAGTCAGCGCTTTAATATCGGCATCACTCAATGTTGCTGCTTCAAAAAGTTGAGTTCCTGATTTTGTCAGCATCGCGGTATCAAGGTTTTTACAACCAGAGAGTAATGCAGTTGATACTATCACTGTAGCAAGTAGTTTTATTTTCATTTTCATGGTGAGTTAAATCCTTTTCTGCCTAGCAGTTTAATGTAATTGCAGGTTAAATTCGTGCAAAAGAATAACAGTGCTTATCTATGTGTGCAATATATTCATTAATTGTACATATTGGTTGTTGCTTATATATCTCTAAAGATTATTTTATGGAAATGATATTATTGTTTATTCGATAATGACGGTTTTGTTTTTATAATATTAAGAAAACAATAAGGTTATTTTTATTAACTAAGATAACGAGTAATATATTAACTCTATGAATTTACAAGTTTATACTCATTATTAGATTAATTTCGCTATAAAATACCATTTTTTATTTTTCGCTATTTAATATAAAAAACACATTCTAATAATCATAGCTTTAGTAATATAAGTCTAAATATATTCCAATGGACGGTATTTTTTGCTTAAACAAGAAAGGATAACGATGCAAAATACACCGTTATTAAGATTAAACTGAAAATAAATTAAATAGTTAAAAATGTGATTTAAGAAACCATTAATTCATTTATAAGGAGCAAAGGACGAGCGATACGAATTCCTGTGTGTGCATCAAAAAAATGCAGATATTCAGGATGAATTGTTAAACCAATTTTATTCCCAATATCCACACCATGATCGTTAGGTGCTCGAATAACGATGGTTTGCTGTTGAGCGTATGTTGTGGCGTAAATTAACACATCAGCACCTAATGCTTCGATAAAATCTACCTCAGCATGGAAAATAGGGTGTTGATTATCAATAATTAAATGCTCAGGGCGTAATCCTAATTTGACGGTAGGGTAATGCCAATTTTGAGGCGACATGGCAATAAAGCCATCTGCAATTTCAATAACACCATGGTTAATGGGTGTTTCTAAAATATTCATTGCAGGTGAGCCCATAAAAGTCGCTACAAATACAGATGCAGGTGTGTGGTAAATATCCATTGGTGTACCAACTTGCTCAATATGCCCCTGATTAAGAACGACTAATTTATCAGCTAATGTCATGGCTTCAACTTGGTCATGAGTAACATAAATCGATGTTGTGGAGAGTTTTCGCTGTAATTTTTTTATCTCAAGACGCATTTGTACCCGTAACTTTGCATCTAGATTTGATAAAGGCTCATCAAAAAGAAACACTTTGGGTTTACGTACAATAGCCCGTCCCATTGCAACGCGTTGGCGTTGTCCACCTGAAAGCTCTTTGGGTTTTCTTTCTAATAGATGGCTGATTTCTAGCATTTCAGCCGCATTATTAACCAACTGTTCAATTTTTGCTTTTGGTGTTTTACGATTTCGTAAGCCATAAGCCATATTGTTATATACCGACATATGAGGATAGAGCGCATAGTTCTGAAATACCATGGCGATATCGCGCTCACTTGGCTCATGTTCATTAACACGCAGATTATCAATCAATAAATCACCTTGGGTTATGGTTTCTAACCCTGCAATCATGCGTAATAGTGTTGATTTACCACATCCACTAGGACCGACTAAAACCACCATCTCTCCTTGTTCAATAGAAAGACTTAAACTTGAAATGGCTTGATGCCCATTGGGATAACGTTTTTCTAAATCAGTAAGTGTCACGGTGGTCATATTATTTCTCCGTATCAATAAAGCCTTTTACAAAGGCTCTTTGCATCAAAATGACAATCAATACTGGTGGCAACATCGCAATTAAGGTGGTTGCCATGATTTTATTCCACTCAATGACGCCATCAGAAACTGCAACCATCTGTTTAATCCCCATCACAATGGTGTAGTAACTTGTGTCTGTGGTTATCAGTAATGGCCAGAGATATTGGTTCCAGCCATAAATAAATGTAATAACAAAAAGGGCGGCAATATTGGTGCGTGAGAGTGGTAATAAGATAGTGAAAAAGAATTTAATTGGTCCGGCACCATCAATTTTTGCAGCCTCAATTAATTCAGGTGTGATGGTGAGAAAAAACTGGCGAAACAAGAACGTCGCCGTTGCACTTGCAATAAGAGGGATCGTTAAACCTGAATAAGAGTTGAGCATATTGAGGTTAGTAACCACTTCAAACGTTGGCATAATGCGCACTTCAACCGGTAGCATTAAGGTAAAAAAGATAGTCCAAAATGCGAGAATTCGACCCGGAAAGCGAAAGAAAACGACGGCATATGCCGATAAAATAGAAATTGTTAATTTTCCGATGGTGATGATTAATGCCATTACCAAAGAATTTAGCAACATACTATTAATGGATATTGCGCTATTTTGTGTTGTACCTGCCTGAGATAAAATCTGTTTAAAGATAGTAAACCCTTGAGAACCAAACCAAATAGGAGAACCTGTAGCAAATTCAGTATTAGTGTGTGTTGTCGCAACTAAAGCAATCCATATTGGGAATGCTACAGAGAGAATGCCAGCAATTAAAATAACGTGGCAAAATAAGTAAAATAAAGGTCTGCGCTCAACCATTAGTAAGCCACCTTTTTCTCGATATAGCGAAATTGAATTATTGTTAGTACCGCAACAATAAGCATCAAAATAACAGATTGCGCTGCCGAAGAGCCTAAATCCAATCCGACAAACCCATCGTTATAGACCTTATAAACTAAGGTTGAGGTGCTACTTCCGGGACCACCTTGTGTCATGGCATGAATAATGGCAAAAGTATCAAAAAAGGCGTAAGCAAAATTTACCACTAACAGGAAAAAGGTTGTGGGTGAAATCAGCGGAAAGCTAATAGTGATAAATCGCTTAATAGGACCGCTACCATCAATTGCAGCAGCTTCTAACAGTGATTTTGGTACAGATTGTAATGCGGCAAGAAAGAATAAAAAGTTATAGCTCACCTGTTTCCACGTTGCGGTTAAAATTACCATCCACATTGCATGATGAGTATTAAGAACCGGATCCCAATTAATCCCTATTTTCTTTAATAATTGGCTTAGTACACCAATGGTAGGATCCAGCATAAATAGCCAAAGAAATCCGGCAATAACAGGGGCTATGGCATAGGGTGCAATTAAAATGGTGCGATAAAAAAGTTTACCTCGCAAAATTTGCTCGGCAATGCCCGCAAGAATAAGGGCAGAAAATAGAGATAAAAACACCACACCGGTACTGAAAATTAACGTAGTGATTAAGCTATCAAAGTAATAAGAATTGCTAAAAAGACGCTGAAAGTTTTCAAATCCAACAAATTCGCGACTCAGACCAAAAGCATCTTCCAATTGAAATGATTGAAAAAGTGCTTGCCCAGCAGGCAAAATAAAGAAGATTAAGGTGATCGCCAGTTGAGGGAAAATAAGTGCCGCAGGTAACCATTTTTGTTTGAAGTGGATAGATTGAGAAGCCATAAATTATCCAATAAATCTAAAAATAATCAGCGAGCCCAAAGGCTCGCCTAAAGATAAATAACTATTGAGTGCGTTCAAATCGACGTAATTGCTCATTTCCACGAGTTACTGCGTTATCTAATGCAGTTTGAGCACTCTGTTTTCCTGACCACACTTTTTCTAATTCTTCATCAAGGATTTCACGAGTTTGTAAGAAGTTACCAAAGCGTAATCCCTTAGAATTTTCCGTTGGTTCTGAAGACGTCATCTGCAAAATAGCGGTTTCAGTCCCCGGGTTCTGTTGATAAAAGCCTTGTTGCTGAGTTAATGCATAAGCGGCTTTAGTAACAGGTAAATAGCCTGTGGCTTGGTGCCAATCCGCTTGCACTTTTGGGCTGGAGAGATAGGTGAAAAACTTAGCAACGCCTTGATATTCTGCATCAGGACGACCAGACATTACCCATAAAGATGCACCACCAATAATGGTATTGTTAGGCTTTTTAACCAGAGTATCGTCGTAAGGTAATTGACTGACACCAATCTCAATTCCTTTCATATTCTCTTTAATACCAGCAAAGCCTGCGGAAGACTCCATAACCATGGCGCACTCTTGGGTATAAAACAGCGGCATCGCATCAGATTGGCGACCACCATATTTAAATATGCCTGATTTAGACCAATCCGCCATTTGCTGAATATGGTTTACAAAAGGGGTTTTATTAAAGAGGAATGTGGCATCAGTGCCATCGAAGCCATTATTTTTAGTCGCAATAGGTAAATTATTGCGAGCACCAAAGTTTTCGATTTGAGTCCAAGATTGCCATGTAGTGGTAAAACCGCATTTCACACCAGAATCGAGTAGCTTTTTAGCAACCGCTTCCATCTCTTTCCATGTTGTTGGTGGTTGTTCAATCCCCGCTTGTTTAAAGAGTGCTTTATTGTAATAAAGTACCGGAGTAGAACTGTTAAACGGCAGTGACATCATTTTTCCATCGCTGGTGGTGTAATAGCCCGTTACGGTGGATAAATAACTATTAGGATCAAACGGTTCTTTGGTTTTTTCCATTAACTGATAAACCGGAAAAACCGCTTTTTTAGCGCCCATCATACTTGCTGTACCCACTTCAAAAACTTGCACAATAGCAGGTTGGTTTTTGGCGCGAAATGAAGCAACCGCACTGGTCATGGTTTCAGCATAAGTACCTTTATAGACAGGCTTGATAACATAATCAGATTGGCTAGCATTAAAATCGGCAGCGATTTGATTCACTTTCTGACCTAATGCACCGCCCATGGCATGCCACCACTCAATTTCTGTTTTTGCATAGGTTGGCGAGGTAAATAATGCCATTGCAACAGCAAGACCTGTCAGCGATTTTATCGACATGCTGTATTTCCTTTTTAATCGAAAGTTAAATGTTTAATCATTTTTGTTGGAATTACCCTAAGTGTTATTTATGACAAAGAGGTGACATTTAAATGAAGATATATTGATGGTGTGATTGTCAAATTAGTGTCATAAATGGTTGTCATGATGGTGACGTGAATAAAAAAGGAGATAGAAATGAAAATAGCTGCTCACCGAGGTTTTTCTGGAAAAGCACCTGAAAACACATTAGCTGCTTTTAAAATGGCAATCGATTTTGGTTGTGAATGGATTGAAACTGATGTGCAATTAACCGCAGATTATGTACCTGTGCTTATTCATGATAAAACCGTAAACCGCTGCACGAATGGGCAAGGTGCCGTTCGTTTTCATACATTAGATGATTTGCATCGACTTGATGCAGGTAGTTGGTTTAGTTCGCTTTATCAAGGTGAGAAAATACCGTCATTAAGACAAGGGTTACAACTGATTAAACGTTCAGGCACTAAGCTTAATATTGAGCTAAAAACATGGCCTGACGATGATGTTGAGCGCTTATGTTTAGCCGTATCCGATATGATAAAAAGTGCGGATATTCCTGATAATCAAATTCTTTTTTCATCTTTTGATACCCATGCATTAGTGGTGATGAAACGATATTTACCGTCTATTCGTCGCGGTCAGTTATGGGATGAGATCCCTGACGAGGCTGATGCACTGGCGACATTAAAATCAATTGATGCGTTTAGTGTGCACTGTAATTATCAATTTTTAACTCAACAACAAGCGCAAATGTTGAAGCAACATGGCTATGAGATCTATTGCTACACCCCTAATGATCCTGAAAAAGTCGCACATTTTGAGCAGTGGGGCGTTGATATGTTAATTACTGATATGCCTGATGTTTATCAACCGGCGGTTTATCAAATAGCAAAATGAAAAAGTACTAACTATCCCTCTTACTTGTATTGAATAAGGCGTTATTGATGTGTTTGATGACGTCTTTCATCCTCTTCCTTCCGTATTCTATTTACAGAAATTAAATAAGAGAAACGTTGAGTAATAGATGTTTTCTTTACATTCTCTGCTATTATCCTGCGCAATTAATGAATAGATATTGTTCAACACGATAATATTTATCTCATTAAAAATAAAAATGGGGAAAATGGTTAGCGAATATGGCGACCTTATTAACCCAACCTCTAAGAGTAGAGGTGCGTTATTTCTACTTTAATTGCCAATAATATAATTGAGAGTGAAATATGAAAGAACTCGTTGTTGTTGCCATTGGTGGTAACAGTATTATTAAAGACAATGCTAGCCAGTCTATTTCTCACCAAGAACAGGCCGTACAAGAAGTTGCTACGCATATCAGTGATATGATTGCTGATGGCTATAATATCGTTCTAACTCATGGCAATGGTCCCCAAGTAGGATTGGATTTACGTCGCGCTGAAATCGCACATGTGCAAGAAGGGTTACCTCTTACTCCATTAGCTAACTGTGTTGCAGATACTCAAGGTGGAATTGGTTATCTTATTCAACAAGCACTAACCAATAAATTACGCCATCAACAAGGTAAGCAAGCCGTTACTATTATTACCCAAGTTGAAGTTGATAAAGCAGATACTAATTTCTTATCACCGACCAAACCGATAGGTGCCTTCTTTTCACAACAAGAGGCTGGGCAATTAAAACAAGAAAATCCTAGTTGGCACTTTGTTGAAGATTCGGGGCGTGGATATCGCCGCGTTGTTGCGTCTCCTATTCCTCAGCATGTTGTTGAGTCTGGCGCTATTCGTGCATTATCAGACAACGGTTATGTGGTGATTGCTGTCGGTGGTGGTGGTATTCCCGTTATTAAACATGCAGATGGAAGCTATCACAGTGTAGATGCGGTTATTGATAAAGACCTTTCATCAACACTATTAGCAAAAGAATTACATGCAGATATTCTTATTATCACCACGGGTGTCGAGAAAGTCTGTATTCATTTTGGTAAACCTGAGCAACAAGCATTAGGTGAAACCACGGTTGCTGAAATGACTCGTTATATGCAAGAAGGGCATTTCCCTGCGGGAAGTATGTTGCCAAAAATTGAAGCCAGCTTATCGTTTTTAGCCGCGGGTGGAAAACGAGTGATTATCACCACACCTGAAAAATTAGCGATGGCATTACGTGGTGAAACGGGTACGCATATTATCGCTTAATTATCTTAGTGATTAATCTGCAATAAGAATAGAAATTAGCGCCTTACGCGGTATGTATTAACTTAGCGTAGGCGCTGATTTTATTTTATTGACCAACATTAATATGATTTGCAGGATAAGCTTTAGCGTAATCATTGGGATTTAATCGTGAAAATAGCCCCATCGTTAATACAACTAAAATGGCATGAAATGCCCATGCATAAGTAAAACTTCCATCGGATTGACGTAACCAAACGGCAATTAAAGGACCAAAAGCGGCGATAATAAAACCACCACCTTGCATTAATGCTGATAATGCACCCGCTTGAGCAGGATGTGGAATATGGTCTAGTGCCACTATCATCATTACGGCAAAACATCCTCCTAAGCCACAGCCTAAAAAGATACTCCATAAATAAGGGGCACTCATCGGCATAATCATAATGGCTAAAAAGCCAATCATTTGACTTGCTAATGTTAATAATAACCAGAAGCGTCGGTCATGATTTTTTGCTGCCAAAAATGGGATGATGAGTGCAGCAGAGGCTTGAAAAAGTGAAAGGATCGCCACCAACGAGCCGCTTTGTGCACTAGGCATTCCTAATGATTGATAAAACGGTGCTAACCAAGTAATAACGGATGCATAGCCCGCGTTAACAAAGCCAAAACCTAAAATAAGTAACCCGGTTCTTGGTCGCCAGATAAGCGTGTTAAGTGGCACCTTATTGATTTGAGATGCACTTTTTTTAATTGAAACGGTAATCGCGATAAATGCCAAACTTGCAGGTAATGCGAACCACGCCAAAGCACTTTGCCAATTGCCATCAGGCGCAGTAAGAACAGGAGATAGCTGAGCACCTAATGCACCACCACCCATTAACATGGCAGAATAAAGCCCCATCATAATAGGAGTTCGGTTACCAAACCAAGCTTTGATAATCCCAGGAAATATTGCTTGAATATAAGCCACACTTAAACCACAAAATAGAGCTGTAAAAAGCAGTTGATTACCATCAGAAACAAAAGCACGCAAAAAAGAGCCCAACAACAGCATCAGCATTGCTATTTGTAGCCCTTTACGGGCTTGAATATAAGGTTGTAAAAACGGAACGATAAGTGCACCAACACCCATTAAGATCATGGGTAATAAGGTAAGTAATGAGACTTGGCTATAACTCATGCCAGTTGAAGCAATAATATCGTCAATAACCGGACCCGGTCCGGTTAAAAAAGGGCGCAAGTTTATACCAACTAAGACAATTGTCAGAACAATCTGCCACATTTTTTTTCTCGGTAAGGCAGTCATTGTAATTCCTTGATAAACCCAAATATTGTTTATTGTATAGACAAAGTCTGTATAAACAAATGGCAGATATTATCTCCAGAGAATATTGTTTGGAGAATAATCTTATTATTATCGACTGTTTTGGTGAATAACTGTTCTATTTAAGCCTTATATTTAAGTTTCCACTGTTTGATCGGGCTTTTAGGGTTAATTAATGTGAACTTATAATGCTCGAAATGAGAAAGTACCTTTTTAAATTCAGTGGTTGCTTTATCTAAATCCCACGATTTAGGAAAATAAAATCCATCAAAAGGGATATTTTCAAGTTTTGCGTTAAATTGATGGATAAATTCATCAAATCCCGCGTGAAAAAGCGCTATTTTACCAGACCAATCAATATTATAAGTATTATCTTTTTGACGTTGAAAATGAATTTGGTGATTTTTGCATTCATCATGCCCTAAAAGATAAATACTAAAAGCTGGAACTTCTGCTCTTTCTTCGTCCTCATCTGCATCGCTGTTGATTTGAGGTGCATGATCAACGTTAAATTGGTGAGAGATAAAACGATCGAAATCAAAAGGGGCTTTGCCAGTACTCAGCAAAATACCTTGATCGTCAGACCAATAAGTGGAAGAGAGTGTGCAACAGTGATAATTGTCCCAGACAATCTGATCTTGCCAGTGAGCAATACTGGTATATTCTTGCTCATCATCTGAGTCATCTTCATCCCTATCTGCACAATAATCTTCGCCCTCGCTTAAATAATAGTCAGCACTTTTAAGGTGAAGATCAAACCAAAGTTGTCCATTTTTATCTAATCGACCAGACCAGACAAATTCTTTAATGCTATGAGGTTTAGGATAAGCGCTATCAATAAAGGTAATAGTATGTAATGGCGTGGTCATGGTTTATATTCTTTTTAATGTGGGCATGCTTACAGGGGTAATAAACTAATAAACAGTAGCCTGGTTATGATAAAAGTGATACTCACTCTAAAATACCATAACTTACATGGCGTAATAGAATTCAAATAAGTGAGAAAGTGATGTTAACGGCATTAAATCAACAATTACCTATTCCCTCTACAATGCATCAATATGGAAAAGAAGAGAGATGGCCACTAATTGATAATAAATATACTTTTCCACAAGACTATATCGCGTTAATTACACAATATGGCTCAGGTCTGATAGCTAATTTTATAACGTTATTTAACCCCTTTAGTGAAAATGAGTACATTAATTTTTTTCAACAAAAAGAGTGGCTCATTAAAGATTTTCAGTCATTAATTAATGATGATCCTGATGACTATACTTTTGTTCTTTATCCAAAACATAATGGGTTTTTACCCATTGGTATTACTGAAAATGGGGACACTCTTTTTTGGGTGGTTTCATCAGAAAATAGCGATCTTTGGACAATAGCCATTATCCCATCACGATCATCAGAGGTAGAATTTATAGCAGAAAATCTGACAGGGTTTTTAGAGGGTATTTTATCAAAACGAATACATTGCAGCTCATTTCCTGAGGGGTTTCCACCAAAAAAGATTACGTTTATTTCAGGATATTGATAGGTTATTTACCTATAGGGAGTTGAGTCACAAAATAAGCAGTAGTAAGTCCAATGAAGATTGATATGCTAAAGCTAATGAGTGTGCCTAACATAACATATTCTGTTAGCTTTTTATCTTGGTCATTTTGTAATTCACCAAATCTAAATATTGATTTAGCCGCCAATAGAAAACCAATGGCTGCAAACTGGTTTAAAAGAATGAAAGTTAAAATTAGGGTTCTTTCTAAATAGCCAATAGATTTGCCTGCAAAGACGAGTGTTGAGCCCTCTTCTGCAACGGGTGTCCATTTTTTTAGTAACATATAAATAAGAATAGAAATAGGCTTTAAAATAATTGCGTAAGCCAGAATAACGACCATGTATTTATAGTTAATACTTTTAAAGCTAAGATCATGGAGTATTTGCGTATTTTGATCAATAAGCCCTATCCATAAGATGGTGAGAACAAAAAAATGGAGAGCTTGATCAGTAACAAACCATTTTAAAGAATTATTAGTATAGGATTTGCCAAGATCAAAAAGATAATGTGTTATTAATACAACTAAACTGTAAATGAAAATAAAACTGAAACTTATCTCAGTCATTAAAACTAGAATAATAAAGGTTATTCCACCTTGCAGTAGTGAGTGTAAGTAAAGCTCTTTAGATTTGTAATGTAGAGTATTTCGCGCTTCTATCCAGCTTTTAGGTTGCAAATAAAAATCAAAAATAATATGAGCAATATAAAGAGAAATCAGAAGTGTGAAATTATACATATCAATAAGCCTTGTTAATTAAATAATTAAAGTATTGAATATATTCATCTATTAATTGGTAGTGGCTAGCATTTAATAATCGCGTAATATTACTTCTCGATTTTTTTAATTCATTAGCAATAGCATAATGAGATTTATCTTCATTCACCATATATTTGAGTAAAACTTGTGCTTGTGCTCGAGTGATTTCTTTAAGTTGTATATTTAAATACTTGGTAACTAAAGTAATATTTTGCTGAAACTCTTTATCTGATACTGATATTGTCAAAATTTCGCCTTTTATTTTATCTAATCCTTCACCCGATAAAATAAAGGCCTCGCCCATTGATGTTCTAACATCATTCCGTAATGAATTAATTTTACCAATACCAATACTTTGGCGAGCACTAATTTCTAGTGTTGACGTTTTCAATGCTAATTGAATGACAATAGCGACTTTGATGGCATCACAAGCCTGTAAGCAAACGAGCTGGAAAGAGTCACCGCGATATCTGTCATATTTAAGCGGTAATTGCTCTGAGAGTAATTGAACGGTCTGCTCCAAGGTATAGAGCATGGCATCATAGTTTTCAGGTGTGATATTTCTAGAATCTATAATGTCGCCTGTAATCACACTTACTATGTTTTTATTCATCAGCTTGCTCTTATATTTTGTGAAAAGAGTATAATGTTACCATATTTGGTAACATATAACCACGTTACCATATTTAGTAACATATCTATTAATGTTATAGAGAAAGAGTGAAAAATAATGACTCGTCCTGATATAGGTTGACAACTTTTCAGACATAGAACGCTCGGGGAAACTCATCGGGCATTCTATAGTTTAATGATAAGTGTGGCCGTCTTTCGTTATAAATCTGTATTGATTCTTTCCGACAGTGCATTTTGATAACAGTCATAACCATCTGTTATGATGAAGGTCAAAACGGTAGAACGATCTTGTATGCCATATTGATATTGTACTTATTTATCGGTGAGTTCGCCTTTTTCTACTTGGTCAACAACTGCCAATGTAAAAACAAGGGAATAATCTCGTCAATAACAGATCCTGGTTCTGTTAAAAAAGGGCGTAAGTTTATGCTTACTAAAATAATAGTAAGGACAATCTGTCACATTTTTTTCGTTGTAAGACAGTCATTGTAATTCCCTGATAAACCAAAATATTGTTTATTGTATAGATAAGTTCTGTATAAAAAAGAAAAGGTTTAATAACCTGATATTTTCATTTTTCTCTAGGTAAAGGCGATAAGAATTGATATCTCTAAAATTAGAATTGAGTAATTCTTATACTATTTCTTTGAAATTAACAAGATGAAAATAGGGTAAAAAGATTTAATTCTAGTTATATAAAAATAAATTTATCATTACTGTAAAATTATAAATAAGTGAATTGTCTTCTTTAAAGAATATATAAACTAATAAGGGAAAATATATTCTTTTTCCTATTCTATTTAGAAAAAAATTTTCATTGAATATAGATATTAAACTCTCTAGAGGATAATATTTTTTTTGAAACGGTAACTAAACATTTAATTAATATTTAAAATATCGCTATGTAAATAATAATATAATGGTTTCTATTTTTTCTATTTAATAATCAATTGATTACGTTTCCTTAATATATTTATTGTTAATAAGATGTTGATTTTTCGTTTTGTGGTAATTAGTCCTATCTAATTGATATTACTCAATTTTTAATAAATAAACCTAATGATAATATCATTATCGAAGATCCTATATTTAATAGGAGAGCTGAGGGTAATGTATATGAATACAAAAAATAAATTATTAGAACATTCTATTTCTAGGCGTAATGTCGTTAAATCCAGTGTCGCTGGTGGGTTATTTGCTGCAGTAGGAAATCTGACACTTCCATTTAGTGCAAAAGCAATCGATAAAACAACATCAACATCGCCAGTATTAGAAGAAAAAGTTGTTTGGAGTTCATGTACTGTAAACTGT
The DNA here is from genome assembly GCF_040139125.1 of Proteus hauseri. Classification (GTDB taxonomy): domain Bacteria; phylum Pseudomonadota; class Gammaproteobacteria; order Enterobacterales; family Enterobacteriaceae; genus Proteus; species Proteus hauseri_B. Next base: position 87,835 of record NZ_JBEEUB010000002.1, read on the forward strand.
GGTAGTCGTTGTTTACTTCGTTTACATGTTCGTGATGATGAAGTGTATTGGGTTGAATCAGATAATACGGGTAACGATGAATATGGTAATCACCAAGTTCGAGCTTGCTTGCGAGGACGTTCTATTCGCCGCCGAATGAATCATCCAGATAGATTAAAATACCCAATGAAACGAGTGGGCAAACGCGGTGAAGGTAAGTTTGAACGTATTTCATGGGAAGAAGCATTTGATACCATTAGCAATAGTTTAGGGGATGTTTTAAAAAACTATGGTAATGAAGCTGTGCATGTTTTGTATGGAACAGGTGTTGATGGCGGTAATATTACCAATTCAAATGTCCCTTATCGTTTAATGAATTCATGCGGTGGTTTTCTCAGTCGTTACGGCAGTTATAGCACAGCACAAATTCGCGCTGGTATGAATTATCTATATGGTTCACAAGAAGCTAATAGCCCAGACGATATAGCTAATACAAAACTAGTTGTTATGTTTGGTAATAATCCTGCTGAAACTCGTATGAGTGGTGGTGGCGTCACTTACTATGTCGAGCAAGCACGAGAGCGTTCTAATGCTCGTATGATAATAATCGATCCGCGCTATAACGATACTGCGGCAGGGCGCGAAGATGAATGGCTTCCTATTCGTCCAGGAACTGACGGGGCATTAGCTGCAGCGCTGGCTTACGTTATTATTACTGAGGATATGGTTGATAGCGCTTTTGTAGATAAATATTGCATTGGTTATGACGAAAAAACATTACCTGCTTCAGCCCCTAAAAATGGTCATTATAAAGCGTATATACTTGGCGACGGTGCAGATGGCATAGCCAAAACACCCCAATGGGCATCTAAAATCACTGGCATTCCTGTCGATAAAATAATCAAATTAGCGAGAGAAATAGGACAAGCTAAACCTGCTTATATCGTGCAAGGCTGGGGACCTCAACGTCATGCAAATGGTGAGCAAACGGTGCGCGCTATTGCGATGTTAGCCATTATTACGGGTAACGTAGGTATTAGTGGCGGAAATACTGGATGTCGAGAAGGAACTTACGATTCTGGTGTTGAATGGTTTCCGATGTTAGATAATCCAGTGAAAACGCAAATTTCTGTTTTTACATGGACTGATGCTATTGAGCGCGGTACTGAAATGACAGCTACTCGTGACGGCATCAAAGGCAAAGATAAGCTAGATGTTCCAATTAAATTTTTATGGTGCTATGCAAGTAACACATTGATTAATCAACATAGTGAAATAGCGCGTACTCATGAAATCTTACAAGACGACAGTAAATGTGAAATGATTGTCGGCATTGATCACTTTATGACATCGTCAGCCAAATATTGCGACATTTTGCTACCCGATTTAATGCCAACAGAGCAAGAAGATCTCATTCCTAGTGAGTCGGCAGGAAATATGTCCTATATGATTTTAGGACAGCCAGCGACAAGTGCGAAATTTGAACGTAAACCTATCTATGAAATTTTATCTGAAATCGCCAAACGCTTAGGACCTGATGTTGAGCAGAAATTTACTGAAGGTAGAACTCAGCATGAATGGGTAAAATATCTCTGCGATAAAAGCCGTGAACGCTTTCCTGATATGCCTACCTATGAAGAAATGAAAAAAGTAGGTATTTTTAAACACAAATGTCCTGAAGAACATGTGATTGGTTTTAATGCATTTCGTGAGGATCCTCTTAATCACCCACTTAATACACCGTCTGGCAAAATTGAGATCTACTCTGAGCGTTTAGCTGAAATTGCACAAAATTGGCAGCTAGAAGCCGATGATGTGATTGATCCACTCCCTATTTATGCTGAAGGTTTTGAGGGATATCGCGATAAATTACGCGATAAATATCCACTGCAAATGACCGGTTTTCACTATAAAGCAAGAACTCACTCTAGTTACGGCAATATCGATCTCTTAAAACAAGCTTGTCGCCAAGAAATTTGGATCAATCCAATTGATGCCAAAGCCCGTGGCATAAAGCAAGGTGATATGGTGAAAGTTTTTAATGGCCGTGGCGAAGTGCATATTCCTGCAAAGGTAACGCCTAGAATTATGCCCGGTGTGACAGCAATGGGACAAGGTGCGTGGCTCGATGCCAATATGTTTGGTGAAAAAATTGACCAAGGTGGTTGTATCAATGTGCTAACCACACAACGACCTTCACCATTAGCAAAAGGCAATCCACAACATACTAATTTAGTTGAAATTATAAAACTATAAGGAACGCATCATGTCACAACAATATGGTTTTTATATTGATACTCAACGTTGTACAGGGTGTAAAACGTGTGAGCTTGCCTGTAAAGACTTTAAAAATTTATCAACAGATGTGCATTTTCGTCGAATTTATGAATATTCCGGTGGTGATTGGACTGAACAAGATGGTGCATGGCAACAAAATGTATTCTCTTATTATCTCTCCATCTCATGTAACCACTGCGATGATCCTGCCTGTGTAAAAGTGTGCCCAAGTGGCGCAATGCATAAGCGTGAAGACGGTTTTGTTGTTGTTAATGAAGAAATTTGTATTGGGTGTCGTTACTGCCATATGGCATGTCCTTATAGTGCGCCACAATTTGATGCAGTAAAAGGTCATATGACGAAATGCGATGGTTGCTATGAGCGTGTTGCGCAAGGCAAGAAGCCAATTTGTGTTGAATCATGCCCATTACGCGCACTCGATTTTGGTCCTATAGAAGAGTTACGTGCAAAATATGGCACAATTGATGAAATTGCCCCATTGCCTGCGGCTCACTATACCAAACCTAATATTGTCTTAAACCTTAACGCTAATTGCCGTCCTGTTGGTGATACTACGGGTTTTTTAGCTAATCCAGAGGAAGTTTAAAATGGGCGCAGGCTTACATGAATATCCATTAATATTTTTCACTGTGATCGGTCAAAGTGTTGCAGGTGCTTTTATTTTAATGGCATCTATTTTACTGATGAAATCGGCAGAGTCTCAGCATAGAAATATTGTAATAAGTATGTTTGGTTTATGGGCTTTAATGGGATTAGGCTTCTTATTGTCAATGTTACATATGGGATCGCCATTACGTGCATTTAATTCTATGTTACGTTTTGGATCTTCCGCATTAAGTAATGAAATTGTCAGTGGTTCTACATTCTTTGCGTTAGGCGGTCTGTATTGGCTGCTTTCGCTTTTAAAGAAAATGCCACAAAGCCTAGGTCGTGTATGGCTCGTTGTTACTATGATTTCTGCGGTGGTATTTGTCTATGCTATTTCGCGGGTTTATCAAATTGACACTGTACCAACTTGGTTCAACCATTATGGTAGCTTACAGTTTATTTTGACGAGCTTTATTGCCGGTCCTATTTTAGCGACGCTACTTCTTAGAATAGCGGGATTTGATGCTTATAAAGTTCGCTATTTTGTCTTAATAAGTGTTGTTGCTACGATAGCCAGCGTTATTCTAGTTACCGCGCAAGGATTTGATTTAGGTTCGATAGAAAGCGCTATTCAAAAAGCATCAAACCTTGTACCTGACTACGCATCGCTAATGGGATGGCGTACGGTCTGTTTATCATTGGGTTTGGCGTGCTGGATTTATCCTTTAGTGAAAATCCGTAATCCATCGGTATTTACTTTAATCTTATCACTCGTGTTTATTTTATTTGGTGAGTTGATTGGTCGAGGTATTTTCTACGGTCTGCATATGACTGTTGGATTAGCTATCGCTGGTTAATCATTTAATAAACCTAGAATAAAAAAAGACCCGCCATAATATATGCGGGTCTTTTTTATAACTTAATTTAACTATATCTTTATTTTATCTGTGCAAGTGCATTATCAATATCGACAATGATGTCATCAATATCTTCACAACCTACTGAAAAGCGTAATAATCCTTCAGTAACACCCTGAACTAAACGCTCTTCTTCTGATAGACATGCGTGAGACATAATTCTTGGATAAGAGATAATCGATTCAATACCACCTAAACTAACGGCAACGAGTGGGATACGAACAGCATCTAAAAATGTTTTTACATTGTCATAATTATCTAAATCAAAGGAAACAACCATTCCGCCATTTTTAGATTGGCTCATATGAATTTGATGATTCGGATGAGAGGTTAATCCCGGATAGAAAACGTGTTTCACTTTACTGTGTTTTTCTAGGTGCTCTGCCAGCTTTTGTGCATTTTCACTAGAGCGTTCAACGCGCATTGCCATCGATTTTAAGCCACGCATCGTCAGCCAGCTATCAAACGGCGCGGCAATACTACCAATCGCTACAGCCGATTTATGTAACATCTCTGCATAGCGTTCATTATTTGTTGCTACCGTACCTAAAATAACGTCACTATGACCATTAATGAACTTTGTCGCACTATTAATAGAAAAATCGATACCTAACGACAAGACATCAGATAGCAAGGGTGTCATAAAAGTATTATCACAAATTGTGATTAGGTTATTTTTCTTGGCTATCGAAATAACTGATTTTAAATCGGTGATTTGCAGTGTCGGATTTGATGGCGTTTCAATATAAAAAGCCTTGGTATGCTCATTAATCGCATTCGCATAATTGAGTGGATCAGTGGCATCAACAAAAGAAACTGAAATACCATAACGAGGTAAAAATTCCGTCATTAATTGAAATGAGCCGCCATAAATACTTTTACAGGCGACAATATGATCACCTTGGCTAAAATTTAATAAAATTGCACTAATTGCCGCCATTCCAGAAGAGAACATTTCAGCATATTGGGCATTTTCAATAGCGCAAATAGCATCGCTTAATGAATCTCTTGATGGATTAGAAAAACGAGAATAGATATATTTATATTTCTCTTCAATATTTGTTTGTGAATAAGTGGATGATTGATAAATAGGAATCGAAGAGCTTCCGGTGTATTTATCCGTCATCGGATATCCATGAATAACTTTGGTATTTATTTTCATATTAATTACATCAAATAAGATTATGAAATATATGCTACATCGATTTCAGAATAAGCGAAAAGTGCTGGTGAACCACCAGTATGAATAAAGAGTAATGGTTTATTACCGCTTACTTTGTCTTTTATTATATGTTCAATTAATCCTGCCATTGCTTTACCGGTATAAACAGGATCAAGTAAGATGCCTTCTTTTTGCGCTAATAGCTCAATGGCTTGTTGCCCTTTATTATTAGGCATTCCATAAGAAGGTAAAAAATAGTCATCCCACAGTAAAACATTAGGTAGAGAATTTATATTAAGTAATTCGCTAATTTCTTGCTGTAGTTTTTCAACTTTAGGTTGTTGATCTTCTTTAAATCGAGAGACTGTTACACCAATAACGGGGGTATCAGGCAGAACAGCTTGCAACCCGATAGCTAATCCTGCGTGAGTGCCTGCGCTGCCAGAAGCAACGATAACAGCAGCAAAATCAATATCAGCGGGTTTTTGGTGTGCTATTTCAAGTGCACAATTGACATAACCTAGTGAACCTAAAGCATTTGAGCCTCCAACAGGAACAATATAGGCATCTTGCAAATGATGCGCTTTAATGAGCTCCTGCATTTGTGCATTAGGGTCTGTGAGTTCATCACAAAAGTAGCATTGTGTATTAAATAAATCAGTGAGTAATTTATTTCCATTTTTTAGAAAAAGTGGATTATTACTCTGCAATGGATTCTCTAATAAAGCGACACATTTCAACCCGTACATCGCAGCAATTGCCGCTGTTTGGCGAACATGATTTGATTGAATAGCACCCGCGGTGACAATGATTTTTGCTTTCTTTTGTAATGCATCAGCAAATAAATATTCTAATTTACGTAATTTATTGCCCCCCATGGCGAGGGGGGTCATATCATCTCGTTTAATATAAATATCACGACCTAGATATTCGGATAAATTAGCTAGTTTATGTAATGGTGTCGCTGATCTCAGTAAGTCAATTCGAGCAATCGAAGATAATTTATCTTTTAAATTCATAATATTCTCATCTACCTGTTAATAGCTGAAGCCAAGATATAGATAAACCGCTAATGCAAATACAGCAGTAACAGTTGCATAAGGCATTTGAGTCCGAATATGTTCAATATGGTCACAATCTGTCGCCATCGACGCGACAATAGCATCACTTGATATTGGGGATGTCATATCGCCATAAATTGAACCTGCAATCGCTGCACCAATCATATATTCAATAGGCATGCCAACAGAAATTCCTAACTGAACACCAATTGGGATCATAATGGCAAAGGTTCCCCATGATGTGCCTGTTGCAAGTGACATAATTGCACTAATAATAAAGATAAAGCCGATAGAGAATGCAGGTGAAATAACGCCAGAAGTGACAGATGCGATATAGGCACCTGTATTTAGATCTGAGGAGACGGTACCCATTAAGAAGGCAAGGATCATCACCGAGCTAATTTTAACCATACTGGCATAGCCGATATACAACTCTTTAAAGAAAGTCTCAATGGTTAGAATACGACGAGCCAAGAACCAAACGAAGGATACTAAGGTACCAAACATCACGCCCCAATAAACCGATGTAGAACCGCTTCCTTTACTGAAATCACCATCACCAGTGATGTAAAGTGCAACAGGCACCATTAATACGGTCGATAAAATAGGGATGAAAAAATTGAGCGACGTATGGCAGTTTGGATGGTCGATAATATCATCACTGTCAGGCTCTTCATTTTCTGTCGCTAAGATAGTTAAGGTCTCTTCTTGCGCACGTAATTCTGCTTTTTTCATCGGTCCCCAAGAGTAATTAGAGAGGATGTAAAAAAGCACTGAAATTAAAGAGAACCAAGCCATTACATTAAATACCATGGAGCTTGCAAGAATTTCAAAAGGTTCACCAGTAATAAAACCTTTCGAAATTTGCACCCCAATAACACCCATCATCGCCGCTCCCCACCCATTTATCATGGCGGAAGAACAGACTGAAACACAGGAAGTTTGTACGATATATGACATTTTTTCAGGTGATACACCGTATTTTTTCGCTAATGATTTTGTGGATGTACCAGCAATTAATTGGTTAATAGAACTTTCAATGAAGATTAATGAAGTAATAATCATCGCCATTAATTGCACGGCTTTTCTATTTTTAATTAGCCGGGTTTTATTGGTTAATAAGCGAACAAGCGATCTTACTCCGCCCGTAACAACGGAAAGGCGCATAATACCGCCAATAAGCACCATAAAGAGAATGGTTTTAGTATTTCCAGGAGAAGCAAAGGTTGTAATAATACCGTCGAGAGTACCATTAACACCACGTAGAATATTATGGTCATTAATAACCGTAAATCCTACAAAGATCCCTAATAACAATGACAAAATAACTTGTCGTGTAAATATAGCTAAAAGTATTGTGACAAGTGGAGTCACAATAGTCCAAATTCCGTAATCAGCCATTCTGTATTCTCTTTAATAATTTTATTATTTTTATTAAATTAAGATAATGCTTTTTCAAGGTCACTTAATAAGTCTGTAATATCTTCGATACCAACAGATAAACGTAATGTTGTGTCGTAAACGTGAATACTTTCTCTCTCTTCTTTTGTCATTGAAGCATGGGACATCGTTGCAGAGTGATTGACCATGCTTTCAACACCACCTAAAGATTCGGCTAACACAAAGTAGGTGATTTTAGATAAGAATTCCTTGGTATTTTCAATATCTCCTTTGAGTTTAATTGTTACAACAGCACCACCTGTACGCATTTGTTCTTTACAAATATGATGCTGTGGATGCGTTGGTAAACCAGGATAATAGATCTCTTCGATTTTAGGGTGTGTAGATAAATATTTAGCCACTTCTAATGCATTACTACATTGTGCAGCCATACGTAATGCGAGTGTTTTTAATCCACGTAAGGCGAGATATGAATCAAAAGGAGAGGCGATTGCACCCAATGTTGTTTTGAGTAAATCTAGTTTACTCGCAAGATCTTCTCTTTGAGTAATAACCGCACCACCAATTAAATCAGAGTGACCACCGATATATTTACTTGCTGAAAGCATGACAATGTCAGTGCCTAATTCTAATGGTTTTTGATTCCATGCAGTGGCAAATGTATTATCGACACAAGTAAGAATATTGTGCTGTTTAGCAAACTGACAAATCTGTTTTATATCAACTAATTCAAGTAATGGATTCGTTGGGCTTTCGATCCAAATTAGACGTGTATTAGATTTAATTTTAGATGCAACTTCGTCGATATTATTTAAATCAACGTAATCAATCTCATGTCCGCTATTAATAGTCGCAACACGTTCAAATAATCTAAATGTGCCGCCATAAACGCCTTTCATTGCAATAATATGAGACTCTTTTGGTAAAAGGCTAAGTACTAAAGCCGATGCAGCAACGCCTGAAGCGGTTGCAGTGGCATAAGTTCCGCCTTCAATTTCGGCTAATAGTGTTTCATATGCATAGCGCGTAGGGTTGCCACAGCGTGAATAACAATATTCACCATGTTCAGTTAAGTTCTGTTGTACAAATGTACTGGCAGTGGTGATAGCAGGAAAAATAGCGTGATTAACCGTATCTGCTTGTTTTCCACCATGGATTAAAACGGTTGCAATGTTCTTTGCCATAATTAATTCCTAACAATAATAAAGTAGTGAAAGTAATATTCTTTGATAATGAGAAATATGCCATATATAAATAGAAAAAATTTGCCAAAAATTAGCACGTTTATTCGAATAAGGAGAAATATATTCTATATTGATAAAATTTCTAATCATTTCAATCTCTTAACCTGAATACTGAAATGAGATGAAAATCACATAATCAAGAATTGATTGTTTTTCTATCCTTTATATTCGATTAAAAAAGTACTTTTATTAACCTTTTTCTTTTTAAAACAGTTGATTATCTATTTTTTATGTAATGCCTATGTTTATGCTAATGATTGGTATTTGGCATATGAATTGACATTAAAATATTTTAAAAATGATAATATTTAGAAAAATATTCTAAAAAAAAGCGTACAAAGAAGTTTTTTGAATGATTAGTCGTTTATTTTAACAAATTTTTGAATACTGAATAAAACAGAAATCGCGATGAGTTTTTTGCTTATTGTTTTTTGATTAGATGTTGATATTGCCACTTAAAAACAAAAGGCACTATAGCCAATGACTATAGTGCCTTTTAAAACAGACTGTTAACTGACTAGGATCAGTTCATGCCGTATTTTTTCAGTTTCTTACGCAGTGTGCCGCGGTTAATGCCCATCATTTGTGCTGCACGCGTTTGGTTGCCACGGGTGTACTGCATTACCATGTCCAACAAAGGCTGTTCAACTTCAGCCAATACTAGCTCATACAGGTCATTCACATCTTGACCGTTTAATTGAGCAAAATAGTTTTTCAGTGCTTGCTTAACGGAGTCACGTAAAGGTTTTTGGGTCACCTGATCTTGTGAATTTACGGTGGCAACGGTTAGTACGTCTGAATTTACGCGTTGTTCGAACATAGTTCTGTCAGCTCTTTTATTTATTTACGCAAAAAATTTTCGAAATATGCTTCCAACGCCTCCAGCTGTTCGCTGGCATCCTCTATGGCGTTGAAGGAGCGCCGAAACTGGTCATCAGGGGCATGTTCCTTGAGATACCAAGAGACATGCTTGCGAGCAATGCGAGTTCCTTTGCCTTGACCGTAAAAGTCGTGCAACTCACGCACATGCATTTGCATTATTTGCTGTACCTCTGCAATCGGCATTGGTGGCAGCAGTTCACCTGTGTCCAGATAGTGCTGGATTTCCCGAAAGATCCAGGGTCTTCCCTGAGCAGCACGACCGATCATTAAAGCATCGGCTCCAGTGTAGTCGAGTACTGCTCTGGCTTTTAGCGGGTCAGTTATGTCTCCATTCGCAATAATGGGAATAGAAACACTCTGCTTAACTGTCCGAATACTGTCATATTCGGCTTCTCCTTTGAACAAACACTCGCGTGTGCGTCCATGAATAGTGAGGGCCTGAATACCACAACGTTCAGCCAATTTGGCAATCTCTACACAGTTACGTTCATCAGGTGACCAGCCAGTACGGATCTTCAGAGTAACAGGCACATCAACCGCGTTAACCACAGCAGAGAGGATCTCTGCGACAAGGTCGGGATAACGAAGTAATGCTGAACCCGCCAGCTTTTTATTCACCTTTTTTGCCGGACAACCCATATTTATGTCGATAATCTGAGCGCCACTCTCTGCGTTTATTTTCGCAGCAGCAGCCATATCGGCAGGGTCACTTCCAGCAATCTGTACGGAGCGGATCCCCAATTCATCGCTATGTACCATCCGTAACCGAGACTTGTCTGTCTTCCAAACCTGAGGGTTAGAAGAAAGCATTTCAGAAACTGTCATACCAGCACCCATGTCATAGCAAAGTGACCGAAAAGGTCGGTCTGTAACGCCAGCCATTGGAGCTGCGATAAGGCAATTTTTTAACTGATACTGTCCGATTCGCATAGATGAAAAGAGGGCCAAACTGTGACTGCAAGGGCGCGTATATTACGCATTTTTTACCAGATATGAAAGGACAAAGTTTAACCAAATTGCGAAAAAAAGTTACTTTTTTACACTTGATTTTTTTTGATTATATTATTTAGTGATTAAAAACAGTTGGTTATGATTATTTTTAAATTTGAAAAATGATGGTACAGAATTGATAAACCCTTACAACAAACTAAAGTTTATCAGACAAAAATGAGATTAATGTCTGATAAACAATAATTAAGTGAAATTTTCACAAAGTGAGATTATCTCAGTTTGATTAATATTTGCACAATGTTACTTTTTCACACCGGTAATACGACACCACTCTTCTTTTTCAGCAACAGGATCTAGCGTAAATAATTCTTCATAAGCAGCGGCAACACTTTCTGCTTGAGTTGCTAATATGCCAGAAAGACCAAGGTGACCACCTTGGCGAGGAAGCGTGCCAATCTCTGGTGCAAGTTCACGTAATGGACCTGCAAGAATATTAGCGACAACCACATCAGCAGAGAGGTTCTCAGGCTTATCTTTAGCAAGATATAACGTTAGTGCATCGGAAACGCCGTTGCGTTGTGCATTATCGCGGCTGGCTTGGATCGCTTGTGGGTCGATATCAATGCCTATTGCTTTTGCTGCACCCAGTTTAAGTGCGGCAATAGCTAAAATTCCTGAGCCACAACCAAAGTCGATAACTGTTTTACCCGCTAAATCTAAACCATCAAGCCACTGTAAGCATAAAGAGGTTGTAGGGTGGGTACCTGTACCAAATGCTAAGCCTGGGTCTAGCATGACATTAACAGCGTTAGGATCGGGCACTTCACGCCAGCTAGGACAAATCCACAGACGCTCACCAAAACGCATCGGGTGGAAATTATCCATCCATTCACGTTCCCAATCTTTATCTTCAATTTGTTCGATTTTATGTAAAAAGTGCTGACCAAATAGAGGATTATTTTCTAGCATTGCCACGACAATTTTCATGTCGGTTTCAGCATCGTATAAGCCAATAACATCGGTATCACCCCAAAGACGAGTTTCACCCGGCAGAGGTTCAAAAATAGGTGTGTCGTGGCTATCTTGAAAAGTGACTGATACTGCACCACTTTCGACAAGTTCATCACCAATTGCTTCTGCATTTTCAGCAGTTGCATTAAGTCTTAATTGTATCCAAGGCATAATTAATCTATCTCTTTAAAAACAAGTTCACTGTAATGGAGCGGATTGCACCAAAGTATGCTCTCCGAACCGATTAGCCACAATAAATGCCGCTAAACTCAGTAATAGTGAAGGAACAATAGGGTGAAAACCAGCAATCTGAATGTTAAATGTCGCAAGGGTTGCATAGAGTATTGCCCCAGTTATCATCGCCGCTATCGCACCATAACGATTCGCTTTACTCCAGTAAAGACCCAGCACTAATGGCCATAAGAAAACCGCTTGTAACCCACCAAATGCCAGTAAGTTCAGCCAAATAATCATTGAAGGTGGATTCCATGCTGCAAAGAGCAAAAGCACACCTAAAATTAAGGTCGAGAGGCTTGATAAGCGTGAAATACGTTTCTCATTAGTAATGGCATGAGGTGCAAAATTCAAATAGAGATCTTTTACTAAAGTGGCTGATGATTGCAGCAATTGCGCATTAATCGTAGACATAATTGCAGCCATTGGTGCGGCTAAGAAAATCCCCGCGGCAAAAGGCGGTAATACATCAACCATCAGTGTTGGTATTACTTGGTCAGGTACCGTTAAATCAGGAATAATTGCCCGACCTAATGCGCCCGCAAAGTGCATACCAAACATTAATAATGCCATCACAATGGTGCCAATAATAATCCCTTTGTGCATTGCTTTGCTGTCTTTATACGAGATACAGCGCACTGCAGTATGAGGTAAACCAATAACGCCAAAACAGACCAGCACCCAAAATGAAGCCATAAAGGGTCCACTTAAAATGCCATCAGCACCTTGTGGTGAGGTGAGTGCAGGATCAATCTCATTGAGTTTTTGTATCGCAATATCTAAACCACCGATTTTATAAATGATGGCAAAGAGTAAAATAAAGGTACCTAACAGCATTACAAGACCTTGTAATGCATCATTTAACACGCTAGCTCTGAATCCACCAATTGCCGTATACAGCGCGATAGAGACACCAAATATCAGCAATCCTAACTCATAGGGGATACCTGCGGCTGTTTCTAATAAGCGAGCGCCACCAATAAATTGTACTGTCATGGCGCCAACAAAAGCGACTAATAAACTTAAGCTGGCAAACCAGACTAAAAAACGGCTCTGATAGCGTGCATATAGCATGTCGTTAAGTGTTACTGCATTATAGCGACGTGCCAATATGGCAAATTTTTTCCCTAATACACCTAAAGAAAGCCAAATAGCGGGAAGTTGGATCATTGAAAGCAGCACCCAACCAATACCGTATTTATAAGCAGCGCCAGGCCCACCAATAAAGGAGCTTGCACTAACATACGTTGCCGTGATGGTCATGGCTAACACAAAGCCACCCATCGAGCGATTACCAAGGAAGTATTCGTTAAGAAACTCCCCTTTTTCGCGTTTTCGATAGGCGTAAGCAGACAAGATAAAGACTAATAGCAGATAACCAATCAGCGGTACAACAACCTCAGTTTGCATCGTCATGCTCATCTCCTAACGGCATATCTTTGAAAAAATAGCGAACCATCAGATAGCACAACAAAAAAAACAAAATAGGTAAAAATACGCATGAAAGCTCAAACCAAAGCGGTAAACCAATAATGCCGAGTGTGTTATCAGGTAAATAGGCGGTAATTAACCAGCCAAATAAATACATAAAAGTTAAAATTAGGGCCCAAAGGGCTTCTTTGTGGGCCTGAACAAAACGCTTGTCCATCTGTTCTCCCAATCTTAATAGGGTTAAAACGAATGGGAGGATTGTACGGGAAAGTGAATAGTGATTCAGTGAAAATTAATCATAAACTAAGCAGTTAGATTAAAGTATTTATTATCTAATTGTTTTTTAACAATTATATTTGATTGGTTGGTAGGGTAATATAGATATTATTATCAACATAGAGAAACTAAAGGTGTTTTTTCCATCAAAATAATAGCTATCTATTTTTATGCACTATTTTTCTACTAATAAAAAGAAAAAGAGTACGATTTCAATAGATTGACTATTATCGTACTCTTTGAAATATAACTCATCTCGGTTAAATTAAGTGGCTATTTTTACCATTTTAAAATGAAGGTAACTTTAAAGCGCTAAAGAGCAGCTTTAATTCTTTCTAATCCTTGTTGAATAATAGTGCGAGGGCATGCAAGGTTGATACGAATAAAGTTATCCCCATTACTAACGAACATATTTCCACCTTCTAGTAGAATGCCTGTTTTGTTAGCGAAATAGAGCGAAAGCTGTTGGTTATCGATATTTTCAGGTAAGTATTCTTTAAGGTTGATCCATGCTAAATAGGTCGAATCAGGTACTTTAAAATTTGCTTTTGGAAAATGAGTATGAACAAACTCCTCTACTAATTTGAAGTTATCATCAAGATAGTTTTTAAGTTGTTTTAACCATTCATCGCACTCAGAATACGCGGCTTTTGTTGCGACTAAACTTAATGGTGAAATAAAGTCGTCATACAGACGAAGCCACTCTTTTTTCACACCTTCATTTTTAATAAAGATATGAGACATTAAATTACCAGCAAGGTTAAATGTTTTACTCGGAGCCATGCAGGTAACGATTTTGTCATATTCTGGGAAAAGTTTTGCTATTGGAATATGGTTAACACCGTTGCGTAATAGGTCACAGTGTATTTCATCCGATATCAGCCAAATATTATTTTCAACACACAGTTGTCCCATTTTTATTAAATCTTCTTGTGACCACACTTTACCCGTTGGATTTTGTGGGTTACATAGGATAAATAATTTAATATTCAATGAGTTATCTTTAATTTTGCGTTCCATATCAGCAAAATCAAGCGCATATTCACCTTGTTCTTCTAATAAGTCAGAATAGATAACTTGGCGTGAATTATAGTCACCAGCTTGTTTAAATGGAGTATAAGATGGTGTCTGAATTAAAATGCTTTCATCTTCTTTAATTAATAATGGCACTAAGCGATTTAATGCGGGAATAATGCCTGGTGATAAGACAATCTCACGAGTATCAATATCCCAATCATAATGTCGTTTACACCACTCTTTGAAAATATGGTAATACTCATCGTCATACACTTTGGTATAACCTAATATTTTTCTGTCTAATCGGGCTCTGATAGCATCAAGTACTTCAGGTGGAGTAGAAAAATCCATATCAGCAACCCACATTCTGATGAATTCATCATCAGCAAATGCAAATTTTGCATCTTTATCTGCTTTGAAAATATACTGACGCCAGCCATCATAATTTAGCGCATCTGTATTTTTTCTATCTATAATTTCATCAAAGTTATATTTCATGATTTAGCCTTTAATACGTTTAATTTTATTAAATAAATTTCAAGAATGGAGAGATACAAAGCAGGATGCCCGTAAAGATAATTAAGTAGAGTGATAACCCTTTATAACGATGCAATGAAGGAACTTTGTAAACTAAATAAGCAGGAATAAGACAACCTACGATACCGAATATAGGGCTACAAATAGAGGTGAACATTAATACAGGAAGATTAAGTACAATGGCACCCCATGCAATAATCACAGTAAAAATAACAATGCTTAGGTTTAATATTTTCTGGTTAATTTTCTCTGCTGGAATAATTCGAGTTAGCGCATTCATGACTAATCCTTGAACGGCTTCTTTAAACCCAAGATAAACACCAAAGAATGCGGTCATTAACGCAAAAATATTCAGTGCAACACCTACTGGTGTTACAAATTTAGCCGCATCTCCCTCAATAAATTGAGCCGCAATAGCAAGTGCAGAGATATTTTGTTCATAAGCTTTTACGGCTTCATCGTGACCTATCGCGAATGTGAAAGAAATAGCATAGAAGAAAACAACGCAAAACAGTGTGCCAAATGAGATATTCATTGCTCTTAGTGCTTTATAACGAGCAACTTCAATAGATTGGTTTTTAGCACGATATGAGATAACCATCGGGCTAAGTGATTGAATAAAAAGAATTGAAGTGAGAGTAAAAGGTAAAGTAATAATGGCGTTTTTAATAAGCAGACTAAAAGGTGGAAAAGAATCGATATTTTTCGAGAGATCCCACATGCTTATCATCATTAAACCAAGAATAAGCACAACCAGTAGTTTTGATAACACCATAAAGCTGGAGATTTTAAATAGTAGCTCTTCACTTCGTGATGCAATTAATACTAAAAACGAAATAAGAATTAGGCCATAGAATGGATTATCAGAGAGAAGACCATCAGTAACACCAAAAGTATGTAGATAAGAAGCGGTATCATTGGTTAATGCAGTAGGGTAAGCAAATATCCAAATAACCAGCATTAAAAAATAGAGTAAACCAAGAAACATTCCCCAGTTTTTACCAAGATAACCTTCGATAACCCCAGGATAGTCTTTACACTCTTTAGAATCGGCTAGTGTATTGATAAATAGGCGTTGAAAAAGGTACATAGCAGGATAGCCAATAATAGAAGAGAGCAAAAATACCCACAATCCGATTAAGCCAACTTGGACAGGTAAAAAGACAATACCAGCACCAATTGCCATACCAATACTGATGATTATCCAACCGACATCAGTATTATCAAAGCGGGTTAATTTTTTCCATTCTTCTTTTGATAGTGAGGCCCTATCGATATTTTTTTCTAATAAGGTCATACGTGTAATCCCATGTGTAAGTAATTTATAGTATTTGTTTTATTAACTAGCTTTAGAACACGATTTTTAATCATTTTTGTATTAGCTGAATAACGATACTTCACGAATTATTCTAGCAATTAGGTTGGTTAATTATTTTTTCATCTTGGAGTCTATGCGCACTTATTTATTAATAAAATTAGTTAGAATTAGGTTATAAACTAATAATATTTGATAAAAACGTTACTTTGATTAACGTCACAGGGTCTCGAATATGATGAGTCTTGACAAAATAGATCTGGGGATCCTTAAGCTGTTACAAGAAGATGGGCGATTAAATAATGCAGAAATAGCTAAGCGTGTATTTTTGTCACCTCCAGCTTGTTGGAAAAGGCTTAAGGCGTTAGAGAAGGGTGTGATAAAGAATTATCGGGCTAATATTGATCCTAAATACTTGGGATTTAATTTTTATGCTTTTATGAATATTACGCTGGATTTGCACTCTGAAGATAATATGGCGCATTTTGAACAAGAGATAATGAAGATTGAGAATGTTATTTCTTGCCATAATATATCTGGGCGTTATGACTATATTTTGCAGTTAGTCGTAAAGGATATGGAAGATTTTCATACCGTCTCTATGGTGAAAGTTCGTGCAATAGGTAATATCAAAGAGATGAACACTAGCTTTAGTATTCGTGAAATAAAACCATTTAAAGGGTTTCCGATTAAATAAAGCAAAAAAAAGCATAGTTAATTTAACTATGCTTTTTGATTCGATGAGGAAATATTATTTCTCAGCTAATCCTAAACGTTTTTCAAGGTAGTGAATATTCGTACCACCCTTTTGGAATTTCTCATCATTCATAATGAACTGATGCAGTTCAATATTGGTTTTAATACCATCAATGATAAGTTCTGCCAACGCATTCTTCATACGAGAAATTGCAATTTCGCGAGTTTCACCATAAGTGATCAATTTACCAATCATTGAATCATAATGAGGTGGAACTGTATAACCTGCGTAAATATGCGATTCCCAACGTACACCAAACCCACCCGGAGAGTGGAAACGGGTAATCGTTCCTGGGCTTGGCATGAACGTTTTTGGATCTTCTGCGTTAATACGACACTCAACAGCATGACCATGAACATTTACCTGCTTTTGTGTTACCGATAATGGTAAACCAGATGCAATACGTAACTGTTCTTTAATTAAGTCGATGCCGGTGATCATCTCTGTTACTGGATGCTCAACCTGAATACGGGTGTTCATCTCAATAAAGTAGAATTCGCCGTTTTCATATAGGAATTCAAAAGTACCTGCACCACGATAACCGATTTCAACACAAGCGTTCGCACAACGTTCGCCGATGTTTTTACGGATTTCAGCAGTAATACCCGGTGCTGGCGCTTCTTCTACAACTTTTTGGTGACGGCGTTGCATAGAGCAATCACGTTCAGCCAAATAAATTGCATTACCTTGACCATCAGCCATGACTTGAATTTCAATATGGCGAGGGTTTTCAAGGTATTTTTCCATATAGACCATATCGTTGCTAAATGCTGCTTTGGCTTCAGCACGGGTCATTACGATGGATTGCTCTAAATCTTTTTCAGCACGGACAACACGCATACCGCGTCCGCCGCCACCACCAGATGCTTTAATAATGACTGGATAGCCAATACGTTTAGCAATCTCGATATTTTTTGCAGTGTCATTACCTAAAGGACCATCAGATCCAGGAACACAAGGAACACCTGCTTTTTTCATCGCTTCAATGGCGGAAACTTTATCACCCATTAGGCGGATGGTTTCAGCTTTTGGACCGATAAAAATAAAGCCTGAACGTTCAACTTGCTCTGCAAAATCAGCATTTTCAGACAGGAAACCATATCCTGGGTGAATGGCTTGTGCGCCACTTATCTCTGCAGCTGCAATAATTGCAGGAATATTTAGATAACTTTTTGCTGAAGCAGCGGGACCAATACAGATAGTCTCGTCTGCCAGCAGAACGTGTTTTAAATCACGGTCTGCCGTGGAGTGAACAGCAACTGCTTTGATCCCAAGCTCTTTACAAGCTCTTAGGATACGCAGTGCAATCTCACCACGGTTGGCAATGAGGATTTTTTCTAGCATGGACCTGCCTCGTTATTCGATGACAAAGAGTGGATCGTCAAACTCAACGGTGTCGCCATCTTGGCAAAGGATAGATTTAACAACGCCCGCTTTATCGGATTCTATCTGGTTCATCATTTTCATTGCTTCGACGATACACAGAGTGTCACCGACATTCACTTGTTGACCGACTTCAACAAATTTTTTGGCTTCTGGGCTTGGCGAACGATAGAACGTTCCTACCATTGGTGAGCGAACAACATGACCACTGATCTCTTGAGCCACAACTGCAGTCGTTTCAGGCGCTACAGGTGCAACGGCAGTTGCCAATGCAGGTTGAGGCGCTGCTGTTGGTGCCGCAAAATATTGCTGAGGAGCCATTTGACCCTGAAAACCAGAGTTACGACTAATACGTACTGACTCTTCACCTTCAGAAATTTCCAGTTCAGAAATGCCAGACTCTTCGACCAGCTCGATCAGTTTTTTAATTTTACGAATATCCATGAGTTGATTCCGTACTCTTTTTGATGTTTTTTATTAAGACAAGCGGTTAACCGCTGCCTGTAAAGCAAATCGATAACCTTCTGCACCTAATCCACAGATGACGCCAGTGGCGATATCAGAGAGATAAGAGTGGTGGCGGAAAGGCTCCCGACTGTAGACATTGGAAAGGTGAATTTCAATAAATGGAATATTCACCCCTAATAATGCATCACGCAGTGCGACACTGGTATGCGTGAAAGCCGCGGGATTGATTAATATATAATCGACATTACCACGAGCCGCATGAATTTTATTTATTAGCTCAAATTCAGCATTAGACTGAAAATGGCTAAGTTTCACATTTAACGCTTGAGCATCTGCTGACAAACTGTGAACGATATCGTCCAGAGTTAGGTGTCCGTAGGTTTCCGGCTCTCTTGTTCCAAGCAGGTTTAGGTTCGGACCATTCAGGAGCAAAATATGAAAATTTTCCGACATTATGCTTCTATCTCCGTCAATACGTCAACGAAATGACAAAATAACCCGTGGTTTTCGTTTTGTCATCTTTTATTGTATTCAATGTCACGATGCATATCACAAAGTCCGACATTATAGACATTTCACAGAAGATAGCAGCAAAATACTGGTCTAATCAGGGCGCACGAGGTTTATATCGGTAAAATCGAGGGCGTTTTTATGTTGTTGTTGTAGTTATAAAGCAAAATAAATGTATGTTTAAAAAATAATCATAACATCACGTTATTTATTGATGTCACTAGAAATATGACCTTATTTGACGATGATCATTAATATATATTTAAAGTGCGATCTAGATCACATTAATCAGGCGCTATGAAATAAAAATAATCGCATTCTGGCACCAAAAGAGGGTTTTCAATGCCAGAAAGTTATTTAATAAGTCTTAAATTTAACCAATTTTTACCAGTGTTCTGCCTGTAACTTGATTATCCATAATCATTTGAGCATAGCGAGGTGTTTCATCAAGTGTGATTTCGGTCATTGCTTGTTGGTAGAACGTTTCTGGCAATAGTTGTAGCAAACGTTGCCAAACTTGAGCACGTTTTTCCGCTGGGAAATAGACAGAATCAACACCTTGTAGGCGAATATTTCGTAAAATAAATGGCATTACAGTGGTTGGTAATGAGAAACCACTGGCTAATCCACAAGCGGCAACCGTTCCGTTATAATTAGTCTGGGCTAAAATATTGGCAAGAATTTGTCCGCCAACGGTATCTACAGCACCTGCCCAGCGCTGTTTATCTAGTGCTCTTCCTGGTTGCTCAAACGCTTCACGAGTAATGACATGGGTTGCACCTAGCTTTTTCAGATATTCGTGATTACTACTTCTACCACTCAATGCTGTAACTCGATAACCCAATGTACTTAATAGGCTAATCGCAGTACTTCCAACGCCACCACTTGCGCCTGTTACTAAGATCTCTCCACTCTCAGGTGTAATGCCACCTTGCTCTAATGCCATTACGCACAGCATTGCAGTAAAGCCTGCAGTGCCAATAATCATGGCATTTTTTAAAGATAGACCTTCAGGAACGGCGGTGAGCCAATCACCTTTAACGCCGGCTTTTTGTGCTAATCCGCCCCAGTGATTTTCGCCTACACCCCAACCTGTTAATAGAACATGTTGACCGATATGAAAACGAGGATCTTCACTGTGATGAACCACACCAGAAAAATCGATGCCGGGGATCATCGGAAATTGTCGAATGATTTTTCCTTTACCCGTGATAGCTAATCCATCTTTATAGTTAAGTGTGGAGTAGTGTATATCAACGATAACGTCATGAGTGGGTAGCTTTGCTTCATCGACGTTTTGAACACTTGCTGATATTTTATCGCCTTGTTCTTCAAGTAATAATGCTTTCATGATGACCCCTTATCGACTTTTTTATTGCTGACATAATAGGTGAATTTTTAGATGGCGTCGTGATTGTGCACAATATCTATTGTAATAATGAGACAAATCGATCTTTTTTAGTGTATAAACTCAGGGTTCTGCGTTAATTGGAGTAGAGATTATTCTGGGGTTTATATCTTGATTAATAGATGATGCCTTTAATGTTTTACGATTGGTTATAAATAAAGCATTTATATTGTAAGAATGAAGCATTTATATTGTAAGTAAAATAGAAAATGTTTTGTTTTTGACACGCTTTTGGTGAGTACTCTATTGTTAATTCAATAAAAGTTACCAAGTGAAATATCATCAAATTTCGATATAACTGATGTGAATAATCAAATGAATAAATTTTATTTGAACTTGTAGCTGTGCTTTTGTGTCACAGAGTGGCAACTAAGTGCGTTTTTTTCTTTATTGATGCAAGTGTTGTTTGTATTGTGATTAACCCAAATATAAACAGCGTTAGATCGAATTTATGCGTTAATCGTTTTAATTAGCCCATTTTTATGCAGTTTTTTTCTGCTCCAATTGGGAAAAGTAACGTAGAATATTGTGCCTTTAAGATTATTCACGTGTCCACTTTTAACTAAGTAGCGAATCGCGCCTTGTCGCTGCTTATTGTGGTTGGTAGAGTAGACGGATTTTTCCGTCCCGGCTTGCAGGATTATCCTTTCGTATGTTTAAAAAATTTCGTGGCATGTTTTCCAACGATTTGTCTATTGACTTGGGTACCGCCAATACCCTCATATATGTCAAAGGGCAGGGTATTGTTCTCGATGAACCTTCCGTTGTCGCTATTCGTCAAGATCGCGCGGGAACCTCAAAAAGTGTTGCAGCCGTAGGGCATGAAGCCAAGCAGATGTTGGGGCGTACCCCAGGTAATATCGCAGCTATCCGTCCAATGAAAGATGGTGTGATCGCTGATTTTTATGTAACCGAAAAAATGCTTCAGCACTTCATAAAACAGGTTCATAACAACAGCTTTATGCGTCCAAGCCCTCGGGTATTGGTTTGTGTACCTGTTGGTGCAACGCAAGTTGAGCGAAGAGCAATTCGTGAATCTGCATTAAGTGCAGGTGCACGAGAAGTGTTCTTGATTGAAGAACCTATGTCTGCGGCTATTGGTGCTGGCTTGCCTGTTTCAGAAGCTACTGGCTCTATGGTGGTTGATATCGGTGGTGGTACAACTGAAGTTGCCGTAATTTCTCTAAATGGTGTTGTTTACTCTTCTTCTGTTCGTATTGGTGGTGATCGCTTTGATGAAGCTATCATTAACTATGTTCGCCGTAACTATGGTTCATTAATTGGTGAAGCAACCGCCGAACGTATTAAACATGATATTGGTTCAGCTTATCCTTCAGACGAAGTTAATGAAATCGAAGTTCGTGGTCGTAACCTTGCAGAAGGTGTGCCTCGTAGCTTTACATTAAATTCTAATGAAATTCTCGAAGCATTACAGGAACCATTAACGGGTATCGTGAGTGCTGTCATGGTCGCATTAGAACAGTGCCCACCAGAATTGGCTTCTGATATTTCAGAACGCGGTATGGTATTAACGGGCGGTGGAGCTCTGTTACGTAACCTTGACCGTTTGTTAATGGAAGAAACAGGTATTCCTGTGATTGTGGCTGAAGATCCTCTGACTTGTGTGGCTCGCGGCGGCGGTAAAGCATTAGAAATGATCGATATGCACGGTGGCGATCTGTTTAGCGAAGATTAAGATTGATTCTAACAAGGGAGAATGGATTCCCCCTTGGTGTGAATATCGACACCCGTTCTTTTACTTCTCCGTGTGAGTGATCGTTGAGTTTATGAAGCCAATTTTTAGTCGGGGTCCATCCCTACAGCTAAGATTAATAATCGCCGTGATTATCGCTATTACTTTATTAATTGCTGATAATCGTTTAGGTGCGTTTTCTAAAGTCCGCCAATATTTAGATACGGCTGTCAGCCCTTTCTATTTTCTTGCCAATGGTCCTCGTCGTTTTCTTGATCAAATTTCCGAAACATTTGCAACCCGCGAACGACTTCAGTTTGAAAATCAAGCATTGAGAAAAGAGTTGCTAGTTCGTAGTGGTGAAAGCCAATTACTTGAACAATTTAAGCAAGAAAATGCCCGTTTACGAGAATTACTCGGTTCGCCTTTACGCCGAAATGAGCAGATGACAGTGGCTCAAGTCCTGTCAGGCAACAGCACGCCTTATCGTGATCAAGTGGTTATTGATAAAGGCACCAATGACGGTGTTTATGAAGGACAGCCTGTTATTAGCGATAAAGGTGTTGTTGGACAAGTAATTGCCGTAAGCGAGTTAACCAGCAGAGTACTTTTAATTTGTGATACCAGCCATGCTTTACCTGTGCAAGTATTACGAAATGATATTCGTGTCATCGCATCGGGTGGTGGATGTGCTGATGATCTATTATTAGAAGCATTGCCAGCCAATATCGATATTCGTGTTGGGGATGTATTAGTCACATCCGGTTTAGGTGGGCGTTTCCCAGAAGGCTACCCTGTTGGCGTGGTTTCTTCGGTTAAAGTGGATAACCAGCGAGCCTATTCTGTGATTGATGTAAGACCTTCTGCCGAATTACAACGCTTACGTTACCTGCTTCTATTGTGGGGGGCTTCTGATAAAAAGGGTGAACCCCCATTGCCTTCTGAAGTGTATCACGCAGCAAATGAACGTTTAATGCAACTGATGCCGCAAGTGCTGCCTAATTATGAGCAAGCAGGACCGCCATTACCACGTTCGATGTCTCAAGAGCCGTTAGAAAACAGTGCTGAGCCAAATACGCCAGCGGTGGCTCCTTCTGCAACAAATTCGGGTGTACAACCTAATACAAGCAGAGGTAGATAGTGGCGATGAATCCATATCAAAGCCGAGGTCGTTGGGTTATCTGGCTCTCTTTTCTGATTGCCTTAGTATTACAAATTATGCCGTGGCCTGAACAATTAGAGATGTATCGTCCTATTTGGCCTGTGCTATTTCTTATTTATTGGATAACGGCTATTCCACATCGCGTAAGCGTGGGAACCGCATTTGTGCTGGGTATGAGTATGGATTTAGTCCAAGGCACAACATTAGGTGTTAATGCGCTCGCTTATACTTTAGTGAGTTATGTCGTTGCATTTAAATACCAACTTTTTTGTAATTTAGCGTTATGGCAACAAGCTTTGGTTGTTATGATCACTGTTGTGGTGGTTGATCTGGCTGTATTTTGGGCAGAATTTTTACTTTCCCCTGTTACTTTTCACCCTCAAGTATTCTGGAATAGCCCAGTCAGTGGTATTCTTTGGCCATGGCTCTATTTTTTACTTCGCAAAGTCCGTCATCAGTTTTCTGTGCACTAACAGCTTACTGAACATGGCGGTATTATTGTGTTACCGTCATGAGGACTCTATCTGTGACAATGCTTTACCTTGCTTCTAGTTCACCAAGACGACGCGAATTACTCGCACTATTGGATGTTGAATTTAGTATTATTACGCCAGCCATTGATGAAATTTGGCAACAAGGTGAAACACCAGAACAGTATGTTGTTCGTTTAGCGAAAGAAAAATCGCAAGAAGGTGTACGACAAGCACCTTGTCATTATCCCGTTCTCGGTTCAGATACGATTGTTGTTTGCGAAGGGAAAATTCTCGAAAAACCTCGTGATGCTCATCATGCTGCACAGATGTTACGCGCGCTTGCTGGTTCAACGCATCAAGTGATCACCGCAATTGCAATTTCTGATAAAAATCATACATTAAGCCAATTGGTTGTCACACTAGTCACATTTAGAAAGATGACAGATCAGGAAATTAACGCGTATATTGAAACGGGAGAGCCGATGGATAAAGCCGGCGCTTACGGTATTCAAGGAAAAGGAGGCCGTTTTGTTCAACGGATTGAGGGAAGTTATCACGCTGTTGTCGGATTGCCTCTTGTTGAAACCGAAGCGTTGATAGACCAATTTTTATCTCTAGCGAATGAGAAGGAGATTTCATGACCGCAGAGCTATTAGTGAATGTCACTCCATCTGAAACCCGTGTTGCCTATATCAGCGGAGGCATACTTCAAGAAATACATGTTGAAAGAGAAGCCAAACGTGGCATTGTCGGAAACATCTACAAAGGTCGGGTAAGTCGAGTTTTACCCGGGATGCAAGCTGCATTTATTGACATCGGGCTAGATAAAGCCGCTTTTTTACATGCTTCTGATATTATGCCTCACACCGAATGTATTGCGGGTGAAGAGCAGAAAAAATTTAATGTCCGCGATATTGGTCAGTTGGTTCATCAAGGGCAAGATTTAATTGTACAAGTCGTTAAAGATCCTCTTGGCACTAAAGGCGCGCGCTTAACTACTGATATAACACTCCCTTCACGCTATTTAGTCTTTATGCCAGGTGCTTCTCATGTTGGCGTTTCTCAGCGCATTGAAAGCGAAGAAGAGCGAGAGCGTTTAAAGCAGTTAGTAGAAGAGTATTGCGATGAAAACGGTGGTTTTATTATTCGTACCGCTGCTGAAGGCATTGGTGAGCACGAGATAAAACAAGATGCCGCTTTTCTTAAGCGTTTATGGAATAAAATCATTGAACGTAAGAAAAGAAATAAAACCCGTATTCAAATTTATGGTGAATTAGCATTAGCGCAACGTATTTTGCGTGATTTTGCAAGTTCTGAGCTTGATGGCATTCGTGTTGATTCAAAACTTACCTATAATCAATTACAGGAATTTATTGGTGAATATATTCCTGAATTAACCGCCAAACTTGAGCTGCACCAAGGTAATCAGCCTATTTTTGACCTTTATGGTGTTGAAAATGAAATTCAACGCGCACTAGAACGTAAGGTTGAGCTGAAATCTGGTGGTTATCTTATCATCGACCAAACAGAAGCAATGACCACAATAGATATCAATACAGGTGCATTTGTGGGGCATCGTAATTTAGAAGAAACTATTTTTAATACGAATATTGAAGCCAGCCAAGCTATTGCCCGCCAATTAAGATTAAGAAATTTAGGTGGCATCATTATTATTGATTTCATTGATATGAATAATGATGAGCATAAACGCAGAGTATTAGCTTCTCTTGAACAAGCATTAAGTAAAGACCGAGTAAAAACCACTATTAATGGCTTTTCTCAGTTAGGGTTAGTCGAAATGACCCGTAAAAGAACGCGTGAAAGCCTTGAACATGTACTTTGTGACGATTGCCCATCTTGCCAAGGTAGGGGAACGGTAAAGTCAGTAGAAACAGTATGCTATGAAATTTTACGTGAAATTGTGCGAGTTCATAAAACGATAGATGCTGATCGTTTTCTTGTTTATGCTTCTTCAGCCGTTTCAGAAGCGTTGCGTGGTGAAGAATCACATGCTTTGGCAGAAGTGGAAATTTTTGTTGGTAAGCAGGTTAAAGTGCAAACTGAGCTACTCTATAGTCAGGAGCAATTTGATGTGGTGATGATGTAATGGATACTCTTTTGTCATGATAATGACGGCAGAAAGGAGACAAAAATGAAGCGGCTACCTAAATATCTGTTGTTAACAACGGTTTTTTGCCTCATCGTTTTTGCTTTAATTTTAAGTGGGTTCCGCTACTTTCTGCCGCGTCTTGATAATTATCGCCCTGAAATAGAAGCTTATCTAACAAAGCAACTTAATAGCCCGGTCTCAATGACGAAAATCAATGGGGAATGGCAAAATTTTGGTCCCGATATCCAAGTCGAAGGACTTCATATCGATAATCAAGAGGTGGATGTTACCGCAGAAAAAGTGACTTTCTCTTTTGATGCTTGGCGTTCATTATTAACGCTTCGTCTTCACTTTCGTGAACTGACCTTTGAACAGTTATATGTGGATTATCATAGCCCTATTTTTACTGGGCAAAGTGGTGATATTACCTTAACTGAACCAGATAATATCTCTTCGCTTTTCCTCGAACAATTTGACCGTTTTAACTTAGTCGATAGCCGATTTACTTTTCTAACGCCCTCTGGTGATACCAGCACCTTAAATGTGCCTGAATTAATATGGTTAAACCAAAAGAATCGTCATCGTGCTCAAGGCGAAGTCACGCTTGATACATTGCTTAATCACTATGGTGGGCTAAAAGTTCGTCTTGATCTTTACACCAAAGATAATGGCTTAATAGATAACGGAAATGTATTTATTACTGCTGATGATATTGATATCTCACCTTGGTTAAGCAAATGGGTTAAAAGTAATAGTGGTCTGGGTGAGGCGAAAGCTAGCTTGTCTAATTGGATTGAAATCACACAAGGACGCATCACAGGAAGTCAGCTACAGATCCATCAAGGCGTAATGGATTGGCAAAGTGAAGGTGTTTCACATGTATTAAATGTGGAAGATCTTATTTTGCGAATGAGACGACAAGAAAATGGTTGGCTTGCTGATATTCCGTATACCCGAAAAATAGCCATGGATGGTAAAGAGTGGCCTGATGGCTATTTGGCTGTACTTTATCAACCCAAAGACAATAAAAATAATGAAGAGTGGCGTATTCGCGCTAAAAATATTGAGTTAGAAAGACTCTATGCTGTTTTACCTCTATTTTCATTTTTAACCCCAGATATGGCACAGCGATGGCAACATCGTCATTTCACAGGAATAGTGAACAATTTTGCTCTGGATTTAACGCCAAGTAATGTTGAACAAAGTGCTATTGATATGGATTGGCAAAATGTGAGTTGGAAACAATGGAAAGCCTTACCTTCTGTTGAGCATTTTAATGGTCATATCAAAGGCAGTATGCAAGGGGGGGAACTTCAATTCACATTGGCAAACAGCAAAATTGATACTGGTGGGTTATTTAAAGCGCCACTGAATGTTGGAAAAGGCGCTGGAACTATTTATTGGCAGTATAAAGCGGATGATTTATCACTGTGGAGCCAAGGATTAGATATTAAAGCAACATCAGCATGGGTTACTGGGGATTTTCGCTATGAGAAAAAAGGCGAAGATCAGCAACTGTCTATTCTTTCAGGTGTAAGCGTTAGTAATGCTGGAGATACATGGCGCTATTTACCAGAACAATATGTAGGTGAAAATTTAACCCAATACCTTTCTGGTGCCATTATTGCGGGTAATATCGATAATGCGACCTTTATTTTTCATGGTGATCCGGTAGATTTTCCTTTTGAAAAGCACAATGGTTGGTTTCAAGTTTATGCGCCTGTAAAACAGGCAACATTTAAGTTTGATAGTGAATGGCCTGCGTTGTTTGATCTCGATATTAATTTAGATTTTCGCAATAAAGGGCTGTGGATGTCGGCGGATAACGCCAAAGTAGGTAAAGCCTTAGCATCTAATTTAACTGCCGTTATCAGTGATTATGCGAAAGAAAAAATAGTGATTGATGCCAATATCGCCGCGACAGGAGATGAACTTAAAGATTATTTCCTTGATTCTCAAATGGCGAGTATTGGTCACACGCTTGAAGAGCTTAAAGTCGCGGGTAACATTAACGGCACATTGAAACTTGATATTCCTTTTGGTGGCGAAGATGTGGTTGCTAGTGGTGATATTAATCTAAAAAATAACGACGTCACACTCGCCTTTATGGACACCACCTTAAAAGGTGTAACCGGTCAATTTCGTTATAACAATGATAAACTGGAAAGTGACACATTAACGGGAAGCTGGTTGGGTCAACCACTCACATTTTCATTCACAAGTCATAATAATTCTGATAACTATCAAGTGGATGTTGGATTAAAAGGACAATGGAATATTCAGAAAATTCAAGGGTTACCTTCTGATATTCAGCGTCAAATAAGTGGTGTATTGCCTTGGAATGGCACAGTTAAAGTCAATATACCCGAGAAAGGTGATGTTAATTATCAGGTCAATTTAACGGGAAATGTGAATGGATTAGCTAGTCAATTAACGGCACCAGAAACTCAGGATTTAAAAACATCACCACCAATCATGATTTCTGCCAAGGGCAATAGCGAAAAGCTAACTATTGATGCTAATGCTGAAAAACAGTGGGCACTAAATAGCGAATGGGCATTAGGAAAGCAGTTACGTTTATTACGCGCTAATTTGGCTTCATCTTCGATTAAGCGACCCAAACTTCCTGAGCAAGAGAGATTAACCATTGAACTTAAAGGGCTAAATGGTGATAAATGGTTGCCTACTTTAGTTGCCTTTTCGGCATTAGCACCTTCTGAAAATGAGGTGAGCTTCCCTGATAATATTCATATCAGTTTGCCAGAACTTAATTTTGCTGGGCAAACATGGCGTGACCAACAATCTGAAATTATGCATGTTAATGATGGCGTTAAATTCTCTTTTTCAGGGAGTGAGTTACGCGGTGATATGTTTATACCGACAATAGCAGCACCTTGGCAAATCAATATTAATTACCTCTATTTTAATGGTGAACACGCTCCTGAAGAAGAGAAAAGATTGAAAATGGCGCTGGAGCCAGCGAGTAAATCAACTGCATTTTCAGTGACAAATGTGCCCTCTATTGAATTTGAATGTAAAGAGTGTTGGGTAAATGGATTGCTGTTGGGCAAAATTAAAGCGTCAATGCAGCAGAGTAATGGCGCGTTATTCCTTACTGAAGGTAAATTAGAAAATAGCAGTGGGCAGTTGTCAGTTACTGGTGTGTGGTCTGAAAATGCGGCAGGACAAAACAACACTAAGCTCAGCGGAAAACTGAATGCAGAAGAAATTGATGAGATGGCGGCTTATTTTGGTTATATCGTACCCATTATTCAATCGCCACTTTCTGCTGATTTTTCATTACAATGGCATAATACACCTTGGAATTTTGATTTAGCCACTTTGAATGGCGAAGTTAAATCGTCATTAGGCAAAGGGCGTATAGAAAAAGTAAATGTAGGGCAAGCAGGAAAATTACTACGACTGGTTAGCTTTGATGCATTATTACGTAAATTACAGTTCGATTTCAGAGATACGTTTAGTGATAATTTTGAATATGATTCTATTAAGAGTGAAATTACCATTAAGCAAGGCGTGATGAATGCCGACAGTGTTCGTATCGATGGAGTGATTGCCGATATCGTCATTACAGGGCAAGTTGATTTACTTGAGCGTAAAATGGATCTACAAGTGGTGGTAACCCCTGAGATTTCAGCTACAGTAGGAGTAGCTACTGCTTTTGCTATTAATCCAATTGCAGGTGCTGCGGTGTTCGCGGCATCAAAAGTTCTTGGTCCACTTTGGAGTAAGATATCAGTAATACGTTATCATGTGACCGGAACAATGGAACAACCTAAAATCGACGAAGTATTGCGTCAGCTTAAGGAGAATCAGGCATTATGAAAAAAGTTAATGTCGCACTTTTGCAGCTTTGTAGCGGAAAAAATACAAAAAATAATCTGGCGCAGATAGAGCAACAGATTAAACAATTACCCGATTCAGTTGAGCTTGTGTTAACCCCTGAGAATGCGTTACTTTTTTCGAGTGCTAAAGATTACCATAAACATGCTGAAATTCAGGGTGAAGGACCTTTACAGAACGCTATTGCTAAAATGGCACAGCGTTATAAAGTGTGGATCCTTGTTGGGTCTATGCCTTTAATTAGTCGTGACTCTCCAGACCAAATTACAAGCAGTAGCTTAGTGTTTGATAATGAAGGTGTTATTCGTGCTCGCTATGACAAAATTCATATGTTTGATGTAAGCATTGATGATGAGCAAGGCGAATATAATGAGTCTACTATTTATCAACGAGGCGAACGTTTAACGGTTGTTGATACTCCTGTTGGTAAGTTAGGTCTAACCATTTGTTATGACTTACGTTTTCCTGGGATTTTTCAAGCACTAAGAGAAAAAGGTGCTGAAATTATTTCTGTGCCAGCTGCATTTACTCGTTTAACAGGAAAAGCGCACTGGGAACCGCTGCTACGTGCTCGTGCAATTGAAAACCAATGTATTATTTTGGCTCCTGCACAAGTCGGTACTCATGATACGCGTCGTACTTGGGGTCATACAATGGCGGTTGACGGTTGGGGCAAAGTATTGAAAAAGAACCCTGATGCCGTAAGTGCACTAACACTGAATATTCGAGTTGATAGTTTAGATGGTATGCGTGAACAGATACGGGTTGTGAAACATAATCGCTTTCGCCCGAAACTGACTCACTTAATAAAAAAAGTTAAGGATAAAGAAGAATTATGAGTTTAGCTGTTGTCAGCGAAAGTCTGTTGGAAGCGAACCAACTCAGTCTGGATGATTTAGCATCTACACTTGAACAGCTTGCACAGCGTCAAATTGATTATGGTGATCTTTATTTTCAGTCTAGTTACCACGAAGCGTGGATCTTAGACGATCAAATTATTAAAGATGGCTCTTACAATATTGACCAAGGGGTAGGAGTTAGAGCAATTTACGGTGATAAAACCGGTTTTGCTTATGCTGACCAGTTAACACTTAATGCACTTAATCAAAGCGCTGCGGCTGCACGAAGTATTGTTCAGGCTCAGGGAGATGGTCGCATTCATACCTTAGGTGCTATTCAACATTCTCCGCTGTATAGCTTAAATAATCCTCTGGACAGCCTTTCTCGTGAAGAAAAAATTGCTTTATTACATGAAGTAGATAAAGCCGCTCGTGCTGAAGATAAACGCGTAAAGCAAGTTAATGCGTCATTAACAGGTGTTTATGAGCATATTTTAGTTGCTGCAACAGACGGCACATTAGCGGCAGATGTGCGTCCTTTAGTTCGCCTCTCTGTTAGCGTGTTAGTTGAAGAAGATGGCAAACGTGAACGTGGTGCAAGTGGTGGGGGTGGTCGTTTTGGTTATGACTACTTCTTAATGACAGTTGATGGTGAAAGCCATGCTGTAACTTATGCTCGTGAAGCTGTACGTATGGCACTCGTTAACTTATCTGCAATAGCAGCGCCTGCTGGCACGATGCCTGTTGTATTAGGTGCAGGATGGCCGGGTGTTTTACTGCATGAAGCGGTTGGTCATGGTTTAGAAGGTGATTTTAATCGCCGAGAAACCTCCGTTTTTTCTGGTCGCCTTGGTGATAAAGTCACTTCTGAACTTTGTACTATTGTTGATGATGGCACTATTGAAGGTCGTCGCGGTTCTGTGGCGATTGATGATGAAGGTGTACCTGGTCAGTATAACGTGCTAATTGAAAACGGCATCTTAAAAGGTTATATGCAAGATAAGATGAATGCGCGTTTAATGGGGGTAGCACCAACAGGTAATGGTCGTCGTGAGTCTTATGCGCACCTTCCTATGCCACGTATGACTAATACCTATATGTTGGCAGGTAAGTCATCACCAGAAGATATTATTGCCAGTGTTGAACGTGGGATCTACGCACCAAACTTTGGTGGTGGTCAGGTCGATATCACTTCAGGTAAATTTGTTTTCTCAACCTCAGAAGCTTATTTAATTGAGAATGGCAAAATTACTAAACCAATTAAAGGTGCAACATTAATTGGTTCTGGTATTGAAGCAATGCAACAAGTTTCAATGGTCGGTAACGATCTTGCGTTAGATAAAGGTGTCGGCGTTTGTGGTAAAGAAGGACAAAGTTTACCGGTTGGTGTTGGTCAACCAACATTAAAACTGGATAAAATTACTGTCGGCGGAACCGCATAATGTTGCTATAGTTATCTATACGTACTTAAAAAGCTCCATCTTCTGATGGAGTTTTTTATCTCAACGACAGTTAAAGGAGCTAACTAATGGGTAAACGTTTATTACCAGTAATTATTGTTGTTGCTGTTTTATTCGGTGTTCTTTATAAAGGGCTATTGCCTGAAACCCAAACACCAGATTCATCCTTATCTGCACCTGCATCTATTCCTGCACCACCAAGTAATCAGGCAAATAAACCCGCACAGATCCCACAGTCAATTAATGAAAAGACACAAGCAAACAAAGTAGCTGACTATTTACAGCGTCATGATCAGTTGCCTGATTTCTATCTTACTAAGAAAGAAGCGAGAGCGAATGGTTGGAATGCCAAAACGGGTAATTTATGTGAGGTATTACCTGGCAGAGCAATTGGTGGTGATCGCTTTATGAATCGTGAAAAGCAGCTTCCTGAAGAGAGTGGTCGTCAATGGTTTGAAGCTGATGTGAATTATCGCTGTGGGCATCGTGGTAGCGATAGATTGCTATATTCTAATGATGGTTTGATCTATTTAACCACCGATCATTATCGTACTATGACAAAAGTTGCACCTTAATGCAGAAAATAATATTTGATTTTGAAATGCTTCCAACTATGGAAGCGTTTTATCTTAGTTTTGCTAAGCAGTTCGATTTGCCTGACTATTTTGGCAATAATCTAGATGCATTATGGGATGTGTTAACGGGGGACGTTGAGTTGCCAGTGCAGATTATTTTTAAACATTTCCCTCAACATTCACCTATCTTTCAGCCATTAATAATACTGATGCAAGAAACCCAAATTGAGTTAGGTGATGAATACTTTCACTTTTCTTGTGAGCAGTAATGATAATAAAACCTTTAATCCCGAAAACAGCAGTGACAGTATAATCTTCACTACACTGCGTTTTCAGGTGTCATAAGGGTAAAGCAGATGCTTTACGCTGATTCCGAAAGATCTTTTAAATATTGAAACAATAAACGGAATGATTTTGGTGGTTTATTGCCTTCTTTTTCTTTCTTTGCATTACGAATAAGTGTGCGTAATTGTTGGCGATCTGCCATTGGATAAAGTTTGACAACTTCTTCAATCACTTCATTACCGCCTTCTACTAGGCGAATACGCAGATCTTCTAATTTATGTAAAACTAAAATCTGTTGGTTATGACGATTTTTAAGTTTGTCTAATGCTTGACGAATAGGGTCTTCATCAACATTACGCAGTAATTTACCAATATATTGAATTTGGCGACGACGCGCTTCACGCTGTACTTTTTGTGCGAGTTGAATTGATGCAAGTAGTTTCTCATCGAGTGGGATCCGCTCTAACTCTTGAGCACTTAATTCAACCAGTTCAGTACCTAATTTTTTTAGTACTTCAGCATCACGTTTGATTTCACTTTTGCTGACCCAGATGATCTCTTCATCTTCTTCCTCTTCTGACGATGTGCTGTCAAATTCAGGGTCAAGGTAATGCCACTCTTCTGGCTGCTTTGCCATAATAAAAATTCCTGTTGCAGAGTAAGCCGGGAGTGTGATTTGGTGAATGACCAAAAGCCCGACGGGTGATAACATTCATATATCTTCTATTGTAACTGGGAAAATCGCTTGTTGACCACCTGTCAATTGATTTACTTTACTAAAAATAAGTAAAAAGTGATGTTCTCCTTAGGAAAAATGGTTCTCAATGAATAATTCAGATCAGGTAAAACAGCTGGAAGACGCTGTTTCGCTCGCTTTAGAGTTGGCGGCAAAGCAGTGCGACAGTGCAGAAGTTGCAATTAATAAATCAACGGGCATCAGCGTAAGTACACGTCATGGTGAAGTTGAGAATGTTGAATTTAACAGTGATGGTGCTTTAGGTATCACCGTTTATCAACAACAACGTAAAGGTAGTGCTTCTTCCACAGATTTAAGCCCTGATGCGATTAAACGCGCTGTACAAGCTGCTGTTGATATTGCGCGTTATACCTCAGTTGACCCTTATGCAGGACCTGCTGATAAAGAACTACTGGCATTTGACGCCCCTTTCTTAGATCTTTACCACCCAACTGAGATCACGGCAGATAAAGCAATTGAATTAGCTTCTCGTGCAGAAAAAGCAGCTTTAGATAGCGACAAACGTATTATTAATACGGAAGGTGGTAGTTTTAATAGCCACAGTGGTACTCGTGTCTTTGGTAATAGTCTTGGATTATTAAAAAGCTATTCGTCTTCTCGTTATTCAATGTCTAGCTGCGTGATAGCGAAAGAGGGCGAAGATATGGAGCGTGATTACGCTTATACCATTAGTCGCCGTTTCGATGGCTTAGCAACGCCAGAGTGGGTAGGTCAAGAGTGTGCTCGTCGCACGCTTTCACGTCTTTCTCCTCGTAAGCTTTCTACCATGAAAGCGCCCGTTATTTTTTCCGCTGAAGTAGCAACGGGTATTTTTGGGCATTTAGTTGCCGCCATTAGTGGCAGCATGATCTATCGTGAATCATCTTGCTTGTTAGATAGTTTAGGTAAGCAGATTTTTCCACAATGGCTAAATATTCAAGAGCGTCCTCATTTAATGGGTGGATTAGCTTCTACACCATTTGATAGTGAAGGTGTCCGTACTATGGATGCTGATATTATAAAAGATGGTGTGTTACAAGAGTGGTTACTGACAACCTATTCAGCAAGAAAATTAGGTTTAAAAAGCAATGGTCATGCTGGTGGTATTCATAACTGGTTTATCCCAGGGCAAGGTCTTTCATTTGATGAGTTAGTCAAAGAGATGGGAACAGGGCTGATTGTTACCGAACTTATGGGACAAGGTGTAAGTACTGTTACTGGTGATTACTCTCGTGGTGCTGGTGGCTTCTGGGTTGAAAATGGTGAAATTCAATATCCAGTCAGTGAAGTCACTATTGCGGGTAACTTGAAAGATATGTGGGCGAATATTGCCACCATTGGTGATGATATTGAAACCCGCAGTAATATTCAGTGTGGTTCGTTATTACTGCCAGAAATGAGCATTGCGGGTGAGTAAGAGGTAAATTGCATTATCGTCATTAATCTCAGCCCATTGATGGGCTGAGATATCGCGTTTATTGATGTATTTTTAAAGCAAGTAAAAACAAAAATAAGACACGAACCTTCAGCGCTGCTTAACGGTGATATTCACCAGCGGCTTCCGGTTGATAAAGAATTTCTAACACTTTAACCTTAGTTTCAAGGCCATTTGGCAATTTCCAACTGATTTCATCATTAATGGTTAAACCCAATAATGCTGCTCCCATTGGTGCCATTACCGATAGTTCTGTTGTGCTGTCTTTTAATGATGCAGGGTAAACTAAAGTACGTGTACGCTCTTCATTATTTTTTAAGTCCATAAAACGGACTTTACTGTTCATTGTAACGATGTTCGCCGGGATATCAGCTGGCGTTACAATGTCAGCGCGATCTAACTCTTCATTTAGCGCTTCTGCAATTGGGCTATCTGCAAATGCAGGTTGCTCTAGTAATGAATCTAAACGTTCTGCATCAAGTTCGTTGATGATAATTGTTGGCTTTGTCATACCACACTCCAATTTATTCCAATGCAAAACAACACCCCCACGGGTTAGGTGGGGGTGTTGTTAAACTCATATATGAGATAATAGGCGGTTCTGTATAAAAAAGAAAGAGACGGTGATCACGATCTCTTTCAAGTACTTTTGTTAAGAAATGCTAATCTATTGTTTTCTATTATGATTATTCTTCATCAAAGCCTGATTCAAATAATAAGATAATAGCATTAATAGCTTCATTCTCATCACTTCCTGTGACTTCGATGTTAATATGGCTACCTTGTTCAGAGTCAAGCATCAACATCGCAATCACACTATCTGCTTGCGCCTCAACCCCTTCATGATTGCGTAAAATCACTGTTGATTGAAATGTTTTTACCAAATCAAACAATTTCATTGCAGGCCTTGCGTGCATGCCAAGCCGATTTTTAATCGCAACTTGTCGGTGTTGGGTCATTTGCGTTTTTCTAACGTTCTATGACGTGACTGTACGTTTTTACCACGAGAGCGAAAATAATCAGCCAGCTGTTCAGCAACATATACAGAACGGTGTTTCCCACCAGTACAACCTATCGCAACCGTTAAATAGCTACGGTTATTGGTTTCTAACATCGGTAACCAAAGTTCGAGGTAGCTTCTGGTTTGATAAATAAAGTTGTGTACTTCTGTGTGCCTATCTAAAAATGCAGCAACAGGGCGATCAAGACCTGTCATTGGGCGCAGCTTAGGATCCCAATGGGGATTTGGTAAAAAACGCACATCAAAAACATAATCTGCGTCGATAGGAATACCGTGTTTAAATCCAAATGATTCAAATACCATTGTCAGTTCGCGCTCACGCTTACCTAATAAGCGAGTACGCAGCATCTCAGCCAATTCATGAACAGACATTTCGGATGTATCGATGATAAGATCAGCACGAGATCGTAACGGCTCTAGCAGATCACTCTCTGTATCAATCGCCACTTCCAAAGAAAGGTTTTTTGTTGAAAGAGGATGTAGACGTCGTGTATCACTATAACGACGGATCAAGGTGTTTCTATCAGCATCTAGAAACAAAAGTTGTGGAGAATATTCAGCGGGTAAATTTTCCAGCGCTTTTTCAAAGATCTCCGGCGATTCAGGCATATTACGAACATCAATACTGACTGCGGCAGCAGAAGCATCACGTTCCGCCAGCGTTTTCGCGAGCTCCGGTAAAAGATCAACTGGTAAGTTATCTACGCAATAAAATCCCATGTCTTCAAGCGCACGCAAAGCAACTGACTTACCTGAACCAGAGCGTCCGCTGACTATCATCAGCACCATGAGGTAGCTCCCCTTAAAATTTCCCAGTGATGAATATCATCCCACCGTATGCTTTTCGCTTCCTAATAAACCTTGTTGGTCTATTCTGTGACAATTTGATAAAGCTCTTCATCACTTTGTGCGGAGCGTAGTTGGCGGCATAAATTTTTATCCGCTAACTGTTTGGCAATTAAAGACAGTGTGTGTAAATGTTCCTTGCACTGTGTTGCAGGAACGAGTAATGCGAACAACAAATCAACAGGTTGATTATCAATAGCGTCGAAAGCAATAGGTTCATTTAGGCGAAGAAACACACCAACAACCCGGTCTGCTTCGTCACTTTCAATACGTCCATGAGGGATAGCCAAACCACCACCAATCCCTGTTGTACCCACTTTTTCGCGAGTCAGTAATGCTTCAAATATCAGCGTTTCTGGTAAATTAAGCTCTGTAGCCGCTAATTCACTGATAATTTCCAAAGCGCGTTTTTTACTCGTGCAATGTACATCGTTATGGGTACACGTCAGAGAAAGCACGTCACTAATCTTCATTTTTGTATCGTTGTTCATTGTCTTATTCACTTAGACCAGCAAACCAGATGCCACAAAGTGACATCTGGTTTTTTGTTACTGATTAATTAGGCGCTGTTTTTTAATATGGCAAACGCAGCGTAAACAACGCAGTAACATTGCCGATTGTATCCCCATTTTACAATGGGAAATGAATTAATGTTGTCTCAGTTTATCTTTGTGTTTGGTTAATTGACGAGCCAGTTTATCCATTAATCCATCAATTGCTGCATACATATCGTCTGCTTCTGCAGAGGCATGTAGTTCACCGCCATTAACTTGAATGGTCGCTTCCGCGATTTTATTCACTTTCTCGACTTTCAGGATAACCTGAATGTTGTTAATTTTGTCAAAGAACTGAGGTAATTTAGCGCTTTTTGCTTTTACAGTGTCACGCAGAGCATCGGTTAATTCAATATTATGACCAGTGATTTGAAGTTCCATAGTGTCTTCCTTCTCAATTATGCTCAAACTAACTCTTTACGTTGGTTTGATGGCGGGATGGATAATGACTCTCTATATTTCGCAACAGTTCGTCGAGCAACTTGTATTCCAAGCTCAGCGAGCATATTTGCCAGTTTACTATCACTTAGTGGTTTCGCTGGGTTTTCTGCTGCGATTAGTTTCTTCACTAAAGCCCGGATTGCTGTTGAAGAGGCTTCGCCTCCGCTATCAGTATTCACATGGCTTGAGAAAAAATACTTCAATTCGAAAATTCCTCTCGGACAATGCAGAAACTTCTGTGTTGTCACGCGAGAAATAGTAGATTCATGCATTTCAACCTGTTCAGCAATATCTGCTAGAACCAACGGTTTCATATGCTCATCACCTAATTCGAAAAATGCCTGCTGTGTGTCAACAATGCAATGAGCGACTTTTAATAATGTCTCATTACGACTTTCTAAACTTTTTATCAGCCATTTGGCTTCTTGTAAATTATCACGAATAAATTTTCCATCGCTCTCGTTTTGAGCAGATTGCCCAAATGCGGCATAGGTCTCATTTATTCGTAAGCGAGGAATGCTATCTGTATTTAACTCAACTTGCCAGTGTTCACCTGATTTTTTTACCAGTACATCTGGAATAACGTACTCAGATTCACCCGTATCAATGCTAAGTCCCGGCTTTGGGTCGAGAGATTGAATGATATTAATAACAGATTTTAGCGTCTCTTCTCGCAATTTTGTTTGACGCATAAGTTGGCGAAAATCGCGATTACCTAATAATTCTAAATGGTGTTCGATAATCAGCTTCGTCTCTTTAATATAAGGCGTGTCAGCTGCAAAAGCAGAAAGCTGAATTAATAAGCACTCCTTTAGATCACGAGCAGCGACACCGATAGGATCAAATCGTTGAACACGCTTTAATACCGCTTCGATCTCATCAAGCTCTAACTCATCATCGCCCATTCCAGACAATATGTCATCAGCTGAAATAGTTAAATAACCAGTTTCATCAACAGCATCTATAATGGCGATAGCGATAGCTCTGTCTGTCTCTGTAAACGGTGTTAAGTCAGCCTGCCAAGTCAGATAATCTTGCAGTGATGCGGTGGTTTCACCTTGATAAATGGGTAACTCATCATCACCATAATCATTACTTGTACCTGATGGTGTGCCTGCGGTATATATTTCTTCCCATTGCGTATCTAAGGGAAGATCTTCAGGCATATCATTTTGTTCTAACGCATCAAGGGTATCGAGTTCTGGCGCTTCATGTTCGCTTTCGTTGTCGTTGCTATTTTCAACTCGGTTATCAGAGAGATTATCAGTGTAATCTTCATCATTTTGGTTGAGATCTTCATTATCGTCATCTTGTTCAAGAAGAGGGTTCGATTCAAGCGCTTGCTGAATTTCTTGTTGCAATTCAAGCGTAGAAAGTTGCAACAAACGGATAGCCTGTTGTAGCTGTGGCGTCATCGCCAATTGCTGACTAAGACGAAGTTGCAGACTTTGTTTCATAGTGATGCGATGAATCCTTTAATGTTGTCATCCTTGGCTTAGCAAAAAGCGAAATTAAGGATTAAAGACGGAAGCCTTCACCCAAATAAACGCGTTTAACTTGCTCATTTTCAAGAATTTCTTCTGGTGAACCGTGAGCAATAAGGTGACCTTGACTGACGATATAGGCACGTTCACAAACATCTAAGGTTTCACGAACATTATGGTCAGTGATAAGAACACCCAAACCATAATCGCGCAGATGCTGGATTATCTTCTTGATATCTAATACCGAAATTGGGTCAACACCAGCAAAAGGTTCATCTAATAAAATAAATTTAGGATTTGCTGCTAATGCACGAGCAATCTCAACACGGCGACGTTCACCACCAGATAAGGATTGACCTAAACTATTACGTAAATGGCTGACGTTGAACTCTTCGAGCAGCTCTTCAGCACGATCTTTACGTTGCTCAGCTGTTAGATCATGGCGGATCTCTAAGATAGCCATAATGTTGTCATAAACACTTAAGCGCCTAAAAATAGACGCTTCTTGTGGTAAATAGCCGATGCCTTTTCGTGCGCGTTCGTGCAGAGGTAATAAAGTGATATCTTCATCATCAATGGTGATGCAACCTGCATCGCGGGCAACAATGCCCACAACCATATAGAATGTGGTTGTTTTACCGGCACCATTTGGACCAAGTAAACCCACGATCTCACCAGAGTTAACATTCAGGCTAACATCACCAACAACGGTGCGCCCTTTGTATGCTTTTGCTAAATTTTCAGCTTTTAACAGCGCCATAAAGTGTTACTTACCTTTGTTATTCACACCAGGACCTTTCTCTTGCAACTGAGAAGGCAGCAGAACAGTGGTAACTTGTTTACCCTTGTTACTAAACGCTTCCATTTGCTGAGTCGGTACATGGTAGGTGATTTTGTCACCAGTAATATTACTGTCTAACTGTTCTAAATAGGCTTTACCCGTTAATGTCATGAACTCTTTGTCCATTTCATAGGTCATTTTATCACCACGACCTTTGATAGGTTTGCCATCATCTTGTAATTGATAGAACGTAACAGGATTACCAAAAGCTTCAATGACGATTTTATTGGAATCACCACCAGGACGTGTGACAACCACTTTATCAGCACGAATATCGATAGATCCTTGTTTGATTACAACATTTTGTGTGAATGTAGTGACATTCTTTTCCAGATCAAGTGATTGTTTCTCTGAGTTAACAACAATTTTTTGTTGAGTATCATCTTTAAGCGCCATTGCAGGGATGCTTATTGATAATAGTGCACCGATAATCAGTGAGTTACGGATTTTTTGATTCATTAGGGATCTCATAATAGGTGTTCACCTGTTCAATCAGCTCTGCTTGTTTATTACGCAGATTGCCTCGCATTTTTAAGCCGACTGATTTCAGTCCGACGCCAATAATAGTCACTTCATCATCAGAGGAAACATCCTGTGTGTCCAGATTAGCGATAGCATTTTCTGTGCTGATCCGCTGCAATTGCGAATCAGGAGATAAGCTATCAATTTGAACATCGCCATAAAGATAGAGCATTTTACTGTTGGTTAGCTTCGCCTTATTTGCGCGAACAGTCCATGTTGCTTCTCCTGTCGGTGAGTAAGTGGTTAAGACAGGGTTAGTAAACCATGTAAACTTTTGCTGAGCATAGTTTTTAACGTCATCAGCAACCAGTTTATATCCCAGTAAACCTGTTGGTTCATAAACAAAGGATACCGATGATTTAGATTGATAAGTCGGTTGCCCGTCATCAACAATGTCACCATCACCGAATTCAGTGTTATTTGTAAAGTTCCAGCCTATTAACCCAAGAGCAATAATGGCGAGAAACAGGGTAAACCAGGATTTTAATTTATTCATTCTGTATCGTTATACGTTTTAAATCGAAAGACCTTTAGCTTCTTCAAGCTGACCTTGTGCTAAAAGTATTAAATCACAAATTTCGCGTACTGCACCACGACCACCCGCGATACGAGTGACATAGTTAGCGCGAGGTATCAGTAATGGATGCGCATCAGCAACAGCAACAGAAAGCCCGACTTTCTCCATTACAGGTAAATCAATTAAGTCATCACCAATATAAGCGGTTTGCTCTGGTTTAAGGCTCAGTGTATCTAACAGTTGTTGATACGCCAAAAGCTTATTATGCTGACCTTGGTAAAGATATGTAATGCCAAGGGTTTTAGCTCGGTCTTCTAGCAATTTGGATTGACGTCCTGTAATGATAGCGACCTCAATACCCGAAGTAAGCAAGCAACGAATGCCATAGCCATCACGGACATTAAAGGCTTTTAACTCTTCGCCGTTATTGCCCATATAAATTAACCCGTCAGACATCACACCATCAACATCGCAAATCAGCAATTGGACTTTTTCTGCTTTTTTGATTATTTGCTCGCTTACAGCACCATAGCAGGTCTCTATCATTGTATTCATTTTTATCCTTACCAGCTAATGACAAGCTTATACTACACCTGCTTGTAATAAATCATGCATATGTAAAACACCTAACAGAATATCACTATTAGGTTCGGTCACTAAGAGAGAAGTGATATGTTTCGCCTGCATTAAATTCAGAGCCTCTACGGCTAAACAATCAGGACGAATACGAACGCCCCCTTTGGTCATTACATCTGAGATTTTTGCATTATTTAAGTCGATGCCTAAATCAAAAATACGACGTAAATCACCGTCTGTAAAAATCCCGTTAATCAACATATTATCATCACAGATAACAGTCATACCTAATTTTTTACGGGTTATTTCAACAAGGGCTTCTCGTAAAGAGGCATTTTTTGTAACGCGAGGAATATCATCTTCTTTATTCATTAAATCACTGACATGTAACAGTAATTTACGACCTAAAGCACCACCAGGATGAGAAAGTGCAAAGTCTTCAGCAGTAAAGCCTCTTGCTCGTAATAGAGCGATGGCTAATGCGTCACCCATCACTAATGTTGCCGTAGTGCTCGTTGTTGGTGCAAGACCTAAAGGACACGCTTCTTGAGGAACTTTAATACAAAGATGAATATCAGATGCTTTTCCCATGGTACTTTGTGGGCTGCGAGTCATACAAATTAAAAGGATCTGTTTACGTTTTAGTACCGGAATTAATGACAGTATTTCGCTTGATTCACCAGAGTTTGAAATCGCAAGAACAATGTCTTTTTCTGTCACCATACCTAAATCACCGTGACTTGCTTCACCGGGATGAACAAAAAAAGAAGGTGTACCTGTACTGGCAAACGTAGCG
Source organism: Proteus hauseri (assembly GCF_040139125.1). GTDB lineage: Bacteria > Pseudomonadota > Gammaproteobacteria > Enterobacterales > Enterobacteriaceae > Proteus > Proteus hauseri_B. Next base: position 130,892 of record NZ_JBEEUB010000002.1, read on the forward strand.
GCAATTTTGTGTCCTATATGACCTGATTTTCCCATCCCCATTACGACAACTCTACCTTGGCAACTAAAAATCTTTTTACAAGCAAGGGTAAAATCGTCGTTGATGTATTGCTCTAATTCAGCTAATCCTTCACGTTCAATATGAAGGACTTTTTTACCTGCTTGCTGAAAATCAAACTCAGTCATTTTTTTGTACCATTTATTTTAGGTTAAGAGAGAATGTGCGACGCACAACACCGTAATATAAATAATAAAGCAAACTAATAAGAATATACCTTTTCCTCGGTTAAGGCGCTGTTTTCGCCCTAATGAGAAGATGCCAAAGAGTAAACTGGCAGCCACAAGTACTGCAAAACTGAAGTAAAATGCGTCAACATTAAAAGTATTTGGTGAAAGTAATGCTGGCATACCAAGCACAAAAGTGAGATTAAAAATATTAGCCCCAATAATATTACCTAATGCTAACTCATTTTCTCGTCTTAGGGCGGCAACAATTGTAGTGGCTAATTCAGGTAAACTTGTTCCTATCGATAGCAAGGTTAGCCCAACAAAGAAACCACTAATTTGATATTGTTGCGTTAAAATAAAGGCATTATCAATAATCATTCTTGTTGCAACAGGGATGATAAGTAAAGCGATAACAACCCAGAACAGGGCAACCGAATTACGCGGGTTAGTTTGTAATTCAAATCGGCTTAACGTCTCTAATGGTAAAACATAACGCGTTTGTGTCAGTGTTTTATGCATCATTCTTATCATTAAATAAATAGAAGAAAAACCAATAAAAAAGAGTAAGGTGCCTTCTCGTAATCCTAAATTACCGCTAGAAACCACTATGCCAGCAAGTAAGATGACTATAATCATCAATGGAAACTCTTTTTTCAATACTGCCGATTGGATATTCATGGGGTAAATCATGGCACCAATACCTGCAATTAGAAGCAGATTAGTCAGCGCAGAACCAATAGCAGTACCAATAGCGATATCGGGTAAGTTATGAACAGCAGCATCAGCAGAAACAAAGAGTTCAGGCAATGATGTTCCAGTACCAACAATTAAAACACCAATGACAGCAGGTGGGATCTTTAACGATTGCGCAAAAACTGAAGCGCCATAAACTAGTCTATCTGAAGCGTAGACGAGTAACATCAACCCAAAAATCAGTAAAGACAAAGTAAGCAACATGCCATTAGTTTTCCAAAAATGAACGAAAGATAAAGAAAAAACCAATAAGACAGAGCTAATAAAAAACATAATTGTCAAAAGGTTTTGCTAATAAGCCATATTTTGACTAGCCGAGCACGAAAAGTAAAATTAACCGCGCAATAAATTGCTAAATAGTGGTGATTTCTTTGTAACATAGGTAATGACCTGCCAAAATAGCGTAAAAATTCGTTTATGCAGACAGGCTTAAGGATGTTTTATTCATGAACGCACAAACAGACAATTTAATTGAAGTGCGCAATATGAACTTTACTCGTGGTAGTAGGAAAATCTTTTCAGAGATTAATCTTGTGGTGCCAAAGGGTAAAGTGACAGCGATTATGGGGCCTTCAGGGATTGGTAAAACCACGTTATTACGTTTAATGGGAGGACAAATTCTTCCTGATAGTGGTGAAATTTGGTTTGATGGCGATAATATTCCGGCTTTATCTCGTTCTGCGTTATATCACGCAAGAAAAAAAATGAGTATGCTTTTTCAGTCTGGTGCACTGTTCACAGATATGAATGTGTTTGAAAATGTGGCATTTCCGCTAAGAGAACATACGAATTTACCTGAATCATTAATCCGTACAACGGTAATGATGAAGTTAGAAGCGGTTGGTTTACGAGGGGCTGCAAGTTTAATGCCTTCGGAATTATCGGGTGGTATGGCGCGTAGAGCCGCATTAGCAAGGGCGATAGCACTTGATCCTGAATTGATCATGTTTGATGAGCCATTTGTAGGGCAAGACCCGATTACAATGGGTGTGTTAGTGAAGCTGATTGATGAGCTAAATCATGCACTTGGTGTCACTTGTGTTGTGGTCTCTCATGATGTGCCCGAAGTTCTGAGTATTGCTGACTATGCCTATATTATCGCTGAGCAGAAAATCATTGCTCAAGGAAGTGCAAAAGAGCTACAGGAAAATCCTAATCGACAAGTCAGACAATTTTTGGATGGCATTGCTGATGGACCTGTTCCTTTCCGTTTTCCTGCTGGTGATTATCAGGATGACCTATTAGGACGAGGAAATTAGTACGTGGGTAATTTATTAGCACGCATAGGCGCTAGAGCGTTAGAAGTTTGTGCGACATTCGGTAGAGCGGGTTTTATGCTATTCCGAGCTCTCTTTGGTAAGCCAGAATTTCGTAAGCAGTCGCCATTATTAATGAAGCAACTGTACAACGTGGGTGTTCAGTCGCTACTGATCATCATGGTATCTGGTTTATTTATTGGTATGGTGCTTGGTTTACAAGGTTATCTTGTTTTAACCACGTTTAGTGCTGAAGCCAGCCTTGGGATGATGGTCGCACTGTCATTACTGCGAGAGTTAGGTCCTGTTGTTACAGCACTACTTTTTGCCGGACGAGCAGGCTCAGCATTGACAGCTGAAATTGGTTTAATGAAAGCCACTGAACAAATTTCAAGCTTAGAAATGATGGCAGTCGATCCACTAAGACGTATCGTTGCTCCTCGTTTTTGGGCGGGTTTAATTAGTATGCCGTTACTCTCACTGATTTTTGTTGCGGTGGGTATTTGGGGTGGCGCTATTGTTGGTGTTGATTGGAAAGGGATCGACGAAGGCTTTTTCTGGGCATCTATGCAAGGTGCTGTTGAATGGCGATTAGATTTAGTGAATTGCTTTATTAAGAGTGTCGTTTTCGCCATTACAGTCACTTGGATAGCACTCTTTAATGGGTACGACGCAATCCCAACATCGGAAGGGATTAGCAGAGCAACAACACGTACCGTTGTTCATTCATCGCTAGCGGTATTGGGTTTAGATTTTGTGCTAACAGCACTGATGTTTGGGAACTAAGTCATGCAAAGTAAAAAAGTTGAAATTTGGGTCGGACTATTTGTTTTAATTGCATTAGCAGCAATTACCTTTCTCTGTTTAAAAGTTGCAGATATCAAAGAGATGGGTAATCAGCCGACTTATCGTGTTTATGCAAGCTTTGGTAATATTGGTGGGTTAAAAGAGCGTTCACCTGTTAAAATTGGTGGTGTGGTGATTGGTCGTGTTTCGGCAATTACATTAAAAGAAGAGAGTGAAGGCAACTATCGCCCTGAAGTTGAACTGGATATTTTGAATATTTATCAACATATTCCAGACAGCAGTTCACTCTCTATCCGTACCTCCGGTTTGTTAGGCGAGCAATTTTTAGCACTTAACCTGGGCTTTTATGACGAAGAGCTAGGATCTGATTTTCTAAAAGAGGGTGGCAGAATTGAAAATACTAATTCAGCCATGGTGTTAGAAGATTTAATTGGTCAGTTCCTCTATAAAACCGGTGATGGAGATGGTTCAGCAAAATCTGACACTGAACCAACAACAGAACACCCAGCATTACCTTAATTTTTAATTCAAATAGGATGTTTAATTAGCGGTTTTACAATAGACATCCTATTTATTGATAAAATATCCCGAGGGGAAGCGAGATTATGTTTAAGCGCTTATTGATGGTCGCATTATTAGTAATAACACCTTTTGCTATGGCAGTTGATAAAACCAACCCTTACGCATTGATGGATGACGCGGCACAAAAAACATTTGATAGATTAAAAAGTGAACAGCCTGAAATTCGTAAAAACCCTGAGTTTTTACGTCAAATTGTTCAGCAAGAATTATTACCTTATGTGCATATCAAATATGCAGGTGCTTTGGTATTAGGTCCATATTATAAAAATGCGACACCAGCACAGCGTGATGCTTACTTTACTGAATTTGAGGCTTATCTTGCTCAAGTTTATGGTCAAGCTTTAGCGATGTACGAAGGTCAAGAATATCGTATCGAACCGGCAAAACCATTTGCAGATAAAACCACACTGGCAATCCGTGTCACGATTATTGATAAAAATGGTCGTCCACCAGTGCGTCTTGATTTTCAATGGCGTAAAAATAGTAAAACAGGTGAATGGCAGGCTTACGACATGATTGCTGAAGGCGTTAGCATGATCACCACAAAACAGAATGAGTGGTCTGATATTTTAAGTGCGAAAGGTGTCGATGGCTTAACTAAACAGTTAGCAATTAGTGCAAAAACACCAATTACACTTGAAGAGAAAAAATAATATGTCAGCTTTGCTAAACTGGGAAAAAAAGGGCGATATTCTCTATTTCCAAGGTGTCTTGGATCGTGAAACTTTATTGCCTGTTTGGCAGCAGCGTAAGACGTTGTTAGCAGATTTAAATTCTATTGATGTCTCTGCATTAAACCACATTGATTCTACGGGATTAGCCTTGTTTGTGCATCTTAAGGTGGAAGTAGAAACGCAAAACCGTCATTTAAATATTCAAGGTGCCACAGAGCGTTTTCGAACATTGATTACACTCTATGATCTTGATGAAATTATGAATATTGCTTAGTTTTATTTTTTGCCATAAGCAATAAAAAGCCCCCTTCGTGATACTTTTATCATTAAGGGGGTTTTTCGTGGTTTAAGAGTAGGACGGATTCTATTAGGATAGACGACTGATTATTATTTTAACGTTGAGATTGAGCAATTATGGATACAAATGAAATCAAACAAGTATTAATGGACAGCTTGTCTTTAGATGAGGTCATCGTTAACGGTGATGGTAGTCATTTTCAGGTCGTAGTTGTTGGCGCAATGTTTGAGGGAATGAGCAGAGTGAAACAGCAACAAACCATTTATGCGCCTTTGATGGAATATATTGCGGATAATCGTATTCACGCTTTGTCTATTAAAGCCTATACACCTGAAGAGTGGAAGAGAGATCGCAAGCTCAACGGGCTTTGATGAAGTAGATATACAGCGTACAGCAAAATAAAAAAGAGAGTTCTACAGATGGATAAATTTAGAGTACAAGGACCAACCTGTTTATCAGGCGAGGTCACTATTTCAGGCGCAAAAAATGCCGCATTACCAATCCTGTTCGCTGCGATCCTTGCTGAAGAGCCAGTAGAATTAACCAATGTGCCTGAGCTAAAAGATATCGATACAACGATTAAGTTGCTTAATCGCTTAGGTACTAAAATTGAACGTAACGGCTCTGTTTTTGTTGATGCTCGTAGCATTGATGAATTTTGTGCTCCTTATGATTTAGTCAAAACAATGCGTGCTTCTATTTGGGCATTAGGTCCATTGGTGGCGCGTTTTGGTCAGGGGCAAGTTTCACTGCCTGGTGGTTGTGCTATTGGTGCTCGTCCTGTTGATCTGCATATCACAGGTTTAGAGCAATTAGGCGCTGAAATCACCCTTGATGAAGGTTATGTAAAAGCGCGCGTTGATGGTCGCTTAAAAGGCGCTCATATCGTAATGGATAAAGTCAGTGTTGGTGCAACAATTACCATTATGACTGCGGCGGTATTAGCTGAAGGTAAAACCATCATTGAAAACGCAGCAAGAGAGCCAGAGATTGAAGATACGGCTAACTTCTTAAATACGCTAGGCGCAAAAATAAGTGGTGCAGGTACAGACAGTATTACTATTGAAGGTGTCGAGCGCCTTGGTGGCGGTACTTATCAAATTCTGCCAGACCGTATTGAAACAGGAACTTTCCTGGTTGCCGCGGCTGTTTCGCGTGGCAAAGTTGTGTGTCGTAATGCAAAACCAGATACGCTTGATGCGGTATTGGCAAAATTACGTGAAGCAGGTGCTGATATTGAAGTGGGTGAAGATTGGATAAGCCTTGATATGCATGGCAAACGTCCTAAAGCGGTAACATTGCGTACTGCGCCACATCCTGGTTTCCCTACTGATATGCAAGCACAATTTAGCTTACTCAACTTAGTTGCTGAAGGTGCTGGAATGATCACTGAGACGATTTTTGAAAACCGTTTTATGCATATTCCTGAGCTTATTCGAATGGGTGCTCACGCTGAGATAGAAAGTAATACCGTGTTATGTCATGGTGTTGAAAAACTGTCTGGAGCACAAGTAATGGCAACAGACTTAAGAGCATCAGCAAGTTTAGTATTGGCTGGCTGTATTGCTGAAGGCACAACTATTGTTGACCGTATCTATCATATTGATCGCGGTTATGAGCATATCGAAGCTAAGTTACAAGGTTTAGGGGCTAAAATTGAACGTTTAAGTTCAAGTGACGCTGAATAAGTAATTTATCTTATTTGCTTTATACTCTATTAAATTAAAACCGTAGCGTTGTATTTGCTGCGGTTTTTTTATTATCTAATCATTTAATAATAAAGAGTAATTTGAGAATAGGAAAATTCATAAGGTATTTACTTTTGCGCGCGATACATTAAAGAAAGCATGTTTAATTATTTTATTGAAATAATCATACTAATCATCTTCAATAAGAGCGGTATTTAGTCACTGTAATGAGTAATAACAGACTGTTTATCATCATAAAAGGAATGAATTAATATGCAAGTAACAAGGAAACAAGAACGCGTTATTCGTAGCGCGCTCGATGAGTGGCAAACATCGGGCATATTATCGACCGAGGAGCACCAAAAATTAGCTGACACTTTGCAAGGTGTTCTTTTTGATTGGAAACGCTTAAGTCGCTATGCATTTTGGACCGCAATTGTATGTTTAATTATCGCGGTTGGTAGTATTTTTAGCGATAGTGCATTGGTCTATTATCTTATTGAACTGTTTAGTTTTTCTGAAATTATGCGCGTTATCTCACCTGCTGTTATTGCTTCAATACTCTATTTCTGGGGCTTTAAACGCCAAAGGAACGAGGTAAGGTGGCACTATAGTACTGAATTTATTCTATTTATTGGTGTGATGTTTACAGCACTTTTCCTTTGGCAACTGGGTGAGTTATTAGATAACGGTAGTGGTCATGTTGCACCTCTATTTTTAGTTGGGTGTGTGATTTATGGTGTTGTTGGTTTTATTAGTCGCTCTTCATTAGTTTGGCTATTTTTCCTCTTAATGTTAGGTAGTTGGTTTGGTGCTGAAACGGGCTATATGTCGGGTTGGGGCGCTTACTGGTTAGGGATGAACTATCCTATTCGTTTTGTTTTTTTTGGTAGTGGATTATTAGCCGCCTGCTATTTTTTACGAAATTTACTGGTTCATCGCCGATTATTTACCATGAGTAAAATTATGGGGCTTACTTATCTATTTATTGCATTATGGATAATGTCTATTTTTGGTAACTATGATCCAGATATTTGGTACTACACTTCAAGTGTGAACTTATTACCTTGGGCACTATTATTTGGTGTAGTGGCGGTTGCTTGTATTTATATTAGTTTAAAAACAGATGATGGAATGCTTAGAGGTTTTGGACTCACGTTCCTTGGTATTAACTTATATACCCGCTTTTTTGAATATTTTTGGAATAGCTTACACAGTGCCATTTTCTTTGCTATTTTAGCTATTTCATTAATTATGATTGGTCGAAAAGCAGAAAAGATTTGGCATGGTATTGATAATAACAGCTTGATTAATATCGATAATTCAGATAAATCAAGTAAAGAGTAATGCCCTTTTAGTTAATGATTGTGATAGGAGTTGATATCCATGGAAAAGCGAAGTTGTCATCTTCCTTTAGCAGTAAGCTGTATCGCTTGTCACTATTTAGTTTTTAAAGATAAGGATGAAGCATTTTTTGAAATATGCCCAGTGTGTGGCTGGCAAAATGATGGTACAAAAGAGGGCGAATACAGCGGTTGTAATTACAGTACATTAGCGGATTACCGGCAAGCAGAGCAATTTGAACAACGCTGTTTACAAGGTGCTACCTTTTATATGAAAACGCCCTATTAGCAGGTAAACTGACCTCAGGTTATAGGGCGTTTTTTGAGTTACGACTCAGGCTGATATTCAGAAATGGTTACATCAAGATTAATTTCTTTGCCATCACGTAATAGCGTGACAGGTAACACTGTATTTGGACGTGTTTCTGCAATGTAATCCATCATCTCCATTGCAGAAACTGCTGGTGCATGATTAATACTAAGAATGATATCGTCTGTTTTTATGCCGGCTTTATCTGCGGGGCTATTAGGGCTAATACGGAAGATCCGTAATCCTTGAATTTGCTTAATATCTGTATTTGAAGAGCGAATTTTTGGTAACTCTTTGGCTGTAATGCCAATAAAACCACGGATCACTCGACCATCGCGGATAAGTTTATTCATTATTTTAACGGCAAGTTCAGTGGGAATAGCAAACCCCAAACCCTCTGCACTTGGGCGATAACCATTATAAGTGCCAGAATCAAACGTCATCGTATTAATACCCACCAACTCACCTTCAGTATTAATTAAGGCACCACCAGAATTACCTTCGTTTATTGACGCATCAGTTTGTAGAAAGTTTTGGTAACGAGTAGGGCTAAGTCCAACTCGTCCTGTGGCACTAATAATACCTTGAGTAATGGTTTGCCCTATATTAAAAGGGTTACCAATCGCTAAAACAACATCACCGACATGAGAGATCCTTTTACTATTTATCGGGATCGTAGGGAGGTTTTCGGCATCAATTTTTAATACGGCGAGATCAGTTAAAGGATCAGAACCAATTAACAACCCTTCATATAGATCACCATTTTGCAATGCGACAATGATTTGATCTGCATTATTAATCACATGCTGATTTGTTAAGACATAGCCTCTGCCATCCATAATAACACCCGCACCTAGTGAGGTTAGTTCTCGACCTTCCTGAGAGAAACTCCCCATGGTACTGCTATAGACGTTAACAACAGCCGGTGCAGCTCGCCGCACTGCTTTATTGTAACTAAATGGAGCATTTAGAAAGTCGCCATTGAGTAAATGCTCAATAAAAATAGGGCGAATAGAGGGTACCGCAACCAAGAGAATGGCAGCTGTTAAAATACCAATCAAGGTAGATCGCAGTAGCTTAGTTAACATAAAAATCCTATATTTATGTTTGATTGGGAGATTATTTGTACAAGTGGAGCGAGAATATCATAGTTTGGCTTATGAAAGGATATGCCAGCGCATAATTTCCCTATTCGCTCCAATAGAGTGATAAAAAAAGCCCTATAACAGAAAAGATTATAGGGCGTAAGGAAACAAACAAAGTATATGAAAAGCGAATTAATTAGCGTGGTGTATTACGTAGTAAAAGATAAATTTCTTCATTACCACGTTGAATATTTAATGCCAGTACGGGTGGTTTTGCATCAATGGTTTTACGTAAGTCACCTAATGATTCAATACGAGTATTGTTAATACCAATAATTAGATCACCTTTTTGTAAACCAGACATAGCCGCAGGGGAGTCTTTCTCAACGGAATCTACTACAACACCTTTCGCTTGTTTATTTACATAGTTACTAAGCGTTGCACCTTGCAGTGCCGGAGAGAAGTTATCGGCGCGAGTGGCATCAGCTGACTGTTTTTCCAATGTTACTTTGACATCCATTGGCTTACCTTGGCGGATTAAACCAATTAGGATTTCTTTACCTGGCGGTGTTGTGCCAACTTTGGCTCTTAATTCTGCAAAGCTATTGATACGTTTACCATCGACAGAAATAAGCACGTCGCCGGGTTTGATACCTGCTTTAGCTGCGGATGATTCTGGTAGCACCTCACTAACAAAAGCACCACGCTGTGCATCGATATTAAAAGATTTCGCGAGGTCGGCATTCATTTCTGCGCCGCGAATACCTAAGATGCCACGCTTAACTTCACCATGAGCAATAAGTTGTTGGCTTAAGTCACGCGCCATATTACTTGGGATAGCAAAGCCGATACCGATATTGCCACCACCCGGTGCTAAGATTGCAGTGTTAATACCAATTAACTCACCATTGAGATTAACTAAAGCACCACCAGAGTTACCACGGTTAATAGATGCATCGGTTTGAATGAAGTTTTCGAGTCCTTCAAGATTTAAACCACTACGACCAAGAGCTGAAATAATACCAGAGGTCGCAGTTTGACCTAAACCAAATGGATTACCCACCGCCACTGCAAAATCACCCACACGAAGTTTGTCTGAATCTGCCATTTTAATCGCCGTTAAATTGACGGGTTTTTCGATTTGAAGCAGAGCGATATCAGTTTGCGGATCGCTACCGATTAATTTAGCCGTGAACTCTCGTCCATCATTAATTTGCAGCTGAATTTTATCTGCGCTATCGATAACATGATTATTCGTTAATACATAACCTTTTTGTGCATCAATGATAACGCCAGAACCTAATCCCTCAAAAGGGCGAGTACTTTGTTGCTGAGATGGGAAATTAGGACCAAAGAAAAATTTAAACTCTTCTGGAACTTGCTGGTTTTGTACACGAGTACCAGAAACATGCACGCTAACAACGGCTGGCAATACTTGCTCTAGCATTGGCGCAAGACTTGGTAACTCTTGACCAGAAGGCATTACAGCAGGAAGCGCTGCCATGCTGGTCGCTGGAATTGTTGATAGTGAAAGTCCAACACTCATAGCAAGTGCGCTAAGTAATAATTTTCTTTTTTTAGTCAACATGAATTAGGGTCTCTTGATAAAGTTTATCAAAATAATATTGAGTGCCCAATTTGGGCTCGATGTCACTAAGACCTGTACTAACAAAGGAAAGTTCACTGAGAGAAGGTGAGCATCACTTCCTTTTACATGGATTTACAAGACAACAGTTATCTTTAAAACAGGAGTAAATTATTGCTGCATCTATACACTTATTTAGAAAGAAAAACGCCGCAAGGTTTTTGACGTTGCGGCGTTTTAATATTAACTGTCTTTTTTCTCGGTAGGTCTGAACAATCCAGAAGCACCTTCAGAATAATCACGAGGCGGCATCTTTATTGGGGATTGGTCGTTAGCCGCTTCAGATTCACTTAACCGATAGTTAAATGGATTATCTTGTACTGGCATATCAGGCATTAACTCATTGGAGCTTTTTGCCATGTGCTGATAAAGCTGACGGTAATCTTTCGCCATATTATCTAAAAGTTCTGCACTTCTCGCAAAGTGGCTAACAAGCTCATTGCGATAAGTATCGAGCTCTTCTTTTTTAGTATCTAATTCTGCTTTTATAGCATCTTGTTGGCGAAGGGTGCTATTACCGTAACGCATTGCGAGCGCGCCGATAATTAGACCAACAACTAATCCGATCAGTGCATAAACCCAAACCATGGCAACTCCTTTTCATCTAATAGTGAGGACGATGGATTCTTATAACATCATAACCACTAAAAGGCATGAGTGGAATAATATCCTTAAGCTTAATATGAAATTCATGTGTTACGTCGATGTTAAATCAACTATTAATGCTTATAATAGAGCAATTCTAGAGACTATAATCAGCATGTAATAAATTTAAGGAAGAGGCATTCATGACTGTTAGTACGCCGTTATCTCTTTATGAAGCTGCATTAAAACAGGGTGATTACCAACCTGATGACGTTCAACGACAAACGGTTATCCATCTTCAACAGATATACCATGCATTACTAAAACCAACTGTGCCAGAAAAAAATACCTTAACTCAGCGCTTATTTGGTTGTTTTCGTCGTAAGAAAGAGCAAGTCGTGCCTGAACGTGGTTTATATATGTGGGGTGGGGTGGGGCGAGGTAAAACATGGTTGATGGATATGTTTTATCAAAGTTTGCCAACAGAAAGAAAACTTCGCCTACATTTTCATCGTTTTATGCTACGAGTTCAAGATGAATTAAAAGCATTGCAAGGACAAGAAAATCCCCTAGATATTGTTGCTGATGGTTTCAAAACACAAACTGATGTGCTGTGTTTCGATGAGTTTTTTGTCTCTGATATCACTGACGCAATGATTTTAGGAACGCTACTTGAAGCCTTATTTGCACGAGGTATAACGCTGGTGGCAACATCAAACATTCCACCAGATAATCTTTACCGTAATGGATTACAACGAGCTCGCTTTTTACCTGCAATTGAACAAATCAAAACACATTGCGATATTTTAAATGTTGATGCTGGTATTGATTATCGTCTGCGTACTCTCACGCAAGCTCATCTTTTTTTATCACCACTAACAGATAAAAATAGACAAGAGATGGATAGAATTTTTAATAACTTAGCTAGCCATGAAGCGCAATCAGAACAAACAATAACGATTAATCATCGACCAATGAAGATAAGAAAATCCGCTAATGGTGTGTTAGCTGTCAATTTTTCTACACTCTGTATGGACGCGCGTAGCCAGTTAGATTACATAGAGTTATCAAAACGCTATCACACTGTTTTAATTTATAAAATGGTGCAAATGGATACGAGAAATGAAGATGCAGCACGCCGCTTTTTAGCCTTGGTTGACGAGTTTTATGAACGCAAAGTGAAGCTGATTATTAATGCTGATATCGCCATGAATGATATTTATCAGGGAAGCTTCTTACGTTTTGAATATCAGCGTTGTTTATCTCGCTTACAAGAGATGCAAAGTGAAGCATATTTAATAGAGCCTCATCTTGCTTAATTCTTGAAGAAAGTCATCTTTTACTATGTTAGGATGACACCCGTTGAGTAGCATGGTGCTATTTCTACATAAAAGTAAGAAGTACTAAGCTACTAGCAAACGCTTTGGAAAGGGACAATTCTTCTCTTCAGGTGGCATTGATTTTAATTGTTGGATTAGTTAGCTCAGAAAATTACGTGAAATTGACCACTAAAGTGGATTTGATAAAAAAGAATTCAATTGTATTCAATTATAACTCGATTTTTCTTTCTGACTTCTCTATAATCTTGCGACCCCACGTTGCAGCAAGTTTTTTATTTCCCAAAAAACTCGCATTTTAGAGTCAGCAGTGCTACTCGAAGGGGTAGGTTTGCTGGACACAAGAGTCGCGTGAACCTCAATAGTAATTGAACCGAGCGTTCACCAACGTGTAACTAAACATTGGGTAATTTTCAATAATGAAAACTTTTACAGCTAAACCAGAAACCGTAAAACGCGACTGGTACGTTGTTGATGCAGACGGCAAAACTTTAGGCCGTTTAGCAACTGAAATCGCTAGCCGCCTGCGCGGTAAGCACAAAGCAGAATACACTCCGCACGTTGATACCGGTGATTACATCATCGTTTTAAACGCTGAAAAAGTAGCGGTAACTGGTCATAAGCGTACTGACAAAGTTTACTACCGTCATACTGGTCACGTAGGTGGTATCAAACAAGCGACTTTCGAAGAGATGATCGCCCGTAGTCCTGAGCGTGTAATCGAAATCGCGGTAAAAGGCATGCTGCCAAAAGGGCCTCTGGGTCGTGCGATGTATCGTAAACTGAAAGTTTACGCAGGATCTGAGCACAACCACGCGGCACAACAACCGCAAGTTCTGGACATTTAATCGGGATATTAGGCAATGGCTGATAATCAATACTACGGCACAGGTCGCCGCAAAAGTTCTTCCGCACGTGTCTTCATTAAGCCAGGTAGCGGTAATATCGTAATCAACAAACGTAGCCTAGAAGTTTACTTCGGCCGCGAAACAGCGCGTATGGTTGTTCGTCAACCGCTGGAATTAGTTGATATGCTGGGCAAATTAGATTTATACATCACTGTTAAAGGTGGTGGTATTTCTGGTCAAGCAGGTGCGATCCGTCACGGTATCACTCGTGCACTGATGGAGTACGATGAGACTCTTCGTTCTGATCTGCGTAAAGCTGGTTTCGTTACCCGTGATGCGCGTTCTGTTGAACGTAAGAAAGTGGGTCTGCGTAAAGCACGTCGTCGTCCACAGTTCTCAAAACGTTAATTTGTTATCTTTTCGATATCAATTTGATGTTGAAACCCGTCTTCACAGGCGGGTTTTTTTATTTTTACTGTTTTACGAATGTCAGCTTTATGAATGTTAGCTTTGTGATCTTAAATTTGTGAATTGTCAGCTGTTAACTGTATGAAAATAAATTAATTCTATGTATTAATACCGTAATAGTGTTAATTCAGATAATAGGCAAGTGCTAATTTGAATCAAAAAGCACTATTTTTAGCTTAAAACTCTTAATAAAATTTATTTTTGATATTATATTCTTTGTTTTGGAATAGTATGACATATTCTATTGAATTATTTGCATGAGTCACCCTAAGTAACATGAAATCTGATAGAATAGCCCACTTTGGCGTCTTTCTTTCTGTGATTTCATAATGCTGCCTAGTGGGTGCTTTACAATAACACTCATTAATAATTTGAAAGTAATACCAAAACTATTATAACAACAGCAATGTGATGTGGCTGTGTGATTGTTTTGGTATTGCTTGATAATGATATGTGCCGCAAAGACAAGTGAATGTTTATCCCTGTAAAATAAGGTTATCCCGCGATAATACGTTGATACAGGTAGTCACCCATCATAGCGAAATAGCTTAGATAACTATTTAAGTTAGCTGTTTTGGTATGCTTGTCTTTTAGAAATGGGGGAATGATAGATGCATAAGCGGATTCATTCCTTTAATTGATTAACTTGGAGGTTTTCATGGCTGTCGCTGCCAACAAACGTTCGGTAATGACTTTGTTTTCCGGTCCGACTGATATTTTCAGCCATCAGGTCAGAATTGTCCTAGCGGAGAAAGGTGTCAGTGTTGAAATTGAACAGGTTGAAGCTGGTAATCTTCCACAGGATCTTATTGATCTTAACCCATATCAAAGTGTACCGACTTTGGTTGATCGTGAGCTGACCCTGTATGATTCACGTATCATCATGGAATACCTTGATGAACGCTTCCCTCATCCTCCTTTAATGCCTGTTTATCCTGTTGCTCGTGGTAGCAGCCGTTTAATGATGCACCGCATTGAGCAGGATTGGTATTCTTTAATGAACATCATTGAGAAAGGCACTGAGCAACAAGCTAATGCCGCACGTAAGCAGTTAGCCGAAGAGTTACTGGCAATTTCTCCTGTGTTTAAAGAATATCCTTACTTTATGAGTGAAGAATTCAGCTTAGTAGATTGCTACCTTGCTCCACTCTTATGGCGTTTGCCTGTATTGGGTGTTGATTTAAGTGGCGCTGCGGCTAAAGATGTTCAAATTTATATGCAACGTGTTTTTGAACGCGACTCTTTCCTTGCGTCATTAACCGAAGCAGAGCGTGAAATGCGCTTACCTTCAAGAGGGTAATTAAGCATGGAGATTATGGATATGTCTCCGCGCCGTCCGCATTTATTGCGTGCGCATTATGAGTGGATCCTTGAAAACGATTTAACGCCACATCTTGTTGTTGATGTGAATATTGTTGGTGTTCAGGTTCCTATGGAATATGCGCACGATGGTCAAATTGTACTGAATATTTCACCTCGCGCAGTGAATAACTTAGAGTTAACACTGGAACAGGTATTATTTAGCGCAAGCTTTGGTGGAATACCTCGTAAAGTACGAGTACCAATGGTTGCTGTTATGGCTATTTATGCGAGAGAAAACGGTGCGGGAATGATGTTTGAGCCTGAACCTGCATATGAAGATGGTCAACCATCACAATTTGCTGAAGAAGAGCATCAAGAGCCATCACAAGCGCCTATTGGTGAAGTGTTATCTTTGGTAACAGATAACGATTCTACCGAAACCGCTTCACCAGATGATGATCCAGAGCCACCTCGTCCAACAGGTCGCCCATCACTGCGAGTCGTAAAATAAGTTATTGCAATAAATCAATGTGATAGCGGTAAGATAAAAAACCCAGTACAACGGTACTGGGTTTTTTATTAAATAGATTCTATTGAATTAAAATAAAAAAACGCCCTATATTGCTATAGAGCGCTTTAGTGAATCACTTAACTGAGATTATTTCAGTAGTTCTTCTAAACAACCTGTGTAGAGATTTACAGCAGTCATTAATTGTTTTTCATCGAAGTCGAAACCAGCTTGGTGGTGTCCTGCAGTTCTATCAGCACCTACGATAAAGTAGAGTGATTTACCGCCACAACGTTGTACACGTTTTGCCAGCACTGTCGCATCTTCACTTCCGCCAAATGGGCGTGTTGGGATAGCGGTTAACTCTGAGTATTTACCAACGACTTTCGCCATAACATCAATCAGTTCTTGGTCATTGGTTAAATCAACGGCTTCACCCATCACTTCGCTTTCCATTTCTAACTGGAAGCTATGAGCTGCACCTTCAGCCATACGTACAGCATTTGCTGCCATAAAGCTGTTGATCTCTTCATTTTCACCACGAACTTCGATTTGCATTTCTGCATTAGCAGGGGTGACATTACGACCTTCACCGGCTTTTAGCACACCGATATTGATACGTGACATCCCTTTACCATGACGAGAAATACCCAGCATTTGTGTTGCAGCGTGACAAGCACCTGCTAAAGCATTGCGACCTAACTCAGGTTCTGCACCTGCGTGAGATGGCGCACCTTTAAAACGGAAGTCATATTTAGTAGTACACAAAAAGTGTGTTGGGTTAAGAACAATTTCACCACTATTAGCGATAAAGCCTAAGTGTGAGCCTAAGAAGTAATCAGCATCATCAGCGATGCCACTTTCAGCCATTGCTCTTGCACCACGAACGCCTTCTTCTGCTGGTTGGAATAAGATTTTAACTTTACCAACAACGCTATCTTTATTCTCAACTAACCAGTGAGCAACACCTAAACCGATTGTGATATGACCATCGTGACCACAAGCATGCATTTCACCTGCGTGACAAGAAGCAAAATTCTCTGCATGAGGGCGGTGTTTAGTTTCTGATGCTTCGTTAACACCAACGCAGTCGATATCAAAACGTAGTGCAACCGTTGGACCTGCTTTACCGCTATCAAAGATAGCGACACAGCCAGTAAGCTCTTTCATTTCATCAAGCAGAGCTTCATCAACCTTATGCTCTCTTGCAACAGCAAGACCTTTCTCAACGACTTGACGACGACGACCAAAGGCAAAATCTTGGTTGATAACATCTGGACCAACTTTAACTTCCAAACCTAGGCTACGTAATTCTTTGACGATTTTTGCTGTGGTTAAAAATTCTGACCAACCAATTTCTGGATATTGGTGAAACTCACGACGCCATTTAATTAATTTTTCTAGTGTAATTGCTGACATGTCTATTTCTCCACTTATAACATAAATAACGCAACAGCGATGACGCCGATAACCATGCCCGGTGCAGTACGTTTTGCGATTTCCATAGGGTTTACATTTGCAAGACCAGCACAAACAATCGCTGCACCTGCAAGTGGTGACATTGTACGACCTAATGCGCCTGATAATGCGGCAGCCATACCCATGTCTGGAATTTCATAACCAAATTGTGCAGCATGTGGGGTTACTGTTTCGTTAAATGCAAATGCTGCTGCGTCACCAGAACCTGTGATAATACCCATTAAGAATGGCCCTAAAGTACCACCCCAACGAGCAAATTCAGGAGAGTGAGTTAAGAAGCTAATGAACGCGTCGATTAAACCAGATGCTTTCAGACCTGCGGCGAATACCGCGGCTGCAATGATAATACCTAAAACATCACCATAAGCATTACCCATACCTTTAAAGAACTCTTTAGTAATTTGAGCAGGGTTAGTTAATGTGATTAACAACGCATAGATTGAACCAATTAACATTGCTGCGGGTACAGATAGTTTGAAAGTACTGAAAGTCTCAAAGAATGGCAGAATTAACAGAAGTAATGGAATAAAAGGTGCTGTTGCATATAAGTAGTTAGGGCGAACAGCTTCAGCTTTTACTTGAGCTGATGATGCTGCTGCATCTCCAGCAACGGCTACTTTAAATTCTTTTTTCACTAACGCAACAACCGCCAGTGAAACGGCAGCAATGCCACCTGCCATTAGGCTATATGGGCTGTGACGAGCAATTAAGTCAACGACTTCCATATTTGCCATGTTAGCAACGAAGGCGTTATGCGACATACCAGGGCTTAACATTGAGCCGATAGTACCACATAGCACTGCACCACCCGCGATAGCAGGGTGAATACGCGCTGCGATTAATAATGGGATTAATGTTGCACCCACAGCGGCTGCGCAACCTGCTGCTGATGGAATCGCAATATTAATGAAATAAGTAACGATAACTGTTGCTGGAATAAGGAAAAAACCAAGACGAGTTAATACTTTAGACAATACATGTACCAGATGCATATCGCATTTGGTGTATTTCATGACATAAGCAAAACCCATACTCGCACAGATTGCTTGAATTAATGATGAAGATACCATGCGCTCACTAAATGCATTAAATGCATCTAGTGGGGTTAGACTTAAAATACATAACAATAAGCCCGCGCCAATTAGCACCATTCGGGTTTCATATTTTTTTATTAGCAAATAGACTGTTACGATAATAACGGCTACTGCTATCAGTTGCATCACCATAGTGATCCCCTAATTAATAATGACAATTTTATGAAAACAAACCTAACATCAATCAATTATATTTTTCTGTAAAGTTATTAGGTGACTCCATTATGAAGTTGATAGACCGACAATATTTGATTGTTATCAAATTTAATAGCCGAAATAAAATCTATTTTTTTAGACTGTGATGTTATTAACAAATGCTACAAGATAGTTATTATTGAAATATGACAAAAAAGTTAAATAAAAAGAGATAAAGTAAACAGTAAGAACATAATTTATATTAACTATAGAGTGTAGCTGTTATTTTGATACGAAAAATAATGTGTGTTTTTATCAATATATAAAATAACAAAATATATCAAATGGTAATGAGAATGATTATTTAACTAAATAGGCTCTGAGCCTAAAAAATAACACTCATTAAAAGATGAAATATAAAAAATTATCCCACGTTAAGTTTGTGGGACAATAAAGAGATTAAATGGTTAAATTTTAAAGTCGAGCTTTATAAAATTTAACAAGATAAATAATGTAATATTCCTTCAGCAGCATCTCTTCCTTCCGCAATTGCGGTTACAACCAAGTCCGAACCTCTTACAATATCGCCACCAGCAAATACTTTAGGGTTGGTTGTTTGATTCATTACCTCTTGATTATCCAAAATAGTAATTCTTCCAGATTCACTGCAAGTAATATTATTTTCATCTAACCATGGATAGTGTGCAGGCTTAAAGCCAAATGCGAGAATAATTGCGTCGGCAGGTAATATTTGTTCGCTCTCTTTAATATGTTGGATTCTCTTGCCAGAGGATGTATTTACACTTTCAGTTTTAATAACTTGGATACCTACCACGTTATTTTGACTATCAATTTCAATATCAATAGGTTGAAGGTTAAATAAAAATTCACCACCTTCTTCTTTGGCATTTTTTACTTCACGTTTTGAACCGGGCATATCAGCTTCATCACGACGATAAACACAAGTTACTTTTGTTGCACCTTGTCGAATTGCAGTACGAACACAATCCATCGCGGTATCACCACCGCCTAATACTACGACTTGTTTATTTTTTAGGTCAATATAAGGCGTTTGTTTATCTTCGGCATAACCCATTAAATAGCGAGTATTTCCAATTAGATAAGGCAGCGCATTATAAACGCCAGAAGCGTTCTCATTGGCAAAATTACCCGTTAGGCTATGATAGGTACCTATACCGATAAATACCGCGTCATATTGCGCTATAAGTGCATTAAGGGTGATATCTTTGCCTATTTCAGTATTAAGACAAAATTCGATACCCATTTCACTAAACAGCGTTCGACGTCTTATCATTAGCGACTTTTCGAGTTTAAATGAGGGAATACCAAAAGTAAGCAAGCCGCCAATTTCCGGGTGTTTATCATAAACCACAGGTTTTACACCATGACGAATAAGTACATCAGCACAAGCAAGACCAGCAGGACCTGCTCCAATAATTGCCACTTTTTTATTCGTCATCGTGACATGAGAAAGATCGGGTCGCCATCCTTGTTCTAATGCGGTGTCATTGATATAGCGCTCGATATTACCAATAGTAACGGCACCAAACTCATCATTTAGCGTACAAGCGCCTTCACAAAGCCTATCTTGAGGACAAACACGACCACAGATTTCAGGCAAACTGTTTGTTTGATGAGAAAGCTCTGCGGCTTCTATAATCCGACCTTCATTTGCTAATTTGAGCCAGTTTGGAATGTAATTATGAACAGGGCATTTCCATTCACAATATGGATTACCACAACTTAAGCAGCGATCTGCTTGTGCCGCGGCTTGTTGTGGTAAAAAGGCTTCATAAATTTCGACAAACTCAATTTTACGCAGTGCTAATGGTTTTTTGGTCGGCTCAATACGATTTAAGTCGATAAACTGATACACATTCTGACTCATAATGTTCTCCTATTGTGCCTGAACGCGTAATTCAGTTGATGAGCGGCGAGGGTGACCTAATAATGCATTTACATCACTAGATTTAGGCTTAATCAATTTAAAGTGTTGTGACCAATATTCCCATTGCGAGAGCAATATTTCACCTTGTTGTGAGCCCGTTAATCTAACATGCTCGGCTATCATGCCTCGTAGATGTTCTGCATGAATAGCAAAAGAGGCGACAGAAAGTAACTCGATAGATGTGGTATTAATGCGCTGCGAGAGCGTTGCATCTTCATCTAAAATATAAGCAAATCCGCCTGTCATACCAGCACCAAAATTAATGCCTGTTTTACCTAAGATACAGACAATACCACCAGTCATATATTCACAACCGTTATCGCCTACACCTTCAATAACCGCAATAGCGCCGGAATTTCTTACTGCAAAACGCTCACCTGCTAAGCCTGCCGCATAAAGTTTGCCGCCAGTTGCGCCATAAAGACAAGTATTTCCCATAATAGTGGCTTGGTGACTTTTAAAGGCTGAACCTATTGGCGGCGAAATGACAATTCGCCCTCCGGCCATGCCTTTACCCACATAGTCATTTGCATCGCCAACTAATGTTAGTTCAACGCCTTGCGCATTCCAAACACCAAAACTTTGACCCGCAGTACCTGTAAAATGTAATTTTAATGGCGTAGCTGATAACCCTGTTTCGCCATATTTTTTGGCAATAATGCCCGATAAAGTTGCCCCTACAGAGCGGTCAGTATTGCGAATATCAAAATAGAGTGATTGACTTTCGCGTTGCTTAACCGCGTTGACTGTTTGAATAACAATACGCTGATTTAACTCACCTTTATCGTAAGTTTGATTATTTTCTTGGCAATAAAGAGCACTATCCGTTGGAGAAGCAACGGTTTCTAATAAAGGTTCAAGAATTAGTTTTTGTTGTTTACTGCTATAGCCTTCTATACAGGAAAGTAAGTCAGTTCGACCAATCAAATCAGTCAGTTTTTTCACCCCAAGTAATGCCATTAACTCGCGAGTTTCTTGTGCGATAAATCGAAAGTAGTTAATTACACGTTCTGGTAATCCGTGATAATGGTTGCGTCGTAAGGTTTCATCTTGTGTTGCCACGCCTGTTGCGCAGTTATTTAGATGACAAATTCGCAGGTATTTACAGCCTAAAGCCACCATGGGACCCGTACCAAAGCCGAAACTTTCAGCACCTAAAATAGCTGCTTTAATAATATCTAAACCTGTTTTTAAACCACCATCAATTTGTAATCGAATTTTATGACGAAGATTATTGGCAACTAGTGCTTGTTGTGTTTCAACTAAACCTAATTCCCAAGGACTTCCTGCATATTTGACGGATGTTAATGGGCTTGCACCAGTTCCACCGTCATAGCCTGCAATGGTAATTAAATCGGCATAAGCTTTGGCAACACCCGTGGCAATAGTGCCTACTCCGGGTTCGGAAACCAGCTTTACTGAGATTAGCGCGGTTGGATTAATCTGTTTTAAATCAAAGATTAATTGCGCTAAATCTTCAATAGAGTAGATATCATGATGAGGTGGGGGGGAAATTAACGTCACACCCGGCACCGCATAGCGAAGTTGTGCAATATAAGGGGTGACTTTATCACCAGGTAATTGACCACCTTCTCCCGGTTTTGCGCCTTGAGCGACTTTGATTTGCAAAACATCGGCACTCATTAAATATGACGGCGTAACACCAAAGCGACCCGAAGCAATCTGTTTGATCCGCGATACTTTATTGGTGCCATAGCGAGCAGGATCTTCTCCACCCTCACCTGAATTTGAAAACCCCCCTAATGTATTCATCGCTTCAGCCAGTGCTTCGTGAGCTTCGCGGCTTAATGCACCAATAGACATCGCGGCGGTATCAAAACGTTTAAATAATTCGGTATCGGGTTCAACTTCATCAATAGAAATAGGCGTGATATTACTATTGAGCACTAACATATCTCGTAGCGTAGTAATCGGGCGCTGCTGAACTAATAAAGCGTAACGCTGATAATCTTGATAATCGCCACTATGAACGGCTTTTTGTAGTGTTTGAATGACATCAGGGTTATAAGCGTGATATTCACCTTTATGGACATATTTCAGTAATCCACCTGCATCGATAGGGTAGCGAATTAGCCATGCGCGTTTAGACAGATTAAATAAATCTTGTTCAAAATCGTTAAAGTCAGCACCGTTAATGCGGCTATCAACACCGTTAAAGCAAAGTGTGGTGATATCATCATGTAATCCGACTGCCTCGAAAAGTTGCGTGCAGCGATAAGAGGCAACGGTAGAAATGCCCATTTTTGACATGATTTTATATAGCCCTTTATTGATACCATTGCGGTAATTTAACATCACTTGTGCATAAGAGCCGCAAAGCACTTGGTTATCAACGCGTTGAGCTAATGATTCATAAGCAAGATAAGGATAAATCGCGGTTGCACCAAAACCTAATAACACCGCAAAATGGTGAGGATCACGGGCACTTGCCGTTTCAACAATAATATTGGTATCGCAGCGTAAGTTATTATCCACCAGCATTTTCTGAATTGCACCGACTGCCATAGGCGCTGGAATAGGCAAACGCTCTTTGGTTATATTTCTATCGGATAAAATCAGTAAAACAGCGCCTTTCTGTGCTTCTTGTTGCACTTTTTCACATAAAAGATGTATTGCTGTTTTTAAATTAATCTCTGAAGGTAAATAGGTAATATCAATAGTCACTGATTGATAATGTTTGCTATCTTGGTTGATTAACTGCTGGAAATCACAATAGAGCAAAATAGGGGATTGAAAGCTTAAACGATGTGCTTGTCCTTCTGCTTCACAAAATACATTCATTTCACGACCAATACAGGTCGCCAAAGACATTACATGGGCTTCTCTTAAAGGATCTATTGGAGGGTTGGTGACTTGTGCAAATTTTTGACGGAAATAGTCATAAATAATACGAGGGCGTTGAGATAATACGGCAAATGGTGTGTCATCGCCCATAGATCCAGTTGCTTCTTGCCCATTTTCACCCAAAACATGCAAAATAGTTTCAAGCTCTTCACGACTATAACCAAACTGTTTTTGATAAGTAGCAAGGCGATTATCATCAAAAGCTCGCTGACCTACCGCTTCATTTTCAGGTAAGTTTTCAAAAGGAATAAGCCGCTTCACATTACGTTCTAGCCATAATTTATAAGGGTGACGTCTTTTTAAATCCTCATCAGTTTCAGATGAATGCAAAATACGACCGTTGTAGGTATCAATCACCATTAATTCGCCAGGACCCACTCTGCCTTTTTCTACCACTTCATCAGGTTGATAATCCCAAATACCCATTTCAGAGGCACAGGTGATAAGTTTATCTGTAGTTATTACGTAACGAGCAGGGCGTAAACCATTTCTATCAAGAGTACATGCCGCATAACGACCATCCGATAAAACGATACCCGCAGGACCATCCCACGGCTCCATATGCATAGAGTTAAAATCAAAAAAAGCCCGTAGATCTTCATCCATTTGAGGATTGTTCTGCCATGCTGGTGGAACTAATAAGCGCATCGCGCGAACAATATCCATGCCACCATTAAGAAAGAGTTCTAGCATATTGTCGAGTGAACTAGAGTCTGAGCCACTTTCATTTACAAAGGGGGCAACACTTTGTAAATCAGGAATTAATGGTGTATGAAATTTATAGGCTCTTGCTCTTGCCCATTGGCGATTTCCTGTAATGGTATTAATTTCTCCATTATGAGCAAGATAACGAAAAGGTTGTGCAAGTTGCCATTTGGGGGTGGTATTAGTTGAAAAACGTTGGTGAAAAAGGCAAATTGCCGACTCCATACGTAAATCAGCAAGATCGGTAAAAAAGCGTGGCAAATCGGTCGCCATACAAAGACCTTTATAAACTGTCACCAAATTAGAAAGGCTACAAATATAAAAATCACTCTCTGTGATACGCTTTTCTATCCGTTTGCGAGCAACAAATAATCGGCGTTCTACATCGCTTCCACGCCAGCCCGCTGGGGCATTAACAAAAATTTGTTCAATCATAGGCAGTGTTGCAAGGGCGATACTCCCTAAGATATCCGTATTGATAGGCACTTTACGCCAGCCAACAATAGATAATGTTTCTTGCTGTAGCTCTTCTTCAACAATATGTCGGCATTGTGCTGCTATATGGGCGTCTTGGCTTAAAAACAGCATACCTACGGCGTAATTCTTAGCTAAATGCCATCCTTTCTCTTTTGCGATTAATTGAAAAAAACGATCGGGTTTTTGCAATAGTAAACCACAGCCATCACCCGTTTTACCGTCAGAAAGAATCGCTCCGCGATGTTGCATTCGCGCTAATCCATGAATCGCATTTCTGACAATTTTATGGCTGGCTTCGCCTTCAATATGAGCGATTAAACCAAAACCACAGTTCTCTTTTTCCAGTGTTTTTTGATAAAGCATGGTCGCTTCCTACTCAGTTTAATGGGCACCTCAAAATAGAGAGCAAAGGGAACGTTTTTGCCTCATGGTGAGTGGTAATTTATGGGTGCTCATTTGGATGGTGTTGTGTTTTGCTTAGCTAAATCTATTTTTTTTATTGCTATGCAATGTCATTTAAACTTATCGATAAATAAAAAAGAGGTCAATGTGCAAGAATATTTGACTACAATAACGAAGAATAGTGATTTTTTATATTAACTAATTGATTATTAATTAAATTATTTTATTTAAATATCTGTGTTGCGTGTTTTTTTAATGTGAGCTATATCACTTTATTTGACAGCTTTAGTTTTGACTCATCCTTTATTGACGCTTAATGGTAATTTATTATTCTGAAAATCATCTAGATTTTAGCATTTTATTATTTTTATACAATTTGTATAAAAAAAGACAAATTGCATTTTTTATCAATCGCGTCTATTCACTATAAGCATGTCTATTATTTATGTAAGCTGATTAATGATTTTTCGTTTGGATATAAAGCCCCCGCTATTTTTTACACCAAGCAGTCAAATTAAAAATAAAAAATGGTGAGAGATAGTGTTTCGTAACAATATTTCTGAATGTTCACCACTGAATTAATTCATTTTTGGGGTATCATTTCAGAGATTCAATATATTGGAGTTTTCAATGAAACTGCTCAAAGGGCTTGCCCAGTATTACGTTGATTTAATGATGAGGCTTGGGCTAATTCGCTTCTCATTACTGTTGGCGTCAGCATTAGTTGTTTTAGCCATGGTTGTACAAATGGCGGTGACATTTTTATTAGCGGGTGATGTCACCAGTATTGACCTTGTTCGTTCAATCTTTTTTGGCTTGATTATTACACCTTGGGCTGTCTATTTTCTTTCTGTGGTGGTTGAACAGCTAGAAGAATCGCGCCGTCGGTTATCACGTATGGTTGATAAGCTTGGTGTTATGCGCCAGCGTGATTTAGAGCTTAACTCTCAACTTAAAGAGAATATTGAGCAATTAAATTTAGAGATCCAAGAGCGCGAAAAAGTTGAAAAAGCGCACCTTGAATTGCTTGAAAAACTAAAAAGTGAGATGAAGCGTCGCGAATTAACTCAAATTGAATTAGAGCAGCAATCTTCACTTTTGCGTTCGTTTTTAGATGCATCACCCGATTTAGTTTATTACCGCAATGAAGATAATGAGTTCTCAGGATGTAACCGTGCAACTGAGCTACTTACCGGTAAAAGTGAAAAACAACTCATTGGTTTAACGCCACTTGATGTTTATGACGAAGATATCGCGATCAAAGTGATGGAGACTGATGAAAAAGTCTTTCGCCATAATGTATCTCTCACTTATGAGCAGTGGTTGGTCTATCCTGATGGTCGCAAAGCGTGTTTTGAATTACGCAAAGTTCCTTTTTATGACCGCATTGGTAAACGTCATGGATTAATGGGCTTTGGACGTGATATTACAGAGCGTAAGCGCTATCAAGACGCGTTAGAAAACGCAAGTAGAGATAAGACGACCTTTATTTCAACGATCAGCCATGAGCTGCGTACACCGCTTAATGGGATTGTTGGGTTGAGTCGTATTTTGCTCGATACTGAATTATCAGCAGAACAGCTTAACTATTTAAAAACGATTCATGTCAGTGCCATCACATTAGGTAATATTTTTAATGATGTTATTGAAATGGATAAAATTGAACGTAGAAAAATTCAACTAGATAACCAGCCAATCGATTTTACTGAATTTATTTCAGATCTAGAAAATCTTTCGGGACTGTTAGTTCAACCGAAAGGACTAAAATTTACTTTAGAAGCGCAAGAAACCTTGCCTCATAAAATAGTGTCAGATGGTACCCGTTTACGCCAAATTCTGTGGAATTTAATTGGTAATGCAGTGAAATTTACGCAAGAAGGTGAAATCAAGGTGCGTATTTGGCAAGAAACGCCAGATAAGCTGTTTTTTGAAGTGAAAGACAGTGGTATTGGTATTCCTCAAAGTGAGCTTGAGAAAATTTTTGCTATGTACTACCAAGTCACTGATAGCCAAGGTGGACGTTCTGCAACGGGAACCGGTATCGGACTTGCAGTTTCTAAGCGCCTAGCACAGCATATGGGCGGCGATATCCATGTTGATAGTGAGTTAGGTAAGGGGTCAACCTTCACGCTCTCTATTGAAGCTCCTGCGATTGAAGAGCAACGTGATATTGAAAGCGATGATGAATTGCTGTTACCTGCATTAAATATTCTGCTGGTAGAAGATATCGAACTTAACGTGATTGTTGCTTGTTCGGTATTAGAAAAATTAGGTAATACCGTTGATGTCGCGATGACAGGGCAAGAAGCGTTGTCGATGTTTAGACCTGATGAGTATGATCTTGTGCTGCTCGATATTCAGTTACCTGATATGACAGGTTTTGATATTTCTAGAAAACTACGTCAAGAATTTGATAGTAAAGAATTACCGCCACTGATTGCATTAACCGCGAATGTTTTGAAAGACAAAAAAGAGTATTTAGACGCGGGAATGAATGACGTCCTCAGTAAACCGTTATCAGTTGATGCGTTAACCGCCATTATTAATAAATTTTGGGGGGATGGTTCGGTTTCTACCCCAGTTGATGATTTATCGGAATTGTTGAATAAAAATGAAGAGTTATTAGATATTGATATGCTGAATCAATACATCGAACTCGTCGGACCTCAGCTAATTACGGATGGTTTAGATGTTTTTGAAAAGATGATGCCTAGTTATATGTCGGTGCTGGAATCTAACCTTACGGCTCGTGATCAGAAGGGCATCACTGAGGAAGGACATAAAATCAAAGGCGCGGCTGGCTCTATCGGATTGAAGCATTTACAGCAACTAGCAAAACAGATCCAATCACCAGAATTGCCAGCATGGTGGGACAATGTTCAAGAGTGGGTTGATGAGTTGGAAAGGGATTGGAGAAAGGATGTAGAAAGTTTAAGAAATTGGTTATTAGGCGTTAGAAAAAAATAACCCCAACCGAAGGTTGGGGTGCGCGAATACTGCGCCAACACCAGGGAAACTTTTCTACTCGCTTTTTTGATTCTTATTACATAGGCGAATAGGATGAAACTATTCCATACATCATACAAGCAACAAAATAGCAAAGATAAGTTTTTTTGTTACAAGAAACATTTAAATATGTGATGGCGATTGGTGTTTACACCTATAAATGGGTAACTAGTAATCTACTACAAAAGGAGAAAGATATGAAATCAATTGCTGTAATTTTAAGTGGCTGTGGTGTATCTGATGGTAGTGAAATTCATGAATCAGTACTTACTATGCTTGCTTTAAGTCAAAACAATGCTGAAGTTCATTTTTTCTCACCTAATGAGTTTCAACCTACTGTAATAAATCATATTACAGGAGAAGAAAAATCAGAGAAAAGGAATATGATGGAGGAATCTTCACGCATTTCTCGTGGGAAAATATCCCCTTTGTCTGAAGCTAAGGCTGAAAACTTTAATGCGGTGATTATTCCTGGTGGTTTTGGTGCAGCTAAAAACTTATGTAATTTCGCAACTAAAGGTGTTAACTGCGAAATTAACCAAGATCTCTTAAGATTTGTAAGGGATATGCATCAGCAGAAAAAACCACTGGGATTAATATGTATTGCCCCCGTTATGTTACCAAAAATGTTAAATTCACCAGTAAAATTAACAATTGGTAATGATGCAAAAACAGCAGAAATGATAACGCAAATGGGAGGCATTCATATTGATTGTCCGGTTGATGATATTGTTGTCGATGAAGAGCAACGTGTCGTTACAACGCCTGCTTATATGCTTGCTGAATCTATCTCCCAAGCACAAATTGGCATTGAAAAGCTGGTAAAAAAAGTCCTTGAATTAGCATAATTGACGAGATAATCACAGCAGATGGTACTAATTAGAAAGCTAAAGAAACTATTAATTATTTTAATTGCTTTATGGCTATTAACAGTTGTGCTGTTTTCTTTTTTACCAGTACCTTTTTCTGCTGTGATGGTTCAACGTCAATTTTCTGCATGGAGTGACTTTGATTTCTCTTATGTGTCTCATTCCACTTGGGTGAGTGAAAAAGAGATAGCACCAGTGATGTATTTAGCAGTTATGGCATCTGAAGATCAAAATTTTCCCAAACATTGGGGCTTTGATTTTGATGCAATTGAGAAAGTTTTCAAAAAAAGCCGTAATGGAGCGAAAACATTACGTGGTGCATCGACAATTTCTCAGCAAACAGTGAAAAATCTCTTTTTATGGGATGGTCGTAGTTGGATGAGAAAAGGTTTGGAAGCAGGTATGACACCTGTTGTTGAACTTATTTGGTCAAAAAAACGTATCCTAACGGTATATCTTAATATTGTTGAGTTTGGCGATGGTATTTTTGGTGTAGAACAAGCCGCTCAACACTATTTTAGAAAACCGGCGAAACAGTTAACGGCAAATGAAGCTGCATTATTAGCTGCAGTTTTACCTAATCCCCACATTTATCATATTAATAAGCCTTCAGCTTACGTGCTAAAACGCCAGCAATGGATCTTAAATCAAATGCGTCTAATGGGGGGAATGACCTTTTTAAAGCGAAATAATTTGTCATAATTTGGCACGAGCGGAAACTTTTTTTTCTACCGCTGTGTGTTCACCTGTTTTTAACGATAGTTGAGTTAATGCACAAGGATCGTTGGACTGACGAGATTGAACCCTAAACTGCGAAGGTGTCATCGCATATTTTCTTTTGAATGCATCACAAAAATAAGCGTTACTACCAAAACCACAACGATGACTAATTTGAAAAACAGAATAGTTGGAGAATGTGAGGTAATTAAGAGCAATTCCCATTCTGACATCTAATAATAATTGGCAGAATGAAACCCCCTCTTTGCTTAAATGACGACGCAATGTTGAAGGCGTCGTAAATAGCGTTTTAGCAACATCATCTAAATGCCATTTTCTTTGTGGATCTTGCGTAATTAAATGTGTAATTGCCTGATTTTTAGGCTCATCATAATTAAAGCGAAAGATATTAAGAATATCGACACCAGAGTGATAAACCGCCATTAAAATAAAAAATAAACTTTGCTGCATAAACATGGTTTCTTGCGTTGGTGTACCTTGTTTTAATGGTAAACACTGCTTGAGCAAATTAAAGTTTGTTTTAACAACTTCAGGTGTTGATAAATGGTAATCAGGAAGGTGACGTGTAATGGGCGCACCTGATTTTATCAGTGGTTTAAGTAGCGAGAAAACAGACTGAAGTTCAGCTTCACATAATACCAATGTATGTAATTCAATTGGATTATGGTCAGACTGGCTCATTACATCACAAGAGATTTGGCTATATTTAGGAATAATAAGTGTTAAATTTGTTGTCACTACAATAGATTGTCCATTGATGCTTATCTCGCCTTTTGCACCACAAATCATCGCTATCATCGGATTTTCGATATAGAACGTTTTCAAGGAAATCTGTTTAGAGGAGCGAATGTATTTATATTCCATAGTCTCAAATATACCGCAGGCATGTTTAAAAACATGACTTAGAATGAATAATATTTAAAGTTAACAGTGTATTGTATATAGCAATAAGCCAAAATCTGAGTGGCTAATTATAACACTATTCTCGTTGCCAATGAGTGCCATCATGTACTTATCTATGGGAGTGGCACAGAATATAATCCTGTTGATAAAAGATAACAATATAGATATTCGCTCATTTGTTACTATTATTCTTAAAGATGTTATTTTTTCTAAATAAATTGCTATTTATTCAAAACGCGTTTTTTGTAATAAGGTGTACAATCGCGCGGCACAGATAAAGGGCATTATCCTGTCTTAAGGACGTGTCATTTTAGTTTTTATTCATATCCTACCCAACATTCATTAGCCTATTTCTCTTTGATTTTGAATGACATTATCTAATGGGTAGTGCTGTACATATTCGCGTATTTTCCTGATTACTGATTTATTTTACCTGACAGGTAGGAGTGGGTATGTCTGATTTTTCAGGGAAGGGTTGGCTCGCTGAAATCGTTTTACGCTATGAAGTAAAGCGAGGGATAACACGCCTAACAGAGAAACGCCACATTGGCCCTTTAATGGTTCAGCGTCCTTTTTATCCTGAACAAGGAATTGCACACACCTATCTACTTCATCCTCCTGGTGGTGTAGTTGGTGGTGATAAGCTATTAATTAATATTGATGTACAACCTTATGCTCATGCGTTGCTAACAACACCCGGCGCGACTAAATTTTATCGTAGTGCCGGTGGCGTTGCTCAGCAAATCCAAACATTGCATGTTGCT
Source organism: Proteus hauseri (assembly GCF_040139125.1). Lineage (GTDB taxonomy): Bacteria > Pseudomonadota > Gammaproteobacteria > Enterobacterales > Enterobacteriaceae > Proteus > Proteus hauseri_B. Next base: position 162,014 of record NZ_JBEEUB010000002.1, read on the forward strand.
AACGAAGGCTTTTTAGAATGGCTTCCTCAGGAAAATATCTTTTTCCCTGATGCCCAAGTGCGTTTAGAAACGCATATTCATATTGCATCCAGCGCGAAATTTATTGGTTGGGAAATTCAATGTTTTGGTCGTCCTGTACTTAATGAATGGTTTGAAAACGGCAATGTTAAAGGGCGTTTTAACTTTTATATCGATGAACAACTGATACTAACCGAGTCTATTTTTGTTGAGGGATTGCAAAAGCAGGCATCTGCAATGCGCGAATATCCTATGTTAGGTTCGCTCTATATTTATCCTGCAACTGAAGCGTTAAAGAGCCTTATTCAACACAATTTAGAGCAGATTTTAACCCCGAAAAACAATACGATTGAGTATGGATTAACTGACGTTGATGGCATTTTAGTTTTGCGCTTATTGGGCTCTCAAACTGAACCAATGATGGCTTGTTTTGCCCACGTTTGGCAAACCGTTCGCCAACACTGGTTAGGATATTGCCCTGAGCCACCTCGTATATGGGCGACATAATCGTTAATTTTTAGGAGCAGAAATGGAATTAACACCAAGAGAGAAAGATAAATTACTGCTTTTTACTGCAGGTCTTGTTGCTGAAAGACGCTTAGCAAAAGGGCTTAAGCTTAACTATCCTGAGTCTATCGCACTAATTAGTTGCGCGATTATGGAAGGTGCGAGAGAAGGTAAAACAGTGGCTCAGTTGATGAGCGAAGGGCGTACTGTGTTAACGGCAGAGCAAGTGATGGAAGGCATTCCTGAAATGATAAAAGATATTCAAGTGGAATGCACTTTCCCTGATGGTACAAAGCTTGTCTCTATTCACGACCCTATTGTGTAGGTAACAACATGATCCCCGGTGAAATCAGAGTAAATCAAGCATTAGGTGATATTGAACTTAATGTTGGTCGTGAAACAAAAACTATCCAAGTCGCTAACCATGGTGACAGACCGGTACAAGTTGGCTCTCATTATCATTTTTATGAAGTTAATGACGCGCTTAAATTTGAACGTGAAGGTACGCTTGGTTTTCGTTTAAATATTCCTGCGGGAATGGCGGTTCGTTTTGAACCCGGTCAACGTCGTACTGTAGAGTTAGTGGCTTTTGCTGGAAAGCGTGAGATTTACGGCTTTCATGGCAAAGTCATGGGTAAACTGGAGAGTGAGAAAAAATGAAAACTATCTCACGTCAAGCTTATGCAGATATGTTTGGTCCAACAACAGGGGACCGTCTGCGCTTAGCGGATACAGAGCTATTTCTTGAAATTGAAAAAGACTTCACCACTTATGGTGAAGAGGTCAAGTTCGGTGGTGGTAAAGTTATTCGTGATGGTATGGGACAAAGCCAAGTCGTTAGTGCTGAGTGTGTTGATGTGCTAATCACCAATGCGATAATTATTGACCATTGGGGCATTGTAAAAGCCGATATTGGCATTAAAGATGGTCGCATCGCCGGTATTGGTAAAGCCGGTAACCCGGATGTTCAGCCAAATGTGGATATTGTTGTTGGTCCCGGTACTGAAGTGGTTGCGGGTGAAGGTAAAATTATCACCGCAGGTGGCGTTGATACTCATATTCACTTTATTTGCCCTCAGCAAGCACAAGAAGGTTTAATTTCTGGTGTGACTACCTTTATTGGCGGTGGCACAGGTCCTGTTGCAGGAACCAATGCAACAACAGTAACACCCGGTATTTGGAACATGCATCGCATGTTAGAGGCCGTTGATGAGCTGCCAATTAACGTAGGGCTATTTGGTAAAGGCTGTGTTAGTCAACCAGAAGCCGTTCGTGAGCAAATTGAAGCGGGTGCTATTGGGCTTAAAATTCATGAAGATTGGGGCGCAACACCGATGGCAATCCATAATTGTCTAAATGTTGCTGATGAGATGGATGTGCAAGTGGCAATTCACTCTGACACCTTAAATGAAGGTGGTTTTTATGAAGAGACGGTTAAAGCGATAGCTGGACGCGTTATTCACGTTTTCCATACAGAAGGTGCAGGGGGTGGGCATGCGCCTGACGTGATTAAATCCGTTGGCGAGCCAAATATCTTACCCGCATCGACCAATCCAACGATGCCTTACACCATTAATACGGTTGATGAGCATCTCGATATGTTGATGGTTTGCCATCATCTTGATCCCTCAATTCCTGAAGATGTCGCTTTTGCAGAATCGCGAATTCGTCGTGAGACCATTGCCGCAGAAGATATTTTGCATGATATGGGGGCAATATCCGTGATGTCCTCAGATTCCCAAGCAATGGGACGTGTTGGTGAAGTGGTGCTACGTACTTGGCAATGTGCGCATAAAATGAAATTACAGCGTGGTAGCTTAGAAGGTGATACTGCTGAAAATGATAATAATCGTATTAAACGTTATATTGCTAAATATACGATTAACCCAGCCTTAGCCCATGGTATTGCACATGAAGTAGGTTCAATAGAAAGTGGTAAACTTGCCGATATCGTATTGTGGGATCCGGCTTTTTTTGGTGTTAAACCGGCATTGATTATGAAAGGCGGTATGGTGGCTTATGCGCCAATGGGAGATATCAATGCGGCTATTCCAACACCACAACCCGTTCATTATCGCCCTATGTACGCTTGTTTAGGCAAAGCAAAATATCAAACCTCAATGATTTTTATGTCAAAGGCAGGTATTGAAGCAGGCGTACCAGAAAAACTGGGCTTAAAGAGCTTAATCGGTCGTGTTGAAGGGTGTCGCACAGTGACCAAGGCATCGATGATCCACAATAGTTATGTGCCTCATATTGAACTCGATCCTCAAACTTACATTGTGAAAGCGGATGGTGTGCCATTGGTGTGTGAGCCAGCGACGCAATTACCGATGGCGCAGCGCTATTTCCTATTCTGATAAGCGTTTCTATTGAGAGTTTATAGCATGAAAAGATTTACCCAAGTTATTAATCAAGAGAAAGCGCTTGAGTTTACAACGTCTGAAAAACAGGCGTTAACGCTCTGTTTAACCATGGATGAACGCACTAAAAGTCGCTTAAAAGTGATCTTAAGTGATGGGCAAGACGCTGGGTTATTTTTGCCTCGTGGCACGGTGTTAAAAGAAGGTGATATTTTACTGTCTGAAGATGGTGATATTGTGACAATAGAAGCTGCAAAAGAGCAAGTTTCCACCGTTTATAGTGATGATCCACTGTTACTTGCACGCGTTTGCTATCACCTCGGTAATCGCCATGTACCTTTGCAAATTGAGACGGGTTGGTGTCGCTATTTTCATGATCATGTTTTAGATGATATGGCGCGTGGATTAGGGGCTACGGTAAGTGTTGGTTTAGAAAAATATCAACCAGAGCCGGGCGCTTATGGTGGTTCAACAGGTGGACATCATCATGGTCATCACCACGATCACCAGCATTCAGATCATCATCACGAATAATAACAAAGTATTAAGGGAGCATATCGATGCTTGCTGATTTACGCTTATATCAATTAGTAAGTCCATCTCTACCTGTGGGATCGTTTACTTATTCCCAAGGACTAGAGTGGGCGATAGAAAAAGGCTGGGTAAGTTCACCAGAAACATTGACTGATTGGTTAAGTGCGCAAATGACGGGTGCATTAGCAACATTAGAACTCCCTGTTTTACGGCGATTACAACAGAGCCTCTTACTTACCCATATGGATGAAGTGAAATATTGGTGTAATTTCATTATCGCTAGCCGTGAAACAAAAGAACTAAGACAAGAAGAGCGCCAACGAGGTATCGCATTCGCTCGTTTACTACCACAATTAGGGTTTGAGTTAGATGACAATTTACTTGCTTGCGTAAAGCAGACACAACTGATGGCATTTGCTTTAGCCTCTGTTCAGTGGAATATCGACAGCGAAAAGCTGTGTTGCGCTTATGCTTGGGGCTGGTTAGAAAATACCGTCATGTCTGGCGTAAAATTGATCCCCCTAGGACAGAGTGCGGGGCAAAAAATGTTGTTCACATTGGCTGAGAAAATACCTGCTATTGTTGAGCAATCAGCACATTGGCAACAAGAAGATATTGGTAGTTTTACGCCCGCTCAAGTTATTGCAAGTAGTCGTCACGAAACTCAATACACCAGACTTTTTCGTTCATGAGAAACTCAAATGCAAGAATATAATCAACCACTACGTATTGGTGTTGGCGGTCCTGTTGGTTCAGGGAAGACAGCACTGTTAGAAGTTCTTTGCAAAGCAATGCGTGATACTTATCAAATCGCCGTTGTTACCAATGATATCTATACACAAGAAGACGCTAAAATTTTAACGCGTGCACAAGCTTTAGATGCTGATCGTATTATTGGTGTTGAAACAGGAGGTTGCCCTCATACGGCAATTCGTGAAGATGCATCAATGAACTTGGCTGCCGTTGAAGAACTGGCAATGCGTCATAAAAATCTTGATATCGTTTTCGTTGAAAGTGGTGGTGATAACCTAAGCGCAACGTTTAGCCCTGAATTAGCCGATTTAACGATTTACGTCATTGATGTCGCTGAAGGTGAGAAGATCCCTCGTAAAGGCGGACCCGGTATTACCCATTCTGATCTGTTAGTGATCAACAAGATTGATTTAGCGCCTTATGTTGGTGCTTCATTAGAGGTTATGGAGGCTGATACGGCAAGAATGCGACCTGTAAAACCTTATGTCTTTACTAACTTAAAAGAGAAAGTAGGACTAGAGACAATTATCGACTTTATTATCGATAAAGGCATGCTAAGACGTTGATTTTAAGTATTAAGTAGAAAATAAACTGCCAGTGCTAATGAGGGTAATAATCATGGGCACTGGCAGAATAAAATGAGATAAAGCAAAAGAGAGCCAAGGCGAATTAATTTAAGTAAGTAAATGCCGTGGTGACTTTTACAACACCTTTGGTTTCGCTGGCAATTTTAGCAACCGCAGCACCTTCTTGGCGCGTTAAAATACCAAATAAGAACACTTCGCCATTTTCAGTAATCACTTTTACAGACGATGATTTTACTGAATCACTACCTAAAATTTGTGAACGTACTTTGGTGGTAAGCCATGTATCAGAAGATGCAGTACCTAGTGTGACAGGTTCTCCTTGGCGAATTTCGTTATAAACGTTATTCACCCCTTCAACTTTACTTGCCACTTGCTTTGCTGTGCTTGCAATAGACATATCAGGCGTTTGTCCTGTTAATAAGACATTACCTTCATAAGCCGTTGCAACAATGCGTGAATTGCTTTTCTTAATCTGTTCATTTTTATTGAGTGCACCAGATACACGCGCTTCCAATGTGCCGTCATCGACCTGTTGCCCTAACGAACGTGGGTCCGTTGCTGTTTTTCCAGCAACAGCAGCAGTACCAACAACGGCGGCACCAATACAGCCTTGCAGTAAAAGTGCAGAGCAGAGCACTGCGGTAATAGGCAGCAATTTCATAGCAACTCCTTAGTCATCCTGATGTGGGAATAATGTATTATCAATTAAATCGCACAGACAATTTACGGTTAACATCTGGACTTCCTGTATTCTGACAGTGCGCTGAGATGGGATGCGAATTTCGACATCCTGAGGTCCCAGTAATCCTGCAAGTTCACCACCGTCATAACCCGTCAATGCAACAATGGTCATGTCTCGCGTTACTGCTGCTTCAACAGCCTTAATAATGCTTCTGCTATTACCATGAGTGGAGATAGCAAGAAGCACATCACCTGCTTGCCCTAACGCTCGTACTTGCTTGGCATAAATCTCATCATGTTGTCGATTACCCATAATTGCAGTCATTACAACGCTGTCTGTATTTAAAGAGAGTGCAGGCAGGCTTGGGCGCTCGGTTTCAAATCGATGGATCATGCTGGCAGCAAATCGTTGAGCTGTCGCGGCTGAACTACCATTTCCACAGCTTAATATTTTATGTCCGTTAAGCAAAGATTGGACCATCATCATTGCGGCTCTGGAAATGGCATCGGGTAACGCTTCTGCTGCTGCAATTTGAGTTTGAATGCTTTCAGTAAAGCAGACTTTTATTCTATCAAGCACGTTATGACCTATATAATCTAATTTAACGAATAAATTCCGTATAATCGAGAATGTTTTTTAACCATACTAACTTCCGATGATTAAATGCACAAATGTCAAAACGACAATCTGCTGTCTCGATACTTTCTTGGTGTTGGGCTAACCAACAATTTGCTGCACGCCACAAGCGACGCCGTTTAGGGTAAGTTATCGAACTGACTGCATCGCCAAACATTGTATTGCGTCTAAATCGAACTTCAACAAATACCCATGTTTGGTGTTCCTGCATAATAAGATCAATTTCACCACAGGGAAATCGGACATTAGTAGCAATGAGTTTTAATCCCTGTTGCTGTAGGTATTTTAATGCCTTTTTTTCATAGTACAGCCCTAAAAAATAAGGGCTTTTAGGGAATATCATCCATGATTTCCTTGTTTACAACGCAGTGCGTTTATTTATAAACAAACCGCCTTAAAAGGCGGTTGTTTTATTCGATAGCGCGCAATTATTGTCCCACTGGCTCTATTTTTCCTTGTTTAAACTGCATCCAAGGAAGTTGTCGGTAAACAGTACAGTTATCTTCAACACGTAATGAACCTGAGATACCATTAAAACGTAATGTTCCTTTTGTCAGATCATTGTAATTGTTTGCTAAAGACCATGCATCAATTCCCATCGCATAGAGACGCATTAATGAGTAATCGTTCGCAAATTTGCTCGATGCTTTTTGCATTAATGGCAAATTAGCACCGGTCATTAATGGAATATCACTAAATTGGATACCTTCCATTTCCATACGGAAATCAGGACCCGTTCCTCCTTGATTACTACGTGAGCTCACATAAATAGGTGGGCGTTTTTTCGTACTAATCGCCATATCGATCATTGGCTTAATCAAGGTTAATTCATCGCTGGTGGCAATAATATAGACCGAATCAATTGAACCACCCGTTGATGGGATTGATTGGCTATCTAATGGTAATGGCGCGTTTTCTGTTGGTAATACGGGTGTTCCTGTCATACGGATACCAACACCACGGTTAATCGATGATTTCAGTGTTTCAAGCGAACCAAAGCTTTGTTGTAAAACCGTGCCACCGCCAGTGCGTTGCCACTCATCTGCAAACGTTTGAGCCATTCTCTGACCAAATTTATTGCTAGGAACAATAATTAATGGATTAGATTTTTGTTGTTGGCGTAAATGCTGTGCGGCATTGCGGGTTTCATCTTCTGGTGAAAGCGAGAAGAAGCAGACGGTGGTAGCAGCAGGAACGGTATCTAACTCGTTTAATGCTAAAACAGGAATACCACTTTGCAGCTCAATTGTTTTCGTTACTTCGGGCTTTAATAGCGGTCCAACAATCAAATTAGCTCCATCTTGTTGCACTTTTTTCAATAGTACATCAATGGGTTGGCTATTGGTGTCATAAACAATAACTTGGCGGCTATTTTTAGCAACAGGGTCGAGTTGAATAGTGTAATTGGCGGTAACCGCTTCCGTTTCTTTGTTTTTATCTGCTTCGCTATTTTCTGTTGTCTCTTTGGTGGTGTCAGTATCAGCTGATGGTGTTTCAGTATTATTGATACCTAACTCTTCTAAGATTGACGCAAGGCTATCTTGTTTCGGTTCCGCTTTTGCTGCTGGCATTGCAGGAGGTTGTGGTAAACCGCTTTGTGCATCAAGAAAACCTTGTTGAATAGCTTCACCAAAGACTTTGGCTTGCCCTGTTAATGGCAGTAATAGAGCAATTTGGCTCGTTGTGCTGACAGATGGCTGTGACAGTCGTAGCAAAGCAGCAGGAAGCGTTAACGCTGCAGGGTTGCGGGGATAGCGAGTTTGCCATTCACGAACCGCTTTAGAGAGCTTATCAGCATCGTCTTTGTTATATTCGTAAGTATTTAGTAAATCTAGCCAACCTTGCAGAATATTTTCATCCGCTTTAATGACGGCACCTTGACGTTGTTCAGGTGTCAATTTTGTCAGTGTTAGCCAAGTGTCATCAATATTTTGCTGATGAAGTGCAGGATCGGTTATTAGTGGTTCTAACCCAATATAGGCTCTGATGACATCTAAAGATGCCTGACCTTGAGAATCCTCGATAACTTTCTGTAGCTGACGCATCTCTAATTCTGCTTTTCTTACAGGATCGAGAGGCTGTTCTTGTTGCCCCGTAAGGGTACAACCTGACATAATCAAGGCGGAAAGTATCGCAGTATAGGATAAACCTGTTTTAAAACGCACAAAAATTGAGGAAAGCATACTGTACCCAGTGATGTTTTATAATTATGCTCAATTTTAAATCGGTCATTCGGAATAAACAATGAATCAACCTAATCGAGCAGCGGTAACGACATCCACACTGTACATAGTACCCACACCTATTGGTAATCTGGGCGATATCACCCAGCGGGCACTTGATGTGCTGTCTCATGTCGATTTAATTGCTGCAGAAGATACCCGTCATACAGGGCTCTTATTACAGCACTTTGCCATTAACGCACGTTTGTATGCGTTACATGATCATAATGAACAGCAAAAAGCAGATCAATTAATTAGCAAATTGCAACAAGGACTAAGTATCGCATTAGTCTCTGATGCAGGTACACCTTTAATTAACGATCCTGGCTATCATTTAGTCAACCTATGCCGCAAAAACGGTATAAATGTAGTGCCATTACCCGGTGCTTGTGCCGCGATAACCGCATTATCAGCTGCGGGGCTTCCTTCAGATCGTTTTTGTTACGAGGGTTTTTTGCCCGCAAAAACGAAAAGCCGCCAAGATTGCTTACGAGATTTAATGGAAGAGCCTCGTACACTTATCTTTTATGAATCAACACATCGGTTATTAGATAGTCTAGCTGATATGGTGACAGTTTGGGGTGAAAATCGCTATGTAGTATTAGCGAGAGAACTCACAAAAACATGGGAAACTATTCAAGGCATGCCAGTAGGAGAGTTACTTAGCTGGGTGCTTGAAGATGAAAACCGTCGTAAAGGCGAAATGGTGCTGATTGTTGAAGGTTATCAAAAACCTAAAGATGACCAATTTGCACCAGAAGTGCTGCGTACTTTAGCCATTTTACAAAAAGAGTTACCGCTCAAAAAAGCCGCGGCTGTTGCTGCTGAGATTTATGGCGTGAAGAAAAACGCACTCTATAAACACGTTATTGAGCAAAATGGCGGGGCTGAAAACGAGGAATAAGATTTTTTAGTCTCTTGCACTATACATTATCAAGGAAAATCCCTATAATCCGCACCCTGAGTTGACTAGACAACCGCTGCTTTATCGTTGTTCCTTCGGGAAGACGGATAGAGGGGAGGAAAGTCCGGGCTCCACAGGGCAGGGTGCCAGATAACGTCTGGGAGGCGCGAGCCTACGACAAGTGCAGCAGAGAGTAAACCGCCGATGGCCTGTTTACAGGATCAGGTAAGGGTGAAAGGGTGCGGTAAGAGCGCACCGCACAGCTGGTAACAGTTTGTGGCAAGGTAAACTCCACCCGGAGCAAGACCAAATAGGGGTTCTTATGGTGCGGCCCGCATTGAACCCGGGTAGGTTGCTGGAGCCAGCGCGCAAGTTCTGGCCTAGATGAATGGTTGTCCACGACAGAACCCGGCTTAACGGTCAACTCACCTCATAAAAAACCCTCAAAGCACACTGTGTTTTGAGGGTTTTCTGTTTTTAAGTCGTTATGAAACGAGATCAATAAATAATCCACGGAAAGATTCTTGCTGGCATCGAAGTGTAATGGTATTGCTTTCTTGAATAAAAGCGCCATCACCGCACTGAATTTGCCCCTCTTCCTGTGATGATATCTCTAGATTGACGCCACCTTTTATCGATTGCAAATAACCTTTTTGCCCTTTTATCGGGAGCGTAATTTCATCACCAAACTGTAAGTTGATGTGATACAACCAAATATTTTGTCTTAACATCAGGCTATTATTATCACCAGTGGGTGATGCTAATAGCTGGTATTTTGCTTGCTCATCTAATACTAATTTTTGAGTTGCAAGACTCTCTTGTTGTGGGCATGCATTTAACCAGAGCTGAATACGAGTGAGTGGCGTATCTAAGCTCCTGTTTTTCTCAATATAGGTTTCGGTATTATGGGGCGAAATAAGTAAGCACTCATTTTCTTTTGCCGTGACTGTGCGTCCCATATTATCGAAATAGGTCGCTTCACCTCTAAGTATTAGATTAACCACATCAACATGAGGATAAGTTTTTGCTTTAAACTCCGAATCCGGTGCAATGACTTCTTGGTTAAGCACTCTTAGGGTGCCGTAGTCTAAATAATGAGGATCAAAATAGTGGCCAAAAGAGAATGTGTAGCGAGCTTGTAGCCAGCCATAGTCCGCTGTGCCACACTGTTGTGCTGTTCTGTATTTTATCATAGCGGTACATTTCTATTAAATAATCAATAATATCATCATAGAGATATGGACTGTGCATTGTTAGCAAGTTAATCTGGTGCCTATAGTCAAATTATTTGATAGAGATAAGTATAATGAGCAAAGACAAAGCAATCACGTTGGAATCTCTACGAGTGATGGATGCCATCGATCGCAGAGGAAGTTTTGCAGCTGCCGCTGATGAACTTAGTCGCGTTCCTTCAGCGCTCAGTTATACCATGCAAAAATTAGAAGAAGATTTAGATGTTGTTCTTTTTGACCGTTCTGGACATCGAACAAAGTTTACTAATGTGGGTAGAATGTTGCTTGATAGAGGGCGCATTTTATTAGAAGCAGCAGATAAACTGACTTCTGATGCTGAAGCATTAGCTAGGGGTTGGGAACCTCATATCACTATCGTTTGTGAGGCATTAACACCGGCATCTCGACTTTTCCCATTAGTTGAAAAATTAGCTGAAAAATCCAATACCCAACTCTCTTTAGTGACTGAAGTCTTAGCGGGAGCATGGGAAAGTTTAGAAAGTGGTAAATGTGATATCGTTATTTCGCCAGATATGCATTTTCGTACATCATCAGAAATTAATTTTCGCCCTCTTTATAATACGGTTAGTGTTTATGTGGCGAGTCCAGATCATCCCATTCATGATGAACCAGAGCCGTTGGCAGAAGAGACGCGTTTAAAATATCGTGGTATCGCAATAGCAGATACCGCCAGAGAGCGCCCAGTATTAACGGTTTTGCTATTGGATAAACAGCGACGTTTAACAGTCAGCTCTATTGAAGATAAACGCAGAGCATTAATTGCCGGATTAGGTGTGGCAACCATGCCTTATGATTTAATTGAAGAGGATATTAAAGCCGGACGATTACGTGTTGTTGGTCCTGAATATCATCATGAAAATAATATTATTATGGCGTGGCGAAGAGACAGTATGGGCGAAGCAAAATCGTGGTGTTTACGAGAAATTCCTAAACTCTTTGCTAGTGATAAAAAATAATTAAAACGCGTTTGAATAATTAACGTGTTTTATTTTAAGAAAACAGAAAAGATCCCCAGAGGGACCTTTTCTGTTTATATGTTCGCTTGATTACCAGTTTTTATTTAAAACGCGGTCTAAGCTCCATTTACCAGGACCTGTCACAACCAGTAATAAATAACCGCCTGCAATAGTCATATTTTTCATAAACATTAACTGGTTCATACCTTCAGCGAAGTTACTGTGAAACAGCAAAGCAGTTAAAATAGTAAATACGCTAGTGAAAATAGCTGTGGTACGCGTTAAGAAACCGAATAATATCGCTAATCCACCCCCTAACTCTAACAGAATGGTCAGTGGTAATAAGAAGCCAGGAACACCCATTGCTTGCATATATTGTTGTGTGCCTTCATAGGCTTCAATTTTTCCGTAACCTGCACTAATAAATAAAATAGGCATTAAAATACGGGCGATAAGTAACGCGATATTTTCAAAATTTTTCATGATGTTTATTCCTAATAAAATCTCTACTATTTGCAATGTAATTGTATTTTTGGTCGGTTATTTTTCTATTTTTAGGTTAAATAACCAGGCTCTTGGCTTGAGATATACAATAAAGATAAAATAGGAATGAGGATATTAAGAAGAATTAACATTCTTACACAAAAAAATTGATGTTTAATCTGAGGTTTTTTTGAAGGAGTTCTGAACCGCTCGAATTAGACCTACCGCACCAATGACTCGCTTGCCCCAACGTATGATTTTTTTAGGGTGTTTAACGCTATATAGTGAAACCAAACTAGCGCCAACAAGTAAAGCGGGTCGTAAAGAGGTCAGAATTTTCCATGCTTTATCATAAGGTTCTGTTACATCTAACCAAACTTGAGTGCTTTGCCCTAAATCAGAGCGCTGCTGCTGAATTTTATTCAACAACAGCTTTTTACGTCTAGCTAATAGTGTGCGTTTATTTGGTGTGTTCATCATGATATTGCTCCAGTAGGCGCTTATCTAATTCGAGTTGTTGTCGAGTATCGCCCAATAAAGTCGAGTTGCGAGACTTTTTCAATGTCATGATTGCACCAATTAGTGCACCAATAAGTAATACGGCAGTAGTAATTGCTAAAGCATAAATTCGGTATTCTGGATCAATAGCCCAAAAAATAAGAATGAGTAAGCTCATCAAGCCAAATGCGGTGAATAGAAGGGTGATCCCAGCCATTAAAATAAGCTGTATCAAGGTGGTTTTTTCTTCTTCTAATTCGACCGCAATTAAGCGCAGGCGGGTTTCTACCATTCCAATAACGATAGCGCCAATGCGGCTGATAGAAGTCAGAACCCCTGAAGCGGGGCCCTGTGGTCTTTGAGATTCACTCATGGTGTATTAACGTTTAGCGAGTAAAACGCCGAGAACAACACCGACAGCGGCACCAATACCAATACCTGTCCATGGGTTTTCACGTACATAGTTATCAGCTTTGCCTGCCATTTCTTTCGTATTATCAACTAACTCACGCCCAGCATCGCTGAGTTTTGCACGAGAGCCTTTTAATGCACATTCTGCTTTTTCTCGTAAGCTCTGCAACTCTTCCTTGGATTTATCAGCTGAGGAGTTCAGTACTTCTTCTAGAGTATCAGCAAGAGATTTTAATTCACTACGCAGATCTTCACTCGAACGTTGTTGAGACATATTCAACTCCTTAATAGAAACGTGATGTTATATTTATAACCATAGACCATTTTTGTTCATTTAGAAAATAAAATAGTGCCTTATTACCGTATAAAAGAGAAAAATCTTAGCATAAGCAGTAACAACAGAAGTCATTAATGTGTATAAGAATAGATAATGTAAGAGGGGATAATGTGGGCATAAAATAACAGCCTGCTTTATAAAGTAAAACAGGCTGATTACAGTTTTTATATCTTAATTATTGCGGTGTGATTAATAATAGATAAATCTCATAAAGGCTAAGTAAAATAACTTAAAGCTAACTCTGTTTTTTCTTCTTTTTAATGACAACCCAAATGCTACCAATTAAGCCCATAACTAATAAGAAAACAGGCAATAACATAAGAATATTCATTAAATGGTGTTCATATTGGCGAAATAGCGGACTATTACCTAATAAATAGCCAAGGCTAGTTAATATACCCACCCATAAAAAGCCACTTAACCAATTAAAGAGTTGAAAGCGAGTATTATTTAATCCCGCAAGACCAGCAATTGTTGGTAATAGTGTTCTTACAAAGGCTAAAAAGCGTCCAATTAATAATGCAGCCAAACCATGGCGGTGAAAAAGCCCATGAGCTCGTTGGTGATAATGTTCTGGTAAATGTGATAGCCAACTTCGCACTAACTTAGTGTTTCCAAGCCATCGCCCTTGAAGATAGCCCAACCAGCAACCCAAACTAGCACCTGCGGTAAGAATAAGTAAGGTTAATGGAAAATCCATTGTTCCTTTAGCAATCAACACACCCACTAAAATTAATAAGCTATCTCCTGGTAAGAAAGCCGCGGGTAATACTCCGTTTTCTAGGAATAGTATGGTGAATAATAATATATAGATAATCCATATTAATGACGGATTAGCTAGGGTTTCGTAATCTTGGTGCCAAAGCGCCAAGAACAGCTCTCTTACGATTTCCATATAAAAGGCTTCCTAAAACTGAGTCATTTGGGGGTAAATATAAAAACAATAGGTGGTGTAACACCGTTTACCCATTTTTCCACATCGTAGGGTCTATTTTTAATTGTTTAAAACAGAAACACTCTAACAAAATCGGTAAAAACTAGACAGAAAATTTTTCATCAACTCTTCATACAACCTATTCATTGGCATTGAATATTTAAAAATAGACACTCATTATCTTTTTGAGTTCAGGATACGTTATTTTAAAGAGTAAACCTTAAGATAAAGAAATAAGAGGCGATTTAAGTAATTACGTTATTTATATTAATGAACAACGATAATAAGGTTAAGTCTTATGATAAAAACAAGGCGCTTTTTTATTTTAAAGAATAGAAAGTTAGTCTGTTTTTTTGTTCGCTTATACCTATTGATGTTAGTGAATATGTTAATAAAAAACATCATAAAATGATATTTAAAAGAGAACAACGCGCTATTAATAAAAATAGTAACTAATGGGAGTGCGGGTAACTTACTGATAATAATAATTTCTTTCATTTGCAAGTGGTATGCTAAAAAGAACAAAACCCTATTATGATCACAGATATGTTATTTAGTTGTTAACTATGATGGTTAATGCTGTATATTTTGCATAATCAGCTTTTCAGCACGATTCAATTCCTTATACTGGCAATGCAAACACACATATTGCTTTTTTAAATATTATTTTAAGTAATGGAATAACTATGGATAAACAACAATCCAGAGTCTTCAGCCTGTTTTTTCAGGGAAGCCTCGTCAAACAAATAATTATCGGTTTAGTAGCAGGGATCTTACTCGCTTGGTTAGCACCTGATATTGCTAAAATGATGAGTTTATTAGGTAGCCTGTTTATTAGTGCATTGAAAGCGGTTGCTCCTATCCTTGTTTGGGTATTGGTAATGGCGTCAATTGCAAATCACCGCCAAGGGCAAAAATCAAATATTCGCCCTGTTTTAGTGCTGTATCTTCTGGCAACGTTCTTTGCTGCGTTAACGGCTGTAGCGGCAAGTTTTATGTTCCCATCTGTATTAACGTTGGTCGTCAATGACTCTCAACTAGCTCCCCCTGAAAATATTGCTGAAGTACTAAAAGGCGTATTAATCAATGTGGTTGCTAACCCTGTAGATGCCTTAATTAACGGCAATTATATGGGAATTCTCGCGTGGTCAATTGGTTTAGGTATCGCATTACGCCATGCTAATGATAGTACTAAAGTGCTGGTTCAAGATTTAGCCGAGGCAGTGACTAATTTAGTGCGAGTGGTGATTCGCTTAGCACCTATTGGTATTTTTGGTTTAGTGTCATCAACCATTGCAACAACTGGTTTTGACGTATTAGCCGGCTATGTTCATGTTCTGTTTGTCTTGATCGGCTGTATGTTCTTCGTTGCGCTAGTTGTTAATCCAATTATCGTATTTTGGAAAATTCGCAGTAATCCTTATCCATTGGTTTTTGCTTGCTTACGTGAAAGTGGGGTTACGGCATTCTTTACCCGTAGCTCGGCAGCAAATATTCCTGTGAATATGGCAATGTGTCGTCGTATGAATTTAAATGAAGATACTTACTCTGTTTCTATCCCACTTGGTGCCACCATCAATATGGGGGGTGCTGCAATTACAATTACCATTTTGACATTAGCAGCAGTAAATACACTGGGTATGCCTGTTGATTTACCTACTGCGCTGTTATTAAGTTTAGTTGCGGCAATTTGTGCGTGTGGTGCATCTGGGGTTGCTGGCGGTTCTTTACTGTTAATTCCACTGGCATGTAGCATGTTTGGTATCAGCAACGATATCGCAATGCAAGTTGTTGCTGTGGGTGTGATGATTGGTGTGCTACAAGATTCAGCAGAAACCGCACTTAACTCATCAACAGACGTACTATTTACCGCTGCGGCATGTATCGCAGAAGATAACCGCATTACAGATAACCCATTAACTGAAAAAAATGATGGGTAAAAAAAAGCATAAAAATGAGTAGTAGAAGTAAAAAGAAAAAGGGTAGACAGGAAAGCAGTAAAAATAACAATCAATAATAAAAATAGAACCCCACATTGTGTTTCAATGTGGGGTTTCTTATTTGGCTAACTATTTAATCAATTTATTAAATAGCAATAGCGAGTTCAGTGCCTTGTCGAATCGCTCGTCTTGCATCTAATTCGCTGGCATCTTTTGCACCACCAATAAGATATACTTTTTTATTCGCTGTTGCTAAAACCGAGAAGAGTGGGTGATAGGCGCGTTGCCCTGTACATAGAATAATTGTATCGGCAGGGATCAGTTGCGGTTGTCCTTCATGTTCAATAATTAACCCTTCACTGGTTATTTGTTGATATTGACAATGAGTGATAAATTTCACCCCTTTTTTCTGTAGTGTTAAGCGATGTATCCATCCGGTAGTTTTCCCTAGGCTTAAGCCTATTTTTCCCTCTTTACGCTGTGTCATCACAATTTTTTTGCCTGTTTCATGTAATGTTTTTTCTGGAATTAATCCACCCCGATAAGAGAGTGTTGGATCAATTCCCCACTCTTTATTAAAGGCACATGGGCTTAAGCTACTGCATTGTCCTTTTTGGCTAAGATATAATCCAGTATCAAAACCGATACCGCCACTACCAATAATAATGACGTTATCACCCGTTGGTTGATGATGTTTAAGTACATCAAGATAGGTTTTTACTAATGGCTTATCTCTGCCTTCAATATCAGGAAGATGAGGAATAACACCACTAGCAAGAATGACTTCATCAAAGTTTTTAAGATGATTAAGTGTCGCTTCAGTATTGTTTTTAACAATAACGCCAGTTAATTGCAGTTGGCGTTTGAAATAACGTAAGGTTTCTAGAAACTCCTCTTTACCCGGTATTTGACTTGCTATCTTTAACTGCCCACCAATTTGGTCATCTTTCTCAAATAGAGTGACATGATGCCCGCGCTTTGTTGCTGTGATGGCAAAAGCAAGTCCAGCAGGACCCGCACCTACAACAGCGAGTCTTTTCGGTTGTGTAGTTGGCGTAATTAAAAGCTCAGTTTCTCGACAAGCAAACGGATTGACTAAACAAGAGGCAACTTTTCCTGAGAATATTTGGTCGAGGCAGGCTTGATTACAGGCAATACAGGTATTGATTTCATCTTCTCGCCCTTGTTGTGCTTTTTGTACAAATTCGGCATCGGCAAGAAAAGGGCGAGCCATAGAGACCATATCAGCGCAGCCTTCAGCTAAAATATCTTCTGCAACTTGTGGCGTATTAATGCGATTTGAAGTAATTAATGGAATGTTTACTTTTCCCATTAACTGCTTGGTCACGCTAGCAAATTGACCTCTTGGTACCATGGTGGCGATAGTGGGAATACGCGCTTCATGCCAGCCAATACCCGTATTAATTAATGTCGCTCCCGCTTTTTCTACCGCTTTTGCTAGATAAAGCACTTCTGAGGCATCAGCACCTTTTTTAATTAAATCCAACATAGAGAGGCGATAAATAATAATAAATTTTTCACCTACAGCCTCTCTAACTCCCTCAAGAATACGTAGTGCAAAACGGCAACGATTTTCTATATTGCCACCCCATTGGTCATTTCGCTGATTTGTATGGCTAACTAAAAACTGATTAATTAAATAGCCTTCAGAACCCATAATCTCAACACCGTCATAACCTGCTTTTTGCGCTAATTGAGCACAACGAATGTAATCATCAATTGTTTGTTCTATCTGCTCATGACTCATTGCTTGGGGCATAAAAGGTGTAATCGGGGATTGAATAGCACTTGGCGCAACGAGCTTAGGTTGATAACTATAGCGACCCGTATGCAAAATTTGTAAGGCGATTTTACCGCCATTGTCATGAACGGCATCGGTAATTATTTTATGTGTTGCCAGTTGTTTATCTGCAACCAACGTCGCTGCATGAGGGAGTAAAACGCCTTGTGCATTAGGCGATATGCCGCCAGTAACAATTAAGGCAACACCAGCCGCGGCTCGCTGTGCGTAAAATTCAGCTAGTTTGGGTGCATCGTTAGGATCTTCTTCTAAGCCTGTATGCATAGAACCCATAAGGATCCTATTTTTGAGTACAGTAAATCCCAAATTAAGGGGAGAAAAAAGATGAGGATAGTGTGCCATCAGATACCTTTTTTATACTGGTCGGATGAGATATCTATAGCATAACGAGAACTTTGTGATTAAGAGTTCATTATGTTAAAAAGTTGTGATCTTAATCATGGAAAAGATGAATAGAGTATTAAAAATTGATAATAATCTAAGTAACCGATTAAGCATAACAAAGAATGATAATAAAAATTACATTCATTCATAATTTTTCATCATATAATGGTTAATACCTATTACTGAGTATTTATAACACACATCAATTTCTTGATTTTGGAGACATTATGATTAATAAATTTAATCAGCTCGTTAACCATCCTGATTTAGGCAAGTTTATATTACGTGTTTCTCTTGGTGTTTTAATGTTACTTCATGGGATCCATAAAATGGAGCCCGGTGGATTAGCAGGTATACAAGGTATGTTAGCGAACTTTAACCTACCTGCTTTTATTGCTTATGGTACATTAATTGGTGAAGTGATTTGCCCTATCTTATTGATAATTGGATTATTTACGCGTGTTTCAGCCTTTGTGTTAGCAGGAACAATGTTGGTTGCAATATTGATGGTTCACTCAGGTGATTTATTTGCATTAAATCCAAAAAGCGGTGGATGGGCTCCTGAGAGTGCTGGATTCTACTTATTTGCCGCTGTATCTGTGATGTTTTTAGGTAGTGGGCGTTTTGCAGTAAGAAAAGATTAATATTATTAATAATCAATAAAATTGAATTAGTTATCTATAACTTAGTTAAATTAGATGAATAAACGCCCAAATTACAGTGTGTAATTGGGCGTTTTTTATTTTAATAATGTTCTCTTATTAAAAAATAATAGCGCTTTATTTATTGTTGAGTTGCTGGCGTTAATTTAAACACTTTCTCATTCTCACCTAACCATTGGCGAGCAACTTGGTTAATGTTGTCCACACTCAATGCGTTGATAATTGCAGGATCAGTCAATAAACGCTGATATTGCTTATCGTCTGTTGCTACTTGTGCAAGCGCATCAGTCCAATAGCTTGCGCTATCGCGTATTTGTGCGTTTTCAGTTAACCAAATATTTTTAGCTTCTTGTAACTCTTTTTCTGTAATACCAGATTGTTTTAATTCACCGACAACGTGGCGAGCAAGCGCGATAAGCTCATCCGCTCGTTCAGGTGAGGCGGTAAAGTTTAAACGACCTGTGTAGTAGCTTGTTGGCACTTTCGTTAACATCTCAGAAAAACTAAGAGAGTAAATACCACCCGCTCGTTCACGTAAGTTTAAACGCAAGCGTTGACTCACAACGGTATCGAGTAAATTTAATGCGAGTACATGTTGTTGAGACCACTGTGCAGGTGCTGCGTATTGAATGCTTATCATACTTTTATCGCTACTGGCGATTGGGTAGGTTTTACTCATCGATGATAATTTAGGTGTAATCGCAGGATCAGCCCAATGAAGTCGTTGAGATGAGCGAACGGGGATCGTTGCTACCCAACGCTCAATTAGCGGTTTTACTTGATTAAGGTTAACTGGTCCGCTAATAACTAACGTCATATCAGCCGGTTGACCTAAGATCATTTGGTTGGTTTGTTGTAATTGCTGTGCGGTAAATTGACGCCATGCACCTTGAGGATCAATCACTAAGCGATAGCCATTTTGGTAGCTCTCTTTATTAATATTATCTAAGAAAGTACGCTCTACGGGTGTTTTAGAAATACCTAATGCCATTGCCTGTTTTTGTTGCTCTAATTTTTCACCATTAAATTGTGGTGCTGTAATTTTTAGATGCATCAGTGTGAGTAAGGTTTCTAATTCATCAATTGGTGCTTCGCCACGAAAACCGTGGAATAACAGTTCGCTATAAGGGCGTAAACTAATTTGATGTTGCTTAGTAAAGAGTGATAACTCTCTTGCATTGTAATTACCATATCCACTGACTTCTGGTAATTTTAATGCCCACTGAACCATACCTAAGCTCTGTTTTGTTTCGAGTGAAGTACCGCCTGGAATACGCAGTGAAACCTGAATATTATCTTTAAGATAATTATTATTCTTAATGATAACTTTAACGTTATTACTTAGCGTCCACTCTTGTGTTTTTTCTATTGGTAATGATTGAGTAGCAACAATAGAGCCCGTTAATTCAGGGGTAATATCTAAGGTAACGGCTTGAGTTTTTAAACTAAAGGTTCCCGGATTTGACTGTCTAATTTCTTGCCAACGCTGTATTGCCTTTGTGGCATTAAATAGAGTTGAATCATTATCTGGACCAATAACGGCAACGCGTGGGGAGGCTTGTTTCAGATATTGAGCAAAGTAATTAGCCAGCATATCTGGTGTGACTTTATTGATTAATTGATAGCTTAAGTTCAACATCTGCTTTTTAGTTTGAATAGGCATCTCTAATTCAATCGCAGTGGTGATTTGATTTGCTAAATAATCATGCTCGTAGCGTTCTTCGCCCGCGGCTTGCTGGCTTAGGCGTTTTAGCATTGCGTTGCGTGCGTTATCTAACTCTTCTTGAGATACGGGCACAGATGCTAAGCGCTGTACTTCTGTAAATAAAATATCTAATGCACCTTGGTAATCAGTGTCTTTAGGGTGGGCAATCATTAGCTGTTGTGAACGACGTGGATCTAACATCGCACCTTGCGCATTAGCACTAATTGATGCAATTAAGCCGTTATCAACAATAGTTGAGAAACGCTGATTTAAAATAGATAACCATAGGGAATCCATTAAGTCTTCATATTGACCTTGGCGACTATTTAACGGCGCTGGCAATGTGCGTTGTAAGCTAAATTGTAAAATTCGTGAACCTTGCTCTTTATCGAAGATAGTTTTGACTAAGAGATCGTTATGGTCGATAAAATGATTCCATGCGGGATCATCAACGCCTTTAGCGTCACTATTTTTAGCATTAAACAGCTGTTTAATATCCGCGATAGCGTCACCTTGGTTGAAATTACCCACCAATACTAATGCCATTCTTTCAGGCTGATACCATGTATCGTAATAGCGCTTAGCATCTTTTACATCGCCTTGCTTCACGATATTAAGGTCACCAATAGGATCACGATTTAGATAGCGGCTACCGTAATAACGTAACTCTTCTAATTGGCGATTAATACGAAAACCAATGCCTTGACGTAAACGCCACTCTTCAACAATAACTGGGCGCTCTTTATCAAACTCAATAGGGTCGAATGTCATTTCAAATGCCCAGTCTGATAAGATTTTTAGCCCTGTTTTAATTTGTACTGGATTTGCATTTGGTAATGACAGTTTATAAGTCGTCGCATTTAAGCTGGTTGCAGCATTAACATGGCTACCTAGCTTCATTCCTAAACTTTCGAGCTGTTTAAAGCCCGTAGTACCCGGAAAGTGGGTTGTCCCTTTAAATGCCATATGTTCAGTAAAGTGAGAGAAGCCAAGTTGCTTTTCATCTTCTTGAACAGAACCACTTTTTACTAACAGGCGCATTTCCACACCAGTTTGTGCGCGTTGTAGCAGATAGACATCTAAGCCATTATCAAGCGTAAAATGGCGAACATCAGGGCGCAAAGCTAACGAATTGTCACTTTGCTGAGAAGGGGTGCCTGCGGCACAGCCTAAAAGAGAAAGACTGACTGAAGCAATCAGTAATTTACGATACATATTCGGTAACTCCAGCAGATAGAGGGGCGGATGCTGTTGGTGCTTTCAGTGAAATGACATTGTCTGCAATTGCATGAGTGAAACGTTGGTGACTAACCAGCGCAATACCCGCATTAGGTAAGTGCTGTTTTAAGCCTTGTAGCATCATGAGTGCATTTTGTTCATCAAGTGCTGATGTGGTTTCATCTAATAAAATTAGGTCAGGTTTATTAAGTAATAAACGTGCAAAAATAAGACGCTGTTGCTCACCACCAGAAAGTCGAGTGGTCCAATCGGTTTCAAGTGATAATTGGTTTTTAATTTTATCTAACCCAACAAGGTGAAGTACTTGTTGATACTCTTGTTGAGTAAATTGAGTTGGCTGGCAAGGGTAAGCAAGCAAATTATCTAAACGAGAGTGGGGCAGATACATCCGTTGTGGGATCCAACTGATATTGGATGAGCGTGCAATTTCACCTTTAAAATAAGGCCAATGCCCACTTAATGCTCTTAGCAGTGTCGATTTACCTAAACCGGAACAACCTTCAATCACAGTGAGTTCACCGGCATTGACGGTGAGGTTGATATCTTCAATTAATACGCTTTCATCTTGCATAAACAGTGAAAGATTGGCTTTTAATCGTGTTTTAGCGTCGTTCAATTCACTCACTTGTGGTTCATGATCATGCTCTAATAGCACCACAAAATTATATAAACGCGTAACAGTGGCTTGCCATGCTGCTATCTCTTTATACGAGAAAATAAACCAGCTTAATGCACCCGCAACACTAGCAAATGCTTGTCTTAGCTGCATTAAACCACCCAGCATTAATTCGCCAGCAAGGAATTTTGGTAGTGCAAAAATAATCGGCGCCATTGCTGTAGCTTGTTGATAGCCCACAGTAAAAAATGACAGATTTCTTTCATAGCGAATAAGGCTATTCCAGTTACGAATAACCCCTAAGAAACGACCCATTAGTTCATTGCGGTCACTACTTTCACCACGTTGACCAGCAATAGCATCGCCATGTTGTTTACGGGTAATCAACGCAGTACGGTAATCTGCCTCTTTGCGCTGTTTATCCATATTAATTTTACGCAGTGGTGAACCAATAAACTGCGTGATAGTAATACCAATAATGGTATAGATGATACAAGCCCAGAACATATAACCAGGTACTGTCCATTCACTCTCCCCTAATGTGAAGGAAAGCGCACCAGATAAAGACCATAGAATGGTAGCAAAGGAGATAAGTGTCAGTAGCGAATGCAAAAAAGTGACGGTTAAACGCATTGTTGATTCAATTAGTAAACGGATATCTTCTGCAATACGCTGATCTGGGTTATCAGGCTCTTGAGACGTCAGTCTGAGCATATAGTGTTTGCTGTTTTTAGATAACCAGCGATCAAGCACTTGCTCTGTCATTCCTTCACGCCAGCGAATGATCATTTTTTGACGTAAATAATCACCCATAACCACTACAGTAATTAACCCTATGATAATAATGACGAATTGCTGGAGAAGTTTGTATAACGCTTGACCATCAAGTTGCTGTAATGCGTTATAGAAACTGCCATTCCATTCATTCATCTTTACGTTAAACCACACCGATGAGAGGGTTAACGTGAGTGATACAATTAACAGAAACCAGCAGTAAAGGGCGGCACGCCGCCCCCAAAAAGGTGAAACTAAATAGAAAAATTGTTTTATTGTTTTCATTGCTTATTGGTCATATTTTTATTGTTTATTGACTTGGTTGCTCACATTAACTTCGTCAATTTATTAATAGTCGTAATTCACCATTAGCCAGAATTGGCGACCGGGTTCATAAGACTTGTACTCGATATTTTGATAGGTCAGATGATCAGCAACGTTCTTCGTATTGAGTACGTTGTTCACTTCAACCGAAACACCTACACCATAAGCAAATTCAGGTTGCCAACTCGCTTTGGTATCCCAAGTAAAGCGACTACTAAATTTCTGTTTTTTATAGGCATAGATATAACCTTCTGATGTATTAACAGGACTACCGTTGTTGGTTTTCTCTGCTTGTGTACGCCAGCTATTCCATTGCAAACGGTTATACCAAGTTACATTCCATTCATCCCAAACACTGGTGAGTTCCGCGGTCACTTTAAATGGCGAATTAAAGTTTCCTGACGGTAGATCTTTGGCATCAATGATCTGCCCGTTATACAACACTTTGTTGTAGTTAACATTTTGTGTATTAGGATCGAACTGAGCGTAACCAGAGTCTTTTGGTGTGTTGGTTTTACTTTGCTGCCAACTTAATGAGGCATCAAAAACGTGATATGCATCTGCTAATTCCCAAGGTTGGCTATTTTTAACCGATAGCGTCACTGTATCGTGGGAACTACGTCCTCGGTTGTTGAACTCTCGAATATTGAGTTCTTCTGGTGTTGATGCATTTGGGTATTTGGTATCACTACGAACTTCATCACGACCTTCACGATGAACATATTGTAAACGCCATGTTGTCGATGCGATTTCTTGTTGTATACCTAAAGTAATTTCGTCGTTATATGGCGTTTTTAATGAATCAACACCATCAAAGTCAGTTCGATTGAACCAAGCATTATCTGAGCAATCCATATAGCAATGTTGTAAGCCTGCATTTTGCGCACCATAAAGTGCGTAAGTGAGCATTGAACGACCGTAATAACGGTTAACACCGCCAATTGCTAATGTTTTGCCTGTTCCCCAAATATCATAGGTTCCGCTCAGGCGAGGTGAGATATTATTATTTTGAACAAAATCATCACGATCTAAACGTACACCAGGGCGCAAAGTTAAACGCTTATATTGGATATTATCATCAAGATAAATAGAGTAATTGGTGTAGGTTGCATCATGGGTACCTGAAAGATAACGCGTTGTTTGTGTTAATCCCCCCATCCATTCGCCATTCCATGTAGAACCAGAATAGCTATAACTGTAATAATCTTTATCGCGAATATATGCGCCTTTAGTCCGACTGATTTCAAATCCAGTTGTAGGACGATGGGTTACAGCACCCCATTCAACAGGATCAAAGCGCATAACACTTTTCGCACTGTAAGTTTTTTGAGTACTCTTCAGATCACCTTGACCACCACTGCTAATTTGTTCTGGGTGCTCCCAATCCGTGTAATCTTTTAGAATGATAAAATAGTTCTGATCACTAGTACGTCGATCTTCTAGATCTTGATAACTTGCTGTTAACTCTAATGTACCCAAATTAAGTTGGTGTTTATAAAGTGCCGTAAAGCTTAATCCATTGTGTTCATTGTCATAACCCGAGTTATAAACAGAACTTGAGAATAAATAGCTATTGTAACGAGCGATATTGCTCGATAAATCAAAGGATTGTTTATCTGAAATATTCCAAGAATATTTTAAGAAGTAGTTATCTGAGGTACGTGTTTGATCACGATAGTGTGGTGTTTGCTCAATTTGTTCTAGTTTACCATCGGGTGTATGTATGATCCCACCTTCGGCACTCACCATCATAGGGATGGTTGATTCTCGACGAGATGCAGAGAAAATTAGCCCTGTATTTTCGGTTAATCCAGTTTCAAACCAACCACCAAAGTTTTGTTTATCGTATTTTTTCTGGAAACGGGCTGGATTACTGTAATCGTTATTAGCCGTGTCAAAATTGAGTTTGGGATCGGTAAAAATATTATTCCAACTTGAACGAGTTGTTCGGTAATAGGCATTAGCATGCGTTTCACCAGACCAACGACGGCTTTGTACATCAACTGTACCACCTGTAAAACCACCAAATTCCACAGGAATATTGTTATCGTAAACTGTTACGCTATCTATTAAGCGGCTATCAAGGTACATCCCTTGCTCATCGCTTGAAATTTTTGTATTGGTTTCACCTAAGCCGGAGTTTGCTGGATCGAAGTCATTGTTAAAATTAACGCCATCAAGATTGTAAGCGTTTTGGTAACTACTAGAACCATGAATAGAAATGCGTGAAGGCTTAATTTCACCCTGATTCATTGATGTGCTGTCGCTATTTGAAAACTGCACTGCGGGGTTACTTTTCAGTAGATCAGTAATGTTACCATCACCTGTATTACGTTGTTTTATCTCTTCAGCAGAGATGTATTGTGGTGCTGATACTACATCGGTAGAAGGGTGATAGCTGCTTCCTACACCAGTAACTTGAACCTCAGGAATAACAATGGTGTTTATTGTTGCTAAAGGACGAATAACAAATCCACTTCCTTGTGGAATAATTTCCATACCACTGCCGATTAAAACCTTTTGTAGGGCTGTTTGAGTCTCAAACTGACCTGAAAGTGCTGGAGCACGTAAGTTTTTAACTGCATTGGCATCAAATAAGATCTGCACTTGCCCTTGTTTGGCAATCGTGCTGAGTGAGTCTGCCAGCGACTGTTCTGGCAAAGCGACAGAAACAGTAGATGCATAAGCGCAAGGCGCAACGATTGTGGTACTAATTAGTAATGCTAGTAGAGACCTCTTCAGGGTCCCTTTTTTATTATTCATACTCATTTCACCAATCCCATTCACTAACTTAATAATTGTTGTTACTAGAGAAGAGGGTGAAATGAGAATTATCCTCACCTGTAAAAAAGAATATTTTCCATCTTTCTTTTTACTTGTTGATAATTAACGCATTATTTTTATCACTAAAAACGACGTTAACTGGCAATATAAGTGGAATTGCGGTAATAAAGCTTTTTGCATCGTTAATATTGGCAACGCCAGAGACTTTCATCTTCGCAATTTCAGGTGAGGAGATTTGAATATTGATATCAAGATACGGCTTTAGTTTGGTGATGACTTCATTAAGAGGACGTTCAAAGAAATGGAGTTGCCCAAAACGCCAACTGCCAACGGAATCGATATTAACCGTGCTGATAGCGAGCGTATCACCTACTGATTGACTTACTGCCTGAGAGCCTGCATATAAATAGGTGGGCGGTGCTTTTGCAGCAGTTTTAACGGCAACAATCCCTTCATGTACAGCGATGTTAATCTGATTGCTTTGATATCGACTCACTTCAAATTCAGTACCAACTACTTTAATTAATCGACTATCAGCATGAACATAGAATGGTCGATAAGGATTTGACTTAACTTTAAAATAAGCTTGTCCTTTATCTAGCCATAAACGACGCTCTTCTTGAATATACGCGACTCTGACTTGTGTCTCTCTGTCTAAAAAAACCTTAGATCCATCGGCAAGTGTCATCTCTTTAGGCTGGCTGCTGGTGGCTAATGTCATGTTATCCATTAACAATGCGGGTAGGCGGCTGTAAGGGAGATACAAGATGGTGAGTAAGCAAACCGTCGCTGTAGTATGAATAAAAGGGCGCCAAATAGAGCGTTTTCTTTTTTCAACTAAAGGAATAGAGGGGCGTGATAAGGCTTCACAGCCACGCCAAACTTCAGCTATGGCTTGATAAGCTTGTCGATGAGTATCATTTGCTATCCACTGTTTAAATTCTTGCCGTTGCTGTGGTGTTAGCTTTTGACTGTGTTGACGAGTAAACCAAAGTGCAGCTTGTTCATCAATAAGGTCATTGAGTAAATAATCGTCAGAGTCTAAAGAAAAAGAGTCTGATACCTCATCTGTGTGAGGTTTATTTTCCGGGATTATATATTCCGGTTTACTCATCATTCGTGCGGTTCTCCTGTCCTGCATCGACATATCTTTTACAATGTAATAGCGCAGCAGCAATGTGTTTTTCAACCATACTGATTGAAATCTCCATTTGCTCAGCTATTTCGCTTTGGGATAAACCATCAAAACGATAAAGCACAAAAGCTTCTCTACGCCGAGGTGGTAAAGAGGCAATGGCTTCGCTAAGTAGATTTAAACGTTGCTGATGTTCAAGCACACATCCAGGATCAAGTTCGGTTGTGTAATCTTGAATGGCATCATCTAACTCATAATCATCTTGATAAATATTTTTCTGTTTTTGATTTTTTCTCCAATGGTCAATCAAGACGTGATTGGCAATTTTAAACAGAAAAGCCCGTTGCTCTTGCACTGGGGTTTGTTCTTTTCGGTTTAGCCATAGTGTAAACACATCTTGAGACAAATCATCTGCATCATGGTAATTACCCGTACGTTTGTGGAAAAAACGCACAAGTTGTCCATAGGTCGATTGATAGGCACAACTAATTTTTTGTGCCAATGATTTATCGCTAGCCATAATCTCTGGTGTCTAAAAAAGAGTGAAATAATAAGCTCTTACTGCTTCTCATGCGAACAAATAATGATAATTATCAAGCTAATTTTTTATGTGATTATTAATAATAAGCAATATCATTTGTGTTTGTATTATGCCTATAATTCATCAGAAAGAAAATCAGAGGCGAGAATTATGAGTAGTATGTCGGCGACTTTTCCACGCCGTGGGTCTTTTTCTATTGGTGGTTTAACTGCCAGTATTTTATTTCATGCCATGCTTGTGGTTGCCGCTGTGGGCTGGATAACCGCTAAAGATGAACAACATGGAATTTTACCGCCAGCAATGACAATGAACCTTGGTGTGTACCAATTAGCCCAAACCGAGGTTAAAGAGCTGCCCGTTGGTCCAGAAAAAGTGATGTCTGTTCCTGAACCAGCAGAAACAGAACCTGAGCCAATAAAAGAAGTGCTTGATCTACCTAAAATGCCTGTTGTTGAGCATGGTACATATGAACGAATTGCAGAAAAACCAAAAGTAAAACCTATCGTTAAGCCAAAACCTGTTGCGGTGAAAGTGCCTGATGAATTGCCAGTATCAGAAGCGCCATCAGATACCACGAGTGCACCAATTTCAGGTTCTAATTCTGCGAGTAGTGCTCAATTTAATAGTCTATCGTCAGTATCAGCAAGTGGGCATATGGGATGGGAAAGCTTAGTGCATAGCCATCTTCAAATCTATAAACGATATCCAAAGGCTGCATTACGTTTTAAAGCAACGGGTGTCACTCAACTTTCTATTATATTAAATGCAAAAGGTGAACTGTTGGAAGTAAACATACAGTCATCATCAGGTAATCGTATTTTAGATAAAGAAGCTCTCAATACCGTTAAACGCGCATCACCATTTCCAGCGCCAGAAAGTCACCGCTTAGTAAATGGAACCATTTCGTTTACAGTACCAGTCGGTTTTGATTTTAAGCAGAATAGTTGATAAGAAAATAATTAGTGAATAATAAAGTATAAATAAAAGCATCATAATAAATTAACAACAAATAAAATTAGCTTGTTATTATTCTAATTTACAATTAAAACTAAAAAACCACCGTTATGGTGGTTTTTTAGTTTTTCGTTTTGTGTTCGTCGGCATCGCAATTTTTCAGCGTCGCGAGGAAGATTGCCGTCTCTTTTATCCTCACCAACGAATTAAGAGTATCAAAGTGATGAAATAGATTCAATACTGGTTTAAATAATGAAAATTAATGTGGTGTAATTATTTAATTATCATTAATTAAATTTCAAACTAACTAAATATAAAAAAGCAGAGAATAATCTCTGCCTTTTATTATTTAAAATAAATACGTTAAGTTACGTAATTATTTTGTCATACGTTTGTACTTCATACGACGTGGTTGAATCGCATCGTTACCTAATGTACGTTTTTTATACTCTTCGTATTCAGTAAAGTTACCTTCAAAGAATTCAACTTTACCCTCATCTTGATAATCGATGATATGAGTAGCAATACGGTCAAGGAACCAACGGTCATGCGAGATAACCATGGCACAGCCAGGGAACTCTAACAAGGCGTTTTCTAATGCACGTAAAGTTTCAACGTCGAGGTCATTGGTTGGTTCATCGAGCAGTAACATGTTACCGCCAACTTGAAGCAGTTTAGCAAGGTGTAAACGACCACGTTCACCACCAGAAAGTTCACCAACACGTTTACCTTGGTCAATGCCTTTAAAGTTAAAGCGACCTACATACGCACGGCTTGGGATTTCAAAGTTACCAATACGCATAATATCTTGGCCACCAGAAACTTCTTCCCAGACTGTTTTGCTGTTATCCATGCTGTCACGGAACTGGTCAACTGCGGCTAATTTAACAGTATCACCCAGTGTTAATGTTCCTGAATCAGGTTGTTCTTGACCTGAGATCATACGAAATAGTGTTGATTTACCCGCACCGTTAGGACCGATAATACCGACGATAGCCCCTTTCGGAATAGAGAAGCTTAAATCATCAATCAGAACCCGGTCGCCATAAGACTTAGTCAGATTACTGATTTCTAATACTTTATCGCCTAAACGTGGTCCAGGTGGAATAAAGAGTTCGCTGGTTTCATTACGTTTTTGGTAATCAACGCTGTTAAGCTCTTCAAAGCGAGCAAGACGCGCCTTACCTTTAGCTTGACGGCCTTTAGGATTTTGACGGATCCACTCAAGTTCTTTTTGAATTGATTTATGGCGAGCTGCTTCAGTTGCTGCTTCTTGTTCAAGACGTGCGTCTTTTTGCTCTAGCCATGAAGTGTAGTTGCCTTCCCATGGAATACCTTCACCACGGTCAAGTTCTAAGATCCAACCCGCTACGTTATCAAGGAAGTAACGGTCGTGGGTAATTGCCACAACGGTGCCTTCATAGTCATGTAAGAAACGCTCTAACCAAGCAACAGATTCAGCATCTAAGTGGTTGGTAGGTTCGTCTAATAACAACATATCTGGTTTTTCTAATAAGAGACGACAGATAGCAACACGACGACGTTCACCACCAGATAGCTTCTCGATTTTTGCATCCCAATCAGGAAGGCGCAACGCTTCAGCCGCACGTTCTAATTGGTTATCAAGATTATGACCATCATGAGATTGAATAATTGCTTCTAACTGACCTTGTTCTTTGGCTAATTTATCGAAATCAGCATCAGGATCAGCATAAGCTGCATAAACTTCATCAAGGCGGTTTAATGCGTTTTTCAGTTCGCTTACCGCTTCTTCAACGGCTTCACGCACGGTATGTTCAGGGTTTAATTTTGGTTCTTGTGGTAAATAACCAATCTTAATACCTGGTTGTGGACGTGCTTCACCTTCGATATCTGTATCGATACCCGCCATAATGCGAAGTAATGTCGATTTACCAGCACCATTAAGACCAAGCACACCAATTTTCGCGCCCGGGAAGAAGCTGAGTGAAATGTTTTTAAGAATATGTCGCTTAGGTGGGACAACTTTCCCGACACGCAACATACTATAAACGTATTGAGCCACTATAATTACCCTTTGATTATAAAAGAGATTTTATCTGAGGTGCCCTTTTTATGGCTAAACACAATACTTTGCGTTTAAGTCGATAATTTATGACACCTAAATGAACAATAGTAGAGTCAATGTCAGTATTTTGCCAAAGACCCGAAAATGATGAAAGTCGCCAGTATACCCGATTTATAAAAGAAAACCTTAGTGAAAAGAGTGGATTTTACCCGACTTTAGCGCTTCCTCTTAAAGTCTTGATAATTTATCTTAAAGAGGGGAACTTACATTGTTAATGATTATCATATTAGCTAATGTATTTATTATTTGGCTGTTCTATTTTGAGGTGGAGAGATAACGTGGTTAAGCAAAAGTGGTCTTTAATAGTAGCGATGAGTTCATTGTGTTTTTCGGCGTGGGTACAAGCCGATTCATTAAATGAACAACGTGCTCGCTATCAAGAAATTAAAGCAGCATGGGATTTAAAAAAGAGTGATGAAGTTGAAAGATTGTTGCCTACGTTGAAGGATTATCCTCTTTACCCTTACTTAGAATACCGCCAAATTACTGATAATTTGGATATCATTGCACCTGCTGTGGTGACTGATTTTGTTGCAAAATATCCTACACTTCCACCAGCTAAAGCGTTGCCATCACTGTTTGTTAATGAGCTAGCCAAACGTCAAGAGTGGCAAAATTTACTCACTTTTAGCCCTAATCCCCCTAATCCTAAAGCGGCAAGATGTAATTATTATTACGCAAAATGGGCAACTGGTGATGTACAAACGGCTTGGCTTGGCGCCAAAGAGGCTTGGTTGAATGGTACATCAATGCCATCAAGTTGTGACACTTTGTTTGATGAATGGCAAAAAGCAGGGCAGTTAACACCTGAGTTAGTTTTAGAACGTATAAACCTTGCCATTAAAGGTGGAAATACAGGGTTGGCTGCGTATCTTGCAAGACGTCTCTCTGCTGATTATCAAACTATCAGCGATGCTTTAGTTGAATTACAAGATCAACCTAGCTTAGTTGCACGTTATGCTTCTTCGCTTTCACCAACTGACTTTACGCGTTCTATTGTGCAATCGGCATTTTCTCGTTGGGCAAAAAAAGATCCAGATGCAGCTAGAATGCAACTGGATAGCATCGCTCATGCACAGAAAATGACGGCGAGTGAACGTCAATCAATGAAAGATACCATTGCTTGGCAATATATGCCTTATGCAACTCCTGAGCAGGTTAAATGGCGTGATAGTGTTATTCAAGACACTGCTTCAGATACCTTACGTGAACGCCGCGTTCGTTTAGCCTTAAGCCAGAATCAACCTGCGGAACTGGCTTTGTGGTTAGATAGATTGTCACCTGAAAGCCAAAATAAAGAAGAGTGGCGTTATTGGCGTGCAATGGTTTTACAGTCTCAAGGTAAAGCCAGTGAAGCAAAGACTATGTTGCAACAACTGACACAAAGCCGTGGTTTTTACCCAATGGTTGCCGCTCAAAAATTAGGGCAACCTTACATTATGGTGATTGATAAAGCACCGAGTGTTAGTGCAGATATTCCAACACATGCACAAGTGCAACGAGTACGTGAACTAATGTATTGGCAAATGGACAACTTAGCGCGTTCTGAATGGGCTAATTATGTGGCTTCACAGCCAGCACAAATGCAATCTCAATTAGCACGATATGCTTTTGAACAAAAATGGGCTGATTTAGCAGTACAGGCAACCATTACAGGTAAAATGTGGGATCACTTAGAAGAGCGTTTTCCATTGGCATGGAAAGCAGAATTTGATCAATACACCAAAGATAAAACAATAGACCGTAACTATGCAATGGCGATAGCTCGTCAAGAAAGCGCCTGGAATCCACAAGCCCGTTCTTCTGTGGGCGCAACGGGATTAATGCAAGTGATGCCTAAAACAGCGGAGTTTACTGTAAAACAAGCCGGGATAACTGGATATGTTAGTAGTGCGCAATTAACTAATCCGATGAAAAATATCGAAATAGGGACTGCTTATTTAGACTCTGTTTACCAACGTTTTAATCAAAATCGTATCCTAGCAAGTGCGGCTTATAATGCGGGTCCTGCACGTGTTGATCGTTGGTTATCGGATGCTAATGGTCAGCTTGATGCTATCGCTTTTGTTGAAAGTATTCCTTTTGCTGAAACGCGTGGTTATGTGAAAAATGTGCTCTCTTTTGCTGTTTTCTACAGTTATTTTGCGGGTGAACAGCAGCCAGTATTAACAGACATAGAGTTGAATAGTCGTTATTAGTGCACAAATTAGGGATTTATCGTGGGAGCCTCTTCGTCAAGCTATAAAATATGGTATAGTTTGTACTAGTTAAAGAGTGTGGCTAAAAGAGGTTCCTACGATGCAAGATCCTGCGTTATCACCAGAAGATAATGAACACTGGTTACGATTTGTTGAATTACTGCAACACGCATTTGAACAGGGTGTGCAATATCCTGTTTTACAACTTTTAATGACGCCTGATGAACGTGGTGCACTGGCGACACGAGTACGTATAGTACAAGAGTTAATGCGAGGAGAACTAAGTCAGCGAGAACTAAAAGAAGAGCTTGGTGTGGGAATTGCTACCATTACGAGAGGCTCTAATAGTTTAAAAACAGCCCCTCATGAGGTAAAGCTGTGGCTTGAAAAAGAGCTTATGACGAAGAAATAACCAAGCAGCCATTTAATAAAAAAGCCATTGTAAAAAATGGCTTTTTGCTTTCAGGTTTCTCTAAAAATAGATAATCAGATTAGTTATTAATCTTCTCTTTGATTTAGCTCTTTATAGATATCGTGAGTAACGGGTACTAATGCAAGTACTAGTGCTTGTTGATAAACAGAAGTGCGACTTAGTAGACCATCAGTAAAGTAACCAATAGCACCACCGCGTTGCTTAATATTATCAATTTTGGTTAAGAAAGCCATTTCATCACCTAGCTCTCTACCTTCACGAATACCTTTTAAAATCCGTTCTGGCAACATTAGGCTCGCTGAACGAGATTCGCCACGGATTTGAGCATGCTCTACAACAATCCAAGCAAAGGTCATATCGTCTTCAATACCGGCTTCGACACCGACCCAAAAGTCAGCTTCAGGGCGGACTTGGCGAGCAGCCATAACGCGCTGGCGTGCGCCAGTTCTCGTTTCTGTATTCCCAATTGGTTGCTGTGGAACGCGGCTATCGACATTAATATCTTCAATATCAAAGGTATCTTTACCGAATACCTGCTCAAAGGCGAGTCTAATCGCATTGATTTTTGCTGGATTCGTAGTGGCTGCAATGACATGATACATAATGAATTAATCATCCTTTGAAAAATTTGAGCAGTATAACGGAAAAAATGTATGTTACAGGTCTATCTTGTTCGCCACGGTGAAACTGAATGGAACGTGGCAAGACGTATTCAAGGGCAATCTGATAGCCCACTAACGGCAAATGGTGTACATCAAGCACAACAAGTTGCTGAAAAAGTGAAGTCAGCTGGTATTACCCACATTATTTCTAGTGATCTTGGCCGCACTCGACAAACGGCAGAAATCATTGCACAAGCCTGTGGCTGTGAGGTGATTACTGACTCACGTTTACGTGAACTCAATATGGGCGTTCTTGAACAGCGAGAGATCGCAACATTAAATACACAAGAAGAGGCTTGGCGCAAGAGTTTGATTGATGGTACACCTGATGGACGAATTCCCCAAGGAGAATCAATGACAGAATTAGGTAGTCGAATGAAGGCTGCTTTAACGAGTTGTCTTGATCTACCTGAAAATAGTCGTCCGTTACTGGTTAGCCATGGTATTGCGCTGGGTTGCTTGTTAAGTACAGTATTAGGGTTGCCAGCTTACGCAGAACGTCGTTTAAGGTTGCGTAATTGCTCGATATCACGTGTTGATTATCAACATAGCCCTTGGTTAGCAAGTGGGTGGGTGATTGAAACCGCTGGTGATGTTAGTCATCTAACTGATACC
The DNA here is from genome assembly GCF_040139125.1 of Proteus hauseri. Lineage (GTDB taxonomy): Bacteria > Pseudomonadota > Gammaproteobacteria > Enterobacterales > Enterobacteriaceae > Proteus > Proteus hauseri_B. Next base: position 196,987 of record NZ_JBEEUB010000002.1, read on the forward strand.
GCGTTAGATGAAGTTCAACGTTAGAAATTAAAGCTCTCTTTAATAACCAAAAGAGAGCTTTTTCTTTTTATGCCGCTATATTTTCACGTTTAATAGGAATGTAGTATTCCAAACGTTCAATATGATCTTGTGACTCAGTCACCATATCATTACTGTAACGAACATTTTTAAGATAATACTTTTCAACGTCATAACCTTTACGGCGAGTCAGTCCCATATTAGGCAAACAAACGCCATAAATCAGGAAAAGAAACTCCTGTATTGCGCCCCGTTTCGCTTCGCCATCGAAATCAAAACGAATGTAATCACCACCTGCTAATGAGACCTCATTTGCTGCATCATCATCAATAAAAGAGGCATATTCAGATTCAACCGCAGTGGTATAAAGTACACGTTGTTCATCTTCATGTTCATCACTGTGTTGTGTGTGATGTAAACCATAGACCTGATGAGGAACCGCATTAATTTTCGTCATATAATAACGCCAGAAAGTTTGGCGCATTTCTGAGCAAGCATTTGCCCACTCTTCAAGAGTATGACTACAGGTTTGTTCAATACCAATGAGTTTTTTCTCTGGTAATTGAACAAACTCCCATTTTGGTAAATTTTGCGGTTCTAATTTTATTGGCGGACAAATACCTACTGCACACCATTCGTCGGTACGACGATAAAGTGCGGGTGTTCGCTCAAATTGTTTTTTAAACGCACGAGTAAAGGTTTGTTGTGAATCAAATCGATACTGCAAGGCGATATCTAAAATTGGACGGCTAGTTAAGCGTAATGCAACCGCGGCACGAGAGAGACGCCTTGAACGAATATAAGAGCCAATCGCTTGTCCTGTAACTTCTTTAAACATGCGTTGTAGATGCCACTTGGAATAACCAGCTTTAGTGGCAACGTTATCGAGGGATAACGGCTGATCTAAATTATTGTCAATCCAAGCGAGCAAATCACGTATGATGTTGGTTTGATCCATACATCTCCCTTCTTCATATTCGTTTATTTATAGTTATAGATGGTAAATAGCCTGAACAGCTATAACAAGTTATATTGATAGATAATTATAAAATATAGTCTTTTTCTTTAGCGGATGTACACAAATTCTTCTATCCGTTGATAAAGTATTAATTTATTCTAGTCTAAATCGCTCTTTTTTCTTTTTAATGGAACAAAGTAAATATGTTAAATTTCAAAAAGATACTGGCAGTCTCAATATTGTTACCTTTTTCATTTATGGCAAAAGCAGAAGAGATTGGCTATGTAGACACCGTATTTAAATTTTTGGGTGCCAACCATAAAATTGTCGTTGAAGCTTTTGATGATCCTGAAGTAAAAAATGTCACTTGCTATTTAAGTCGTGCAAAAACCGGAGGGATCTCTGGAAGCCTAGGTCTTGCTGAAGATACGGCGGATGCGGCAATCTCCTGCCAACAAGTTGGTCCTATTGAACTAAGTGCTAGTGTATTAAAAGGGAAAAATCGCGGTGATGTTGTTTTCCAAAAAAGAACATCTTTGGTGTTTAAAAAGCTCCAAGTGGTGCGATTTTATGATAAAGAACGTCATGCGCTTATTTATCTGACTTATTCAGATAAAGTTATTGATGGTTCACCTAAGAATGCGATTAGTGCAGTACCAATTATGCCTTGGAAAGATTGAGTTTTATTAATTAGTTAATAAAACTAATGCAAAAGTGAGTAAAAAAAAATTCTTGGCAGCCTATCTATTTATTTTTAAAAAAGTTGCCAAGATCAATTTTTACATTTTAACTATTTGCTTAATTCTTTTTATAAAACAAAAAACCCGAATGTAAAATTCGGGTTTTTTTATGCATTAAGCTATTTAAAAACGCTTAAATCACTCTTCTAAATCACCACAGAAACGATAGCCTTCACCGTGAATAGTCGCGATAATTTCAGGTGTATCTGGAGTAGATTCAAAATGTTTACGAATGCGGCGAATAGTCACATCCACAGTACGGTCATGAGGTTTTAGTTCGCGACCTGTCATTTTTTTCAGTAATTCTGCACGAGTCTGGATTTTTCCTGGATTCTCACAGAAGTGTAACATTGCACGAAATTCACTACGTGGTAATTTATATTGTTCACCAGCAGGGCTTATCAGTGAGCGGCTGTTGATATCCAGCTCCCAACCATTGAATTTGTAGCTTTCAACTAAACGACGTTCTTCAGTACCATTAACTAAGTTCATGGTACGTGATAACAGGTTACGTGCACGAATAGTTAATTCACGAGGATTAAATGGCTTAGTAATATAGTCGTCGGCACCAATTTCGAGGCCTAAGATTTTATCAACTTCATTATCACGACCCGTTAGGAACATTAATGCAACACTTGCCTGTTCGCGTAATTCACGGGCTAATAATAGACCGTTTTTACCCGGAAGGTTGATGTCCATAATGACCAGATTAATATCGTGATCAGATAAGACATTGTGCATTTCGTTGCCATCAGTGGCTTCGTGTACAATATACCCTTCAGCTTCGAATATGCTTTTCAGGGTATTACGAGTAACAACTTCATCTTCAACAATCAGAATGTGCGGGGTTTGCATATTTGCTACCTAAAATTACCAAAAATAGAAAAAGGAAATCTGCGTTTAAACTTCTGTGTGTATAGTGTGGTTATTCATTTTTGTTATTAACACGCAAAAACTTAGACCCAGATTAAAATTCGATAAATAACCATCACGTTATTACAAACATTACATTTTTAACTCTAGATGAGCGCTAAAATCAGAATGGAAAACGCCCATAGTCTATTAACAGCAATATAACACCAGTTGTATTAAATACCATCTAAAAAGCTAACTTTTGTTGACACATATCAAAATCAAGATAACAGCTTAACCTTGATTTCAATAGTTAACTATATAATTTGATTTATGTAATGTAAAAGAAAAATATATGTTAAATATAGTGGGGTTTGTTTTTTTACCAGTTTTGTTATCAAAAATGAAGTAGAATAAAATACCCTATTCTTTACAAAAGTACAAATGGCTAATTAACACTTAATAAGTAGCTTTATTTTCTGTTTCTATCCCGTATAGATAGTAATATCTATACTTCTATTGGGGTAAATATCGAATATATTTTATTTAGGTAATGGTAAATTAAGGTCTTAGAAGAAGAAAAAATTTGACATTCATCTGACTTTGCTTTAACCAGTATAGGGTCAAACAAAATTTGAGACAGACAGGATAGTTATGCGTATTTACAGCCAAGCTACAGTGACTATGAAAACAATTATTACCACCACCACCGGAATTTTATATTGCGGGGCGGGCTGGCGCATATAAAAAACGAAAAACTAAAGAGCCCGCATTGAAGAATGCGGGTTTTTTTTTGGCGAAAAATCAGGAGAGTTGTATGCGAGTGTTAAAATTTGGGGGAACTTCAGTTGCCAATGCAGAGCGGGTACTGAATGTTGCTGATATCGCTGAGAAAAAAAGAGAGCAGGGACAAGTCGCTCTTGTATTATCAGCACCAGCCAAGATAACAAACTACTTGGTTGCAATGATTGAAAAAACGGCAGAAGGAGAAGATCCTCTCACTCAAGTACGAGAAGCAGAGCAAATCTTTGCCAATTTACTGCAAGGTTTAAGAGAAAAACAGCCGGGTTTTGATTACGAAAGTCTTAAAATCAAGGTTGAGCGTGAATTTGCAGAAATTAAACACATTCTTCATGGTGTCTCATTACTCGGACAATGCCCTGATAGTATTAATGCTGCGATGATTTGCCGTGGAGAAAAACTCTCTATTGCGATTATGGCATCAGTATTACAGGCAAGGGGCTACAACGTTACTGTTATTGATCCGGTACAAAATTTACTTGCTCAAGGTCACTACTTAGAATCAACTGTTGATATTCCTGAATCAACTCGCCGTATTTCTGAACTTAATATCCCTAAAGAAAACGTTATTTTAATGGCGGGTTTTACTGCGGGTAATGAGAAAAATGAGCTGGTTGTATTAGGTCGTAATGGTTCTGATTATTCAGCAGCAGTATTAGCAGCATGTTTACGTGCAGAATGTTGTGAAATTTGGACGGATGTTGATGGTGTTTACACCTGTGATCCTCGCTTAGTACCTGATGCACGATTATTAAAAGGCATGTCATACCAAGAAGCAATGGAGCTCTCTTATTTTGGCGCTAAAGTGCTTCATCCACGTACTATTGCCCCTATTGCTCAATTCCAAATTCCTTGTTTGATTAAAAATACAGGTAATCCTGAAGCGCCTGGTACTTTGATTGGTGATGGTCAAAAAGATGACAGCACACCAGTTAAGGGGATCACTAACCTAAATAATATGGCAATGATCAACGTATCAGGTCCTGGTATGAAAGGTATGGTGGGAATGGCGGCGCGAGTGTTCTCCGTGATGTCGAGAGCGGGGATCTCTGTTGTTTTAATCACACAATCTTCTTCGGAATACAGTATTAGCTTCTGTGTGCCACAAAAAGAGTTATTACGTGCACAAAAAGCATTATCAGATGAATTCTATCTTGAGTTGAAAGATGGCGTGCTAGATCCTTTAGATATCATGAATAACGTTGCTATTATCTCTGTTGTTGGTGATGGTATGCGTACACTAAAAGGCATCTCAGCGCGTTTCTTCTCTGCTTTGACTCGTGGCAATATCAATATCGTTGCTATTGCACAAGGCTCTTCTGAGCGTTCAATTTCAGCGGTTATCGCTAATGATTCAGCAACTAATGCTGTGCGCTTATGTCACCAAATGCTATTTAATACTAATCAAATAGTTGAGGTCTTTATTGTTGGTGCTGGTGGTGTTGGTAATGCATTGATAGAACAGATTCACCGTCAACAGCCATGGTTGAAAAATAAACATATCGATTTACGTGTGTGTGGAATTGCAAATTCACGAGCCATGCTAACGGATATGCAAGGTATCGACTTAGATAATTGGCAACAAGCACTGAAAGAAGCTAAAGAGCCTTTCAGTTTTAGCCAACTTATTCGTTTAGAAAAAGAGTACCACTTCTTAAATCCAGTGATCGTTGATTGCACATCAAACGAAGAAATTGCGTTGCAATACGCAAACTTCCTACAAAATGGTTTTAACGTGGTTACACCAAACAAAAAAGCGAATACGCTGTCGATGGATTATTATCGCCAAATAAGACAAGCCGCAGAATCTTCGCGTCGTAAATTTTTATATGACACTAACGTAGGTGCGGGTTTACCTGTTATTGAAAACTTACAGAACTTGCTTAATGCAGGTGATGATTTAGTACAGTTTAATGGTATTCTTTCCGGATCATTATCTTATATCTTTGGTCAATTAGATGAAGGTAAAAGCCTGTCTGAAGCCACATTATCAGCGAAAGAAAAAGGCTTTACTGAACCCGATCCTCGCGATGATTTATCAGGAATGGATGTGGCTCGTAAGCTGCTTATTTTGGCACGTGAAGCGGGTTATCAATTAGAACTAAGCGACATAGATGTAGAGCCAGTCTTACCTGCCTCTTTTGACAGCTCTGGTGATGTAGATAGCTTCTTAAGTCGTTTGCCAAAAGCAGATGTTGAGTTTGATGCAAAAGTTGAGCAAGCACAAAAAGCAGGCAAAGTATTACGCTACGTAGGCGTAATTAATGAAGGCAAGTGCCAAGTTAAAATAGCCGCGGTTGATGCAAATGATCCACTATTTAAAGTAAAAAATGGTGAAAATGCTTTAGCTTTTTATACTCGCTACTATCAACCAATTCCGCTAGTGCTGCGTGGATATGGTGCTGGTAATGATGTTACGGCTGCAGGGGTATTTGCAGATGTATTACGTACATTGTCGTGGAAACTGGGAGTTTAAGCGTGGTTAAAGTTTATGCACCGGCATCAATAGGTAACGTGAGTGTCGGGTTTGATGTATTAGGAGCAGCGGTTTCTCCAATTGATGGGCAATTACTGGGTGATTGCGTCACAGTTGAAGCCGCCGCTAAATTTGTTCTTAAATGCAAAGGTCACTTTGTTAGTAAGCTACCGCCAGAACCTGAACAAAATATTGTGTATCAATGTTGGCAGCTGTTTTGTGAAAAACTAGGCAGTGAGTTTCCTGTGGCAATGACGCTAGAAAAAAACATGCCAATAGGTTCAGGATTAGGATCGAGTGCTTGCTCAGTTGTTGCTGCATTAGTTGCACTCAATGAATTTGCTAAAAAACCGTTTAGTGAAAGACAACTATTACTGATGATGGGTGAGCTTGAAGGTCGTATTTCTGGAAGTGTGCATTTTGATAATGTTGCACCTTGTTATTTAGGTGGTTTACAGCTTATTTTAGAGCAAAACGACATTATTTGTCAGTCGGTGCCTGCTTTTGATGATTGGTACTGGGTAATGGCATATCCGGGTATTAAAGTGTCTACGGCACAAGCTAGGGCTATTTTACCTAAGCAATATTCAAAAGCTGATATTATTAATCATGGTCGTTATTTATCTGGATTTATCCACGCTTGTCATACACAACAGCCAGAATTAGCTGTAAACCTAATGAAGGATGTAATTGCGGAGCCTTATCGCACTCAATTACTTCCAGGCTTTGATAAAGCGAGAGAAGCCTCACAAATGAAAGGCGCATTAGCTTGTGGTATTTCAGGTTCTGGACCAACACTTTTTACCATCTGTGATTCATTGTCAGTTGCTCAAGACATTGCCGAATGGTTAAAACAACACTATGTACAAAACGATGAAGGATTTGTACACATTTGCCGTTTAGATACTCGTGGCGCAAGACAGATAGGGTAAATCATGAAATTATACAATTTAAAAGATAATCAAGAGCAAGTCAGCTTTGCACAAGCCGTAAAGCAAGGCTTAGGAAAGCAGCAAGGTCTATTTTTTCCACAAGATTTACCTTCATTTTCTAAAGCTGAAATTGACGAGTTACTGGCACTTGATTTTGCAACTCGCAGTAGCCGTATTTTATCGGCATTTATTGGCGATGAAATTCCAGCAGATGTACTGGCTAAACGTGTTAGTACTGCTTTTGCATTCCCAGCACCCGTTACACAAGTTGAAGATGATATTAGCTGTTTAGAATTATTCCACGGTCCTACACTTGCATTTAAAGACTTTGGTGGGCGTTTTATGGCGCAAATGCTGACTGAAGTTGCCGGTAATCAGCCCGTTACTATTTTAACAGCAACATCAGGTGATACTGGTGCTGCTGTTGCTCATGCTTTTTATAAGCTTGAGAATGTTCAAGTGGTAATTCTTTATCCAGAAGGCAAGATTAGCCCATTACAAGAAAAGTTATTTTGTACTTTAGGTGAAAATATTCACACTGTTGCAGTGAAAGATGATTTTGATGCTTGTCAGGCACTGGTAAAACAGGCGTTTGATGATGAATTCTTAAAGAAAACCATGTATTTGAATTCTGCAAACTCAATTAATATCAGTCGTCTTTTAGCACAGATTTGCTATTACTTTGAAGCTGTGGCGCAAATTCCTGCTGAAAAGCATGAACAATTAGTGATTTCAGTACCAAGTGGTAATTTTGGTGATTTAACTGCAGGTTTACTGGCTAAATCAATGGGATTACCCGTAAAACGCTTTATTGCTGCAACGAATGTGAACGATACCGTTCCTCGTTATTTAGATAATGGTAAATGGGAACCAAATCGTACAGTCGCAACACTGTCTAATGCGATGGATGTTAGCCAACCGAATAACTGGCCACGTATTGAAGAGTTATATCGTCGCAAAGGTTGGGATCTTTCTGATCTTGCTCATGGTTCAGTTAACGATGAAACAACAGAAAAAACGGTGCGTGAATTAGCGCAAAAAGGGTATATTTCAGAGCCTCATGCTGCTGTAGCGTATCGTTTATTACGTGATGAACTACAAGAAGGTGAATTTGGTCTGTTCTTAGGAACTGCGCACCCTGCTAAATTTAAAGAGAGTGTAGAGCGTATTTTAGGTGGTGAACTGCCGTTACCTACTGAATTGGCAGAGCGTGCAGATAAGCCATTATTATCACATTTGTTACCTGCTGATTTTGCACAATTACGTGAGTTCTTATTAGAAAGAGCACCTAAATAAAAATCAATAATAAATATATTAATAATTTATTATTTAATTAATTTTTATTATAAAATTATAAAATAAAAAAAGCTTAACTTAATTGTTAGGCTTTTTTTTTGTGTATATAATCATGATGTGTTAAATAAACTTTAAGATTCTTATTTTTTTAAATAATATATTTCAAAAGCAATGTTGATATATTTAGCTAGCTATAAATTTAATTAAAAGGATTTTAAGATGAATATTTCTAAAAATATAAATTTTTCAGATAATATAAATAAGGTTATATTACAAATAGAGAGTTATATAAAAGAGAATGCAACAGAATTATTTTTCAAGCCAGAATCAGTAAAGCGAGTAATAACGGATAATTATATTTATTATTTGATTACTGAAAATGAACATGTTGCAAATGACTTTTTAACAAAAATAGAGGGGAATTTAACTATATACAATAAAAACACAATAACTAAGAACATTAAAATTATTAAGGACGAAATTAACGGAAGTATAAATAAATTATTTATTAATAGTACAAGGATTTCATTAAGGAAAAATAATAAAATAAAAAAAGAACGTGTAATACCATTAATATCAAATTATATTTCAGGTGTTTATTTTATTAAATCAGGTAATAAAAGTATCTTTTTACAAATTAATAATGAATCAAGTATCTATAAATACATCGATTATAATGGTGAGGTATTTTTATTCCCTAATAAGAAAGAACTAATAAATAAATTGAAATTTTTTATTTCAGATAATGATAAGGATGATTTTTTAAATCTTAAATTTTATAATGAAAGAGAATATATTTATTATTTTGATACCAGTGAAAGCTGGAGGGTAAATAATGAATATATTCTAAATGAACTTATTAATCAAATTAAGTTAAAAAGACAAATTGATATTAATAATGTACTTTCTATTGAATTAAAAGAAAGTTATTCATATAAAAGTGTTTTTATTATTAATGATAAAGTAAATAGAAAAGAAAAAGTATTGCATGTATATACTGCTGATCTTGAAGAGGCTTTTTCAATTGCCAAATCTGAATATAATCAAATAAAGGAAAATGGAGAACAATTAATTTATAAAATAAAAAATGATTGGTACTCAACAAAAATGGAAAGCAGTAGCGTAAAAAGATTTTCACAGTATAAAAATCTTTTAAAACCCCTAGAGAAAATAATGAGTAGGGTGAATTTGATTTCTTCAACAGAAACAAATTATGACTTTAGTCATCTTTATCCTCTTTCTGGATTATGTTATGGATTAAGTTTAAAGTATTTGACGGAAGTAAGAAATAATGGATTAGAAGGCGGAAATCAATATCTAGACTGGCTAAAAAAAAGTGTAGAATATTATTCTAATAGGCAATTAGTATATAATGATAAATTAGATGAGGTAATTTTTAATAGATTACAAGAGTATGGAATATTAAATCTTATCAAAGAAGTGAAAAATATTACTTTTGCACAATTTTATCAATCAGAAAGATTAGGTAATGCAATAAAATATATTATTTATGATTCAGTAAAACAAAATGAATATAGTCAAATAATAAATGATAAAGGACTGGAGCCTATAGAAATAAAAAAGATAGAGTTAAATAAAGAGAATGTAATTAATAAAATTGAAGACATTGTAAAAAAGAATGAGAATTACTACTCAGTGATTGCATTAAAAGATCATGCATTTGCAGTAACTTATAAGCGATACTCCGATAATAATTATAAATTATCACTATTCGATTCAAATAATACTCTTTTAGAATTTAATAATATTGAACCGTTTAAAAAAAGCATAAAGCATAAAATAGATCTTTATGGTGGCGATAAAGATAAAAGAGAAAAATATATTATTTTTGATGAGTATAAAGAGAGTGAAGTTAAAAATTATAGACATGCTAGAGAATATAGCACTATTGAAAATAATAAAGGCATTGCTGACAGTATAAAAAAATTAGGTTTTGGATTACCGTTTAAAGAGGGAGTAATAGGACGAGTTATTCATTATAGTGAGCAAAAAGATCTTATTGTTGAATTAAAAATAGAGAGTAAAATAGTAGAAGTCATTGTAAAGGATACCTATGTAGATAGCGGTATTAATTTAATAAAGCAATATATCGATAAGATCATTGAAAATAATGCAGCAAGTAAAGTGGTTTTAAATAAAACAGATGGTAATATTGATATTTTAGCAGTTGAATTTAATGAAAAAAATGAAATAAAAAAACAAAGTGGTTATGTTGATTTTGATGGTGAATATTATAAAAACCTGCTTGAAATAAATGTTAATTTATTGAACGGTAAAAAAGCGATAGCATTGAGAGAAATAATAAACCATATAAATACTCTAGAAGGTAATGTTTATTTTGAAAAGTTATCAGCAAGTTTTTCTTTAATCAATAAAATAAAACTATTTAATGATGAAAATAAAAAATTATCATTAGTATCAATATTAAGTAAAATAAAAGAGAAACTGGAGGGGAAATTATTTTATGATAAGTTTATATATGGAAAAGATAAATTAATTTCATTGGCTGAAAAAAATAGTTTAGTTGCAGCTAAGTTTTATCAATTAATGAATGCTGAAATTAATGATGAAAATTATGGTATTAGTAATTTTATTTATAATCAAATGATTGAAAGTCCTTATTTAGAATTAGATAAAGAAAGAAGTAAAGGTATTGATGGATATGACTATACAATTGTTTTTAAAAAATATGATAATTATCTTTCTACTATTATAAAAAATATAAATATACCAGAGTTAAAAAATACATTGGTTGTTGATGGGTTAAATGTACTGCATTTAAAAGATAATTATCAAAGTCTATTGGAATATAGAGATGATGAAAACGTCAATAAATTAATTTGTTTGATTGAAAATGAAATTAAACTTAAAAAAGGAGATTTATTAGGATCTTACCGTGAGCTCTATTTTGATTATTTTAAAAATAATAATTTTATAAATAGAATGATTACACATGAAATTAATCAATTAGAATTGTACTATAATAATAGCTATCGTGAACATAATTATAGCTATCACCCTGATAACTTTTATATTGATGAAGATAATGAAAGTTTTTTGTTAAATAGAGCATTAAATGAAAATAAAAACAATATAGATAGTAGCTATTTATTATTTGATGATAGTGTTGAAAATTTAAATTTCTTGTTTAAAGATAATGATTTTTTCTCAAATAAAAATCTCAATAATGTTATTATTGATAGCATCAACAATTTCTATCACGACGATATTATTGCTTATTATTATAATAACGTTAAAAGTGAAAAGTTGGCTAGATATCTTAACGATAAGCCGGAAATAAGCAATCTTCTCGATTATTGTTTAAAAAATAAAATAAGAGTAATCGCTGTAGGTAGAGACGATTATGGGCTCTTTCATCAAGATTTTGTTAAGCAAAAAAATGATATTGAATATTTACAAAATATAATTATAGAAAATCAGTTTCTTAATGAAAAAACACTTATTTTTACTAAAAAAGAGAGGTTGTTGAGCCATCAATATGGAAACTTATTTATTGAAGGAATTGCACAACGATTTAATCTGCCTATTTATCAAGTAATAAATAACCACCTCTCTTTATTAAGGGAATATATTGCTATTAAACCTCAGATTGAACGGCATCATATTGATAAACCATTATTAGCAAGTGCATATCCTTCAAGTGTCATTATAACCGAGGCAGAAGAAGATGATTTTATAAAACACTCTATCAACCAAAAAAACAATATTGAAAATGAAATTTATACAAAAAAGATATATATAATGCTCTCTGATATGTACCCTAATTTTAGAGAAAGTAGTGATTTTTATTTAGGCTACAAAAAGGATATTAGTTCTGTTATCTCTGATTACACATCAAATATGACTATGAATGATATTTTTGAGTATATAAAACTAAATAGAGGCGAGCTTGATTTACAAAAAATAGGTACTATTGTTAGAAAAGTAGATAAAGAAAATAGAGAGAAAAATAAAGAAATATTAAAAAAAGTCTGTGATGAAATAATTGATGGTAAAATATCAATAGAATCTGCTTATCATCGATACTTTTATGAGTTATCTGTTTTTTTTATGTCTAACAATAAAAAAGATATTATAATTAAAATAACACAGGCACTCTATGACCCATTGATTAATAAAAATTTTAATCAATATTTGATCGGAAAAATTGATATAAATAATTGGGAGGAAATTAATAATCTGAGTAGAAAAATTTTAAATTTAACTGAAAAAACAGAGCGGGTCATAGAGCTTATTCATGCAATATATGACAATCCTACCATTTTGAATAAATTAAGCCAATTATCTAAAGACTTACTCGCGTCATTTTTTGATGATAATAGTAAAGGTGTTTTATATCATATATTACTAGATAGTATTTCAACATGTGATAACTATAAAAAAATCATTAATGATTTAAATTATCTTATTGCCTTAAATAAAAATAGTAAAGTTTTTGAGTTATTAACTCCAGCAATGGCATTAGAAAAATCATATGATATAAAAATAGCTAATAAATCTGGTGTGGAAAGTATTTTTGGATTGAAAAATTCACTGGATAGTAGAAAGAATAATAAGATAACTTATAAGTTAATACCTATCTTTAGTTTATATAATGATATCAACTCATCTAATAATATAACAATGCTTTATACAATACTAAAAAATAAGTATAGTCATAATGATATTTTATCTAACTTAATCTTAACAGAAGAGCTATTTCATAATGTGGATTCTAGCCAACTAAATGAAACTCATAGAAAGTATCTATCTTCTTTTGAAAAAGTAATAACTGAATTGTCTAAGTTTGATATTGTTACAGATTACTCCTCTCTGTTAATGTATGGTCATTTATATGATGGTGTCTCTTCATTAACAGATGGGAGTTATCTATTAGATATTGATTCTACATTACAAAAAATAAATATTACAGTTGAACGAACTAGTGATGGTGATATTAAATATAATCTTTTTTCTAATCGGTTTGGTAATATTGAAATAAAAGGGAAAGACAAAAAACAAGCTACTTTAGACTTATTTTCTTATTTAACGAAAACAATAGAGCTAACCACGGTAGAAGGTAATAATCCTCTCGATATTTATCAGTTAAAAGGGGCTATTTACCAAGTGGATCTTTCAGAAGAAAGAGTGCTTAAGTTATTTGATGATTTTATGGTTAACGGTAGGAATATTAATAGTGAGCATAATGACAATGAAAATAAGATTAAAATATCGGATATATCTATTGATAAGAAACTTCTCGCAAAACTTGGCGCGAAAATAAACAATGTAAATATATTGAATGTAGATCTGGATGAAAATGAGAGATGGATGTCAAAATTAACTCTTGATGCAAGAAATCTTAATGATTACTTCTTATCAATTACAGGTGATAAAATAGATAAAGAAGTTATTCTTTTTTTGCATTATTTATTAAATAACAAAAAAGATAAAATAAAAAATATTCTTAATACTAATAGCAACAGAATTGATTATCTTATTGCATCATCACAATTAGCTAAAATTATTGAATTGAATAATAAAAATTACAATAATGATGACTGGAACAGCTTAAGGGATTTCTCATTAAAAACACCCCGCTATATGAAAATAATTAGTAAAATAGGTTATGCTAATATAAGTTATTCAATATGGCAGTCAATTAATTCAACATTTTCGCTAGCCGAACAACTTAATAATCCACAGTTAACATCTCAAGAACGAAAAGAAATTATTACTAACCTTTCTATTATGTGGTCAGAAATGGCTTATAATGGTATTTCTGAGATTATTGAGATTGCCTTAGCTAAGGGGTTATTAAAATATCGAAATAATCCTGCTGCCTTTGCCTCTAAAATAAGTACTCGTGTTGGTATTGGTTTAAATGTTCTTTCTGTTAGTTTTGATATCTATAATGCTTATGATAATTTTCATCGAATATCAGGTGAAAATGATGAAAAGCGGCGTATTGATTATATTGTAAATGGCTCTTTTGCTATTGTGTCAGGGCTTGTGACACTGGGTGTGTCTATCGGCATGCTTGCAGGTTCAACGGTTGCAGGACCGGTTGGTATTGTCGCTGGTATTGTTATTTCTTTGGCAACTTCTATTTATAATGCAGCAAGAGTTATTGAAGAAGCAAAGAAAAAAGTAAGCTTCACAGCACTTGAGGAATTTAATAATGGTTTTCATGTTTTTCTTATGGGAGATTTAACACCAAGTAAAAAAAACGAGGTGGTCTACTTAGAAACCACAAATCAGCTAGAAGAAATGGCAGATGAAAATGCACTAAGTTATTTTAGTGAAATAAAAAAACAGAACAGTAATAGCTATTATTTTTATACCAATGAGAAATATAGTTATGAAGAGCATTATTATTATAAAGTAGTATTAAACTTATTAAATAAAACACTTGATGAAATATTGATTTCTTTGAGTAGTCATATTGTTGAGCGTCTATCTAAAAAGATAGAAAAAGAAGCAGCAGAATATATAGCATCATTCTCTTACCATCTACGAGCTGAAAAAACAGATTATAAGTACTATATTCCTAAAGATGCGATACCTACAGATGAAACACTAATTTTTGATATTGACTTTTATGTAGATGAGTTAAAAAAATATACCTTAGATATTATCTCTGACGATAACTCTCCTGTTTATGATGAAATTATAGATAAGCATTTTCTTGAAAAAATCATATCATCAAAAGAGAATGTCATTAAGGAGTTTGGTAAAGGAAAATTATCAGGTGATATTATAAAATCTAATAATAATAAGACATATTATTTGTTAGATTCAAAAGAGAACGATGAATTTCATTTTAATACCAATAATGGTAATGATATTATTTCTGCACCATTAAAAAGTAAAAATATTTTTAATATTTATAATGGCACAAAACGGCTAAGTGGTGGTAATAACGATGATATGTTTAATCTTTTTGTATCTAAATCACCTAATTATGCTAGTCGTTTTTATGGTAGAGGAGGAAATGATACACTTCGAATTATAAAAACAACCAATAAATATAATGGTTATGATATTAATCTAACACAAAACTATGTAAGATTTAAAAATTCCGAAGATGAAACGAATAGCCAAAATTTCCACTCAAAACTTTTTCTTTATCAAGAAAATAATCATATCTACTCAAAGCATTTAATTGATTCAATGCCTAATGTTCAACTACAAAATAAAAAGGTTATTGCTTATTTGGATCGTATTGAAAATGTAATTGGCAGTGAAACAGGTGATGATATTATTGTTGGAAACCAAGAGGATAATTATCTTAATGGAGTAGGGGCTGTAGATTTTCTTTATGGGTTATCAGGGAATGACACTTTGGTTTTACAAGAAGGTTATGCTGAAGGAGGAGAAGGAAATGATACTTATATCATTAATAAATATTCTTCTGTAAATCCAGAAAATCGAGTTATTGAAATTATTATTAGTGAGAGCAGTAAAGCGGAAACCAGCATTGTTAGATTGAATTATAGTTTTGATGAAATAAAATCGATTTCTCGCAATGGCAAAGATATTTCATTCATTATAAAACGAAAAAATGAAAAAGAAAATTTAGCGGCAGGAATGCTTTATCATTCTATTATTCTTAGAAATGTTTATAAAGATAGTAATGGAGAAGAGTTAGCCCATTGCTATGTATTAACTACCATTGATGGTTTTATGTTAGGTGTTAATGACTATAAAGAAAAAACTGAAGAGGCGCTATATACATTTAGTTATTTAGAAAACTATAACCAAACAGAAGAAAATATTGAGTATCTTTATCTTAATGATATTAATCATTCACTCATGATAAAATATGCTGATTATGATAAAAAAATTAAGTTGATTCCTAAATTAAAATATAGTGGGTTCTCTTCTGGTGAAAATATTAAGTTCAACATTAATAGTAATTATTTAAATAATAAGTATTTTGGTATTACGGCAAACTCTATTATTAAATTAAGTTCTGGTCATGATAACTATCAATTGAAAACGTTTCTCAGTAAAAATAAAAAGGATATTATCGATATATTCCCGCTAGAAAATTCAGATGAATTAATGAAAAATAGCTCATCAACTTTCTTTCTATCTGATGTCAGTGGTTTTGATTTAAAATATGAAAATGATATTTTATCTCATCGTTATAACCCAGATGCTTATTTAAAACTTCATTTTGATAATGCAAGTTCAAACATTATGTTAGATTCTGAACTTATTATTAGGCTGATTGATAAAGATAATATTATTTTTACTTTACCTAATAAATATAACAATCATCGGCTTCTTATGCCAAATTTTAATCTAAATTTAAAAATTAGTTCAAATGATGATGTTTTAATGATACCCAAGGGGATGATATTAAATAAAGAGGCACTGTCTTCTTACTCTATTAGTTCAGCTAACTCTAAGTTATTACCTGTTTTTAATACATTGAATAATAAAATAATGCTTGATCTATTGCCAATATTAGAACTGGAAGAGGGTAATGATATTTTAGTCAACCACAATAATAGCTTCTCAGTGGTTGATGGTGGTAATGGTGATGACCATATTGTGGTTAATAGTGGGCATCATATTCTTATTGCTGGTATGGGAAATGACAATATTAATGCAGGTAGTGGAAATGATTTACTTATTTCTCAATCTGGTGATGATTATTTAAGTGGTGGCGAAGGAGATAATACCTATATTATTCAAAAACGCCAAGGCAACATAACGGTATATGATCAAGGTGAAAATAGTCATATTGTAGTAACAGGATTATCGGCACAAGATAAGCTGATTTCATCGCAAGTAGGTGATGATGTGCAATACCGAACTCAAGATAACCAGTTTGTGTTAACACTAAAAACAGATAAAAAAGCATCTAATCAATCGGTCACCCTTGTTGAAAAGCAAAGCGTACTTTCAACTCAAGCAATTGCTTCTATTATTCATGAAATGGCTCAGTTTAATGAACAACAACTAACCACTATGCAAGGAAGTGAGCTGATTCCTTCATCAACATGGTCGCCACTTTCGTTAGTAACAACTCATTTGTAATGTATTTTTTAACCGTTGATAAAGTAACAGCCCTAAATAAGGCTGTTACTTTTAAATGTAGTGTATATTTTTGATGTGATAAATTTACTTAGCCATAGACTCAGCGCGTTTAAACACTAAGGTATTACCTTCAGACTCTGCTGAGTTAAATTGGTAGCCTTCAAGAGAGAACGATTTCAGTTGTACTTTGCTAGTTAGCTTTTCTTGAATAATAAAACGACTCATTAAACCCCGTGCTTTTTTGGCATAAAAACTAATAACTTTATATTTGCCATTTTTTTCATCAAGAAATACAGGTTTAATAATTTCAGCATTCAGTTTTTTGCTATTAACGGATTTAAAATATTCGTCAGAAGCAAGATTGACGAGGATTTTATCACCTTGCTCTTCGAGTGCTCTGTTTAGGGTATCTGTAATGGTATCTCCCCAAAATTGATAAAGATCTTTACCTTTCTTGTTTTCTAATTTGATACCCATTTCAAGGCGATAAGGTTGCATTAAATCTAATGGGCGCAATACACCATATAAACCAGACAGCATACGTAAATGTTGTTGGGCAAATTGAAAATCATCTTCAGAAAAGTTTTCAGCTTGCATACCAGTATAAACATCACCTTTAAACGCCAAAATTGCTTGGCGAGCATTATCTGGAGTGAAATCGGGGTGCCATTCACCGAAACGAGCCGCGTTTAGACCTGCGAGTTTGTCGCTTATTTTCATTAAACTCGCAATATTATCAGGTGATAATTTTCGACATTCACTAATTAGTTGTTGGGAATATTTCAGCAATTCAGGTTGTGTGAAATGTGTTGTTGCTAAAGGCGATTCGTAATCCAGCGTTTTTGCAGGTGAAATAGTGATTAGCATAATTCCCTCAATTCGTTATTTTAATCAGTAAACAATATAGCAAGTTTTTGTGGTTAATAGGCTAAATTGTAGTGATAGGAAAAAACAATGATTTCTGACTTTAGCGAGTAAAGTTGAGTTATTAATCGATTCAGCTTGTGATTTTCTTCTGTTTTTTTCCGCATTCAATTCGCGAAAACGTTTGGCATTCAAATAATTGCTCTGTATGGATTTAACCATCTTGTAGTGTGAGCAGTCCATGTTATTATCAAAGGATATCCGCAGGTGACTGCAAACAGATTTACCTAGTAGATGAGATAAACAAAATGACCAACAAATTGACTTCTTTGCGTAAGCTGACAACCGTTGTTGCTGACACTGGCGACATCGCGGCAATGAAACTGTATCAGCCACAAGACGCAACTACCAACCCATCTTTAATCCTTAACGCAGCACAAATTCCTGAATATCGTAAGTTAATCGATGAAGCGATTACATGGGCTCGTTCACAAAGCGCTTCTCGTGAACAACAAATTATTGATGCTTGTGACAAACTGGCAGTCAATATCGGTCTGGAAATTTTAAAACTTATTCCTGGTCGTATTTCAACAGAAGTTGACGCTCGTCTGTCTTATGACACCGACGCTTGTATCGAAAAAGCACGTCATCTGATGAAGTTATACAACGATGCAGGTATTAGTAACGACCGTATTCTGATCAAACTGGCTTCAACTTGGCAAGGTATTCGCGCAGCTGAACAGTTAGAAAAAGAAGGTATCAACTGTAACCTGACTTTACTGTTCTCTTTCGCTCAAGCGCGTGCATGTGCTGAAGCAGGCGTTTACCTGATTTCTCCATTTGTTGGTCGTATCATGGATTGGTATAAAGCCAATACAGATAAGAAAGAATTCGCACCAGCAGAAGATCCAGGTGTTATTTCTGTCACTGAAATCTATAACTATTATAAAGAACATGGTTATAACACTGTTGTTATGGGCGCAAGCTTCCGTAACATGGGTGAAATTTTAGAACTTGCAGGTTGTGACCGTTTAACTATTTCTCCATCACTGCTTAAAGAGTTATCAGAAGCTGAAGGTGAAGTTGAACATAAATTAGTGTTCAAAGGTGAAACTAAAGCACGTCCAGCTGCAATTACAGAAGCTCAATTCTACTGGGATCACAATGCAGACCCAATGGCAGTAGACAAACTGTCTGATGGTATTCGCAAGTTTGCTGTTGATCAGGAAAAATTAGAGAAAATGATTGCGGATTTATTATAATCTGTCGTTAAGTTATTATAAAAAACTTTTATACCCACCTTTTATAGGTGGGTATTTTTATTTTTCGCGAGTCAAAATAACATTTAAGCAAATTTTAAGATTAAATTGATTGGAATATATTATTTATCCAGTAATAATTATAAAAATTAATTATTAAAACACTCTATTTATTATTGGTGAATTATGAAAAAACTTGTCTTGGCAACCATGCTTGCATCGCTGTTCTTTAGTGGCATGGCAATGGCAGAAAGTAAAACAGCTTTCTCTTTACCTGCTATTGAAAAAAGTGCTGAAGGTGGAAATGCGGCATCTCAGTATCAACTTGGTATTAAATACGAAAGTGGTGAAGGTGTTGAGCAAGATGCTCAAAAAGCACTGGAGTGGTATACCAAAGCAGCAGAGCAAGGTCACGCTGAAGCTCAGTTAAACTTAGCATTAATGTATGACATGAGTGATGATATCGACCGTGATGCTGAAAAAGCGGTTTATTGGTATAACAAAGCGGCTGTTCAAGGTGTTTCTTTAGCGCAATATAATTTAGCTGTCTCTTTTGATGATGGCGATGGTGTTGAGCAAGATCACGAGAAAGCGGTTTATTGGTATACCAAAGCAGGTGAACAAGGTGATAGCGATGCGCAGTATAACCTTGCTATCTCTTATGATGAAGGTATTGGTGTAGCTCAAGATCACACGAAAGCAGTAGTATGGTATACCAAAGCAGCAGAACAAGGTCATGCTGATGCACAGTATAATCTTGCTGTTTCTTATGATGATGGTGAAGGCGTTGAGCGCGATGGCACCAAAGCTGTATTTTGGTACACCAAAGCTGCAAACCAAGGTAACCGTGATGCACAGAATAACCTTGGCGTAATGTATGACGAAGGCGACGGTGTTGCTAAAGATGCTCGTAAAGCGGTTGAATGGTATAGAAAAGCGGCGTTTCAAGGTAATGGTTTAGCGCAAAATAACCTTGCTTTAAATTACTATTACGGCAAAGGCGTTAAACGTGACCTGAAAGAAGCTTATGCGTGGTTCTCTGTTGCTGTTGAAAATGGCGATGGTGATGAAGCAATGCTAAAACGTACTGCTCGCGCGCTAAATGCGGCACAATTGGCAGAAGCTAAAGCTTTAGCTGCTTCTTATATTGTTAAATATATTGATGAATAATATCTAGTAATATTGTTGGTTAATTGTAGTGGGAGCTAATTAGCTCCCACTTTTGTTTGTATTAATCATCATATAGAACAATGAATCTATCGTGTTCCCATGTTAATATCTGCGCGTTATTTGGCGGTTATTGATTAAATTGAGGTTGATATGAATGAATTACGTATAGGGCTTGTTTCTGTTTCTGATCGTGCATCCAGTGGAGTTTATGAAGATAAAGGGCTTCCTGCATTAGAGGCTTGGCTTAAAGAAGCATTAACCACACCTTTTCATATCGAATCGCGTTTAATCCCTGATGAACAGATAATGATTGAACAAACACTTTGTGAACTTGTTGATGAATCAGGATGCCATTTAGTATTAACAACGGGGGGAACAGGACCTGCTCGTCGTGATGTTACGCCTGATGCAACATTGGCTATCGCAGATAGAGAAATGCCCGGTTTTGGTGAACAAATGCGCCAAATAAGCTTACAGTTTGTACCAACCGCGATTTTATCTCGCCAAGTTGGTGTTATTCGTAATCAAGCTTTAATTTTAAATTTGCCAGGGCAACCAAAAGCGATAGCAGAAACCTTGGAAGGCTTAAAAGATAAAGAAGGCAATGTGATTGTCAGTGGTATTTTTGCCAGCGTACCTTATTGTATTCAGCTATTAGATGGTCCTTATGTTGAAACCAACGAGAGCAAAGTTGTGGCATTTAGACCTAAATCAGCCCGCCGATAAGCAGATACTCTTCTTAATATAAAATTGAGTTCTAACTAAATTGTTTTTATTGCATTAAATCGAAAAGAGTAGGTATCCATTTGATGGCTATTCTTCCGATATTTCTGCTGAAAAAATAAGCGTTTTTTATATTTCTCATAAGCGTTTTTACATGGAATATCCATAAAGTCATCTTATTTCCAGGTGATAAGTTATAAAAATTAATTAAATTTCAATATGTTATATCTATTTCTTACCTTGTTTTTTGTAGTGATAATTTCTTTTTATTTTGATGAAAATTTTAACTTATGTAACTAATTGAAAATTAAGATTTATTTTTTATTGTCAATTTGTGCTTATTATTTTTTTCATATTTTTTTTATTTTTCCCCTTGATGAATGTATTTATGACCCCATCTTCTTTTTCAACTGCAATTACCACTATTGAGTTGCGTTGATTTTATATCCGCTTTGAGATGATGTGCTTAAGTCTTTTATTTATGACTTGAAATAGGGATATTCATCCTCATATAGATTGGTAGTCAAATTGATAAAGAATTCTCTTTGGAGGCGTTTAAATGGGTAAAATTATTGGTATTGACCTGGGTACAACCAACTCTTGTGTTGCTGTAATGGATGGTAAAACTGCCCGGGTTATTGAAAACAGTGAGGGTGATCGTACTACTCCTTCAATCGTTGCTTATGCACAAGATGGTGAAATCTTAGTTGGTCAGCCGGCAAAACGTCAGGCAGTGACTAACCCACAAAATACATTATTTGCCATCAAACGTTTAATTGGTCGTCGTTTTGAAGATGAAGAAGTTCAACGTGACGTTTCTATCATGCCTTACAAAATTGTTAAAGCTGATAACGGCGACGCATGGATTGAAGCGCGTAACGATAAAATGGCTCCACCACAAATTTCTGCTGAAGTATTGAAAAAAATGAAGAAAACAGCAGAAGACTATTTAGGTGAAACTATTACAGAAGCAGTTATTACTGTTCCTGCTTACTTCAACGATGCTCAACGTCAAGCAACTAAAGATGCGGGTCGTATCGCTGGTCTTGAAGTTAAACGTATTATTAACGAACCAACAGCGGCAGCATTAGCTTACGGTTTAGACCGCGAAGTGGGTAACCGCACTATCGCTGTTTATGACTTAGGTGGTGGTACATTCGATATCTCTATCATCGAAATAGATGAAGTTGATGGCGAAAAAACATATGAAGTTCTCTCTACCAATGGTGATACCCACTTAGGTGGTGAAGACTTTGATAGCCGTTTAATTAACTATTTAGTAGATGAATTTAAGAAAGAGCAAGGCATCGATCTGCGTAATGATCCATTAGCGATGCAACGTCTGAAAGAAGCAGCAGAAAAAGCGAAAATCGAATTATCTTCTGCGCAACAAACAGATGTAAACTTGCCTTATGTTACCGCTGATGCAACAGGTCCTAAACATTTAAATATCAAAGTAACTCGTGCAAAACTGGAATCTTTAGTTGAAGATTTAGTTAAACGTTCAATGGAACCTGTACGTGTTGCATTAGAAGATGCAGGTCTGAAAGTTAGCGAAGTAAACGATGTTATTCTGGTTGGTGGGCAAACTCGTATGCCTATGGTTCAGAAAACTGTTGCTGATTTCTTTGGTAAAGAACCACGTAAAGATGTTAACCCAGATGAAGCAGTTGCAATGGGTGCAGCAGTTCAAGGCGGTGTATTAGCAGGGGATGTAACTGACGTTCTGTTACTTGATGTAACTCCACTGTCTTTAGGTATCGAAACAATGGGTGGCGTAATGACGTCCCTGATTGCGAAAAATACCACGATCCCAACTAAACATAGCCAAGTATTCTCAACTGCTGAAGATAACCAATCCGCTGTAACTATTCATGTGTTACAAGGTGAGCGTAAACGTGCTGGCGATAACAAATCACTGGGTCAATTTAATCTAGATGGTATTCAATCTGCACCACGTGGTATGCCACAAATTGAAGTGACTTTTGATATCGATGCTGATGGTATCTTGCATGTATCTGCGAAAGATAAAAATAGCGGTCGTGAACAAAATATCACTATTAAAGCATCTTCAGGTTTGAATGAAGAAGAAATTCAAAAAATGGTACGTGATGCAGAAGCAAACGCTGAAGCAGACCGTAAATTTGAAGAATTAGTTCAAATTCGTAACCAAGCAGACCAATTAATTCATGGTACTCGTAAGCAAATTGAAGAAGCTGGCGATAAATTACCAGCTACAGATAAAGAAGCTATCGAGAAAGCGGTTAGTGAATTAGATATCGCATCTAAAGGCGAAGATAAAGACGCTATCGAAGCAAAAATCAAAACATTAGTTGAAGCTTCTGAAAAACTGCTAGAAATCGCACAGCAACAAGCTCAAGCAGGTAATGCTGCGGGTGGCGCAGAAGCAAGTGCGAAGAAAGACGATGATGTTGTCGATGCAGAGTTCGAAGAAGTCGACGGTAAAGATAAGAAATAATGCCCTTCACGGGCCGCGGTAACTCATAAATGAATAGTTACTGATACCGAGCACGGGCGTCGAGGAAACTCAACGCCCGTGTGCTTATGTTAAGGGTAAACGAGTATGGCTAAGAGAGATTATTACGAAATTCTTGGTGTGGCGAAATCCGCAGACGAGAAAGAAATTAAACGTGCATATAAGCGCCTAGCGATGAAGTATCACCCAGATAGAAACCAAGGTGATAAAGAGTCAGAAGCTAAATTTAAAGAAATCAAAGAAGCTTACGAAATTTTAAATGATGCACAAAAACGTGCTGCTTATGATCAATACGGACATGCCGCTTTCGAGCAAGGTGGTTTCGGTGGTCAAGGCGGTGGTGGTTTTGGTGGTGGCGCTGATTTCGGTGATATCTTTGGTGATGTTTTTGGCGATATCTTTGGTGGTGGTCGTCGTCAACAACGTGCTGCACGCGGCTCTGATCTACAATACAACATGGAATTAACGCTGGAAGAAGCGGTTCGTGGTGTAAGTAAAGAAATTCGCATACCAACACTAGAAACGTGCGATAAGTGCCATGGTAGTGGTGCTAAAGAAGGCACATCAGCAGAAACATGTTCGACATGTCATGGTGCAGGTCAGGTTCATTTACGTCAAGGTTTCTTCACCGTACAACAAGCGTGTCCGACTTGTCATGGTCGTGGGAAAATTATCAAAGAGCCTTGCTCTAAATGTCATGGTGATGGCCGCGTTGAACGTTATAAAACCTTATCAGTTAAAATACCAGCAGGGGTTGATACTGGCGACCGCATCCGCTTAAGTGGTGAAGGTGAAGCTGGTGAACACGGCGCACCTTCAGGTGATTTATATGTGCAGGTTCATGTTCGCCAACATAATATTTTTGAACGCGATGGGAATGATCTCTATTGTGAAGTACCAATTAACTTCGCAATAGCTGCACTTGGTGGTGAAATTGAAGTCCCTACTCTTGATGGACGTGTGAAGTTAAAAATTCCAGCAGAAACTCAAACTGGAAAAATGTTCCGCATGAAAGGCAAGGGTGTGAAATCAGTTCGTAGCAGCGCTATTGGCGACTTAATGTGTCGTGTAGTTGTTGAGACACCCGTTAAACTAAATGAGAAACAAAAAGAGTTGATGCAACAACTTGGTGAGTCATTTGGTGGTAAGAGCGGTGAAAAAAATACACCACGCTCTAAAAGCTTTTTAGATGGCGTGAAGAAGTTCTTTGATGATCTAACAAAGTAATTTCTACTTAAATTTAATATTAAAAAAGCCTGATGGTATGCTGTTTAGCTATAATCATCAGGCTTTTTCTCTTTTTTATCAGTGATATTTTTGTTGTTATTCAAGCTTATCGCTATTATCCCATCTTAATGGCGGCTATGCCTATTAGTATGACTAAACAAGCTAGCAATTGCTTACGGTTAAATTGTTCTTTTAGAATATAGACCGATAGAAGCATAGCAAATAACACACTGGTTTCTCTTAATGCTGCAACTAATACAATAGATGCATGGCTCATTGCCCATATCACAATGCCATAACTGACTAACTGCATTACGCCACCAAAAAAAGCAGGTTTCCAGTAACTCTTTATTTTGCTGCTTAAATTTTTGCGATAACGAAGCCAAGCGAGCAAATACATCACCATACCATTAAGAAAAAACAGCCATAAAATATAGGCTAATGGTGATGTACCTACGCGAGAGCCATTACCATCAGCTAAGGTATAGCTTGCAGTAAATAATGCAGTGAGTAACGCAAAAAAGAGTGCATCTTTGCGTAAATTAAACTCTGTACTTTGTCTACTACGAGAAATAAGGATAATACCTGCAATGATAAGTAAGATCCCTACTAAACCCATTGCAGGAAGCTGTTCGTGAAATAGGAAAAAACCTAAGAATGCAGTCATTAATGGCGCGCTACCACGTGATATGGGGTAAATCTGGTTAAAATCAGCGAGCGTGTAACAGCGGCTTAAGGAAAGAGTGTAACCAATATGAAATAGTACAGAAAGACCTATCCATTTCCATGCTCCGACATCTGGTAATCCAACCCAAAATAGCGCGGGTAATGTGACAATTCCTGAAAAGAAGGTGAGGAGTGAAATACCAAGAAATCGGTCAGTCCCAATTTTAACAAGGGCATTCCAGCAAGCATGAAATATTGCAGCAAATAAAACAGCAATAAAAACAGTAATCGACATTGTGATAAAACTCTCATAGAAAGGGTGTGGCAACTAACTATAAGACAATAACATAACGTTTAAATAGTGAAATAGACTAGTGTGTTGTTTTACTATTATTCTGGTTATTTTTATAAAGTGAGATTTAAAACAATTTATCTTTTTTCTAAAAGAAAAATTATCATTTATTGCTTATTTTGATGATTGGTTTTAATTATCACTTAAATAGTTTATTTTTATCAAAAAGATATATTTATATAGTAATATCAATTGGTTGTTTTTTTATAAAATAATTCTTCTTTCATTATCTATCATTTCTATTTGTTATTGATAATAGTACATAAATTTCTCTTTTTTCTTGATATTAGTGGTTTGATTCGTAAAAACCGAGTTATTCGTGATGAATAAACTGTTTTTTACGAGTTTATAATTAGCATATTATTAACATGAATATAGATTTGAGGTTAATACTATGACAGCAATTATTAGAAAATTTTTAAGATTAGAGGCTTCTGGTGGTGTTCTTCTGATTATTGCTGCAATTATTGCATTAATCATGGCGAATACGCCGCTAAGCGCATTATATGATGAGTTTTTATCTATTCCAATTATGATTAAATTTGGAATGTTTGAACTCGATAAGCCCCTTATTCTTTGGGTTAATGACGCTTTAATGGCGATCTTTTTTCTTGTCGTTGGACTTGAAGTAAAACGTGAGCTTAAAGAGGGGTCTCTTGCTCAACGAGATCGCGCTATTTTCCCTGCAATTGCCGCAGTGGGTGGAATGTTAGCGCCTGCATTGATTTACTTGTTTTTTAATAATAACGATGCAATTAGCCAACAAGGATGGGCAATTCCAGCGGCAACAGATATTGCTTTTGCCCTTGGTGTTATGGCGCTTTTAGGTAAGCGTGTACCCGTTGAATTAAAAGTATTTTTGTTGGCTTTGGCTATTATCGATGACTTGGGTGTTATCGTTATTATTGCGCTCTTCTATTCAAAGAGTGTGGCTTTGCTACCGTTAGCAATAGCAAGTGCGATTGTAATAACACTTTTCATCATGAACTGGCGTAAAGTAGGCAATACCGCCGCTTATTTGATCCTTGGATTTATCTTGTGGGTTTGTATATTGAAATCAGGTATTCATGCCACCATAGCGGGTGTGATTGTTGGATTTCTTATTCCATTAAGAGATAAAGAGGGCGCTTCTCCTTCTGAAGACTTAGAACATGTGTTACATCCTTGGGTCGCCTATTTAATACTGCCTTTATTTGCCTTTAGTAATGCGGGCGTTTCTTTAACAGGTGTTACGCTCGATGGTATGCTATCGACCTTGCCTTTAGGTATTGCGTTAGGGCTTTTCTTAGGTAAGCCAATAGGGATCTTCCTCTTTAGTTGGGCTTCGGTAAAACTAGGCATTGCAAAATTGCCAGATGCGATTAATCTTAAACAAATATTTGCAGTGTCGGTGCTATGTGGTATCGGTTTTACTATGTCTATCTTTATCGCTGGACTTGCATTTGAGGGTGCCGATGAAGCTTATAATACCTATGCTAAGCTTGGAATTTTAGTTGGTTCAACAATAGCAGCAGTTGCAGGATATTTATTGCTTCATTCTGTTTTACCGAAGTTGAAAAAGAAATATCAGCAGTAAATATTGATACAAACTTGGTATTCTCAACATAACAAATACCGAGCTATATACTTAAACCTACGGTGCGATACTTATTATTGTGCCGTAGGTGTTTTTATGAGGGATTGGGTGCAAGGAAAGCCAATCGCAAACTAATGCGTTGTTGAATAGTCTGTGTTGCGAGAGCACAGAAGTTGAAAGGAATATAACTATGCGGGTGTCACATCTCAATTTTAACCATCTTTATTATTTTTGGCATGTATGTAAAGAAGGCTCTGTTGTAGGTGCAGCGGAAGCGCTGTATCTGACACCACAGACGATAACAGGACAAATTAAAGCATTAGAAGAACGACTGGGTGGAAAGTTATTTAAACGTCAAGGAAGAGGTCTAGTACCTTCTGAGTTAGGACAGCTTATTTTTCGTTATGCTGATAAGATGTTTATGCTTAGTCAAGAAATGCTTGATATCGTTAATTATAGCCGCGAATCTAACTTGTTATTTGATGTTGGTGTTGCTGATGCTTTATCTAAGCAATTAGTCAGCCGAGTATTAGAAACTGCTGTTGCTGATCATGAACAAATTCATTTACGCTGTTTTGAATCCACTCATGAGTTACTGTTAGAGCAGTTAAGCCAACATAAATTAGATATGATCTTATCTGATTGCCCAGTGGACTCTTCACAACAAGAAGGGTTGTTTTCAGTAAAATTGGGTGAATGTAATGTGAGTTTTTTCTGTAGCCATCCGGTTCCAGAAAAACCATTCCCTGACTGTTTAGAAGAGCGAAAACTGTTAATTCCTGGACGCCGTTCTATGCTTGGTCGCCATTTATTAACGTGGATACGTAATAAAAATCTGCAAGTTGAAATCTTAGGTGAGTTTGATGATGCGGCATTAATGAAAGCATTTGGTTTAAATCATAATGCGATTTTTGTTGCACCTTCACTTTATACCAATGAAGTGTTTGCACAGAATAATATTAAAGAAATTGGTACGCTTGATTGTGTTAAAGAAGAGTACTACGTGATATTTGCAGAGAGAATGATCCAACATCCTGCCGTTCAACGGGTGTGTAATACCGATTTTTCTGAACTATTTAATGGTAATAAGAAGAGTGTTACCGTTTCATAATCTGTCATTGAACGTAAAAAACATGTAGAAAGCAAAAAACCGGCCTAAGCCGGTTTTTTATAACACAAGAAAGCAATTATTACATTGCTTTGATTTGTGCTTGCAGATTAGCTTTATGACGTGCTGCTTTATTCTTATGAATTAAGCCTTTAGTTGCCTGACGGTCAACAATCGGTTGCATGTCATTAAATGCTTTTTGTGCTGCTTCTTTATCACCTGAAGCAACTGCTGCGTATACTTTTTTGATATAAGTACGCATCATAGAACGACGGCTTGCGTTGTGCTGACGACGCTTTTCAGACTGAACCGCACGTTTCTTAGCTGATTTGATATTAGCCAAGTTCCAACTCCCAAATATATTCTAGCGAGGACAATACAAAGGTGAAGGAATATGCCTTTTCAACCTAAGTTTGTCAATGGATTTATACAAAATTAGCGTCGTTGTACGCGACACTTGTTTCGTTGTGATGGCGCAAGATTTTATCAGTTAAGGCGGGTAGAATACAGTCTTTTGAGTGAAAAAATCATCGAAATCGTGTATATGAGTAATAAATAGTAGATTCCAAGAGGATCTACGATTGATTTTATGTGATTTTATCACCGATCAGTGAGTAAATGTTTATTTTGCTGTTTAATGTAAACAATCTCATTTAATAATAACAATGAATCGACCGATCAATATAGGACACGTCGATAAACATTGATATATTGGGTTACTCTCAAGCCTTTGACAAGGTATAATCTAATAATTTCCACGGTATTGAGCCAGTTATGGAGCTAATTCGCGGTATACAAAATATCCGGTCACAACATCATGGTTGTGTCCTGACTATTGGTAATTTTGATGGTGTCCACAGAGGCCATCAGGCATTATTGAAGCATTTGAAGCAAGAAGCATCACGACGCGGTTTACCCACAGTGGTTATGACATTTGAACCTCAACCACTGGAGTTTTTTTTGCCTGAAAAGGCACCAGCACGTCTTACTCGTTTACGCGACAAGATAAAATATCTGGCTGAATGTGGGATTGATTACCTTCTGTGTGTCAAATTTGATAAACAATTTGCTGCGCAAACACCGGAAGAGTTTGTTTCATCACTGTTAGTGGAAAAACTAGGTGTGCAATTTCTTGCTATTGGCGATGATTTTCGTTTTGGCAAAAATAGAGAAGGTGACTTTCACTTTTTACAACAAGCTGGTATTAGATATGAATTTGAAGTCGCAAATACAGAAAGTTATTGTGACAAAGGTCTACGTATTAGTAGCACTGCGGTACGAGAAGCGTTGCTTAATGATGATTTAGCACTTGCTGAATCTTTACTTGGACACCCTTATAGCGTTTGTGGGCGTGTCGTTCACGGTAATGAATTAGGTAGAACCATTGGATTTCCTACTGCGAATATTCCAATGAAACGTTTGGTTGCTCCAGTTAAAGGTGTTTATGCGGTTGATGTTTATTTATCTACTCATCAATCCCCTTTAGCGGGTGTTGCCAATATCGGATCTCGCCCTACTGTAAAAGGGAAAGGCGTACAATTAGAAGTTCATTTAATCGACGTTAATATGGATTTATATGGACGTCGCATTGATGTTGTGTTACGAAAGAAATTACGTAATGAACAGCGATTTGCATCATTGGATGCATTGAAGCAGCAAATCGCAGATGATGTGGCTACTGCTAGGGATTTTTTATTGCAGCGGTCGGAGTCATAAACTAGCGGAAACTTGGAACTGAGAATCGAATGAGTGACTATAAAAATACCCTGAACTTACCAGAAACAGGGTTCCCAATGCGCGGGGATTTAGCAAAGCGCGAGCCAGATATGTTATCACGTTGGTACAAAGAAGGTTTGTATCAAGCAATTCGTCAGGCTAAAAGCGGTAAGAAAACATTTATTTTGCACGATGGCCCTCCATACGCCAACGGCAATATTCATATTGGTCACTCAGTTAACAAAATTCTCAAAGATATTATTATTAAGTCCAAAGGGTTGTCTGGTTTTGATTCTCCGTACATTCCAGGATGGGACTGCCACGGATTACCTATCGAATTAAAAGTTGAACAAATCGTAGGTAAGCCGGGAGAAAAAATATCAGCAGCACAATTTCGCGCGGAATGTCGTAAATATGCTTATGAACAAATCGAAGCACAGAAAAAAGACTTTATCCGTTTAGGTGTGCTGGGAGATTGGGATAAGCCTTATCTCACTATGGATTATAAAACTGAAGCGAATACAATTCGTGCTTTAGCGCGCATCATTGCTAATGGCCACCTAATCAAAGGGGCTAAACCTGTGCATTGGTGTACTGCTTGTGGTTCATCACTGGCAGAAGCAGAAGTTGAATATTATGATAAATCATCACCTTCTATTGATGTTCGCTTTACTGCGGTTGATTCAGCAGCGGTTGCCGCTAAATTTAGCGCGACAACAGATAAACCAATCTCTTTAGTGATTTGGACAACAACGCCTTGGACATTACCCGCTAACCGCGCTATCGCGTTGAATGCTGAATTTAATTATTCACTGATTTCATTTAATGATGAGTGTGTGATTTTAGCAGCAGATCTTGTTGAAAGTGTGATGAAGCGCATTGGTATCTCTGAGTGGACAGTATTAGGTGAATGTAAAGGTGCTGATTTAGAACTTTTACGCTTTAACCATCCATTTATGGGCTTTGATGTTCCTGCAATCTTAGGTGATCACGTAACGTTAGAAGCGGGTACGGGGGCTGTTCATACTGCGCCTGGTCACGGTCCTGATGACTTTGTTATTGGTCAAAAATATGGTTTAGAAACCGCAAATCCAGTCGGACCAAATGGGTGTTATCTGCCAGATACGTATCCAACATTGGATGGCGTATTTGTGTTTAAAGCCAATGATGTCATTGTTGAGCTATTGAAAGAAAAAGGTGTGCTGTTACACCACGAAGTCTTACAACATAGCTACCCATGCTGTTGGAGACATAAAACACCTGTTATTTTCCGCGCAACACCACAATGGTTTGTTGGCATGGATAAAAATGGTCTACGTGAGCAGTCACTAAAAGAGATCAAAGGCGTTAAGTGGATCCCTGATTGGGGTCAAGCACGTATCGAGTCAATGGTTGAGAATCGCCCTGACTGGTGTATCTCTCGTCAACGTACTTGGGGTACTCCAATGTCTCTATTCGTTCATAAAGAGACGCAAGAGCCACATCCTCGTACATTAGAATTGATGGAAGAAGTTGCTAAACGTGTTGAAGTCAGTGGTATCCAGGCATGGTGGGATTTAGATATCCGTGAAGTGCTGGGCGACGAAGCTGATGACTACATGAAAACGCCAGATACACTGGATGTATGGTTCGATTCAGGATCAACGCACTCAACCGTTGTTGATGCTCGCCCTGAGTTTCATGGCAACTCAGCAGATATGTATTTAGAAGGTTCTGACCAACATCGTGGTTGGTTTATGTCTTCACTGATGATCTCTACTGCAATCAAAGGTAAAGCACCATACCGTGAAGTGTTAACCCATGGTTTTACCGTAGATGGACAAGGTCGTAAAATGTCCAAATCTATCGGTAACACAGTAAGTCCACAAGAAGTGATGGATAAACTGGGTGCAGATATCTTACGTTTATGGGTTGCATCTACAGACTATACGGGTGAAATCGCAGTATCTGATGAAATTTTAAAACGTTCAGCGGATACTTATCGTCGTATTCGTAATACCGCGCGTTTCTTCTTAGCTAACTTAAATGGCTTTGATCCTGCAAAACACCAAGTAAAACCAGAAGATATGGTTGTACTGGATCGTTGGGCGGTAGGTCGTGCACAAGCAGCTCAAGCTGAGATCTTAAAACATTATGAAAACTATGATTTCCATAATGTTATCCAGCGTTTAATGCAGTTCTGTTCAGTTGAAATGGGCTCGTTCTACTTAGATATCATTAAAGATCGTCAATATACCGCGAAAAGCGACAGTGTCGCGCGTCGTAGTTGTCAAACAGCGCTATTCCATATCAGTGAAGCATTAGTTCGCTGGATGGCACCTGTAATGTCATTCACCGCAGATGAAATCTGGAATGAATTACCTGGTGAACGTGCAAAATTTGTATTAACGGAAGAGTGGTATACAAATCTGTTTGGTTTAGATGCCGCAGAAGCGCTGAATGATGACTATTGGGCTGAGTTATTAGCCGTTCGTGGTGAAGTCAATAAAGTCTTAGAGCAAGCGCGTGCAGATAAACAACTGCGTGGTTCATTAGAAGCCGCTGTGACGCTATATGCTGATAAAGCATTAGCTGAAAAACTCAATGCATTAGGTAACGAATTGCGTTTTGTTTTATTAACATCACAAGTAAACGTTGTGGATATTAACGAAGCACCAGAATCAGCTATCGCATCTGATATTGCCGGTCTGAAGATTGCCTTCAATAAAGCTGAAGGTGAAAAATGCCCACGTTGCTGGCATTATGCAGCAGATATTGGTCAAGTAGCGGAACACGCTGAGTTATGTGGACGCTGTGTCACTAACGTAGCCGGTAACGGTGAAGAACGTAAGTTTGCTTAATTAATGAAGAAAACGCTTTGCTCTACAGGTTTACGCTGGCTTTGGCTAGCAATTGCTGTGGTGGTATTGGATTTAGGAACAAAACAGTATTTTATGCAGACATTTCGCTTGTATGAATCTGTTTCTGTTATGCCTTTTTTCAATTTCACTTATGCTCATAATTATGGTGCAGCCTTTAGCTTTTTAGCAGATAAAGGCGGATGGCAGCGCTGGTTTTTTGCTCTGATTGCATTAGCAATCTGTATTACCTTATTGGTAATGCTCTATAAAAACCAAGCGAGTGCTAAACTGAGCAACACTGCTTATGCACTGATTATTGGCGGAGCATTGGGTAATCTTTCTGATCGTCTGATTCATGGATTTGTTATTGATTTTCTGGATGTTTATATTGGAGATTGGCATTGGCCAACCTTTAATATTGCAGACATGGCTATTTGTATTGGTGCTGCTTTAATTATCATTGAAAGCTTTTTCCCTGATAAAAACGCCAGCCCACAAAAAGAGAAAAAGCAATAATAGTCAGACAATTAGTCAACTTAGATAACCCCTGCCTTATGGCGGGGGTTACGCTTAATAGAAAGGTAATAGCATGGTTATGCAGGTGCACAAAAACAGCGCAGTGTTGCTGAATTTCACCTTAAAGTTAGCAGATGGCTCTGTCGCTGAATCTACACAAGCTCATGGTAAACCAGCTCTTTTTCGTCTTGGGGATGAAAGTTTATCTCCGGCATTAGAAGCGCAGTTGATAGGGCTTGCTGAAGGTGATAAGAAAACCTTTACGTTAGCGGGCGAGCATATTTTTGGTAAATATAATCCTGATCTTCTTCAGTATTTTATGCCCTCTGACTTTGCTGAATCTGGTGTGCCAGAAGTTGGCACTATTATGCTATTTACAGCAATGAATGGCAGTGAAATGCCCGGTATTGTACAAGCAATAACAGAAGACTCTGTGACTGTTGATTTCAATCATCCCTTAGCTTCTCAAGAGGTTACTTTTGATATTGAAGTAATAAGTGCTGATGCGCAGGAGGACGTAACAGATGCAAATATTGCTGGCTAACCCACGAGGTTTTTGTGCGGGTGTTGACCGAGCTATCAGCATTGTTGAACGCGCACTTGAAATCTATGGCGCTCCAATTTATGTGCGTCATGAAGTCGTGCATAACCGTTATGTCGTCAATGATTTGCGTGAACGTGGCGCTATCTTTATTGAAGAAATTTCAGAAGTACCCGATGACGCAATTTTAATTTTCTCTGCTCATGGTGTTTCTCAGGCTATTCGCCAAGAGGCGCGTTCTCGCAATTTGACTATGCTTTACGATGCAACTTGCCCATTAGTGACTAAAGTCCATATGGAAGTCGCTAGAGCAAGCCGTAAAGGCAAAGAGGCAATATTAATTGGTCATGCGGGGCATCCTGAAGTTGAAGGCACTATGGGACAATACAATAACCCTGAAGGGGGAATGTATTTAGTCGAGTCACCTGATGATGTGTGGAAACTTAAAGTAAAAGATGAAGACAATCTTTGCTTTATGACACAAACCACGCTTTCAGTTGATGATACTTCAGAGGTTATCGATGCCTTAAATACGCGATTCCCTAAAATTGTGGGTCCCCGTAAAGATGATATCTGCTATGCAACCACTAATCGCCAAGAAGCGGCAAGAGAACTCGCACAGCGTGCTGATGTTGTGTTTGTAGTGGGTTCAAAAAATTCATCTAACTCAAATCGATTAGCAGAACTTGCACAACGTGCAGGAAAACCTTCTTACTTAATTGATAGCTATGAAGATATCAATGAAGCTTGGGTCGCTAATGTCAATATTGTAGGTGTAACGGCGGGTGCTTCAGCGCCTGATATTCTTGTACAACAAGTATTAGATCAACTTAAATCTTTTGGCGCTGATGAAGTTATTGAGCTTTCAGGGCGAGAAGAGAATATTGTTTTTGAAGTGCCTAAAGAGTTACGCCTCGATTATAAAGTTATTGAATAACTTTTCTGTCGTTAATCATCAATTTCTTAAAAGCAGAGTTAATCCCTCTGCTTTTTTCTTTTTTCTATAATGATCCAATATAATAAAAGTGAATAAACATGCTAATTATTGGTTTTACTGATAATAATCGTGCTTTAGTGTGTTTTTCTTATCATCAGCGTTAAATGCTGGCATCAAAGGGATGACATCGCTAATCTGTAAATAACAAATAAAGATTATGAGCATTGTTAAGGAGAAATGAGATTATGTCTGCAAAAGAACTTCGTCTTGCTGTTGTGGGTGCTGGTGGACGTATGGGACGTCAATTAATTCAGGCAATTTCTCAACAACAAGGAACGGTCTTGGGCGCTGCTTTTGAACGCACAAATTCGTCGCTAATTGGCACTGATGCTGGTGAATTAGCTGGTATCGGCCATATTGGTGTTACGGTAACTGATAATTTATTAGAGCAAGCAGCTAACTTTGATGTGTTGATCGATTTTACTCGCCCTGAAGGCACGCTTTTACATCTCGATTTTTGCGTCGAGCATCATAAAGGTATGATTATTGGCACAACAGGTTTTGATGACCAAGGTAAAAAAGCCATAAGTGATGCTGCGAAATCTATTCCTATTGTCTTTGCTGCTAACTTTAGTGTTGGCGTTAATTTAGTGCTTAAATTGCTGGAAAAAGCGGCTAAAGTGATGGGTTCTTACAGTGATATTGAAATTGTAGAAGCGCATCATCGTCACAAAGTAGATGCGCCATCAGGCACCGCTTTAGCAATGGGAGAATCTATTGCAGATGCACTTGGGCGAGATTTAAAAACTTGTGCTGTTTATGAGCGTGTTGGTCATACGGGTGAACGAGATCCTCAAAGTATTGGTTTTGCTACCATTCGTGCAGGAGATATTGTTGGTGAGCATACTGCTATCTTTGCAGATATCGGCGAGCGAGTAGAGATAAGCCACAAAGCTTCTAGTCGTATGACTTTTGCAAATGGCGCAGTAAAGGCTGCTATTTGGTTAGTTGCTCAAAAGCAAGGTCTTTATAATATGAAAGATGTGCTTTCACTTGAAGATTTGTGATAATTTTATTTTATAAATAATTGAAAGCTCAGGGTTAATTTTATAACTTTGAGTTTTTTATTGGCTTTGGTCTATGTTTTGTTAATTGTTGTTATTTGTTTTATTTATATCTCTTTTTTGTTGTTTTTCCTGCCTGAAATATCCTAAATTTCTATTTGTTATTCAAAAAAATCACATTTTTAACTTATCTTGGTAGGCAAACGGTTAACTTTGTAAGATAGCTTGTATTAATGATAACTTGGCTGATTAAAATGTTAATGAATGATATTTTTTTAATTAAAAATGTATTTTTTATAGACATCACTCTGTTCGATCTTTAGAATGCGCCCAATTTGCCAAAAATTTGCCCTATTTTATTTTTTTGGCATTGATTTAAAGCTTTAAATCTGAATTAATATGCATGAAATGTGATTTATTATTCTCAGGAGGGCGTTTTGAACAAATCAGCTATACTGGTTCTCGAAGATGGGACCAAATTCCACGGCAAGTCGATAGGCGCACAAGGCGCCGCCATTGGTGAAGTCGTTTTTAATACTTCAATGACCGGTTACCAAGAAATTCTAACCGACCCTTCCTACTCTCAACAAATAGTTACTCTTACTTATCCCCACATTGGCAATACTGGCGTTAACTCTTCCGATGAAGAATCTGATTCTATCCATGCTCAAGGTTTAATTATTCGTGATTTACCGTTAGTCATGAGTAATTACCGCGCTCAAGAGAGCTTATCTGATTATCTAAAACGCCATAATATTGTTGCCATTGCTGATATAGATACTCGTAAGCTCACTCGTCTGCTCCGCGAAAAGGGTGCACAAAGTGGCTGTATCATTGCTGGCGATAACCTTGATGTAGAGCTTGCTCTGGAAAATGCAAAAGCATTTCCCGGCTTAAAGGGAATGGATTTGGCGAAAACAGTCACCGTTAAACAGCCTTACCTGTGGACACAAGGAAGCTGGGCGTTAGAAAGTGAACTTCCTAACGCTAAATCAGCAGATGAATTACCCTTGCATATTGTGGCTTATGATTTTGGTGTGAAACGCAATATTTTACGTATGCTGGTGGATAGAGGGTGTCGAGTTACCGTTGTGCCAGCTGAAACTTCAGCACAAGAGGTACTGGCACTTTCACCGGATGGTATTTTTCTTTCTAATGGTCCTGGTGATCCTGAGCCTTGTGACTATGCGATTAGCGCAATTAATACTTTTTTAACTACCGATATTCCCATTTTTGGCATCTGTTTGGGTCACCAATTATTAGCATTAGCAAGTGGTGCCAAAACCATCAAAATGAAATTTGGTCACCATGGCGGCAATCATCCGGTAAAAGATCTCGATAACAATACTGTGATGATAACCGCGCAAAATCATGGCTTTGCTGTTGATGAAACCTCATTACCTGCTAATTTACGGGTCACCCACAAATCGCTTTTTGATGGTTCTCTTCAAGGTATTCGCCGCACTGATAAACCTGCATTTAGTTTTCAAGGCCACCCAGAAGCAAGCCCCGGACCTCATGATGCCGCCCCTCTTTTTGACCACTTTATTGAGCTTATCGCACACTATCGTAAAAACACGCAAACAGTGACAAT
Source organism: Proteus hauseri (assembly GCF_040139125.1). Lineage (GTDB taxonomy): Bacteria > Pseudomonadota > Gammaproteobacteria > Enterobacterales > Enterobacteriaceae > Proteus > Proteus hauseri_B. Next base: position 234,782 of record NZ_JBEEUB010000002.1, read on the forward strand.
CAAATAAATCAGGAGCGAACGAAAATGGCAAAAAGAACAGATATCAAAACAATCCTGATTTTAGGTGCGGGTCCAATCGTTATTGGTCAAGCGTGTGAATTTGACTATTCAGGTGCTCAAGCTTGTAAAGCATTACGTGAAGAGGGATATCGTGTGGTACTGGTGAACTCAAATCCAGCCACCATAATGACCGACCCTGAAATGGCAGATGCCACTTATATCGAGCCAATTCATTGGCAAGTAGTTAGAAAAATAATTGAAAAAGAGCGTCCTGATGCGGTATTACCCACAATGGGTGGACAAACCGCTTTAAATTGTGCACTTGAGCTAGAGCGTCACGGCGTTTTAGCCGAATTTGGCGTTACCATGATTGGTGCAACTGCTGATGCTATCGATAAAGCGGAAGATAGACAACGCTTTGATAAAGCAATGAAAAAAATAGGTTTAGGTACTGCACGTTCTGGTATTGCACATAACTTAGAAGAAGCGTTTGCGGTCGCTGAAGATGTCGGTTTCCCTTGCATTATTCGCCCGTCCTTTACCATGGGTGGTACTGGTGGGGGTATCGCTTATAACCGTGAAGAATTTGAAGAGATTTGTACTCGCGGATTAGATTTATCGCCAACGAATGAGTTATTGATAGATGAATCACTTATTGGTTGGAAAGAGTATGAAATGGAAGTTGTGCGCGATAAAAACGACAATTGCATTATCGTTTGTTCTATCGAGAACGTCGATGCGATGGGAATTCACACGGGTGATTCCATTACGGTTGCACCTGCGCAAACGTTAACCGATAAAGAGTACCAAATTATGCGTAATGCCTCGATGGCGGTATTACGTGAAATTGGTGTTGAAACCGGTGGCTCAAATGTTCAATTTGCCGTTGATCCTAAAACTGGGCGCTTAATTGTTATTGAGATGAATCCGCGGGTATCTCGTTCTTCGGCTTTAGCTTCTAAAGCAACTGGATTTCCTATTGCTAAAATTGCCGCAAAACTGGCTGTAGGTTATACCCTTGATGAGTTAATTAATGATATTACTGGTGGTCGGACTCCTGCATCATTTGAGCCTTCTATCGACTACGTTGTAACCAAAATTCCTCGCTTTAATTTTGAAAAATTTGCCGGTACTAACGATAGATTAACCACACAAATGAAATCTGTTGGTGAAGTGATGGCAATTGGTCGAACTCAACAAGAGTCGATGCAAAAAGCCTTACGTGGGCTTGAAGTGGGTGCAACAGGTTTTGATCCTAAAGTGAATTTAGATGATCCTGAAGCATTGACCAAAATTCGTCGTGAGTTAAAAGAAGCGGGTTCAGACCGAATTTGGTATATCGCGGATGCTTTCCGTGCTGGCTTATCGGTTGATGGTGTATTTAATCTTACTAATATCGACCGTTGGTTCTTAGTACAAATTGAAGAAATTGTCCGTCTTGAAGAAAAAGTCAGTGAAGTGGGAATAAAAGGCTTAACCGCGGATTTTTTACGTCAATTAAAACGTAAAGGTTTTGCTGATGCACGTTTAGCCCAAGTGCTGGGTGTTAAAGAACAGGTTATTCGTCAATTACGTCATCAGTATCAATTACATCCTGTCTATAAACGTGTTGATACCTGCGCGGCTGAATTTTCTACTGATACCGCTTATATGTACTCCACTTATGAAGAAGAGTGTGAGTCTAATCCTCATCAAGATAAGCCAAAAGTGATGGTGTTAGGTGGTGGTCCAAATCGGATAGGACAGGGTATTGAGTTTGATTATTGCTGTGTACATGCCGCATTAGCGCTACGTGAAGATGGTTATGAAACCATTATGGTGAACTGTAACCCTGAAACGGTATCAACGGATTACGACACCTCAGATAGACTCTATTTTGAACCTGTTACTCTTGAAGATGTGCTTGAAATCGTCCGCATCGAAAAACCTAAAGGGGTGATTGTGCAATATGGTGGTCAAACACCACTAAAATTAGCGAGAGCACTAGAGGCTGAGGGAGTACCTGTCATTGGAACCAGTCCTGATGCAATAGATAAAGCAGAAGATCGCGAACGTTTTCAAAAAGCAGTCGATAAACTAGGTTTAAAACAGCCTGAAAATGCAACCGTTACCGCATTAGAGCAAGCCGTAGAGAAAGCACAGATTATTGGTTATCCGCTGGTAGTTCGTCCTTCTTATGTTTTAGGGGGGCGAGCGATGGAAATTGTTTATGACGAAATAGATTTACGTCGTTATTTCCAAACCGCAGTTAGCGTGTCTAATGATGCTCCAGTGTTGTTAGACCGTTTTCTTGATGATGCAATAGAAGTTGATGTTGATGCTATTTGCGATGGCAAACAAGTCGTGATTGGCGGCATTATGGAGCATATCGAACAAGCGGGTGTTCACTCTGGTGATTCAGCTTGTTCACTACCTGCCTATACGTTAAGTCAAGAAATTCAAGATGTAATGCGCCAACAAGTCCGTGAACTCGCTTTTGAGTTAGGCGTAAAAGGCTTAATGAATGTGCAGTTCGCAGTAAAAGGTAACGATGTTTATCTAATTGAAGTTAACCCTAGGGCTGCACGTACTGTGCCTTTTGTTTCAAAAGCGACTGGCGTGCCATTAGCTAAAGTTGCCGCTCGTGTAATGATTGGTCAAAGTCTTGAAGAACAAGGGGTAACAAAAGAGGTGATACCGCCTTATTACTCTGTAAAAGAAGTGGTTTTACCATTTAATAAATTTTCTGGTGTAGACCCAATTTTAGGGCCTGAAATGCGTTCTACAGGCGAAGTGATGGGCGTTGGGGCTACTTTTGCACAAGCTTTTGCTAAAGCGATGTTAGGAAGTAGTTCTACCATGAAGAAAAAAGGTAGAGCATTACTTTCAGTGCGTGAAGGCGATAAAAAGCGTGTGGTAGATTTAGCCACTAAATTGCTGAAATACGGCTTTGAGTTAGATGCTACACATGGAACAGCGATTGTATTAGGTGAAGCAGGGATAAATCCGCGCTTAGTCAATAAAGTCCATGAAGGACGACCACATATTCAAGATAGAATTAAAAATGGTGAGTACGACTATATTGTCAATACCACTGCGGGTCGCCAAGCAATTGAAGATTCAAAGCTTATTCGTCGCAGCGCATTGCAATATAAGGTTCACTATGACACCACATTAAATGGTGGTTTTGCCACTACGTTGTCATTAAGTGCAGATCCTACTGCTGAGGTGATTTCAGTCCAAGAGATGCATAAAAAGATAAGTAAAAGTTAAGTTTAATTGTTGTCGTAATATTAATCCTGAATATGGGGAGACTCATATTCGGGATTTTTTATTTTTCTATTTTTATGAAAAAAAGAAGCCCCAAATACGTTTATTTGGGGCTAGTGTAAAACAAAGAAGTGGGTGCGGATCTTTTTTTCGAGTAAGGAGCCAAGAAAATAAACATGTTGGTTTCTTTGTTTTAGCGGTTTTATTTTGTCTTTTTTTGTCACTTGAGTCAAGAAGAGATTATTTTACAATGTCAACTAACGTGTTGTTTTAATTGAAAAATATCCATCATCTACCACTGGTAAGGTATAGGGAATAGCGAAATTTCTGTTACTATGTTTGTGGGTGCTTGGATCATTTTGGTTCAAGCATTTTGCAAGCGCCAAAAAGAGAAAAGCCCCGAATTCTATTTTCATAAAATCCGGGGACAGACTCAAACATGAACAACTTGATTTTGTCTCCTTTTCCGAAAGGAGTCAATTAAATTGACGAAAATAACCTTACTTGGCATTACTGTTATCTGTTTGAGCGTACTCTGTTTCACCCTAATTGTAGGTGAACGATTATGTTCACTTAACATTAGTGATGGGAACACCGTCGTTCAAGCTATTTTGATGTGTGATAAATAGTTTGGTGGGGGAGTTATTCTCCCCCGCAATTTTTCTTCAAGTTGTTAGATTTGTGGTACAAGCACCCTGTCTTTAAGATTTAGCTTATGTCTGATAAACAGAGATTTTGTGATTTCAGTCCAAGCAATGCATAAAAAGATAAGTAAAATTTAAGTTTAATTGTTGTCGTAATATTAATCCTGAATATGGGGCGATTCATATTCGGGATTTTTTATTTTTCTATTTTTATGAAAAAAAGAAGCCCCAAATACGTTTATTTGGGGCGAGTGTAAAACAAAGAAGTGGGTGCGGATCTTTTTTTTCGAGTAAGGAGCCAAGAAAATAAACATGTTGATTTCTTTGTTTTAGCGGTTTTATTTTGTCTTTTTTTGTCGCTTGAGTCAAGAAGAGATTATTTTACGATGCCAATTAACGCGTTGTTTTAATTGAAAAATATCCATCATCTACCACTGGTAAGGTATAGGGAATAGCGAAATTTCTGTTACTATGTTTGTGGGTGCTTGGATCATTTTGGTTCAAGCATTTTGCAAGCGCCAAAAAGAGAAAAGCCCCGAATTCTATTTTCATAAAATCCGGGGACAGACTCAAACCTCAACAATTTGATTTTGTCTCCTTTTCCGAAAGGAGTCAATAAAATTGACGAAAATAACCTTATTTGGCATTACTGTTATCTGTGCGACCGTTATTTTTTTCACAATGATTGTAGGTGAACGATTATGTTTGCTTAACATTAGTAATGGAAACACAGTCGTTCAAGCTATTTTGATGTGTGATAAATAGTTTGGTGGGGGAGTTATTCTCCCCCGCAATTTTTCTTTAAGTTGTTAGATTTGTGGTACAAGCACCCTGTCTAATAAATAGCGTAATTATTGATATGAAAATGATAATTATTGCTATTTAGACTGTTTTTTGCCAACATAGATGATTATTTACTCTACTGATATCTTTCTATTATGCCTCAACACTCTTCATTCTATTCATATATTGGTTATCAACCTAAGCATCAGCAGGTTGAAGAATATCGTTTCCAAGACCAAATATTATTACGCCAAGGTGTATTAGAAACCACAGAAGATCTACATATTGAAGAGACTTATCAAGCCGGTTTCAATTTAGTGGCTGTTCATAGCGGAAGTGTGATTAGTGAAAGTGTCAATGGGCAGAAAATAGAGATAGTTACACCGAGTATTTTTATTGCTAATAGTGTTGAGCGTTATTCTTTATTGAATCAATTTAAATCTGGCGATCCTCTAAGATACACACTATTGCAATTATCATCTCAGTGGCTTGAGCAACAACATATTTTATTACCTCCAATACTGAAACAAAATCAATCACTAATGTTGCATCATCTGACTATGGATAACATTTTTTTGGCTTTAACCATGCAGTTATTCCAAAATCCGGTTCACGACTCTTTAAAACCACTTTATTACTCTGGCAAAGCGTGCGAATTTGCTTCATTAAGTTTGCAATATTTATGTCATGCACAAGAGCCAGCCAATCGACCATTAAGCCAGCGTGAAAAGAACAGCTTAAAACTGGCGAAAGAGATTTTAATTGCTGAAATGGAAACACCGCCGAAGCTTGAGATATTAGCGACTCGTGTGGGATTAAATACACGAAAACTTACCCAAGGCTTTCGTCAATTATTTGGTAACTCTGTTTATGGTTGGCTACAAGAATATCGCTTACAAACCGCATATAATATGTTGCTAAATGAAGGGGGATCTATCTCTAGCGTTGCTTATTTTGTGGGTTATACACCGGCGCATTTTTCAGTGGCATTTCGTAAACGTTTTGGCATATTACCGGGCGATATAAGAAAAGGGCACTTTACTCCATAATCGATTTTGCTAGGATAATAACGCTTGTATCGCTGTTTTCTCTTCTTTTCACTCTGTATTAAATAGCACAATTTCTCTTGTGATTAATAAATAATCAAATTGCTTCTAAATCGAAAGAAATAGTCGCCCAATCTAAAGCCTTGTTGCTAGAGGCAAAAAAAACTTTTAGTTATAGTGCCACCGTGTGTTGTGGAGACTATTATGCATAATGAATTATGGACGTTATTACGACCTTTTCGCACTCTTTTAGTGAGTGCACTATTACTACAAGTGATTGCTGGCTTCTGTTCTTTAGTTCCTTGGTTAGCGCTATATCAGTTAACCCTTACTTTCCCTAATGAAAATAACCTATGGCTAACGGTTGCTATATTAAGTGGTATTAGTTGGCTGATATCACAAACGTTAGCTTTTCATTTAACGCATTTAATGGATGCTCGTTTAACTTATCAATTACGGTTAGCGTTATCAGAAAAAATGCAAAAATTACCGTTGAATTGGTTTGTAAGCCAAGGTAAAAATGGGGTTAATCAATATGTACAACGAGATATCAAAGCACTACACCAATTAATTGCTCATGCACCTGCTGATGTGGTGCAAATAATAGTCGTTCCTGTTATTGCTATTATCATATTGGGTTCTATTAATCTCTCTTTGCTGATTTTTTCACTTATTCCCCTTATTGTTGCTTATTTCTGCTTTAAACAAACACAATCTTCTCGTTATCAGACTTATTGTGAGCAACGTGATAGCGCAATGAAAACACTGTTTGAAGATTATCAAATACTAGCTGAAAATCCGTTAGTGGCTCGACAATATCCTCAGACTGGTATTATCGATAAAACTGAAAAGTCGCTGCTTAATTTTGTTTACCACTTTCAAAATTGGGTAAAAAGAGTGGGATTATTAGGTACGCTCACTCAGCTTTTATTAAGTGCAACATTATTAACAGGATGGTTGTTATTAGGAGCACTATTTTTAAGTCAGGCATTACCTTTAGCTGATTTATTGCTATTTATCTTATTACTAAGACGTATTGCCGAACCTGTTATGGCGATGGGACATGGTGGTGATGCATTACGTGCAGCTAAAAAAGCATCTCAACGTATACATCAACTATTGCAAGAGAAAGAGATGCATTATGGCGATGTTTCTGTTGAACATTTTCCTAAAGCAATCTCATTAAAAGCACAGTCACTATCACTTAATTATGGTGATAAAAATATCCTAAGTAATATCAGCTTTGAGATTAAAAAAGGTGAGTTTATTGCTATTGTTGGTCCTTCTGGTGCAGGAAAAAGCTCGTTATTACAGCTAATTGCTCGGTTTATGGACTCAACGTCAGGTGAAATATTTATTGAAGATTGTCCTATTCATCGTTATTCACGCACTGCATTAAATCAAATAACCACTGTTGTTATGCAAAACAGTGTGCATTACCTTATTCTATTCGCGATAACTTATTGTTATTTAATCCAAATTGTAGCGAGCAGCAGCTTCAATTAGCGATAGGTGAAACTAATTTCTCTGAAGTGGTGGCTCATTTACCTCAAGGTTTATCAACGGTTATTGGTGATGAAATTTCATTATCTGGTGGTGAAGCTCAACGCCTTGCTATTGCTCGGGCTTTTATTGCCAATAGTCCGCTGTTATTAGCTGATGAACCCTCTTCAGCACTTGATCCTAATAATGCGCAAAGGATTTTTAATGCCATAAAAAATAAGACCATGACACGTATTGTTGTGACTCACTCGTTATTGTTAGCCCAACAAGCTAATAGAGTTATGTTTATGGCTAAAGGTAAGTTAATTGCGATAGGAAATCATAATGAGCTACTAACTCATTGTTCTGCCTATCATGATTTTGTGCAAAACCAAGGAGAGCAAGATGAAGACTAATCCTTCTAATCCCTCAATGTCATTACTTTTCACCTTAAAATACACCCTGTTTTTTATGGTGATTAGTGCCATTCTTGAAGGTTTATGTGGCTTGCTCTTACTGCCTATTATTGTTTATTGGCATGAAGGTGTTAGCCAATATTTATGGATGTTGGCTGGGTTAACGTTGGTAACACTGCTCTTTCAATATATCGCAACACTGAAAGGATTTTTAGCGGGGAGTAGCGTGATGAAAATATTAGTTCAAGCGCTAATTAAACACCTGCCTAGAAGTCTAGCTCCGCCAGTACAAGCAGAAACACTCTGTTCTGGTGCGGCAATGAGTGCCATGAGTATTCCGGCTCATTTATTAGCACCCATAATCAGCACAGTAATAACACCACTTACTGTGATTGTTGGGCTATTTTTTTACGATATGACGACAGCAATGGTTTTTATTGCCGCCGCACTGTTATTAATTATTGTGATACGAATAAGTGCAAAAGGGCTGTATAAACAAGAAGGTCGCTTGCAAAAGGCAGATAGTGTTGCCGCAAAAACGTTATCTGATTTTGCTCAATACCAAGCACTATTACGCAAAAGTGAACGCAATAGTCAGTTTTCACAGCAATTACAGCAAGATTTACAGATACAACATACCGAGCAGGTGAGTCTATTGCAGCGTAGTTTGCCTTATCACATTGCTTTTTCTCTCTGTATTCAAACCATTTTTATTATTGTTTTAGTTGGTGGTGTCTGGAGTATCAATAGCAATGGGCTAAGTTTAACGGGATGGTTAGCGATAGTGGTATTAATAGCGCGATTTATTGAACCGCTTTATCAGCTTTCTCATATCGACCAAGCATTACGCCAAAGCAAACAAGCGTTAAAGCAAATTGAAGATGTATTAAAAACTCACACCTTGATTAGTCCTAAGCAGAGTGAATCACCAAGTAGTAGCGAGATCCGTTGCCAAGCACTGAGTTTTTATAATAGTGCAGGAAAAACCATTCTCTCTAATATTTCACTTCAATGCCCTGATAAGAAAATGACGGCTATTGTGGGGGCATCTGGTGCAGGTAAAACCACATTATTACGCTTACTTTCACGACTCATTGATACTGATAATGGGAAAATCTATTATGGCGATAAAGCGGTTACCGCGCTTTCTGAATCGGTATTAGCAAAAATAAGGCAAGTGGTTTTTCAAAATAACTCGTTATTGAAAGGTTCATTGCGTTGGTCGTTATTACAAAATGAGTTTTCTACGATTTCGGATAATGAAATTTTGCAGCTACTTTTAACGTTAAATTTAACCTTAACGGTGTCTGATCTTGATAATGATGTAGGAAATCAAGGAGACCATTTTTCTGGTGGACAAAAACAGCGGTTATGTTTAGCGCGTTCATTATTGGCAAAACCCGAAATACTTTTTTTAGATGAACCCACCGCTAATCTTGATGCAGTTAGCGCTGAAAAAACAGCAGATTATTTACAACAACTAAATTGTACCCGTGTTGTTATCACCCATAATCCTGAACTTGCTAAATGTGCTGATTATATAATTGTTTTAGATGAAGGAGAGGTGGTTGAGCAGGGAACACCGACAGAATTATTGTCATCATCAGTATGGTTTGCTCAATTTTGTCATTAAAATTGCTGGGTTGTCTCACATCAATGAGATACAAAAATTCTCATCAATTGTAGGTACGATGATTTTAAGCGATAAATTAAGGCAATAGAGTGCCTTATTATTGTTTTACTTGGCAGTAATAATTGCTTTTTGTATATTATTGGTGATGATGATAAATATGAGTTCTCAAAAAATATAAAGTGATTTAAATTTCAATAATTAAATATAAAGAAAACACCCATCCAATATTTAATATTGAATGGGTGTTTTATTATCGGTTGATAATGAATTTATGGTGTAACATTTGCCACACCACTCCAAATAAAGCTATTTTTTATCTGAGTTGATTTTCCGTTTATAGTAAGAGTAATAATTATATCGCCTTTACCCGAGTCATTGTATTTACATTCCGTATCAATAGCGTATTTAGAAGATGTTTCATAAAATGTAATATCCTCGTTTACATTTTGATAAAATTGCTTAATTCCTGGATAATCGACATTGCTACGAATATCACCTGCTACAGCTACACTATTTTCAAGCACGACATTTTTAATTTGTGCCTTTATATCTATAGGATAGAGCAATGCTGTATCATTCTTTTTACGTAAGACATCTACTTGTATAAATAAATGCGTTGGTCTATTTTCTCCAGGAGCTTCACAGCTTTTATATGTATTTGAGCCATTATGAGTGTCAAAGTATATTGAATTTTTACGAATGCTCATTAGGCTTATTGCATCGGTTGCATCTATTTCTGAAGTATTAATAGTATAAAATTTAGAGGCGGATTTATTATTACCATCAAAAACTTTGACTTCTAATGTTAATTTATTATTAGTCAAATAAATTTTGGGAACATTATTAAATATAACAGGGTCACTTATATTATTGTCATCAGGGTTTCCTCCAGCTACATAATTATGTCTCCGAACTGTGTCTATTTCCTTTCCACTACTATCTGTTAATACAAAATCGATAGCCAATGGTAATTCATCTACTTTGCTCCATTTAACGGTAAAACTATTATCTGTTACATATAGAGGATGCCAATTTATATTACTAAGATTTGTTTCACTTTGTTTATCACCCATTGAAGTAAATTCAATTTGATCAATCTTAATCTTAGGTGTTTTTCTTACGCTAACTTCATAGCGTTCACTATAATCTTGATAATAGGCATTATTTTTTACTGCGAGCGTTAAGTAGCTACTACCATCACTTAAATAAGTAATCATACCCTCTGGTGTAACAGTGACAAATTGTGGATTATCACTACTCCATGTTGCTTGTGCTTGGCTAGGAACAGGAGCTTCTGTCTCTTGAGCAGGTATTGGACCATCATCAGTATCGCTATCGGATAAAAAGACTGTCTTAAGTTTAAAGGTATAATTAAGTACCCCTTTTTCTTGATGATAATTTACCGTAGTTGTTGCTACTTTAAATTGATCAGTTGCATCAGAAGTCACATTAATGGTGGTATCACCGGGTTTTACTGCAGTTATACTCCCTTGATTATCAACGGTTAATATAGATTTATTCGCACTGCTAAATTGTAATGGTGGTGGATTTTTTGCACTATCACTGTTACTAAACGTAGCGCTAATTTGTTGGGTAATACCATCATCCCAAGTTGAGTTTATTTGTGGATCTTTTACTGATAATCCGGGATCTGCTTTCTCAACTAGCAGTGGATAACTATTTTCTGCTGGTAAAAAATGGTCATCACCTGTTGTTTGTAAGGTAATCAATGATTTACCCGCTTTTAATAGAGTGATTTTCCCTGTGTAAGCATCAATAGTCGCTACCGTAGGTTCTGAACTTGACCACATTGTTTTAAGGTTAGAGGGCAATCCTGTATAACCAAGGGCATCAACCGGCGTTGATGAATAAACTTCCTGTTGTAGTTTTTCATCAAACACAATGATAGGTTTTGGTGCTGTAACATTAATCGTTAATGAATTTGTTAACGAGGTACTTTCTGCTTTTGCCGTAAAGGTGACATCACCTTGAATATTTGATGCAACATCAGTTTGATATTCCCCTTTACCAATATCTGCTAATGGATCTTTGGAATAAGTGACTTTCGTTGTTGCTGAAAGTGTTACTTTTTTACCTGCTATCGCATTATCATATTTATCGACTAATTTTACGGTAAGTGTCGCGCTATCTTGATTATCCCCTTTAATAGATTGGCGATTACTGCTTAAGCTAGATTTGTCGGCATCAATAGCAGCAGGTTGTACTGTTACATCATCAATAGGTTTATGGTTATTTAAGTCTAAATAAGCACTCATTTGTAAAATGCCGGCAACATGGCTAGTGACTTTTGTTTTAGCAATACCTTGAGCATCAGTGTAGGTACTAAAATCATAATCATCAGCTAATCCACGCAACTTCCACGACACAATAACATTAGGTAAAATATTGTCATTAGCATCAACCACTGTTGCCTGATAGGTTACTCCGTTGGTATCACCTGCAATTATTGTCGTGTTACTGACACTGGTATCTTTTATTTTCCATGTTGAAGCATCCGCTTTAAGTTGTAATGGCAGTTGCTTCTTAAATGGAGTGTCATTAACGCTAACACTAATATCGGCAGTACCCGATTTGGTACCCGTTACGTCTATTTCATATTTACCTGGTGAAACCTGTTTAGCAGTTCCAAATACAATGGTTGAATTATTAGAAACGCCTTTAACGGTTTGATCCGGTAGAATATTTCCGCCTTTATCTTTGATTAATAAGGTGAGGAGCGCTTTATCTTTACCATTAGCAATAATGGTTGCGGGTAACAGCGTTAATTCAGAGCTGTTTTCATCCACATCACTCGCAACAAAATTAACGTCATTAGCAGGGTAGGTTCCTGATTTTAAAACCACACTTACTTTTGCTAAACCAGCAGGACCTCTGGTTAATTGAGTTTGCGTTGCACCTTTATCATCAGTAAATGTTAAGGCGTTAGCTAATACACTGACATTGTCTGATGTCCAAGTAACAGGCACACCACTACTGACAGGATTATCATAATTATCAATTAAGTAAGCCGTATAGGTGATGGTATCGCCTGCTTTAGGTGCTGTATCACTAATATCAAAGTGATCAACCTTAGCACTTAGGTTATCTGCAATAACAGTAAGCGAAGCATTTTGCGTTAAAGTAACGCCTTTTACCTGTGCACTAACCGTAGTATTACCTGCTTTTTTGGCATAAAGCGTTGCTTGGTAAACGCCATCTTTTACCTCTTTAAATGCACTTGTTGTAAGGTTGAGGTTAACAGAGTATTTCGCGTTAATTTCATCCTTTAGTCCAGTCAATAAGTTATCTTGTTTATCCTTTAATGTGATAACAATATCTGATTTATCATAGGAATGTGTTCCATCACCTGCCGTAATTGTAGTTGGTGAAAGAGCTAACGTAGAGTTATCCGCTGAAATAACATCTGGTGTAAAGGTGATGGTGTTATCTGCATTTTGGAACTGTGTACTATCAAGCATTGCCGTCACTTGAGCAGTACCCGCTTGCGTGCTTGAGAGCGTTATTTCTGCAACACCTGTGCTGTCTGTTTTACTGATGGGTGATAACGTACCTAAAGTGGTTATCCAACCAACATTGATACCTTCCATGCCGGTATTACCTTGAGTATCAGTAATTTTTGCATGAATAGTCACTTTGTCACTACCGTTTGCTATTGCTGTATTAGGTGGAACAACGGTAACGGATTGGATCCTTGCATTTTGTTTATCAGCGATAAAACCTAATGGCTGAGTAAGAGATATTCCCTGATATGTGGCAGAAATAGTGCTTATCCCTTCTTTTTGACCACTGATATTCGCTTGGTAAACACCCGGTGAAATTTCTTTTATTGCACTAAATGTAATGGTTGAGTTATCACCTTTTAAGGCTATTTTTTTGTCTTGCTTAGGAACTGGGTTATCAAATTTATCGTTTAATAAAATGGTAGCAACCGAGAATGTTTTACCATCAGCAATAATAGATTGTGGATCTAACGTTAGATGGCTGTGCTGAGCGCTAGCTTGATCTGGGGTAAAAGTAATATCTTTTGAAGCTTGTTGTTTATTCAGTAAGTTCGCCGTTACCGTAGTTAAAATGGCTTGAGTACCCTTTATATCAACTTGGGTTTCACCTTTATCATTGGTATTGGTTAATGCTTTACTTAATGTATTGTGTGTGGATTGCCAGAAAACCGGGTGTTGAGCTAATGGATTGCTATTTGCATCCGTGATCACGGCAACAACAGTAACGGTATCGCTATTATCGGCTATGGCACTGGTTTTATTATTCAGCGTCTTCAATGTAATAACGGCACTATTTGGATCAGCAATTGCCATTAATGTTATTTGAGCTTGTTCTCCATTTGCTAATTTAGCGGTAATGGTTGTTAATCCAGCTTTATTAGCACTAATTTGATTAACGGTTTTGCCCTGAACATCAGTTGTGGTTTGCTGTTTATCAAGCATTGATCCACTACTGGTTTGCCACTCTATTGCGACATTAGGAAGTTTATTACCAAATTTATCTTCAACAATAGCGGTTAATGATGCTTTTTCTTGAGCATCGGCAACAATTTGTGTTTTATCGACAGTTAATGATTTAATTAAACCTTGCTGATTATCGGCAATAAACGTAATGGGTGTTGCTGATAAAGAGTTGTTATTGGTGGTTGCGGTTACTGTAACTTGTAATGCTTGTGTACTGGTTAATTGGGCATGAGTTATCCCTTGTTTATCAGTGACTGAAACCGCCGTGATATGAGCGATATTTTTGTCACGATCGGTTGACCAGAGAATATTGGCATTAGGCAGTGGATTACCAAAGTTATCTTTTACTTCAGCAGTAAAGGTGACCTCTGTTTTTCCATCTGCAATATAAGGTGGGGCTGATGGTGTAACTGAAATAATCTTGCCATCAGAAATATCGCTGATAAAAGTAGATGTCGCCTCAGTAACTTTATGGCTGGTGATAACTTCTGCTTTTACTGTTACATCTCCAGCGATTTTACTGACCATTGTAGTACTGGCTTTACCGTCTTTATCTGTAATTACCTCCGCATCTTTAATTTGAGCTTGATTATTTACACGTAAAGTTACCTTGGTATTTGGAACAGGGTTTTTGTTCTTATCAATAACAGTAAGGTTAATAACTTTTTCTGAAATATTATCTGCTAATGAGATATTGGGCGTAATGATTAAATAGTCATTAGGAATATAAGCACTCTCTTCATCCGCAATAAAGTTAACATTAATTGCGTAATCAACATCTTTTACTGTCACCGTGATATGTGTCATTCCAGTATGGGTGTTTGTAATAGGAATAACCACATCACCCATTAGCGATGTATGAGTTGAATCGATAATATTGGCGCCATTATCAGCAGAAAGTGTAATTGGATAGTTGGCAACGGGGTTGTTATTTAAATCCGTAACAATAATTTTGATTTTATTTTCACTTTTACCATCAGCAAATGAATTATCTTTAATAACAGTCAGGTTACCCTTAGCTATATGTGCTGTAATATTATCTGCAACAAAATTAATTTCTGCTTGGTTAAAGGTATTATCGCGGAATTTAGGCGTTAAAATCAGTTTCTCAGTGACACTGCCAGCAGTGACTGTCGCTTGATATTTACCCGCATCAATACGTGTAAATGGCGAAACTTTACTATTCCCTGCTTGGCGACCTAACTGTGTTTCTAATGACAACTCTTGCAAGTTAATATCAACAGGCAGATTATCATTATCTAATACGGATAAGGTCAATATTTGCGTGGAATGCCCATCAGCCGGTAATTGAGATTGGGTTGGTGTAAATTGGCTGTTGGTTGTATTAATGGCGGATTGATCGACAACAATTTTGCTTTGAACCGGATCAGAACGATTTCCTTGTTCATCTATCGCAACCGCACTAATGATATAACTGTTTTTTTGGTTAGCACCAGAAATATGGCGAGGAAGCGTAACGGAATAATTAAACGCGCCATTGTGATTAATTTTACCGCCATTTGCTATCAAAGAACTTGCTGACCATTCAATCTGTTTTACAGGATATTTAGAACGAACTTGAACCGCTAAATCTTTCTCCTCTTTGGCATAACCCATAATAGAAGGGGCGATAGAAAGAAAGACTAAAGTTTTCTTTTTATACTCTAAGACGATGTCATTATTTCTATCGACAAAATCATAACGACTACCTGACATTAAGCGCATAGCACGAACATTATCAGGATTTAATTGTGAAGAGAGTGATTCACCTAAGCGATATTGTACGCTGACATCTAATTTACTATCACTGTTATCATGTAAGCCAAATCGACGCTCTGCACCAAAAGTAATTAATGGCACGGGGGTATAAGTTAACCCTGCGGTATAGGCGTGAGGATTTTTTTGGCGATTATCTTTGCCAAATAGACCCACTTCATCACCATAATATTGTTCGAAAATTAATTTAGCCCCTAATTGGGGATAAACCGGTAAATAACCTTCAGTTCGTATATCCCAACCATTTGCAGGACGTTCGTTATAATCCATTACATCGTCAGATGTACGCCAATTTGATAGTCGATGATAGTGGTTTGCACTCAATTTAAAATAGTCGCGCCAGACTTCAGCACCAAGACCAAATCGACTGTGGTAGCGACTTAAATCATAATCATAAAAAGCGTTAACACCGAGCATAAAACGATCCGTAAAATAGCGATAACCAATACCTTGATTTAATTGGCTACGAGAATCTTGACGGTGATAACTGGTTTGCGAGAAAACTAAATTTTTCTCTTGATCATATAATGGAATTAACAGATCAGCGGAACTGCTCTCTAATGTGAAGTTTTTATCTGTTGAAAGCGAAACTCTTGCATGACCAAATTGGCTCAACCATTGTTCTATTTCAGTGTTGGCTTTGCTGGTAAGTTGGCTAATTGCATACTGTGTTGCATCAGTGTCTTTATTTAATAAAGAAGCATTATTAACAACCAGTTGTGCTAATTTTTCACCATCAGCAGAAATTTCAGGTAACTCTTTTTCATTAGAATTTAGCCATTTACCACGATGAGAAATAGCTTTAGGAATATTAAGGGTAATCCCTTCTTTAATTTTTAATTTGCCAACTAAAGAGACATAGTCAGGGTTGGCTTCAATTAGTTTTGATAATTTAATATTAAAGTTTTTAGCTATCGATTCAGGTGTATCACCTTTTTGAACTTGATAGTAGTTCCTATTGATTGGTTTATTAATAAATTGATTTTCCTGTGTATTTTCTTTAGCAAATACATTAGCAGGTATTGTGGCTGAGATAGGAAAAGCAAATTGAATAAAGATATTTATCCATGCTACTTTTTTAGCTATTGCAGATAGCTGTGGTGTTAGCCCATATTTCGGTATTGTCATTTTAAAAGCTCATCGCAAATAAATAATGATGAGATTCTCTTACTTATATAAGTTTTCGATATCAAAAACTGAACTTGAATTCATTAGTTTTTAGATATCTAAAAAATCAAGATCAAAAATATAAAAAAGATAAAACAAAATAAAAATAAATAAGTCGTAATTAGAAAAAAACAATAATTAGGTTAGATAAGAATTTATTGAAAAAAGCCAATGCAAAGAATTACATTGGCTTTTAGTATTAAGTAAAATTACATATCAATAACTATATAAAAAACTATATATTAATAGCGATATATTAACAGCTATATATCAACAAATATGTCAGGATCAGGACCTAAACGTTTTTTCTGATCAAGTGTTGTGATTGCCGTGACTTCTTCTTTTTCAAGTTTGAAATCAAAAATATGGAAATTCTCTTCAATTCTTGCCGGAGTGACTGATTTTGGAATAACCACTAATCCGCTATCTACATGCCAGCGTAATACAATTTGTGCGGGTGATTTATTATATTTTTTAGCCAGTTCTTGAATAATTGGCTGACCAAATACGCCTTCTCCACCTTGTGCCAGTGGGCTCCAAGATTCAGTCACAATTTTGTGCGTTGTATTCCAAGCACGTAGTTGACCTTGTTGCATTAATGGGTGGACTTCGATTTGGTTAATAACGGGTGTAACGCCCGTTTCAGTAATAATCCGTTCCAGATGTTCTGGCTGGAAATTACAAACCCCAATACTTTTAACCAGGCCTTCTTTTTGTAAGATGATCATCTGCTTCCATGCTTCAACATACAGATCACGAGAAGGTGCAGGCCAGTGCATTAAATAAAGGTCGATATAATCCAGTTGTAAGCGCTGGAGGCTTTCTAATACCGCGCCACGTGCATGCGTTTGATCGTTATTCCACAGTTTTGTGGTGATATAAAGCTCATCACGAGGCACTGTAGTTTGTTTTAGCGCTTTACCCACACCCTCTTCATTGTGATAAATCGCAGCCGTATCAAACAGACGATAACCAGTATCTAATGCATGGTGAATTGCTTTAATAACTTGATTATTATCGGCTTTCCAAACACCTAACCCGAGTTGTGGGATGGTTTTTCCATCAGATAATTGAATCAATTTAGGTTTATCCATTAATGCCTCCAGTCACTTAAAGTACTTAGAGCGCCGCGGTATAGATGCGTTGACTGACTTCTAGCGTGATATCTTGATGCTCGCCTAGTGCGGTTTGACCATGTTCTTGCAGTTTTCGCACTAAGGCTGGGATATCAGCTTCACTGATTTTAAAATCAGACAGTCGAGTTCTAAGTCCCATAACCTCAAAAAATTTCCGAGTTTGGTTAATTGCAGTTTCAATTTTAAACGCGTCAGAGCCTTGGTGAATACCCCAGACTTGTTGTGCATATTGGATAAGCTTGTCATATTTCGCCTGCCGTTTTTCATTAAGTAAGGCAGGTAACACAATGGCGAGAGTCTGAGCATGATCAAGACCATGTAACGCGGTAAGTTCATGTCCTAATGCATGGGTTGCCCAATCTTGAGGAACACCTACACCAAGGATGCCATTAAGCGCTTGTGATGCTGTCCACATTATATTAGCACGAATATCATAGTCAGTTGGTGACACCAACGCTTTAGGACCTTCTTCGATCAAAATTCGTAAAAGACCTTGCGCATATTCATCTTGTACACGAGCATTCACCGGATATGTGAGATATTGCTCTAATATATGAATAAAAGCATCAACGACACCATTGGCGGTTTGTCTTGGTGGCAATGAAAATGTGGCACTAGGATCTAAGATTGCGCAATGTGGGTAGACATAAGGGCTGGCAAAGCTCTGTTTATCCATGGTCTGTTTTTTACTAATGACAGAGAAGCTATTGGTTTCAGAACCTGTTGCTGGCAGTGTTAATACACAACTTAATGGCAGCGCTTTTTCGACGACTTTTCCACGGCTAGTGACGATTTCCCAAGGTTCACCTTGATAAGGCACTGCGGCAGCAATAAATTTAGTCCCATCAATAACAGAACCGCCACCAACCGCTAATAAATGTGTAATGCCATGATAACGCGCATATGAAACGGCTTTCATTAACGTTTCATAGGAAGGGTTTGGCTCAATACCACCAAATTCATGAATCTGATAACCGGGTAGTGCGGTATAAACTTGGTCAAGCACGCCATTACGTTTAATACTACCGCCACCATAAGTGAGTAAAATTCTTTCGTTTTTTGCGATTTCAGAATGAAGTTTTTCTATTTGTCCTCGACCGAAGTGAATACGTGTTGGCGAGTAATAAGTAAAGTTATGCATTATAGTTTCCACCTTGTTTTTTGGTGTAGTGTGGTATGACAATAAATAAGTAAAAAGCTTTTCTCTGTATATAGACGGATAATAGTGACAAAACTATAACTATAAAATTGTGAAAATGGGAGTGTTGCTATTTTCTCTCAATAATAATCACAATACTATGTATAAGTTATTTTTAATTTATCGGAGAGATATGGAAAATCATTATTTAAAATTAAATCAAACACATTGGGATAATCAAGCTGCGGTAGAAAATCAGTGGTCTAAACCTGTCAGTGATAAAGAGATAATTGCCGCAAAAAAAGGCGATTGGAAAGTATATCTCACGCCAACGCCGGTAAAATCTCAGTGGTTAGCCGATATTAAAGGCAAAAAAATACTCTGTTTAGCTTCTGCTGGTGGGCAACAAGGGCCTATTCTAGCGGCTGCTGGTGCTCAAGTAACGGTGTTTGATTTATCAGAAGGACAATTAAGTAAAGACAGACAATTAGCAGAGAAACATCAATTAAATTTGGTCACAGCACAAGGAGATATGGCAGATTTAAGTAATTTTACTGATGAGTGCTTTGATATTGTATTTCATCCTATTTCTAATTTGTATGTGCCAGATGTAAACCCTGTTTGGCAAGAGTGCTACCGCGTATTAAAAAAAGGTGGCGTATTAATGGCAAGCTTTTATAACCCTGTCGTGTTTGTTGATGACCGAGATCCACAATTACGAGCCCAAGGGTTAATGCGACCAACTTATCGCTTACCTTATAGTGATCAACGCTCATTGCCATCAGATGTTCTGCAAGCAAAAATTGCCGCAGGGGACGGTTTAGTATTTGGTCACTCTTTAACAGACTTAATTGGTGGGCAATTAACTGCCGGTTTCTTATTACAAGATTTTGTTGAAGATTTTGCACCTCATGCTCGTTTTTTAGTGGATAGTTATATCCCTACATTCTTAGCTTCAAAAGCAATTAAGGGTTAAGGTGACAGTATGATAGTGATTAATATAAATGGATATTTAACAAGATATTAATTTGATAGGAGATAAGACAATGAACAACTGAACTTTTGTTAGTGTGTTAAATAACTGAAATACGCCATTATGATTTATAAAATAATGGCGTATTTTTTATTCTATCTTCAAAAATGATTACCTTATCTTAATAATAATCTTGTCTATTTGAGGCATTTTATTTATTAAACAAGTTTTTTATTTTAACCTAAATAGCCATTATCTTATTGAAATAACCATTTTTAGCTTTAAATGTGCTAATTATTAAGTTTTATTGAGCCAATAAAATTTTTTAAATAGAATTTTACTCTATCTTAAATATTTTAAAGGTTAATTAAAATGATTAGCAAATTTTATAAATTATCTGTGTTAGCTGCACTGTTAACATCAACGATGATATTTAATGTTGTACATGCAACAGAGCAAGCGAGAGAAAGAAGAGAAGCAAGAGATGTAAGACAAGATGCAAGGGATAATGCTCGTGATGAGAAAAGAGATTGCATTAAAACGGATGACAAGAGTAATCACGATTGCCGACAAGATAGCCGTCAAACTCGTCAAGATGCTCGTCAAGAAGCCCGTCGAATTAAGTACTAAAAGAGTGTAAGCCAATAAAAATAGTTTACTTAATAGAGAGTAAAAAACACGCCAATATTCAGTAAAGTATAGTGGCGTGTTTTATTATTTATTGTGTTTGCTGCTTATTATCTATTATTATTTTTTCGATGCTTAAAATACATGGCAATAGAGCCAATTAGCCCCGCAGTAAGTAATACGACAGGTATTATCATTAAAATATTCATGACTAGTTGTTCATGTTTTTGAACAAAAGGTATCTGATTTAAGATATAGCCTAACGAAACAATAATACCTACCCATAAAAATCCACTTATCCAGTTAAATAAGTGAAAGCGGCGCTGTTCTAGCTCAGATAAACCCGCCAGTGTGGGTAATAAAGTTCGCACAAAGGCAATAAAACGACCAATTAATAGGGCGTATAAGCCTTGGCGATGAAAGAGATCATTAGCGCGCTGGTGATATTGTTCTGGTAGTTGTGACATCCAGCGTTTAACCACTCGAGTATCACTTAACCAGCGTCCTTGTAAGAAACCAAGCCAACTTCCTATGCTTGCCGCTGTGCCCAATATAACTATTGTTGGGATAAAGTGTAAAACATCTTTAGCTATTAATGCTCCACAAAGAACAAGTAGAGTGTCTCCTGGTAAAAAAGCGGCGGGTAAAACCCCGTTTTCCAGCATGATAATAATAAAAAGAACAACATAGATAACCCACATTACATTTGGATCAGCAAGCACCATATAATCATGTTGCATTAGTGCGTGGATTATCTCTTTTAATGTATCCATTCGCGAACTCGCATAAAAAAGGACTTTATAGGCGCTATTCTAACGCAAAAAAAAAATGTTCGTTTGATTTAATCCCTGTGAAACCACAGGGATAGCTTTTTTTTAATAAAAGATTCATTATTTAATGAGAAATACGTATAAATGCTTGTTCAAGATCTTCAATTAAATCATCGACATTCTCTAATCCAATATGAATGCGAAAAAGTGTGCCATTAAACTCTGGCTGAGACTCATATTGGCGCATCGCTTTAATATCATTTGGGTGATAGCCTAAAATTAAAGATTCAAACCCTCCCCATGAAAATGCCATTTTAAACAGTGATAAATTATCTAAGAAGAGGGCAAAATCTTCAGCGTTTAGAATTTTCTTTAAACTAAAAGAAAACAGCCCATTACTACCAGTAAAGTCGCGTTGAAAATATTCATGACCAGCACAAGATAAAAGAGCAGGGTGATAAACATTATCGACTAATGGATGCTGTTTTAGCCAACGAGCGACTTCTAAGCCACTGTGTTCATGTTGCTTCATTCTCACTGCTAATGTTCTTAGACCACGAGCAGCCATATAAGCAGTATCAGGATCACAGCACTGACCAAGTAAATACGCATTTTCGCGCAATTGAGGCCAGCAACGTTCATTTGCAATAGCAAATCCCAGCATACCGTCAGAGTGACCAATAATATATTTGGTTGCTGATTGAATGGATATATCAACGCCAAGGGTGAGTGGTTTAAGTAATAATCCAGCAGCCCATGTGTTGTCGATCATAATGATGATCTTGGGATTATATTGGCGAACGGCATTCACGATGGCTTGTAAATCTTGTATTTCCATTGTGATAGAGCCGGGCGATTCAAGAAAAACAATGTTAGTTTCAGGGCGTAGTAGCTGACTAATTTCTTTGCCAATTAAAGGATCAAAATAGGTGGTAGAGACTGATAACTTACGCAATATTTGATCACAGAAGTTTTGTGTAGGATCATAAGCTGAACCAGTAACAAGGATATGTGAACCTTGTTCAATAAATGCGAGTATAGATTGTGTTATCGCAGCAGCGCCTGAAGGAAAAAGTGCGCAACCTGCACCTTGTTCTAATTCTGTTAACGCTTCTTGTAATGCAAAATGGGTGGTTGTTCCTCTACGACCATAAAAAAGTGCGCCTTCAGCTCGATTTTTTGTTGCTTCACGTTTTTGCGCAACAGAATCAAAAATGACTGATGAAGTTCGTTGTATAATTGGGTTTACTGCGGATTGCGAATATTTTTTAGCTCTACCAGCAAGAATAAGTGAGGTTTCTGGTTTTTTTAGCGTCATCCTTAATACCCTCTTTTAATGTGATGATGTGTTTATCTCACGTTAATGTATTTTTTGACCAAGTACAAAAGGGAATCAGGGCAGTTGATAAAATTTCACGTTACGTAAAATAACGATAGTTTGTCTTAAAAATCGACAAATGGGAAAAAAATAGCCAAATAGTAATGATAATTACTATCAAAATGCTTCATGTTTGATATCATTTGAGCGTTTTCTCTTTCCTGATGGCAAACAGGATTATTGCAAGCGAACGATATTGGGTAAGTAGTGAAGCAAAAACCTTCATTACTGAATATATAAATAGATAAAAAGAGAGTAAAAGGCCAACTGATGCGTAATTTGACAGCTTCTATTCTATTGGCAATCGGTCTGACAGGCTCTGCTTTTGCGGATACTACACCTGCCACATCAACTGAACAGCCAACTACTGCTGCCGTTTCTTCAACAGCTTCTACACAGGGAACTGCTACTACTAATAGCGTAGCAACTACAACAGAAAATACGGCTAATACTGCGGCAACAGGCAGTGAAATTAAAGCAACCGGGTCTGAAACACCAGTAGTTGAAGGTGTGAATACAACGGAAAATACTAATAGTGAAACGTTAGTAACAGAAAATACAACGCAAGAAGCGCAACCAGAAATCGTTGCTGGTGGTGGCTTTGCCGAAGATCTCTCTGTTATGGGAATGTATCGTAACGCCGATTTGGTCGTTAAAAGCGTCATGATTGGTTTATTACTGGCATCTATTGTGACTTGGGCGCTCTTTTTCGCGAAAGGCAGTTACTTATTATCACTGCGTCGTCGTTTAAGAAATGAAACTGCACAATTATTAGATGTTAAATCATTAGACGATGCTTTAGTCATAAGCAAAACGTTTGGTAATAAAAGCGCAAGTGCTGATTTCTTTACCGATGCTGATTTAGAACGCGATTATTCTAAAGAGAGTAAAGTTGCAGCCGGTATTAAAGAACGTGTTGAAATGCGTATGGAACGTCGTGTTGCCGCAATTGCTCGTGAATTAGGGCGTGGTAATGGATATCTTGCAACAATAGGGGCAATTTCTCCTTTTATCGGTCTATTTGGTACGGTTTGGGGTATTATGAATAGCTTTATTGGTATTGCCCATTCTCAAACAACTAACTTAGCGGTTGTTGCTCCTGGTATTGCAGAAGCTTTATTGGCAACAGCAATTGGTCTTATCGCGGCTATTCCTGCCGTTATTATTTATAATATTTTTGCTCGTATGATTGCAGGATATCGCGGTGAAATCGGTGATATTGCAACAGGGGTTGTCACATTAGTTAGCCGTGACTTAGATATTGAAAACAGCAAAGCAAGGTAATGAATTATGGCTATGCGTCTTGGTGATGATTCAGGTGATGATAATGAATTGCATGATATCAATGTGACGCCTTTTATTGATGTCATGTTGGTTCTACTCATTATCTTTATGGTCGCAGCACCGTTAGCAACTGTTGATATTAAAGTAAACTTGCCCGCTTCAAGTGCAAAACCGCAGCCTCGTCCTGAAAAGCCCGTTTATCTGACGATTAAATCAGATAAACAAATATTTATCGGTGAAGAGATGGTTACGCATGAGACGATAGCAAATGTGTTAGACACATTAACTCAGGCAAACAAAGATACCACTATCTTTTTCCAAGCAGATAAAACCGTTGATTATGAGACTTTGATGAGTGCAATGGACTCGTTAAGAAAGGCGGGTTACCTCAAAGTTGGGCTTGTGGGTATGGAAACAGTCTCTGCGGATGGCTAATCAGTAACGTATAATATGCGCTGATTAACGCTGATTAAGTTGACTCTATTGAAAAGAAGCACTTTATTCATTAGGTAATAATGAATAGGGTGCTTTTTTTATTGTCTTTTTCCAATTTTGCCTTTATTTATCTGATTAAATTAACAGGATGATTTATCTATTTTTACCGTTATTAATTTAAATCGAAAATTGCGATAGAATAAAATTTAGCTTTAGTGTTAAGCGTAACTAATAATATGCAGGTTAAATTTAGGGCTTATTAATTAATTAAACTGATTGGGTAATTGTAAGCTGAATCAATTAACACTAAGTAGTTACGATTACTTCCATTGAAACAACATTAGTATTCATTAACTATTCATTTTTTTTCACTTTTTATTTCATTAGTATTTTGGATTTTAAAGTGAATTAATCTATAACCTTATGAATTATAATGTTTTATATTAATTTGATTTAGGTGCAAAAAAACTTGCGCAAAAATTCTTATTGGATATAATGCACACATGTTACAGAATGAAATATTTTGTAATATATTAATACGCCCAATTTGTTTATTATCTAAGTTAACCACCTTTGGTAACTTATTTTTTATTGCACCAGGTAGACCGTTGTTTTCAGTCATTCCAATTTCTGATAAGTAGAATTTTTTACTTATTAAGCTGTCTCTTATTTACCATAAGAGATAAGTAAAATAAAACGTGAAAGGCAGAGAGCTACACATAGCATTTTATTATTTTAATAAATTTAAAAGCCATAGCACTTTTGTGTTATGGCTTTTTTATTTTTTATTTTCCTGTGTTTTTTCTTTTTGCTGGTTATTTCAGGCTCAATCTTTCTTTTTGATGAGCCTCAATGCTGGTACTGGGAAGCGCTTTAGTAAAGTTTATTGGCAGCTTTTATCTACATACACTACAAATTATTAACATGATAGTGCCTTTGTAGGGCCCTGAATTTTTAGATTTATGACCACTTCTTTTATCTATTTTTACAAAAAATGATTATGAGATAAATATGGGCTGTTTAGCCATAATTAATGGACGTTTTTTATCCACAAATGCTACAAAATTTTAACCTAAAATTTTTTTTAGATAAATTCTGTTATAAAACCGATATGTTATAAAATAACTATATGTAATTATTACATCTAATTATTAATTAGTAATAGTGGATGATGTTTCTAGTGATAGCGCTACATTTATCGCTATATCATTAATTTTATAGCGAGTTTTTATGGTTATTATTCTTATTCCAAAAATGAATATATATATAACCATATGAAAAATGATAAGAAAAACAGGTTAATTTTTGGTTAAAAAGTGATCTTAGGTCTTTAGTTTAACAAATAAACTAGAATGAGAAAGTAGGTCTAATTATGATGAGCATTACTTGGAGTTAAATATATTAATGTGACTATATAGTGTTTATAAAATGCAATTTATCACATTATATATAATGTAATACAAAGGTTGATAATATGAAAATAAGAGTAATAAATATAATTAAGGAATAAGTTTATATTTAATTTGAATAATCTTTAATGGAATATGAAAATATTTAATTAATATTTTTGTATTATTTTAAATATATTGTCTTAAAAGTTGGTTGTTTTTTGTCTTATTTGTATCTCATTGATTTAATGTGAGTTAAAAAGCATTGGCTTACGATTATTTGCGATAATGATAATTATTTCCATTTCTTTTATCATTATTATATAGCTAATTTTTATTTTTAAAATAACGAAATATATAAAAAATACACGTTGAACCTTATATTGCTGAAACGTTTTTACTCACATAAAAGAATAATTTATTTTTTAATGAATTATCGATTGATAATGATCAAGTCATTATTATGACGGAGTGTTAAAAAGGCGGTGTTTTAAAATTATTCCAATTAAAAATCATCATATCAGGAGAGATATATGGCCTTGGGGAATAATGTTTTTTCCCATCATGGTATTAACCGACGCGATTTCATGAAATTGTGTGCTGCGTTGTCAGCTACCATGGGATTAAGCGGCAAAGCTGCCGCAGAAATGTCTGAAGCAATGGCATCATCAGAGCGCCCACCTGTTATTTGGATTGGCGCGCAAGAGTGTACTGGTTGTACTGAGTCTTTATTACGTGCGACTCACCCAACCTTAGAAAACCTCGTTCTTGATGTTATCGCACTCGAATATCACGAAGTGCTTTCTGCAGCTTTTGGTGATCAAGCTGAAGAGAATAAGCATAATGCGATGGAGAAATATAAAGGTAAATATGTTCTCGTTGTTGATGGGTCAATCCCAGACAAAGATGGCGGTATTTACTGTATGGTCGCTGGAAAACCAATTTTAGAGCATATCAAAGAAGCGGCTGAAGGCGCTGCTGCGATTATTGCTATTGGTTCATGTTCTGCTTGGGGTGGTGTACCTGCTACTGGTGGTAACCCAACTGGCGCGAAATCACTGGAAGCAATTTTACCGGGTAAAACGGTTATTAATATTCCAGGATGTCCACCAAACCCACATAACTTCTTAGCAACTGTTGCTCATATTATTACTTTCAATTCTTTGCCTAAGTTAGATAGCAAAAACAGACCGCTTTTCGCTTATGAACGTCTGATCCACGAAAACTGTGAACGTCGTCCTCATTTTGATGCGGGGCGTTTTGCTAAAGAATTTGGTGATGAAGGTCACCGCCAAGGTTGGTGTTTATACCATTTAGGCTGTAAAGGACCTGAGACTTACGGTAACTGCCCAACATTAGAATTCTGTGATATTGGTGGGGGTATTTGGCCTGTCGGTATTGGTCACCCTTGCTATGGTTGTAACGAAGAAGGTATCGGCTTTACTAAAGGTATTTTCCAATTAGCGAATGTTTATCAACCAACACCAAAAGCACAAGTTCCTGATGTGAACGAGAAAGAAGGTGGCGGTGTATCCTATGGTGCCGCAGGTTTACTGGGTGCAGTTGTAGGTGCTGTTGCTGGTGTGAGTGTGATGGCTGTGCGTCAATTAGGCCGTGACAAAAATGCCACAGGAGCCTCACAGGAGGATAAACGGTGAATAGGCGTCATTTCTTTAAGCTGGCATCAGGTGGGGTTCTTCTTGCGGGAATGGCACCCACTGTGAGTCATGCTGCGGCGCAGAACCGTCCCCCAATTCCTGGGTCTCTCGGTATGCTCTACGACTCTACGCTTTGCGTAGGCTGTCAAGCATGTGTCACTAAATGTCAGGAAATTAATCACCCGGAGCCAATGGAGCGTGGGGATACTTACGCTAATGGTGATCCGATTTGGTCAAACAATGACAAGCTAAGTCCTTACACAAATAACATTATCCAGATTTGGCGTGATGGTACAGGTGAGAATAAAGACCAACTTGAAAACGGTTATGCCTTTATTAAGAAACAATGTATGCATTGTGTTGATGCAAACTGCGTTTCTGTTTGTCCTGTTTCTGCATTAACCAAAGATCCAAAAACCGGTATTGTTCATTATCACGCAGATATTTGTACAGGTTGTCGTTATTGCATGGTGGGATGTCCTTATAATATTCCTAAATATGACTACGACGATCCTTTCGGTAAACTTTATAAATGTGAACTCTGCAACCAAAAAGGTGTAGAGCGTTTAGATAAAGGTTTATTACCGGGTTGTGTTGAAGTTTGTCCTACTGGTGCTGTCATTTTCGGTACTCGTGAAGAGCTGCTAGAAGAAGCTAAACGTCGTTTAGCGAAAAAAGCAGGTGATGAATATCATTATCCTCGTCAAACCATTAGTGGTGGCGATACTTACCTACATAATATTCCTGAATATCAGGATCATATTTATGGTGAGTTTGAAGGTGGTGGTACTCAGGTAATGGTGCTTTCTGCGGTTCCTTTTGAAAAATTAGGGATGCCAGAAGTTGATCCGTTATCAACAGGCGCTCGCTCTGAACACATTCAACATACGCTTTATAAAGGCATGGTATTACCAATAGCTGCCCTTGCAGGGATCACCTATTTGGTTAACCGTAATAGTAAAAAACAAGAGCAGGAACACCACAAGGAGGATAACGATGTCGAGTCATGATCCTCGTCCACTTGGCGGTAAGTTATTTACTCTCGCAGTGAGAGTTTTCCTTCCGCTTGCTGTGCTCGGTTTTATTCTTATTGGTAAGCGTTTGGTATTGGGCCTTGGCGATGTCTCTGACTTAAATGGGGGATATCCTTGGGGTATTTGGATTGCTTTTGACTTATTGATAGGAACAGGTTTTGCATGTGGTGGTTGGGCACTTGCATGGGCTGTTTACGTCTTTAATAAAGGTGAGTTTCACCCATTAGTGCGTCCTGCATTGTTAGCGAGCTTGTTCGGTTACTCGTTAGGTGGTTTATCTATCGCCATCGATATCGGTCGTTACTGGAACATGCCTCACTTCTTTATGCCTCAGTACTTTAACGTTAACTCTGTTTTGTTTGAAACAGCGACCTGTATGACCATCTATATTATGGTGATGGCATTAGAATTCCTACCCGCGTTACTTGAACGTATTGGTTGGAAAGTGTCTCTGAAACGACTAAACAAAGCGATGTTCTTTATTATTGGTCTTGGTGCTTTACTGCCAACGATGCACCAATCTTCAATGGGTTCATTGATGATTTCTGCGGGTTGGAAAGTACATCCACTATGGCAATCGTATGAGATGTTACCACTGTTTTCTCTGTTAACCGCCTTTCTCCTTGGTTTCACTATCGTTATTTTTGAAGGTTCTTTGCTAAAAGCAAGTCGCACCATGAATGATGATGAAACACCACTATTTACCAAGTTAACTCGCGTGATCGAAGTGTTACTGATTGCTTTCTTGGTATGTCGCTGGGGTGAAATTATTTGGCACGATAAACTGAGTTATATCGGAAATGGGGATATGTTCTCGTGGTTATTCATTGCTGAAAGTGCATTATTATTACTTCCTCTTATTTTGATGCATTTAAATAATAATCGCCGTAGTCCAAAAATGTTGTTTGTCTGTGCTGTATTTATCTTAATCGGTGCAGCAATGTGGCGTATGAACTATTCTTTAGTTGCTTACAATCCAGGCAATGGTTACCACTATTTCCCAACAGCAAGTGAATTGCTGATTTCTATTGGTTTCGTTGCATTTGAAGTAACAGCTTACATTCTTATTATCCGTTTACTGCCGGTTTTACCTGCACAAACAGACTCAAATATACAATTAAAAAAGGCTGAGGTTAAATCATGAGCCAACGCATTACTATTGATCCTATTACCCGTATTGAAGGGCATTTACGCGTCGATTGTGAAATTGATAACGGAAAAGTTGTTAAGGCTTGGTCTTCCGGTACCATGTGGCGCGGAATGGAGGAGATCCTAAAAGGAAGCGATCCTCGTGATGCATGGATTATCGTGCAACGTATTTGTGGTGTTTGTACGACAGTTCACGCCATTGCCTCAGTACGTGCAGTCGAAGATGCTTTAGGGATGGATATTCCTGTGAATGCGCAGTATATCCGTAACTTAATTCTCGGCTCGCATATTATTCATGACCATATCGTCCACTTCTATCAATTATCAGCGATGGACTGGGTTGATATCACTTCAGCTTTACAAGCTGATCCTGAAAAAGCATCTGCAATGCTAAAAGGTGTTTCTGAATGGCATCTGAACTCTGCCGAAGAGTTCAGAAAAGTACAGAAAAAAATCCAAGGCTTAGTAGATAGCGGTCAATTAGGTATTTTCGCCAATGGTTATTGGGGTCACTCGGCAATGAAATTGCCACCAGAAGTGAACCTGATTGCTGTTGCTCACTACCTGCAAGCACTAGAATGTCAGCGTGATGCTAACCGTATCGTGGCTATTCTTGGCGGTAAAACACCTCATATCCAAAACTTGGCTGTGGGTGGTGTTGCTAACCCAATTAACCTTGATGCGCCAAACGTACTTAACTTAGAACGTTTAATGTACGTGAAAAGCTTCATCGATAAACTGGGTGATTTCGTTAACCAAGTTTATAAAGTAGATACCGCAATTTTCGCTGCTTATTATCCTGAGTGGTTAAAAATTGGTAAAGGTGCTAACTACTATTTATCCGTACCAGAATTACCAGTTAATGGTAATAACACAGAGTTCTTACTTTCTGGTGGTTATATGGAAGGGATTGATTTCTCTACTTATCGCCCAATTAAAGACTGGAAAGATCAGAACCTGAAAGACGGTATTGAAGAGAGTGGTAAACACGCATGGTATGAAGATGATGAACCACTGAAACCATGGGAAGGTTTAACTCGTCCTAAATATACTGGTTGGGATGAGAACAACAAATACTCATGGGTTAAATCACCAACATTCTATGGTAAACCTGTTGAAGTTGGCACATTAGCATGGTTGGTATGTGGCTTAGCAGGCAAGCATGAAGGTACTGTTAAACACTATAACGATATCAACAAAATCTATACTCAGTTAACTAACGAAACCTTAGTGACAGAACAGTTAGAGTCAACTTGGGGACGCATTATTGGACGTACTGTCCATGCTTGTGTGTTACAAGAGTCTCTTGCTCAACTGTGGCAAGCACTGGTAGATAATATTGGTCGTGGTGATACCGCTGCATTTATTAAACCAGAGTTTGAACCAGGTAAAGAATATCGTGGTGTTGGTTTTGAAGAAGCCTCTCGCGGTATGTTATCTCACTGGATTGTGTTTAAAGACGGTAAAATCACTAACTATCAGGCAGTTGTTCCTTCTACATGGAATGCGGGTCCTCGTAACTTTAATGATGAGCCGGGTCCATATGAGTTATCTCTGGTTGGCACACCTGTTGCTGATCCGAAAAAACCATTGGAAGTTGTTAGAACAATCCACTCATTCGACCCATGTATGGCGTGTGCAGTACATATGGTTGATTTGACCGGTAAAGAACTGAGTAAGGTGAAGGTATTGTAATGCGAATTCTTGTCTTAGGTATTGGTAATTTATTACTAAGCGATGAAGGCATTGGTGTTCGTATAGTAGAAGCGCTCGAAGAGCGCTTCTCTTTACCAGAGAACGTCGATGTTATAGATGGTGGCACATCCGGTATGGAAATCTTGCAAGATATCGCAGCAAGAGACTTACTGATTGTTGCTGATGCAGTAAGAAGTAATCATGAACCTGGTAGTATCTTCATTTTGCATGATGATGATGTGCCCGCACTATTTACTCAAAAAATTTCCCCTCATCAACTAGGCTTATCTGATGTATTGATGGCACTACGTATGACCGATGAGTTTCCGCGTAAACTGATTTTAGTCGGTATTGAGCCTGCATCTTTAGAGCCAAGTATGTCGCTTTCTGAAATCGGCAATCAGTCAATGGAAATTGCGTTAGAGCACGTTGTGAACATTTTACGTGAATATGGTGTTGTTGTAACACCAAAAGAGGTAACCGCATGAGTGAACTAGAATTAAGCTGGGATATCATGGGGTTTGACACACCACCTATTGAACAACTGGAAGCTTTTTTTTGCGAAGTTGCAGAAAAAGAGATGAAAAATCTACCTTTTTTTAGAGAGGGTGTTCCGGTTAAAGCAGGTAGTTTTTCATTATTTGAAAAGCAATGGATTGGTACCGTTCTTACACCTTGGATGTTGGAATTAGTGGTATTGCCAGGACCTTCACAAGAGTGGCCTCGACGCAAAGTGGGTGAACGAATTGCGTTAGAACTGCCTTGTGGTCAAGTTAAATTTGTGGTTGGTGAACTTGCTGGTGGTATTCAATATCTTGCTTGTTCATTAATGTCGCCTCTTGATCGTCATTTAAAAGGTGAGCAGGCGGTTGAGTTGGCAGAAAATAGTGTAAAAATGGCACTTTCTCTTCCTGTTCAGACTCAATCCGTAACAGAAGTTGATTTAAGTCGTCGTTCTCTTTTCCGTGGTCAGTTAAGATCATAGGGTAGAAATTTTACGCGACACAGAGTCAAATTCTTCTTATTGAATAGTCAGGAGTCAGAATATGTGTAGCACTTGCGGTTGTGGCGAAGGCAATGTGAGAATAGAAGGTCAAGAGCCTCATTCACACGGACACCACCATCATCATTCTCATGACCATGATCATCACGACCAAGGTCATCACCACGATCACGATCATCATCATGGTCACGATCATCACCATCATGAACACGACGCTGCTCCAGCAAATATCGTTCATAAATATATTGATAAGTCTGAACAAAAGCATAAGCATAACTACGAAACCAATGGTCAGCCTATCATTGTTCATCATCACTATTATCATAACAGTGGCGATGTGCATCTTCATTTTCATAGCGACGCACAGTCTAATGAACCCCAAGCTTTCCATGAACATCATCATGGACATGACGATCACCACGATCACCATGAGCACGATCATCATGGGCATGATCACGCTCATGGACACAACCATGAACACAGTCATAGTCACGATCATGAGCATAGCCACGATCATGACCATACGCATGAGCATGAAGATAAATTTAGTCCAGTTATTGAAAATCAAAATATGCACTATGGTCAAGGCGAAGCAGGAACGCATGCTCCCGGTATTAGCCAGAAACGTATGTTAAAAATTGAGATGGATGTACTGGATAAAAATAACCGTATCGCTGTACATAACCGTGAACATTTTGAAAAACAAAATGTGCTGGCACTGAATTTAGTCTCAAGCCCAGGCTCTGGAAAAACCACATTACTGACGCAAACTTTAAAACAGTTAGCGCAAAGAGTAGCTTGTGCGGTTATTGAAGGTGACCAACAAACAACCAATGATGCCGATCGCATTCGTGCAACTGGTGTGCCTGCAATTCAAGTGAATACAGGTAAAGGTTGTCATCTTGATGCGCAAATGGTGCATGATGCAACTCACCAATTGGGATTACAAGATAACAGCGTACTGTTTATTGAAAACGTCGGTAACTTAGTTTGTCCTGCGAGTTTTGACCTTGGTGAAAGACATAAAGTCGCTATCCTTTCGGTCACTGAAGGTGAAGATAAGCCACTGAAATACCCGCATATGTTTGCAGCAGCTGATTTAATGATAATCAATAAAATCGATTTAGTACCTTACTTAAATATCGATATCAATGCTTGTATTGAATCTGCTCGTCAAGTTAATCCAGATATTCAAATCATTGCGTTATCTGCAACCACAGGTGAAGGCATGGAAGAGTGGCTGGCTTGGCTGGAGAGTCGTTTATGTGCTTAGGTGTTCCAGCTAAAATTGTTGAGGTGGGCGAAGACGTCCACCAACTCGCTTGGGCTGAAGTGAGTGGTGTTAAGCGCGCGGTTAATATTTCAATGGTTTGCGAAGGTGAACCAGAAGAGCTATTAGGTAAATGGGTTCTTATTCATGTTGGTTTTGCCATGAGTATTCTTGATGAGCAAGAAGCTCAAGATACCCTTGAAGCGCTAAAACATGTCTATGGTGTCACCCTTGAAGAGGCTGATGATGCAGTACGTTGATGAATTCCGTGATCCTGAATTAGCCAAAGCGCTGTTAGTACAAATTCGGGAGACTATCTCACAATGGCCTCATCCTATTACACGCCCATTACAGATTATGGAAGTGTGTGGTGGGCATACCCATGCAATTTTCAAATTTGGATTAGACCGCTTATTACCTGAAGAAATTGAATTTGTTCATGGTCCCGGTTGCCCCGTTTGTGTATTACCAATGGGACGAATTGATGCTTGTTTAGAAATAGCGGCTCGTCCCGGGGTTATTTTTTGTACCTTTGGTGATGCAATGCGAGTGCCGGGACGTAATGGCTCAATGCTTGATGCCCGTCGTCGCGGTTCTGATATTCGTATTGTTTACTCACCACTCGATTCATTAAAAATCGCGCAAGAAAATCCGGATAAACAAGTGGTCTTTTTTGGTCTTGGCTTTGAAACCACAATGCCAAGTACCGCAATGACACTGCAACAAGCAAAATTGCGTGGACTTACAAACTTTTCGCTGTTTTGTCAGCATATTACTATCGTACCGACATTACGTTGCTTGTTAGAACAAGATGATGTTCGGATTGATGGTTTTATTGCCCCTGGGCATGTGAGCATGGTGATTGGTTGTACACCTTATCAACCGCTATGTGACGAATTTGAAAAGCCTTTTGTGGTAACAGGATTTGAACCATTAGACTTATTACAAGCTATACTGATGGTCATTAAACAACTTAAAGCTAAAGCAGAAAATGCAAATTACGTTTTAAGTATTGAAAATCAATATAGTCGCATAGTTCCTAATGAAGGCAACAAGCTTGCTCAAAAAGCACTGCAAGAAGTCTTTATGCTGAAAGAAACCAGTGAATGGCGTGGATTGGGTGAAATTCCTATGTCAGGCATTCAACTTACACCTGCTTATGCGCAGTTTGATGCTGAATTACGCTTTATGCCAGCACCACAAAAAGTTGCTGATAATCCGCAATCTCGTTGTGGCGATGTATTAACTGGACGATGCAAACCATCGGATTGTCCACTATTTGGTAAAAGTTGTACGCCTGAAACTGCGTTAGGTGCATTAATGGTCTCTTCAGAAGGTGCATGTGCGGCTTATTATCAGTATCGCCGCGAAGGTAATATATGAAACAACCTGATGAAATAACCTTAGCTCAAGGAAATGGTGGGCAAGGGATGCAACAACTTATCGAAGGTCTTTTTTTAAAGGCTTTCGATAATCCGTTACTCAATGAAAAAGAAGATCAGGCACGTATTTCGTTAAGTGATCTGACAACTTTAGGTGATCGTTTAGCCTTTAGTACTGATAGCTATGTAATTGATCCGATAATTTTCCCTGGTGGAAATATTGGTAAGCTATCGGTGTGTGGTACAGCAAATGATCTCTCTGTTGGTGGTGCGGTTCCTCGCTATCTCTCTTGTGGGTTTATCCTTGAAGAAGGTCTGCCTTTTGAGACATTAGAAACACTGGTAACAGCAATGGCAAATGCCGCTAAACAAGCGGGTATTCAAATTGTGACTGGTGATACTAAAGTTGTGCCTCGTGGTGCAGCGGATAAGATCTTTATTAATACAGCTGGCATTGGTGTGATCCCAACTAAAATTAATTGGGCGGCATCAAACATTAAAGCTGGTGATAAGATCTTAGTCAGTGGCACTATTGGGGATCACGGTGCAACAATCCTTAATTTACGTGAAAACTTAGGTCTTGAAGCGGATCTACAAAGTGATTGTGCGGTACTTGAGCCAATGATCGCACCTTTGCGTAATATTGAAGGAATTAAAGCGCTACGTGATGCAACTCGTGGTGGTGTAACCGCAATTTTGCATGAATTTGCACAAGCGAGTGGTTGTGGTATGAATGTGCATGAAAAAGCACTTCCTATGAAGCAATCAGTACGTGGTGTGTGTGAACTCTTAGGGTTAGAAGCACTTAATTTTGCCAATGAAGGTAAAATTGTATTAGTGGTTTCACCTGAAGCGCAAGCGCAAGTATTAGCCGCGTTACATCAACATCCATTAGGTAAAGATGCCTGTTCAATTGGTGAAGTCACAACGGATAACTATATTCGTTTAACGGGTATTTTCGGTACTAGCCGTATTCTTGACCTACCTTATAACGAGCCACTTCCTCGTATCTGTTAATGACTTATTTCCCACTTATAGATTGATATAATAGCAAGATTTATAAGTGGGATAAGTTACCTGCCTGTGACAAAAAATTTGTTATAACGCAAATTTGTCTCATTTATCTGAATACTGACTCTTTGATAAAAAAATTATTGGAGTAACATGTTCGGCCAATCCTACTGCGTGGAGAGGGTCTCTCGTAGAGGTTAGCTCTAGGAAAAAACATGTCTTGGTCAGAATTTAAATCTCAATACCTGATCCGTTTTTGGAAGCCTCTTCCAGCTGTTATTGCGGCAGGTATCATTTCAACTTACTACTTTGGTTTAACCGGCACATTCTGGGCTGTCACGGGTGAGTTTACTCGCTGGGGTGGTCACGTTATGCAGTGGTTTGGCGCTCACCCTGAGGAATGGGGTTATTTTAAAATCATCGGTCTTGAAGGAACGCCATTAACACGAATTGATGGTGTGATGATTATTGGAATGTTCGGTGGATGTATTATGGCTGCACTTTGGGCTAATAACGTCAAACTCCGCCATCCTCAACATAAAATCCGTATTCTTCAGGCTGTGTTAGGCGGTATTATTGCCGGATTTGGTGCTCGATTGGCAATGGGGTGTAACCTTGCTGCTTTCTTTACGGGTATTCCTCAATTCTCGCTTCATGCGTGGTTTTTCGCCGTTGCAACCGCAATTGGTTCCTATTTTGGTGCCAAACTTTCACTTATGCCGATTTTCCGTATTCCGGTTAAATTACAAAAAGTGAGCCAAGCATCGCCATTAACTCAGGATAAACAGCGCGCAAAACGTCGCTTTAGACTGGGAATGGTTATCTTTTTTGCCATGATTGCATGGTCATTAATTATTCTCTTTGATTCGCCAAAACTGGGTTTTGCTATGTTGGGTGGGATTGGTTTTGGGATCTTAATCGAACGTGCACAAATCTGTTTTACCTCTGCATTCCGTGATCTATGGATAACAGGCAGAACCCATATGGCAAAAGCGATTATCATCGGTATGGCTGTCAGTGCTGTGGGTATTTTTAGTTATGTTCAATTAGGTGCAGCACCTAAAATTATGTGGGCTGGACCAAATGCTGTTGTTGGTGGCTTACTGTTTGGCTTTGGTATTGTGCTTGCGGGTGGTTGTGAAACGGGTTGGATGTATCGTGCAGTTGAAGGACAAATTCACTTTTGGTGGGTGGGTTTAGGCAACGTTATTGGCTCTACTTTGTTGGCGTATTATTGGGATGATTTTTCAGCGGTCTTGGCAACAGATTACGACAAAATAAACCTTCTTGATACTTTTGGACCAGTAGGTGGGTTAATGGTGACTTATCTTATGCTGGGTCTGTCATTTGTGTTGTTACTGTGGTGGGAAAAACACTTTTTCCGCAAAAAAGCGCAACAGGCACAATCAATCTCTACACCGATTAATAAGGAAATAGCATGAGCGAAAAAAGCACTATAATCCCTGATTATCGTCTTGATATGGTGGGTGAACCTTGCCCTTATCCTGCGGTGGCGACACTAGAAGCAATGCCATCACTTAAGAAAGGTGAAATTTTGGAAGTGGTAAGTGATTGCCCACAATCCATTAATAATATCCCTCTTGATGCTAAAAATTACGGTTATACCGTATTAGATATTCAGCAAGATGGTCCAACAATTCGTTATTTAATTCAAAAATAACCTCTGTTACACCTATTATTAAAAGACAGCGAGTGAGTTATTACGCCTTACTTGCTGTTTTTTTATGGATAATCTTAAGGTCTTAATACAGGTAAAACTAATGCAACAGCCTGCTGAATGCGAGGCGTAAAATCAGATTGAGGGGCTGGGGGAATAATTCCTAACGCTATTTGGCGTAAAGGCTCTGCGATCACCATTGCCAGAAGAAGGTCACTTAACGAGGCATAATGGTAATGGGCGATAATACCTTTTTTCTCTTGTCGTTCTAGCCACTGGGTTAATAGTTCACGCCCGCGTAAAATACCGCTACGTTGGTATTTTTCTAGCAAAATTTCTCGGCTAGGAAATGTTTGTTGCAACAATTTAAATAATCCCACTGCATCACGATTAAGTACCGTTTGCGTCATACAATCTAAATGGTGTGATAGCAGCACTGTAAACTGATCAAAATCATTAGCATCAACATGAAATACTTCAATAAAATGGTCAGTCCATGACAATACAATTTGCTCAACTAAATCCTCTTTATCGGTAATAAATCGATAGAGTGTTTTTTTCGCCATTCCTGCTTGTTTAGCAATATCATCCACTGTTGTAGCGCTATAGCCTTGTTGGAAAAGCAAGCTTAAGGTGGCTTGAAAAATTTCTTGGCGTATTTCTTGCTCAGGGCGAGCAGGACGTCCTCGTTTTTGATTAATCTTGCTATCGGTCATTAGAGTCCCTCTTTTTTTATTGATTTTATCACTCTTTAGGCATAAAACAATTAGGAAACTAAATTAGTTTCTTAATTGAAGGTGAAATATACAATGAAACAACAAACACTGCATTTACCTTGGGCTTTAAATGACATTAATGAACTTTTATCACCCGCGCCATTACGCTTAGAAATGGGAATTGAAAGGGATGAGGCTGGGCATTTGACGGTTGCAGTACGTACCGATTTACATGGCTGTAAAGGGAAGATGCTAGAGTGGTGGTTTACCTTTTTTGAAACATCACAACATATTCGCTGGTGGCATCCACATGATCATGTCGCTCATAATGGCTGGGATGATAAATGGATTAAAGGGAAAAACTACATTGGTGCATCGATAAAAGCGGTTGAATCTTTAGGGGATATTCCACCAGTTGGAGCACAACTTAAATTTCATGATGCAAAAGATTTCTTTGATAACTCAATGCTTGAGCAAGCCTATGATTCTGGTGCGCTTTCAGCAGCAGTTTGTGCCACTATTGGATTTGGAGAACATATAAAAATAGATGAAAATGGCGATCCAACTGATGGAAAAATGGTGCATTTAACGCGAGATACCGATTGGGGATGTGTATTAAGAAGCCGTTTTTATTTAGGGCACTCACTGGCAGATCCGTTAACAGAGTTACCCGATGAAATTGGCTTTGGGTTACTACAGCACTGTTATAATGAATTTACTTATCTTTCTCGTTTTCTGCCTTCACTCTATTATGGTGAGCATGCTAATGGAGAAAAAGGCGCATTGCCTTGGTGATACTCAATACTCGTCATACTTCAAGTTGTAGCGTTGTTGGCTGCGTTTATTCGCACTAGTCACATACTATTGTATGCTCCTAGCGATTCATTCACTTGCCGCCTAGCTACACCTTGAATTATTTAGAGTATTTGTGAGGATAAAAAAATTAAAAGAGTGAAGGTGTGAAAGTTAATGGCGGGTAGTCGGCAAATTGGCTGATCTACCCGTGATTTTATGCGCAGATTACTCTGCTTCGCCACCGAGGACTTCAGTAACGCGTTCAATTAAAGCACGGAGTTCGCCAGTCATTAAAATAAAGTCGGCATCAAAACGTTGGGCAAAATCAGCTTTATCAATATCATCATTTTGCTCACGTAGGGTTTCGCTAAACTTAATGCGTTTTATTGAACCATCGTCACAAAGCATAAATTGTAGACGCTCTTCCCAGTCAATAGAGAGTTTAGTGACAAATTTACCTGCTTCAATATGTGTTGCGATTTCATCAGAAACCAGCGCTTGTTTTTTACAGCGAATAACACCGCCTTCTTCTAATACTGCTTTTAACTCGGCTTCATCCATTAATGAGAAACCTGCTGGTAATTCACCAGAGCGTACCCATTCTGTCATTTTAAGTTCAACAGATTCATTGAAATTTAAAGGAACAACGGGCAAAGAACCAAGGGTTTTACGCAACAGTGCTAAGTTATCTTCAGCACGTTTTGCACTACCAGAATCCACGATGATTAGCTGCTTTTCTAAATCTATCCATAGAAAGGTTTGACTAAATTTACTGAAAGCACGAGGAAGTAGGGTATGAACCACTTCATCTTTTAGTGTGGCTTTTTCGGTTTTTTTCAGTTTACGACCTTGCTCGCCTTCAAGTTTTTCTATTTTATCTTGTACAGCTTGCTTTATAACAGTAGCGGGTAAAATTTTGTCTTCTTTTCGTGCACACAACATAACGTGTTTGCCGGCAACATGAATAAACGCATCGCCTCTATCACCCATAGGTGAAACCCAACCTGTCCTTGTCATATCTTGGCTACTGCAAGGAGTGAATGCCAATGAAGCAAGCTGTTGTTCTAACTCATCCATTGACAGTGCTATCTCTTTATTTAAGCGATAGACCAAAATATTTTTAAACCACAGCATCTGACATTCCCCTTAATCATAATTAACATCGATATGATACTGAATGTTTGGGGTATCTAAAAGGTAATATGCCTGAAAAGAAAAGACTGATTTGATTATTTAATAGAAAACCTAAGAAAATCTAAGGAAAGCTGAAACGAATAATTAGTAAAACTACTTTATGAAAATGATAGGCATTCGTACTTGGTTTAAATTAATTAAGAATATTAATAATGAAATAGTTATATTTTTAGCACAACTTGTTATGTGATAACTGTCACATTTTTTCTTTTTATTACTATTTTTTATTCATAATATGAAATGATTTTCTGAATTATCCCAGTAGTAATTTACAAAACAAAAATCTTCTTGACGCTTGTGTGTGATTGATATCACAAAATTAGGAAAATATAACAGGTGATTTTTCATTAATCTTATAGTGATACTGATCACAAATTTGAATATTTATTTTCCAAATACAGTAATAATCGCACAAATCGCCTTTTTATATTCACCATGGTTATAGTTTAGCTTTTGTAATGTTTCCTTGGCTTTTTTGGTTACTTTTACGTATTGATTAGATATTGTAATTGAATCTCGTTATTATGCTTTCTTTGTTGGAATTTTTAGTTATTTATTCTTTTAATGAGCAGTTGTTATTCGTTACCACCAGTGAAATTGTATTTAAATTCGACTTTGTTTTTATTTAAATAAGAAATGAATATAAAGATAAAAAATTATTAATTCAGAATAATAATATTTAAACCTTTAGTGTTATTTATTTAGTGGTTAAAATTAATACTTCCTTTTAAATATATTAAAGGAGAGGATAAATTTTTTATTGGCAAAAAAAAGAATGCTATAACGAGATGAAATATAAAAGAAAAACTAAAAATAGTAATTTTGAAAAAGTTGATTAAGTTCAAAAAACACGTATCTTTACTCTTTAATGTGATGATTATCACTTAGGTATGTAACCATGAAAACGTATGTTGGTGTAATTGTGGGCTGCATCACGAAAGTTAGGCTTTTTTTTGAGTAACATGCCAGCGAAAACTCAATGATGTAATTCATTTTCAGACAGAAATAAAAGCAATGCCCTTATTTAAATATATATGAGGACGTTATTTTTACGTCTTAATGGTGATTACGTCTGTGTCAAGAAATTAAAACCCTTAAGAAGATTTATAGAGTAATAAGTAGAGTAAAAGTAGAGTAATAATTAGTAGTCATAAAAATTATCGATTGTGAGAGCGATTTTCTTTTTCGAAATTCGTGGCAGGGATCTTTTTGTCTGAATTACAGGTTAATTAAATTACGGCGGTATTCTTTTTAACCTTAAAGAAAGTCATAAAACTATAGAAAATAGATGGGTATTTTAATCATGAAAAGCTTGAAGCCTTTAGCAGCATTGGTTGGTTTACTGGTTCTTTCTGGGTCAGCAAACGCAGTAAACGTGTATAACGATAAAGGTACACGTTTTGATGTAAATGGTCAGTTCCGTTTAAAAACACAAGTGACCAGCCAAAATCATGAAATGAAAATGAATGATGATGGTAGCCGTATCGGTTTCTTCGGTTCACACGAACTGACTAACGATATCAAAGTATTTGGTAAATTAGAGTGGGGTTCAGACACGCAAAAAACGAACAGTGACAACCCTAAATCAAACTTTGAAATGTACAACCGTGTGGGTTATGTCGGTTTCTCTCATCGTGATTATGGTCAAATCCAATTTGGTCGTACTTACATCCCAATTGACTGGGTTAAAAAATCAAGCTACGGCTATGGTAATACCGGTGTATTCTACTTTAGCGATGTATTAGGTCGTTCCGTAGGTTATTCTGGTGGTGAAACTAGCGTTAATGGTAAATATGTAAATACGAATGGTGTTGGTAAAAACAACTTTATGACCCGTTTACCACAAACCATTTTCTTAGAAACTAACCGTTATGAAGGCTTTAAATTAGCGGGTACTGTTACAGGTAAAACTGGTGAAGATGGTCGCCGTGTTGCAGGTGATATCACTCGTGCTTACTCATTAGTTGGTTTCTATAAATCAACTTTCGGCTTAGAGTTTGATGCAGGTTACTCAGCTGCCAAAGGTGAAGCAAACAATACTGGACCAAATAAAGATAAAACACCTGAAAACAGTATTTTAGCTTTTGGT
Source organism: Proteus hauseri (assembly GCF_040139125.1). GTDB lineage: Bacteria > Pseudomonadota > Gammaproteobacteria > Enterobacterales > Enterobacteriaceae > Proteus > Proteus hauseri_B. The sequence goes on from NZ_JBEEUB010000002.1 coordinate 277,265, forward strand.
GCGGAATACTTCTTCCCAGGTCGTGAATTCTCTATCGGTTTAGACTATGGTCAATCTCGTGGTAAAAACCCAGGCTTAGCATTGTATTCAAACCAAGCGCCACGTGGCTGGAACTCAGTTAAAGGTGATTGGAAAGCTGATCTATATGGTGTTGGTGTAAAATGGCACTGGGACCGTATTGAGAGTGGTATGTATGCGGGTTACTACCTGCGTGATGGCGATGCCAACACTTTCAACTACAAAAAAGAAACCTATACTATGGGTGTAGATAAACGTTTTGCGGTATCTAAATACAACAACTTACGTTTATTCGCTGAAGTTGCATATGATGATGCACGTAGCGAAAACCCGAAATATGAAGATAAAAAACAGTATATCTTCGAAACAGGTATGCGTCTGTACTTCTAGTCTTGCCAAACAATGTCGGTTTGACAGAAGTAGATAAAACGAAAGGAGAGCGATATTGCTCTCCTGTTAACCAATATATAAGGGGTGTGTAATGGTTAAGAATGTGTTGAAGATTTCAACATTAGCAATGTTTGTCGCATTCAATGTGAATGCTGCGACAGTTGATCTCCGTATTATGGAGACTTCTGATGTTCACAGTAACTTAATCGACTTTGACTACTTCAAAGACAAACCAACAGAACAGTTTGGTTATGTCCGTACTGCTAACTTAATTAAAGCAGCAAAAGCTGAAGTAACTAATGCGGTTTTAGTTGATAACGGTGACTTGATCCAAGGAAGCCCGCTGGCTGACTATCAGGCAGCTAAAGGTATCGAAAAAGGGGAATCCCATCCTGCACATCAGCTGATGAACACAATGGGTTATACCGTAGGTAACTTTGGTAACCATGAATTTAACTATGGTCTTGATTACCTGAAAAAAGCTATCGCTGGTGCGAAGTTCCCTTACATCAATGCCAACATTCTTGATGCGAAAACAGGCGAAAACTATTTCACACCTTATATCATTGTAGATACACCAGTAAAAGATCGTGATGGCAAAGAACACACTATCAAGATTGGTTATATCGGCTTTGTACCACCACAGATCCTAATCTGGGATAAAGCCAATCTGGATGGTAAGGTCGTTGTTAATGATATTACCGAAACAGCGAGAAAATTCGTCCCTCAAATGAAAAAAGAGGGTGCGGACCTGATTGTGGCTATTCCTCATTCTGGTTTTGCTTCTGAACCTTACAAAGCAATGGCTGAAAACTCAGTGTATTATCTGAGTGAAGTTGAAGGCATCAACGCAATTATGTTTGGTCACGCTCATGGCGTATTCCCAAGCAAAGAGTTTGAAGGTATTAAAGGCGTTGATACGGCTAAAGGTACTGTAAATGGCGTTCCAGCTGTTATGCCTGGTCAATGGGGTGATCACTTAGGTGTCGTTGATATGGTTATCAATAACGACAGCGGTAAATGGGTGATGACACAAGCAACAGGTGAAGCACGTCCTATCTTTGATAAAGCGAACAAAAAAGCATTAGTAGAACGTGATGCTGAATTAGCGCAAATCATCGAGAAAGCACACCAAGGTACTCGCGATTTCGTGGGCAAACACATTGGTAAAGCGTCTGCTAACATGTACAGCTTCCTTGCATTAGTGCAAAGCGACCCAACTGTACAAATCGTTAATGATGCACAAGTTGATTACACCAAACACTTTATTCAAGGCGATCCTAACTTAGATGGACTGCCAGTATTAGGTGCAGCTGCGCCATTTAAAGCCGGTGGTCGTAAAAACGCACCAGCAGACTTCGTAGAAGTTGAAAAAGGTGACCTGACATTCCGTAACGCTGCTGACTTATACCTGTATCCAAATACATTAGTGGTTGTTAAAGCAACGGGTGCTGATGTTATTGAGTGGTTAGAGTGTTCAGCTGGCATGTGGAATCAAGTTGATGTTAACTCAACGAAGCCACAAGAGCTGATCAACTGGGATGGTTTCCGTACTTATAACTTTGACACCATTAGTGGTGTGAATTATAAAGTTGACGTAACTCAACCAGCTAAATACGACGTTGATTGCCAAGTCGTTAATAAAGATGCAAATCGTATTAAAGAAGTAACTTATGAAGGCAAACCTATCGATCCTAAAGCAACATTCTTAGTTGCGACAAATAACTACCGTGGATACGGCGGTAAATTTGCAGGAACAGGTGAAAGCAACATTGCGTTTGCATCTCCAGATGAAAACCGCGCTATTTTAGCGTCTTACATTGCGAAAGAGACTAAAGAAAAAGGTGAAGTCGCAACGAAAGCGGCTAACAACTGGTCTTTCTTACCAATTAAGACTGATAAAGCGTTAGATATTCGTTTTGAAACTTCTCCAAGTGAAAAAGCGGCTGCATTTATTAAAGATTTTGCTCAGTATCCGATGACTTTCGTTGAAAATGACGAAATTGGTTTTGCAATTTATAAAATCGATCTGACAGCAAAAAAATAAGCCGATAGATACCTGCCCATTCGGGCAGGTTTTCCTAACATTTTGAACCAAAAGAGTGGGCTAAATACTCTCTAAGGGATTCTTATGCGCTTTATGAAGCTACTACCCGCTGCATTTGCTTTAATTCTTGCTGGTTGTGTAACGCAAGCACCTGAAATAACAGAACCGCTAAAACCTCAAGCTAAGTTAGTTGAAGGCGTATCTTGCGTATTACCTGCTGCACCGACAGCACCTTACGACTACATTGCTTCGAATGATCGTTATGGTCAAAACAGCACTGCATCAACAGATTATTTTAAGCTGGCGATTAACTACTCTCCTGCTTTTTGCGATTACAAAAGTAACAATATTAAACGTCTAAATAACGATAACGAAAAAGATCGTGCAAAACGTGAGTTTGATAAATTTGAAATCCAGTGTTTCTCTGACAACAAATTTGGCTGGATTGTTCATGGGCTGTGGGCTGAAACCTGTGATGGTAAATCATGGGACGAATGCCGCGATTGGAAAGATATACGCAAGCATCCTCGTTTATGTAAAGGCGATTTAGCGCCATTAGAATATTCAGTTATCAAACCTTATCTGTGCTCATCTCCGGGTATTGATCTGTTACAAGGCGAGTGGGAAAAACACGGTGTCTGTGCGTTTGATACTCCTGATGCATTCTTTGGTCAGCAACAAGCGTTATTTGATGCGTTAGTACTACCAGAAGGCCGTCCTTCAAATAGTGAGTTGATCAAGTTCCTAAAAGAACACAACCCATCATTGAAGGATAAGGAAATTCAAATTAATCGAGATGAATTCTATATCTGTTATAGCAAAGATTTCGAAGTAATTGATTGTCCGAAACGTGAATTTTGATCTTAGGGATAAAACTTAAATGAACCATAAATATAAACTCGTTGCACTAGCAGTAAGCTCAGTCTTATTAGCAGGTTGTGCAAAGAATTACGACGAAGCTAATGTTGTTGACGTTCGTGTTATTGCAATGAACGACTTCCATGGTGCGCTTAAAGCGCCAGGTCCAAACAAACCTGGTGGCATCGAGCATATGGCAACATTAATTAAAGAAATGCAAAAAGAAAACCCTAACAACATCGTTGTTGCAGCGGGTGATATGGTTGGTGCAAGCCCACTGTTATCTTCTATGTTCCACGATGAACCTTCAATCCAAGCATTATCATTAGCGGGATTGGAAGCGACTTCAGTTGGTAACCATGAATTCGATAAAGGCATGGGCGAATTACTGCGTAAGCAAAATGGTGGTTGCCACCCAGTAACGGGTTGCCAAGGTCCAACTGAATTTAAAGGTGCTGATTTCCAATATCTGGCAGCTAACGTAATTGTTAACGAAACAGGTAAAACACTGTTCCCTGAATATGTCATCAAAGAGTTTAATGGCATTCCAGTGGCTTTCATCGGTTTAACCTTAGAAGGCACAGCAGCTATCGTAACGCCTAAAGGAACCGAAGGTTTAAGTTTCCATAACGAAGCTAAAACCATCAACGCATTGGTACCTGAGTTAAAAGCGAAGGGTGTTCAAGCGATTGGTGTGTTAATTCACGAAGGTGCAGCGCAGCGTCGTGATGGTGGTCCAGTTAATATCAACGCATGTAATGGTATTACAGGTAAAGTCTTAGGTGTTGTTGAGCAATTAGATCCAGCGATTGATTTCGTTGTAACGGGTCACACTCATCAGGCTTACAACTGTACTATCAATGGTAGATCAGTCACATCTGCACAATCAAATGGTGCAATGTTGACACGTATCGACCTGAAATTAGATAAAACAACCAAAGACGTTGTTAACATTGAAGCAAGAAACGTTTGGGTTGATAACCGTAAATACGAAAAAGATCCCGCAATCACTAAACTGTTAGAAGCTTACGAAAAAATTGCTACCCCATTAGCTAACCGTATTATTGGTAAGTTAGAAGGTAATTTAACGAAGCAATCTAACGACGCAGGTGAGTCTGGTTTAGGTCAAGTTATCGCTGATGCACATCTGTACACTGCAAAACCAAAAGATATGGGTGGCGCACAAATCGGATTGATGAATGGCGGTGGTATTCGTGCTGATATGACAGGTGGTGACGTTTCTTATAACGCAATCTACACTGTACAGCCGTTCTCTAACGTACTGTTAACTCAAACGTTAACCGGTGAACAAATTAAACGTCTGCTAGAACAACAGTGGGATCGTTCACGTCCACAAGTGTTAGCGATTTCAGGTAACTTCCAATACACATGGGATAGCAAAGCGCCTAATGGCAACCGTGTTATCGCTGAATCAATGAGAATTGATGGTAAGCCAGTTGATATGAAAGCGAATTACCGTGTTGTTGCTAATGAATACTTAGCAACGGGTGGTAGTAACTTCTCAGTATTGAAAGAAGGTAAAGATCCAGTTTATAGCGTGCCAGACGTTGATGCAGTAGTGAAATACTTTGCAGAACAGTCACCAATTGCTCAACCAAAAGCAAATAACATCACACGCAAATAAGGTATTTTCATACGCCTTGTGAAAATCGCACCTCTTACTCGTTAAGAGGTGCGTAACTAAATAAAGAGAGCAAAGTGTTGAACACAAAGGGTCCATCCCTACCTTTGTATTCATTGCGCACTTTGCTCTTTTTTTATGCTTTTTATTCGCAAATGTGGGGGAATAAACATAAGAGTCAACGCCTTTACAAGGAATAATTTGTGGTGTATTGTATTGTTTAGCGACAAAAGATTGCATTTTGTCGTCATTCTAAAGATCTAAACTTATAACGTTTTAATGTTATCAAGTTCTAAAGTTATAACTGCCGTGAGGCTTGGAGTGTAAGTAATGGCTATTTCCGTAAGATTAGATGAAGACTTTGTGTCTGATGCTAAAATTCATGCGGAAGCGAAAAGCAGAAGTGTTCCTAAACAAATTGAGCACTGGGCTAAAATAGGGCGTATAGCTGAAGATAACCCTGATCTGCCATATAGCTTTATCGAAGAATTGTTACTGGCACAGGCGGAAGTCGAAAACAAAAAGGTTTCTCGATATGTCCGAACCACAAAAAGAGATTGATGTTTACCAGTCAGCTCGATTTGAAAAGGCAATGAAAAAGTTGCCTGAATCAGATGTGAAAATTATTGAAGATGAAATTGATCAAATAATTGATAATCCATTGATTGGAGAACAGAAAAAAGGCGATCTTGCTCACCTTAGAGTTCACAAATTTAGGCTTAATGAATCAATTGTACTACTAGGTTATTCATGGGTAGCTAACAAAGTTGAGCTGTATCTACTGCATATAGGATCCCATGAAAATTTCTATGATGCTCAGAAAAAACAGCGAAAGACCGATCTGAAACGGATTAAATCATAAGAGGGTGGTGGCATAAGGTCACCACTCTTGTTTTGTGAGCATGTAATAAAAAAAGCCCACAGTGGCTGTGGGCAAAGGAATGAAAGTAAAGAGGGTAATGCTGTAGGGTAATTTAGTAAGATGTTTTATTTGAATACTTTAAAACGTGAGTCATCTTCGATGTAATTTTTCTCGCCAGCTTCTTGTTCAATAGAACCGAAGACCATTTGCGCTCTTAATTTCCACGTTTTTGGCAGTGCCCAAGTTGCATGAACTTCATCATCAATAATTGGGTTGTAGTGTTGTAATGACGCACCCACGTTTTCTGCTGCTAATGCAGTCCAAACAGAAAGCTGAGCCATACCACTCGCTTGTTCTGACCACACAGGGAAGTTATCCGCATACAGTGGGAACTGCTCTTGAAGACCTTTAACAATGTCAGTATCTTCAAAATAAAGAATTGAGCCAGCACCTGCTGCAAAACTATCAATTTTAGCTTCTGTTGCGCTAAATGCTTCTGCTGGTACTAATTTCTTCAGCGTGTTTTTAACAATATTCCACAGTGCATGATGTTGTTCACCAAACAGAACAACAACACGAGAAGTTTGTGAGTTAAATGCGGTTGGGCTCTCTTTTACGGCTTCTTTAATAATCGCAGTGACTCTGTCTTCGCTAATAGGAAGTTGGTTACCTAAATGATAAATTGTTCTACGTTTTTTCATTAAATCAGTAAATGCGTTAGACATCGTTGTCTCCTTGATAATATTGAGCACTTAATGCGTATAGCCTGTTGAGCTAATCTATGGACATACTATAGGTGCTATTAGTGATTTATTGATATATAAAAAATTTAATCAGTTACGTCAAAATATTCGACCTAGTTTTTAACGGTTTGATTTAATTTCTTTTTATCTTCATATTTAAACTCAGCAGCAAGCTGGCTTATCCCCAAACCTCCCGCTTTCTTCACTTTTATCTGCACGGGAATGCGTTCTTTCATGGCTTCAACATGGCTAATTACCCCAATAGTCTTGCCTGATGCATTTAGGCTATCAAGTGCATCTAGTGCAATATCCAGCGTATCAGGATCCAGCGTGCCAAAGCCTTCATCTAAGAATAGTGATTCAATTTGGGTTTTATTACTGACTAAATCAGAAAGCGCTAGCGCGAGTGATAAACTCACTAAAAAGCTTTCGCCACCAGAAAGTGTGCGAGTATCGCGCAGTGCATCTGCTTGCCAAGTATCTGCGATTTGTAATTCAAGACTTGCAGGGTTTTTACGTTGTAAAAAATAGCGACCATGCAGTTTTTCTAAACGACGGTTAGCCAAATAAATCAGATGATCCAAGGTTAAGCCTTGTGCAAAACGGCTGAATTTATCGCCATTTGCAGAACCCACAAGTTCATTTAGGTAACTCCAATCATCAAAATGAGATTGCTGCTCTGCAATCTGTGTGAGCAAACTTCTCTGTTGTTGGCGCTTTTCTTCATCATTGCGAAGCTGTTCTTGAATACGAAATTTTGTCTCTTGTAAGCGCTTTCCTTGTGCTTCTAACAATAATAAATGCGCTGTTATTTGTTCAAGATTTTGCTGTGTTGATAATAATGGCTGCTGCAATAAATGGTGTTGATACGATTTTTCTTGTGTTTCTAAGCGAGTTTTCTCTTGTAATAATTTATCTAAACGCTGTTTTTGTTGCTGCTGTAAATGGGTTTTCTCTTCAGGTGATAACAGTGCGCCAATAAATTCACTCTCATTTGCAAACAAGCTATTTGCTAATGCTTGCTGATATTGTTCTGTTGCTTGCTGTAGTTGCAATTTAACGCGCTGAAGTGATTTATTATTTTCTTGGTATTGCCCGATAAGCTGATTAAGTCGAATTTCTAGCTGACTTTTTTCATTACTGTATTGTTCAATCTGCTGTTGTAATAAATGACTCTGTTTATCTAATTTATTTCTGACATCTTCGGCAATTTGTGTGCCAAATAAGGTTTGACGTTCTGCCTGGATTTTTTCTTGCTGCTTAAGCTTTTGTTGTAAGTCAGTTAAAAGAGCACCGTGCTCTTTTTGAGTTTCAGCTAGATAACGCTGTTTCTCTTTAAGTGCGAGTTGTAATTCTCGCAGTGTCTGTTGTAATTCTTGATGTGTTTTTAATGTGGATTGATATTGTTGGCTTTCTGTTTTGCGTTCAGTGAGCCACTGTGTTCTTCCTTCAAATTGGCACAGCACATAGCCTTGTTGTTCAACGCGAGATTGGATCTCTTGTGCTAACTCTGTTTGCTGTTGGAGCAGTTCAGCGGTTTGTTGATGTTGATAAGCGATAGTTTTTTGTAGATGCGCTAGGTCACTTTGTTGGCGAATGACGGATTGTTGCAGCTGATTAAATCGCTCTTTTTCATTTGATAATAATGTATATTCTTGGTTTATTTGTGTTTCTAACGCCTTATAACTCTCTTGTTTTTCTGTCAATTGTTTGGCGTTTTGCTCTAATTTTTGATCCAATTCAAGCAAGCTGTTTTCAGTACAATCAGCAAGTGGTAATGCGTATGTTTTTGCTAATTCATGCCACTGTTTTTCTAAATTCGTCGTTTCTTGAGCAAGTTGGTTTATCTCTTCTGCTAATTTTTTATTTTGTATTTGATAGCCTGAGCATTGTGTTTTTTGCTCGACAAGTTCCACGGTTAACGTGTGTACGTGTTGTTTTAACTGTGCTAATCGTTGTTTTGTTTCATCAGGCTTTATTTCAGCATATTGCTCAACATAAGGATGTTGCAGTGAACCGCAAAGTGGACACGGCTTATCTTTAATTAAATGTTTTCTCTCTTCTTCATATTCAATCACTTTTCGTTCGAGAAGATATTTATCACTTAAGTCATTAAAATGCTGTTCTTTCTCTTTTAACACCATTTCATTCTTGCTGATTGTTTCTGTCAGTGTGGCTATTTTCTGCTGATTATCTGTTAGTGTCTGATGATATTGATGCGTTATTTTTGTATTACGCTGTAGTTGGGTTTGTAATCCCACCAATTTTGCCAGCACGTTTCTTTGCTGATTTATCTGTTGTATACGAGGTTGAATATCAAAAATTACATCTGCTTTAGCTTGTGCTTCAAGCTGAGACTGGTGTGTTTGTAATTGTTGCTGTTGTAAATTGAGGCGAGTTTGTTGTTCATCTAACGTTTTGGTGGCTTTTTGTAGTGATGTTGCTAACGATAATACTTTTGCTTGTTCGTTTTTTTCACTTAGTTGGCTTGCTTGGTATTTGGCGGTAACGTCATCATATTGTTCAAAATAATGTTGCCATAAAGGTAAGTTTTCTACTAATTGAGCATAAGCAGCATGTTTAATTAAATAATCATTTAACTGATCTGCTTTTTCTTGTGATGATGCCCAATTCTGCTGCATTTGAGCAATCTGTTCTAAAGCATCTGAAGCTATTTTTTCTAAGCTATTTTTTTGCTGTGTTTTTGTTGAAACGTCTTGCTGTAACAGTGCTAATTGGTTATCCAGTGGCGTGATTTTTTCACGAATGAGTTGCAGTGTTTGCTGCTTTTGCTCCTCATGTTTTTTCTGGTTATCACGTGATAGTGCTAGTTTTTCATTAACAGGCAGGCTTTGTTGCTCAAGAGCCTGTTTTTCATTATTTATCGTTAATAACTGTTTTTCGATATAACTCTGTTCTTGTAATAGCCGATTCTTTTCATCAAAAAGAGGGCGAAGTTTTTCGGCAGGTTCGCTATTTTCGAGACGTTGAATATCAGGTTGTGCTGCAATTAGGGCATCTTGTGCCGCATTGACGCCAATTAGAGCCGCATTTTGTTGCAGCTTTAAGTCAGCTTCTTTTTCTTGCCACTGTTTGGTTGTTTGATATTCCAATTGCTCTTTTTGTAATTGAGTCTCTTGCGTGTGTAACTGTGTTTGCTGGGTTAATAGCTCTTGGCGCGCTGTTTCATCGAGCAATGCCATCATCTGAGCTTGCTGTTTTAATGCGCTTAAGGTTTTTTCTTCTTCTCGCCAATGCTCGAAAATCGTGCGTGAAATATGGCGATAAATATCAGTGCCTGTTAGTTCTTCAAGTAATTCAGCACGAGATTTATCATCAGCATTTAAAAATGCAGCAAATTGTCCCTGAGAAAGCAGCATTGATTTAGTAAAACGCTCAAAATCAAGCCCCGTAATACTGATGATCATCTCTTTTACTTGGCTTACTTTTGTTGCCAATATTTTATCGTCACCACCTGTGGTATCTATTTTAACGAGCTCTGCTTGTGGGGCTTGAAGATTGCCATCTTCTTTATAGTTAGCTCGACGCTGTTCCCAAAATGCACGATAGGGCACGCCTTTTACTTCAAATTCAACTTCAGCCAAACATTCGGCGGTGTGACGAGTCATTAACTCATTTTGTGATTGCGTGACTTTATCTAAACGCGGTGTTCGGTGATAAAGTGCCAAGCTAATCACATCGAGTAGGGTTGTTTTACCCGCCCCAGTAGGACCTGTAATAGCAAATAAGCCATTGCTGACAAAAGGCTCTTGGCAAAAATCGATTTTCCACTCGCCTTTTAGCGAGTTTATATTTTTAAAACGCAGACTTAAGATTTTCATTATGCTTCTTTATTATCCTCTTGTTCTGCCATCTCAACGGCTTGCTTAAACAGCGTTTTTAACTGCTGTTTTTTTTGCGGATCTTCAATGTCATATTGCGCTAAGCGTCTGTCAAAAACGTCATACACTGAGAGTTCTGAGAGTGTCTCTTTTTCATCTTGAGTGAGTGCGCTGCGTTGTTGTTTGGCTCTTCTTAATAAAACTACATCAAAGAGTGGGTTATCTGTTAGCGCTTGAATACGGCTTTGAATATCGCTGAGGTAGTCTTGTGTAGCTACTTCAATATCCAGCCAAATTGTGGTGTTTTGCCCTTGATACTGCTTACTCAGTTTGGTTAATTGTGTGGCTATCTCTTCAAGTGAGCCCGCTATGGTGCGTAAAATTTGAAACTCAGGAATAGGTAACAGCGTCAATTGGGATAATTTGCCCTGTTCAAAATCGATAAGGCAGATACTTTTTTGTTGCCCGCTCTCATCAAAACTTAATGGAATAGGCGCACCACTATAACGAATATGTTCTGATTTATTGACGACTTGAGGGCGGTGAATATGCCCCAGTGCAATATAATCAAATTCAGGAAATAATGTCGCAGAAAAGGCATCTAAAGTACCAATATAAATTTCACGAGTAGAATCGCTAACACTGGCGCCTACTGTTGTGAGATGCCCAGTTGCGATAATCGGAATAGCGACTTTTAATTGGTTACGCAATGTAACAGCATCTTGATATTGGCTCTGATAATAAGCCGCGATTGCGTCTTTTAACGCAGTCTGTTTTTGTGCCCCTGATTGCCCGCTTTGACTGGTTATCATATCTCTAGGACGTAAATAAGGAATGGCACAAAGTAGCGCACCCGGAGTGTTATCTTTTTGATTAAGAATAAGAGGTGCTAGGGGGTCATCATGATGTACATTTGCGATAACCGTGGTATTTAAACATGCTAATAGTGATTTTGATTCATTTAATGTCGCTACAGAATCATGATTACCACCCAAAATAATAAGCTGGCATTGTGTGTCTCTAACAGCAACAACAAAGCGGTTATAAAGTTCTCTGGCATAGCTAGGTGGTGAGCCTGTATCAAAAATATCACCCGCAACAATAAGCGCATCTACCTGATAGTGACTAATCTGTTCCAATAACCAATCAAGAAACTGTTGATGTTCCTGCGTACGGCTTTTGGTAAAAAAATATTGCCCTAAGTGCCAGTCTGATGTGTGAATAATCCGCATTACCATTCCTCTTTTTAATCTAGCAAAGAGTATAGCGCACCTCGCTTTTTTAGTGAAAAGCGTGTGTTAGCCCCTCTTTTTGGCGTGAATTTTCACCCTATTTTGTATTATTTACCTTAACAACACTCACGTATTCCAGTAATGTCATGGTTAGTCATAAATCTGTCATAAAAGTGCCTCATAATCATTATGACCCTCTATATAAATTACACAGGATAGAGTATGGCAAGGCGTATTCTTGTTGTTGAAGATGAAACCGCAATTCGAGAGATGATCTGTTTTGTGCTTGAACAAAATGGATTTCAACCCATTGAAGCAGAAGATTACGATTCTGCACTGAGTTTTCTTATCGATCCTTACCCTGATCTGGTTTTATTAGATTGGATGATCCCAGGTGGATCAGGATTGCAGGTAATAAAGCAGATGAAACGGGAAAGCAATACCCGCGATATTCCTATTATTATGTTAACTGCAAAAGGTGAGGAAGAAGATAAAGTCAAAGGGCTAGAAACCGGTGCTGATGATTATGTTATTAAACCTTTTTCACCTAAAGAGTTAGTTGCACGAGTAAAAGCAATTTTACGACGTTTATCACCGATGTCGGCTGAAGATCTGATTGAATTTAATGGATTAAATCTTGATCCCGTATCGCACCGAGTAACAAGCCAAGATAAGCCGATAGATATGGGACCAACAGAATTTAAGCTCCTGCACTTTTTTATGACACATCCTGAACGCGTGTATAGCAGAGAACAGCTATTAAACTATGTTTGGGGAACCAATGTTTATGTCGAAGACCGAACCGTTGATGTTCATATCCGTCGATTACGTAAAGCAATAGAACAAGATGGACATGACAGAATGATACAAACGGTACGCGGAACGGGATATCGATTCTCTGCCCGTTTCTGAGTCAATATGGGAGTAATCGTCAGGTGTTAGAACGACTATCGTGGAAAGCCCTCGTATGGGGGCTGTGTCTATTTTGTTTACCTGCCTTTATATTGTCACTTTTTATTGGTCATCTTCCTTGGTTGCTGGTGGCTTCGCTACTTAGTGCCCTTGTGTGGCATGCTTATAATTTGTTGAAGTTATCTAAATGGTTATGGCTAGATAGATCAATATTACCTCCTGAAGGTAGAGGAGGCTGGGAACCTATTTTTTATGGTATTCGACAAACACAACAACGTAACCGTAAACGTCGCCGAGAGTTAGGTGAGTTAATTAAGCGTTTTCGTAGTGGAGCAGAAAGTTTACCTGATGCAGTAGTGATGATGACTAATGAAGGTAATATTTTCTGGTGTAACAGCTTAGCGCAACATCTTTTAGGATTCCGTTGGCCCGAAGATAATGGGCAAAATATCTTTAATTTACTGCGTTACCCTGATTTCTTGCACTATTTTACGGTTGCTGATTTTAGTCGTCCTTTAACGATATCACTTAATAATGGCGCTATTGTTGAGTTTAGGATCATGCCATACAGTGAAGATCAACGCTTAATGGTTGCAAGAGATGTTACCGAAAAGAACAAACTAGAGAATGCTCGCCGTGATTTTTTTGCCAATGTCAGCCATGAATTACGAACACCTTTAACGGTTATTCAAGGCTACCTTGAAATGATGGAAGAGGGTGCAATAGAAAATCCGAGAGAACATAAAGCTATCTCTACCATGCAAGAACAAGCAAAGCGCATGGATATTTTGGTTCAACAGCTTTTACAGCTATCACGCATTGAATCTGCGCCACATATTGATTTAAATACCGTTGTTGATATCCCTACTATTTTGTCTGTCGTGCAACAAGAAGCAAATTCATTAAGCCAAGGGCAGCATAATATTATCTTTGATATTGATAATCATTGGGCAGTGCGAGGAAATGAAGAGCAGCTACGTAGCGCGGTTTCTAATCTAGTTTATAACGCAATCAACCACACACCTGAAGGCACAACAATCAACGTTGAATGGAAAAAAATTCCACAAGGTATGCTGTTTAGTGTGTCAGATAATGGTACTGGTATTAGTGCCGAACATCTCACTCGTTTAACCGAGCGTTTTTATCGCGTTGATAAAGCCCGTTCTCGTCATACTGGCGGTACAGGATTAGGGTTAGCGATAGTTAAAAAATCACTTCAACATCACCATTCACAGCTAAATATTGAGAGCAAAGTAGGAAGAGGAAGTACTTTCTCGTTTATTCTTCCTCAAACGCTTTTATTTGCCAAAGATAGTATCAAATAAAAATAGCATTAGACGCTATTTTGTCGCTAAAAAGTCTTTATTGCTTGCTTTTCATCGTAAGTTTTAAAGGCTTTTTTTTGTGAATATCACCTGCCTTCAATATCAAGAAAATTTAATATCGTAGCGTTAAATTTTAATATTCTTAATTAATGAGAACTTTAATTGAGTGTTTTATTGGTCATTAATGATGAAAAAATACGCAAATCATATCGGGGATATTCGATGATATATGATAGTAATAACTATCTATGAAATAGAGTTTAGATGATTATTCTGGTTTTTGGATTGGCTATTGCCTTTTTTCATTATAAAAGTTTTACTTGTATGCAGTTATCGGCGATTTTTTCTATTTAAAGCATAATTGTTCTGCATTAAATGATTATTTATGGATATTATCCTAAATAGCAATTGTATTTTATTAAATAGATATTGTTGATTTTATGTTTCATTAACCATTTAGTTGTTAATGTGATTTAACCAATTTTGCAGCGATATATTAACAAAAATTATGACACATCGATTAACTTCCAGAGATATTCTGGCATTAGGATTTATGACATTTGCACTATTTGTTGGTGCTGGGAATATCATTTTTCCTCCAATGGTAGGTTTGCAGTCAGGTGAGTTTGTTTGGACTGCGGCACTTGGCTTTTTGATTACAGGGGTAGGTCTTCCTGTATTAACCGTGGTTGCATTGGCGAAAGTAGGGGGGGGAATTGAAGCTCTCAGCACGCCAATTGGTAAGCCAATGGGGCTTTTACTCGCCGTTATTGCTTATCTTGCTGTAGGTCCTCTTTTTGCAACACCACGTACTGCAACGGTCTCTTTTAAAGTGGGTATTGCACCCTTAGTGGGCGATACGGAAATAGCCTTGCTGATTTATAGCGTTGTCTACTTTGTCATTGTTATTGGTATTTCGCTTTACCCTGGTAAATTGCTTGATAGTGTTGGGCATATCCTCGCACCGATTAAAATTTTAGCTCTCGCCGCATTAGGTTTAGCCGCAATATTTTGGCCAGCAGGCACACCAATCCCTGCAACACAAGCTTATCAAGATATGGCATTCACCCAAGGATTTATTAATGGTTATCTCACCATGGATACGTTGGGTGCAATGGTATTTGGTATTGTGATTGTTAATGCTGCACGTTCTCGTGGCATAGAGAATTCATCACTACTGACTCGTTATACTATGTGGGCAGGTATTATTGCCGGTGTGTTATTAACTGGGATTTACTTGAGCTTATTTAAACTTGGCTCTGCAAGTGGCAGTATTATTCCAGCAGCACAAGACGGTGCTGATATCCTTCATGCTTATGTTCAGTATACCTTTGGTAACTTCGGTAGTTTCTTCTTAGCACTGTTGATTTTCTTAGCCTGTATGGTTACTGCGGTTGGTTTGACCTGTGCTTGTGCTGAATTCTTTAGCCGTTATTTACCGATTTCTTATCGTGCTTTGGTATTAATTCTGGCGATCTTCTCGGCGGTGGTATCAAACTTAGGATTAAGTAAATTAATTGAGTTTTCAATTCCAGTGCTGATTATGATTTATCCGCCTTGTATTGTGATAATTTTAATGAGCTTCACATTACGTTTATGGAATAACTCAAGTCGTATTATCGCACCAGCAATGGCGGTAAGCCTGTTTTTTGGTATCTTTGATGCAATAAAAGCCTCAGAACACTTAAAACATTTATTACCAGAATGGGCTGCAAAATTACCATTAAGCGAGCAAGGTTTAGCGTGGTTAATTCCTGTTCTTATTACCATTGTGGTCTGTGGTATTTATGACAAAGTTGTCGGTTCACATCACAAAAAAGTGCTTCATACCGAAGTGACTAAATAAGCAATAAAGCACACTGATTTAAATGTAAAAAGGGAAACGAAAGTTTCCCTTTTTTATTGGTTTAAAACTCATCTTGCAATACCTCCTCAATCGTTCTTGGCATACGAGGCTTATTGACTTTTTTAGGGTCAACAACGGCATAAAGATTATTTAAATCATCAAGGCATTGCCAAAGCAGCAGTAGTTGACGTAATGAAATTTTACCTTGTAACTCAAATTTTTTAATCGTTGATGCCGGGACAGTACTGCGTTCGGCAAGTTGTTCGCGTGACCATTTTTCTTTTTCACGAAGCTTACGTAAATGAGTAGCAAATGCCCAACTCACATCTAAATCGGTCAGTAATGAAAATTTCATACCCGCTCCATAAATAGACACCATAGTGTCCAATTATAGCAAAAAATAGCTATTTTGGACACTATGGTGTCTATTTTGTTTTGAGATAGATTGGTGGGAAATACTGAAAATCACCTTATCAATCACACTTAGTGAGTTGATAAAGTCTCTGTTTTTTGTGCAATAGGTTGCTGGTTTTCATCTAAATAATAGTGAATGCCTGCTTCAACACCGTCTTCACCTTCATAGAAAATTTTAAAGCGAGTGCGCTCTCCATCGTGATAAGCAATCACGGCACTTCCCCCTTTTCCTAGGCAAAATTGGTGAATACTGCCAGTTGAAATACAGATACTATTATTACCTGAAACTGTTATTTTGCAGTTATCACCCGTATTGATCGCAACAGAATTCTCGCCTGCAAGATTAATTTGCGCTAAATCGCCAGTATTGGTGACTTTGGCTCGTGATTGAGATGCGGTAATAAAATTACGCATACCACTATTGGCAATATGAACACCATTACCTGAAGCGTAAATTTTAACATCATTGCCGCTATTACAAAGACGAGAACGACCTCCTAAGCTGCCAATTCGACACTGATTTCCAGTATTACTTACTTTGCCTGCAAATCCGGTATTCATTAGTTGATTACCATAGCCAGTATTGGCAATGCTGTTTTCATCACCTGAAAAAGCAACAATGTTATTACTGCCACATAGCGCTAAGCTGGTGCTAATTTGCTGACTTTTTAGTACGAGTTGATGCCATTCGGTAGAAAATTGAATATTTTCGGCACAAGGAATATTCGCATGATAAGGCAATCGCTGTAGCGTAATACCTTGTTGCTGTTCATTGCCTAACAGGATCAAGATGTTTTCCATCACTTCTTGTTCCTGTTGGGCAAAGGAAGCGCTGCTAAAATGACGTAGATAAATATATTGAATAAGGCTCTCTATCCACTCTGTGCGACGCTGTTTTATCAACTCAGCATGGATAGCGCTGTAAGTTCCTCCATGAGGAAAATATTTAAGAAACCAGCGGTATAGCGATGTCGAAACATGCAATTGGCGCAAGTCTTCTTTTGTTAATGTAATATTTTCCTCTGAAGGTACAGACATATAAGCTCCTTAATTAGTGTCGATGATAACCGTCAACCATACTGCGGAATGTTTGAAACGGTGTTCTACCTGTTGTACATAAATAAAGGTGACCACAGATAAAAAAGACACTACAGACGGCTAAGATTTGATGCGCAACTAATAACCACGCTTTAAATATAATGGCATCTGCTGGAATTAATTCAGGTTGCTGTAACAAAACACCTGTAATCAATAATAGTGGTACTAAGCCATACATCACACCTAAATAAGCCATTTGTTGTAATGGATTAAATTTTACCGACGTTGTGGCAGGAAAAGGATGATCTTCACCTTTAATGATGCCATAGAGGTAAAAACGTGTTTGCATAAAAGCACGTTGAAACCAGTTTTTGCCATCAATGCGGTAAAATTTACCATTTCCACCAACAAGGTTAATCAATACAAAGGCTAACCAACAAACTAAAAGTAGATAACCACAGATAGCATGTAGATTCACCAGCAATGCCGTATCGTGAGCTGAAAGTAGGGCGAAATGGTTAATACCACCACTTAAGAGTAATAAAATAAATAAAGACGCATTACTCCAGTGCCATAAACGAACAGCTTTTGAGTAAAGATAGAGCCGCTCTTCTTTATGGGCATCGCCATGTGGTGTTGCAAAGCGATAACGCAAAAAACCATGAAGCGAGAGCACAAAAAGCATGCCGATAAAGAGTACGCCTGCAACAATTAGCCAAAGTGGTAAATAGTCAGGGGTATATATTAAAACATACTCTTTTAATGTAGCTTGGAATTGATCGGCATTTGGCATGATATTAACGACACTCATACTTTACCCCCCTCTTGTGCATGAGGCCCTACACGGCGATAGAGATGTGGTTTACCCGCACCATCTAACTGATAGATATAGTAATCATGTGTTTTGAGCCATTCTTGGATTTGAGGACTATCTTCTCTACCAAATAACAAGGCATTTTGTGGACAAGCACTGACACAAATCGGTGGAAATCCCTTTTGTAAGCGTGATTCAAGACAAAAATCACATTTATCCGCGACATGAGTGACAGGATTAAGATAACGAACCTGATAAGGGCATGCTGGTATGCAGTAACTACAACCAATACACTTCTCTTTTTCCACTCGCACAATGCCATTAGATTCATCACGCCAAGAAGCACCTGTTGGGCAAACGGTGATACAAGGTGCATCTTCACATTGCTGACAAGAGTGACGGAAGAAATGATATTGATCGTTGTCTTCTTTTAGGCTTAATGGAATATGAGCAATATCCATACGAGCCATACCTACTGGCACTTTATTGAGTCTACGGCATGCTGTGGCACAAATATTACAACCATTACATAGCGTTTCGTCATGGATCATGGCATAGCGGATTGGTTTTTTTTCTGCAGTTGCTGCAAGCGCACTTCCTAGTGGTGCACTGAAAAAAATCACCGATCCCATGCCTGCTACAAATTTACGGCGAGAAACACGCATTATTTTTGCTCCTCTGTCTGATGATGTTGTGAAACCCATAGGACTTTGGGGCTATAAGAAAGAACAAGATTAAGGATTTTCATATTGTTCTACCTCTAGCCATTCAGTTAAGCCTCTCGCCTTGCCATAACTCATTAGTGTGTTACTAAAGAGATAAGGGGCATCATTTGAGGCAAAAACGTGTTGAATATCCTGAAAGTCAGGATGGGTTTTCATCAGTAGCAGTGCATCTTCAATTTCTGAAGCCTCATATTTAAAAGGCTCAGCCATCAACATGCTCTGTTTCAATGGACGCGGATAAGTTTCACACTCAAAACGCACAACGCCGGCAATTGCAGTACAAATATCAGCATGGCGATTCAGTAATTGCAGTTGTGCATAGTTATCTGACATAAAATCAGTTGAGTAGAAATAATCTTGTTCATTGAGACTTAAATGGGCGATATCGAGAAACTCATCGCTATTTAATGCTGTTTTTAATTGCGCGATATCTTCATCTGTTAATGAATAAGGCGCTTCAAACAGCGTTGAAATGGCTAAAAGTTCACCTTCCTTTGAACATTGACGTATCGCATTCGCTAAATGTTGTTCAGCAGATAATTCAGGAAGCTCTGCCGGCGTTTCTTTATCCGTTTCAGTTGAGGTATTGGATGAAATGCCAACACCTTGTTCTGATAATGGAAGTAACCAGCGACGACGAGAGATATCCGGTTGTTCTGCTAAAACATCACCATCAGCGATATCAAGTGGTATAGAAGCCGATGCACTCTGTTTACTCATCATGATCTCCTTCTTTTACCTATTAACTTGGTAATAAACCACGAGACGCTAAATCGTCAGCAACATCTTGCAGCCCTAAACGAACTAATGTTGCTTTGGTTGGACAGCCTAATTGTGGATCCCAGCCCATTTCTTCATAGAACATGGTGAGAGAAAGTTGCATATCTTCTCTGTCCATTTTGTCAGTGCCTTCACTAAAGACAGCAATATCAGGATCTTTATCAAATACCCATGAACAAATTTGGTCATGTTCATTACGCATATCCATGGTGTTCATTAACTTAACGGTATAAGCGCGGTGTAAGGTGAAAATACGTTCTGACGCTAAATCTAAATCTTTTGATGTGGTTGGCTCGCCAGTAATTGCCGTAAAGAATTTGGCTTCCATTTCTAAATCACCACGATAGTTACGGCTTTTGTGTGGTGAAACAGTCATTGGCCATACCCAGTTACAAAGTGTGACGGCATCATGTAAGCAGCTACGTAACAGTGTCCATTTGGTGTAAGCAATCTTAGCTTTGTTAATAGGGGTATAGTTTTTGGTTTCGTCAAAGGCATCACCTGAACCAAACAGTTCTGCGGCGATCTCTTTTTGTAATTTCAGCGGCAATCCACTACCAATGTAGTTGATATGGGTATGCGTCATCGCATCGCGGTTAAACATACAGTTAACGATAGAACCCACTTGTGCGGAGGCTTCGTTAGCGTGGTGGATTGGGAATCCCATTGGTGACCAGAGTTTATTTTTCTTATTGCTCCAGTATTCATCACCTAAATTCCAGCGCTGTGCAATCAGGTAAGAGCCATCAGCAAGGTGGCTAAACTCACCTTTACGATGTGCTAAGCGATAGTAGAAATCTTTAATAAACTCAGGGCTGCCTGCTTCAAGTTTATCCCAAGGAATATCGTTGTACTCTTCTTCAGAAAGAACACGTTTAAAGACACCATGGGTATAGCAATAAGTAAAGTCACGATGAAGTTGACCGTAGTTACACCATAAGCCCATATCATCAAAAATATTAAGACCGACTAGATTACCGACTACGTTACCATCACCTTTTTTCTCTACATCCGTTGGACCATTAGGGAAAATAGTCGTATGGACAAAGTTTGCAACGCAGGTATTACCCCCTGTTTGCGGTACACCAAATTTTTTTGCTTGTGGAACATTAAGTTGTGCCATACAACGAATAGGGCAAGAGTGACACCCCCCCATTTTTACGGTGTATTCTTCAGCTTCTGGTCCAAGGTCAAAGGTCGATTTCATGGTTCTAAAACCAACGGTGTTGATATCACCAGGAGGAATTTCACCTGTCTCGATAGGACCCCCTTCAGCAGCCCCCCAGAAAAGCCCTTTACGAGCCGTCCAGCGAGAGCCAGGATGCGAATATTCAGCCCAAGATTGTGGTGTACTTGGTACTACGTGGTTGTTATTCGAGCCAATCAGTTGTGTCATCATATAGTCGTTAAGTTCTTTTAACGCTTTACGATCGGCAACATTAACGCCACGGCTTCCTTCAACAACAATTGCTTTTAATTGTTTAGAGCCTAAGACTGCACCAACACCCGCACCACCACTGTGGTTACGGCTATTAATAATACCGGAAAGTGGCACTAAGTTTTCACCTGCAGGACCAATTGCGGCTACACAAGCTTCAGGGCTTGTTTGTGCACAAAGCTCTTCAGTAGTTTGACGAACACCTTTACCCCATAAGAAAGAAGCGTCTTCAATAGAGACTTCATCATCATCGATATGGATCCAAACGGGTTTATCTGATTTACCTTCTATAATCAGAGCGTCATAGCCTGCAAATTTCATCCATGCAGCAAAAAAACCACCCATATGTGCATCAACGACAAGGTTTCCACGTGTAAACGTAGAAAGAGAGGTGATATTGACGCGAGAACTACAAGGTGCACCAGAGCCGGTTAAAGGACCTACTGCAAAGACAACTTTGTTCTCTTCATCAAAAGGTTTAACGCCAGGTGCGACTTCTTCGTACATGATTTTATAGCCAAATCCCATACCACCAATCAGTGATTTATATTTGCTTGAGCTTGAGCGGGATATGGCACCGGTAGTTAAATTAATTCTTAGAATATTTCCAGTCCAGCCGTTAATCATAATATTGCTTCCTAATCTAAATGTGGTTCAGTGAAGTGATTGCATTTTCTTGCTATCAAACGGTAATTTCTTTCCATTCAATAATATGCAGTGCACCTGTTGGGCACGCTGATGCACACTCACCACATAAATTGCATTTGCCGGATTTTTTAGTTTGTGGATTGACGGTTGCCATCATCCACGGACAAGCTGTTGTACATGCAGCGCAACCAATACAGCGGCGCGTATCAACGACAATACAACCGAACTCTTCTTGATAACGGATAGCTTTTACTGGGCAGACTTTCATACATTCAGGATCTTTACATTGGCGACAAGTATCCGTTGTAAAGTTTAAATCGCCATAAAGACCACCGCCTGAACCGATGCCTTTATCACCAAAATAGAAATGGCGGTGTATTTTGGTACGAGAGAAGAAGGAGCCAACACTACCATCATTCCATGTCGTACAAGCAGTTTCACAACGGTGACAGCCTGTACAACGGGCTCTATTCGTGACTAATACGCCTTTTGGTGTTGTCGTGAGCTGAATTATTCCGTTGTCTATTTCTTCTTGCTTACAGCCTAAAAGAGAAAGCAATGCGGGCGCTATTGTGATCCCTGCCAGCCCTTTACCGGATATTCGCAGAAACTCAAGTCTTGATAGTCCGACATCTAATATCGGACGATGATGTTTATCAGACATTAATATTTATCTCCGCTTAACTAATTTAAATAAGAAATAAGTTGTGATGATAAATGCTTTATTTAATCTGCTTGCAATTCGTTATATAAAAAATATAATAACGCTATCGTTAGAAGATATATTATGGCTTTTAGCACTTTTTATGACTGAAGATATTATTTTTCACTTTGTTAAATATTTGTATTTACAATGTGTTACCTATGATTTTTGAGGTTTTCTTAATATCCATTTTGATAGTGTGGGTATTAAAAAAATTATACTGTGACTGTCATCATAGAAATTAAAAGAATAGGTATGATTATTTTAATTTAATTAAATGATTATTATTATAATCTTCATTTAAAAAAGAGAATGAATGCTATTTATATACATTCTATTATTGAAATGGAATTAAAGCTGCGTTTGTTCTTAATTTATCTTTATTTGGCTATTTAATTTATAAATTGATATTTGATTCAAATAAAATAGATTATTAAATTAGTGCATTGATAATTATTAATTAAATAATATATTAATTAATTGTAAAACCATGGCTAGATCATTTTTATAAAAAAAGAGACCTTATCTAAGTAAGAGAAGGTCTCTTTTGTCAGTTGTATCATGTGATTTTATGGTTAGTAACCCACGGCTTTACCTGCTGGGCGACGAACATCATTTGAGCCATAAAGATAACCTTCACGTACAGCACCGGAAACCGCGGAATCATTGCCAGAAGACGCTGGAATAACACCTTTTTCACCGGGTAGTCCTATCATAATTAGCTCAGCAGCACCCCATGGCGTTTGTTCTACCATCTTATAGCCCATGGCGGAGAGTTTCTCTAAGGTGTCTTTTGATAACCCTCGTTGCTCATAATAGACCTCATCAGGTAGCCATTGATGATGAATACGAGGGCTATTAACCGCTTCTTGTGGTGGCATACCAAATTCAATGATATTGAGTGCCGTTTGCAACGTAATTGAAATAATACGTGAACCTCCCGGTGATCCTAAAATTAAAAAAGGTTTACCTTCTTTAGTCACAATGGTTGGGCTCATTGACGACAATGGACGTTTTAATGGTGCGATACTATTGCGTTCACCTTGCACTAAACCATAGAGATTTTTTTCGCCGACTTTAGTAGTGAAGTCATCCATTTCATTATTAAGGAAAAAGCCTGTTTTTGGTGCAATCACGACAGCGCCAAAGCGACCATTAATGGTATAGGTTGTTGAAACCGCATTACCCGCTTTATCAATAACAGAGTAGTGTGTTGTTTCAGGGCTTTCATGAGGTGTAATACCGGGTTGTACATTTTCTGATGGTGTTGCTTTATTGGGGTTAATTTGTTGGCGAAGCTCTGTGGCATAGGTTTTACTTAATAACTTTTCTGTTGGATTTTTAATAAATTGAGGATCACCAAGAAACGTGTTTCTGTCCATATAAGCATGACGCATAGCTTCTGTAAGAGTATGAACATATTCAGCCGAGTTAAAGCCCATCGATTTAAGATCATAACCTTCCAAAATATTCAGTGTTTGGCAGATAGTGACGCCGCCTGAACTTGGCGGTGGTGCAGAAATAAACTCATAACCTCGGTAAGTACAGGTGATAGGTTTGGTTTCTGTGATAGTAAAATTAGCAAAATCTTCTTGAGTTAACATACCATTATGCTGCTTTGAGGCTTCTTCAACTTTTTTAGGGATCTCTCCTTGGTAAAATGCATCAGCACCTTGGTTGGCGATAAGTTCAAGTGTATTGGCTAAGTCAGTTTGAATAAGGCGATCACCGGGTTGCCATGGTGTACCATCAGGTCTTAAGAAGATTTTTGCTGATTCGGGATCTTGTTTAAAGCGCTCGGTGGTGGTTTCTAATACATCAGTATCAGCACGCGTTAAAATATAACCTTCTCTTGCGAGTTTAATCGCAGGAGCCATCACTTCTTGACGTGAAAGTGAGCCATATTTTTCCAATGCAGCATCGAGTCCTTTGACTGTACCAGGTACACCAGATGCAAGATAACCATATAAACTGGCATCTTTAATTAGGTTACCCTCTTTATCTAAATACATATTTTTAGACGCCGTCGCAGGGGCTGTTTCCCTAAAATTAATAAAGGTATTTGTGCCATCAGCAAGGTGGATGGTCATAAAACCACCGCCACCAATATTGCCACAACAAGCATTTACCACAGCTTGTGCATAGCCAACAGCAACAGCCGCATCTATTGCATTACCTCCTTTTTGTAAAATATCGCTACCTACTTGAGAGGCTAAATGTTGTGAGGAAACCACCATGCCGTTTTGTGCTTCAACGGCTGGCTCATAAGCGGCATAGAGTGAATGTGAAAAAAGAGCAGTGAGTAACAGCAGGTGAGTTCTTTTTATTGTAATCATTATTATCTCCAGCAATAACAAGGAATTATTTTAAGTGAATAGATATAAAGATAAGAGGTTGTATGCTGTTATTAATGTGAATTAACAATTGCATAACAATAAGTATAGGAAGTGGTTATTAGTGAGGTGCGTTTTTTTTGGTTTGACGATCACAAAATCATCTTTAAGCAGGCAAATAGTCAGATTATGTTTTATTAAGCTGATTAATGCTTATGACTAAATTTGTTGTAACCAACAAAAAAGCCCGCTTTCGCGGGCTTTAATTTATTCTTTTGCTTACTGTTTTAAGCTATTTCATTAAGTGAAATAGCGGAAATATTACAGTTTGCTAGAGTTTTGTTTCAGATATTTAGCTACGCCATCTGGAGATGCGCCCATACCTTCTTGACCTTTTTCCCACTGCGCTGGGCAAACTTCACCGTGTGTTTCGTGGAATTGCAGTGCGTCAACCATACGGATCATTTCGTCGATATTACGACCTAATGGCAGATCGTTAACAACTTGGTGACGAACAACACCTTCTTTGTCAATCAGGAATGAACCACGCAGTGCAACACCTGCTTCTGGATGTTCAATACCGTATGCTTTGATGATGTCATGTTTGATATCAGCAACCATTGGGTATCTTACTTCACCGATACCACCATCATCGATAGCTGTTTTACGCCATGCGTTATGAACAAATTCAGAGTCCATTGAAACGCCGATAATTTCAACGCCACGTTTTTGGAACTCTTCAAAACGGTGATCAAAAGCAATCAGCTCTGAAGGGCAAACAAAGGTGAAATCCATTGGCCAGAAGAAAATAACGGCAGGTTTGCCTTTGATAAATGAATGCAGGTTGAAATCATTAACAATTTCACCGTTACCAAGAACAGCTGAAGCAGTGAAATCAGGGGCTTTACGAGTAACCAGAACCATAATGTACTCCTGTAGATTGAAAGAGTTAAGGGTATTTATACTCGTCATACTTCAAGTTGTAGCGTTGTTGACTGCGTTCATTCGCGCTAGTCACATACTTTTGTATGCTCCTAGTGACTCACTCACTTGTCGCCTAGCTACACCTCGAATTATTTAGAGTAAGAGCCTCGTTATACTTCAAGTTGTAGCGTTGTTGACTGCGTTCATTCGCGCTAGTCATCTAGCTACACTTCGAATAATGCAGAGTATGTACCCTGTTTTTAAATGATGCATACAGCATAAATAATCAATCGCTATTGATAAAGTTAAACAGAACAATCTATTTGATAGATTATAACTATTAACTTAATACAATAAAGTAGGATTATTTATGACTCCTTGTATAACGATTCATTCTAATCAACTTTGGAAATGAATACCACGCTTGTTAACAAATCGTTACCAATAAAGTGAGAGTAAAGCTAAATATCTTATTGATATAACGAGTGTAATACTAAAGCATGACAAAAAGATGAATTAAAAAAACAGGTGTAAATGTATCAGTCATTCAACCGATGTTGTTGTGCTCTTTCTAGCAATTGTGGATAAAACTGCCAAAAAATCTCGTTGAGTTCGTTGTAATGAGTCTCAAGCGCAATATAAGAACCCGCAAGGGCACTTAAACGGGGTCTGCGACGAGCCATTCCTTTTAGTGTTTGTTCAATATAAGCCGTATCTGCATAGCGAATAAGCCAAGATTGTGACCATAAATATTCGTTGAGCTCTTGAAATTTATCGGGTGTTTTCCATAGATCGGGTTCAATAATCTTTCGAGTGTGTGTGACAAACTCCGTTAGCGGCATATCTGGTTCAAATCTCGACCAATTTAACGATAGAAAGTGATCCCAAAAAACATCTAATGTAATGGGGGCAACTCGACGATATTCTGCTGGAAAAAGTAAACGCGCTTCTTTTACTAAAGGATGCGTATCAGTTAGCACATCAATACGTCTGTGCATACGAATACCCTCAACCACAGCTGAGCTGTAATCAGAGCTCGGCGTGCCTTTGACGTAATCAGCCATCATATTGCCTAATAGGGAGCTTTTGGCTCTGAAGGCGAGGTGTAAGTGAGCAAGATAGTTCATCTCAGTATCATAACGCTTTTTAAATAAAAAAGAGCTTCTTTGTTGCACTGATTAGCTCGCAGCACTAGACTAGTCCGCCTGTTTTTTATCAATATAGCTGTTTAATTATGCGTGTATCAGATTTTCGATTTGAACTACCTGAAGCCTTGATTGCTCACTATCCTCAGCCGCAACGTAGTGGTTGCCGCTTGTTATCTCTTGATGGCACAACGGGTTCATTATCACATGATGTTTTTACTGATGTTTTAGATAAATTGAATGCGGGAGACTTATTAGTATTTAACAATACGCGAGTTATCCCAGCGCGATTATACGGACGTAAAGCCTCTGGTGGTAAAATTGAGGTATTGGTTGAACGCATGCTTGATGAGCATCGTGTTTTAGCTCATGTAAGAGCATCAAAATCACCCAAAGAGGGGGCTGCTCTTATTCTTGGTGAAGACGAAAGTGTTCAAGCTACAATGGTAGCGCGTCACGATACACTTTTTGAAATTCGTTTTGATGATGAGCGAGATGTACTTACTATCCTCAACAGCATTGGACATATGCCATTGCCTCCTTATATTGATCGTCCTGATGAAGAGTCTGATAAGGAGCTTTATCAAACGGTTTATAATGAGCGTCCCGGTGCTGTTGCTGCACCAACAGCAGGATTACACTTTGATGAGCCATTACTTCAAGCCTTAAAAGAAAAAGGGGTTGAGATGGCGTTTGTTACACTACATGTTGGCGCAGGAACCTTCCAACCTGTACGTGTTGATAATATCGAAGAACACACGATGCATTCTGAATACGCAGAAGTACCACAAGATGTGGTTGATGCAGTATTAGCCTGTAAAGCGCGTGGTAACCGTGTTATTGCAGTAGGTACAACCTCTGTTCGTTCATTAGAAAGTGCTGCAAATGCCACTAAAAATGCGCTGATTGCGCCTTTCTTTGATGATACTCAGATTTTTATTTATCCAGGTTATAACTACCAAGTTATTGATGCATTAATTACCAACTTCCATTTACCCGAATCAACATTGATTATGCTGGTATCTGCATTTGCGGGATATAAAAATACCATGAATGCTTATAAAGAAGCGGTTGAACAACAATATCGCTTCTTTAGCTATGGTGATGCGATGTTTATTACGCGTAATCCATTAGCCATTGATGAAAAAGTTGGAATATAACTTAGATATATAATCAGAATTTATCGTTTTTAGTCTGTTTTTTATGTTGAGAGTACTGTTATGTCATTATTAACCCCCGATGAGCTTGACTAAACACGGGTTTTTATTGATGTAACATATACAGCTGTCTAACAAATGTTTAGAATGTGCTGTTTTTTTATTATGCATTAGACTGTTTTTCTGGTGCTCGGAGGATGTGTGAAATACGAATTACAAACGACTAATGGCAATGCACGTCGTGGTCGCCTTATTTTTGAACGTGGTGTTGTTGAAACACCCGCATTTATGCCTGTTGGTACTTACGGTACTGTGAAAGGAATGACACCTGAAGAAGTACAAGCAACAGGTGCTCAAATTCTGTTAGGTAATACCTTCCATTTGTGGTTACGCCCAGGTCAAGAAATCATGAAGTTACATGGTGATTTACATGATTTTATGCAATGGAAAGGTCCGATTTTAACGGACTCTGGCGGTTTCCAAGTCTTTAGTTTAGGCGCAATGCGTAAAATTAAAGAAGAGGGTGTTCATTTTCGTAACCCGATTAATGGGGAAAAGATTTTCTTAAGCCCTGAAAAATCGATGGAAATCCAATACGACCTTGGCTCTGATATCGTGATGATTTTTGATGAGTGTACGCCATATCCTTCAGATTGGGATTATGCGAAAAACTCAATGGAGATGTCATTACGTTGGGCAAAACGTAGTCGTCAGCGCTTTGATGAGTTAAATAACCAAAATTCATTATTCGGCATTATTCAAGGCGGTGTTTACGAAGATTTACGTGATATATCCGTAAAAGGACTAGTCGAAATTGGTTTTGATGGTTACGCTGTCGGCGGCCTTGCTGTCGGTGAGCCAAAAGAAGATATGCATCGTATTTTAGAGCATGTTTGCCCACAAATTCCGGCGGATAAACCGCGTTATTTAATGGGTGTTGGCAAGCCAGAAGATTTAGTTGAAGGTGTTCGTCGTGGTATCGATATGTTTGACTGTGTGATGCCAACACGAAATGCACGAAATGGTCATCTTTTTGTGACCAATGGTGTCGTTAAGATTCGTAATGCAAAACATCGTTCAGATACATCAACGTTAGATGAACATTGTGATTGCTATACATGTAAAAATTATAGCCGCGCTTACTTGCATCACCTTGATCGCTGTAATGAAATTTTAGGTGCAAGGCTGAATACAATTCACAACTTACGCTATTATCAGCGTCTCATGGCTGAAATTCGTCAGTCGATTGAAGATGGTCGCTTTGAAGAGTTTGTTCATGAATTCTACGAGCGTATCGGAAAACCCGTTCCAGCGTTAAATAGCAGCACAAGTAAGTGTGATTAATGTATACGACAAAGCCCAATTCTGTGTATGATATTGGGCTTATTATTTGAATATCGTCGATATCGACAACAATGAGGAAAAGTGAATGAGTTTTTTCATTTCTGATGCTGTTGCTTCTGCCGGACAAGCGGCTCCTGAGGCTAGCTTTATGTCTATTTTACCGATGTTAGTGATCTTTATTCTGATTTTCTACTTTATGATCCTACGTCCACAGCAAAAACGCACTAAAGAACATCGTAAATTGATGGACTCTATTGGTAAAGGTGACGAAGTCTTAACCACTGGCGGTTTAATCGGACGTGTTGTTAAAGTTTCAGATAACGGCTATATCGTTGTTGCTCTGAATGAAACAACTGAAGTAACCATCAAACGTGACTTTGTTGCTGCTGTGTTACCTAAAGGCACAATGAAAGCAATTTAATTTAATTTCCCCAAAGGGAAAAGGGAACTGCCGTGCTAAACCGTTATCCTTTGTGGAAGTATCTGATGTTGATATTCGCTATCCTCATCGGTCTGCTTTACGCACTTCCTAACCTATATGGTGAGGATCCGGCTGTTCAAATCACTGGCGCGCGGGGAACCGCCGCCAATGAGCAAACACTGGATCAAGTCCGATCTTTATTAGATAAAGAAAAAATAGAAGCGAAATCAATTGCACTCGAAAATGGTGCGATTCTGGCTCGTTTTAATAACCCTGATATTCAGTTACGTGCCCGTGAAGTGTTGTTACCTGCTTTAGGTGACCAGTTCGTCGTTGCACTTAACCTTGCGCCTGCAACACCAAAATGGTTAGAAGCCGTTGGTGGTGAGCCAATGAAACTGGGGTTAGACTTACGTGGTGGTGTTCACTTCCTGATGGAAGTCGATATGGAAACTGCGTTAGGTAAACTTCAGGAACAGAATGTTGAAAGTCTGCGTACTTTATTACGTGACGAAGGCATTGCGTATTCTTCTATCCGTAAAACGGATAACTATGGTGTTGAAGTTCGTTTTCGCAATTCAGATGATCGCTCTAAAGCCTCAGATTACCTCTCTCGTCGTAACCCAGATTTAATTTTTAGAGATGGTGCTAATAACGCTTTAAGAGCAATTTTCACTGATGAACGTCTACGTGATGCACGTACTTATGCAGTACAACAAAACATCACCATTTTACGTAACCGTGTGAATCAGTTAGGTGTTGCTGAGCCATTAGTTCAACGCCAAGGTGCTGATCGCATTGTTGTTGAATTACCAGGTATTCAAGATACTGCTCGTGCAAAAGAAATTTTAGGTGCAACTGCAACATTAGAATTCCGTTTAGTGAATACTTCTGTTGACCCTTCTGCGCTAGAAACAGGCCGTATCCCTGGTGACTCTGAAGTAAAATATACTCGTGATGGTGCACCAGCAATTCTCTA
Organism: Proteus hauseri; assembly: GCF_040139125.1. Lineage (GTDB taxonomy): Bacteria > Pseudomonadota > Gammaproteobacteria > Enterobacterales > Enterobacteriaceae > Proteus > Proteus hauseri_B. The sequence goes on from NZ_JBEEUB010000002.1 coordinate 307,845, forward strand.
CAAACGCGTTATTTTAACGGGTGATCATATTACAGACTCAACTTCTCAGTCTGATGAATATGGTCAGCCACAAGTGAGTATTTCACTTGATAGCGCGGGTGGTTCTATCATGTCTAATTTTACAAAAGATAACGTCGGTAAACCGATGGCAACGCTTTTTGTAGAATATAAAGACAGCGGTAAACGCGATGAAAATGATCGTGCAATTTTGGTAAAAAATGAAGAAGTCATTAACGTTGCCAATATTCAAACACGTTTAGGAAATAGTTTCCGTATTACAGGAATTTCTAACGCTAATGAAGCACGCCAATTATCTCTATTACTTCGCGCAGGTGCTTTGATTGCACCAATTCAAATTGTTGAAGAGAGAACCATTGGGCCAACTTTAGGTCTTCAGAACATTACACAAGGCTTAGAAGCTTGTTTATGGGGTCTGATTGCTTCGGTTGCCTTTATGATTATCTACTATCGTAAATTTGGTGTGATTGCGAGTACCGCATTAATGGCGAACTTAGTGTTGATTGTCGGGGTAATGTCACTATTACCAGGAGCAACGCTAACCATGCCGGGTATTGCAGGTATTGTTTTAACACTTGCGGTAGCGGTCGATGCTAACGTACTGATAAACGAACGTATCAAAGAAGAGTTACGTAATGGACGTTCAGTACAGCAAGCAATCCATGAAGGTTATAAAGGTGCCTTCTCCAGTATTATTGATGCGAACTTAACCACATTGATTACAGCGATTATCCTTTATGCAGTCGGTACCGGCTCTATTAAAGGCTTTGCTATCACAACGGCTATCGGGGTTGCGACTTCCATGTTTACCGCGATCGTTGGTACTCGTGCGATAGTAAACCTGCTGTATGGTGGTAAACGCGTCAAGAAACTGTCTATTTAAGGAGCACGTTGTGGCACAGGATTATACTGTTGAACAATTAAACCATGGTCGTAGAGTCATTGACTTTATGCGTTGGGACAACGTCGCCTTTAGTATTTCGTTTCTGCTTTTGATAGCGTCAATTGCTATCATTTCCGTGAAAGGATTTAACTGGGGACTGGATTTTACTGGGGGTACGGTAATTGAGATCAATCTCAGTCAACCAGCAGACCTTGATAAAATGCGTGATAGCCTAGCAGCCGCAGGTTATAAAGATCCTCTGTTACAGAACTTTGGTAGCAGCCGCGATATTATGGTGCGTATGCCTCCTGTTGAAGGACAGGCAGGACAAGAATTAGGTAAGAAAATTATCGATATTATCAATGTTGAAATTGATAACGATGCGACAGTTAAACGTATTGAATTTGTTGGGCCAAGCGTAGGTAGTGAATTGGCTCAAACAGGGGCAATGGCGTTATTATCTGCACTTATCTGTATTCTTATCTATGTTGGATTTCGTTTTGAGTGGCGTTTGGCTTTGGGTGCTGTTATTTCCCTTGGGCATGACGTGGTCATTACACTAGGTTTACTTTCACTATTCCAAATAGAAGTTGATTTAACCATTGTGGCATCATTGATGTCTGTTATCGGTTACTCACTAAACGATAGTATTGTTGTATCAGACCGTATTCGTGAGAACTTCCGTAAAATTCGTCGTGGAACATCATATGAAATTATGAACGTTTCTTTGACTCAGACATTAAGCCGTACCATCATGACATCAGCAACAACATTGTTAGTTGTATTAATGCTGTATATCTTTGGTGGTTCAATGTTGAAAGGCTTCTCTTTAGTTATGTTAATCGGTGTTACGATAGGTACAATTTCTTCCATTTATGTGGCTTCTGCATTAGCACTGAAAATGGGCATGAAACGTGAACACTTGATTGTACAAAAAGTGGAAAAAGAGGGTGCAGATCAGACAACACTCTTACCTTAATAGAGCGTTTCTCTGATAAAACATCGCGGACACCCTGCCAGTTAATGACTGACAGGGTGTTTTTTGTTCACTGAACAGGTACACTGTTTATGAGTATTGTCAAAAAGTAGGAATAACTATGCATTGCCCATTTTGTGGAGCCGTAGATACCAAAGTAATTGATTCCAGACTTGTTGGTGATGGTTCACAAGTGCGCCGTCGTCGTCAATGTCTTGTATGCCACGAACGTTTTACGACCTTTGAAGTTGCAGAGTTGGTCATGCCTCGAGTCGTAAAAAGTGATGAAATACGTGAACCATTTGATGAAGAAAAATTACGTAGAGGCATGCTAAAAGCATTAGAAAAACGCCCTGTGAGTTCTGACGATGTTGAGGCCGCTATTAGCCAAATTAAATCGCAATTAAGAGCAACGGGTGAGCGAGAAATTCCATCAAAAGAGATTGGTAATTTTGTGATGGAGCAATTGAAAAAACTCGATAAAGTTGCCTATATTCGCTTTGCTTCTGTTTATCGAAGCTTTGAAGATATTCGTGATTTTGGCGAAGAAATTGCTAAATTGCAGGATTAAGCAATAAATTTTAATTTAATAATTTGAAAAATAACGATAAATAATAAATTTAAACGTAATTATTATGATAAATAACGACAGCAATAACCCCCATTTTACTGATAGCCATGATGATGAAAAATTCATGCATCGAGCTATTGAACTAGCAGCTCTTGGTCGTTTCACTACATCGCCAAATCCTAATGTTGGTTGTGTGATTGTCAAAAATGGTGAAATTATTGGCGAAGGTTACCATCATCATGCTGGTGGTCCTCATGCAGAAGTTCATGCATTAAAAATGGCGGGTAATAGTGCCAAAGGTGCAACCGCTTATGTGACCTTAGAGCCTTGTAGCCATTTTGGTAAAACACCACCTTGTGCTGATGCATTGATTAATGCTGGTGTAGCGCGAGTTGTTGCTGCAATGCAAGATCCGAACCCTCAAGTCGCAGGGCGCGGCTTACATAAATTACTCACCGCTGGTATAGATGTTTCTCATGGTGTATTGATGCAAGAAGCTGAAAAGCTTAATGTTGGCTTCTTTAAGCGTATGAGAACAGGATTTCCTTATATCCAACTTAAATTAGGCGCTTCTTTAGATGGTAAAACAGCACTTGCTAATGGTGAAAGCCAATGGATAACATCTAAAACTTCTCGTCAAGATGTACAAAATTTCAGAGCACAAGCGAGTGCAATTTTAACGACCAGTGCCACTGTATTGGCAGATAATCCTTCCATGAATGTACGCTGGGATGAACTTTCTGACGATATTAAAGCTATTTATCCTCAAAAAGAGCTACGCCAGCCGACAAGAATTATTATGGATAGCCAAAATAGAGTTATGCCTGAGCATAAGATAACTCAATTAGAGGGCGAATGTTTGTTAGCACGTACTCACTCTAAAACTAGTGAGTGGCAAGGTAATGTATCTGAGATTTTATTACCTACAAATGGTAAAAATAGTGGTGTTGACCTTGTTTTGCTGATGATGCAATTAGGGCGACGTAATATTAATACCGTGTGGGTAGAAAGTGGCGCTCATTTTGCTGGCGCATTATTAGAAGCCGGATTAGTTGATGAGCTGATTATGTATATTGCCCCTAAAATTTTAGGTAATAATGCCAGAGGATTGTTTGAGCTATCACCTCTTTCATCGTTATCCGAAGCGCCTGAATTTACGATAGATTCGCTTCAGCAAATTGGCTCTGATATCAGAGTTTGTTTAAAACCTCGTTATTAATAGACGCAAATAAGTGTGTCTACGGCTCTATTTGTAGTAAAATGGCGTAGTGTGTGTTATTTCCTGTCGTTACGACATTGTTATCAGCCAACTAAATACCTTGATTTATCAAGGATTTTTGGCTCCTTTTCTGTGTAATAATAAAACAGAGCGCAGTAAAGGAAAGAATATGATAAAATCCGCGCCCCGCGGATAGGAGAAAAAGGTAACCTATGAACGTAATCAAAGGTGTTGTCGCGGCGCCAAACGCACGCGTAGCAATTGCAATTGCCCGTTTTAATAATTTCATTAACGATAGCTTGTTAGAAGGTGCGATAGACGCACTTGATCGTATTGGACAAGTCTCCTCTGAAAATATTACCGTCGTTTGGGTCCCAGGCGCTTATGAGCTGCCATTAACTGTTAAAGCATTAGCAGAAAGCGACAAATATGATGCAGTTATCGCATTAGGTACTGTTATCCGTGGTGGAACCGCACATTTTGAATACGTTGCTGGCGAATGCAGCTCTGGCTTATCTCAAGTTGCGATGCAAAGTGAGATCCCTGTGACTTTTGGTGTGTTAACCACTGAAAGCATTGAACAAGCTATTGAACGAGCTGGTACTAAAGCGGGCAACAAAGGTGCTGAAGCAGCAATGACAGCACTTGAAATGATCAATGTACTTAAAGCCATAAAAGGCTAATCATCTGTTTTAACTTAAGGGGAATTTTGTGAAACCTGCTGCTCGTCGTCGTGCTCGTGAGTGTGCTGTTCAGGCTATCTACTCATGGCAATTATCCGGAAATGACATCGCGGATGTGGAATTGGAGTTTTTATCCGAGCAGGATACCCAAGGTGTAGATATTGCTTACTTTCGTCAGCTTTTAGTGGGTGTTGCAATTAACGCAACTCGCTTAGATAAGGCGATGGAACCTTATTTATCCCGCCAACTGGAAGAATTAGGTCAAGTTGAAAAAGCGATTTTACGTTTAGCAATGTTTGAACTTAGCTTCCGTGAAGATGTTCCTTACAAAGTTGCGATTAACGAAGCGATTGAGCTGGCTAAGGTATTTGGTGCAGACGATAGCCATAAGTTTGTTAATGGCGTTCTTGATAAAGCCGCACCAGTTGTACGTAAAAAATAACGTTACTCACGTTTCCTCTATGGTAAATCAATAATCCAAGGCCGGTATTTCCGGCCTTTTGTATAATATGCTCTGCTTAATAGGGAATAGATAATGCCTTGTGGTGAATTTGATCTTATCAAGCAATATTTCACTTCACAGCCAGTAAAGCGAAAAGATGTCAGTACGGGAATTGGCGATGACTGCGCAATCCTGACAGTACCAGAAAAACAACAAATTGCGATTAGCACTGACACGCTCGTTAGTGGGATCCATTTTCTTCCGACCATCTCCCCTGAAGATCTCGCTTATAAAGCCCTTGCTGTTAATATTAGTGATCTTGCTGCTGTTGGTGCTGATCCTTCTTGGGCTTCATTGGCATTAACTCTTCCTGATACCAACAGTGATTGGCTTGAAGCGTTTAGTCGCTCTTTCTTTGCTCTAGCTGATTATTACGCTATCCAATTAATTGGTGGTGATACAACCCGCGGTCCACTTAGTTTAACTATCACCATACAAGGGTTTGTTCCACAGGGAACGGCATTATTACGCTCAGGTGCAAAGATTGGTGATTGGATTTATGTCACAGGTTCTTTAGGCGATAGTGCAGCTGGGCTTGCCGTATTACAAGATAGATTACAACCCACTCAGCAAGTAAACCAAGATTACTTTGTTGCAAGGCATTTGCGTCCGCAGCCTCGGTTATTACAAGGGCAAGCGTTACGTTATTTAGCAACATCTGCAATCGATATTTCAGATGGTTTAATTTCTGATCTGAACCATATTTTAACGGCAAGTGGTTGTGGTGCCCGGCTTAATTTGGATGCATTACCTTACTCGACTGCGATGAAAGAAGAGGTTAGCGCTGAGCAAGCTGAAATTTGGGCATTAAGTGGCGGTGAAGATTATGAACTCTGTTTTACGGTGCCTGAAATTAACCGTGGCGCATTAGATATCGCATTAGCCCATACAGGTGCTGATTTTCACTGTGTAGGTCAAATTATGCCAATTTCTGAGGGTATTCGCTATTTGCGTGATGGTAAAGAAGTGCATCCTTTACTTAAAGGATTTGATCACTTTAGCGAGTCCAATCAGTAAGCCTATCTCAATTAAAAAGGCGCTCTATAAGCGCCTTTCAGAATGCTGATAACATCTAGATCTATCAACAAAGATATTATCAATAATCTGTTATCTTAGCTTTTCTTAACAAATTCAGATTTTAACTTCATTGGTCCAAAACCATCAATTTTACAATCAATGTTATGGTCGCCTTCTACTAAACGGATACCTTTTACTTTAGTACCGATTTTTAGCATGGTAGAGCTGCCTTTTACTTTTAGATCTTTAATCACAGTAACTGAATCGCCATCAACTAATAAGTTGCCGTTAGCATCTTTAACTACTAATTCGTCACTTTCTACAGCAGGTTCAGCATCGTTCCATTCATGAGCACATTCAGGGCATACATACATTGCACCATCTTCATAGGTGTATTCTGAATTGCACTTAGGACAAGAAGGTAATGACATAATAATACTCTCAAATTTTATCAAAATGGGAAGTGATTAATCGTCAAGATGAGGATAACACTTGCCCCATAAATTAAAGGACACATTATCATTTAAGCGTGAAAATTCTAAAGCAATACCCTAAATAGGGCTGCATCAGATAATGCGAAAGGGCAACAGTATAATAGATTTGATGAAAATTTGCATCCTTCACTCACTATGGCGTAAAAAGTGAGAGAAAGTAGGTTTAATATAGGGTGTTAAATAGGATATAAATACCAATAAGCGTGATTTAAGATTCTAATTAACCTATTGATATAAAATAATTAAGTTTATAAAATTCACTAAAAATAAATGCCCTCACCTTAAAAGAGAGCATCAGCAATAATAGTGTTAACTTTCTTGTTATTATTTTATGAAATCTATCACTGAGCCACGTTCAATAAGCTTTGTATTTGAGTTAATGATGAGTCCAATCCTCAATCCTTAAACCATCAACTCTTTCAAATTCTCTGGTATTATTCGTAACGACGATTAATCCTTTACTTCTGGCATGTGCCGCTATATGTAAGTCATTATCACCAATGCGTTTACCTTGCTTTTCTAGTGTTGCCCTTATATCTCCATAGTGAAAGGCTGCAAGTTCGTCATAAGATAAAACACTCAGTCTAGAAACAAAATCATTAACGGTAGCTAAATTTTTTGCTGAATTTGAGCTTTTTTCAGCACCATATAGTAGTTCAGCAAGTGTTATCGTTGAAATGGCTAGCTGTTCAACATGCTGATTAAATTTTGGTAATAAAAATTCAGGTCTACGTTTAATTGTAAATATTACAATATTTGTATCTAGCAGATATTTAATCATCAAAGGATTCTCTTTCGCTTGTAACTTGATCTGGCCTTTCAGATAAAAAATCATCTGTTACAGACTTTTCAGATAAAAAAAAGCTATCCCATGCATTTTGTATCGGTGTGATAATTCTCTCTTTCCCTTTTACACGAACTACTACATCTTTTACATCATCAGGAAAACGAGTTTCAGCAGGTAAACGAACATTTTGTGTTCTATTGCTCATAAATACTTTGCCATGCTGGATCATAATGATAGCCTCCTCTCAATAACTGCTATATAGCATAAGTATATAGCAGTTTAGAAAGGATACCAAATGAGTTGTATGAAATCTATACGGAAACGTTTAATGTTTTAATATTAATAGATTATTTTTTATTTTCTATCACTGAGCCACGTTCAATAAGCTTGGGCGTAAGTACGAGTACATTAGCTTTTGCATCGATATTTTCCATACGATGTAGTAATTGATTAACAGCAAGTTTGCCTAATTCATCTTTAGGTTGATGAATGGTAGAAAGAGGTGGGATCATATAACAAGCGAGATCAATATCATCGTAACCCATCACAGAAATATCTTCAGGTACGTGTAATCCTTTTTGATAAATAGCCTGATAAGCCCCCACAGCCATAGCATCATTACAGGTAAATACAGCCTGTGGTAATGTGGGGAGTGAAAGCAGTTCTTGCATAGCCGTTAATCCACCCGCAAATTCAAAGTCACTGGTTAAGACAAACTCTTCACGTATAGGTAAACCGGCTTTTTGCATTGCATTATAATAGCCTTGCAGACGATATTTTGCAGGCAACTTATCTTGCGGTCCTGCAATACAGGCAATTTTAGTAAAACCTTTATCAATAAGATACTGGGTTGCCATTTCGCCACCTAATAGCGAATTATCTTGAATAATATCACCGCCATATTCAAAAGGTGACCAATCCATCATCACCATAGGTAAACGAGGATAACGGCTAAGTACTTCGCTAGAAGGTGCGCGAGCTTCAGTACACATCAACAATAAACCATCAACGCGTTTTTGTAACAACGTTTCAAGGCTGCTATCCATACGTTCATAGTCGCCTTCGGTATTGCATAAAATCAGGCTGTAACCACGTTCATAGCAGCTACGTTCAACACCACGTACTACTTCAGCGTAAAACGGGTTGTTACTGGTTGTCACCAACATACCAATTGTATGAGTGCAGTTCATTTTTAAACTGCGAGCTAGTGCTGAAGGGGCATAATTTAAAGACTCAATAGCATCATTGACCTTTTTACGGATCCCCTCGCTAACATAACGATTGTTATTGATAACATGTGACACGGTTGATGTTGAAACGCCCGCTAAACGGGCGACATCTTTCATTGTTGCCAAAGTTTTATGCTCGCTCTGCTAAAAAAGATTCAATTTCATCTCGCCAAGGTACTGACGATTGTGCGCCATGACGTGTAACTGCAATTGCCGCGGCAGCATGTGCAAAACGGATAGCGTCAATGGAAGGTTTACCCTCTAATATTGCAGTTACAAAAGCACCGTTAAATGTATCACCTGCGGCAATGGTATCAACAGCTTCTACACGAAAGCCTGGAATAATCATACCTTTTCCTTGTTCGCTAAACCAAACTCCACGACTACCTAACGTAATAAGAACGTGTTTAATTCCTTTGCTATGCAGCACTTCAGCGGCTTTTGCAGCACCTGTTTCATCATGCACAGAAATACCTGTTAATATTTCAGCTTCTGTCTCATTTGGGGTAATAACATCAATAAAACTCAGAAATTCATCTGATAAAGGCAGTGCGGGGGCTGGATTTAAAATGACTTTGGTGTGATGTGATTTAGCTAGTTTCGCCGCAGCAAATACCGTTTCTAATGGAGATTCTAACTGCATTAATAACGCGTCTGAATGTTCAACGACGTGATGATATTGAGTGAAATGTGCTGGTGTTAAATTGGCATTTGCACCAGCACTAATTGTAATAACGTTTTCGCCTTGTTCATTAACCAATATCATTGCAACACCCGTTGGTGTTTCTGGAATAATACTGATAGCGTCGGTATGAATATTATCTGTTTTCAGTTGAGTAATAATTTCACTACCTATAGCATCATCACCTACACAGGCAATAAAGGTAATATCAGCACCACTGCGACCACAAGCAACGGCTTGATTGGCACCTTTACCGCCAAAGGCAATTTTATAGTGATGACCAATAATTGTTTCACCAGGTTTAGGGAACTGAGAAATATTCATAATGTGATCAACATTAATGCTGCCAAGTACAGCAAGGCGAGGTGTTGTCATAGCCTTTATCCTTGTGGAAAACGTTTTTAATTATTAAATCTGCCACGAAGTAGAACACTTTATGGCAGAGTTTTTGTTATTTTTTAATCACTAATTCAAGCTCAACAGGGATCGTCGCATCCACTTTTTCGCCTTTTAGAATTTTATCAGCAGTCTGAATACCAATAATCCCTATTTGATCCGGACGTTGTGCAATAGTTGCACCTAAAACGCCACGATTTACGGCTTTAATACCGTCATCAGTGCCATCAAAACCAACCACTAATACGTCAGTACGGCCTGCGGTTTGTAATGCACGTAATGCCCCTAATGCCATTTCATCATTTTGAGCAAATACCGCTTGAACCGCAGGGTAAGCGGTTAATAAGTTTTGCATAACGTTTAGACCTTTAGTACGGTCAAAATCAGCAGGTTGGCTTGCTAATAGATTGATTTTATGCGCATCTACAGCTTGTTTAAAACCGTCACCACGTTCACGAGAAGCTGAAGTTCCGGTGATCCCCTCAAGTTGGATAACTTTGGCATCATTTCCTACTTTATCAGCAATATAATCCCCCGCCATTTTACCACCAAGGCGGTTATCAGAGGCTACATGGCTTACCACTTCCCCTTTATTTGCTACGCGGTCTAAAGTAATAACTGGGATATTGGCTTTGTTAGCCATAATAACTGCATTACCCACAGCATCAGAGTCTGTTGGGTTAATCAGCATTAAGCGAGTGCCTTTGACCGTTAAATCTTGCACATTAGCTAGTTCTTTTGCTGGATTATCCATTGAGTCGAGCACCACTAGATCGTAGCCTAATCTGTTTGCTTCTTTTTGAGCACTATCTTTCATGGTGACAAAAAAAGGATTATTTAGTGTTGAAATAACAAGGGCGATAGACTCTTTTGCAAAAGCATTCGCACTGATTGTGGCACTAAGAGCAACAACAGAAAGGAGTGTTGCTATTTTTTTTAGTTTCATAATATAAGTTCCTGTAGAGAGTCGGATTAAGAGAGAAGCGCGTTATTTTTTGTTGTCTACCAAAACGGCAAGTAATATGACGACGGCTTTTACTATCATTTGATAATTTGATGAAATACCCAATAAATTCAGTGCATTATTTAGAAAACCTAAAATCAATGCCCCAATTAATGTGCCGATAATACGTCCTTTACCACCCGCAAGACTTGTGCCTCCAAGCACCACGGCGGCAATTGCATCAAGCTCATAGCCATTACCAGCCATTGGTTGTGCTGATGAGAGACGTGCAACTTCAATCACACTGGCAAGAGCGGCTAATAAACCGCACAAGGCATAAACGGCAATTTTGATTTTATCAACGCTAATTCCGGATAAACGTGTTGCTGACTCATTGCCACCGAGCGCGTAAATATAACGACCTAAACGGGTATGATGTAATAAATACCAAGCAGCTAAAAATACAATCATCATCAACCAGATTGGTGTTGGGATGCCAAAAGGGCGTCCAATACCAAACCAGCTAAAGAGATCGGCATTATCACTAAAACCGGTATTTATTGGGCTGCCATCGGTATAAACACGAGTGACACCACGTAGCAATAACATCATCACTAAGGTCGCAATAAAGGCTTGTACTTTACCTTTTGCAACAATAATGCCAGTAACTCCGCCTATTGCGGCACCAAGCGCTAATGCACCGACAACCGCCACTATTGCATTCACATCAGCACTTACCATCGATGCAGCAACCGCACCAGTTAATGCTAATAATGATCCCACCGATAAATCGATACCTGACGTTAAAATAACTAATGTCATACCGACAGCCATAATGGCGTTAACTGAGGTTTGTTGTAGGATATTGAAAATATTATTTAAGGTGAAAAAGTTTGGGCTAAGTGTTGAAACCACGGCAATAAGAAGAATCAGTGCAATAAGTGATTTTTGTTCTAGTAACCAAGCTTTAGAGAACCAGCGTTTTGATGCTGGCATTGAATTGGTACTCATATCAAACTCCTACCTCTGTGCCATATTGTTTGCCAACCGCAGCCGCCATTAGCATTTCTTGTGTGACATTGTGAGCTGAAAACTCACCGCTGATACGACCTTCATGCATCACTAAAATGCGGTCACTCATTCCCATGACTTCAGGCATTTCTGACGAAATTAAAATGATACTTAACCCTTCTTGTTTGAATTTATTTATTAGCTGGTAAATCTCTTTTTTAGCGCCAACATCGACACCACGGGTAGGTTCATCAAGAATAAGCACTTTAGGGCGAGTCATTAAGCCTCTGGCAATTGCTACTTTTTGCTGATTTCCTCCAGAGAGAAAACCAATGGTTTGATCCATAGATGGTGTTTTTATATTGAATAATTTAATAAAATCACCCACAGTGAGTTGCTCTTCTTTATGATTTAATACACTCATTGAATTACTGAAATAGCGCAGGGCGGTTAATGACATATTTTCTTTAACTGACATACCGAGTACTAAACCGTCGCGTTTTCTATCTTCAGAGATATAAACAATACCTTGCTCAAGACCATCAGCAGGTTTATTGATTTGACAAGGTTTGCTATCTAATTCAATAGTTCCATTTGTTTTTGCTAATGCCCCATAGATAATTTTCATTAATTCAGTACGACCAGCACCCATTAATCCAGAAATACCTAAAATTTCATTCTCATGTAATGAAAAGCTTACGTTATGGACATCTTTGCCACTTAGGTTTATGACATTGAGTTTTGTTTTTCCTAACGGGATATTAATACGGGGATATTGGTCTTCTAATTTGCGACCCACCATCATTTCAATCAGGGTATCTTCTTGTAATGAAGCCACGGTTTTTTCACCGATAAACTGCCCATCTCGTAATACCGTTACATCATCACAGATTTCAAAAATTTCCTTTAGGCGATGAGAGATATAAACAATGCCACAGCCTTGGTTTCTTAGTTCTCTTATCACACTAAAAAGGGATTCAGTTTCAGTATCAGTAAGTGCATCCGTTGGTTCATCCATAATAATAACTTTGGATTCAAAACTGAGTACTTTGGCGATTTCAACCATCTGTTGATCGCCAATAGATAATTCTGAAACTAAACGATGACTGCTATATGAAAGGTTTAATCGAGCTAAAAGCTTATCAGCTTCGCTATACATTTTTTTCCAATCAATAGCGCCAAAATGACGGGTAAATTCACGACCTAAAAAGATATTTTCGGCTATGGTAAGTTCAGGAATAAGATTAAGTTCTTGGTGAATAATGCCAATACCGGCTTCTTGAGACGATTTTGGTCCATTAAATAGGCAACTTTCCCCTTGATAAATAATCTCTCCAGCATCTTTTTTATAGATCCCAGTGAGGACTTTCATCAATGTGGATTTACCCGCACCATTTTCACCCACTAAAGCCATGACTCTGCCAGGATAAATGCGTAACGTTGCTCCTGATAACGCTTTTACGCCTGGAAATGACTTATCAATATCTTTAAGCTCAAGTAAAGGTTCCATATTTTCCTCAGAAGGTCACACCGGAAAACAGTACGATATTGGCATAAGGTGAGCATTCACCGGTTCTTATCACCGCTTTATTTGCAGGAAGTTGTTTTTTAAATTCTTCATGAGTGACGTAAAAAATCGCAATAGAATTTTTTTGTTGTTGCTCTAATAAACGCAGATAAGTTGTGATTTCGCTTAATAATATGGGGTTTATGCTTTTAATCTCTTCAGCCAACATCACCGCTTCAACTTGCATTTCATGAGTGACGGTTTGTAAGACAGACATAAAATCAGGAATACCTTGAGTTAATGCAAGGTCAATACGTTCAGCGGAGGAGGGAATAGGTAATCCAGCATCCGCAATAGTTATTCTGTCTGTGTGACCAAGACGAGCAATAACTGTAGAAATATGACTATTAAGTAATACCCCTTTTTTCATTTTTTCCTCCTCAGCGAAACGTTTCGCTAGTTATATACTAGAAAAGAAAAGGTAGAAAACAAGAAAGAGTTATTTGAATTGTGAGCGTGATCGAAACGTTTCGTTGGCAAACAAAAAGAAAGAAAAATCTAACTGATTGAATAAATTAACGCTGAATGGATTCAATAACGAGAATTATTATTTTCATTGAATTTCAGAAAAATGAGATGTAATACAAAATATTTAATACAAGATAATAACGATAAGAAATGATGATTTTTTAAAAGTTAAAAAATAAAAAAGGATTAAAGTGGTTATGGATCTCTCCCGTTATTCGAGTACGGGAGAGATTTTAACTGATATTGATTTGATGAATTATTTAGCTTGGTAGGTAATAATTGATTTTTCAATACCTGCGGCATCAAGTCCTAAATCTGCTCTGATCTCTTCTTGTCCACCTTGTGGTACAAACAGATCGGGAATACCTAAGTTTAAAACGGGTAATAAACAGCGCTCTTGCATTAATAGTTCATTAACACCACTACCTGCACCGCCCATAATTGCGTTTTCTTCTAGCGTAACCAGCATATCGTGTTGTTGTGCTAATGAGAGAATAAGTGATTTATCGAGAGGCTTAATAAAACGCATATCAGCAACTGTTGCATCAAGTTTTTCTGCTGCTTCTAATGCTTCAGGTAACAGTGTACCAAAGTTAAGAATAGCAATACCTTTGCCTTGACGACGAATAATACCCTTGCCAATGGATAAGGCAGAAAGTGGTTGTAATTCAGCACCGATGCTAGAGCCTCGTGGGTAACGAACTGCAACAGGACCTTCTTGGTACTGATAACCCGTATGAAGCATTTGGCGACACTCATTTTCATCACTTGGCGCCATAATGACCATATTCGGTATACAGCGTAAAAATGAGAGATCAAAAGCGCCTTGGTGGGTTTGACCATCAGCACCGACAATACCACCACGGTCAATAGCAAAAAGAACAGGTAATTTTTGGATAGCAATATCGTGTATCACTTGATCGTATGCACGTTGTAAAAAGGTCGAATAAATAGCGACAACGGGTTTATAACCACCAATGGCTAAACCTGCCGCAAAAGTTACCGCATGTTGTTCTGCTATCGCGACATCAAAATATTGTGCTGGATACTCTTTAGAAAAACGCACCATACCTGAGCCTTCACGCATTGCCGGAGTAATCGCCATTAGCTTAGGATCTGTTGCTGCTTCTTCACATAACCACTCACCAAAAATTTTGGAAAAAGTGGGACGAGCATCAGGGCTTTTAGGTAGTGTCCCTGTTTTTGGATCAAATTTTGGTACAGCGTGCCAGCTAATGGGATCACGCTCTGCTGGTGCATAACCGCGTCCTTTTTTAGTCATAATATGCAGTAATTGAGGACCTTTTAGGTCGCGCATATTCGTTAATGTTTGCACTAATGCAACAACATCATGACCATCAACAGGACCGATATAATTAAAGCCTAGCTCTTCAAACATAGTGCCAGGAACAACCATGCCTTTAATATGTTCTTCTGTCTTTTTCAGTAGTTCTTTAATGGGTGGAATACCTGAAAAGACTTTTTTTCCACCTTCACGTAACGTGGTATACAGTTTACCTGAAAGTAGTTGTGCAAGGTGATTATTGAGTGCGCCAACGTTTTCCGAAATAGACATCTCATTATCGTTAAGTACGACCAGCATATCTGGCTCAATATCACCAGCATGATTCATTGCCTCAAATGCCATACCTGCGGTGATTGCGCCATCACCTATCACACAAACCGTTTTTCTACCCAGATTTTCTTGCTCAGCAGCAACTGCCATTCCAAGACCCGCACTAATCGAGGTAGAAGAGTGACCCACACAAAGCTTGTCGTATTCACTCTCTTCGCGCCAAGGAAATGGATGTAAACCATTTTTTTGGCGAATTGTGTCAATGCGATCACGGCGACCAGTTAAGATCTTATGAGGATAGGCTTGGTGTCCAACATCCCAGATAAGGTTATCAAAAGGTGTTTTATAGACATAATGAAGGGCAACGGTTAACTCAATAGCACCTAAACCTGAGGCGAAGTGACCACTTGAGCGGCTGACACTGTTAAGAAGAAATAGCCTTAGCTCATCACAGAGTTTTGGTAAACTCTCTTTTGGTAAAAGGCGCAAATCTTCAGGGGTCTCAACTAACGCCAGTGTGGGATATTTTTCGATATCAATGCTCATGTGATGCCTATTAA
The DNA here is from genome assembly GCF_040139125.1 of Proteus hauseri. Taxonomy (GTDB): domain Bacteria; phylum Pseudomonadota; class Gammaproteobacteria; order Enterobacterales; family Enterobacteriaceae; genus Proteus; species Proteus hauseri_B. Next base: position 323,427 of record NZ_JBEEUB010000002.1, read on the forward strand.
TTAATCACTTGAATAGGGAAAGAACAGGTAAGCTGCTCTCTTTATTTTTTATTAGTTTTTCCGTTCAACGATAAAACTCGCTAACTGTTTAAGCGTGGTTGTATCGTACTCGTATTGCTCTAGAAACGCTAAAGCATCCAATGCTTCATGATATAACTCTTGTGCTTTTTGTTGAGCTTGTTCTAAACCAAGTAATGCTGGATAAGTACTTTTGCCCGATTCTTGGTCACTTCCTTGGCGTTTTCCTGTCTCTTCAGTGCTACCTATGACATCTAAAATATCATCTTGTACTTGAAAGGCGAGGCCAATAGAGTGCGCATATTTATCTAAAGCGGGCAAAACGTCATGACCTTTTTGCCCAGCGCTAAATGCACCAAGACGAACAGCTGCACGAATTAATGCACCTGTTTTATGTAAATGAATTTTCTCAAGCGAGGCTAAATCTACCGATTTATCTTCAGCATCAAGATCGAGCGCTTGACCACCACACATACCAGCAAGCCCACTTGCTGTTGCTAATTCTGCAATCATAGTAACGCGATCTGACATAGTAACATCTGGCATTGGATTTTTAGCTAAAATTTCAAAAGCTAAAGTTTGTAAAGCATCGCCAGCTAAAATGGCATTCGCTTCACCAAATTCGATATGGCAAGTTGGTTGTCCGCGGCGTAGGTCATCGTTATCCATTGCTGGTAAGTCATCATGGATAAGTGAATAAGCGTGAATACACTCAACGGCAGCGGCAGGTACGTCAAGATTAAGTGTTGGAACTTTAAACATTTCGCCGACAGCATAAACCAGAAAAGGACGTAAGCGTTTACCGCCAAGCAATGCGCCATAATGCATGGCTTTACCTAATGGCATATTGGCAAAAGGAAGTGCTGAAAGCGCTTGGTTTAATACATCATCGACACGTTGGTGAGATAAATGTAATTTTTGACGGAATGCATCCGCATTTGAAATCGCGTTACTCAATTATTCAGCCTCTTGGATAAAATCATCAGGAGCAGAATTGTCGTCCTCTTTTAGAAGGATGCGAACGCGTTGCTCTGCATCTTGTAAGGTTTTTTGTCCAACACGGGCTAAGCGAACGCCGTGTTCAAACTCATTGAGTGCCTCTTCTAAAGGTAATTCACCTGATTCTAAGCGGTTAACTATTTGCTCAAGTTCTTGCATTGATGCTTCGAAACTCGGCACTTGTGCGGTGTCTTCGTTAATAGATGTCGTTTTCTTAGCCATAATATTTTTGATAATAAAGCGTGTTAGCCGAATAATAGCGATCATCTTACTACAATTAAGCAGAAAATTTCTTATTCAGTCGGCGATTTTTGCGGGTGAGCCCTAAATATTGGTGATATACTTTGTGACTTTTATAAACTCCAGTCAATCAACATCACTGTAGTTTATGTATCTACTTAATAACCTATGACTAATTGACTATGAAGTTTATTATTAAATTATTTCCAGAAATCACTATCAAAAGCCCTTCAGTACGTTTACGTTTTATCAAAATTCTTACTAGTAATATTCGTAATGTATTAAACACGTTAGGTGAGGATACTACAGTTGTTCGTAATTGGGACAACATTATTGTAGTAAGCAAAGATGAAAGTAAAAGTGCTGATGTTTGCGATGCCTTAACGCGTATTCCGGGTATCCATCATTTTCTACAAGTTGAAGAACACAGCTATACCGATTTACACAATATTTTTGAGCAAACATTTGCTGCATTCGGGCATTTAGTTGAAAACAAAACGTTCTGTGTTCGCGCTAAGCGTCGTGGTAAACATAGTTTTACTTCAAATGAAGTGGAACGTTATGTTGGTGGTGGCTTTAACCAGCATGTTGAAAGTGCAAAAGTTAAATTAACGCGCCCTGATGTCACTATTAATTTAGAAATTGAAGACGACAGACTCATTTTAGTTAATGCACGTTATGAAGGTATTGGTGGTTTCCCTATTGGTACTCAAGAAGATGTGTTATCGCTAATTTCTGGTGGTTATGATTCTGGTGTATCAAGTTATATGCTGATGCGTCGTGGTAGCAGAGTGCACTATTGTTTCTTTAATTTAGGTGGTTCTGCTCACGAAATCGGTGTTAAGCAAGTTGCCCATTATTTATGGAACCGCTTTGGTCGTTCTCATAAAGTGCACTTTGTTGCCGTTGATTTTGAGCCTGTTGTCGCAGAAATTTTAGAAAAAGTTGATGATGGTCAAATGGGTGTGGTGCTTAAACGTATGATGGTACGTGCTGCATCTAGAGTCGCTGAGCGTTATGGTGTGCAGGCGATAGTAACTGGTGAAGCACTAGGTCAGGTTTCTAGCCAAACATTAACAAATCTGCGTTTAATTGATAATGCGACAGATACTTTAATTTTGCGTCCACTGATTACACACGATAAAGAAAATATTATTAATATTGCGCGCCAAATTGGTACTGAAGATTTTGCTCGTACTATGCCTGAATTTTGTGGCGTGATTTCAAAAAGTCCAACAGTGAAAGCAGTTAAAGCGAAGATTGAAGCTGAAGAAGAGAAGTTCGATTTTGCTATTTTAGATACCGTTGTTGAAAACGCTAAAAATATGGATATCCGCCGTATTGCTGAAGAGACTGTACAGCAAGTGGTTGAAGTTGAAATGGTATCTGAATTTACAGCTAATGACGTTGTTCTTGATATTCGTTCACCAGAAGAACAAGAGAGCTCACCACTGAAATTAGAGGGTGTTGAAGTTCAAGAGCTACCTTTTTATAAATTAGGTACTCAGTTTGGTGATTTAAATAAAGAAAAAACGTATTTGCTCTATTGTGATCGTGGCATGATGAGCCGTTTACAAGCGCTTTATTTACGTGAACAAGGGTTTGATAACGTAAAAGTATATCGTAAAAAATAGTGCGATAATCTTTAGCTATCAGCAATAAAAAAGCCACTTTAGTGGCTTTTTTATACTTTTTGTAGACAACTATTAAACATTATTTTGAAACTCTTCGGCTCTTTTCTCCAATACCATAAGAAATGATGTTTTCGCTAATTCATGGGCATTCGGTGACATAATAGCAATAATTTGGTATTCATTTGGATTAAGCCAATGCTGACAATAAACTAAGTAGTGGTTTGACTTTCTTTGTATTTGAGGCGTTTTTTTATTCCATACAGGGTCTATTGGCATCCTAATATGTATTTTGGAAATAAGGGATTGGCATAATTTAGCGTTATTCTCCCATCTACCATCAGCACCTAAGTAATCAGATAATATATTGTGTTCTTTCCAAGCCCTTAATAAATTTGCATATTTATTAGCTATGGTTTTATATTCTATATCAGGGTGTATTGATATTTGAACCATAAATATTAAATTTTATCGAATCTAGGTTCATTAAGTCCCAATTTTATATGCTCAGCTCGTATTAATTTTCTCATATCGGCTTCAGTGATATTGAGTTTTTTACTGGTTGTTTTTAAAGGCTGATCAGTTTGTTCTATAAATGACATGACATCAGTTAGTGCACTTCTATAAACGGCTAGAGCGCGACCAAATGAAATAGCACTTTCTCTTTTTTTGATTTCATTTTTTGAGAACGAAGCCAATACAATCTTAATATCAGCTAAAGAGGAATCTATGTCCTTTATATTTTTATTTATTTGTTTATAGGTTTGTTCAGTAATAAATGAATAATGGGTATTTTCCCATTCTTCTTTTAGCTTATTTAAATCATTAGTGAGTAAATCTGCTAATTTATTCATTCTCTCTGTGGCGTCATGAATAGGAATGGCAACAAGTGTATTCGATGTAGGTGAAGAAAGGATATGTTGTGAATGAGACATTAAAGGCGAGTAATTATGTTTAAAGCTTTCAACAGGAACAGAAGCTAATCCCATAGAAATTAGAGTAACAAGTTTAGGTGATTTTTTGCGATGTTGGAGCGTTTTCATTTTGCCACTTCCTTTAGAAACTGGTTCTATTTTAACCTCTCCATTTTGATTTTGAAATCTGATGTGAAGAAATAACCGATGAAATCAGTCTTAAAATTTAATTCTCACCTAATAAACTTCAGGATTATTATATGCAATTAATGTATTAGGTAAGGTTTATTAAAAAAATATAAGATTTATTACCGATCCCCAAATCCTGTAAATTCATCTTGGTAATTATAGATACCAGGTGGTAATACAAGTTGTTTTGCAACATCGGCTGCGGCTTCTTTACCTTTTAAACGTTCAATAATTTTTAATGCAAAATCAATCGAAGTGGCAGGTGCTTGACTGGTAATTAAATTAACTCTTTCATCAAAATAGACACGGTAATCAACCCATTTCTTTGCTGATATTTTATCTTTTAGTGCAGGGAATCCCGTCATATTTCCAATAGGAAAAATATTATGATGTTCAAGAATAATTGCTGGGGCTGCACAAATTGCGGCAACAAGTTTATTCTCGCCGTGCATACGACGTACTTTTTCAACGACTAATGGGCTATCTCTTAATGTTTCGCTGCCTTGTAATCCACCAGGTAGAATAATAGCGTCATAGTGGTGATCTACAACACGAACAAGTGGAGCGTCAGCCACTAATTTAATTCCTCGTGAGCAGGTAATGACTAATTCATCGACATCATCTTCAGCACTTGCAAGTACGACTTTAATTCCGGCTCTAATCAGTAAATCTGCTGTTGTGACAACTTCAGTTTCTTCACTACCATTAGCTAGGCAGATGAGCGCTGATATGGTCATAATTGCCTTCCTTCTGTTTTATAAATTGGAAAAGACGGTTATTTTCTGGCAATACGAGCCCTTGCTCTGATGCGCGACGTAATAGATAACCTGTAATGTAATCGATTTCTGTGTGGCGTTGGTATTTTATATCTTGATACATTGATGAATAATTGTTTGCTGTTTGTTCAATTGTATCAATAATATAGCCATGAAGATGTGTTTTAGACGTTGGTACAACGCCTTCACGTTCCATCACTTGATAAACTTCGTCACACACTATTTGAATATGTTCGGGATAGCGAAGTAAATCACCATTACGACATTGATAAAATACAGTTAAAGGATTAATAACACAGTTTACTGCTAGCTTGAGCCAGCTAATAGTGTGGATGTCATTGTGCCAAGCGACATCAGGAAGTGCGAGGTGTAAGACTTCTGCTAAATAACCGTATTGGCGAGCTGCAAAATTGAGTGGCCCAATATGAGTGATGCCTTCTGCTGAATGAATAACCTCTTGCCCTTGTTGATAAGCACCGTGTGTAATTACGCCTTGTAAAATAGCTCTTGCGGTAGGATTTTCAGATACAGGTAGCTCATCAACCGTTCCCATTCCATTGTGAATTAATAAAATAGGACATTGTGCAGAAATAAGTGGCAAAAGAGCATTAACAGCATCAGAAACCTGCCAAGATTTTAGACAAACAATAAGCAGTTCACTCTGTTGTAGATGTTCTTTTTGGTTGGTAAAAATACGTTGATTAAATGCATGACCATTAATAGAGTCTACATTTACCTCTAAAAAAGGTTGAGGAACTCTAAGCCACCCTTGTACTTCATGTGATTGAAGCGTGAGTGCGGCAATCCAAAGTTTACCTATTGAACCACATCCTAATACGGTAATTTTCATTGAGTCTTTTCTCCTGTTAAATGGCAAACAGGTGGCTATGCATTATTTATCCAACCGCGTTGTCAGTAAAATTATATCATTGATTAAGTTTTACTGTTTAAAGTATGTTTACTTTCTAATGGTTAATAAAGGGAGCTATTCGATGCTCAATACTTTTTTGCTGTCTTAAAACCAGCTATTATTCGGGTTGTATCTATTTATTGAGGAAGAAAGAATGCCATCTTTTGATATTGTATCTGAAGTTGACTTACATGAAGTGCGTAATGCGGTTGAAAACGCACAACGTGAACTGACGACTCGTTGGGATTTTCGTAATGTTGAAGCCAGCTTTGAGCTAAATGAAAAAACAGAATCTGTTAAAACAACCAGCATATCTGAGTTTCAGGTTCAGCAGTTATTAGATATTCTGCGTGAGAAAATGGCAAAAAGAGGGATTGATGGTGCAGTATTGAATATCCCAGAAGAGATGACTCACAGCGGAAAAATGTATAGCGTAGAAGCGACATTAAAGCAGGGTATTGATACTGCAGTGGCAAAGAAAATCGTGAAGCTTATTAAAGATAGCAAGTTAAAAGTTCAGGCTCAAATTCAAGGCGAGCAAGTTCGTGTGACAGGTAAATCTCGTGATGATTTACAAGGGGTGATGAAATTAGTGCGAGAAGGTGAATTGGGACAACCTTTCCAATTTAATAATTTCCGCGATTAAATTTCTCATTAAGAAATGCGCTGTTTACCAGCGCGTTTTCATTTCTATAGTTTGTTTATAACGACTTAATTAAATAGTGAGCACTAAAGATTCTAATGTCGCTCTTGGTGTCTGTTTGGTATCAACTTTAATATAAGCACTCTGCTCCATTGCAATAATAACCACTTCATTCACACCAGCTTGTTGTTTAAATAGCTGTTGAAGTTGCTGCTGCTGTATTGTGGATAAATTAGCAGGCAGTTCAACACGTAGGCTACTGACATAAGGAGGTTGGCGTAATGTTAAGCTAATCGCAAACCAGATAATGGCGATAACTAAACAACCACTAAAAACAACCTGAGCATTATAATGTTGATAAAGCCATCCACCTAAAATACCGCCTAATGCCACACCTAAGAATTGGCTGGTGGAATAAATCCCCATGGCTGTTCCTTTATAACCCGCGGGTGCTTCTTTACTAATAAGTGACGGCAGTAGTGCTTCCATAATGTTAAAACCAATAAAGAAGACTTGGATCCCAGCAATAATTAGCCATAGTGTTGAACCGGAACTTATTAAAATGGCTTGAGCAATAATGAGTAAAAGAATACAGAACAAAAAGACCTGTTTCATTTTACGTTTTTTCTCTGCATAAATAATAAAAGGTAAAACAGTAACAAATGCAATTAGCATGGTAACGAGATAAACAATCCAATGTCTTTCTGGCGCTAATCCTGCTTCACTCATTACGAGAGGAAGTGCAACAAATGCAGCCATTAATAAAGTGTGCAGCGAGAAAATACCTGTATTAAGTTTAAGAAGCTGAGCATCAAATAAGACTTTTTTTACGCTACCGCGAACAAAACCTGATTCACGATTGAGAATATGATTTTCACTGTTAGGTACCGTGAATAAAGTAATAATAATACCGCAGAAGGCGAGTAAGGCAATTCCCCAAAATAGACCATTTAAGCCAAAAATATTTGCTAAAATAGGTCCTAGAACAAGCGCTAAGGCAAAAGTAATACCAAAACTAATACCGATAAATGCCATCGCTTTAGTGCGATTTTGTTCTCTTGTTAAATCTGATAATAGTGCCATGACAGCGGCAGAAATTGCACCAGCACCCTGTAATGCTCGCCCAATAATAATGCCATAAATATTGTCACTTAATGCCGCTATAAGACTTCCTAAAATAAAGATAATTAGCCCGAAAACAATCATAGGTTTTCGACCAAATTTATCAGAAAAGAAACCAAATGGGATTTGAAAGATAGCTTGTGTTAAACCATAAATACCTATCGCTAATCCAATAAGTGATTCTGTTGCGTATTGTAGTTGAAGCCCATAGGTGGTTAAAACTGGAAGTACCATAAACATGCCGAGCATGCGAAGTGAGAAAACAGTCCCTAGTCCCCATGTTGCTTTGCGCTCTAGTGGGGTCATTTTATTATCATTCATGGATTACCTCATATTACTGATACCCCATTGTAATGACATTTCTTAGCGAGGTTAATCAATAAATGGTATTCAAAAAAGACAAAACTGTACTGATATGACTTTAAACAGCAATAAAAAAAGAAAATGCCAGTCAAAAGTGCTGACTGGCATTGTTTAAGCTATCTATTGATACGCATTATCTTAGATATGCGAGTACAGTTTCAGTTGAACTAGTGGGATCAACAGACATCATGACGCTAAGTGAAGTGATTGCCACGATAGAGAAAATAAATAATTTTCTTGCCCAAACTTTATCATTAGTGGCTTTGTAGCCAGATAACGCCATACCTAACCACCAAATGCTGACAGCGGATGCAACGATCAGGTATTTATAACCTGCGTAACCCACCAGTGTTAGCATTAATGTTGCAATCATAAATGCCAAAATATAGAGAATAATATGGCGTTTAGCGACTGAAATACCTTTTATTACAGGTAACACAGGAATGTTCGCAGCTTGGTAGTCTTTAAAACGAAAGATAGCGATAGCGTAAGAGTGAGGCATTTGCCACAAGCTAAAGATTAATAGCAAGATCATCGCACCTGCATCAAACTCACCACTTACAGCACAATAGCCGATAACCGGTGGAGCAGATCCAGATAAGCTTCCTATTAGGGTGCCATAAACGGATTTACGCTTCATATAAAGGCTATATACCCCTACATAAATAATAAAACCAAATACAGCGATATACATAGCCAGTGGATTAGCGGCTACATAAAGTAGCACAACACCAGCAATGCCTAATACGGAAGCATAAACAAGACTAACTTGTGGGTCGATTAACCCTTTAACTAATGGGCGGTTCTTCGTTCTCTCCATGATACGGTCAATATCACGGTCAATATAGTTGTTAAAAACACAACCAGAAGCAACGACCAGAGACACCCCAAGTAGAGTCGCGAAAAAGAGGGGGTAATCAATCTCGCCTTTAGAGGCGAGAAGGAAACCACCGATAACAGAAATTAAATTACCGAAGATAATTCCTGGTTTGGTGACTTGTAGGTATTGCTTAATCATAATAACAACCCTTAATCCATCATCATATTGATGTTCAGGTTGTACATAATCCACAGTGAACCTACTACGACAATGCCGATAATAAGCAGTGTGAACAAGAATGCAGTAACGTTCCAACGCTCTTCTGAAGAGGTGTTCATATGCAAGAAGCAAACTAAATGAACCACAATTTGTACTACAGCCATGCCGACTACAGTCCACAGAATAGTTGCTGGTGTTGCTGTTCCTTCCATTACCATCCAAAAAGGAATAACGGTAAGGATAACTGACAGAATAAAGCCAATCAGATAAGACTTCATGCTGCCGTGGCTTGCGCCTGAAGGAGAGGTATTAGAATGACTCATTACATAGCCCCCATCAGATAAACTACGGTGAAGACACAGATCCAGACAACGTCAAGGAAGTGCCAGAACAGGCTTAAACAGCTTAAACGAGTACGGTTTACTTCTGTTAGACCACGGCGTGAAACTTGGATCATCATGATAACAATCCAAATTAAACCTGCAGTAACGTGAAGACCATGTGTTGAAACTAAAGCAAAGAAAGCAGATAAGAATGCGCTACGATCAGGACCATAACCTTCTGCGATCAGCTCATGGAACTCATAGACTTCCATGATGACAAAGCCTAAACCGAATAAGAAAGTGACAAATAACCAAAGATTAACTTGGCTTACACTGCCTTTATTCATACTGAGCATGGCAAAACCAAATGTAATACTACTAAACAGTAGTAAGAAGGTTTCTACCAAAACAAAAGGTAAGCTAAAAATTTCTTTACCAGATGGACCATCTGCTATTCCGTTAACAAGCACCGCATAAGTTGCGAATAAGCTAGCAAACAGAATAAGGTCGCTCATTAGATAGATCCAGAAGCCGAAAACTTTCGTTGCTCCTGCATCGTGGTGCCCATGATGCTCATGGGCGTTTGCGTTATTTACAGTTTGAGTAGACATTATTTCACACCTGCTTCTTTCAGTTCTTCATAATGCTTATTCTCGATAGCTTCAATTTCAGGCACTTGGACGTAGTAATCGACATCTGTGTCAAAGCTTTTAACGATCCAAGTCACAATCATGCCTGCGAAACCTACGATAGCTAACCACCAGATATGCCAGATCATGGCAAAACCAAGGACTAAGCTGAATGCTGAAATAATCACACCGGCACCCGTATTTTTTGGCATATGGATTGGTTCATATTTAGTAGGGCGCTGATAAGCAGTACCTTTCTCTTTTTGATCCCACCAATCATCACGAGTTTGAACTTGTGGTTCAGTAGCAAAGTTATAAAAAGGTGCTGGAGAAGAGATAGACCATTCCAGAGTACGTCCACCCCATGGATCACCCGTTAAATCGCGGTTTTCATGGCGGTCACGAACACTCACGTAAATTTGCACTACTTGGCATGCAATACCGATAGCAATCAGTACAGCACCACCTGCAGCAACGAGCAGCATTGGATTAAATTCTGGGTTGATATTTTGGCTTAAACGACGAGTCATTCCCATAAAACCAAGAATATACAGAGGCATAAATGCCATAAAGAAGCCGATAAACCAGAACCAGAATGCTCGGATACCCCATTTTTCATTTAGTGTGAAACCAAATGCTTTAGGGAACCAGTAAGTCATACCCGCAAAACAACCAAAGACAACACCACCAATGATAACGTTATGGAAGTGAGCAATTAGGAATAGGCTGTTATGTAAAACAAAGTTTGCACCAGGAACGGCTAATAGAACACCTGTCATTCCTCCAACAGAGAAGGTGATCAGGAAGCCAATAGTCCACAGCATTGGGCTTTTATACTCGATGCGTCCTTGGTACATAGTAAATAACCAGTTAAAGATTTTAACCCCTGTTGGTATTGCAATAATCATGGTCGCTATACCAAAGAAGGCATTTACGTTTGCACCGGATCCCATAGTAAAGAAGTGGTGTAACCAAACAATAAATGACAACACAGTAATAACCACGGTTGCACCCACTAATGAGGTATAACCAAATAACCGTTTTTTCGAGAAAGTCGCTGTAACTTCAGAGAACACACCAAAGACAGGTAGCACCAGAATATAAACTTCTGGATGACCCCATGCCCAAACTAAGTTGATGTACATCATCATGTTACCGCCCATATCGTTGGTAAAGAAGTGTGTACCAAGATAGCGGTCTAAAGTTAGTAGGGTGATAGTCACTGTCAAGATTGGGAATGCAGCAATAATCAGGACGTTAGTACATAATGCAGCCCATGAGAATACTGGCATTTTCATCATGCTCATACCTGGCGCACGCATACGCAAGATAGTGGCAAAGAAGTTAACACCTGTTAATAGCGTACCAATACCGGATATTTGTAAACTCCATATCCAATAATCGACCCCGACCCCCGGATTGTATTCCAAGCCAGAAAGTGGTGGGTAAGCTAACCAGCCCGTTTGTGCAAATTCACCAATACCTAAAGAGAGGTTGATAAGTATCACACCAACGACAAAGAACCAGAAGCTCAATGAGTTTAAGAATGGGAATGCAACGTCACGCGCACCAATTTGTAGTGGAACAACGAGGTTCATCAGACCGACAACAAAAGGTGTTGCCATGAAGAAAATCATGATAACGCCGTGAGCGGTAAAGATCTGATCATAGTGATGTGGCGGTAAGAAACCAGCTTCACCTGCGGAGGCAAGCGCTTGTTGGCTTCTCATCATAATGGCATCTGCAAAGCCACGGAACATCATGACCATTGCTACGATAATATACATGATACCGATTTTTTTGTGGTCAACGCTGGTTAACCACTCGCTCCATAACCATTTCCATTTACGGAAATAGGTCAAAGCGCCAACAACAGCAAGCCCACCAAGAACAATACCGATTAATGTAATAATAATAATAGGTTCGTGTAGCGGGATTGCATCGAGAGTTAATTTTCCGAACATGCTTTATTCCTCTGCTCCTGCATGTGCCGCATGGCTCATGTTCATATTCATCGCCGCATCAGAGTGCTGTTGTGCAGTCTGATTGTTGCTACCGTGAGCGCCATGTCCAGTGTGACCAAATTTAGAGATAACCTCTTGGAATAATTTAGGTTTCACACTTGAATAGTATGCCACTGGATTTTTTTGGCTTGGTTTAGCAAGTTCATCAAATGCAGTCATGGTATTTAACGTATCTGATGATTGTTTTACTTTCTCAACCCAAGCATCAAAACCAGCCTGATCAGGTGTTGCGATTGCCGTAAATTTCATATCAGAGAAACCATGTCCGCTATAGCTTGCTGACATACCTTGATATTCACCTGGCTCATTTGCAATAAGATGGAGTTTGGTCTGCATTCCTGCCATCGCATAGATTTGACCACCTAAGCGAGGAATAAAGAATGAGTTCATTACAGAGTCAGATGTGATTTTGAAATTAATAGGAACATTAGTAGGGAAAGCCAGTTCATTAACTGTAGCGATACCTTGTTCTGGGTAGACAAATAACCATTTCCAATCCATCGAGATAACTTCAATGGTGATTGGTTTAACTGTTGAGTCTAGTGGTTTATAAGGATCAAGTTCATGGGTTGTTTTCCATGTGATGCTAGCCAAAATCACGATAATGATAATTGGCACCGTCCAAACGACGAGTTCAATTTTATTTGAGTGAGCCCAGTTTGGGCTGTAAGTGGCTTTAGTATTGGATTCACGGTAGCGATAAGCGAAAACGATCACCATCACAATTACCGGTATCACAACAATTAACATTAAACCCAGTGCAATGAGGATTAATGTTTTTTGTTCAGCGCCGATAGCGCCTTTGGGATTCATTAACGCCATATCACAGCCACTGAGTAAAAGTGCGGCTGCTAATAGCGAGAATGTCCCAATACTTTTTATGTATTTCATAAGTCTCATCCAACGACCCAAATGACAAAGGTTCTATGTTGTTTCATCAGTATCAGTAAGGACATTTTACGGTAAGGTTGCGGCAGTGTAAACAATTGTAATGGTAAGTAGGTGAATGGTTGGCTCTTTGTGTTAATGTGATCACAAGTAATCAAACTATTACACAAATGTTAATTTAATTATTGGATATTAACGATATTTTCATAAAGTAACATGTTTCTAAAATAAATACATATTTTTACAAATAAAATCGTAGAAAAAAGTGTAAGAAAAGATGTTTTGTTTAAACTTTACTCAATTAAGAGGTCTGAGGAGAGTTAATACATAAAAATCATCTTATGTAGATGTTAAGTGTCATCCTTTGAATGTATTCTGAAGTTTAATGTTGGTAATGTTATTTTTATCGCAGTTAAATATTTAACAGCTACATTGGTTATTTATAGTAAGAAATTCATTACAGCGGTAAAAAACACATTCGCTGTAATGAAAATTAACAATTAGCTATTAAAAATTATACTTTAAGCTATAAACAATACCGTCTTGTAGGAAGTTTTCGCCTAGTTTTTTATATGCATAACGGTATTGAATACCTGTAGTGATAGATGAAGTTGCATGCCACCAAAATGCTAAAGCCCCATTAAATCCATTTTTTCCGCCGTTGCCATAATTTTTATTACGATTAAACTCCATTTCATGCCAATTAGTTAGGCTAAATTTTTGTTGGTAAAAATCAAAATCATATCCACCAACCCAGCCCAAAACATAGCCGTTGTTACCCGAGTAAAAAGTTTGGTCAACATAATGAAGAGCAACAAAAGGCTTAAACCAGAAGTTAGCAATTTGGGCATTATAACCAATACCATAAAGCGTATTTAATTCATGGAAATTGCCGCCATATTTTTGACTCGGTAGTGACCATGTGCCGTATATATGTCCATAGAGATTAAAGTTGCTATCCCCTAGATAAACACGCCCTGTACTTTTCATGGTATAGCGTTGGTTGTGTCCTGGCTGCATCACTCTGCGATTAAATGGATTTTCTAAATCGAAAAAGCCATAAAACTCTCCCCATGAAAAATTAACTCCACCCTCTAGTTCTAAATAAGCAAAATCATCTTTATGTGTTGTATTGCCTGTTTTGTGTGTTGTATGCGCTGTCCAGTCAAGGTAGTTAATGCTGGTATTTGCAAACCCCCCTAGATAACTAGCTTGAGTGGATAATGAAAATACAGTTGCGATAGCAAATAGAGTTGTTTTTTTTATCATAAGTTAACTTTAGTTATATTGATGAGTTATAGATTCGGTGAATTTTTTATTACGTCAAAAGTAAAATTATAATTTATAAAATCATTTTTTACAGACTCTTGTTCTGTAAATATGATCTATTTCTAGAATATTGATCTTGATTATTGTTATCAGAAGTTTTGTATTGTTTAATTTATTTTTATTGTTTCATGGTGGGTGTTATTTTGGCAAGTATCTTTAAATAAAGAGGGATGTAATTAATAAGGCGTTTAAACGTCGTTTTAAGAGAAACCAGAGCTATAACTGAATAAAAATACCTCACGACATGGCAGTAAAGGGATAGTATCATTGCGCAATATCTGTTTTTTTTACTTTATTTACTATTTATTCGGAATTTCATTGTGACCTCATTTGCTGAACTTAACGCACTTCCTACCGAACAACTTGATAACCTTAATGAACTTGGTTATTTAACTATGACGCCTGTTCAGGAAGCTGCTTTACCGGCAATTCTTGCAGGAAAAGATGTCCGCGCTCAGGCAAAAACAGGCAGTGGTAAAACAGCTGCTTTTGGTTTGGGATTATTACAACATATTGATGCTAAACAATTTAATACTCAGTCATTAATATTGTGTCCAACGCGTGAGCTTGCCGACCAAGTTGCTAATGAGTTACGTCGTCTTGCTCGTTATCTTCCGAATATTAAAGTATTAACGCTTTGCGGTGGTGTACCTTTTAGTATCCAGCGTGATTCACTTATTCATGCGGCTCATATTATTGTTGCAACACCAGGTAGGTTGCTTGATCACCTGAAAAAAGAGACGGTAACTTTAAGCGATGTTAAAACGTTAGTCCTTGATGAAGCCGATCGCATGTTGGATATGGGTTTCTTTGATGATATCAATAGCATCATCAATCAGATGCCAATACAACGCCAAACACTACTGTTTTCAGCAACATGGCCTGATGAAATTGCTGCAATTAGTCGTCGGATCCAGCAAAATCCTATCACAATTGAAATTAACTCCATTGATGAACTACCTGCTGTTGAACAGCAGTTTTATGAAATATCGCGTCATGGCAAAATAGGACTATTACAGAAACTGTTAAGCCGTGAACAACCAGCATCTTGTGTGGTGTTTTGTAACACTAAAAGAGATTGTCAGGATGTTTATGAAACGCTAACAGAAAGCAATCAAAGCGTTCTCGCTCTACATGGTGACATGGAACAAAGAGAACGTGATCAGACATTAATCCGTTTTGCTAATGGAAGTTGCCGTGTATTAGTTGCTACAGATGTTGCTGCTCGTGGGCTTGATATTAAAGCATTGGAAATGGTGATTAACTACGAGTTGTCATGGGATCCTGAAGTGCATGTTCATCGTATTGGTCGTACTGCTAGAGCAGGTGAAAGTGGTTTAGCTATTAGCTTTTGTGCTCCAGAAGAAATTCAGCGTGCTAATGCATTAGAAGAAATGCTTCATATGAAATTAAATTGGCTACCAGTGCCTAGTGCTCTGCAAATCACACCACTTGAAGCCATAATGGCAACACTTTGTATTGATGGTGGTAAGAAAGCCAAAATGCGCCCTGGTGATATTTTAGGGGCATTAACGGGTGATATGGGGCTTAATGGTGCCGATATTGGTAAGATCATGATTAACCAAACTCATGCTTATGTCGCTGTAAAACAATCTATTGCTAAGCAAGCATGGAAGCAGCTACAACAAGGCAAAATCAAAGGTAAATCAGTTAAGGTAAGACTTTTTAGATAACCTGTTTAACAACACGTTTTAAACTAGAATAATAAAAGGACAGCTTTGGCTGTCCTTTTACGTTTATAGATAGAAATCTACCAAGTCGCTTGATTAATGCGCGGTTTTTCTTAATGCTAAATAATCTAATATTGTACCGACAATAAGGCTAATAGCACCGATGCTCACACCATATAAAAAGATATTTGCTGCCCAATTACTTAGCAATTCTGTGTCTATTGCTTGAATAAATGCAACAGAGTGCAGAATATTAACACTGGTTAATGAATTAATAATAATGAGCAATAGGCTGCATAAGAATAAAAATACGGTAAACATTAAGCCATAAATCGCAAAACGGTACTGTTTAATAAAGCGTGTTCTTCTAATAAATTCGCCCGTTTTTTGTGTATAAATCAGGGTGTCTTTTGAAATTAATAATAAAAAGAGCCCTGGTATAGAAGCGATAATAGAGAAAAGATAAAAGGCTTCCCAACCATGACTTTCTACATACCATCCTGCGACAGGACCAACATAAACGCGCCCAATTGCAGATAACGCTGAAAGTAAGGCAAATTGTGTTGCTGAAAAAGATTGATGACAAAGTGTCATTAAAAGTGCGACAAAAGCAGCGGTACCCATACCACCACAAATATTTTCTAATGCAACAACGGCTCCCATGGTATAGATATTTTGTTCTGAAATAGCCAAATACCAATAACCAATATTTGAACCACCTTGTAAAATACCAAATACCATTAATGCTTTGAATAAACTCCAATGACGCATTAATAAGCCACCAAATAGAGCACCTACAATCGTGGCGGCTAATCCGAAGGTTTTATTAATTAATCCAACTTCACCAGCATCAAAACCCACCCCTCTAATTAAAAAGGTTGTACTAAGGCTAAGCGCGAAAGCATCGCCCATTTTATACAGCACAATGAGTAATAATATTAGCCATGCGTTATTGCGTGAAAAGAATTCATATAGAGGTTTAACAACGGCTTCAGACAGTGTTCGTGGTGGCTTCGTTACCATTTCTGGTTCTTGTGCCAATAACGTGGCTAAAATACCTATACCCATTAATGCAGCCATTAACCAATACATATTTTGCCAGCCAATATATTTATCGGCTAACCACAAAGCCATACCACCAGAAACTAACATTGCAATACGATAGCCAAGAACAGATACCGCAGCACCTGTACCTCGTTCGTCAGCTTTTAGAAGGTCGGTTTTATAAGCATCAAAAACAATATCTTGAGAGGCTGAACAAAAAGCAACGACCACAGCTAAAGAAGCGAGCCACCATAAATGGCTTGTTGGGTTTAAAAAGCCCATTCCCGCGATACCAGCAACGAGTCCTATCTGAGTTAATAGCATCCATCCTCGGCGTCTACCGAGAAAAGAAGGGGTATAGCGGTCCATAAAAGGGGACCAGAGAAATTTAAACACATAAGCTTGTCCCACCAATGAAAAAAAACCAATGGTTTTTAAATCAATGTCTTCTATTGTCATCCATGCTTGTAGTGTTCCCGCTGTTAGCGCTAAGGGTAAGCCAGAAGTGAAACCTAATAGAAGTAGAATAAATGATTTATACCATGTGGTTTGTTTAAAGGCGGGCTGAACCATGCAAAATTCCTTTTGGCTGCCTGTAAAAAGCGACAGGCAGTTTTTTGATTTAATTAGCGAGCGTTAGATTTGATAAATTGGCTCACTGAAGCGTCTTTTGCCATATCACTGACAAGTTCAGTTAAGACATTATTAATTGCAGCTGCGATTTTTTCGTTGGTTGCACCAAATGGACCTTGAACGTTGTAGCTAGTACGGAATGTTTTGGTATTAGAGTTACCACTTGGCAAAGTGACGATAATGGATATGTCAGCCATTGCACTAATATTATGACGCACGCTTCCTTCACCAACATCTGCTTTTAGTTTATTGATTGTAATAATGACATCAGCCGCAGCCGGAGAACCAATCATAAAACCACGAGCTGTCATCTGTTTTTGCAGAATTTCTTGCATTAAAAAAGCCAAATCGCGAGTAGGGACTAGAACATCCAACTTACCATTGCGATTAATTTCCGCTAATGCTTTTGATGGGCGTTTATCTTGGCTTGAAATATTCAATGATATTGGTCGCATAGTAGGATCTGCGGCAGGCATTGACAATGTAGGCTCAATTGACAGTTTATTTGTTGGTGCTGCACAACCAGCAAGCATTGTTAATGCAAAAAAAGCACAGAGTAAATTTTTTATCATGGAGTAATCTCAGTTAAATATATCTGCTGATTTTAACAGCAGAAGGGATGATTAAATTTAGTCTATCATATCACTGCTAATGAGCCGCTAATATCCCCTTATAGAACGAAATTATCTGATTTTATCAATTGATTTTATTTCAAATTAACGACGTTTGTATCATGCCTTTTAACATTTTTAAGCCAAGGATTTTACTCAAGATGAAAAATAGGCGATTATCATCGGCAAAATTGAAAGAAGTAAGTGCGTTAATTTATAGGGGCAGAAATGATCCGTGATGATATTGAGAATAAGCTGATTTCACGCTTTTCACCGCATTTTTTACAGGTAATAAACGAAAGCCACCGTCATAATGTGCCAGAAGGTTCTGAAAGCCACTTTAAAGTGATCATTGTCAGTGATACTTTTAATGATAAGCGCAGTGTTTCACGTCATCGTGATGTATACCAAACACTAACACATGAGCTTGATAATGGCGTTCATGCATTAGCATTGCATACATTTACACTTAGTGAATGGAACGAGCAGCAAGATAAAGCATTACGCTCACCAGGATGCCGTGGTGGAAGCCACGAAGATTAACTAAGTTGTAGTTAACTGCATTCAAATTAATTCTAGGATGCGTATTTTTTGTTCTTTATGGGATGAAAAAGGAACGGTAAGCCCGTTTTCGTGAAAAAATTGCGGAATAAAACGGCTCTTTCTCGACTCAACCCCTCTAGATCGTTATAATGTCGCGTCTAATTTTCAGTAAGGTTTCGGGATGCTTCTGATATCAGGGATCCTCGTTTTTTTAAATGTGGCGGCCCCGGTTCTGAAATAAAAGATAAGTGCGACTATGCAATGTCATGCGCACTTTTTTTAAAGTAGACCGAGCACTAAAACTTATTTTGAGGTAACAAGATGCAAGTTTCTGTTGAAACGACTCAAGGCCTAGGGCGTCGTGTCACAATCACCGTACCAGCCGCTGATATCCAAACTGCAGTAGACAGTGAACTGAAGAAAGCTGCTAAAACTGCTCGCATTGATGGTTTCCGTAAAGGTCACGTTCCAATGTCGATGGTTAAACAGCGTTACGGTATGTCAGTACTGAATGATGTTCTGGGTGACTTGATGCAGCGTAATTTTATTAACGCTATCATCGAAAACAAAGTAAACCCAGTAGGTGCGCCTGATTACAAACCAGAGCAGTACAAAGAAGGCGAAGATTTTGTTTACGCTGTAGAATTCGAAGTTTTCCCAGAAATCGAACTGAAAGGTCTGGAAAGCATTGAAGTTGAAAAACCTGTTGTTACAGTAAAAGACGAAGACGTCGACAACATGTTAGAAACTCTGCGTAAACAACAAGCAGAATGGAAAGACAAAGACGGTGAAGTTGCCGCTGAAGATCGTGTAACTGTTGATTTCAACGGTTCTATCGACGGTGAAGAATTCGAAGGCGGAAAAGCTGAAGATTTCGTATTGGCTATGGGCCAAGGCCGTATGATCCCAGGTTTTGAAGATGGCGTTATCGGTCATAAAGCTGGCGAAGAGTTCACTGTTGATGTGACTTTCCCAGAAGATTACCATGCTGAAAACCTGAAAGGTAAAAAGGCACAATTCGCTATCAACCTGAAAAAAGTTGAAGAGCGTGAACTGCCAGAATTAACTGAAGAGTTTATCAAACGTTTTGGTATTGCTGATGGTTCTATCGATGGTTTACGTGCAGAAGTACGTAAAAACATGGAACGTGAACTGAAAAATGCAATCCGCACTCGTGTTAAATCACAAGTGATTGATGGTTTAGTTAATGCAAACGAAATCGATGTTCCAGCAGCAGCGGTTGATAGCGAAATCGAAGTTCTGCAACGTCAAGCAGCACAACGTTTTGGTGGTGATGAGCAGCAAGCTCTGCAATTACCTCGTGAACTGTTTGAAGAACAAGCTAAACGTCGCGTTATCGTTGGATTACTGTTAGGTGAAGTGATCAATACTAACGAACTGAAAGCAGAAGATGAGCGTGTTAATACTCTGATCGACGAAATGGCTTCAGCTTACGAAGATCCATCAGAAGTTGTTGAGTTCTACAACAAGAACGAACAACTGATGAATAACATTCGTAATCTTGCGTTGGAAGAGCAAGCGGTAGAAAAAATCTTAGCAAATGCTAAAGTATCTGAAAAAGAAGTTGGCTTCACTGAACTGATGAATCAAGTTCAAATGGGTTAATTTTTAACCGCGATTAACGGTTTTAAGCAAAAACCCGTGGTTTTTACCACGGGTTTTTTTCAGTTTATAAATATTTATCAAATTTTGCCTTGAAATTTGAGCGATTATCTCCAGATAATTCTATATTCTCTTTATCACTCCTCGCGAGGCGCCTTGAATGTCTTGTGAGAGATTAGATCATTAGAAATGGTCATGATCAATTATCTCAAGTAAAATTGTTGTCATTGGCACCAATAAGAATGCAATAGGAGACAGACATGTCATTTAACGACTCACAGGAACAATTCGCACCTAATATGGCTCTGGTGCCGATGGTTATCGAGCAAACTTCGCGTGGAGAACGTTCTTACGATATTTACTCTCGTCTTTTAAAAGAACGTATTATTTTTCTGACAGGTCAAGTCGAAGACCATATGGCAAATCTAATTGTTGCTCAAATGCTGTTTTTAGAAGCCGAAAACCCAGAAAAAGATATCAATTTGTATATTAACTCACCCGGCGGTGTTATTACTGCGGGTATGTCGATTTACGATACCATGCAATACATCAAAGCAGATGTAAGTACTATTTGTATGGGGCAAGCTTGTTCTATGGGAGCGTTTTTATTATCTGCTGGCGCGAAAGGTAAACGTATCTGTTTACCAAACTCACGCGTTATGATCCACCAACCATTAGGTGGTTACCAAGGTCAGGCAACAGATATTCAAATCCACGCACAAGAAATTTTAAAAGTGAAGTCGCGTATGAATGAGTTAATGGCTCAACATACCGGTAAATCTATTGAAGAAATAGAAAGAGACACTGAGCGTGATCGTTTCTTATCTGCAAATGAAGCGTTAGAATACGGTTTAGTGGATAAAGTTTATACGCAACGTAGCTAATAAATTTAAAATGTTTCTTTTGTGGATATCACTCCACAAAGGAAATGAATATCGCCATTTATTAAAAAAGTCTTTCTTCTTCTTGTGAAACCACAGGAAGAATAACTAAGTGAGGTTGACTGATGACAGATAAGCGCAAAGATAGCTCAGGGAAGCTTCTGTATTGCTCTTTCTGCGGTAAAAGCCAGCATGAAGTAAAGAAACTTATCGCTGGTCCGTCGGTTTATATCTGTGATGAATGTGTTGATCTCTGTGTTGACATCATTCGCGAAGAAATAAAAGAACTGGCACCTCATCATGAACGCAGTGAATTGCCAACGCCACATGAAATCCGTAAACACCTTGATGACTATGTTATCGGTCAGGAACTCGCGAAAAAAGTGTTGGCGGTTGCCGTTTATAATCACTATAAGCGTCTGCGTAATGGTGATAAAGCCAATGGTGTTGAGCTTGGAAAAAGTAATATTCTGCTAATTGGACCAACCGGTAGTGGTAAAACATTATTAGCAGAAACACTGGCTCGTTACCTTGACGTACCTTTTACCATGGCGGATGCCACAACGCTGACCGAAGCAGGTTATGTAGGGGAAGATGTTGAAAACATTATTCAAAAACTCCTACAAAAATGTGACTATGACGTACAAAAAGCGCAACGTGGTATTGTTTATATTGATGAAATCGACAAAATCACCCGTAAGTCTGAAAACCCATCAATAACACGTGATGTTTCTGGTGAAGGTGTACAGCAAGCATTACTGAAATTAGTCGAGGGTACTGTGGCATCTGTTCCACCTCAAGGTGGACGCAAACATCCACAGCAAGAGTTCTTACAGGTTGATACCTCTAAGATCCTCTTCATTTGTGGTGGTGCGTTTGCAGGGTTAGATAAAGTTGTTGCACAACGTTTAAATACACATTCAGGCATTGGTTTTGGTGCTGAAGTAAAAAGCCAAAGCGAAAAAGCCAGTGAAGGTGAACTGTTAGCACAAGTTGAACCCGAAGATCTGATTAAATTTGGTCTGATCCCTGAGTTTATTGGTCGTTTACCTGTTGTTGCAACTTTAGGTGAATTAAGCGAAGACGCACTAATTCAAATTCTACAAGAACCTAAAAATGCACTGACAAAACAGTATCAGGCACTATTTAATTTAGAAGGCGTAGATTTAGAGTTTCGTAAAGAAGCGCTAACAGCGATAGCGAAAAAAGCCATGGTACGTAAAACGGGTGCTCGTGGTTTACGGTCTATTGTTGAAGCCGCATTACTTGATACGATGTATGATCTACCTTCATTTGAAAATGCACAGAAAGTTGTCATTGATGAAGGCGTTATCAATGGAAAATCTGAGCCGTTGATTATTTATAGTCAACCAGAAAATCAGGCATCAGGTGAATAATTCATCGTATATTGGCAATGTCTCTTGTCTGACATTATCTTTATTTTTCTCATAAAACGAGTGAGAGAAGTAAGATAAAGCACGCCAACGTGATAAAAATGAGGGATTTTTCCCTCATTTTGTTTTTTTAATGGGTAAGGCTATTGAATGTCAGAAAAGTGCCCTTATATATTTTGACAATCCGTGGAATTAATTTTATTTGGTGACATGCGAATAAAATTACCTGTAAAAGCGTTAAGCTAAAAACGAAGAGAGAGCTCTATGAATCCTGAGCGTCCAGAACGTATTGAAATACCTGTATTGCCATTACGTGATGTCGTTGTATATCCGCATATGGTGATCCCGTTGTTCGTTGGTCGTGAAAAATCAATTCATTGCTTAGAAGCTGCGATGAACGACAACAAACAAATAATGCTGGTTGCGCAGAAAGATGCATCTACTGATGAACCAGGTGTTAATGATCTTTTTTCTGTCGGTACAGTAGCATCGGTTTTACAGATGCTAAAATTACCTGATGGAACCGTTAAAGTGCTTGTTGAAGGTATTCGTCGCGCTAAAATTACGACACTATCTGACAACGGTGAATATTTTCAAGCGAAAGCGGAGTACCTTGAAACGCCGGATGTTGACGAGCGCGAACAAGAAGTATTGAATCGCACTGCGATTAATCAGTTTGAAGGCTATATCAAACTGAATAAAAAAATTCCGCCAGAGGTATTAGCCTCTTTGCATGCTATTGAAGAATCAGCGAAACTAGCAGACACCATTGCTTCTCATATGCCGCTGAAATTAAAAGATAAGCAAGCTGTGTTGGAAATGTCTGATGTTACTGAACGCCTTGAATATTTAATGGCGATGATGGAATCAGAAATCGATCTGCTGCAAGTTGAAAAACGCATTCGTAATCGCGTTAAAAAGCAGATGGAAAAAAGCCAGCGCGAGTATTATCTCAATGAGCAGATGAAAGCAATTCAAAAAGAGTTAGGTGAGATGGATGATGCACCTGATGAAATGGAATCGCTAAAACGTAAAATTGATGCTGCTAAAATGCCAAAAGAGGCAAAAGAGAAGACAGAAGCAGAACTTCAAAAATTGAAGATGATGTCGCCAATGTCTGCAGAAGCAACAGTGGTACGTAGCTATATTGATTGGATGGTTCAAGTTCCTTGGAACAGCCGTAGCAAAGTTAAGAAAGACCTAGTTAAGGCGCAAGAAGTACTTGATACTGACCATTATGGTTTAGAGCGTGTTAAAGAACGTATTCTTGAGTATCTCGCAGTACAGTCACGGGTTAGCAAAATCAAAGGCCCAATTCTGTGCTTAGTTGGACCTCCTGGGGTGGGTAAAACCTCGCTTGGTCAATCTATTGCTCGTGCGACAGGTCGTAAGTATGTTCGTATGGCATTGGGTGGTGTGCGTGATGAAGCGGAAATCCGTGGGCACCGTCGTACCTATATTGGTTCTATGCCGGGTAAACTTATCCAGAAGATGGCGAAAATTGGTGTTAAAAACCCACTTTTCTTGTTAGATGAAATCGATAAAATGTCATCAGATATGCGTGGCGATCCAGCTTCTGCACTGTTAGAAGTGTTAGATCCAGAGCAAAATATCGCATTTAACGACCATTATCTGGAAGTCGATTACGATCTTTCTGATGTTATGTTTGTGGCAACGTCTAACTCCATGAACATCCCAGCACCATTGCTAGACCGTATGGAAGTTATCCGTTTATCGGGTTATACCGAAGACGAGAAACTCAATATTGCTAAACAGCATTTGCTGCCAAAACAGATTGAACGTAATGCCCTGAAAGAGAGTGAGCTGAAAATTCATGACAGCGCGATTATGGGCATCATTCGTTATTACACGCGTGAAGCGGGTGTACGTAGCCTAGAACGTGAAATCTCTAAACTGTGCCGTAAAGCCGTTAAACAGCTGCTGATGGATAGCACTATTAAGCATATTGAGATTGATGAAGATAATCTCAAAGACTACTTAGGTGTACGTAAAGTTGACTATGGTCGTGCTGATACAGAAAACCGAGTCGGTATGGTAACGGGTTTAGCGTGGACTGAAGTGGGTGGTGATTTACTGACCATTGAAACCGCAAGTGTACCAGGTAAAGGTAAATTAACCTTCACTGGTTCATTAGGTGAAGTGATGCAAGAGTCGATTCAAGCAGCGATGACGGTTGTTCGTGCTCGTGCTGATAAGCTTGGTATCAATGGCGACTTCTATGAAAAACGTGATATGCATGTACACGTACCAGAAGGTGCTACACCAAAAGATGGTCCAAGCGCAGGTATTGCAATGTGTACAGCACTGGTTTCAAGTTTAACCGGAAATCCAGTTCGTTCAGACGTTGCAATGACGGGTGAAATTACGTTACGTGGGCAAGTATTGCCTATCGGTGGATTAAAAGAAAAGTTACTTGCAGCACATCGTGGTGGAATTAAGACTGTTCTTATCCCAGATGAAAACAAACGTGATTTAGAAGAAATTCCTGAAAATATTGTTGCGGATCTGGATATTCACCCAGTGAAAACAATTGAGGAAGTTTTATCGCTAGCCCTGCAAAACTCACCGTTTGGCATGGCAGTAGAGACTAACAAATCTCACTAAATAGTGATGTTAGTCATAAATTATAGCTAAAAGTAAGGCTGGATAAGCAATAAAAGCTTGCCAGCCTTTTTTTGTGTCGCTAATTTAATGAGGATTTTAATTAATAATGCTGTTTTATCGGTCTTGCTATATCTAAAAAGGCTTGATATAACGACGTTTGCAAAATTTACCATTATTGGTGAAAAATAACGCATAAAATTATGGGGATGAAAGCGTGAATAAAACTCAACTGATCGACAAAATCGCTGCGAATGCAGATATCTCAAAAGCAGCAGCAGGTCGTGTTGTAGATGCACTGGTTGCTTCAATCACTGAATCTTTACAAAAAGGTGATGATGTAGCATTAGTAGGTTTCGGTACTTTCACTGTACGCGATCGTGCAGCTCGTACTGGCCGTAACCCACAAACAGGTAAAGAAATTCAGATTGAAGCTGCGAAAGTACCTGCATTCCGTGCTGGTAAAGGCTTAAAAGACGCAGTTAATCAGT
The DNA here is from genome assembly GCF_040139125.1 of Proteus hauseri. GTDB lineage: Bacteria > Pseudomonadota > Gammaproteobacteria > Enterobacterales > Enterobacteriaceae > Proteus > Proteus hauseri_B. The sequence continues at coordinate 348,997 of NZ_JBEEUB010000002.1, forward strand.
AACTTTTTGTGCGTACTCTCTGCACACTTATAATGACAATATTGTTATGAGTACACAGAAAGCGTATCAATTAAGAATTAAAGCGCATCTTAAATAGATGCGCTTTTCTTTTTTTAGGTACTAAATAGCGATTAAACCTTGTATTCTCTGGCGATAACACGTGAAACTAGAGTAGTCATTTGATAGAATAGCGCGTTGTTCTATAACTGATATAGGCGGCAATGAATGATTCAGTGGTTAGTTAAATGATTGAATTAATCAATGAATCAAATAATGCTGTTTATTTTGTTTCTGGTTATAGAGCGTGCATGTTAAGGCGGTACGTTTAATACGGGACTGGCTATTTCTATGGATTGTCGCGTGGCGTGACATTTTGATATTAAGCCAGCAATGAGCATGTTATTTTTAGCTGTGCTCAAAATAGTCGTGTAACACTGATAAAAATAATTTTTTATTTCACCAAACGGAGCCTAGTCTCGTTATGATGGACAACATTCGTTCAACTGCTAATAATCCATTTATCAAGGTATTATTGGCTGTGATCATTCTCTCTTTCGTCCTAACTGGTGTGGGCGGATACCTATTTAGTTCAGGCGTAAATGATGCGGCAGAAGTAAATGGGCAAAAAATTAGCCGTTCTCAGTTAGAACAGACTTACCAGCAACGTCGTGCTCAATTACAGCAAGATATGGGTGAGAATTTTGCCGCACTTGCTTCATCTGAAGAAGGGCAAAAATTAATTCGCCAACAATCTTTAGATCTGTTAATTAACCAAGCATTACTTGACCAATTCGCGCAAGAGCTAGGTATTTCAGCGGGCGACCAGCAAATTAGAGATGCAATCTTTGCTCTGCCTTACTTTCAAACAGATGGCAAATTTGATAACAAAAAATATGTCGATTTATTGAAAAGTAATAACATTGATGCAGATGCTTTTGCTGAAGGTATTCGCCAAAATTTAGTTAATCAGCAACTCAGATATTCAATTCAAGGCACTGATTTTGCGTTAGCGAGTGAAGTAAATTCATTTGCGGGCTTAATGTTACAAAGCCGTAATGTACGCTTAGCAACATTAGATATTCAATCATTCCTTGAAAAACAAGCCGCTACTGACGAAGAAATTAAAGCATTTTATGACCAAAATGCTCAGATGTTCGTTGCTCCAGAACAGTTTAAAGTTAGCTATATTCAACTGAATGCGCAAAAAGACCTTAGCAATATCAGCATTACTGACGAAGAAGCTAAAGCTTACTACGATAGCAATATCAGTGAATTTACAACGCCTGGTCAGAAAAAATATAGCATTCTAGTTTTAGCTGATGAAGCTGCAGCGAAAGCCGCTGAAGATGAACTGAAAAAAGGTGCTGATTTCGTTACATTAGTAAAAGAGAAATCAATAGATACTTTTTCCTCTAAGCAGAATGGTTCTTTAGGTTGGATAACTATTGGACAAGAGTTACCAGAGCTTGCTAATGCAAGTTTAACTCAAGCAGGACAGATATCTGCACCTGTTAAAATCAGCAATGGTTACGCTATTTTCCGCCTTGATGACATGAAAGCTTCTGTGGTTAAGCCTTTTGCTGATGTAAAAGATGACTTAATTGCAAAAATGCGTGAAAACAAAGCGATTGATGATTTCTTTGCACTGCAACAAAAAGTAAGTCAAGCCGCATCCAATGACAACGATACTTTAGCACCAGCGGCAAAAGCGGGAGATGTCACTGTTGTTGATACTGATTGGTTTGATGAAAATAACGTTCCAGCAGCACTGAACAATGAAAAAGTGACTCAGTTAATTTTTGGCGGTTCATTAGTTGATGAAAATGGACCAACAGGAATGAACTCAGACATGATAACGCTAGGCAATGACAGCGCATTTATCGTGCGAATTGAAGGTTATAAACCTTCAGCAACTGAGCCTCTTGATAAAGTTCACGATAAAGTGGTTCTTTTAGTCAAACAGCAAAAAGCCTCTCAAATGATGAATGCAGAAGCTCAGAAATTATTAGCTGCATTAAAAGAGGGTAAAGGCGCTGAAGCAATGAAAGCCGCTAATATCTCTTTTGGTGAAGTCGAGAGCATTGTTCACTCGTCAGCAACCGATGCTGTACAAACCGCTATCTTCGCTATGCCAAAGCCTGCTGAAGGTAAAAAAGAATATGGTATCTCTAATGTACCAGGAACCAAAGTGGTTCTAATTCAATTAGACAGCGTTACAGAGGGTAAACCAACACCTGAACAGTTAGAGTTTATGACTAATCTCTATCGTGCTCAAATGGGTGAAGATGCTCTACAGTTAATGCTTCGTGATTTAAGAGAAAAAGCAAAAATTGAAATCTTCGATAAAGATTATCAATAAATAATACCCAAAGTATTAATTTCTAAACCCAGCTTAAGGCTGGGTTTTTTTATGGTAAAAAATGATCATTAGTCAATATTCAAAAAATTGAGAGATATACCGAGACTTTTTTGCAAACCCTTTTGCTTACCTTTTATGTTCTCCAACTTCTTCGCGTTTTGTTTTGCTAGTCATTGCCCGTTTATTGAAATATTGGCATTATTTTTTTGCATTCAATCACTATTGTTTGCCATTGATTAACAAGATTTTTTACAAAAAGGAGATTGTTTATATGGATAAAAAAATGGTATCAACATTTATAACATCTGTTTGTTTTGCTTTGGGACTTGGTATGTCATCTATTGCTTTTGCAAACGAGAACCTATCAACGAATGTTTCACAAACTATTCCCATTGAGCGAGTAACGTCAAATTCAGAACCAGGAGTAGCAGCTAGCACTGAGGGTAAAATTGATTTAAACAAGGCAACAGCGGATGAATTAATGGCATTGCGAGGAATTGGTAAAGCGAAGGCTCAAGCAATTATTGATTACCGTGAGAAGTTAGGAAAATTCACTTCTATAGATCAGTTAGAAAAAGTTTTTGGTATTAGCTCCAAGTTGATTGAGCAAAATCGAGATTTTTTAATTATTAGTGAATAACCTCACTATTTACTGAGTTATTAATTGATGACTTTTCATTTAGTATTAATCCATTTCGAATAATATATTGATCCAATTTTACGTGTTCCTTTATTATTTTCCCTTGAATAAGGAACACGATTTTTAAATTTAAAGTAATGTATTTATGCTTTATCAAAAATAAAATAATAACGATAGACTATGATTTATCCTGTTTGTTGACTATATTTACTTTATCGCAAATAGCTTCGATAAAATGAAGTTTGTTAGAATTATCAAGAGGTAATCAAGTTATATGAGTACATTAATTAAAGTTTACGGATTTCATCTCGATATTTTTGAACACGTTAATAACGCTCGTTACCTAGAATTCTTAGAGCAAGCTAGATGGGATTGGATAGAGCAGCATTTAGACTTTTCTTGGTTTAAACGCAATGGCGTAGCTCTCGTTGTCGCTAATATCAACATTAATTATCGAACACCAGCAAGCCTTGGTGATGAATTAATCATTGATTGTAATGTGGCTGAGATAGGTATTAAAAGTGGAGTGCTTTCTCAAAAAATAGTACGAAAACAAGATGGTGCATTAATTTCAGATGCTTTAGTTACTTTTGTTCTAGTTGATATTAATACCAAAAAAGCCTTAATGCTGACTGACCAATTAAGAGAAAAACTAGAGTATGTGCGACAATCGTCTGAATAAACAACAATATAACGCGATTTAATAAAAGATGATTTAATAATATATGGTTTTATACAGTGATAGTAAAACGGTACTATCACTGTAAGGCTGTAAGGAATAATTATTAATGACTGAAAGAATTAAGCATAATAGTTTTATGCCTGCCTCTTATTTTAAGCCCACTTTTTCTTTCATGCTGTTAAATATGCTGACTTTATTTTGTAAATAAGTCATTAAACCGCGCTGTCTTAAATGACAAGCCGCGCACTCGCCACAGCCATCACCTTGAATACCGTTATAACAAGTTAAGGTATTATGACGAATAAAATCTAATTTGTGGAAGTAATCTGCTAATGCCCAAGTTTGTGCTTTATCTAGCCACATTAAAGGGGTTATAAATTTAATATCTCTAGCAATACCTAAAGAAACCGCATGATTTAATGCTTTCACAAATTCATCTCGACAATCAGGATAGCCTGAGAAATCAGTTTCACAAACGCCAGTGATAACACTTTCAGCGCCAACTTGATAAGCATAAATAGCGGCTAAAGTAAGAAAAAGTATATTTCTCCCAGGAACAAAGGTACTCGGAATATCACTTTCTTCACTTTCTTTAAAATCAGGCACTGGGATATTGTCACGAGTTAAGCTACTAATAGCGAGCTCATTTAATAAACTAACATCTAATACTTTATGCGCCGTAACACCCAGTAATTGACTAACTTTTTGTGCTACCTCAATTTCTTCTTTATGACGTTGCCCATAATTGAAAGTGATACAATAAACTTCATCGTATAGTTCTATTGCTTGAATAAGACAAGTTGTTGAATCTTGTCCGCCACTAAAGACAACGACGGTTTTTTTCATCAGAATACTCCTGAATGTTGAATTTTTGTAAGGACTAATACGCACAAAATAGCCGATATTATGGCAATTTATTACCGATTTTTCAGCAGATGATTACTCTTATAGTAAGGGGCAGGTTATCATTAATTTTTGTAGGGGCATATTTTGAAGGAGTATCTATGTTAGATAAGATTGACCGGAAATTACTGGCGCTATTACAGGAAGATTCTAGCCTCTCACTTAATACTTTGGCAGAGGCGGTTAACCTAACCTCAACACCTTGCTGGAAACGGTTGAAAAGACTTGAGGACGAAGGCTATATTCGTAAGCGTGTTGCATTACTTGACAGTGAAAAAATCGGGCTAGGTCTAACAGTTATTGTTATGATAAGAACGCAGCAACATAATAGCGAATGGTACGAACAGTTTGTTTCATTTGTTAAGCAGATGCCAGAAGTATTAACATTCTATCGAATGGCGGGTGAGTGTGATTATCTAATGCATGTTGAAGTTGTAGACATGAAAAGTTACGACCTATTTTATAAACGGATGGTTAATGGTGTTCCGGGTCTTATTGACGTGACTTCTAACTTCGCAATGGAAAAAATTAAATACACAACGGCAATGCCGATACCTGATTAAGGTTCATCTTCTACCAACTGGCAATTTTATTTTTGATATAACCTTAGGATTTTAAGGCGTGGCTCTATTTTCACAGCTCAGTTGGTATTTTCTTAGTGAATGGCGTCGTTATGTCGGTGCTATTTTCTTACTGATGGTTATCGCAGTCTTACAAGTCATTCCACCAAAAATTGTGGGAATAATTGTAGATGGTGTCGATAACCATACCTTATCACTTCAACAAGTTATGAATTGGATTGGTGTAATGGTATTTATTGCCATTGCCGTCTATCTATTGCGTTATTTTTGGCGTCTATGGCTTTTTGGCGCATCCTACCAATTGGCAGTGAAGTTGCGTATGCAGATTTATCGTCAACTTAGTCAGCAATCATCTTCTTTCTATCAACGCTATCGTACTGGTGACTTAATTGCTCATACCACTAATGATGTTGATAAAGTCGTCTTCGCCGCAGGTGAAGGTGTTTTAACACTTGTTGACTCTATGGTTATGGGATTGGCAGTTTTAGTCATGATGAGCATTCAGCTGAGCTGGGAACTAACATTAATCTCATTATTGCCTATGCCTTTGATGGCAATTTTAATTAAACGCTATGGAGACAAGCTACATAGCCGATTTAAAACTGCACAAGCGCTGTTCTCTTCACTAAATAACCAAGCCCAAGAAAGTTTAAGTAGTATTCGTATGATCAAATCATTCGGATTAGAGCAACAACATACCGCTAAATTTGATGAGGTAGCAAAAGAGACGGGTCGCCAAAATATGCGAGTAGCAAGGGTTGATGCACTGTTTGATCCCACTATTTTTATGGCGATAGGTCTTGCTAATTTATTAGCAGTGGCTGGTGGTAGTTATTTAGTGCTTAATGAAAAAATGACATTAGGTGGATTAACCAGCTTTGTTATGTATTTAGGGCAAATGATCTGGCCTATGCTGGCATTGGCTTGGATGTTTAATATTGTCGAAAGAGGTAGTGCAGCTTATAGCCGAATTAATACACTTCTAAATGAAAAAACCGATATGATTGATGGCGAACTATCACCTGATCATGGTCGCGGAGTGCTAAATGTTAATATTCAGCGCTTTCATTATCCTGAGCAAAACAGTGATGTGCTGAAAAATATTAATTTCACTTTATCACCAGGTAAAATGCTGGGTATTTGTGGCATGACGGGCTCAGGTAAAAGTACATTACTCGCCTTGATACAGCGCCTTTATGATATCAATGAGGGTGAAATTTGTTTCCAATCAGTACCTATTTATCAATTAAAACTTGATAAATGGCGTGCGCGTTTAGCTGTTGTGAATCAAACACCTTTTCTTTTTTCTGACACCATTGCAGGAAATATTGCGCTTGGTCGTCCTAATGCCACTAAAGACGAAATAGAAGCTGTCGCTAAACTTGCGAATATTCATGATGATATTTTACGTTTACCTGAAGGTTATCAAACCCAAGTAGGTGAGAAAGGCGTCATGTTATCGGGAGGGCAAAAGCAACGGATCTCTATTGCAAGAGCCTTATTGCTTGATGCTGAAATTTTGTTATTAGATGATGCATTATCTGCGGTTGATGGACAAACAGAGCACCAAATTTTACAAAACCTATCTCAATGGCGCAAAGATAGAACGCTTATTATTAGTGCGCATCGCTTATCTGCATTGGTGGGTGCTACCAATATATTAGTATTAAAACAGGGTGAAGTGATAGAACAAGGAACGCACCAGAAACTTATATCTGTGCCAGGTTGGTATCAAGATATGTACCGTTATCAGCAACTAGAGGCAGCGCTAGATGACGATGAATAAAAATAAACCGGCTAAGGCGCTACTACCTGCATTAAAACGTCTACTTACTTATGGCAAAGCTTATCGCAAACCGATGACATTAGGCGTCATCATGTTATGGATAGCTGCTATTGCTGAAGTGGGCGGACCATTAATTGTTGGTTACTTTATTGATGCAAAAGTTGCTAAGAATAATGTTGAATTGATGTCAGCATTAGGTCTTGGATTAGTATTTATTTTATTACAAATCACAGCAGCACTGCTTCACTATTATCAGGCAATAGTCTTTAACCAAGCTGCAGTCGGTGTGGTTCAGCAGTTGCGAACCGATGTTATGAGTGCGGCATTAAAGCAGCCTTTAAGTGCGTTTGATAATCAACCCGTTGGTCAGTTAATTTCTCGTGTCACTAATGATACAGAGACCATTAAAGATTTATTCGTCAACGTATTACCAACGCTATTTAGAGCGATTGCTTTAGTGGTTGTTATGCTTATTGCTATGTTTTTATTAAAGTGGCAAATGGCATTAATCGCAATGACAATATTTCCTGTGGTAATTGGTGTCATGATGCTCTATCAACGCCTAAGTACGCCTATTGTGCGTAATGTTCGCCACTTTCTTGCAAATATTAATGATGGTTTTCATGAAGTCATTAATGGCATGTCTGTTATTCAACAATTTAGACAACAGGCTCGTTTCGGCGAAAGAATGTCAGATGATAGCTGGCAGCACTATCAATCTCGTATGAAAGCATTAAAACTTGATGGGCTGTTATTACGTCCTTTGCTTAGTATGTTATCAACATTGATTCTGTGCGGCTTATTGATGTTATTTGGCTATCAAGGCAGTGCAGTTATTGGTGTTGGGGTAATTTATGCCTTTATTAGCTATCTTGGTCGATTAAATGAGCCATTAATAACGTTAACTTCGCAGCAATCTATTTTGCAGCAAGCTGTTGTTTCTGGTGAGCGTATTTTTGAGCTGATGGATGCACCTTTGCAACAATATGGTTTATCACAAAAAATAATTAATCAGGGGCATATCACTGTTGATAATCTTTGGTTTGCTTATCGTGATGAACAGTGGGTATTAAAAGCGATTAATATTGATATTCCTGCTCGTCATTTTGTGGCTTTTGTTGGTCATACGGGGAGCGGTAAAAGTACATTAGCAAGCTTACTCATGGGAAATTACGCTTGGCAAAAAGGGCATATTTATTTAGATGAACAGCCACTAGAAAGCTATTCTCACCATTCATTACGTAATGGCATTGCGATGGTGCAGCAAGATCCTGTTTTATTGTCAGGCTCACTTTATGAAAATATTACTTTAGGGCGAGAAACCACTGAAGCTCATTTGTGGCAAGTATTAGAAACCGTACAACTTACACAATGGGCTAAACAATTACCTGAAGGATTACAAACACCACTTGGTGAACAAGGTAACCGTTTATCTGCGGGGCAAAAACAGCTGCTTGCATTAGCTAGAGTATTATTGATGCCACCTCGTATTCTTATTCTGGATGAAGCAACAGCAAATATTGATTCAGGCACTGAACAAGCTATCCAGAAAGCGCTCAAAGTGGTTAGAGAGAAAACAACGTTAATTGTTATTGCTCATCGACTTTCAACGATTACTGAAGCTAACGAAATAGTGGTGCTTCATCGAGGTGCTGTAGTAGAAAAAGGCAAACATAGTCAGCTGCTTTCACAAAAAGGTCGTTACTATAATATGTATCAACTTCAACAGGTTGGTGAATCACTTCAAGTTCAATCATCTATCAAAGGTGAATTATAATAACGACTATTGTATTAAATTAATAATTTAAAACGTGAATATAAAAGGACATATCAACGATATGTCCTTTTTTGTTGCCCCTATTTTTATCTTTTGAGCGAAAAAAATATTATTTTTGCACTAAATTGGTGAGATATATTCCCCTCTTATTTAAATTGCATGTTTTTTTCTTTAAATATCACTAGCTTAATTTATGGCATATCTCTTGCTCTATAACTTTTGTTCTTTCTTAAGCTAATAGAGGGTTATATGAAATATATCATCGCAATTATTAAACCATTTAAGTTGGAAGATGTTAGAGAGTCTCTTTCGGTGTTAGGTGTTCAGGGAATGACAATAAGTGAAGTGAAAGGATATGGGCGACAAAAAGGGCATGCAGAACTCTATAGAGGGGCTGAATATGAGATCAATTTTCTACCTAAAGTAAAAATAGAACTCGCAATTAGTAATGAATTATTAGAACCCGTTACACAAGCGCTGATTAGCGCTGCAGATACAGGGAAAGTAGGTGATGGGAAAATATTTATTTTTGAACTGGCTCAGGCTTTCCGGATCCGCACGGGAGAGTCTGGTGATGAAGCACTTTAAGGAGATAACAATGAAAAATCACTTCCTTTGTTTATTAATATTAGTGCTTACATACTTTTTTACACCACTTGCTGTTGCTGAAACAGTGGCGGCTGATAAAGCAGATAATGGCTTTATGTTAATTTGTGCTGCTTTAGTCTTTTTTATGACTATTCCCGGTATAGCCTTGTTTTATGGCGGATTATTACGCAGTAAAAATGTTTTATCATTGATGACACAAGTGATGTTGATTTTTAGTGTTGTTATTATTTTATGGATTGTATTTGGTTATAGCCTCGCATTCACTTCTGGAAATAAAATTTGGGGTGGGTGGTCACTTACTTTTTTAAGTTCAATATCTATCAATGATTTATCTGGTTCTATTAATCAATATGTACATGTTGTATTTCAAGGCTCTTTTGCGGTTATTACACTGGCATTGATTGTCGGTGCTTTAGGGGAGCGAATTCGTTTTTCTGCATTGCTGATTTTTGCCATCATTTGGTTTACGTTCTCTTATATTCCTATTGCTCATATGGTGTGGGGAGAAGGAGGATGGCTAATTGATGATGGTGCGTTAGATTTTGCTGGGGGTACTGTTGTCCATATTAATGCCGCTGTTGCAGCGCTTGTTGGTGCTTACTTACTTGGAAATAGACGTGATTATAAGCAAGTTGCTTTAAAACCGCATAATCTACCAATGGTATTTACAGGAACAGCTGTGCTTTATATTGGCTGGTTTGGTTTTAATGCGGGATCTGCGGGCAGTGCCAATGCTATTGCTGCTCTTGCTTTCTTAAATACTGTTGTTGCTACTGCGGGTGCCGTACTTTCTTGGACATTATCTGAATGGTTAGTTCGAGGAAAACCGTCAATGCTAGGAAGTTGTTCTGGCTGCATAGCTGGGCTAGTGGCAATTACTCCCGCGGCGGGAACCGTCGGTCCAATGGGGGCATTGATTATCGGTATTATTGGTGGAATCATCGGTCTTTGGGGCGTTGTTGTATTGAAGCAATGGCTAAAAGCCGATGATGTTTGTGATGTTTTTGGCATTCATGGAACATGTGGTGTTGTTGGATGTTTATTAACGGGTGTTTTTACGTCGTCATATTTAGGGGGCGTTGGATATAGTGATGAAATGACATTAAGCAAACAGCTATTCGTTCAACTAGTAAGTGTTGTTATCACTATTTTTTGGTCTGGAGTGGTTGCTTATATTAGCTTTAAAATTGCAGATAAGTTGGTCGGTTTGCGAGTTTCACAAGAGGAGGAGTGTGATGGATTAGATTTAACCACACATGGTGAAAGAGCATATCAACAGTAATCGTCTATTCCCCCTCAATAGAGGGGGGAATATTCAAATCTAGCGTAGTTATTTGGTGTTTTTAGCTCGTTTTTGACGAATAACCCCTTCTTGCACAGAAGATGCAACCAGCTGACCATTAGTATTAAATATTTTTCCTCTTACAAAGCCTCGACCACCTGATGCAGATGGGCTTTCTACCGCATAAAGTAACCAGTCATCAACACGGAATGGACGATGAAACCACATTGAATGGTCAATAGTCGCCACTTGCAGGCTTTGATCCATAAATCCTAAACCATAGGGTTGAAGTGTCGTTGGTAGAAAATCAAAATCAGAAACATAGCCTAATAAATACTGGTGTAAAAAAGGATCTGATGGCATTTCACCACGGCTACGGTACCAAACATAACGTTCTGCTGGGGCTTTAGGATAGCCAAACGGGCTGAAATATTGCACTGGGCGTGCTTCGAACGGTGTTTCTCTTAACGCTAAGGATCTTATTGGTTCAGGCAATTTAGGTGCTAGTTTTTTCAGAATTTCGTCTTGTGGTATGAGTTCATTCGGAAAAGGTACATCTGGCATCGTATCTTGATGCTCAAAGCCTTCTTCAAATTCTTGAAACGAAACCGTCATATAAAAAATAGGCTTACCATGTTGGATAGCACTCACTCTACGAGTACTAAAAGAGCCACCATCACGAATATATTCAACATCATAAACAATGGGTTTATGGCTATCACCTGGGCGTAAAAAGTAGCTGTGAAAAGAGTTTATGTAACGATTATCAGCAATAGTCTGTTTTGCTGCATAAAGTGCTTGGCCGACAACTTGTCCACCAAAAACTTGAGGTAATCCTAAATCTTCACTTTGCCCACGAAATAGACCTTCTTCTATTTTTTCAAGCTCCATCAATTTGATAAGATTCTTTAATGCTTGGCTCATAGTTTACCTATACCATCAGATAGATTATTTTTTATAAGAGGGATTATATACAATTCGAGGTAGGATAAAAAAATAATCTACGATTTAATCAACTACAGTTATGCTTCTTCTTATCGAAGCCACGATTTGTAGGTGAGCCATAAACGTTCATTTTAATATACCAAGATTGGTGGATAAACATACGAAGATGGATGCCGGTTTATGATGACGAAGATCCACGACAACGAATAAATGGAATATATGCCAGATTTGGGTAATTAATCATCACTCAGGCGCGCTTTCCTTGCTATTTTCCTGAGTTTAAAAGATAATGCGTGACGTCTTAGCAATAAGACAATCAATGGGGTCTTGTTGGTTCTCCCGCAACACTAACTTGTTAACTCGGTCAGGTCCGGAAGGAAGCAGCCATGGCAGGTATCGTGTGTGCCGGGATGTCGCTGGCAAGGCCCCACCCAATTTATAGCCCTTCATTTTTTCTTAATCGCTAACCTACCCAATTTATAATATTCAGACTTAATTATCTTGTCAGTTCTTTTATTGTATTTTCACACCGAAACATAAAAAATAGAGACGAGAAAATTAGCCCAAATTATTTTGGGATCTTATCTTGTGATATTGGTAATGGTTATTTAATTACAGTTTTTTAGTCGCAATATTTTTCAGTCATGCCGCAATAAGCACACGGCATGATGGTGTGTAATCATTCTACTTATAAGAAAATGTGAATAAAATGATACCCAAAATAAAAGCTATTAACCCTACTGCTATAAATAAAAGATAGCAGAATTAAAAATAGAGTAATTTATATTGCTAGATTATCTTACAAACTTCCAAACAGAAGCTGGGATCTTATCATAAAGTTTATTCATAGTAAGTTCAGCTAAACGGTGATCTGCAGCTGAATAGAACAGTTCCAGTTCATCATCAGATAATTCATATTTGTTTTTTTCAATCACACGCTCTAATGTTTCGATAGAGGTACATTTTCGTAGGCGCATTAGATAGTCAGTTTTAGTCATGTTGTCTTTTCTCTATTATTTCAATTAAAACTAAAGCTAATTAAATTTACTTAATATAACTTTTAGGGTTTTTAGCAATTAGAGTTAAAAGTGAGTGATTTAACTCTTTCCAATTATTTAGTTCTGAGTAAGAAATAGATGTATTACCAAATAAACTATATGTTTCTTCAAGATACTCTTCAGTTAGAGTATTGATTGCATGTTTATCTGGGTGTTTTATCTTAAATTTCCAGCAAAATGCCATAATGTGTTCAATTAGAACATTTAGGTCAACGCTTTTTGTGCTACTCAGATCATTGTTCCAAACTGTTGTACCTTTATCTAATGAGCTTACGGCTTGCTGCAGGAGCTCTTCACATAAAAATGACAATTCAGCTAAATCTACTTTTTCTGGTGAATATTCGTCCATAATTTTGTTAACTGAATTAATAACGGCACTCTTATTAAAGGTAAATACTTATAACGTATAATATTAATGATACTAATTGCATAATTCATTAATGAATTAATAAAAAAGCTCAAATAAGAGGGAGTTTTAATATTTATATTTATTATTTCTAACAAAGTAATAGCATATTTAAAGACATTATTTAAATACTGATATGCATCGTATACAAGTAGAAAAATCACGCGATAAAAATGCTTCTTTGCTTAATATAGCACTATTATGGCATAAGTCACTATCTTAACGGTAGAATTTTGTCTATTTTCGTAAAAGTTAAACTTGGCTAACTTGAATTACATCTGTCTAACATTATGATTAACTTAGATTTTATTAATTAATCTTATTTAAGAGGTGAAATAGGGCATATTCTTTACTGTTATTTATAAATAACAGCGATAAGTTTAATATTGACAAAAAGTCATATATGAGAAAAAAGATAAAATGTTTTTATTGATTAAGAAGATATTTTTAAAAAAGAGACAGGAATATAGATTTTAGCGGTATTGTCTTGGCTAAGAAAAAAAAGGTCGCTAATGCGACCTTTTATTAACATAAGTTAAAGCATTAATGTGAATTGCTAGGATGCTCTAAATCTTCGTTTTTCTTAGAAAATCTTCTACGAATGACAACGAAGAACACTGGCACGAAGTAGATGGCAAGAGATGTTGCAGCAATCATACCGCCAAATACACCTGTACCTACTGAGTTTTGCGCACCAGAACCTGCACCATTACTTAATACTAGAGGTATAACCCCTAACATAAAGGCTAAAGATGTCATTAGAATTGGGCGTAGACGCATTCTTACTGAGTCTAATGTTGCTTCTATTAATCCTTTACCTTCTTTTTCCATCAAGTCTTTGGCGAATTCAACAATCAATATTGCGTTTTTCGCCGATAGCCCAATGGTTGTTAAGAGCCCTACCTTAAAGTAAACGTCGTTTTCAAGTCCTCTGACGCTGGTGAATAATAATGCACCAATAACCCCAAGAGGTACTACCAACATGACTGAGAATGGAATAGACCAGCTCTCATACAGTGCAGCAAGACACAAGAAAACTACGATTAAGGAGATAGTATATAGTGCTGGTGCTTGGTTACCAGATAAGCGTTCCTGATAAGACATACCAGTCCATTCATAACCGATACCGCTAGGTAACTGGCTTGCTAAATTCTCCATCATTAGCATTGCATCACCACTACTTTGACCAGGTGTTGCACTACCTTGGATTTGCAGTGCTGGTAATCCGTTATAACGCTCTAAGCGTGGAGAACCATACAGCCAAGGATCTTTGCTTGTATCGATGAATGAAGAGAATGGAACCATCTGCCCAACATTATTGCGGATATATAAATTACCAATATCTTGCGGCAACATACGGAACTGAGATTCAGCCTGAACATACACTTTTTTCACACGACCACGGTCGATAAAGTCGTTGACGTAAGTTCCACCAAACATCGTACCTAATGTTGAATAGATATCGCTAATTGCAACACCTTGAGCTTGTGCTTTTTCTAGGTCGATATAGAGACGATACTGTGATGTATCTTCCTGACCATTAGGTCGCACACCCATCAGCATTTCAGGATGTTGAGCGGTTAATCCCAGTAATTGGTTACGGGCTGCCATCAGTTTTTCGTGACCTAAGTCAGCCTTATCGACTAATTCAAATTCGAAACCACCAGCAGAGCCTAATTCAACAATGGCCGGAATATTAAAGGAGTAAATAAAGGCTTCTTTGATTGATGAGAGCTTCATATTAGCTCGTCCAACAATTGCTGGAACTTTATCTTCTTCCGCTTTACGTTCATCCCAATCGTTTAATACAACGAATACCAGACCCATATTCTGACCTTGACCTGCAAAGCCGAAGCCATTGACGGTAAAGACAGATTTAACCAGATCTTTTTCATCCTTAACAAAGTAGTCATTAACTCGGTTTAATACATCTTGAGTTTGCTCTTGAGTCGAACCCGCAGGTAACTGAACCATTGTCAGTAATACCCCTTGGTCTTCTTCTGGCAAGAACGAGCTTGGCAGACGGATAAACATCAGCGCCATAGCAACGACTAATAAGACATAAAGTAATAAGTAACGACCAGTACCGCGTAAGGTGCGAGAAACGCTGTCTGTGTAATGGTGACTACTCTTTTCAAAGGTACGGTTAAACCAACCAAAGAATCCAGTTTGAACACCATGACTGCCTTTTGGTACAGGTTTTAACATCGTTGCACACAGTGCAGGTGTTAAAATCAGAGCAACGAAAACAGACAGTACCATCGCCGAAACGATAGTAATTGAGAACTGGCGATAAATAGCACCAGTAGAACCACCAAAGAATGCCATTGGGATAAATACAGCAGAAAGTACGAGTGCAATACCCACTAACGCACTCTGAATTTGTCCCATTGATTTACGCGTTGCTTCTTTAGGCGGTAACCCTTCTTCTTGCATAACCCGTTCGACGTTTTCTACTACAACAATGGCGTCATCCACCAGAAGTCCGATGGCAAGTACCATCGCGAACATCGTCAAGGTATTTATCGAATAACCAAACGCCGACAAGATTGCAAAAGTACCTAATAGTACGACAGGTACGGCAATTGTTGGGATCAGGGTTGCTCGGAAGTTCTGTAAGAACAGATACATAACCACGAACACCAACATAATGGCTTCAACGAGTGTTTTTACTACTTCAAAAATCGAAATTTTAACGAAAGGCGTTGTATCATAAGGATAAACAACCTCTAATCCCGCAGGGAAAAACGGTTCCATCTCCGCTAAAGCTGCACGAACGGCGGTTGCTGTATCTAAAGCATTCGCACCAGTTGCGAGTTTAATACCAATACCTGAAGCAGGTAAGCCATTAAAACGAGCAACAGTACTGTAGCTTTCAGCGCCCATTTCAACAATACCGAGATCTTTCAATTTAACCTGTGAACCGTCTTGATTGACTTTCATCAGGATATTAGAAAATTCTTCAGCCGTGTTGAGTCGGGTTTGAGCGATAATTGAGACGTTTAAACGCTGACCCGGTACAGGAGGTGTTCCCCCTAACTGACCCGCAGCCACTTGGTTATTTTGTGCTTTGATTGCACCAATAACATCAAGTGTCGTCATATTGTATTTAACCAGTTGGTCTGGATTCAACCAAATACGCATAGCATATTGCGTACCAAATAACTGGGTTTCACCCACACCAGTAACACGGCTTAGTGGGTCCTTAATTGTTGCACCTACATAGTCAGCGATATCATCTTGTGACATTGAACCATCACTTGAGATGAAACCAGTCACCATTAAGAATGAACTTGAGGATTTATCAACACTAACCCCTTGCTGTTGCACTTCCTGAGGTAAAAGAGGCATTGCCAGTTGCAGTTTATTCTGCACCTGTACTTGCGCAATATCAGGGTCTGTACCTGCATCAAAGGTTAGGGTGATGTTCATCATACCGGCTGAGTCACTGGTAGAAGACATATACACCATGTTATCGATACCATTCATATTCTGTTCGATAACTTGGGTTACTGTATTCTGCACTGTGGTCGCATCTGCACCAGGATAGACCGCTGAGATAGAGATCGCAGGCGGTGCTATCGTTGGATATTGCGCAACGGGTAATTTGATGAGTGCCAGAAGACCAGCAAGCATGGTAATTATCGCAATTACCCATGCAAATATTGGTCTATCTATAAAAAACTTAGGCATGGATCACCGACTCCTTATTGAGGATTCTTAGCTGGCTCAGTTTGTTGGGTTGATGCTTTCGCATCTAAATCTTCTTCTTGAGCCGTTACTGTCATTTTCGGTTTAATTTTCTGCAATCCAGAAACGATAACGCGATCACCAGCCTGAATTCCTTCATCTACAAGCCATTGGTTACCTACAGCTTGTGACACCTTAATTGATCTAACTTCAACAACGTTGTCTTTATTAACTACCATTGTTGTTGCATCACCACGAGGTGTACGAATAACCGCTTGTTGAGGAATTAAGATTGCATTTTGGCGAATACCATTTTCTAACTTAGCGCGAACAAACATACCCGGCAGTAACTCACTTTTCGGGTTAGGAATGATAGCACGCATAGTAATTGAGCCAGTTGATTCATCAACAGTGACATCAGAAAACTCTAGATGGCCTTTTTCTGCATAGGTTTTGCCATTGTTCAACAATAGATGAACGACTGGTTTGCCTTTTTCTTGCTCAATTGCACCATTTTCAATATCGTCTTTTAGTTTCAGATAATCTTCACTTGATTGTGTCACATCGACATAAATCGGATCGATTTGCTGAACCGTAGTTAGTGCAACTTGTTGACCTTGTGATACTAAAGCACCTTCAGTTACCGTTGATTTACCTGAACGACCTGAAATTGGAGCCGTTACTCTGGTATAACTAAGGTTGATTGTTGCACTTGTTACAGCCGCATCGGCTGCTTTAACGGCAGCAACGGCTTGTGCATACTGAGATGTTGCAGTATCAAAGTCTTGTTTACTGATATAATTCGTACCAAGTAGAGGTTTATAGCGCTCTACAGTTAGACGAGCGATTTCAGCATTCGCTTTGGCTTTAGCTAATTCAGCTTGAGCACTGTTTAATGTTGATTGAAATATAGCAGGGTCGATTTGGTACAGTGATGTACCAGCTTCAACATAGCTACCTTCCGTATAATTGCGCTTTAAGATAATGCCGCCAACCTGAGGGCGAACCTCAGCAATACGGTAAGCGGATGTACGACCGGGTAAGTCGGTAGTGATGGTCAGAGCTTGTGCTCCTAAAGTCACAACACCTACAGCAGGTGCAGGAGGTGGACCTCCAGCAGACTGATTAGCTTTGTCGTCACATCCAGCAAGAACCAAACTGCCTGAGAGCACTAACAGAGCCAGAGGCAAAACCCCTCTGTTTTTTCGCATAAGAAAACCTCTATTCAAACGTCGTTTCCTGGGATAAAAATAATTAAGTTGATGATTGATTGCGATGTATAGTACAAACATACACGAATGTATGTAAATTAACTTCAGTCAAAATCGAGGAATAATGGCACGAAAAACTAAACGGCAGGCACAAGAGACACGGCAGCAGATCATAGATGCTGCAATTAGGCTGTTTACTGTGCAAGGCGTTTCTGCCACATCACTTTCAGATATAGCAACCAAAGCTGGAGTTACCCGAGGTGCTATATATTGGCACTTTAAGAATAAAGTGGATTTATTTACTGAAGCGTGCGAACTCACCGACTTAAAAATAGAATCTTTAGATCTAGAGTATCAAACAAAATATCCAGATGATCCACTATTTGTACTAAGAGAATTGCTTATTTACATCTTGACATCAATTGTAGAAGATCCCAAACATAATGCACTTTTGGAAATATATTTCCATAAATGCGAATTTGTCGGTGAAATGAAGTCAATTGTTGAAATTCGTAAAGAATTATGTGCAGCTGATTATTGCAGAATAGAGATTTCTCTACGGCATTGCATTGAAAAAAATCAGCTACCAGACGATTTAAATTTAAGGCGAGCAGCTATCATGTTAAGAGCAATGATGACTGGATTAGCTGAAAACTGGTTATTTTCTCCAGAAAGTTTTTCTCTCAAAGATGAAAGTCAATATTTAGTGGATAGCTTTATTGATATGATAAAGACTAGTGCAAGTATGAGAATATCTGCGCCAGATACTTTAACGCTAAACATGAGGGATAAATAAATGAGTAGAGTGTTAGTTATTGCTAATGGTGCCGCTTATGGCAATGAATCATTATTTAATGCACTGCGCTTATCTATTACATTAAAAGAGCAGCATCCAGAAACTGAATTAAATATCTTTTTAATGTCTGATGCGGTAACGGGTGCTTTAGCTCGTCAGCAACCAAAAGAAGGTTATAACCTTCAGCAAATGCTTGAAATTCTGACAGCACAAAATGTGCCAGTTAAATTATGTAAAACATGCACAGATACGCGTGGGATCAGCGATTTACCATTAGTTGATGGCGCTGAATTAGGCACTTTGGTAGATTTGGCTCAGTGGACATTAGCCGCAGATAAAATTCTTACTTTTTGATTTTTATACGCTTACCTTAAGGTAAATAAACCGCGCAACTTGTTCTGTTTTCGCTGCTAATTCGCGATAATTGGATTATACTAATAGAACAGTTTTTCAATGCTAATTGAACAAGTTGCTTAATATGCGTGCATCAATAATCTTTTTTAGATTAAATCATCGTTCCATCATCGTTACTGTAACAACAATTATGCTTATGTTATGGAGCATAATATTTAGTTGTGCATGGGCGATTACTCCCAGTAATTTACCAACTCAAGAAAGTATTCAAAATCAGCTTAATTTATTAAATAAACGCAGTGATTTAAGTGCAGAAGATAAGCTGACGATAAGTGATTTAGAACAATCGCTTTTAATGCTTGATAATATTCAACAATTAGAAAAAAAATCCACAAGCTATAATAAAAGCATTGAGCAATTACCTGAAAAATTGCGCACAACACAGAATCAACTTAATCAATTAAAACAGAAGATAGCGAATAATGAAGCGGAAGATTATCGGCATTCATTAGATGCTTTGACATTAACAACATTAGAATCTCAATTAGAAAATGTATTACAATCTTTGCAGAAATCACAAGATGATTTAGCTAATTACAGTAATGAATTGATTGTGTTACAAACACAACCAGAAAGGGCACAATCTGTTTTATTTGGTAATTCGGAAAGATTGCAACAAATAAGAAATGCATTAAATAAAAGCAGTTCTGATAAAGCACAAATGCGACCTTCAATGGTTCAATTACTACAATTAGAACAATATTATCTTCAGCAGCAAAATAACTTCCAAAAACGCACTTTACAATCCAATGTACAGTTGCAAAGTTTATTGCAACTCCAGCGTGATTATAGCTCAGCATATATCGATCTTTCTCAAGAACATGCACAACTAATTCAAGAAGCATTAAGTGATAAACGCCTTGATAGTTCAGAAGAAACAGCGAAAGAAGCGCAAACAACAGAACTTGAAAACCAAACAATTCAGAATAATACTTTTTATCTGGCACAAACGGAGCTTAATAAGCAGCTTAGTGATAAGTTGATTGTTACTACTCAAAATAATAATGAGCTAAACCGCCATAGTTTAATGGTAAAAAACCGTTTAGACCGTGCGATTCAATCTGAGCGTAATTTAAAAGAGCAAATAGATGTCCTAAAAGGCAGCTTATTGTTATCTCGCATTTTATTTGAAGAGCAAGTCGACTTACCCGATGGAATATTTATTAATAACCTACCGGATAAAATTGCCGATCTGCGTTTAGAACAATTTGAGATTAATAAACAGCGTGATCAAATATTTCAGCCTAATCTCTATATTGATCAATTAATGAATGAGTATCAATTAGCACATCCTAATGAGCTAAATGAAACAGAGCTTAACGAGTTACGCAGTGCACTAGAACAGTTGATTGATGCCCGTCGAGAATTGTTAGATAAGCTCAATAGCCAATTAGGTAATCAAATTTCAGAGTCCATTAATCTACAGATGGATCAACAGCAACTGCGAAGCGTTGTGGGTTCATTAGAAAGTACACTCGCACAGCAAATTTTCTGGGTAAGCAGTAATAAACCGATAAACTTAAGTTGGTTTTCTGCTTTCCCTACTCAAGCCGTTGCTGAGTTTCAAGGTTTTAAACTTAATTGGTCAAATGAAAATCTGCTGATCGGGGCTAAAAAATCACTTCCTGTACTGATTACACTTATTGCCTTTAGTTTACTGATAATTTGGCAACGTAAAAAATTGAATGTTGAATTCGATAAATTAAGTGCAGATATCAATAAGTTGAACAAGGATTCACAATTACATACTCCGCTAGCATTGGCGATAGTGTTTATTAAAACCTTGCCACTTTCATGTATTGTGTTGGCTATCGGATATTGGCTAATAAATAGTTTTAATGTGCAACAAGAGTTTATTTGGTCATTTGCTTGGCAATTTGCCGTATTTTGGCTGATGTTTGAATGGTCTTATCGATTAATGTCTGATGCAGGGGTTGCTGTTAAGCATTTTAAAATTCCTGTAGAGCGCGTTCAACAAAACCGTAAACGCTTATTACGTTTATCTATTCCTATGTTGCCCGTTATTTTACTCTCAGCTTATGGCATTAATAATCCATTATTACTGGTGGGTGATGTTATTGGTCAGCTTATTGCCATTATCTCTCTCTTTTTTATTAGCTTATGTGCGCTGCCATTTTGCCGTGAAATGTGGCAAGAGAAAGGCAATCATGTCGTCAGAACCGTTGTTATCACGCTACTAACTTTTTCTCCATTAATATTAATGGGACTGGTTATTTTGGGTTACTACTATACCGCACTGCGTTTAGCTAACCGCTGGGTTGATAGTTTGTATCTGCTTATGTTGTGGTTTATCGCTTATCATGCAAGTTTAAGAGGACTAACGGTTGCCGCAAGACGATTAGCTTATCGTCGTGCTCTTGAACGCAGACAGGCAATGCTTAAAGAGAAAAAAGAGAACGAAGATAATAGCCTGGAGCCAATTCAAGAGCCACCCATGGATATGGAGCAGATTAATCAACAGTCATTGCGATTAACAACAATGATTTTGTTTATTATCTTTGCATCGAGTTTTTATGGCATATGGTCTGATTTTATTACCGTATTTACTTACCTTGATGGTATTACACTATGGCATTATAGTTTGCCAACAGAATTAGGTAATGTAATCAAAGCGGTAACAGTCGCTGATCTATTATTATCGGTTGCGATTATGGCTATTTCTTGGTTTATGACACGAAACCTACCAGGATTATTAGAAGTGCTCATTTTATCGCGTATAAAATTACAGCAAGGTGCTTCTTATGCGATTACCACTATTTTAACCTACATTATTATTGCGATAGGAACCATTGTTTCACTAGGAATACTCGGTGTTGCATGGGAAAAATTGCAATGGCTCGCAGCTGCGTTAACGGTGGGATTAGGGTTTGGTTTACAAGAAATTTTTGCCAACTTTGTCTCAGGTTTAATTATTCTATTTGAACGACCAGTAAGAATTGGCGACACCATAACTATTGGCACTTATTCAGGGACAGTAAGTCGTATACGTATCAGGGCAACTACCATTACAGATTTTGATCGCAAAGAGGTCATTATTCCTAATAAAGCGTTTGTAACAGAGCGTCTTATTAACTGGACATTATCTGATACTGTCACCCGTATTATTATTCAAGTGGGTGTCGCTTATGGTTCTGATCTCGATAAAGTAAAAGAGATCTTAATGAAAGCAGCAAAAGACAATCCAAAAGTAATGACAGAGCCAGAGCCCGTTGTATTATTTACTGAATTTGGTGCAAGTACGCTTAATCACGATCTGCGTTTTTATGTAAGAACGTTAGGTGATCGAAATATTACGACAGATGAAGTTAATCGCGCTATTGATAAACTGTGTAATGAAAATGATATTAATATCGCGTTTAATCAACTAGATGTGTATTTACATAATAAACAAGGTGATGAAATACAAGAGGTTAAACGTCCTCTAGATGGTTCAACACCGCAAGCAAATACCCCGTTTAATTAAGGATTGAAATTTAGTTAGCTGATTGATTTACCAATTTTTTTTCATAATCTTGGCGAACAATATCAAGTGCTTCAAGCACCGTTTGTGGATCAACGTGATTGCTCTCTAGCAAATAGATGAGATCAACAGCTAACTGAATTGATTTTGGCGCATCTTTTAAATTCATACACTCACCTTCTAATATTTGTCTTCTTGCTTTTCAATGCTTTTTTCGATGGAATACAGCGCATTTTTACAGCGAGCTAAACGGTTTTCAAGTGCCGCAATCTCTTTTTGTAACTCTTGTTGGCGGGTAAATCCTTGCGCCTGTGTTAATTCAAGCTCTCTATCTTGGATCATGGTGTGTAATCTGCGCTCGTAATCCTGATGTTGTGCAAGTTTTTGGTATAAATCAGTGCTTTTTTTCCGTTGATTAAGTTGGTTCTCTTGCTTTCTTAGATTTTGTGTCGATAATTCACGAGTTAATGCTTCAACTTGTTGTAGGATTTGTGTTGCCAGAAATTTAACTTGCTGGCTTCGTTGTGCTTCAACACAAGCGATTAACTGGGTAAAATTATCGCGGATCTGTTGCATATAGCCGCCAAGTGAATCACTTCGGCGGTGAAACAGTGCTGTGTCGAAGCAAGGTGCCGCAATTTTTTTGTTTGCGATAGGCGCTAGTGCTTCGGCGAGATTGTCGATCTGTTTTTCAAACAAACTCAATGAATCTATTTTTTTCATCTGTTTTTGTCTCTATTTTTATGAAAACTGAATTGACTTAAAGCAACAAAAAAGAGTTGTTAACTGGCTTTCTGTTGCATTTTAACGGCATATTGCATAGATTCTATCGTTTCGTTTTTTATTTATGGCACTGATTATGACTGCTAACGCGCAACAACTGCAATTTATTAAAGACAGCATTGAAACCATTCCTGATTATCCAAAAGAAGGGATATTATTTCGTGATATCACCACACTTTTGGATAACCCTGCTGCATATCAGGCAACCATCGATTTACTGGTAGAACACTATCAGGGTCAGGGTATCACTAAAGTTGTTGGTACCGAAGCTCGTGGATTCCTGTTTGGTGCACCAGTCGCTTTACGTCTAGGTGTTGGTTTTGTACCTGTTCGTAAAAAAGGTAAATTGCCTCGCGAAACACTCAGTGAAACTTACGATCTGGAATATGGCACAGATACTTTAGAGATCCACAAAGACAGTATTACGAGTCAAGATAAAGTATTAATGGTTGATGATTTGTTGGCAACAGGCGGCACTATCGAAGCAACCGCTCGCCTTATCCGCCGTTTAGGTGGAACGGTTACTGAAGCTGCATTTATTATTTGCCTGCCAGATTTGGGCGGTATTGAACGCTTAGAAAAACAAGGTGTTCACAGCTTTACACTGGTCGATTTTCCAGGGCATTAATTTTCAAACAGTTTAATAAAAACAATTAATTAAAACGTTTTTATTAAACTAATAGGCTAATTGCTAAGTTACAGCAATTAACCATGGTGATAGTGCGGGTGCATTTTGTGCGTTTTCTCAATGCATAAGGCCCGCACAATTGTTACTCACACCTGTTGTTCTCTAAGCTAATCACTGATGTTAACTTCATCAATATCTCATTTGTCTCTTACAAATCTCGCTCAAGAGGTCTTCCCTGTGTTAGCATAGAGATAAATCTCGTTCAAATTTAGCGGAATCAATGAGCTATCAGGTACTTGCCCGTAAGTGGCGCCCACAAACTTTTAACGATGTTGTCGGTCAACGTCATGTATTGACTGCGTTAGCTAATGGTCTTGATCATCAGCGACTTCATCATGCCTATCTTTTTTCTGGTACTCGCGGTGTCGGAAAGACCACTATCGCCCGATTATTTGCCAAAGGGCTTAATTGTGAAACAGGTATTACAAGTAAACCTTGTGGTCAATGTGCTAATTGCCTTGAAATCGAACAAGGTCGTTTTGTTGATTTAATTGAAATTGATGCGGCATCAAGAACAAAAGTAGAAGATACGCGAGAACTTCTCGACAACGTTCAATATGCACCTGCTCGTGGACGCTTTAAGGTTTATCTTATCGATGAAGTCCATATGTTATCGCGTCATAGTTTTAATGCGCTATTAAAAACGCTAGAAGAGCCACCAGAGCACGTTAAATTCTTACTCGCTACAACTGATCCTCAAAAATTACCTGTCACGATTTTATCGCGTTGCTTGCAATTTCATCTACGCGCTTTAGATATTGACCAAATTGCAACGCAATTAGAAAAAGTGTTGTCAGCTGAGCATATTGAAAACGATGCAAGAGCACGCCAACTGATCGCTCGCGCAGCTGATGGCAGTATGCGTGATGCATTAAGTTTAACAGACCAAGCCATTGCGAGTGGTGAAGGTATTGTTAGTGCTGAAGTCGTCAGCCAAATGTTAGGTACTATTGACGATGCACAACCCCTTGCATTGATTGAAGCGCTTGTTAAAGCCGATGGGCAACAGGTAATGGCATTGGTGAATGAAGTCGCCTCACGAGGCACTGATTGGGAAAATTTCTTAGTTGAAACGCTCTCATTACTGCATCAAATTGCGATGTTGCAGCTATTACCTAGCGAAGAAAAGCCACAAGAACAATTTACTCAAGAGCGTTTACGGTTATTAGCCAAATCAGTATCACCTCAAGATTTGCAGCTTTACTATCAAACGCTGCTTGTGGGGCGAAAAGAGTTATCTTACGCGCCAGATAGACGTATGGGGGTAGAAATGACACTGCTAAGAGCATTGGCATTTCATCCTAAAACGGTAATTGACGAAGTGTATTCAGCACCATTAGTGCAAACATTACCTTCAACCTCATCGTCAGAAAGTCGAGTATCTAGCCATTATGCGTCACAAATGGCGCATAACCATACTCAACAAATAGCACCTCAAAACGCGTTATCTACAGAAAATAATGCCGCATTAGGCGATAGCCCAACAGCACAACTGCTAAGAGCACGACAGGCGATAAGGGGAACTGAACAGAAAACCCCGCCAAAAAAGCCTGAACCGGCGACGCCCCGACAGGCGAAGCCGGCTGCTAGTGCATTAGAGCGGCTAGCAGCCGTAAGTGAAAAACGGCAACACGTTGTCGCTCAACATCGTCAGTCAAATTCTGCTTCTGGAAAAAAGAAAAAAGAAGCTTACCAGTGGCGACCACAAAACCCAGAAATAGAATCTACCCAAAATGTTGTTTCTTCGCCTAAAGAGATCAAAGAAGTTCTCGAATATGAAAAAACACCAGAGCTTGCCACTAAAATTGCTAAAGAGTCATGGGAACGAGATGCATGGGCGGCCGAAATAGAGAAAATGCCACTGCCAAAATTGATTCAGCAGTTGGCATTAAATTCGTATAAAGAAACGGTAAGTGAAAACGAAGTTATTTTGCATTTACGAACTAAACAGAAACATTTAAATTCTGCAAATGCGTTACGTACACTCACAAATGCGTTAAGTGAATTGCATGGAAAAGCAATTTCACTCACAATTATAGAAGATGACTCACCAGCGGTTAAAACACCACTGGAATGGCGGCAAGCCATTTATGATGAAAAATTGGCGTTATCTCGCCAATCGATTATTACGGATAAAACAATTCAAACATTGCAGCAATATTTTGATGCTGAACTGGATGAAGAGAGTATCCGACCTGTTTAATCGCAACATTTTGTATAAATAGATACAGTGTGGCTTTTACAAAGAGAGACAATTATGTTCGGAAAAGGTGGTTTGGGTAATCTGATGAAACAGGCCCAACAAATGCAAGATAAAATGCAGCAGATGCAAGAAGAGATCGCGAGCTTAGAAGTCACTGGTGAATCCGGTGCTGGCTTAGTGAAGATCACTATCAATGGTGCTCATAATTGCCGTCGTGTTGAAATCGATCCTAGCCTGCTAGAAGATGACAAAGAGATGTTAGAAGATCTGATTGCCGCTGCTTTTAATGATGCAGCTCGTCGTATTGACGAAACGCAAAAAGAAAAAATGGCATCTGTTTCTAACGGAATGCAATTACCACCAGGCTTTAAGATGCCATTCTAATGCAAACGAGCCCACTTCTTGAATCATTAATGGAAGCGTTGCGTTGTTTGCCCGGTGTTGGGCCAAAATCAGCGCAGCGAATGGCTTTTCAACTGCTTCAACGTGATAGAAGCGGTGGTATGCGATTAGCACAAGCGTTAACGCGAGCAATGTCTGAAATCGGTCACTGTTGTGATTGCCGAACCTTTACTGAAGAAGAGTCTTGCACTATTTGCAGTAATGTTCGACGTCAGCAAAATGGACAGATATGCGTAGTGGAAAGCCCCGCTGATATTCATGCTATCGAGCAGACAGGGCAGTTTGCTGGTCGATACTTTGTCTTAATGGGGCATTTATCGCCTTTAGACGGTATTGGTCCGATGGATATTGGTTTAGATAGACTAGAAGAGCGTTTAAGCCAAGAGACTATTTCAGAAGTTATTTTAGCCACAAACCCAACAGTTGAGGGTGAAGCGACAGCCAATTATATTGCGGAAATCTGCGCGCAATATGATATTACTGCGAGCAGAATTGCTCATGGTGTTCCTGTTGGTGGCGAACTTGAAATGGTTGATGGCACAACACTTTCACACTCTATTGCTGGACGCCAAAAGATCCGTTATTAAATCATCTAGTTAATTAGTATGATAATTTATTTAAGAGCATCTTTGGGGTAATACCTAAAGGTGTTTTTTTTCATAGGTACAATTTTATTCTGTGCAATACTTCGCATTTTTATTTATTTCGTTTTTTTTAGAGCAAAAAATCTTTAGGTTTATCAGAAATATCTTTATCTTTACTTGATAACCTTTTTCATTCTAATGAATTCAATATCTTTATGTTACATTGTTAACCATGTTAATAAGGAATGACTTAATGATGGAGCATCCAATGATCCCTGACGTAGCTTTAGTTGATAACAGCGAGCAAAGAACGCCTCTTATTTTGGTGTTAGATAGCTCAGGTAGTATGTATGGCGAACCTATTCAACAATTAAATGAAGGCCTGAAGTTACTAGAACAAGAGCTCAAAAATGACGTTATTGCGGCTAAACGTGTGCGTATTCTTGTTATCGAATATGGCGGATATGACCAATGTACCGTTCATGGTGATTGGAGTGACGCAATGGACTTTACCGCGCCCGTTTTAGAAGCAAATGGCACAACACCAATGGGACAAGCTATTTCTTTAGCATTAGAAGAAATTGAAGCTGAAAAACAGCGATTTAAGCAAGCGGGTGTTGCTTATACGCGCCCTTGGTTATTTTTAATGTCGGATGGCGCACCAACTGATATGTGGGAGCAAGCAGCGCACTCATGTCGCCAAGCTGAAGAGAGTCAGAAAGTGGCTATCTTCCCTATTATGGTTGAGGGCGCAAGTGCTGAGATCATGGGCAGTTTTACACGTAATGGCATCAATGGTGTAAAAATGCTGAAAGGATTGCAATTTAAAGAGCTCTTTTTATGGTTAAGTGCCAGCATGCAAGTTGTCTCACAGTCAACGCCGGGTGGTACTGCGCAACTTCCTTCTACTGATTCTTGGGCGAGTGTACCTGTTTGATGAATGATTGGTTAATTTATGGGGCATCTGTTATTGGTGTCGCTCATCAAGAGCGCCAAATTCCGTGTCAAGATGCCTATTTTGTTCGCCGTAAAGGCGAATATTTAATTGCTGCTGTTTGTGATGGTGCGGGGTCTTCGCGCTATAGTGATCAAGGTGCAAGGTTAGTTTCTCGGCTATTTACGCTACGAATTACCGAATGGCCAGATATCTATCTGCTGACTGAAAAACAGGTAAAGCAAGGTGTGCATCAACTAATTGAAGATATTCGCCTACAACTTGTTGAATATGCAGAAATAAAACAGTGTTCCCTTAACGAATATGCGTCAACATTAGTTGCTTGTTGGATAGGCGATGAAGGTGGCTATTTATTTCATTTAGGTGATGGCATTGCGGTTGTTGAGTTCAGCGATGGCTCTAGCTATGTTTCACAACCTGAAAATGGCGAATATGCTAATCAAACATGGTTTGTGACATCAGAAAGCTGGCAAGCACATCTACGCGTTATTCCATTAACCAAACCAGTTACCCAAGTTGTTTTAATGTCTGATGGTGTACAGCCTTTTGCGATGAATAAAAGCGGTGATGCCCTGTATGAGCCTTTTATTGAGCCTGTAATACGCTATTTGAAAACAGTTTCTGAAGATCCAGGAAGTGAAGCATTAGCTGGCACTTTATCAGATCCCCGCACTCACTCAATTACTGGTGATGATAAAACACTGGTTGTTTGCTTTAGGAATGAAGAGTAGTGGCGAAGGCAAGCAAGAAAAAATCCAATATACAAAAAGTAGATGCAGCAATAGTTAATCAAGCATCATCTATTCAATTGCAAGATGAAAGCGGCGCGATTTATCAGATAGGTAAACTGATAAAAAGTGGTGGTGCGGGTAGTGTTAGTCATATTAACAACGCCCCCAAACAGGTATCTAAGATTTATCACGATAAAATTGATAAAGCCTATTATCTGAAAAAAATCACCGCAATGCAGGCATTAAAACCTACATTAAAACCCGTCACAGTAAATAATACCCCGATTATTCAACTCGCATGGCCTGAAGCTCGTTTATACAATAATCAAAAGCAATTTGTCGGCTTTGTTATGCCTGAGTTGGATGTTAAAAATACCATCGAATTAGAATATATTCTGCAAGAAAGACAAGCAAAAGCCCATGGATTACCTACTGGAATGGGTGCCAAAGTGAGTTTGGCTTATAACCTATGTTCTCTGATTGATGCACTGCATCAGCAAGGACACCGTGTTATTGATATGAAGCCGCTTAACTTACGGTTTTATAAAGCTAGTTTGTATATGTCTCTGCTCGATTGTGATGGTTTTAGTATTCAAGGTGAAAATACACGTTATCCAGCAGGGCAATTTACGGTTGAGTATTTGGCTCCTGAATTCCAAAACAAGCAGGTTGTGCCTGAAAATCAAGAAGAGCGGCAAGACCGATTTGCATTAGCTGTTATTATTTTTCAGTTATTGAATTTTGGTATCCATCCTTTCAGTGGTAGCCCAAAAAATGACACTGTGCCCACCGATATTCCAAGGCGCATAGCAGGGAATTTTTATGCCTATGGTATAAAAGCCCATAATCTAATTACGCCAAATATGGTGAGTGGTCATAAGCATCTTCCTGATACACTCCGCCGACTTTTTGATAAAGCCTTTTCTGGCGCACCCTCTCAACGACCAAGTGCTAAAGCATGGGCGAATGCGCTTTATGACTATGCGCAGCCTGAAAAACAGCAGATGTTGGTGTGTAAAAATGATAACAACCACCAGCACTTTTCAGGTAAAGCGTGTGCGGCTTGTGCAAGAGAGACCCAATTACAACAAGTTGCGATAACACAAAAGAAAAACAGAGCACAATTAGAACAAGCTCGTCAAAAACGTGCTTATAAAGCGAATGCCAATGTAAGGCAAGCTTCTCCTAACGTGGTGATGCCAACACTTCCAACACAACCGCTACCTACACCCGCGTTTGTTATCGCTGCTAAACGTATTCTTAATAAAATTCCTAGGGTTATTTCTCATACCTTTTTAGCTATGGTGATCCCTGTTATTTTTGGACTACTGTTGATGTTTTTTATGCCTCAAGGGGCAAATAGCCAAGATGGTTTTGAGTGGATAAACCAGCTTTTAAAAGATGATTATATTCAACAGTGGTTTGTGGCATTTTTAAGTGTCATGATTTTAATGATTGTTGCCGTCGTTTTGTTGCTTATTTTTGTTGTTCCTTCCATGTCGATTTTAAAAAGAAAACCTTAATCAGTGGAGGAATAATATGAATAAATATCTTAAATATACGCTTCTACTGCTTATCTTCCCAACTGTGCTTCTGCCTTTTTGGTTGCCTGCTTTTTTAATGATTATCCTAAATGCCATTGATGGGGTTAATGCCCAAATATTGCCATCATCAATCATTTTTGATGAACGTAACTTCCTGCTGGGATTATGGTTAGGTTCGTTAATTATGATGATTGTGATGTTATTGCAATCATGGCGCAGTAAAAATGGGTTTTATCTTTTGGGTGCTACCTTAGTGGTGTTTATGACCGTTTCGGTATCGCTGACTATTATTCCACATTCAGAGCTAGAAAATCGTCGTCGTACAGTGTTACAGGATATTGCTGCTTATCAATGGCGTGCTTATCATCTTAGTGCTTTGGAAAAACAAGAAAATATTAATAAAGCAATCTTTTCTAAACCACAAAAGGCGATGGAATACCTTAACCAGCTCAATACACAACGAAAAAATTTACCTGCACTGAATTATTTAGCTGAAGATTTAACTGCTGCAACCGCGGCAAAAGCGGATTATTTAACCAGCGAAAAAGAGACGACAATACAAAAAGAGGCGATTAAAACCCTCGCTTTTTACGCAGATTGGTTATTAACTCAGCCAGAAATAGTGATAACTCAGGCGTTGTCATCACTTTTTACACCCAATGATCCTCAGCTAGAACTCACGGGTATTAACGTATTGTTATCAGCGCCACTGATGGTCGAAGCTTGGCAAACAATAGCATTGACTCATATTGTAAAAAGCCAAGCTAATCTTGATTTAGAGAAAGCAACTGCCACATTGATGGTTGCTGATATGCTAGAGAGCAATAAGAGCGGCTATCACAGTCAATCATTACAAACATTACTTAAAAAAGTTGTTGCTGAACTACCTAAAGAGCAGCAGCAAGCTTATCAAATATTACAAGCTAGGGTGGTCGAAGAGCGTTACTATCGGCAAAAAATGACGCCACCAGCAGAAATCACAGCGTTAGCTAATCAACGATTAATGCTTAACTATATCGTTAACAGTAAATATACCGTTTCTGTAGCCATGCATTCGATGACGAAAAAAGAGCATCCTGGCATTGTTACTGTTGAATCACCTAACGAAATACAAAATCTGACTGAAGTAAGTTATCCATTAATTAACCAATATATTCCTTATGCAGATGTAATTTTATCTGTAGATGTTGATGCTCAAGGTCGGGTTTCTGGGTTATGGATCCAACGAAGTAGCGGTATTGAAAGCTTTGATTATGAAGCATTAAAAATTGCACTTCCTTGGCGATTTATGCCAACCTCAAACGGTTATAGACAGCGTGTAACCGTAAAGTTTGAGAGCTCACGCCTTGGTCTCGGGCAATATACTGTTGAGCAACAGCCAACGATAGAAAAATTAGCAAGAGCGTATGCAAGGCAAGATACAGCAGCTATCTCTACTGCTGAAAATGAATTTAAACAAGTGCAAAAACGTGCACCTGAAAAAAATCAGGCGCAAGACACATATCGTTCAACTAATGAATATTACTCTTCTTATCAAACAGGATATAAGCAACAGCAAGAAAAACGGGCTGTATTACAAACAATCCTAAAAGAGTTACAAACATTACCAAATGGTGAGAATAACCACGAAAGTTGGAATAATAGTTTAGATTTTTTAAATGAAAAACTCGTTATGCATCAAGATAATGACGATGTTGTTAGAATGGTTGCTCGCTTTGAATTGCAATATTACAACGTAGGGACAAACAACCTTGCGAAAGAGCCAGATATTTATCCTCAAGATAAAAAATATTGGCAAGGTTTGCTATTTAAAGCTCGTCATCACTTTGAACAGGCAATTGGACTGACTCCTAATCGTGAAGATGTTTGGCTAGGTTGGGCAATTACATGGTTAGATGAAGATCCTGAACTTGCCGCTGGGGCATTTGCTAAAGCCGCGCAGTTAAAATCAACAGAAGAGATAGCTTCTGTATTGCAAATGCTAGAAATGAGAATGGTGATGAATACGTTAGAGGGTGTCCGTTTAGATCGCTATCAAACATTACGAGCAAGAATGGATATGCGCTATCTACCTACAAATGCTAAAAGTGATGTTGAAAATGATTATCTCAGTAATGAGTTAACGCAAATTCAGTTAGCTCAGCGACCCATTCCAGCAACCAATCCTGATAGTAAAATAGCGCGTATTCCTTTAAATACAATTGATATTAAAGAGTCTAACCGCGTATTCAGTATCGATTTTTCTGCTGCAAATATTAAAGCGAGCTCTCAAATTGTCCCTAAAGTGAATGTACCAGAAAGCGCGCCTAAAATGGGCGACATGATTTTACAACTCGATATTGATGCGAAGGGTGTTCCTACTGTCGTAATGATCAAATCAGGCAGTGGCAATTTACAAATTGATAATGCGGTGGTTGATGCGGCTTATCAATGGCGTTTTAACGCAACACCAAAAGGAAATGTGACACTTATTTCCGTTCAATTTATGAAAGCAAGTTCTTAAATACTCTCTAAAGTGCTTTCGCCAGAAAGCACTCCTATCCTGAAATGGGCAATATGCTCCCATAACTCGACATTGATGCTAAGGGTATTCCTTCTGTAATAATGATCAAATTAGGCAGCAGTACCTGCAAGTTGTTAATATGGCAGGTAATACTGCTTATCATTGGCGTTTTAACGAACGCTAAAAGGAAATGTTATTCCTGTTCAATTTATTAAAGCAAGTTCTTAAATATTCCCTAAAGTGTATACGCCTGAAAACGCTCCTATCTTAAAGTGGGCGATATGACCCCATAACTTGATATTGATGCTAAGGCTGTTTCACCGTAGTAATGACAAAAAAGGGAAGATTTTTTTATATTTAGTCGTTTCCTAACTTATTGAAAGTCATAAAATTGTTATCTAGATCACAAAAAAACACGCTTTACAAAATGTTATAACCACTTAAAGAAGAAAACAGACCGCTTAATTCGTTATACAACCGCTGAGGGATTTAATCTCTCCATTAACGAGTCATTCTTCTTATTATGTAGCAGCGGGCAGTCGTCTCTCATATTCGCTCAAATTATTCTCGGCTGTTCCGCATTACTCTTTGGCTGTTCGGTCTTGCCTGAAAAAAAGGTGTCTCATGAACAAAAATGCATTTCTAAAGCACGTACCTTGGGTGATCCTAGGGATTATTGGTGCTTTTTGTCTCTCAGTTGTTGCGCTACGTCGTGGTGAACACGTCAGTGCATTATGGATAGTTGTTGCTTCAGTTGCTGTTTATCTGGTGGCTTACCGCTACTACAGTCTTTATATCGCTCAAAAAGTGATGAAGTTGGATCCAACTAGAGCAACACCTTCAGTTATTAATAATGATGGTTTGAACTACGTTCCAACTAACCGTTATGTTTTATTTGGTCACCACTTTGCGGCTATCGCAGGTGCGGGTCCTTTAGTTGGTCCAGTTCTTGCCGCGCAAATGGGTTATTTACCTGGTACGCTCTGGTTATTAGCTGGGGTTGTACTTGCTGGTGCAGTACAAGACTTTATGGTGCTGTTTATTTCAACACGCCGTAATGGTAACTCTTTGGGGGAGATGATAAAAAAAGAGATGGGACCTATTCCGGGTACTATCGCTTTGTTTGGTTGCTTCCTGATCATGATTATCATCCTAGCGGTGCTTGCACTTATTGTTGTTAAAGCATTAGCAGAAAGCCCATGGGGTGTATTTACCGTTTGTTCAACAGTACCTATTGCCCTGTTTATGGGTATTTATATGCGCTATATCCGTCCTGGTCGCGTCGGTGAAGTGTCAGTTATTGGTATTGTATTGTTGATAGCTGCGATTTGGTTTGGTGGTGTTATTGCTCACGACCCTTATTGGGGACCTGCATTAACCTTTAAAGATACCACTATTACCTTTGGTCTGATTGGCTATGCGTTTGTTTCTGCACTATTACCAGTGTGGCTTATCCTTGCGCCACGTGACTACTTAGCAACTTTCCTAAAAATTGGGGTTATCGTTGGTTTAGCGGTTGGTATTGTTATTCTGAACCCTGAGCTGAAAATGCCTGCTGTTACTCAGTACATTGATGGTACGGGTCCATTATGGAAAGGCGCATTATTCCCATTCTTATTTATCACCATCGCTTGTGGAGCGGTTTCTGGTTTCCATGCTCTGATTGCATCAGGCACAACACCTAAACTTATCGCAAACGAAATGGATGCACGTTTTATCGGTTATGGTGCAATGCTAATGGAATCATTCGTTGCAATCATGGCGTTAGTTGCTGCATCTATCATTGAACCGGGTCTGTATTTTGCAATGAATACACCACCAGCAGGATTAGGTATCACAATGCCAAACCTGCATGAATTAGGTGGCGAAAATACGGCAGTGATTATGGGTCAACTACGAGAGGCAACCGTTCATGCCGCTGCAACCGTAAGTTCATGGGGTTTTGTGATATCACCAGATGAGATTTTACAAACGGCTAAAGATATCGGAGAGCCTTCTGTACTGAACCGTGCTGGTGGTGCGCCAACCTTAGCTGTTGGTATCGCAATGGTGTTCCATAAAATTATCCCTGCTGCTGATATGGGCTTTTGGTATCACTTCGGTATCTTGTTTGAAGCGTTATTTATTCTGACAGCGCTTGATGCAGGAACACGTTCTGGTCGCTTTATGCTACAAGACTTGTTAGGTAACTTTGTTCCATTCTTGAAAAAAACTGACTCCTTAATTGCTGGTATTATTGGTACTGCAGGTTGTGTTGGTTTATGGGGTTATCTGTTATACCAAGGTGTTGTCGACCCATTAGGTGGTGTTAAGAGCTTATGGCCGCTGTTCGGTATCTCTAACCAGATGTTAGCCGCTGTTGCGCTAGTATTAGCTACCGTTATCTTAATTAAGATGAAACGCACTAAATACATCTGGGTTACCGTTGTTCCTGCAGTATGGTTATTAATCTGTACTACATGGGCATTAGGATTGAAACTCTTTAGTAATGATCCACAAATGGAAGGCTTCTTCTATCTAGCAAGTGAATACAAAGCGAAGATCTTAGCGGGTGGTGCTGAGTTAACAGCAACAGAAATTACCAATATGAATCATATTGTCATTAATAACTACACCAATGCTGGCTTAAGTATTCTGTTCTTAGTGGTTGTTTATAGCATTATTTTCTACGGTTTCCGTACTGCAATGCAAGCACGTAAAAACCCAGAAAAATCAGATGAAGAAACACCCTATGTACCTATGCCAAAAGACGTTAAAGTGTCCTCAGGTCACTAATCTAAGGTAGATGGTTATGTCACCCCGTACTGGCTTGCTGGTACGGGGTCTTATCTCAGGAGAAACGTATGTTTGGTAATTTAGGACAAGCTGGAAAATATCTAGGACAAGCTGCACGTATGCTGGTGGGTATTCCTGATTACGACAACTATGTTCAGCATATGAAAGATAATCACCCAGATAAGCCATTTATGACTTATAACGAGTTTTTCCGTGAACGCCAAGAAGCACGTTATGGCGGCGGAGATGGTAAAGGTGGTTTTCGCTGTTGCTAATAATCGGTAAAGGAGACAAATGATGGCGCCTATTGCGGTCACAATACTGACGGGTTTTCTAGGTTCAGGTAAAACAACACTTTTACGTCACATGCTTAATGAAGAGCATGGTTATAAAATAGCGGTGATTGAAAATGAGTTTGGTGAAGTGCCTATCGACGATGAAATCATTGGTGATCGAGCGACTCAAATCAAAACACTGACCAATGGTTGTATCTGTTGTAGTAAATCCAATGAACTAGAAGACACTTTACTTGATCTCTGCGACAGCCTTGACCGTGGTGAAATTGAGTTTGATAGATTAGTGATTGAATGTACTGGTATGGCAGATCCTGGTCCAATTACTCAGACTTTTTTCTCACATGAAATCATCTGCCAACGCTATTTATTAGATGGCATTATTACCTTAGTTGATAATGTTCATGCTCAGCAGCAACTTGACCAATTTACTATTGCCCAATCACAAATTGGTTATGCAGACCGTCTTTTATTAACCAAAACTGATGTTAAACCAGCATCTCAAGAACTCCTTGCTCGCTTAAGACGTATGAATGCACGAGCGCCGGTTTATACCGTAATTAATGGGCAAATAGATTTAGGGTTATTGTTTAACGTAAAAGGTTTTATGTTGAGCGATAGCTTAGAGGTAAAACAGCCTTTATTTCGTTTTCAGGCTGAAAAACAAGATGATATTAGCTCTATTGTCTTGAAATTTGACTACCCAGTTGAGTTGCAACAAGTTTCAGATGTAATGGAAAAACTGTTACTTAGCTTTGCGGATAATCTGTTGCGTTACAAAGGCATATTAAATATTAAAGAGCAGCCTAATCGCTTGTTATTCCAAGGCGTACAAAGACTTTATAGTGCAGATTGGGATAGACCTTGGCGTGATGATGAACCGCGTGAAAGCACACTCGTTTTTATTGGTATTCAACTGCCAGAAGACGAAATTAGAGCAAGTTTTGACGCACTAATGAATAGCACAGAAATCTGCTAATAAACCAAATACCTGTAGTAAGTGTTAGAAAGAGAAGTAAGAAGTGGCTGTAACCGTACCGTAGTCTCGTAGGCAGTAAATAGCAGTAATGACAGTAAATAGCAGTAAACGAATATTGAAGAAGCTCCTAACTTGAGGAGGATCCTGTTCCTAGGATCTTATTTTTCACCCCATAATGACCAACATTATGGGGTGCTTTTTTTATGACATAGTGAGAGTTAATTAACCGTTAACAACGGCTTTATATTCCATAATCTCGATAATTTGTACATCAGTATGTTGCATTGCTCGGCTGGCTAACGCACAAAGGTTTTCAATTGTGGTATCAACATTATGTGTCACGATACCATCGTTACCCGTTACACAAGTATTATCTAATGCCATTAAAACTGCTTTATAAGCGGCACTTGCACCTGTTGATACTTTCATTGCACAGCTATTAGATGCGCCATCACAAATTACACCGCTAATATCACCAATCATGCTACTGATAGCCATTGCCATTGGTTCGTAACGTTCTTCCATTAACCATGCAATAGCACCAGCTGCACCCATAGATGCTGTTGTTGCTGCACATAACGCCGATAACGCAGGAAATTTATGGTGAATATAGATAGCTAACAGATGCGAAAGCATCAGTGCCCTTGCCGTTTTAGCTTCATCTGCTTTTAAGTATTCGGCAACAACAACAACAGGCATGGTTGCCGCTATTCCTTGGTTACCTGAACCAGAATTACTCATTGCAGGCAAAATAGCCCCACCCATACGTGCATCAGAAGCGGCTGAGGTACGGATCATTATCTCGGATAATAGATCTTTGGCGAGCAATCCACGTTGTTGTTGGCGTTGTAATGTTTGACCAATATGTAAGCCGTAAGTATTGCTCAAACCTTCTTTTGATAGTGCATCGTTTAAGTGAGCAGACTCAAGAATAAATGCTATCTCTTCAGCGGGGACTTGTGTAATGAATTCATAAATTTCTTGAGTGTTGGTATTTGTAAGTGCTTCTTTTATTTGGCAAGGAGATGCAGCTTGTTGTGCGTTATTATTAGTTTTATCAAGAATAACCTTATCGTTATGAATAACTTTAACAATATTGGTGTGATTACCCGCAATAATAACTGTTGCACTGTTTTCGCCATCTTCAATAGTGACTTCAGAGTAAAGAACTTCTTGGCACTC
Source organism: Proteus hauseri (assembly GCF_040139125.1). Classification (GTDB taxonomy): domain Bacteria; phylum Pseudomonadota; class Gammaproteobacteria; order Enterobacterales; family Enterobacteriaceae; genus Proteus; species Proteus hauseri_B. The sequence continues at coordinate 387,239 of NZ_JBEEUB010000002.1, forward strand.
TTTTTTTATCGATACGCTGACAACCCCTGATGCTAAAAGCGCTTTACTGGCTTCTACATCTTCAGGTGTGGCATGTTTTAGTACTTCTAAATCGGCTTCACAATCACCACCAATAGCACCTAAACTTGCAGCAATAGATAATCCTACCATTCCAGTTCCTGGTACAGTAACACCCATACCATTTTTCATTAAGTTAGGAGAAACTTCGGCGGTAATTCGGGTAATGTTGTGCTGTAAATAGCTAGCCGCTTTTGCTGCTGCCAATGCAAGAGAAATAGGTTCAGTACAACCTAAAGCGGGTTTTACTTGTTGTTTAACTGCGGCTATCAATGTGTTCCAACGAGAGGATAATTGTTCTTTCATCGCATCGCATCCAATAAACTATATGAAATTTCAAGGGGTTATTCTTTTTTTAGTATTCTTCATCATACTGAATTTAGCAGAGAAAGTTTTTCCCGAATTTCCTACTTTCTTGTAAATATTAAGAAAATAATACTCTCCGAGTAATGCGAATTGGAAAAAATTTTTATTTATGAGAGTAATGATAGATTTGAGCGTATGTTTATCAGTAATGGTAGAGGTAATAGGCGATTGATATTTTTGATTGAAGGTTATTAATAATTATTGCTCATGTTTAATAAACATTTAATAGAGAGAACTGTTTTATATAATTATGTAATAAAAATAATATACTAATATAAAGTTAAAATAAAAGGCAATAGAATGAATAAATCATTCTATTGCTAGTATAATAAGCATACTTAATGTGGGCTAACTCAAAATAGTTAAATAAATGGCAATGAGTGGAGAACCGATTACTAAGCACCATTTTTTAACACAATGAATACTATTCTGTTTTTTTAGGTGAGTATAAGAATAACTCCTTGTTATTTTGTTAATATTCTTATGTTTATAATATTGTAAATAAAAATTATAAATAGAATTTTATCATGATATTTAAATAGTTCTCTATTATTTGTTATTTATAGCATTAGCCATAAAATACGGTCGCTTATTTTTAATATGTTTATTAATTGAAAATAATCTGAGGCAATAAATATTGCCCCAGATTGATCTATTAATAATAGAAAATAGCAATAACGGTACAGTGGAAAACAAATCCAACCATTAACGGTACTACCGTTCTCTTAACAACATCAAAAGGCTGTAACTTAGCACCGCTTGATACGGCAATAATAACACCAGCAACAGGAGACATACCGCGCCCCATATGTGACGCTTGTTGCATTGGTAAAATCATCGCAATTGGGTTAACTCCCATGCTATGAGCGATTTGTGGGATCAGCTCAACGAATGCCAAGAAAGGTGCATTACCTGAACCCATAATAATTGCAGCTGCTAATGTGACGATAGCGAACACTAACGCCATTGCAAAAGGAGGTAAGCCAACAGATTCAGCCATAACAATTAAGCTATCTATTGCGCCACTCACCTTAATACCATGAGCAAAAACACCTGCTGCAACTAATAATCCCACCACATTACTAAACGCAGAACCCATCCCTTTTAGGAAATGTTGGAAGCCAGCACAAACTAATTTGAAGTCACGTAGACGTAGTGTTTCAATTAGCATACAAATTGCCATTGAGATCAATACAATAGTAACAACATCAAGGTTAATGCCAACAACAAACAGGCTAGATGAACCGACTGCCATAATAATCGGTAACATTGGCAGTAGGGCATAAAACCCAGGTACGTTTTTATTGCTTTTAGCCTCTTCAGAGATTTTACCTAACTGAGGAATAAACCCTGATTTGCGGTCACAGTGACGTTGCCAGAATATATGGGTGATACCAACAGCCAACACGGTTGCAATAGCCGCAGGGCCTTGATAGTAAAGCACATATTCGACGACACCTAGATCAACTGCTTTAGCACCACGAATTGCGTCAATAGCGGTTGGTGTATAAGCAACACCTAATGATGTCGCGATAACACCCGCAGCAGATGCCGGTGATAGACCTAGACCGATCATAATAGGGAACATAGTACCCATTAACAGAACGGCTAACCCAGTTGCTGAAGGTATCGCAAGTTGTAAAATACTCGCCAGTAAGAAAGAGAAAAACAGCAGCACATAAGGTGAACGCATGTTTTTCAATGGACGAGTTGCAACACGCACAACGGCTTCATTTGCACCAATATGATCCATATAATGAGCAAATCCCATCAGTGCCATAATCATCAGACCTAAATCTGCGGCTCGGCTACTAAAGAGATCACGCATTACTTCAAAAGGGTCTAACCAGCCAATTCCTGTTGTTTTGACATTTTTAGGTAAAATATCCCCCCAACCAAATGCCATTGTTAGCGCCATTAGCACTAAACCAGCAACTAATAAAACGGGCTCGGCTTTATATCCCTTTAAAATCATCCTAGCGACAATAATTACAACAACTAAAACCGCAAGGATTTGAATCATGCTTTAGCTCCAGGGGCAAAACGTTTAGCGGTGATTTGTACGACAGATTTCAGTACATCGCTTGCAGCATAAAGTGATTTAACAGGCAGATATTCATAAATTGAGTGGAAGTTATGAGCACCCGTAAAGATATTAGGGCAAGGTAAGCCATTTTGAGACAATGCTGCGCCATCGTAACCACCACGCATTGGAATTGGACGTGGTGTAATTCCATTGGCTTCATAAGCAGCAACGGCAATATCGATAGGATAGCTATTATCGCCTTGTAGGCTATTAAAGACGTTAGCGTAACGGTCTGCTTGTTTACAAACGACAGAACCTTCACCCCATAAACCTTCACAATATTCTGAAAGCTGTTTTAAAAATGCCATACGATGCGCATAGCCTTTTTCGGTGAAATCACGCACATCCATTTTTAATACAGTACGAGCACTATTACCGGCTAATTGTTTTACCCAATAATAACCTTCGCGGCCATCTGTATATTCTGGTGCTTCGCCACCAGGTAGCATAGCGACAAATTTGTGAGCCATTAATAGTGAGTTTTTCAGTTTACCTTTTGCAGACATTGGGTGTGCGGAAGCACCTGTAAAGGTAATTTCAACATCACCGGCATTCCAGTTTTCATACACTAATTCACCAATCCCACAGCAATCGAGGGTATAAGCAAAATCAGCACCAAACGCTTTTACATCAAAGGCTTTAGCACCGCGTAAACCTTGTTCTTCATCAGGAACAAAGCCGATTTTCACAGTACCATGTTTTACATCTGGATTTTGTTTGAAATATTGCAGCATATCCATAATTGAGGCGATAGCGGCTTTATCATCAGCACCTAATAGGCTTGTGCCATCAGTAACAATAATGTCATCACCAATATAGTTTTCTAATTCAGGAAACTCGCCTTGGCGTAGATAAATATCTAATTCTTTATTTAAACAGAGGTCACCACCTTTATAAGGTAGGATTTGTGCTTTTGTATCGTTAGTTTGTTCAGCACTCGTATCTAGATGACCAAAAAAGGCAACCGTAGGGACATCATAATCAAGGTTTGAAGGAAGTGTCGCTGTAACAATTGCTGTATCACGGATTTTGATATCTTCGACACCTAAAGCTTTTAATTCTTCAACTAATTTTAGCGCTAGCACTCGCTGACCTTCTGATGAAGGCATAATACCAGCTGCGCCATTTTCCCTATTTGTGGTGGTGTTAACTTTTGTATAAGAAATAAATCGTTCAACGAGATTCATTATTCGACTCCATTGCGTTTGATTTTTTTGTATTTTCTCTGTTAAAGCTTAGTTGTCTCATTTATTGGAAAGGGCAACACCTACTTGTATCATAAAAAAACCAATAGGGAATTAGGGAAAAATAATTATTTTTATAAAAAAAGTTTAATGTTGATTAATATTTAATTTTTGTTTTTTTATTTATTAATAAAAATCGTGTTTTTTGTAGTTGACGTTATTTTTTTTAACTTATCTTGATGTTTTTTGTGATCTTCATCATAAAAAAACAAATTTAAACATAAGATATTTATTGGTAGAAAATAATCAATCATTTATTTAAATGAATTATTATTTTAAACAATTATGTTTTATTGATTTTTTGTTATTAAACTGAGAAAAATGACGAAAAAAGTATGACTTATTGATAGAAAGTCACTATGACATACATATATCCTCTTGATATAATTAGGAGGATTTATGTATATTAATAATTTTGTTAGAAGTACTATTTCAGCAATAACTAATATTGAAAGTAAAAGTAATAAAATTAAAAGTAACTTAAGTGGAATTATAGTGGGTTGCTACAATACAATTGTCAGTTTTATTAATCCTATTTTAAATAAAAATATAAATCAAATCGGGTTGCGAAAGAGCATATCAGGTTTTGAGAATGAAATTAATTTAGTTGAGAATAAAAAAACATCATTGAACAAAGAAGAAATAAAAAGTGATGAGGTTATTAATAATAAATTCGCTTATGTCTTAAGAAAGTTAAAAAGTGATGAAATAAAAGAAAGTGTGATTAATGATATTGTTGAAAGCTTGGAGAGAGATACAACATTAGATAAAGATACAGTTACCAAATTTAAGAATGAGTTAAATATAAACACTAAAAATATAGTGTTTCAAGGTGATAAAAATTCTTTAAATAAAAGCAAAAACTCTTTTTTTCAATCAATGTTAGAGACTATATTAAATGCAGATGAAAAAATAAAAGTAAAATTTCACTCCATTGATTCTTATAAGTTTTTTCTATTAGAAAATATCAATAATGCTATTGATAATATTTTGTATAGAGATTGATTTTTTATAAAATCTTTAAAGGTATCAATTTTGCGTATGGTAGATAAATGATAGAAGGATAGAAAGTAAACTATAGAATAATGATAACATTAAATTAATAGGGTAGTAATTATGTACCTTAATAGTACAAGCACCATATCACAAAGAAATTTATCAAGTTTATCAAATTATATATCAGATACTGATCTCAGCATTAATCAAAATTCGGTATTATCAATAGAAAATTCATCAAATAAATTTTTTGATGTTAAATATTCAGTGAGGGAATCTGCAAATGTGGTAGAAGAACCCATTTATATGGATATGAGTGGTAAAAGCGCTTACCTGAAAGGAAAAATTTATAATTCAGATTCAGATTCAGATTCAGATTCAGATTCAGATTCAGATTCAGATTCAGATTCAGATTTATATTCAGATTCAGATTTAGATTCAGATCCATATCTAGATTCAGATTCAGATTACGTTGATATCAATGAGATTATTAATTATTCTAAAAAAAATAAAATAATAACTAATGACGACATTGTTAATGAATTAATAATAGATAAAGTAATAATTGATGAAGAAATAATGAGTTATAATAGTCACAAGGAATTAAATAATATTTATGCAGATCAATTTGATCGGTATGTTTCTTTAACGAATTTAATAAAAGAAAGTGATGATTTTATATCTTTGGAAATAAATGAATTAATTAATAAAGAGATTAATGTATTAGAAAGTGATTTTTTGAAAATGAAAACAAAAATGATAATAAATTTATCAAATCTAATTGAAACCCCTGGTTTTAAAAATAAACTTCTTTTGGAAATGAATGAAATACCCTTGAGTGAGTTGATTTTAAGAAAAGATGATAATAATTACTATATGACTAATCTTTTTTCTAAAATATCACAAGAGTATTCTAAAAATATCAGTTATTTAAAAAACAAAGATATACAAAGAATTAATAATATTTCAAATTCGATAATTAGTTTAGTGTTAGCTAAATATGATAAAGAAGGTATTATTTGATTTTTAAGTAGGGACCTATTGTTAAAGCCTGACAATATTATTATCAGGCTTTTTCGTATTTAAAGATCTAAACGCTTAGTTTGCCACTTGCGAGAATACCAACGCCACGCATTAGTTAGACCACGTAGCCACTCATCACAAAGAAAACCAATCCAAATACCAATTAAGCCCATCTCCATTTTAATGCCGAGGAAATAACCCACAGGAATTGCGATACCCCACATAAAACAGACGGCGGTGATCAGTGGAAAACGCGCATCACCCGCAGCACGTAGGGCGTTTACCATGACGATATTGAAAGTACGACCCGGCTCTAAAAAGACCGACAAAATAAACAATGGTAATAATTGGTCAATAATACGCTGATCATCTGTAATTGAATAAAGAATAGGATCACGCATAAACCAATAAATAATCACAACAATAATAGTAAAAATCACACCCATTTTAAGGCTTTTAACACCGCGAATATAGGCATCATCAAATCGTTTTGCACCGACTAAATGCCCCACTAATATTTCGTTACCAATACTAATCGCAATACCAAATAGCATTAAGAATAATGACAATTGGAAATAGAGTGTTTGTGCTGCAAGAGGCACTTCACCCATTAAGCCAATAAATGCAGAGGCTGTCATATAGTGTAAAATCCACACTAGGTTTTCACCTGCAGCAGGTAAACCAATATGTAGGATTTTCCCTAACATATTCTTAGACCAGATAACTAAAAGTCTTATATCAAACTTAATACGTAAGCCGTAGAACAATAATCCACAAAGTAGAACAACAGCAATGATACGACCAACGACAGTAGACCAAGCAACGCCCACTAAACCATATTGTGGTAAACCAAAGAAGCCATAGAGCACAATCATATTACCAATAACGGTAACAATGTTGGCAATCAATGTCACATACATAGCGGCTTTCGATTTACCATAAACACGTAAACATGCCGCTAAAATGATGGAAATAGCTTCAGGAATAAGACAAATACCAAGAATATGCAGGTAATTGTAGCCATCTTGTACTAAATGCTCTGGCGTATTCATTACATTAAGAATACGGTAGCCAAAGAAAAGAATAACAACGGCACTAATAAAGCCGAGCAAGAAGTTAAATGCGATAGAAATATGAATTGCCTGACTGGCTTTTTCTCGTTTGCCCGCGCCTAGATATTGAGCAATAACGACACTACATCCCACACTAATAAAGTTAAATATAGTGATAAAAAGGTCAAAGACTTGGTTACCCACGCCCATTGCAGCTAAATAAGCCGTAGAAACGTGGCTTATCATGTAAGTATTGATTAATAGCGTGGCGAGATGGAGAAATATATCAATAAATATTGGCCAGCTAAGAGAATAAAGCGAACGATCCGCTACATCAGACTGATGCATTGAAAACCTTCTTAAAAAACAGAGTGAAAAAGTGTTGTAAATATAATCAGTGGGAAAATTTGGATTCTACATGGTTTACTTATACTGGAATAGTGTAATTAATTAATATCTGGCAAAAAAAATTATTATATGGTTTATTCATTGAATCTTAATCACTATTCTTATTAAGAGATGATTAATATCTTGTACAGGGGAAAAGATGAATACGAAAATAAAAGTCGCCATTGTTGGTTATGGCAATATTGGTCGATTTGCTTTAGAAGCGGTAAATGCGGCTCAAGATTTTGAATTAGTCGGTGTTGTTCGTCGTGATTGCACGAATATTCCAGAAGAACTGCAAAATATTACCGTTACTCATGATATTAAAACATTAGGGCATGTTGATGTTGCGCTACTTTGTTCTCCAACACGAGCAATTAAAGCGTTAGCCAAATCTATTTTAGCGCTAGGTATTAATACGGTAGATAGTTTTGATGTTCATAGTGAAATAGTCGCATTAAAAACAGAGTTAGATAGTGTTGCTAAAAAGCATGACAGTGTTGCGGTTATTTCTGCTGGATGGGATCCTGGTTCGGATTCGATTATTCGTACACTAATGCTAGCAATGGCACCTAAAGGCATTACATACACCAACTTTGGTCCAGGTATGAGTATGGGGCATAGTGTTGCGGCTAAAGCGATTGATGGAGTAAAAGATGCGCTTTCAATGACGATACCATTAGGTACAGGTGTTCATCGTCGTATGGTTTATGTTGAGTTAGAAGCGGGTGCTGATTTTAATGCTGTAGAAAAAGCGATAAAAGCAGATAGTTATTTCTCTTCTGATGAAACGCATATTAAACAAGTTGATAGTGTTGATAGCTTAAAAGATGTTGGTCATGGTGTGCAGATGACACATAAAGGCGTATCAGGAAAAACACATAATCAGTTATTTGAATATTCAATGCGAATTAACAATCCAGCATTAACCTCTCAATTTATGGTTTCAGCGGCAAGAGCTAGCATGAAACAGCAAGCAGGGGCTTATACCGTCATTGAAATTCCACCAGTTAACTTCTTAGCGGGTGATTTGAATTCGCTGATCGCAAAATTAGTGTAATTGCGTTAAGAGTCGCTGCATAAAATATTGCCCACATAAAGTGGGCAATAGGATTAACGCTTAGGCAAACTTGATGATTTGGAATTAGCGTTTAATACTTTTAAATTCTTTGGTTGTTGCTGTTAATGCCACTTCAGTTGGTAAACGTTCCATTGAACTTGCACCATAAAAACCGTGACAATCTGGGCAGTTATCAAGGATATATTGCGCATCTTCCGGTGTGGCAATTGGACCACCATGACAAAGTACAATCACATCAGAACGTACTGCTTTTGCCGCTTTAGCCCAGTCATTAATTAATGGTACACAATCCGCTAATGTTAATGCGGTTTCAGCCCCAATATTACCACCTGTGGTTAAACCCATATGTGGAACGATAATATCAGCACCCGCTTTTGCCATTGCAATCGCGTCTTCACGACTAAAGACATAAGGTGTGGTCAATAAGCCTTTTTCGTGCGCTTTGCGGATCATCTCGACTTCAAGTCCGTAACCCATACCTGTTTCTTCTAGATTAGCGCGGAAATTACCATCAATTAAGCCAACAGTAGGGAAGTTTTGCACACCAGCAAAACCTATTGCTTTTACATCATCTAAAAATTTATCGAAATTACAGAATGGATCGGTACCATTAACACCAGCAAGTACAGGTGTATGTTTTACTACAGGTAAAACTTCTTTCGCCATATCCATAACGATTTCGTTGGCATTACCATAAGCAAGCAAACCCGCTAAAGATCCACGACCCGCCATGCGATAACGACCTGAGTTATAAATCACGATAAGGTCAATACCACCCGCTTCTTCGCATTTAGCTGAAAGCCCAGTACCTGCACCACCACCAATAATAGGTTCATGGCGAGCAATCATTTCATTGAATTTTTCTAGTAACACTTCACGTGAATGAGTCATTCTTCTTTCTCCGTGGTTAACAAATAAGTTCCTGGTGTAAATCATAAATTTGCTGATTAAATTCAGCTGAGTTTATGTGATAAGGACTGATGACTAATTGACGAGTCTCTGTCTCTTTAAATGTTGTTATAAATGCATCAAAAAACGCTTGGTTTGCTTGTGGATCCCAGAATGGGCCACCTTCAATATCCAGAGCTGAAAAACCGCCCTGTGGTAATACAAACCGCAAAGGACCTTCACACTGATTTAATTTCTCAGCGATCCAAATACCTAATTGGCGGTTTTCCTCTGGTGTTGTACGCATTAAGGTGACTTGTGCATTATGGTGATAAAACTGACGCCCTCTATATTTCTCAGGCACACTAGAAGGTTTACCAAAATTAACCATATCTAATGCACCGCAAGAACCTATATAAGGGGTTTTAGTGCGGGCGATAGCACCAAAACGGTCTTCATCACAAGCAAGCACTCCGTCAAACAAATAATCACATACTTCTGTTGTTGTAAGATCAAGTACGCTATGAAGTAGGTGACTGTCTGCCAGTTTTTCCATGGCTTTACCGCCACTTCCTGTTGCATGAAAAACAAGGCAGTCATAATTAGTTTCGAGTTTTTGAGTCAGTTGTTGTACACAAGGTGTGGTAACACCAAACATGGTTAATGCCACAGCAGGTTTATCAACAACGTGCTCTTCTTGATAAAAATAGACAGCGCCGGCAATTTGATTAGCTGCATTTCTCAACACTTTACGAGAAATACGATTTAAGCCGGATACATCGGTTACGGAGTACATCATTGAGATATCACTGGCACCGATATAACCGGAAATATCACCGGAAGCCATTGTAGATACCATCAATTTAGGTACACCAATTGGCAGAGATTGCATTGCTGGTGTAATCAGTGCCGTCCCCCCTGAGCCGCCTAGCCCAAGAATGGCTAAGACATCATCACAGTGAGTTAAATAGTGTTCAAACGCGACCGACATCGCCGCAATTGCTCTGCCTCTATCGCCACAAAATACAGCATCTTTCCCCTCAGGGTGATGGCTTGCGACTTCTAAAGCAGTGACATCAGCTTCTCTTGCTAATGCCGTGGGTTTGGTTGTCAAATCGACGGTTTTAACAGGAAGGCCTGCTTGTTTAATTAATTCACTGACATAAAAAATTTCAGCGCTTTTAGTATCAAGCGTCGTCGCAATATAAATAGAACCAGAATACTGTTTCATTAGCCTTCCCTTACCTTTTATGATTATTGACGAATAGATTATAATCATAATGAGACTTGAGTTTCATTTATAATAGCACCACTTTGAGACTCGTGTCTCATTATTTTTATTTTTTCTGTTTTAGATATCGATTAGGGTGAGTTAATCACCTAAAGTAAACGTTAATAGAATTGAAAATTTATTATAAGATCAGTAAACCATACGGAAGTATGATAATAGCGAAGGATTTACGATGAGTTACAGTGATGAAACGGATGCAATGTCCGGTACACGAAAAAGAACCTACCATTTATTAGTGAATACTGCGTTGGGACTTTTTGAGCAGGGAATGTTACCGACAGTGTCAGAATTAGCGGCGCATGCAGGTGTTTCTAGAGCAACCGCATATCGCTATTTTCCGACTCAGAGTGATTTAATTAGTGCTACTGTGGATGCCAGTTTAGCACCGATTATTGCATGGAAACCTATCGCTGAAGATAATACGCAAGAGCGTATTCAAAAATTGCTTAATCTTGCTTATCCACAAATGTTTAAACATGAAGGGGCATTGCGAGGCGCACTGCAAGTATCGTTACAGCAGTGGGCAAAAGAGAGGCAATCAAGTGAATATACAGAAAAACGATTTATTCGAGGTCACCGTAAAGAGATACTTCTTAAGGTGATTGAGCCATTAAAAAGCCAATATCCAGAAGAGATGTGGGATAAGGTGATTAAAGCGTTTTCACTGATTTATGGTTCGGAAGTATTTTTAGTAATGAAAGATATCTGGAAAATGGACGATCAGCAGGTCATTGATATGACTCAATGGATGGCAAAAGCTATCCTAAATCAGGCAAAGTCAGATTTTCCTACAGATAACGATTAATTATTTGAATAAATCAGTTAAAATTGTATCAATCATTTACGTTTTAGCTATTGCAGGATCGTTATGTCACATAAAACAGAAGACCAAGAGTGGCTGGTAGAACAACTAGAATATATTGCACAAGGCATTGGTAAAACATTATCGCCTTTTTGTGAAGTTGTACTTCATGATCTGACTGATAGTGAAAATACTATTATGGTCATTGAAAATAACCTTTCAGGACGAAAAGTAGGAGATAGAGCAACAGAGTTAGGAATGGCGCGTATCGAGTCGTCTGATTTTCCTCAAATTGTTGCAAATTATCCTAACCAGTTTCCTGATGGAAGAACGGCGAAAAGTACGTCTATTGGTATTAAAGATAAGCAAGGCAATTATGTTGCTGCTTTATGTTTAAATATTGATATTTCAATGATTAAAGGTTTGCAAATGGTGCTTAATCAATTTGCCACGCTTGAAGAAGGCAATGACATTATTGAAACCTTTAGCTCAGTAACCGAGGATTCACTGAAAAAGCGTATTGACGAGTTTTCTGCAACTTATTCAGTAACGCCAAGAGCTCTGAAACCCCATCAGCGTCGTGAATTATTACTTTGTCTACAAGATGAAGGTTACCTTTCACTGCGTAAAGCGATGGAGATCACTGCACAATATCTTGGTGTTTCAAGGGCAACTGTTTATAACGATCTAAAAGAATAAATAAACTAGCAACTTATTGTTAAATACCAGAGAAAATATTTACACTAAAAAAAAGATATCACTTGTTGATATCTTTTTTTATTTCTATTTTTAATTTTAAATTATATATAGTTCTTTTATTGAAAAGTGTTAATTAATTACTATTGTGCGATTTTTATAAACTTAAAAAAATGAGAGGGATAGACTATCTAAAACAATTTTAAAGAAGGCATTTAAAATGAAAGTTGGAGAAGTAAATTTAGCAGTAACTAAATCTGTAAATAATATAGAAAATAAGATTGAAACTGAGTATAAAAAAACGCTTTCATATATCAAGGATTTGGAAAGTATTTTTAATACTAATGTAAATATTAGGATGAAAGGAGATAAAAATACGACATTAGGTAGTAATATATCTAAGTATATAAATGGCTGTGAAAATAAATTAAAAAATAATAGCGATAGTTATCCTGTTTTAAATAATAAGTCAGATAGCTACAATGAGAATAAAAATAAGACTGTTTCAGATGATAAATTTAATCAAGAAATTGATGACCTTATTAATAACAATCTTGAAAATATGATGAATGATTTATTTGATGAAAATGATCATTTACGTAGTCATAAAGATTTTATTGAAACAGATAATAGTTATAAAAATACTGAAAGTATAGAAAAGCAATCTATTACGACAGAAGAGAGTAATCATGAAAATACTGAAAGTATAGAAAAGCAATCTATTACAACGGAAGAGAGTAATCATGAAAATACTGAAAGTATAGAAAAGCAATCTATTACGACAGAAAAGAGTAATCATAAAAATACTGAAAGTATAGAAAAGCAATCTATTACAACGGAAGAGAGTAATCATAAAAATACTGAAAATATAGATAATCAAATTGTTGAAAAAAAAGAAAATAAACTTCCTGATTGGATTACTAATTCCGGGAGAAAAAAATTAAATGCAAATCAAAATCTTTATTTTAGAAGTGAAAAGAAAAGAAGTTTTAAAAATTTAATTAAAATATTTTTTTCACCATTTAAATTTATAAATAGATCATTGTTACCTGTAAGTGTCGATTTTGAAAATCCTAATATAAATAGATCATTAAAAACATTTAGGTTTGATAGTGTGTCAAATAATGAAGCTTTTAGTAATTTCTCTAATAAACTAAACCAACTAAATGAAACATTTACTGATAATATTAATAAAGTAATAGATAAGAAATTATTTAATAATAAAAATATAGATGTAACGATTAAATATCATACTTTAGAAAAGGCTTTGGAATGCAAGCTTGTTAATGATATGAAAATATTAAGTAATGAATTTAAATCTGATTTGGCTAAAAATAAATTTGAAGAGAATTATTCTGATTTACACGTGAAAATAGTAAATAAATTAAATGATATCACTGATCCAGAGATGGATAATTTGTTTTCTTCTAATACGATTGAAGAATTAAAAAGTTTATTAAAAGAAAAGGTTAATAGTAAAAATAGTAATATAAAATTTGATTCAACTATTGATGAAATAGTTGATTCTGTTTTGAATGAAAAAAATAAAATAGCAATGGGTAAAGATTTTTATGGTGTATATGAACATATAAAGGAAGGTATATCTGATAAATTAACAAAAGAATTATTTAATAAGATTTCAAAAAATGAAATATTTATTGGCGATAAAGATTCTATTACAAAAGTAGATGACTTAATCAAAACAGTAAGTGAACATATTCATAAAAATTTAGGTAAACCAACAGAGAAAATAATAAATTCACTTAGTAATTCTTTTTATGAAAATATAAAACAAAATGACAATGGAAAGGATTTACTCACTCGATTATTTAAAAACTCAAGTAATAATATTAATTATAAGTGGGCACAGGATGCTGTCATATTATTAATCAGTTATGAAACATTTGAAAATGAAGTGAGTGAATTAAGCGAAGAAAGTAAAGGATATTCGATAAGTTATGATAGTGATGGAGTAAAAGCAAATGGTGGGGGTGGTTCTGATAAAACACAAGAAACAATGGCAAAAACAAAATTAAAAGATATTTTAAATCGATTGGGATTAAAAGATGGTGATTTTGTAAAATATAAAGACGAAGTGCTTAGGAAATATTTTTCTAACTATTTTGAGCATATTTAATACATCAATAAGTTATTTTTATTTTTTATAAGATTTTAAATATATATAAGTAGGTGTTTTTATGAAGATGAATAGTGTTACTTTAAATCCTAAATTTTCTTTTTCTAAAGTGAGTCATAGATATCCTAAAAAAGAAGAATATATTATTTCAAAAAAGATAAGTGAGATAAAAAACACCCCCGTATCACCTTCGTTTTTAAAAAGAATAGTTCATGGAATTTCCTCTTTTTACCATAAAATTGATATGACTTTATTTGTTAGAAGTATAAAAAGTATAAATAATAATAAGATGTTTAATTCTTCTGAGAAATTAAAAATTGATAATGTCATATATGAAAATCAAGGAGATATCGATAGAAGAGAAAATTTGATTTCTATGGTGGGAGAAAATGATAAAAAAAATTTATTTTTAAATGAAATTTCAAATGAATATAGAGAAGAAATAAATAATTCTAATGTGTTGAATGATCTTATTTATAATTCAGATGCTAAATTTGATTTTTATAGTTTTAGTCATTATTTAACCGAAGTTAAAAAAGCGAAAGATTATTTTTCATTATCCAATAATCTTGATGACATCACTTCTAATGAACATGATTTATTTAATGTTTTTAGTATTATAATTAACAATAGACTTAATGCCTTAAATGTTGATGACTTTAAAAATATCTATAAACTTATTACTAAAATATATAATTTTGAAAAAATACATTTAAATAAAAAATATGACTTTATGAGTAATTTTTCAAGTGTTAAAGAAAGAGATAAATTTATAAGTTGTATTAATTTACTTGTTATTGCTGAAGATGAATTAGGAGTGCTGAGTAATTCTGATAAGGTTCTTAGCGAGAAAATAAAACATAATTTATCAACAATAATGAAAGTGGCACTAGGAAATAAAGATAATAAAAATGCTTCTTTTAAAAAACTAATAATGGAGTGGAGAAATATATATATTAATGGATGTGATTTTCAAAAATATAGAAGTTCAGATGAGGAGTTAAAAGAAAATTTTGGAGGTGTAAAACTATTTTCTGAAGAGGAAATGAAATGGGAAAATAAAAAAAGAGAGTTAAATATACTATTAGATAATAGTGATTTAATAGCGCAAATAGAAAAAATAGAAGAGGAAATGAAATTAAAAGAAGAGGTAAAAGAAGAAGAAATAAAAGAAGAAGTGATGGATACGGTTGATGAAACAGAAGAGGAAACAAAGAGATTAGCAAGAGAAAAGGCAGATAAGAAAGCAGATGAAATAATTAAAGAAATAAAAAGAAATGCAAATAATGAGTCAATAATAAAGATTTCTGAGCTGGAAATTAAAGATAAAATAGAAAACAGAGAAGATAAAGATGAACTGTTAAATAAGTCGTTAAATATTTTTTCCTCTATGGAAGAGATGATGAAGAAATATAATGAAATTAATTTAATAGATGAAAAAATAAAAGAAATTTTATCTGATGTTAATCAAGAAATAAAAATAGATTTTAATAGACACGTAAATGAAGCAAGAGAAATAATGACTTCTATTCGTGATAGTTTAGTTTCTATCAAGAGCTCAAAAGAGAGAGTGAATACGGAAGTTGAAGAAAATGATCCTTATCATGAGATAAAAAATCTTTTAATTAAATTAAAAGAAAATTTAAATTTTAATATAAGTGACTCAATTGGTGAAACGACTAAAATACCAATAAAAAATAATATAAAAGAGCTAATGAATGAGTTTGATCTTTATCTTTCAAAGATGAGGGGAATGCTTTTAGATGATGATTTAACTCAGTTAAATAATATTACATTCAGAAGTGAAAATGTGTTAAAGAGTGATGCTTCTAAAATAAATGGATTAGATTTTTTGAACAAAAAAATTGATGATATTGAATATATTCCAGAAGAAGCAATGTCAATAAACTTTGACGAAAACGATCCTAAAATTGAAGATTCAATTTCATTATTGATGGAAAAAATAAATAAAGAAATTAATAGGAAAGTGATAAATAAAAAAGAAGTCCATAATTATAGTATCAGTTCAGGCTCTGATTTTGTAACTAAAACAAAAGAAAATATTGAGAAAAATAGAAAGTTAAGAAGTGAGATAAATAATCCTGTAAAAAATAAAGTATTAGATAAGGCTATAAAAAATTTCATTGATAATACGATTGATAAAGAAAACGAATTTCAGCTGTTGAAAAATGAAATTGAGAATGTTCAGGAAAAAAATAAAAGGAAAAAAGAGCAGTACAAAAATGAAAGAATAGCACCTATGATGGAGGGTGAAATAGAAAAAAATCAAGGTGTTGGGTTTGGTAGTAATGAATTAGAAACTAAAGAGAATTTAAATATAGATAAGTCGTCAAATAAAGCTGATATTGATAATAGAAAAGGTTTTCAATCTAATTTTGTTTTCGAAGGTGAACTATATGACATCTTATTTGATAAATATAAAGAAATGAAACATTATAAAATAGAAAGCCCTTTTGTAGTTTTTGAGTTTAATAAAGATGAAAAGAATAACGATAAAATTAAGTTTAACTATACTAATGGAAGTGTTTTGTATTTAATAAATAAAAAAATAAAAAGTAATAAATCTTTAATTAAAGATTATATAAATAGTGGGATTGAAAAAAGTATAAATGAATTTATTAATAAAAAAATGGAAAGTAATGCAATTAAAAACCAAAGTGAAGAACCAATTAAAAGCCCAGCTGACAAAGAAATAGACAGTGACTTTAAGTTGGCAATAAATAGCATCGTCACTGCAATTGATGAGGATCTAAGTAATAAGAGTAATCAGAGTGATAAAAAAATAAAAAAATAATTATAACATTTTTCTTAAATAATATTTCTTATCACTCACTGGATAGTTCTCTAGTGTGCCAAATATTTCAAATCCCTGCTTTTGATAAAAAGGCAGGGCTTGGAAGCTAAAGGTATCCACTTCTGCATATTTGGCACCTTTCTCTTTTGCGCTATTTTCCATGGTTTGTAGCAATTCTGTACCTATGTTTTGTCCACGATAGGCTTTATCTACCCATAAGTAACGAATGCGTAACCAGTTTCCTAAAATATCACCGCTTATCCCACCAATCTTTTTGCCTTTTTCCTCTTTAAATACCGCAAGTGGCGTGTATTGATCAAAACTAATAAATTGAAGGTTATGTGTCAGTAACCCCTCATAGATTTCGTTGATCTCATTAGCAGTTGGATTTGTGGTAACTTTTAATGACATAATTAGCTCTTAATATTAAGAAAAAGCGATGTTTTTATTATAACTATTTAGTTATTAATTGAACTCACTAATGCTAGGATAAAAAACAATAAATAAAAAAATTGGATAACACAACATGTCGTTCTTAAAAACCTTACCGGGTATTCTTTTTTGCGCTTTAGTTGGTACTGGATTAACGCTTTCTGGTTTACCTATGGCGTTAATGTTTGGTCCTATTGTTGTGGTGATTATTGCTTATCGGTTTGGTTTTGAACTTTCAGTGCCTAAACATACGCTAACGTTTATTCAGCTTACGCTGGGGACGTCTGTTGGCTTAATGTTTAATCAAGTACATTTAGGCAGTGCAGATAATCTGGTGATTTTATTGCTGACGTTAGTGATTTGTTTAGCTATTCAGTTTTTTGTCAGCTATTTTTGGTTTCATCGTCATATTGGCTGGACGAAAGAAGAGTCGATGTTAGGTGCAGTTCCGGGCGCAATGGCGGCAATTCTTGCTTTAACGGATCACACTAAAACCCCTCCTCAAAAAATAGTAATTTCTCATACCATTCGTTTAATGGTGTTGATTATTATGGCGGGTTTTATTGTGGGCGCTGATAAAGCCAATATGCCTGAATTTGCTATACCCGAAATGACGATTAATTCACTGTTGTGGTTATTATTGATTGTTGCTTTAGGATTAGTTTTTGGACTTTTATTACAGAAAATCCGATTTCCAGCGCCTTTTATGTTGACCTCATTAGGTAGTGCTGTTTTGGTTCAATCTTTTATTAGTGAACCCATTGCTTTTCCTATGTTACTTAATGAATTGAGCATGGTATTAATTGGTATGAATATTGGTGCTCACTTTGTGGTTTTTCCGCTTTCATCCCTGATTAAAAATGCATTTTCTTCTGTTCAAGTCGTGATAATTAACGTGATTTTGACGGTTATTGTCGCCTTTAGTGCTGCTTCTTTAACCGGCGTTCCTTGGGCGACTTTAGTTTTAGCTTGGGCACCGGGAAGTATGGAGGCAATGACTTTTGCTGCCATTACTATGAATGTCGATGCTGCTTTTGTTATGTCTAACCATATTTTTAGAATGTTGATTATTCAAAGTATTCCTTCTGTGGCGCTGTTTTGGAATGAGCGCAAACAAAAGAGAAAAAACAGTGATAAAGGGTAAAATACAATACCGTTAGAAAGTGAGAAATGCGGTCAATAATAGCGGTGGGTATTAGCGCGTGTGGTAAATGGAATTTATGATAACCTCCATAATATATCTAAAAATAGGAGGTTATTTTAAGCTGTTTTTATTTTATTTATGCCCAACAACCGATTAATAGTCTAATAAACTCATTGACTTATTGGCTAATAATTGACATTTCTTATTATGTGGTACTTTAATTCCCTTCAAATCAAGATAACTATCTTCATTTAATTTACTCATTGGTAAAGAAGAATAGTTACTGACATCCCATTGTTGAGAGCGGGAAAAGATAAAAATAGCTCTTTCTATTTTCTGTTTTGATACCTGCTCATAACCACAATCTTTATTTAAAAATAGGTAGATAGCCGTTAAATCTGCCAAGTCTTCTGCTTGAGAATCGGTTAACGCTGTTGCACTAGAAGAGAAAAGTGTGGTGAAAGAGAGCGTAACAGTACAGAGCAAGGCGAACATTTTCTTCATTGGTTACGACATTCCTCAGTGTGATGATTTCGTAAGTTTTGTTATTTCACTTAATTTAGTTAAAAGTTTTGCAAAGACCCTCTGTTTTATCTGGTTTTAAATTGACCTTCCAGTAAGGGGAAACTTTAGCATTCGTAATTAGTTTACAGAACTGCTTTATTGGTCTTATTACGACAAAACCAGAGTAGCTTGTTTTAATTCAAAGGAATACATCATGCAACGTCGCGAATTTTTAAAATTAGGCGCCACATTAAGTGCAGTAACACTATTACCAAGCTGGAGTCGTCTTGCATTCGCTCAAAGTAACACGGCTTCATTGGCTATTCCACCCCAAATTAGCCCTGATGCACAACAAAAGATTGTTCTGAATATTCAACAAGGTGTTTCTCAATTTATCCCTTCTGCAAGCACAACAACGTGGGGATATAACGGTAATTTATTAGGTCCTGCGTTAAAACTTAAGCGTGGTCAACCGGTCACTATTGATATTCATAACCAATTACCAGAAACCACAACGGTTCATTGGCATGGTCTTGAAATTAGTGGTGAACAAGACGGTGGTCCACAAGCGACTATTGCACCAGGACAATCTCGCACAGTCACTTTTACGCCAAACCAAGCAGAATCAACCTGCTGGTTCCACCCTCATACTCACGGTATTACAGGGCAACAAGTGGCGATGGGATTAGGCGGTTTAGTGATTATTGAAGATGATGAAACGCCAAATCATAAATTACCTAAACGCTGGGGCGTTGATGATTTACCTGTTATTTTGCAAGATAAACGCTTAGACAGTAATGGACAGATTGATTATCAACTTGATGTTATGAGCGCGGCAATTGGTTGGTTTGGCGATATGATGTTAACCAACGGCGCCATTCAACCACAACATATCGTACCAAAAGGTTGGATTAGATTACGTTTCTTAAATGGTTGTAATGCACGTAGTCTTAATTTGGCAACCAGTGATGGCAGACCAATGTATGTTATTGCCAGTGATGGTGGGTTATTAGCTGAGCCGGTAAAAGTGACTGAATTACCTATCTTAATGGGTGAGCGTTTTGAAGTATTAGTTGATACGTCTGATGGGCGTGATTTCGATATCGTGACTTTACCAGTACGTCAAATGGGAATGGTATTAGCGCCATTTGATAATGTATTACCTGTATTACGTCTATTACCTTCAGCAGAAAAAGCACAAGGCGTATTGCCTGATCAACTTGCACTTATTTCTGCATTGCCATCATTAACTAATTTGGCAACTCGTCCATTACATTTACGTATGGATATGCGCTTAGATATGCAAGGGATGATGGCATTAACAGAACGTTATGGTGATAAAGCATTAGCGGGGTTGCATCATGGCATGAGTCATATGCGCCAAGGTAATGGTAATGGCATGATGGGCGGTGGAATGATGAATGGAGGATGTGGTCATTCTAATGGTGACATCGATTTCCATAATGCAAACAGTATTAATGGTATTCCTTTCTCAATGACAGAACCTGCTTTTGATGTAAAACAAGGTGTTTATGAGCGTTGGGTTGTTTCAGGTCGTGGCGATATGATGCTGCACCCATTCCATGTTCATGGTACGCAATTTCGTATTTTAACGGAGAATGGTCGAGCACCAGAAAAACACCGCCAAGGTTGGAAAGATATCGTGAAAGTAGAGGGACAAATTAGCGAAATCTTAGTTAAATTCGACCATTTAGCGACGCAAGCACATCCATTTATGGCGCACTGTCACTTATTAGAGCATGAAGATACTGGCATGATGTTAGGTTTTACCGTAAGTAAGTAGTAATTCACTGTAATAATAAATAATATCAGTAAGATAAATCAAAGAAGGGTGTAAAATTGATATTTTATGCCCTTACTTTCATTAAATCAGATCATCGCATGATGAAGTAAGTTCTGGTACAATCGGTTGCTTTCCACGTTAACCCAATCGAAATAAATCATGAAACATATTGTTGATGTCATGATCTCTGAAGAAGAGATCAAACAGCGTATTGCTGAATTAGGTCGTGAAATCACCGAACATTACACTCCTCGTCAAGAGAAACATGATCTTGTCTTAATCGGTTTACTAAAAGGTTCTTTTATTTTTATGGCTGATTTATGCCGTGAAATTGAGACGCCTCATGAAGTCGATTTTATGACAGTCTCAAGTTATGGTAATGGTATGACGTCAACCCGTGACGTTAAAATCATTAAAGATCTAGATGAAGATATTCGTGGTAAAGATGTTCTGATTGTTGAAGATATTATTGACTCAGGTAATACCTTAAATCGCGTTCGTGAGATTTTAAGCTTACGTGAGCCCGCTTCTATCTCTATTTGTACTTTACTTGATAAGCCTTCTCGTCGTGAAGTTGAAGTGCCTGTTGAGTGGATTGGTTACTCTATAGAAGATAAATTTGTTATCGGTTACGGAATCGATTACGCGCAACGTTATCGCCACCTGCCTTATATTGGGCATGTAACGCTACTAGATGAGTAATTCATTTACTTAAAATAGAAGTGAAAAAACCCGCTGAAAAAAAGCGGGTTTTTTGTCTGAATAATTAGCGTGTTATTGATAATGCTATTATTTAATAAATAGAGATGCAGGTAAGTTAAACCGAAATGCCAGTTTTTTGATGTGTTCAAGTGTTAAATTACGCTCACCATTTAAAATGCGGCTGACATAAGAGCGAGAACCTAGCTCATCTTCAAAATCAGTTGTATTAAGATTGTATTGATCCATTAATGTGCGTAAAACAGCAATAGCATCATCACATTTATTCAGTTTTTCGTTGAAGGCTTGAAACTCCGGTGCGCTGTTTTCATATTCATCAATTTTAGTACAAAGCATATCAATTAAAGGGTTATCAGGGCTGTGTTCAACTAAGTATTCAACTAATTTGACACCATCTTCATAATCTTTACGAGAATGGCTACCACCGAGAATAGGAACTATATTCACTAGGCTATTTGCAGCCTGAATAGCATCAATAATTATCATTCTTTTGTTCTCCGATAGTGGTCCACAAATTTATCATATTCAGCATGTGTAGAAATGTGTTTTACAAATATTTTGCTTCTTTCAAAATCAGCAAAGAATATGATCCTTAATGTATTTCCTCCAATATCAATAACCCACCATTTTTCTCTATATTTCATCCTATCTAAACTTGGGAACACTTTTTTTAACTCTGCTGGTGTTTGATAGGCATCACGTTTTAATGTTTTATAAGTATCAGAAAGTGCTAGGGGACAATTAGGGAAACGTATAGATGCCAAATTAAAAAGTTCTCGTGATATTACGTGCATTCCATGTCCTTGTTTCCTATTTGGCAACAGAATAGCATCCTTTTAATTTGTTGCCAAATAGACAACAAAATAGGGTTGTTTTATGAAAGAAAAGGACAGGAGAGGAATAAAGCGAAGAAGAAGCTAGGCTCTAAAGGAGAGAACTCCACGTTTAGAGCCTATATTCACAATGCTGATAAGCTAGAATTAACGCGGATGACTCAATTTTGCCATTGCTTGGCGATAAGAGAGCTCTAATTTTTCGCGGCTATCTGAAGTCACATCTAAGTCGTGTAGCTCACCGTTATTTAAGCCATAAACCCAACCGTGGATCATCACTTTTTGTCCACGTTTCCATGCCGCTTGCATAATGGTTGAGTGACCAAGATTATAAACTTGTTCAATAACGTTAAGTTCGCAAAGTAGGTTTAATCTATCTTGTGGTGCAAGTTCACCTAACATTGAGCTGTGTTTATACCAAATATCACGAATATGCAGTAACCAATTATTGATAAGACCCAGTTCAGTGCCTTCAATTGCCGCTTCAATACCACCGCAACCATAGTGACCACAGACAATAATATGTTCCACTTGCAGTACATCAACCGCATATTGAATAACTGAAAGGCAGTTTAAATCAGTGTGGATAACCAGATTGGCAACGTTACGGTGAACAAATAAGTCGCCTGGGGCGGCGTTAATTAATTTTTCAGCGGGAACTCGGCTGTCAGAGCAACCAATCCATAAAAAGTGTGGTTTTTGGCCTTTACAGAGATCTTTAAAAAACTGAGGATTTTCTTCAGTGACAGATTCTGACCATTGCTTGTTATTAGATAACAGCTCTTCAATTTTTCTCATCATGACGTATGACTGCCTGTAAATTCGGTTTTTAACCATTTGCGCTGACAGTACGCCAACACGAAACAGCTTTTGTGTTATGTTCGGATGTGAAATATCCGCAATGAAAGGGTATTTTTATACCATTACTTTTGAATTAATCAGAGGGCTTTTTTAGCACCTAATGACAGATAACTATCAATGTTTTTTTGCATTCAAATAAGATAGATCTTTTTATAGCATTTGTTTAATTAAATTATCAATACATTATTTGATGTAAATCAAATTCGTGAAAAGATAACTAATTGTTAATTCTATCATTAAGCCATTTATATCATAGTGATAGCTTTATTTTTATAAATAATTCTTATCTATGAAATTATTTTTTGAGGATCAATAATAAAGTTTGTTTTAAAATAATTTCATATTGTGCTGAAATTAGCTTGGTCCATATTGAGAGAATATCTTTCAGTAAGAGTGACTAATAAAGGCAATAATTTTATTGATATCAAATAAACTCAATGATAACGAGATGAAACTGTTGCTTTTAAAGTTAGGAATAACAGTAAAAAATAGCAGTGGAACAAGACAATCAAGATGATAATCGGTTGTTTTTTATTATCTGTGTTTTGGCGATAATTGTTAATGTTTGCTTATTTATTCATTTGTGTCATAAACTTCAAAACGGTTTATTTGCCGCTGTTTTTTATCTAGAATAACTTATTCCATTTTGATCCTATTGAACTAAGCCTATTTTCTAAATTGAAATATGTTAGGAATGCTTAGTTGAATAGCTATTTTCTGATTTCAGCTCAGTAAATGCTGAATAATGCAGTTGATAAAAGGTAATTTCCACTTATGACTTATGCATTGGAGTTAACTGAGTTAACGAAAACCTACCACAATGGTGTAAAAGCACTAAAAGGTATTAATCTTACCGTTGAAGCAGGGGATTTTTATGCCCTGTTAGGGCCTAATGGTGCGGGTAAATCAACCACAATTGGTATTATTAGTTCGTTGGTAAATAAAAGCAGCGGTAAGGTAAAGGTATTTGGTTACGATACAGATACCGATATGGTTAATGCCAAACGACAACTTGGCTTAGTGCCACAAGAATTTAATTTCAATCCTTTTGAAACCGTTTTGCAAATTGTTATCAATCAAGCTGGTTATTATGGTGTGCCTCGTAAACTTGCTTTAGAACGTGCCGAAATCTATTTAACCCAACTTGATCTATGGGAGAAAAAAGATGACAGAGCCCGTTTTTTATCAGGAGGAATGAAGCGCCGTTTAATGATTGCCCGTGCACTTATGCATCAACCTAGATTACTAATTTTAGATGAGCCAACAGCGGGTGTTGATATTGAACTGCGTCGCTCTATGTGGACCTTCTTAAAACAGCTTAATGATGAAGGCACCACGATTATTTTAACTACTCACTATCTTGAAGAAGCAGAAATGCTTTGTCGGAATATTGGTATCATTCAACGTGGTGAACTGGTTGAAAATACCAGCATGAAAGGGTTATTAAGCAAGTTAGAGTCTGAAACCTTTATTTTAGATTTAGCACCAAAAAGCCCACTGCCTGAATTACAAAACTATCAATATCGTTTAGTGGATACTTCAACATTAGAAGTTGATGTAAAGAGAGAGCAGGGGTTAAGCAGTGTTTTTGCTCAATTAAATACACAAGGTATTCAAGTATTAAGTATGCGAAATAAAGCGAATCGTCTTGAAGAGTTGTTTGTGCATTTAGTTAATGAAGATCATACACAAGAAGGAGCGGGGGAATGATTCAGCTCTATTGGGTAGCCCTCAAAACTATTTGGATAAAAGAAGTTACCCGTTTTGGTCGTATTTGGGTACAAACGTTAATTCCACCTGTTATTACGATGTCACTTTATTTCGTTATTTTCGGTAACTTAATTGGTAAACGCATTGGTGATATGGGGGGGGTGGATTACATGCAGTTTATTGTTCCTGGCCTGATTATGATGGCGGTAATAACAAACTCATATGCTAACGTCTCTTCTTCATTTTTTGGTGCCAAATTCCAGCGTAGTATTGAGGAATTATTAGTATCACCTGTACCTACTCATGTGGTTATTGCTGGTTTTGTGGGGGGCGGTGTTGCTCGTGGTGTTTGTGTTGGCATATTAGTTACTCTAATTTCACTCTTTTTTGTCCCCTTAGAAATACACTCTTGGACAATGGTGGTAGTGACATTACTAATGACATCCATCGTGTTCTCTCTTGCTGGGCTATTAAATGCGATTTTTGCTAAAACCTTTGATGATATTAGCATTATTCCTACTTTCGTATTAACACCGTTAACTTATTTAGGGGGGGTGTTTTATTCTCTTACACTACTTCCTGAATTTTGGCAGGGCGTATCTAAGTTAAACCCAATTGTTTATATGATTAGTGGTTTCCGTTATGGATTCTTGGGAATTACCGATGTCTCTTTAACCGTTACTATTGGTGTTTTATGCCTGTTTATTGCGGTGTTTTATGCCATTGCTTGGTATTTAATTGAAAAAGGTCGTGGTTTAAGAAGCTAATCAAGCTATTTAGTTAATTGCTTATAAAAAAGCTAAAAAATATAAAATCGGTATCTTTTATTCAGATATCGATTTTTTTTGACCTATTTTTCCATCTTGATGTTAATTTTTCTTTAAATTGTCTTTTTGCTATTAACAAAATCATTTTTGTTGTTTAGTATACTAAACACTTTGACAGGGTAGAGTGGGAAAATTAAATGACAACGGCAAGCCAAACAGAAAAAGTGCCTGCAACCATTTCACGTAATAAACTTCTGTGTATTGCTGGTATGGGCTGGACTTTTGATGCAATGGATGTGGGATTATTAGCGTTTTTATTAACCGCATTAAAAGAAGATTGGGGATTAACCGCTTCTCAATTGGGGTGGATTGGCAGTGTAAACTCAATAGGAATGGCTGTAGGTGCTTTTGTTTTTGGCATTATGGCGGATAGAAAAGGTAGAAAGCCTGTATTTATCTTCACGTTACTGCTATTTAGTTTGGGATGTGGCTTAACCGCATTGGCAAGTTCACTGATGATTGTACTGATTTTGCGCTTTTTTATTGGTATGGGATTAGGTGGGGAATTGCCAGTGGCTTCAACCTTAGTGAGTGAAAGTGTTGAAACTCATGAGCGTGGACGGATCGTCGTATTACTAGAAAGCTTCTGGGCTGTCGGTTGGTTAATTGCCGCACTGATTGCTTACTTTATTATTCCTGATTATGGTTGGCGTATGGCTATGTTGCTAAGCGCATTGCCCGCAGTTTATGCTCTCTATCTGCGAGCTAAATTACCCGAGCCTGTATCAACGCATGTATCACAAAAGAAAACGCGTTTATCCATTCGTCAATCCATGGCGCTGATTTGGTCTCCTCAATATCGTCGTTCAACCTTAATGTTGTGGATTTTATGGTTTTGTGTGGTGTTCTCTTATTATGGTATTTTTCTTTGGCTGCCAAGTGTGGCAATGCTAAAAGGCTTTAGTTTAATTAAAAGTTTTCAATATGTATTGATAATGACACTGGCACAATTACCGGGTTATTTCACTGCTGCATGGTTAATTGAACGCTATGGCAGAAAGTTTGTTTTAGTTAGCTATCTTGCTGGCACTGCTGTTAGTGCTTACTATTTTAGTTGTGCAGACTCCACCACCACATTGCTGGTTTTTGGCATGTTGCTTTCGTTTTTTAATTTAGGCGCTTGGGGGGCTTTATACGCTTATACACCAGAGCAATATCCTGATGGCATTCGTGCAACAGGTGCAGGGACAGCAACTGCAATAGGCAGAATAGGGGGGATTTTAGGTCCCTTGTTGGTGGGATATTTAGTGCAATACCAAGTTGAAATAAGCTCAATCTTCCTCATTTTTAGTATTTCGATAGTAATAGGAATATTTGCCGTCATGCTATTAGGTAAAGAGACAAAAAATCAGCCACTCAATACGATTTAATCACGCTTTTTTTTGATACTAAAAAATACATAACTACTGCTCTTGTAATATGATAGTACTTAAGATTTTTATGAGAAAAGAGGATCCAAATGTCTCATTACAATGATGTGGTTAAACAAGTTGATGAAGCCATTGCCACAACCAGTATTCAAACAATGAATGAGCTTCTAGTTGAGTTGGGTAAAGATAATACGATTGAATTTCCACAACGCTATGAGCAACAAGAACGTTTACGCAATGCTATTTTTCATCATGGTGAAAAACAGCGTTAATAGTGCGTGTTAAGCTGATTAAAAAAAGCGTTTGCTTATCGTTTGCAAACGCTTTTTTGTGGGGATTTCTCATCAAGTTAACACAATCGATTTAAAAGGTTTTTCTACCCTCAAGTGCCGCAATTCTATTTTCAATGGAAGGGTGAGTGGAAAATAGAGAATCCCCTTTATTAAAAATAAACGCCGCTTTGCGATAAGCCCGCCCCGTTGAACCATCTTCAAAATTTTCAGTTTCATGTTGTGCTGAAATTTTCTTTAGTGCATTAATCATTGCTTGATTATCTTGGGTTAAATCAACGGCGGCAGCATCTGCCATATATTCGCGTGTGCGTGATAAATAAAAATAGAGCACTTGAGTAATAATGGGTAATACTAGATTTAGGATAATTAGTATCATTCGTGCTTTGCTTGCCGCATCGTTGCTCTTACCTCTACTACCAGAGGCGATATAAAAGCGGCTACCAAAGATATTGGTTACTGTAAGAATAACGTTAGCTAAAATACCTACATATAACGTTAATCGTGAATCACCATGAATGATATGCCCTGTTTCATGGGCTAATACGGCTTGTATTTCTTGTCGATTTAGACGAGTTAATAGACCTGTTGTTACACCAATAATGGCATTTTTCTCAGACCAACCAGCCGCAAAGGCATTAGCTTCAGGTGTATCAATAATATAGAGCTTAGGAATATAGCCTAATGTGGCACTTAAGCTAAGTTCTTCAACAATATTAAGTAGCTGACGCTCTTGTGCATTATGCGTTTCATCAGGGCTAATTAAACGGGCATTCATTCCCGTTAGCATGATTTTATGCCCTTTAAAATGAATGATGATTAATAACACTATCGAGATAGCTAAAATAATAAATGAGGCAATAGGTGTTGATTGGAATGTCAGAAATGCCAGCATATTATCGACTAAATCTAAGCGTGGATCAGCGCCGATAGCTGTGTCGACTAACAGACCGATAATTAACATCAGTAATAAATAAGTCGCGATAACAAAACGAGTACGAATTGCGTTTTTACGCAGAACATTTCTGAAATCCATTTAGAGACTCCAAACAGCACCGTTAAGTGCTGTTTTTATCAATCTATTTGTAAACGTGTATTACCTTGATAGCTGGATTAATCGAAATTAATACGGCGATCTTCTTCAGATTTAATTGTTGCTTCATCAAGACGCCAATACTCTTTATTAATCACTAGACTTGGGAAAATCTTGACGATAAATAGCGCAGGAATAGAAGCAATAAATGCACGATATTGCTCTAAGGTACGGTTATAGCCACGTTTAGCAAAAGAGAGCTTATTTTCTGTTGAAACAATCTCTTCTTGTAGATTTGCCATAATGGTATCGGATTTTAATTCTGGGTAATTCTCAACCGCCACATTAATAGCACCACTAGAAACTATTTTTGATAATTCATTTTCTGCCGCTTTTGCTTCTTGGCTATTTGCGCTTTGTGCTTGTGTACGTAATTGGGTAATTTGAGTAAATACTTCAGACTCATGGCTAAGATATTTTTTTACAGTCGCTAATAAGCTATCAAAGACTTTGCCACGGCGATCAAGTTGTACAGAAATTTCTGTTTCACTAGAGATAACCGCTTCACGCATAGTGATAATTCGGTTGTAGTAATAAAAAATCAGACCCAATACAGCGATGGTAATTATTAATCCAGTCATGGTGAAACGCTCTCTTTTTAATAGTAAACAGGAAAATCCGTTGATCCATAAGGGCTAATTTTGCCTACTATTTATCAATATAGCCAGACGATTATTTCAGCATAAAGTAAGGGAGATAAAAATAAGATAAGTAGGCATTTTTACTCTGTTTTTTGTTTTATTCATTATTATGCAAACAAAAAAGCCCTGAAATAATTCAGGGCAAATAATCAAGGTAATGCTAGGGCAAAATAAATATCCAAGTGATCATGATGTTCAGCGCTAAACTAAATTTTTAATTTAGACTGAGTTAATACAGATTAAAACCAAGGTGCATTAGCCATTACATTGCCATAAAACAGCATTCTTCCGGCAATTTCACCGCTAAAAAGCATCAAAATCGCAATAATAGAGAGTGCCGTTTTATTGAATAAAGCCGAGTGCGCTAAAGTTATCACGATTGCAGCTAAAATGAGGCTGGCGATAACTTGCCACCATAACAGCAAACTTGCGACATCAGCGCCCGCCACTTGAGCTCTCATCACTAATCCCGCTAATACAAATAGTGCACCAATAACTGCACCCAGTTTTAGTGAGTTAGTGGCTGTTTTGCCTTGTAAACGCAACCAAGGGATCAATGTAGCAAAGCCTAACAACAGCGCGGTGCCAATAAAGCTAATTTGTGTTGCTGGTGTGTGCCAAAGTGGATGCGCTTGCATTTGATAATAGATTTGCGCAGTAACTAAAATTATTGGTAATCCTATTACACCACAGAAGAGACCTAATAAACTGTTACGACGAATAGCGTGAGGTTGTAGCCAACTCGCTAATGCCCATAAAGAGATAAGCCCATTAAGCAATACAAAGGCTATTGCTTCACGGCTTAACCATGAATGTGTAATGCCTAGTACAGAACGATAAGCACCAAGAGGATCTCCTAAGTGCCCCATCGACATGGAAGAACCTATTACCTCAATAAGCCAAATTGCAGCAATAGTAGTACGCAGTGCTTTGGCACTTAACATTGCGCTACTCTGCTTTTGGCTTTGCCATTGATAGAGAGAAAGTGCTAATACTGCACCAATTCCCCATTGGCTCATTACCGTAAATAGGACTAAAGGCAGTTGGTATTCATGCATTGGTTAATCCTCCATGCCAATAATGACAATATTGGGACCACTAATGGTGTGATCAGGCACGCCATAGCGTTTTTCTAATAACGCCCAATTGGTTGTGTGTTTACTGCGTAATTCACTGATTTCGCCAAATTCGATGGCACCAGCAGGACAAGACTCAACACAACGCGGTTTTAATCCCTCATCAAGTCTATCTGCACACATATTGCATTTACTGGTTTTACCTTCAGCGGGATCATAAACAGGCGCATTATAAGGACATGCCATAATGCACATCTGACAACCAATACATTTCTCGTGATCTTGCACGACAATACCGTCTTCACGTTTAGTGTAAGTATCGGCAGGGCAAACTTTTAAGCACTGTGGATCATCACAATGGTTACAAGACATGGTAATAAAAGCTTGAGCATTGGGTTGATCTTCATCGAAATCGCGTACTCGACGCCATAACACACCCGGTGGTGTGACATTTTCTGATTTACATGCCATTGAACAGGTGCGACAACCATAGCAATCTTTCATGTTCACCAGAAAGCCATACTGTTTCTTCGCCATGATTATGCCTCCCGTCTTACGTTAACTAAGGTGCTGTTACAGCAATGCCCATCACCTAAAGGTTCTGCATGATCGTTAGTGACATGGCTACTACTGCCACCTTGTTGTTCCCACCAGCCATTATCAAGAGAGACAACCCCTTGTTTAATATGTGTAGTCACTATTGCAATTGCTCTATGTTCGCCCCGATGGTTATAAGCAACAGCCCATTCACCATTTTTAATGCCACGCTCTAAGGCATCGTTGGGGTGAATAAGTACATTAGGTTGATTACGTTGTACTTCTAAAATCCACTCATTCATGCCGTGGCTAGAGTGAACACTACGGGCTAACTTACGTTGTACCGCCATAAGAGGATATTTTTTGGCAAGCTCAGGAGAGCCTTTCACTGACTCTTTAACAGGATAATAAGTCACTACAGGGGAGTAATTTTTCTTCTGCCACTCTTCAATAAAGAAGTGTGCCTTCTTAGTCGATGTGCGGAAAATACCCTCTTTAAATGGGATCCAATCACCTTCAACGGGGCGTACAGGGCCTTTTTCTAGCATTTGACGAGTAATGCCTGAGCCTGCAAGGCAAGTATCAATATAGTGTTCAATAGGTTGATTAAACACTTCACCAAAGCCAAAGCGTTCAGCAAGACGAGCAAAGATCCAATAATCTGGTTTTGCTTCTCCTGGTGGTTCAACGGCTTTTTCCATTAACTGTACATATTGACTACGAACACCTGCCATTAAGCTGGTATCTTCAAAAATAGTGGTAATAGGGAGAACTAAGTCCGCATAAAGTGCGGTTGATGACATTAAGTTGTCAGCAACAACCACAAACGGTACTTTTTGCAGGGCTTTACGCACCATATTGGTGTTAGGTAATTGCGTCATTACCCCCATTGTCATGATCCACCAAAAATTAATGGGGTGAGGTCTTTCATTGACAATCCATTCACCCACTTTAGCCACGGGAATAGGCTTAATCGCTTTGGCATTGGGTGCTGGTGGAATAATTGGGTTAAATTTCGCCATTTGACGAACACCACCCGCATCGCAAATACCAGCTCCTTTTTTACCAATATTGCCGGTTAATAGTGCAAGGTAAAACTGGCTTGCCGCGACATAAGCACCAAATTCAGTGCGTTGTGCACCTGACATATTTTGCACAATCATTGCTGGTTTTGTGGTGGCGTAATCACGAGCTAAACGAATAATCGTCTCTTTAGGGATATCCGTTTCTTCGCTAGTTTTCTCAATCGTCCAAGGTTTAGCTTGCTGATAGATTTGCTCGAAAACAGTGACATAATCGGCATCACTAGGAAGTTCACTATGAGTTAACGCAGGGACAATATTTGCTGTATCGTGACGAACAAGTTGCTGGCTTAGGGTATCAAATACTAAATAACTATCTTTATCATCAGACGATTGGCGTAACAGCTGTTGCTGCTGATTAACTAAATAAACCGCACCAGTATGAGCGCGTAAAAAGGCGTTATCAGTCAGATTTTCTTCAATAATTAGCTTTATCATCCCCAGTGCGAGTGCCGTATCTGTACCGGGAACAATGGGGATCCACTCATCGGCTTTAGCGGCTGTTTCATTAAAGCGAGGATCAATCACCACCATTCTTGCGCCATTACGACGAGCTTGATTATAATTCTTAAAATAGGCATGCATAGTCACGGCAGGGTTATTACCCCAGCATAAAATATAGCGGCTATCTTTTACGGTATCGCGAGTATCGGCATAACGTAATCCAACCATTGGGATCATCGCCGCCGTTACCGCAGAGCAACACAGTGATCCTGCTTGTTTTGTTGAACCGCCAAGATAGTCAAAGAAGGCTTTACCCATATCATTTTTGATGGAATCCATATTTCCAGCATGGGTAGAGATAAATAGCCCTTCATTGCCATATTTATCAATGGTTTCTCTAATATTTTTTTCTATTAAATCAAGTGCTTCATTCCAGCTAATGGGTTTGAATTCAGCTTTGCCTTTTTCGCCAACACGCAATAAAGGCGTAGTTAATCTCTCTTTATGGTATACCCATTTAGTACGGCTTATTCCTCGTAAGCAACATTTCACATTAAAGCCTTCTGTGGCTTCAATTTTGATAAGTTTTCCCTTATGAGTGAAAGCTGTTAGGTTACAATGCAGACATTCCATTGCACAGGTTGAACGAAAGGTTTGATATTCGGATAATTTTATCCGTGGTTTCTGGTTAAATAGGGGATTGTTTTCATTAGCAAGACTGAATGCGTTAGGAGAAAGGGCGGCAACACCAATGGCTCCCATTCCTTTTAGCAACGTTCTTCTATCTAATTCCCACTGTTTATCTTTATACATAGGACATTCTCACGCACAATAAAGTTAACTATATATAAACCCGGTTCATCTTTAGTTAACTTGAGTTAGATCATCAAAAAATAGACAATAAAAACAATCGACAGAAAATGATTATTACCCTTACTTTTAAAAAGGTTTTTGGTGAATAAAACTACAAATAAAGATAAACAAAGAATAAGTGGATATCGTAATAAAACAGAATAAATAACGAGTGGGTATAGGAAAATAAATGCAGAATTCTCAAGGGGTTAACTCAGTTGATATCGCAATTACTATTTTAGAGTTTATTGCAGCTAATGGTGGTAGCGCTCGTTCGTCGGATATTGCAAAAGCGTGTTCACTGTCAAAAAGCCGGTTACATAAGTATTTAGTTTCGCTTTGTCGATCCGAAATGTTGTATCAAGAGAGTGAAGGAAGTCGATATTGCTTGGGTTGTAAAATATTAACGCTTGCGTCAGCAACTCAAGCACCGCTTTCATTAGTTGATGAAATTAACCGGCTATTATGTGAGTTTAGAGATGAACATAATATGTCTACGGGACTTGTGATATCACAAGGAAGTCAACTGCTTCTTACTCGCTATAATCGTAGTTTTAAACATGTTGATATCGATTTTTTACCCAATACTGAAGTTCCTCATAAAGTGAGCGCAGCAGGTGCTATTTATGCCGTATTTAGTCATTTAGCAATTAATTCTGGTTTAACAGAAAAACAGAAAGAGAGTATTCGCCAACAAGGTTTTTCTATTCGCCATGAGCCAGCAGAAGGTATTCCAGGTGCGCAATCTATTTCATGCCCAATCTTTAATCAAAAAGGGGAAATGGTGGCTGCTGCATTAACAATGGGATTTATTGATCCACAAAAGCAGATCCCGCTAGGCATCGCGTTAAAAGAGAAGATGACACAATTAGCACGTTAATTATCTTCGCTACTATTTTTTGGCGCTTTGCTCTTGATTGCAAAGCACCAACAGTAATAAAAATTCAATTTTAGGAAAAAAGCGCTTGAGCGAGAATCTCGTCCTCTTTTTGAACACCGGGTAATGTGAAGTAGTAACCACCACCAAAAGGTTTGATATAACGTTCTAATGGCTCACCATTTAGACGTTTTTGAGTATCGATAAAGCCTTTTTTAAGATTATTTTGATACGAGATAAAAATAAGCCCCATATCCAATTGCCCTGATAGTGTTAATCCAAGGGAGTAACTGTAACTACGGCGACGTAACTTAGCACTATAACGTTCTGTGTTTCTAGGTTCGGCTCGTCTCATATGAGAATCAAATAAGACTCTGTCACCATGAGGATCTAGTTTAAACTCAGGATCATCCATTTCGTGTTTCATGCCAATTGGTGCGCCCGTTGTACGATGTCGTCCAAAATTATTTTCTTGATCTTCAAGTGGCGTTCTATCCCAAAACTCCAATGCAAAACGAATAAGACGAATAGCTTGATAACTACCACCAATACACCATTGGGGCTCTTTTTCTTTGTCTGTTATCCAAACCATATCTTCCATTAATGCATTATCTGTTGAAGGGGCGTTACCTGTACCGTCTTTAAAGCCGAATAAGTTGATAGGAGTCTGTTTTTTATCAATATCACGAGCGGGTAAAAAACCATCAATTTTCCATACTGGATGTAACTGACCTGATAGATATTTTAAAATATCCCGTAGTGCGTAAATAACACTTTCTTGGCTATTTGCACACAGCTGTAATAACAGATCACCACGACACCATTTATCGTCTAGTCGATCATTAGGGAAAGGCTTCATTGGCTCTAACCGTTTAGGTTTTTGGGCTTCAAAACCAAAGCGGCTATCAAAGAAAGAGTCCCCTAAAGAAACGGTAATTGTTAATTCATCAGGCTGTAATTGAGTGCCTAAAATACCTGACTCCGCAGGTGGAAGATGTGGATTCTCTCTCTGAGCTAAATGACGAGGTTGAGTCAAAAAAGCAATGCGCTGCGTTAATATTGTAAGTACTTGCTTAACTTCTATAGCGCTAGATACAGTAAGATTTAATGCAATAAAAGAGGCATGCTTTTGCTCAGGGGTAATAACACCCGCCTGGTGTTTTCCTAAATATGGGATAGCCCGCTGATAACGTAGTGCCGATGAACAGTCACTATTTTGTTGTGCTTTTACACCAACACTGGCAAGTAATAAGCTGCCACCTAACCATTTTAACGTATTACGTTTATTTAGGTTAATGGGGGTTTGCGGTTTTAATAGGCGTTTATTTTTCATCACTTTCTTCTTTATAGTGATAGTAAACATCAATGTTGAGCGTGGCGCGCAAAGTGGCAACTTGCTCTGCTAATTGAGTTATTTGAGAAAAAAGCCAACTCTTTTCAATTTCAGGTAGTTTATCTAAAGGTTGAAATAGACCTTCATCAAGTTGGTATTTTAATAAAACTGAGGCTATTTTTTCATACTGTTGTATAAGTGAATGGTATTCATCAGAAGGAATATGTTCAGATAAGATCTCTATAATTAAGCGTGATCCTTGTAAATTGGCATAACTATCAGTGAGATCAGTATGTGAATATTGATTTTCAATACCCGCCAGTTTATCAGTTAAAATAAGCTCTAATCCATCGCCAGCCGCCTGAACTAATTTAGGAATAGGAATATCTTCTATCGCTAAACGTTTTTTAAGGTCGCTAATATTTTTAACGAGAGCTGTTGCTGAAATAGCTGATTGTTGTAGATCGTTTAGTGCAAATAATTGATATTCCACTAAATGAAAGCCTGAAAAACGAGGGGCATTCTCTTTTTCAAGAAAAAAACTTGCTCGATTATTGAGTTGGCGTTCACTACTACCAAATAGCGAGATAATTGGGCGAATGACTTCATAATGATAATGTGCTTGTTGATAGGCATTTTGGGCATTAATCAGCTGTTTTTTTTCACTATAAACAATCAGTTTATTAAGTGCTGCTTCGGTTTTTGCTAATTGTTCAACGGCTGCCTGCCGATAATTTAGAATATTAGTGCTAAATTTTTCAGGTGTTGGAATATCCCCTTTAGAGACAATTATATTGTCTCCTTCTTGCACACTACCTTGAATGATTTTCTTTGCCGAAACCGGGAACGCGAATAAGAGTATCAGTAAAAAAAGAGTATGTTTTTTATAATGATAGCTATTGCTCATTGCGATTGCCTCGCTTAAATAGCAGTGCAACAATAATCCAATAAACCACAAACGTTATTACACTTAAACCAATTGGCTGAGATCGATAAGCGAAGAAAGAGACCAAGAAGTTACCAAATACACTTGAGTCATCAAGAATATGGCTAATATCCCACAGTGGATAAATAAAGAAATCAGGTAAATCGAAATCAAATTCAATAAGCAGATTTGCAATTTCTTCTACTGCTTTTAATAGCAGTGAAACGGCAAGAAATAGTAATAAGAAACCGGTAATAGTAAAGAAATAGCGCCATGAAATGACTTTTGACGTCAATAAAAATAACCAGAGTGTTAATGCTGCGACAAGTAATCCAACGGCAACTTCAATAAAGAAGGGAAGCGCGCTCTGGGCGTTAAGCGCCATAATATGGCTAGAGAGAAAGACCACCACTTCACTGCCTTCACGGGCAATAGCAATAGCGATAATTAGCAAAATGCCCCATGCGCTTTGCTGCTCTGTTTTTTGTGTGAGTTCGTTTTCAATATTCGCTTTTAATGATTTACCCTGCGCATTCATCCAATAAACCATTTGAACGATTAAGATACAGGCAAGTAGCTCCATCACAATCATAAATAGCGATTGCCAAATATCTTCTAGAGAGCTAAATACGCCATAGATACTTAAGGCGAGAAGACAAGCAAGCAGTAGACCAAACCCGACGCCACCCCAAAGATATTTCATACCTTGCTTGGGAGCCGGAGAGCGCTTTATCCACGAATAAATAATGCCGATAACTAATAGTGCTTCAAAGCTTTCTCGCCAAACAACAAATAAAACTTGTCCCATTTTTATTCATCCTTCTCGATAGCAATAATTTCACCTTGGGGGTGAGAAAGATGGAAGTCATCAAAGAAGGTATAACGCCCAGGTTTTAAGGGAGCAATAACCACAACTGAATTTGCACCTGGTGCTAAAACTTTCTCTTTACGTAATTGCGTACTTTCAAATTCAACAGGGCTAGTGCCCGTGTTACGAATTTTTATTCTAATGGGCGTTTTTGCAGGAACTTCAAGTGATTGTGGAATGAGCTCACCATCTCTCATTTCTAATTCAACCGTGTATTTTTCTGCAGCAAATAAAGAGCTACTGACAATGAGTAGTGGCAATAACAGATACTTAGAGAGATGTCTTATCATAAGTGTTTCGCTGAAAGAGAGATAAATAGGATAAACTCAGCACAATGAGCTTATCCATCACTATTTTATTAGTAGCTACCTTTACGACCTGTTCCGCTGTAAGTGAAATCCCACGAAACTTCAAACGGTTCAAACCAAGGAGCAACACCGGTTTCTTTGTCGATATGGCGACCAAATGCAATATCTTTATTATATGAAGGCGGATAAATTTTATAGGTAACGTTATATTTTCCGTTGCCATCTAATTTAAGGTTTTCTCCATAATGCGCGCCATCGTTGGCAACCATTGCCATAAATGTGCCTTGCTGTTTTTTCTCTGGGGTATCTGTTTTGGTGACGGTATATTCTACGGTGAGGTAAGGGATCCAATCACCTTCAGCAAATCCATTTGGATTATCTTCAGTAGCATGAATATCGGCTTCTAAATGAATATCTGCTTTATCTGCTGGCAGATGGTTCATTGCGTGATGACCTTCTTCGGTATCCATAGTGATAGGTTGCAGATAAACACCTTGAATTTCCATCCCATTTTTAAGAATAGGTTGACCTACTGGGTACTCTAAAGCCAATGCGGATGTTGATAAAAAAGTTAATGCAGTGAGTGGAAGAGCATAGCGATATTTCATGTTTGATCCTTATAACTCGAATGATAATTGTTATTATTCTCGCTAAGATTAACACATTTTCTATTACTAAGAAGAGGTAATAGTTAAGAAAAATATCGCTTAGGTAGTAGAGTAAATGACAGTTAGTATTTATAAGTAACTATTTTTTAATGAAAAAAAATTTGTTCATATTAAATAAAAAGAGTTAAAAGATGAGAGGCGGTGCGCATATTAAATAAAGCGTAATAGTGAAATTATTGAATAATACTCGTTAAATGTAATTGTAGATGGAAATCCAATTTGCGGATTACGAATAAACGGATTTCCATATTAAGATGCATTAAATCTGGCTTTGAGCGCTCCAAAACTGCTTAGATTGAGTCAGGGCAGAAACAGAAACTTGTTCATCATTAGGAGGAAGAAAGAATGCTGGCGTTACTTTTAATTCTTGAGCAATATGAAACAGCATATCAACGTCAATTTTGCATAGCCCATTCTCATAACGTGAAAATTGTTGTTGGCTGATACCGACACGTTCTGCGACAGCTTTCGCTGACAAACGTAATTGTTGGCGTTGTTTACGAATTTTCTGCCCGATAATTTGAGAAATGGGATAAATCTTTGACATTAGTGACCTCATCCTTTCTATCAACCCCTAATAATATTCAGCTAGCTGAATATCAATGCTTCAGAGATGGAATTTTAGTGTAGACAAGCTTTCCTGCTTGAATGAGTAAAATCCATACTCTTGTGTTATCGGTTAATTACTTGAATTATTTATAGTCACTTGATTGTGATGCAATACTATTTTTCTTATTTACTATTTTACAAGCAGAGTAATTATCAGCACGATAATCGATAATTTTTTGATTAACAGTGCGATATATTGCCAAATATCCTATTTTATGATTATTTTAGCTCGCATTTATGATTGATAAAGAGTAAATAGTTATTGTACAAAAACAATAATAAAACCCTCTTTGACTGATTCCGCTTAAAAATACCTTTTATATTCTTTTTATAACTGGCTATTTTTGAGCTTTTTTTTACTTTTTTTTTTCAATATTCCCCCATTTTGTCTTTATTGATGCCGAAATTTTTTACTTTATTGAAATTGTTAAAATAGCATTCACTTCTCATTGTTTATGGCGTTAATATTGTTATAGGCAATACTTATCTTAGTAAGTATTGCAGGGTAATAATTTATTTATCGTCAAGGTCGAGATTATGAATGTAAAAGAGATCATTCGTCATGAGCCATTTGGAACATTGCTAGGTTATGCCCCTGGTGGTGTTGCAATTTACTCCTCGGATTACAGCAGTATTGATAAAGAAGACTACGCAGCCAATGATTCATTTCGTAGTTATATTGGTAATGAATATATGGGGCATAAATGGCAATGCGTTGAGTTTGCAAGGCGTTTTCTCTATTTACATTACGGTACTGTTTTTACTGATGTCGGTATGGCTTATGAGATCTTCTCATTGCGTTTTTTACGCAAAACCATTGATGACGATATTTTACCTTTACAGGCTTTTGCTAATGGCAGCAAACAAGCACCTACTGTTGGTGCCTTGCTTATTTGGCAAGAGGGTGGTGAATTTAAAGTTACGGGGCATGTCGCTGTTATTACAGAAGTTTTAGAAGATAAAGTGCGTATTGCAGAACAAAATGTGATTCATACACGATTACCAGTAGGGCAACAGTGGACACGAGAGCTACCTCTTCAAGTCAATGAAGAGGGTTATTTTATTCAGGATACCTTTGATAACACCACACTCTTAGGTTGGATGATCCAAACTGAGCCTAATGCTTATAGTTTGCCTCAACAAAAAGTGGTTCCTGAATATTTAGCTATTCATGCAGAGCTGATTGAAAATAAAGGTCAATTTGCTGGTAAATGGTTAGATGAAAACAGTGAACTCGAAAAGGCTTATGTATTAGCGCAGCACGGTCATATTATTAATCAAAATAGTTATGAATATTTCACGATTTCAGAAAGTGCAGAGCAAGAGTTAATTCGTGCAAGTAATGAATTACATTTGATGTATTTGCATGCGACTGAAAAAGTGCTTAAGGATGATAAGTTACTGCGCTTATTTGATATTCCTGAAGTCCTTTGGCCTCGTATTCGTCTGTCATGGCAACATCGACGGCACCAAATGATCACGGGAAGATTAGATTTTTGTATGGATGAACGAGGTCTAAAAGTTTATGAATATAATGCTGACTCGGCATCTTGTCATACTGAAGCGGGTTTAGTTATTGAAAAATGGGCAAAACAGGCTGGTATTACTCAGGGTTTTAACCCAGGCGAGCGTTTATTAGATGCACTTGCTGACGCTTGGAAACATAGCGACGTTAAGCCTTTTGTACATATTCTTCAAGATGATGATTGTGAAGAAGATTACCATGCACTCTTTATGCAGCAAGCGCTAACAACGGCGGGTTATGAAAGCAAAATTTTACGGGGATTAGGTGAGCTTCATTGGAATAACCAAGGGCAACTTATCGATGCTGATAATCGTAATGTAGAATGCGTATGGAAAACGTGGGCATGGGAAACCGCGTTAGATCAGCTAAGAGAAGAGAGTGAGCAACAAGCGCTTATCCCAATTCGTACTGGGGCATTTGAGAATGAAGTCCGTTTAGTTGATGTATTATTACGTCCCGAAGTCACTGTATTTGAACCACTTTGGACATTAATTCCAAGTAATAAGGCAATTTTACCTGTTTTATGGCAGCTTTTCCCAAATCATCCATATTTGCTCGATACTGATTTTGAAATTACACCACATTTAACCCAGCGTGGTTATGCCATTAAACCAATTGCAGGGCGTTGTGGTAATAATATTGGATTAGTGGATCATAAAGAAAATGTATTAGATGAAACCTACGGTCAATTTGCTCACCAAGAGAATATTTATCAAGAATTGTGGTGTTTACCAAAAGTGGCTAATCGCTATATTCAGGTTTGTACCTTTACTGTTGGTGGACACTATGGCGGCTGCTGTTTACGTTCAGATCCAACCTTAGTGATTAAAAAAGAGAGTGATATTGAGCCATTAATAGTGGTAGAAGATAAGCACTTTATAACTAAGTAAATGGTTTAAATATTGTAGTTTATAAATAAAAGCCATATATTTATATGGCTTTTATTTTATCATAAAAATTATATTCAAAGGTATTCTTTATAGCACATAATATGTTGTGAAGAAGATGAATAGTCTGACATTCTATTTTTAATTATTTTGAAAGTGCTTTTTATTTCATCTTTATTAGGGCTTTTTTCATGGCGAGTAATCATAGTTTGGAAATCTCCCAAATAAACTGACTCTATACTTAACCATACATTATCAAAGTTATTAAATATTTCACTATTACTCATATCCTCACTAATCCAACTTGGTTTCACTTTCCCTGCATGAATAATGTCGTTTTTTATCACAATTGACATCATATGAAAAAAATCAGTGTCTGAGTTAATGAAATTATTAATTTCTTTTTCTGCAATAGACATATAGCCCTCCTTCATCATCTAACATCATTATTAGTGTTTATGAAAAAAAATCAATTTAAAATGGCAAAATAAAGCTAATAAGATTATTTAACAATTAATGTATTGAATGAACGTTTTTATTTATAAAATTTAAATACTTATTTGGATAATTATATTATTAAATATAAAAAAACTAGAAAACTACATTCCCTCTTTAATCTGTTTTTTTAGCCACTGGATAAACAGTTGTACTTTAGCATTGTTCTTTTCATTACGCGTGACAAGGTAATAGCGCTGTTCACAAAAAAGTTCGCTATTAGCAAAAGGAGCGATTAACTCTTTACTTGCCAGCCTATTTTTTACTAAGCGTTTTCTTCCCATTGCAATACCCGAGTGATTGACTGCTGCAATTACCGCTAAGTCTGAGCGATCAAAGCAGATATTACTGCGGTTAGGAAATAAAGCGATCCCCATATGTTCACTCCATGCGCGCCATTCATCAAAGTCAGAGTTATTACTCCAAGCTTGTCTATCATGTAATAGAGTGCAATTGGCAAGGTGATGAAGATTACCAACTAATTCAAATCGTTTTGCATATTCTGGGCTACAAACAGGAATAATCGATTCAGAGATCAAATCTTCACAATAAAGGTTTTGCAGATGTTTATCGTCAAAATAGATTGCAAGGTCAACACCATAGCCACGGAAGTTAATATCATCATTGCCTGTTAGTAGATTTAACTCAATTGAAGGATAACGTTGGGTAAAATCAGCAATACGAGGAACTAACCAGCATTGTGCAATAGAAGGGCGTGAATAAACCGTTAATATGCCAGAGACTTCTTGGTTATGAATATCTAAAATTTCTTGATTGATATCTTCAAGCGTTTTTTTCAATGCCCAATAAATACGCTCGCCTTCTTCTGTAAGTTCAATGCGGCGGTGATAACGATCAAAAAGCTTAATTCCCAACTCTTCTTCAAGTGTGTTAATGCGATGACTAATGGCACTGGGTGTTAATGAGAGCTCTTCTGCTGCTAAAGCAAAGGATAAATGGCGACCTGTTGCTTCAAAAGTGTGAAGTCGCGCTAATTGATAACTCGATAATCGTTTATTACGCAAAATAACGCCAGATGACTCAAACATTCTATTTTTCTCCCTGTTATCCAAATAGTAACGCAGGTTAACAATCAAGCTAATATTAAGATGAAATACTGTGACACTGATCATCGCATTGTGATGTTTTGCGGAGTTGATCACGTATTTGAGTTAATTGAGTTCATCTTAGTGTAAATTTTCATCATTTGTAAGTATAGAATGATTAATATTCAATATGATTAACAATAAATAAAACATTTGGGATGGATATATGGCTTCGACTCTATGGGTACTAAGTACTCTTATTATTAGTATTTTGCTCATTGTTTTTACTATAGTAAAACTTAAGTTTCACCCCTTTCTGGCTTTACTTTTAGCTAGCTTCTTTGTGGGGACAGCAATGCAGATGAACCCACTAGAAATGGTGAATGCCATTGAAGGTGGTATTGGCGGTACTTTAGGCTTTTTAGCAGCAATTATTGGTTTAGGGACTATTCTCGGTAAGATGATGGAGATTTCTGGTGCGGCTGAACGTATTGGGATCACACTACAAAAATGCCGTTGGTTATCACCCGATGTTATTATGGTTCTTGT
Organism: Proteus hauseri; assembly: GCF_040139125.1. Taxonomy (GTDB): domain Bacteria; phylum Pseudomonadota; class Gammaproteobacteria; order Enterobacterales; family Enterobacteriaceae; genus Proteus; species Proteus hauseri_B. The sequence goes on from NZ_JBEEUB010000002.1 coordinate 430,470, forward strand.
TGGCTTAATTTGTGGTATTACACTTTTCGTCGAAGTCGGTGTGGTATTACTTATTCCTTTAGCATTCTCTATCGCTAAAAAAACCAATACATCATTATTAAAATTAGCTATTCCTTTATGTACTGCGTTAATGGCAGTGCACTGTATTGTTCCCCCTCATCCAGCAGCTCTGTTTGTAACTAATGAATTAGGCGCAGATATGGGGACTGTGATTGTTGCAGGTCTTACTGTTGGCTTAGCGGCATCGTTAGTCGGTGGTCCACTATTTTTAAAAGTATTAGGCGACCGTTTACCCTTTAAAACGGTTCCTGAAGAATTTTCAGATATGGAAGTGCGTGAAGAGAAAGATTTGCCATCACTTGGTGCCACACTCTTTACGGTATTATTGCCAATCGCGCTGATGCTGATAAAAACAGCAGCAGAGCTAAATATGGAAAAAGGCACATCAATTTATACTGCGTTGCAATTTATTGGTAACCCAATTACAGCCATGTTTATTGCAGCATTTGTGGCTTATTACGTTTTAGGTATTCGCCGCAATATGGGTATGAGCACCTTGTTAGCTAAAACAGAAGACAGCTTTAGTTCAATAGCTAATATTTTACTGATTATTGGTGCTGGTGGTGCATTTAATGGAATTTTAAAAGGCAGTGGTTTAAGTGATGCTTTAGCTTTAATTCTCTCTAACCTCGATATGCACCCAATTCTATTGGCTTGGTTAGTAGCAATTATTCTTCATGCGGCAGTAGGTTCGGCAACGGTAGCAATGATGGGGGCGACGGCAATTGTTGCACCATTAATGCCTATGTATCCAGATATTAGCCCTGAAATTATTACCCTGGCAATTGGTTCAGGTGCGATCGGTTGTACTATCGTGACAGACTCACTGTTTTGGTTAGTAAAACAGTACTGTAATGCCACGTTAAGTGAAACCTTCCGTTTTTATAGCATCGCAACTTTTATTGCCTCATTTGTGGCTCTAGGCGGCACATTTATGCTTTCTTTTGTCATGTAGAAGAGAACAACTATGACTAATATTGATATAAATAAATTAGCAGATAACTTTCCACTGGTTCGTGATTTGGTGGACTTAAAAGAGGTGGTGTGGTTTAACACCGCCGTTACAACGACAACCCAGGGACTTTCTCGCGTAGGATTAACGCAAGATGATGTTATTGATGCTCAGGCTCGACTACAACGTTTTGCGCCTTATTTAGTCAAAGCATTTCCAGAAACAGCAGTAACGCAAGGAATTATCGAATCAGACGTTATCGATATTCCTAAAATGAAATTAGCACTAGAACAGCGTTATCACACGCCAATTGCTGGACAATTGCGCTTGAAAAAAGACAGTCATCTGCCTATTTCAGGTTCAATTAAAGCGCGTGGTGGTATTTATGAAGTACTTGCCCATGCTGAAAAATTAGCTATTGAGGCAGGACTTCTAACGACAGAAGATAATTATGAGAAATTATATTCTGATAAATTCCGCGACTTTTTTGCTCAATATAGTATCGCTGTAGGCTCAACAGGTAACTTAGGAATGTCTATTGGCATTATGAGTGCAAAGCTGGGCTTTAGTGTGAGTGTGCATATGTCTGCTGATGCTCGCCAGTGGAAGAAAGATAAGCTGCGCTCTCATGGTGTGAATGTTGTTGAATATGAACAAGATTACAGCATTGCAGTAGAAGAGGGACGTAAAGAAGCAGAAAAAGATCCTAACTGCTTTTTTATTGATGATGAAAATTCAACGACCTTATTTCTGGGCTATGCAGTTGCTGGTTTGCGCTTAAAAGCACAATTTGAAGCACAAGGTGTTCGTGTTGATAGTGAGCATCCACTATTTGTTTATTTACCTTGCGGTGTCGGTGGTGGTCCTGGTGGTGTTGCTTTTGGGCTGAAACTGGCATTTGGTGATGCAGTACACTGTTTATTTGCAGAGCCAACTCATTCACCTTGTATGTTATTAGGTGTTTACACTGGATTACATGATGGTATTTCAGTGCAAGAAATTGGTATCGACAATATTACTGCGGCTGATGGTTTAGCGGTAGGTCGCGCTTCTGGTTTTGTTGGTCGTGCAATGGAACGCTTAATTGATGGTTATTACACTATTGACGATCAAGAGTTATATAACTTATTAAGCCTGTTAAATAAAGAAGAAGGCATTAAGTTAGAACCCTCTGCATTAGCAGGAATGACAGGTGCTATTCATGTCACTCAAGCTAAGGAATATCTGCAACGCTTCTCACTAGATAGTCAAAAATTACAAAATACGACGCATTTAGTGTGGGCAACTGGCGGCGGTATGGTGCCAGCAGATGAAATGCAAAAATATCTCGCTCAAGGGAAATAGAGCAGGAGATGGCGTTATATGACATCTCTGTATAACGCCAAAATAAAGCAAGAAAATAAAACAACAATACAAAGTAACAATATAAGTAGTACTAAGTATCCAAACAAATAAGTTTTATAAAATAATAATAGAGTAATGCAGTAAAACACTGTGTGTCGCATCAATTTTAACACCAGGATGCCACACACCAGGGAAACAATGTTGTGTATTATAACTAAAAAAGAGGCACCCACTGGGTGCCTCGACTATTTGGTAAAGTGAAAATTATTACTATTCCAAAATAAACATCCCATAAGGGTGAATTTGTAAGTAATAGGTATCACCAACATCAGGTTGTAGTTGTGTGGCATTGACTTGAAGTAACAGCGTTTGCCCTTGCCATTGCACTGTAACTTCATATTGTGGTCCCATATAAGCAACATGCACAATTTGGCACTGCTGACAAAGTTCACCTTGTGCCGATAAGGTAATCGCTTCAGGTCTAACGCCCACTCTTACCTCAGTTTTACTTGTATTGAAAGTCTCTGGGCGAGGTAAACGATATTGGAATATCTCAACATAATCTGAACCTAGTATTGCAGGGAATAAGTTGGCATCCCCCATAAAACTTGCCATAAATTCAGATGCAGGTTGACGATAAAGGTTTTGTGGTGACCCTAACTGCATTATCTTGCCTTTGTTCATTACTAACACCATATCAGATACCGCAAAGGCTTCACTTTGGTCATGAGTAACATAGAGAGAAGTGATATTAAACTGTTGTTGTAATTCACGAATTTTCTCTCTCATACTACGACGTAAGTTTGCATCAAGGTTACTTAATGGCTCATCAAATAGTAGTACTTTAGGCTTTAAAATTAATGCTCGTGCTAATGCTACGCGTTGTTGCTGACCACCAGAAATTTGGTCAACAAAACGGTCTTCAAAACCAGCCAAATCCACCAGCTCTAAGGCTTCAGAAACGCGTTGTTTAATTTCAGCTTTAGGGCGACCTAACATTTTTAAACCATAGCCAATATTTTCACCTAAAGACATGTGTGGAAATAGGGCATAGGACTGAAATACCATGCAAATATCGCGTTGTTGAATTGATCTGTCAGTAACATCTTCACCATCGATAAAGATCTTGCCTTCTGTTGGTTTTTCTAAACCCGCCACTAAGCGTAATACCGTGGTTTTACCACAACCAGAAGGCCCTAACAATGAAACCATCTGACCTTGTGGAATTGAAAGGCTTAAATCTTCAATCACCGTATTAGTGCCAAAACGCTTAACGACATTTTTCAGTTCAACGAAATGTTGTTGTGTCATGATTTATACTCCGTATTACTGTGCATTTTTGGCTTTAGAGCGTGAAACACGGGCTTCGCCAATCAAATAGTCAAATAAGAAGATAATTGCCAACATCACCACTATTAAGATGGAACCATAGGCAATTGCGACACCGTATTCGCCATCTTCAACACGGTTTAAAATATAGGCAGTAGCAACCCGTGTATCCGGTGTTACAAGGAAGACGATGGCACTGACGGTGGTAATGGCACGTACAAAGCTATAGATCAGTGCGGATAAAATTGCAGGGCGCAATAACGGTAATAGCACATAGAAAATGGTTCTCATGGAGTTCGCTCTTAAACTTAAAGACGCTTCATCAAGAGATTTATCAATTTGTCCTAATCCCGCAATACCCGCACGAATACCCACTGGCACGTTACGCATAGTCATTGAGATAATCACAATTGCCGCTGTACCTGTTAAATAGAAAGGCGAGTCGTTAAACGCAAGAATATAAGAGACCCCTGCGACGGTTCCCGGTACGGCGAAACAAAGCATTGTTGTGAACTCGATGCTTTTCTTACCTTTAAAGTCTTGGCGCACCACGATATAGGCAATTAAGAGTCCGAGAATAGCGGTAATCGGTGCAGCAATACCCGCATATAACAAGGTATCTAACAACGAAGGCCATGCACCGTCACTCATTCCCTGACCAAATAATTTAATGAAATTATCGAAGGTTAAGGTGTAATCCACACCCCAGTTAACGGTAAAGCTACCGTAGAAAATGCTGCCATAAAGTAAGATATTAAAGACAACCCAGATACCAAGTACGCTAGTGACGAAAGCAATGAGTGACGAAGGTAATGGTTGAACATCTCCACGATAGGATTTACCTGAAACGGTGACATAAGAGCGCTTACCAATCCACATATACTGTATACAGAATACTAATAGTGAGAAGACTAATAGTGATGCACCCAATGTACTGGCTGATTGATAATCGAGCTGAGAACCGGTGATGTAAAAATAGATTTGTGTTGCGATAACGTCAAAGTTGCCACCTAACACGAGTGGGTTACTAAAGTCAGCGAGTGATTGCACAATCACAATTAAGAATGCATTAGCAAGCGCTGGTTTTAGTAATGGCATAAAGACGTTAAAGAAGGTCTGATAACGATTTGCTCTTAGGGTATAAGATGCCTCTTCTAATGATGGGTGAATGGTTTTAATTGCACCATCTAAAATCATAAAAGACATTGGCGTAAACGCTAATACTTGAGCAAGCCAAATTCCGGTAAAACCATATAGCCAGTTAGTGTTTTCAAGTCCGGCATAAGTGGCGAGGAATTCGGTGATATAACCTGAACGCCCCATCATTAACGTAACACCTAAGCCAACAACAAAAGGTGGCGTAACGATAGGTAAAATAGAGAAAATACGACCAATAATCGCTGAGCGCACAGCAATACGCGAGGTATAAATTGCCAGAATAAGCCCAAAGAAAGTACACCCTATCCCCACGGCAATAGAGAGCATTATTGAGTTAAGCATAACTTGCACAATATGAGCTTGGCTAAGGATGGCGATAAACTCAAAAGGTGCAAAATTACCTGCGCTATCTTTAAACATCGGAATAAAAATAGCGATGCTAGGGAAGATAATAAACGCGCCAATCAGTGCGACAACCGTGATTAGTGAGCCAATAACAAAGCTATCACCGCCTAACCACTCTAAGCGTGTTAAAGCGTGTTTTGCTATCATGCCAAGTGAGATAAATAACACGATGGCTGAATAACCGAGCCCTTTTCCTTCAATCGTGGCACTTACAATGGTGATAAATGCACAAAATAGTGCAAATCCCGCATCAAAATAGTGGCGAGAACGATTTTCTCGTTTTGATGGTGTAACGGGACGAAATAGCAGCAGACTGGGTAATAAAAACCAGAGTAAACTGATGTTTAGATTACTCCAGCCATAAGCGGTAAGAAGTTCATCTGGTGTAGAATCAAAAAGACCATAATCTAGGCTCCATGATGGCAGCAGTGCAAAAGCGGCCCATGCAATCAGGATCCATAAAAATATGGGATCCCGCCTCTTTTTTTCAGGTATAGCGAGCGTGTGAGACATAAATCCCCCGATAGCAAATATCTTTATTATTATGAGAAAAGAGAGCGAGAGATTATCTCGCCCTCATAATGGCTATTTACCCATTTTTACTTCGGTAACCCATTTATTAATTAGCTCTTTACGTACATCACTATCGCCATATTTATCCATGTCGTAGTTAATCAGTTTTAAGTCAGCTAATTTCAGTGCCATTGGTGAAGATTCAGCACTGGTATTGGTTAGAATTTGGTAAGATTTACCCTCTTTCCAACTAATCTCTTGGGCTTCTTTTGAGAGTGTCCAATCTACAAATAACTTCGCGTTATCCATATTACGGGCATTTTTGATGATACTTACGCCACCGATTTCATAACCTGTACCTTCACAAGGTGAAATCAGTTCAAGTGGTGCGCCATTTTCAACTTCTAATGAGTAATCGTGTAAGAAACCAATACCAATTGCGGCTTCACCGCGAGCGGCATTTCGTGCTGGAGCAATACCTGATTTAGTATATTGAGAGATATTGGTATTTAATTTTTTCAGATAATCAAATGCCTGCTCTCTTCCCCATAATTGGTCGAAAGTTGCGAGTGCGGTATAAGCGGTACCTGAACTTTGTGGGTCAGCAATTTGAATCTCACCTTTATATTCAGGTTTGATTAAATCTTTCCAACAGGTTGGAACCGCAATACCTTTCTCTTTTAAGCGATCTTTATTGACACCAAAACCTAAAATACCGACATAAACTGCAGAGGAGTAATTACCTTTGCGTTTAGCGGGATCACGAAATTGTGGCATGATTTGATCGAGATTAGGAGAGACATAAGGTTCTAGAAGATCCATTTCACCGGCTTGTGAGTGAGGATCCATTGTACCGCCATACCAAACGTCAGCTTGAGGATTACGTTTTTCCGCTTCGATTTTAGCCAGCGTGCTGCCAGAACCATTACGAACAAAGGTGGTTTTAACATCATACTTATCAGCAAAGGCTTTCGTTTCAGCCTCACACATAGCGTTAGTCGCACTACAATAGACCACTAAGCGACCCGCAGCGTGAGTTGATAAACTGACAGCAGAAAGTGCAAGTCCTGCTGCAACGAGCGTAGAGAGGGTTTTCAATTTCATGTTCAGAACCTTTTAAATGTGTCGTCATCGGAAAATGAAAGTGGGCCTACGGAATGTTCTCGTTTACTGACATCAGCAATCAGTAACGGCATTAGTAGTAGTCCCATTAAGGCCGCAGCGCTGGTTAATAATGCAAACATCCCAGTCCAACCATAATGCGCCATGACCTGACTTAATGGCCAACCTGCCATTGCCGCCCCTAAATAGGCGTACAATCCCAAGTAGCCTGTTACCGTGCCTGCTGCGTTTTTATGGCAATATTCTGTAGCAGCAAGTCCGATTAACATCTGAGGTCCAAACACAAAAAAACCGATACTGAAAAAACAGGCAGCGAGCAAAGCATAATGATGTATTGGGATTAACCAAAGTGCGGTTACTGCGCTAAAAAGTCCCAGTGAAAACAGCAATATCATCGGTGCTCGTTGACCTCGGAATAGTAAATCCGAGCCCCAGCCTGAACACAGTGCGCCTAATAACCCCCCAACTTCAAACAAAGAGAGGATGGCATTAGCACTTAATAAGTTTGCGCCATGTGTTTCTGATAACCAGATGTTTCCCCAATCATTTATCGCCATCCGTATGAGATAAACTAAAATATAAGAGAAACCTAGTAACCAAATCATTCGGTTAAATAAAATGCTCTCTTTCAAAATAGTTAGCATCGGTTTAGGGGGGGAGGCTTGCTCTTGACGTAGTTCTAATATATCGCGTCGCCAAACACCCACTGTTGGAAGCCCCTCTTCAACAGGGGTTCCTTTTAATCGTACACAGAGCCAAAAGCCCATCACAATGCCAATAATACCGGGAATAAGCAGTGCAATTTGCCAGCTATAGTGTGTTGCTAACCATGCGGCTAAAATGGGGAGACTCATACCACCAAGGTTGATTGAGATATTCCACAATCCCCACCAAAAACCACGTTCATTACGTGAATACCAGTGAGTTAACAACCTTGCACAAGGTGGCCATCCCCATCCTTGAAAGAAACCATTAAGTGCCCAAACCAAAAGTAGTGCAGGAAAAGATAAACAGTAGGCGAAAATAATATTCATCACCCCTGTCATGACTAAACCTGCGCCCATAAACCAGCGGTATCCCGTCTGATCATGGAAAATACCAGAGAAGAATTTTGATAAGCCGTAAGTAAGATAAAATAGGCTAGCTATCCAGCCGATATCTCCTTTATCCAGATTTAATTCAATCTGCATAACGGGCATCACAAAATTGACGCTTTTACGTGTGAGGTAGAAGGTGGCATAGCCAATGATCATCGACAGCATTAAATTTTTGCGCCAAAAATCATAGGTCTTATTTATTGATGCCGAGTTTTTACCTGCCATAACATCCTCTCTGATGTTGCAAATGTAAAAAAAATGTCGCGAAAAAGAGTGAGAGAAGGTTGTAGATGACTAAGACAAAGTCTTAGTTTTCACTGTTTTCTTCTGAATTTGTGGGTAAGTTAACAATTATTTTTGTGCCGTTATAACTAGTCACGCTCCAATCTCCGCCTAAAGCACGAATACGTTCTTCAATACCTCGTAATCCAAATCCGCTATTTTGTTGTGTTGGCAACATACCAATGCCGTTATCGCTAATCACTAATCGTAACTGATTTTGATTTTGGGTTAATGAAACCTGGATATGAGTCGCATTAGCATGCTTACTAATATTATTAAGCAGCTCTTGCACTAAACGATAAAGCGTAAAAATAACGGTTTCGTTTTCAGGCTCTTTATCAAGGGAGTAATTGAAATTACAGGTAATATTGTTCTCAGCAAATGAAAACTCATTAATTAAGTGATGGAGTGCTTTTTCTAGCGACATCTCTTCTAAAACAGGGGGTCTTAATTGACGTAAAAGTTGGCGAGTGGATTGGTGAATTTGCTGTGCTAATCGTTCGATTTGCTCACCGGTTTGGCGTGTTTTATCGTTGGTGGCTGTTTTTTTCATTAACATTGATTGAATTTGAATCGCGGTAATATTCTGACCAATTTCATCATGCAGCTCTCTGGCAATCGCTTTTTTGACATCTTCTTCGGTATGGACGAGTTTTTCCATTAATACGCGTCTTGCTTGTAACTCTTGTTCTAATCGATGGCGATAATGGCGTAAATTATGGGCTAACTGTTGCTGCCGGCTAATGGCAATACCTAAACCAATGCCAATAATCGCTTGAGTCGTTAAGAACATCTCAAGTTCACGTAAATCGCTAAATGCTCCGTTAATTTGGCGAGCAAAGGTAATAATTAAACTACCCAAAAGTGCAGATAATACGCCACCTTGCCAACCATAGCGGTAAGCCATAAAAACATTGGGAATAAACACGAGAATAACCAATAAGCGTTCAATTTCTGGAGTGAAAAAAAACTGCGCACTTAGCCCAATCACACAAAAAAGAAATCCCCACATAAGTAGTGAGGTACGTAAAGGGGGATCGGGTATACCATCAGCGATAAGTGTTCGATTCTGCAATTCACGCAGATATTCATAAATTAAAAAGACAAAAGGAGTGATTAATATTCCACCGGTAACTGAGGTTAGAAATATTTGGCTGGTGGTTGTGTTAAGAAAAAAGCCAAGAATAAAGGCTTGGAGCAAGCTATTAAAACCAACACCACCAATTAATAGTGTCAGCCTTTGCCAATAAAGCGGATAACGCCACCAAATGCGCTGGATCTCTAAGGCGATAAGTAAGCTAATTAAAGGGGATAAATAGATAACAGAGTGCGTAATAAGCTGCTCTTGAGCTAGCCAATAATAGAGCCCGGATTCGGCTAAAAATAGGGGAAGCCAAAATCGTCGCCAGAGCAAAATAACCAATGCAAGGCGCAAACCCTGCGGTAAAAAGAGAGCTGCTTGTTGACCATTTTTACTTAGATAAAAGCCAATAACCCACAGCGAAAGCCAAAGTAAAGAGTAGGTGAGTAATAAAAAGATGGATTGCAAAAGAAAGCGCATTCCTCTTTTCATATTAAAGTGTTCCAGTAATTAATTGGTTTTTTAATGCAAAGTGGACTAAATCAATTGTCGTTTCACATGCCAGTTTACCTAACACATTAGCGCGGTGAACATGCACCGTTTTATGGCTAAGATTAAGCTGTAGTGCAATCGTTTTAACGTTGATACCTTGCACCAAAAGATTGAACACTTCTCTTTCTCGAGGCGTTAAGCCGTGTAAAGCCTCTTCTTTTTCAGGTGTATGACGCAGTGCTTTCATGGCATCAGTGCAGAGATAACATCCCCCTTGATAGACCGCTCGTACTGCTTGCACTAACTCTTCAGGTCCACAGCGTTTAGTTAAATAGCCACGCGCGCCAGAATCTAACGCGCTCTGAACAAAGGCGGGCGTATCATAAATACTTAAAATAATAGTACGAAAATCAGGGCGTTTTTGTTTTAAGCGGCTCTGTAGCTGAAGCCCGCTTTCCCCTGGCATAGAGAGATCCATAACCGCGACATCAATATCATCGTTAACGAGATAATGCCATGCTTCTTGTCCATTAGCGTATTCACCAACGATATGAATATCTGGTTCTAACATTAGCAGCTGTGCAAACCCTGATCGCACAACGATGTGATCATCAACTAAAGCAACTTTTATCATAATTTTTATTAGTAAAGAGTAGTTAGATAATACTTATCCGATTTATAACAAGCTACAAGCAGATATGCGAGTAAAAAGGGAGAAGAAACACGGTTTTGAATGTTATATCTCATTTTAAATTAGGTGAATCGAGACAGGTGAGTAATAACCTAAAGTGATTTGTGACTAAAAATAATTACCCACAAGTGGGGAACATCCACTGATGGGTAATAGAATTAAATAATAAAGTGGCTTATTAAGCGACTTGAACAGGCACTGCTTTTGCAATGCGTTTCATTTCATTGTTATCTTCAAAATAGGCAATGTTAGGTTTATGGCTACGGGCATCGCTGTCAGGAATTTGCACATAAGAGCAAATAATGAGGCGATCACCTACTGCGGCACGACGAGCCGCTGCGCCATTAACAGAAATAATACGTGACCCTCTTTCAGCACAAATCGCATAGGTTGAAAAACGTTCGCCATTATCGACGTTATAAATATCGATAGCTTCATTTTCTAGTATTCCGGCTGCGTCCATAAAGTTTTGATCAATAGCGCAAGAGCCTTCGTAGTGAAGATCGGCTTGTGTTACCTTAACTCGGTGTAACTTGCCTTGTAACATTGTGCGTAGCATTGTTGTGTTTCCTATTTTCTAATGATTAATACGCCAGATTAATTACACAAGATTCACTTGTTGATTATCAATTAAACGGGTATTGCCTAACCATGCCGCCATTAAAATAACAGCACGTCGGCTCTCTTCATTTAATGGTGTAAGAGAATCAGCATCACAAATAAAACACTCATCAGCACGAAAACCTTGTTGCTCAAGGGTACTTTTTGCTGTGAGTAATAGCTGATTGACGTCGTGATTGCCTGATTTTAACTGCTCAGCAATTTGTTGCATTACTTGATAAAGCACAGGAGCTTGCTGCTTTTCATTATCAGTTAACAGACGATTACGAGAGCTCAGTGCAAGCCCCTTTTTATCACGCACAATAGGAACAGGAATAATGCTGATATCCATACATAAATCGAGCACCATTTTTTTGATAACGAGCAGTTGCTGATAATCTTTCTCACCAAACATCGCGACATCAGGCTGAATTAAATTAAATAGCTTGCTAACAACGGTGGTCACTCCACGAAAATGACCCGGGCGGCTCGCCCCTTCTAAAATAGCTGAAAGTACAGGTACATCGACGGTTGTTTGATTTTCCATGCCATTTGGGTACATCTCTTTTGCTGAAGGTGCAAAGATAATATCGACGTTTTTATCACGCAATAATTCGCAATCTTCTTGTAATGTGCGTGGGTAGCTGACTAAATCGGCTTCTCTATCAAATTGCAGCGGATTTACAAAAACAGAGGCGATAACCACATCAGCGTGAATACGAGCCTCTTCAATCAATTTCAGGTGACCTTCATGAAGATTACCCATTGTTGGAACCAGTGCGATGCGTTTACCTTCTTGCTTCAATCGCTTGATTTCTCTGCGTAAGATAAGCGTAGTTTCAATAATTAGCACGGCGTGACTCCTTTAAACGATGTCAGTATATTCAGATAATAAATTAGTTAAATGTATGCTGCTCTTGTGGGAATAATCCCTGTTCAACTTGCTGAACATAAAGGCTAACCGCACCTTGTAAAGAGCCAGCTTCTTGCAAGAAATCTTTAGAAAATTTGGGGGGTTGTGGTGTTAACCCTAATAAATCATGCATAACGAGAATTTGACCATCAGTAACATTTCCAGCACCAATGCCAATTACAGGCATAGTCAGCACGTCAGTGACTGCTTTCGCTAACGAAACGGGTACACACTCTAAAACAGCCAGTTGAGCACCTGCATTTTCGAGTGACATTGCATCTTGTTTTAGTTGTTCTGCTGCTGCTAGTTCTCTGCCTTGAACTTTATAACCACCAAAAACATTAACGGATTGCGGTGTTAACCCTAAATGAATACAGACCGGAACAGCACGCTCGGTGAGCATTTTTACTGTCGGTATTAACCAGCTACCACCTTCAATTTTAACCATATTGGCACCAGCCTGCATCAAAATAGCGGCATTAAGGCAAGCTTGTTCTGGTGTTGAGTAAGACATAAAGGGCATATCAGCAATAAGAAAGGCGTTAGGTGCACCCGCTCTTACGCAACGAGTATGATAAGCAATTTGCTCTATGGTTACAGGCAGTGTGCTGTTATGACCTTGTAGTGTCATCCCTAATGAATCACCAATTAGCATCGCTTGGATACCTTCTTGTGCAAACAGACGGGCAAAACTCGCATCATAAGCGGTGATAGTGGCAAACTTTTTCTTTTCTTGCTTATAGCGATTGAGCGTTGAAAGCGTAGTTGGTTTCATTGTAACAAACTCCGAGATGTGTGTTTTTTGCGTGTGAGTGAAATTATGTGATTCACTTAATTATTTGTTTATTAAAGAAAATATGACATAAATAATATATGGCAATTTCAGATTGTAGCATCTAAGCCGTAAAAACGAAGAAAAAGTAATTGGGTGAGTAATGAAAAATATAAAACAATAAAATATTTTTATGTTTTTCAATTAATTAAAAATAACAATTAGTTGTTAATTATTTATAAAAAGAAGAGAAAAAAATAATAGCGAGATGGCGAGATAAGGAAGAAGAGATAAAATAAACAGTTAGTGGTGAAGTGGGTTGATACTGCGTTAATTTTCAACAGTACCAACCTTAAACATCAGCTAGGCATTAAAGTGAAATTACCACTTTTCCATACCATTTTCAGGTACAAGCGCTAATCTGTCTGTTAATAGTTCACCATCAGGAAAACGCAGGTTAGGTGCTAATTCTGCTAATGGATAGAGCATAAATTCACGGACTTTTAGCCCGTAATGAGGAACGGTTAAACGCTCAGTTTGTATCACTTCATTACCAAACAACATAATATCGAGATCTAACGTTCTTGGTCCCCAGCGATTACCTTCTTTTCTTACTCGACCATGTGCTAACTCGATGGCTTGAGTGTTATCAAGTAAGATTTCAGGGGCTAAATCAGTATCAATAGCAACAGCAACATTTAAGTAATCAGGTTGATCTTGCGGACCCATAGGGCGCGTGCGATACCATGACGATTGAGCAATAAGTTCCGTTTGAGGGATCTCACTAATCGCTTTAATCGCTGATTTAACCTGTTCTTCAGGCGAATTTAAATTACTACCAAGAATAATATAAACGCGTTGTTTCTGTTTACTCATTGCTGTTTTCTTGTCTCGCTATGGTATTTTTTGCACTTGGATGACGAGGGCGCTTATGTTGGCGTGGGCGTCGACGTATTGGTGCTTGACCTAATTCAGAAACCATTGAGCGTTGCTGGGTATTGTTTGATGCCTGAAAATCAGCCCACCATGTTGCCAGCGCTTCAAGTTCTGGGTTTCTTTGTACATTTGCACGCAGTTCAAGTAAATCAAATGCAGCGCGGAATTTAGGGTGTTCAAGCAATTTATTGGCACGGCGACCTTGGCGTTTAGGCAGACGTTGTTGTAGTTGCCAGATATCACGCATCATGGTTGTGATACGTTTAGGAAGGGCAATAGTACGACACTGCTCATCTAAAACATCATTCATTGCCATTGCAAAAGCATCGTAGTAAGAAAGCCCACTTTCTTGTGTGAGTTTTTCTGCATGTTCTATCAATGGATACCACAACATTGCCGCAAATAAGAATGCAGGGTTAACTCGCATATCCTTACTTAAACGATAATCGGTATTTTTGAGAACTTGCTCTAACATTCTCTCCATTGGTGTATCTTGTTGCTCTGTTATTCTTGAGGCAATTTGTGGGAACAGTGGCTCAAGTAACTTAAAGTGGCGCATCAGTTTATAGGTTTTATAGCCTTGCCCTGTTTGCAGCAGCTTTAATGACTCTTCAAATAAGCGCGCAGAAGGAATATTTTTCAGTAATGGCGCTAACTGACTAATAGGATCTGCTGTTTCTGGTTCAATGCGCATATCCAGTTTACTGGCAAAACGAATGGCTCTTAACATTCTAACTGGATCTTCACGGTAACGTGTCTCGGGCGAGCCAATTAAGCGGATAATGCCTGCTTTAAGATCGGCTAAACCACCCACATAATCACGTACTGCAAAATCATCAACACCGTAATAGAGACTATTTAGGGTAAAGTCACGACGAATAGCATCTTCTTCAATAGAGCCGAAAATATTATCGCGCAGCAACATACCACTTTGTGCTTGTTGAGATTGGTTGTTATCGGAGATGACATGGTCTTCATGAGAGCCACGGAATGTCGCCACTTCGATCACTTCAGGACCAAACATAATATGCGCTAAGCGAAAGCGACGACCGACTAAACGACTATTACGGAATAATCGACGGACTTCTTCAGGTGTGGCATTGGTGGCAATGTCAAAATCTTTTGGTTTTTTTCCCAGTAATAAATCGCGTACTCCACCACCGACTAAATAGGCTTGGAAACCTGAGTTATTCAGGCGATAAAGAACTTTCAGTGCATTGTCACTGATATCTTTACGCGATATAGGGTGTTGATCTCTTGGGATCACAGTCATTGGCAAATCACTCCCGTTCGCCTTTTCTTTATTTGTACTTTTTTTACGGGGACGGTCTGCGGATAGGGCAGGACGCCGACGCACAGGTTTATGTGTTTCTTGTTTAGGTTGGTCAGATATAGTGACTCGCCTTTCACTTGCTACCGGTTGTTGTGAGTCTGACGACTTAGTTTGTCGCCCTAGCAGATTGCGGCAGAAATGCGCTACTCGGTTAAAAATATGACACCTCGAATAATAAATTCTGATAATTAAAAAAATTAAGCGGCTAATCATAGCCTACTGAACATTTTTTGAGAATGCTTTGTGTAGTTTATTCATACCCTTGTTGTTGATTACCTTGCTGAGTTACCTCAGAAAGTAACCATTGGGCGCTCGCAATCTCTAATAATGTTGATAATGAATAATCTTGCCAACCTATTATAACTGGTTGATTTAAAAAATGTAATGCATCAATAATTACCGCTTTTGGATCAGTGTTGGGTAATGCTTGAGCATGATTTTGCTTCGATAATTTATTTCCAACATGATTAATTGCTAAGGGTAAGTGAGCATAACGAGGAACAGGTAAATTAAGCTGTTTATGTAAGCTAATCTGTCGCAACGTGGGGTCAAGTAAATCGGCACCTCTTACTACTTCTGTTACACCTTGATAATGATCATCAATTACCGTCACTAGATTATACGCAAATAAGTTATCTTTTCTGTGAATAATCATATCTTCTAAAGCGAGTAAGGGATCTTTAAGGTAATAAGTTCCCTGAACTTCATCCTCGAAATGATAAATAGGATGTTGTTGAATTAATCGCCATGTTCTATTTATATCAAAACCGCCGTGAGAGTTATCTGTTAAATTATATCGATGGCGGCAATGATTATCATAAATACGCCCTAAATCATGTAACCGGTGACGGTTACAGTGACAATGATAACAACCCCCTTGTTGCCATAACATGGATAAAACATCACGATAGGCATCATGGCGTTGCGATTGAAATAGGATGTCATCATCCCACCATAGCCCAAAGTGCTCTAAGGTATGGATAATCGCAGAGGTAGCGCCGGGAGGTTCTCGTTGAGGGTCTATATCGTCGATACGCAGAAGCCAGCGTCCATGATGTGCGCGAGCTTGAAGATAACTGCCAAGTGCAGTAACCAATGAGCCAAAATGAAGATTGCCCGTTGGTGATGGCGCAAAGCGCCCAATATAGTCTGTAATCTCTTTCATTTAAAGATTCAGATAAGCGCCTCAGCACAAATTTGCACTGAGGCGTTGACTCAACGATTAGCCAGCCATCTGCTTTTCACGGATTTCAGCTAATGTTTTACAATCGATACATAAATCTGCTGTCGGGCGAGCTTCTAAACGGCGAATACCGATTTCAACCCCACAAGATTCACAAAAGCCAAAGTCATCGTCTTCAACTTTTTTTAGTGTTTTCTCGATTTTCTTAATGAGTTTACGTTCACGATCACGGTTACGCAGCTCAAGACTGAATTCTTCTTCTTGTGCAGCACGGTCAACGGGATCTGGGAAGTTTGCCGCCTCATCTTGCATATGAGTAACGGTGCGGTTGACTTCATCCCTGAGCTGATTGCGCCAAGATTCAAGTATTAGCTTAAAATGCGCTAATTGGGCTTCGTTCATGTACTCTTCGCCCGCTTTTTCTTGATATGGCTCAACGCCAGCAATAGCGAGAATGCTCATGGACGATGTTTTACGCTTTTGCCCTTCTTGCATAATGCTTCTCCTACATACGCATATCTGAATAATCTCCCACCAAAAATAGGAAGGAGAAAAAATAGGGCGCTATAAATAGCAGATGCCCGAGAGGATAGCAATTATTCCTTTAATAAGTTTTCTCATGGTGTGAAGGCACGCAAGTAAATATGCCTATTTAGTTAAAATTTACTTAACATATACCATTACAAATCTTATGAAAACCAATTAACCATTTGAAATAAAAGGTAATTGCATCCCAATTGTTAAATCGTACTCACTAATATTGATGCGATAACATAAAATTTCAACCCCAGCATCACGAGCTTGTTCAAGCAATGAAGCATAGTTGGGGTCAATCTCTTTAGCAACAGCAACTTCCGTAATGCCAGTATGGGGAACTGCGTAGAATAAGACAGCCCTTAAGCCCGATTTTGCGATAGCGGTCAACTCTCTTAGGTGTTTCTGACCACGTACTGTTCGAGCATCAGGAAAATAGCCTCTACCCGCCTCTAACAGCGTTACTGACTTCACTTCAATGTAGCAGTCAACTTTATGATTTGATTTAAGTAAAATGTCAATACGGCTGTTTTCACTACCGTACTTCACTTCGCGCTTTATCTCGTCATACTCAGATAATTCTGGAATATCTCCTGCGGCTATCGCATCAGCAATAATACCGTTTGCTCTTAAGGTATTAACGCAGATCCAGTCACCAACTTGGGTTTGTGTTAATTCCCAACTATTAGGGTATTTTCTTTTTGCATTCAATGACGTTGAGTACCAAATTGTATCGCCCGGGGTTGCGCATCCCGTCATTGCGCCAGTGTTAGCACAATGAAGCGTGAATTCTTCCCCATTGGGGGCAATGGCGTCTGCTAAAAAACGCTTATATCGTTTTAGTAAAGTGGCGGATTGTAGCGGTTGTTCAAATTTCATGACGACTCCGGTGAAAATACGTCCTTTAAGAGAGCGCTAATGCTACAATGCGCGGCAGAGAAAGTTAATGAGTAATGGAGTTTGTGTGCATTTGCTGCCCATCTTTGATGTAACCGAAAATATTGTTGCTGCGTTAAAACAATCCCCCCAGGTATTACTTCATGCCCCAACGGGTGCGGGTAAGTCAACGGCGCTTCCCCTCTATTTGCTTGAGAACGGGCAATTTGATGGCAAAATAATTTTATTAGAGCCAAGACGTATTGCCGCTAAAAGTATTGCTTATCGCTTAGCAAGTCAGCTAAATGAACCTGTTGGTGCAACCATTGGTTATCGAATGAGAGCGGAAAGTAAAATCAGCAAACAGACTCGTCTTGAGGTGGTTACTGAAGGTGTGCTGACTCGAATGTTACAGCAAGATCCCGAACTAACGGGCGTTAGTTTGGTGATTTTAGATGAGTTTCATGAGCGCAGCTTACAAGCAGATTTAGCACTGGCGTTACTGTTAGATGTTCAAGCGGGTTTACGTGATGATTTGCGTATATTGATTATGTCGGCAACCTTAGATAATCAAAAATTAACCTTACTTTTGCCAGATGCACCAATGGTGAACTCCCAAGGGCGAAGTTATCCCGTCGATCGCTGTTATTACCCCATTAATCAGCATCAGCCTTTTGAGCAAGAAGTTGCAACAATGGCACTGCGTTTACTGGCACAAGAGAGCGGCTCTATGCTTATCTTTTTACCCGGTAGCGCTGAAATAGTACGTACTGCTGAAATGCTAAAAGAGAAAGTCGATAGCAATGTGCTGATATTTCCACTTTATGGCGCACTTTCATTAGCTCAACAACAGCAAGCGATTGAACCGGCAGAAAAAGGTTATCGTAAAATTGTATTAGCCACCAATATTGCTGAAACCAGTCTTACGATAGAAGGTATTCGTTTAGTTTTAGATAGTGGTATTGAAAAACGAGCGCAATTTGATTTGAAAAACGGCGTTACGAGCTTACTACGCCAGCGAATTAGCCAATCTTCACAAATTCAGCGAGCGGGGCGTGCGGGGCGACTTGAAGCGGGTATTTGTTGGCATTTAATGAGTCAAGAACAAGCACAACGAGCAGCAACACATCAGATTCCTGAAATATTA
This sequence comes from Proteus hauseri, assembly GCF_040139125.1. Taxonomy (GTDB): domain Bacteria; phylum Pseudomonadota; class Gammaproteobacteria; order Enterobacterales; family Enterobacteriaceae; genus Proteus; species Proteus hauseri_B. The sequence goes on from NZ_JBEEUB010000002.1 coordinate 449,290, forward strand.
AGCAGTGATTTATCTTCTCTTTGGCTTGCGATATTGCAATGGGGATGTCGAGATATCAACCAATTAATATGGCTAGATACACCAACAACACCCGCCTTAAATGCAGCAAAAACGCTGTTACAACGTTTAGGTGCAATAGATACACTCGGTGGATTGACGCCTCGTGGTTTACGTATGGCGCAATGGGGAATCGAACCTCGTTTTGCCGCGATATTAGATTATGCACAACAGCAGAGTAACGACCACTATGTTACTGCTGCACGCTTATGTGCGATGGTAGAAGAGCCACCCAGAGGGCGTGAAATTAATCTAGAGTGGATAGCCCAACAAAATAATCCATTTTGGGCTCACAGAGAAAAACAGCTTTCGCAAAATAGAAAAGGGAATTTTTGTCCTGAGTTATTAGCGATCTTACTCGTCGTCGGGTTTTCCGACAGAGTAGCCAAAAATCGTGATAATAAAGGGCGTTTTCGCTTGGCTAATGGGCAAGGTGCGATGATGGATGAAACTCAAACAATGAGTAATGCACCGTGGATATTAGCGCCTTTACTGCTACAAAATACACATTATGCTGATGTGCGTATTTTATTGGCATTACCTATTGATATTGATGAAATATCAACTACCTTTCCTGAATTGATTAAAGATAATACCACTATTGAGTGGGACGAAAAGCGAGGCGCATTAATAGCGTGGCAACAGCGCCAATTAGGACGACTCACTATCAGTCAGTCTCAGTTAGAAAAGCCCGATAAGCAGCAAATGCAGCAAGCACTGTTAAATTGGTTAAGAGATAACGGTTTAAATGCATTGGCATTAAGTGAAGCGACTCAACAATTTTTTATTCGTCTTGCATTAGCGAAAAAATGGTGTCCTGATGTATTGTTGCCAGAATTAAATGAGACAGTACTATTAGAAACATTAGAGCAATGGCTATTGCCCGAATTAGGAAATATTTGCTCTTTAAAAGCCTTACAGCAGTTTGATATCAATCAGCTGGTAAAAGAGCAGTTAACATGGCAGGAAAATCAGTTACTACAGCGCTTATTCCCAACACATTATGTAGCGCCAACGCAGACAAAAGTAGCAATCAAATATGATTTAGAATTACCACCAGTTATTGCTATTCGTATTCAAGAAGTTTATGGCGAAAAGCAAAGCCCTATTGTTGCCAATGGTCAATTAGCCGTAGTGATGGAGTTACTTTCTCCTGCTCATCGACCTATTCAAAAAACACAGGATTTAGCAACGTTTTGGGCTGGTAGTTATAAAGAAGTACAAAAAGAGATGAAAGGGCGTTATCCCAAGCATTTGTGGCCAGATTCGCCAGAAAATACAGCACCAACTCGACGAGTAAAAAAATTTAGTTAACGCCAATTTATGAGTAGAATAGCGTCATTTTGAGAGCTTTCCAGTTGGATTGCTTTGAAAAATAGCGACAATGTTAGGCTTCTTTATCCTAGGGTGCGATAAAGGGATTTCAATGAGAGATACAGTGCATGAGTAGAAATAAAAAGCCAGTTAAGCAATCAAGAAGAGGTCGTTCTTGGTTTTGGTTATTAGTTAAAATTGCCATCGTAATTGCAGTTTTAATGGGCATTTATGGCGTTTATCTACATTCGCAAATTAAAGAGCGTTTAGATGGCAATGTGTGGGAGTTACCCGCCGCCGTTTATGGGCGAACTGTAAATTTAGAACCTGGCATGAATTATAGTCAGAGCGAAATGGTGCGCTTGCTTGAAGGTATGCAATATCGTCATGTCAATAAAATTACGCGCCCTGGTGAATTTATCGTAAGAAATAATACGATAGAGATGTTACGTCGACCTTTTGATTTTCCTGATGGTCGTGAAGAGCAAATTTTAGCAAAACTCACCTTTGAACAAAATTCATTAGCTAGCATTACTAATATGAGTAACCAGCGTCAATTCGGCTTTTTCCGTCTTGATCCTAAACTGATTACCATGATGCAGTCGGCAAATGGAGAACAACGCTTATTTTTAGGTAGAGATAAATTTCCTCAGTTATTGGTTGATACGTTAATCGCCACTGAAGACCGTCGTTTCTATGAACATGATGGCATTAGTTTCTACTCTATTGGTCGTGCCGTTTTCGCTAACTTTACTGCGGGTAAAGCAGTGCAAGGTGGTAGTACTTTAACGCAGCAGTTGGTAAAAAACCTATTTTTAACCAATGAAAGAACCTTAAAAAGAAAGCTTAATGAAGCCTATATGGCAATTATTATGGATGCGAGTTATAGCAAAGATCGCATTTTAGAGCTGTACCTTAACGAGGTTTTCTTAGGTCAAAGTGGTGATGAGCAAATTCGCGGTTTCCCTTTAGCGAGCCTCTACTATTTTGGTCGCCCAGTTGATGAGCTAAGTCTTGATCAACAAGCGTTATTAGTGGGAATGGTAAAAGGTGCTTCTGCTTATAATCCGTGGCGTAATCCTAAAGCCGCATTAGAACGCCGTAATGTGGTGTTGAAACTATTACTGACACAAGAGATTATCGACCAAGAGCTTTATGATGTGTTAAGTGCGCGTCCTTTAGGGGTTAAATCACGTAGTGAAGCACTGACACCACAACCTGCATTTATGCAGTTAGTTCGCCAAGAGTTACAAACTAATTTAGGCGATAAAGTTAAAGATTTATCAGGAACCAAAATTTTTACCACCTTAGATCCTGTTTCGCAAGATGCGGCAGAAAAGGCGGTGGAAGTAGGTGTTGCTGATATTCGTAAAACACGCAAGATTGATGATCTTGAAGGTGCAATGGTGGTAGTAGACCGCTTAAGTGGTGAAGTTAGAGCACTTGTTGGTGGTTCTCAGCCTCAATTTGCTGGCTTTAACCGCGCACTTTCAGCGCGTCGTTCTATTGGTTCATTGGCAAAGCCTGCAACTTATCTTACGGCATTAAGCGAGCCTGAGCGTTTTCGTTTAAATACATGGCTTGCTGATGAACCTATTTCAGTGCCAATCCCCGGTGGAAAACCTTGGCAGCCGCGTAACTATGATCGTGGTTATAAAGGTCGATTAATGCTGGTAGATGCGTTAGCCACGTCTCGTAATATACCAACCGTTAATTTAGGTTTAGAACTTGGCTTAGACCAAGTGATTAAAACATGGATTAACTTAGGTGCGCCTGCTGAAAATCTTGAAAAAGTACCTGCGATGTTATTGGGGGCTTTAAACTTAACACCAATGGAAGTGGCTCAAACGTTCCAAACTATTGGTAGCTTGGGTAACCGCGCTAAATTGTCGTCGCTACGTTCAGTGATAAAACAAGATGGTACTGTGTTGTATCAAAGCTATCCTCAGGCAGAAACCACTGTTTCACCGCAAGCCGCTTATATGACGCTGTTTGGTATGCAGCAAGTGGTTAATTCAGGGACAGCGCAACGTACCTTGAAGCCAAAATTTGGTAACTATAATCTTGCAGGGAAAACAGGAACGACGAATGATCTTCGTGACAGCTGGTTTGCGGGTATTGATGGTAAAGAAGTAACGATAGCGTGGATGGGACGTGATAATAACGGACCAACCAACCTAACGGGGGCAACCGGTGCGTTATTGCTTTATCGCAATTATCTGGATAACCAAGCGCCATTAAAACTAAACCCGCCAGTACCTGATGATATTTCAGAGATATCAATTAATGCGGAAGGGACTTTTACCTGTTTAGGTGGTGGTGTGCGTACTTTACCAGTGTGGACAGCTAATCCAGATGGATTATGCCCTTCAGTCAATCAAGAAACCAATGAAGATGGCGCGCCGAAATGGCTGCAAGATCTGTTTTCTGAGTAAGTCATGGTTTAGGTGATTTAAAATAAAAAACGGCACTGTGTTAAGTGCCGTTTTTTGTGGCCTTTTATTGCTATAGCGTCGTTATTTTGAGTAAATTTATTCTTCTCTCCACATACGCTAAGACTACATTTCTTTGCTCTTCAGGCATATGGCTTTCATTGTATGTATCAATAATTGTCTGGTGGCTGTTTACCACATCATTTAGTAATTTTTGAGCTAGTTTAAAGCTAATTCCAATATTTTCAGCCAAAAGGATAAAGTCAAAACCAACATATTCGCCATACTTTGAATTTAAACCAGGTGCTAATCCTTTGAAAAAAGGATGTAATTCTTCACACCAATAAGGCTCTGTTCTGACTGGCATACTTAAAGATATTGCTATGCCTTTGTAATTAGCATAATAGTGAAAAGTGAATCCTTTTTCTTCTTCACTCAAAATACCGACTCATTTTTCGTAAAGCCAAACTTCTATTTTTCGAGACATAACTTAAACCCAAGTTCTTTTAGTAAGGAATGGAGATTAATCGTTTTTGCCATTAGTGGATTGGCAATTATTCTTTTAAAAGTGGCTATAGAGACATCAATTTGCATAGCCATCTCTTCATATGTAATACCTTGCTTTTTTAGCTCGAAAGTAATTAGTTTTTTAAGTTCATTCTCTTTTAGAATAAATAGATTAAGTGATTTTTCGTGATGCTGTATTATATTGAAATTATTATTTAAATTTTGGTTGGTATTTAACTTTGACAGTAAAATGTTTTTTTCTTCATCAGATAAGTCATCTACAATCTTCAAAACTTTATTAAGGCTCATTTTTGATACTTTTTCCTATTTAATTGAGATGAGAGCATATATTTTCTCTTAAAAACAATAAAAGTATCAAATATGATTCTTTTAGTTATGTCTTAACGTATTTTTGATCGTAATTGGTTTAATTTAACACAAAAAGTATCAAATATGATACTTTTATTTGCCGTTGGATAGAAGAAAAAGAAATAATAAAAGCCAGTTATTAATAATAGACTGGCTTTTATTTTGAGATGTTTTTTTATAAAACGACCAACTAGCCTTTCATTTTTCCAAAGGCATATTCAGCGGCATCGATGGTGCGTTGAATATCTTCTTTGGTATGAGCAATAGACATAAAGCCAGCTTCAAAAGCAGAAGGGGCGAGATACACTTTTTGCTCTAACATTAAATGGAAGAACTGCTTAAAGCGTTCAACATCGCAGCTCATTACATCTTGGTAGCAAGTCACTTCTTTGGCATCCGTAAAGAATAAGCCAAACATACCACCAACATGGTTTACGACCATTGAAATACCCGCTTGTTGCGCTTTTTCAACTAAGCCTTCAGCCAACATTGTGGTGAGTTCATCTAACGTTTCATGAACACCTGGTTGCGAAACTTCATTTAAACAAGCGAGACCTGCAGCCATTGCAATTGGGTTACCTGATAAGGTGCCCGCTTGATAAACAGGACCAATTGGTGCTAGTTTCGACATTACTTCTAAATGTCCACCAAATGCACCTACAGGCATGCCGCCACCGATAATTTTACCTAAGCAGGTTAAATCTGGATCAACGTCGTAATAAGCTTGTGCGCCACCTAATGCAACACGAAAGCCTGTCATCACTTCATCAATAATCAGTAGCGCACCAAATTCGTCACATAGCGCACGTAAACCCGGCAAAAAGTCAGCTTTTGGTGGTACGCAGTTCATGTTACCGGCAACAGGTTCAACAATGATACAAGCCACTTCTTCAGGGTAATTTTCAAAGGCTTGGCGTACAGAGTTAAGGTCGTTATAAGTACAAGTGAGTGTGTGCTTAACAAAATCAGCGGGAACACCCGGTGAGTTAGGTTGTCCCATCGTTAACGCGCCAGAACCCGCTTTAACTAATAAACAGTCAGCATGACCATGGTAGCAACCTTCGAATTTAATAATTTTATCACGACCAGTGTAACCACGAGCAAGGCGAATCGCACTCATGGTCGCTTCAGTACCAGAGTTCACCATACGCACCATATCCATTGAAGGAACTAGCTCAGTGACTAAATTTGCCATTTCAACTTCAGCAGCAGTTGGTGCACCAAAGCTTAAGCCTTTTTGTATCGCTTCTGTTACTGCATCACGAATAGCGGGGTGATTGTGGCCCAAAACCATAGGACCCCATGAGCCGACATAGTCGAGGTAAGCCTGTCCATCGGCATCATAAATATACGCACCATCAGCACGTTCGATAAACAAAGGTGTTCCACCTACACCGTTAAATGCGCGAACTGGTGAGTTAACTCCACCGGGGATCACTTGTTGTGCGAGGTTATAAAGCGTTTCAGACTTGCTCATGTCAAACTCCTAATGATGGGTGAGCGTAAGATTAAGGCGTATTCTAAAGCAGACCGCAGATGAAGCCAAATAGACGACAGCAAGATTTTGATTTATCACTATTATTGTTTTCGCGAGATTAACCATAAAAAGTGATAGGTAGCAAAAAGTGTATTTTGTCCACAACAAACTTGAAGGTTATGAGCAGGTATTAGATAATCATCACATTATATCAGCAGAAAGAAAAATTTTGCTGGCTGTTTTTTTACTGGGATCCCCAGTCTGGAGTGAACAATGAGTGATGACATGGCTCTGCCGTTACAATTTACTGACGCGGCTGCAAATAAAGTAAAAGATTTGATCGCTGATGAAGAAAACCCAAATCTGCGTTTACGCGTTTATATTACAGGTGGCGGTTGTAGCGGATTCCAGTATGGTTTTACGTTTGATGATGCCATGAATGAAGGCGATATGACCATAGAAAAACAGGGCGTAGCCTTAGTGGTTGATCCAATGAGCTTGCAGTATTTAGTGGGCGGTTGTGTGGATTATACCGAAGGGTTAGAGGGTTCGCGTTTTATCGTGACGAATCCTAATGCTAAGAGTACGTGTGGCTGCGGCTCATCGTTTAGTATTTAGTTTTTGGCGTCGTGGCTGTGCAGTAATGCCACGGCGTTAGGGCAGTGCTCGTAATGCTCACATACTAATGTATGCTCCGCTTACTGTGCGCTGTCTGCCTTGTGGCACTGCTTGCTCGCTCACGACTTTTGTCGGTGGGATTTTTTAAAGATAAAAACCTAAGAACAACACCTTAAACTTTCAATTTCCTATTTTTAAATCCTTTCTCGTTTTTCAATAAAACGTAATTTAACTCTTCGCAATCGCTTCACAAATCTGCTGTGCGGCATTGATTATTCGTGGTGCTGGTCGGCTAAAACTATCTTCATCTATGGCAATCACAGGAATATTAAGCTGAGGTTGCCAAAATTGTTGAATTGCTGAAATTTGGCTAGGTTTGCCACTAAAAATAATCAGATCAGGTTTCTTTGTAAGTACTTGCTCACGGCTAACTTGAGGCCAAGGAACAGAACTATTGGCAAAGATATTTTCACCACCGCAAAGCTCAGTAATGTGACTTTGTAATGTGTGATTCGATGTTGTAAATAGTGGCTGCATACCAAATTGAATAAACACTTTTTTCTTTGGCTGATTTGGGATGTTTGATTGGTATTTTTGTTGTAATGCTTGATATTGCTGACGCAATTGATTGGCATTGTTTAAAGCAATCTCAGGGCGATGGCTATAAGCTGCTAATTTAGTCAGATCGTTAGCGATTTCTTCAATAGTTTGTGGATCAGAATAAATAATAGAAATACCTAACGCTTTTAACTGATCTAATGGACGCTGTGGATTACCGCCTTGCCATGCAATCACTAAATCAGGTTTTAATAGCAGAATTCGCTCAACATTAATCCCTTGCCAGTTGGCAACTTGTTCAATCTTTTTTGCTTCTTCTGGGTAATCAGAGTAAGCACTAACACCCACTATATTCTCGCCCATACCTGAGGCATAAGCCATTTCTGTCGCTGAAGGTGAAAGCGTAATAATACGTTTTGCTGGCTCCGTAGCAAAAGCGTTTGCCACAGTAAAAAGGCTACTTAGCAACAGCCAAAAAGTAGTGAGTAGACGCATTATTTTTCTCATTTTAGATTAAAAAATACCCGTCTATTTTTTATCTTATGATAAGCAAAAAATAAAGACGGGTTATTACACATAAAACTAAGGTTTAGATTTTATAAGCTTAATTAGTCTTTTAATTTCTCAAGCATTGTTGTCACCATTAAACTTGATTGACGCGCGGCAACAGCCAAAAACTCATCAAAGCTTAAGTGTGATTCTTTATCTGCAACATCAGAAATAGCGCGAACCACTACAAATGGGATATCAAACTGATGGCAAACATGACCAATAGCCGTAGATTCCATTTCAACTGCAGCAACATCAGGAAAGGTATGGCGAATACGTGCTAAAGGTTCTGCACCATTAATAAATGCATCGCCACTACAAATTAATCCACGAACAGCATTTAATTTTAGTGATTCAATGCATTCTTGTGCAATTTGCACGAGTTTTGGGTCGGCAATAAAAGCAGGAGGGCATTGTGCCATTTGACCAGGTTCATAACCAAACGCGGTGACATCAGCATCGTGGTAACGCACTTCTGTTGAAATAACGATATCACCCACGTTTAATTTAGAGTCTAAACCACCTGCTGAACCGGTGTTTATTACTACATCAGGATGAAAATGTTCGAGTAACAGTGTAGTACCAATTGCTGCGGCAACTTTACCAATACCTGATTTTAATAGTGCTACATCAACACCATTAATTTTGCCGGTGTAAATCTCACAACCACCACGAGATAATGTTTCGCAGTTTTCAATTTGTTCACGCAGAAGTGTGACTTCTTGTTCCATAGCACCTATTACGCCAACTCTCATTGTGTCATACTCCCTTGTAGATTAATCATAAATAGTATTTTATATAGAGTTTAGCATCTATCGGAAAAACGGGATATAACACGAGTTCGTTTCATCGTAACGGCGAGAGGATAGAAATGATCGATTTTAAACTGAAGCTAAATTATCAACGCAAATATAATAGTAGCGATATTGATATTAATGATGAATTACAGGTTTCTCGCCAGTTTGAAAGTGATCGTGGACGTATTATTAACTCCGCGGCTATTCGTCGGTTACAACAAAAGACACAAGTTTTTCCTTTGGAACAGAATTCAGCTGTTCGCAGTCGCCTTACTCACTCTTTAGAAGTCCAGCAAATTGGTCGCTATATCTCTAAGCAGATTATGAGTGAACTAAAAAAGCACAATAAGTTAGAAGAGTATGGGCTTAGTGAGAGAATAGATAGCGTCGAAAGCCTAATTGAAATGGCGTGTTTGATGCATGATATTGGCAATCCACCTTTTGGTCATTTTGGTGAAGCAGCAATTAAACATTGGTTTCGCAATGTACTTTCACCAGAGGCGACAGCTGAATTTGATAATTGTCCTTTCCTACCAATGCGATATTGTGCAAAAGCTGAACTTGATAAATTAAGACAGACATTACGCCAAGACTTATGCCATTTTGAGGGCAATGCCCAAGCGATCAGAATGGCGCATCATCTGCTTAAACTGAACCTAACTTATGCACAAATCGGCTGTGTTTTAAAATACACTCGTCCTGCTCATTGGCAAGGTGAGGTGCCTACAGAATATAATTATTTGATGAAAAAACCGGGCTATTATTGGTCTGAAATGGAGTTCGTCAATGAAATGAGGCAAAAACTCAATATGGGTGAGTTTTGTCGCTTTCCTCTTACTTATATTATGGAAGCCGCAGATGATATCTCTTACTGCATAGCTGATTTAGATGATGCTGTAGAAAAAGGTATTTTTGATATAAATCGGTTAGTGCAACTATTAAGAGATGCTTGGTGTGAAAATGGTGAGGTTGCAGAAGGTGACCTATTTGATATCACCGTTAATCGAGCTTATAAAAAAGTGGATCAAAATGAAGCTAGACGCAGTATGCAAGATCAGTTTTTTATGTATTTACGAGTATATATTACTGGAAAATTAGTCCCTTATACTGCTTATCGATTTATCAAAAATTTACCTCAAGTCTACGAAGGCAGCTTTAATTATGCGTTACTTGAAGGCGATAGTGCAGAGCATCGATTATTAGCGACCTTAAAGCGAGTTGCTCAGAAGTGGGTTTTTAGCCACGCTGAAGTTGAAGAGCTTGAAATGAAAGGGTATCGAGTTATCAGTGGATTGTTGGATATTTATAAACCATTGCTTTTATTATCGACGGATGACTTCTTAAGACTGCATAAATATAATGAACATCCTCAATATGTTATTGAGACGCGTTTATATCACAAACTATCTGTTAAGCATAAACTCGCTTATAACGAAGCGCTTGATAAGCTGGATGATATAAATTCTGAAAAAGGAAAAATTTTAGAGTTTTATTATCGAACAAGATTAATACAAGATTATATCAGTGGAATGACTGATCATTATGCCTATGAAGAATATAGAAAATTAATGGTTTGTGATTAATATGTAATCAATAAAGAAATCGCTATCTTATTGATTAACGATAAATTTTAAATTTTTCTTAGAAATAATAATATGTTATTAAAATAACAGAAAATATATGTTATTAATTGTAAATATATTAAAGATAAAAGTTATATATAATATTTGTTAGTTATAGAACAATATAAAATCCATAAAACGAGTGACACAGCTTGTTATCATTAAAGGATTTTTAAATTTAACAAAAATATTGCTTATATCAGTTAAGTAAATAACTTGTTCGATGTTATACTCTCCCCATATCTTATTCTGAAATGCATAGTCATTCATGTTATGCCTGTAAACAAGTCGTAAAAGTACAGTGTATTCTCAAACTATGTCATTTCGCTATTAACCCGCAATTACTACGTAACGTTAATACTATGGTGCAGTTTTATTCCCCGAAAAAACGGTCTGCTAAGAAACAGGCTACCACTCTGGAAGTGACCGCCAGCGCATTGGATGCTAATGGTCAAGGTATTGCTCATGCTGAAGGCAAAACAATTTTCGTTAAGGGATTATTACCCGATGAAACTGCCCGGATTCGCTTAACTGAAGAAAAGCGTCAGTTTGCTAAAGGTGAAGTGATCAAACGCTTAACCACAAGCTCACTGCGAATAACTCCTCACTGTCGTTACTATGAACGTTGTGGTGGTTGCCAACAACAGCATGTACCTATTGCGCTGCAACGCGCGACAAAAGCGAGTGTTTTATCTCATCTCATTAAACGCGAAACCAATGTGGTGATTAGTGCAGAGCCAGTAATTGCTGGTGAAGAGTATGGTTATCGACGCAGAGCAAGACTCGGTTTGCGTTATCACCCTGAAAGCGGTTTAGTGATGGGATTTCGCCAAGAGCGCTCTAATGATCTAGTGATGATAAAAGAGTGCCCAGTATTAAAACCACAATTAAATGCATTGCTATCTCCGCTATGGGATTGTCTTAAACAGTTATCCGCTGTTCGTGATTTAGGGCATGTAGAAATGGTCCTTGCTGATAATGGACCACTGGTAATTTTACGCCATTTATCGCCACTGTCTGAAAATGATCAACAAAATTTGCGTGAGTTTTCTCATCATAATCAAGTAACTGTTTACCTTGCAGGAGAAAACGACAAGATAGCACGATTAACATCAACGCAGTGGGAACCCTTTTATCAGATAGAGAGTCTAAATCTGCAGTTTGCTCCAACGGATTTTATTCAAGTTAATGATGAAATTAATCCTAAAATGGTGGCGCAAGCTATTGAATGGTTAGATTTATCGCCAACAGATCGTGTACTTGATCTGTTTTGTGGAATGGGAAATTTCACCTTACCTATCGCAAAAGAAGTTAGTGAAGCGGTTGGTATTGAAGGCGTTCCTGCATTAGTTGCAATGGCGAAAAAAAATGCAGAACGTAACCAATTAAATAATGTTCATTTTTGGCATGCCGACTTGTCGGCTGATTTTTCGATGATGCCGTGGGCAAAAGAAGGATTTAACAAAGTACTGTTAGATCCCGCAAGGGCAGGAGCTGCGCAGGTAATGTCTCATATTGTGAGGTTATCCGCAGAAAAAATAGTTTATGTCTCCTGTAATCCGACCACGTTAGCGAGAGATAGTAAGGTATTATTAGATTCAGGATACCAGCTAACGTGTTTAAAAATGTTGGATATGTTTCCACAAACGGGGCATCTAGAATCTATGGCGCTGTTTTGTCGTAAATAGACGCCTCGTCAGTAAATAAGTCGCCAATAAGATTTATATCGGGTAGGGAGAGAATATGGTTGCAGTTAGAAGTGCTCACTTAACTCCTGCAGGAGAGTTTGCTGTTGATAAATGGGTAAATAGTTTGAATTTAACCCATGCCAACGCAGGTAGTGAAATCATGCAAACCTGGGAATATTGTCATCGCACGGTTCAAGGGCATGAAGATGCCGAATTGCTGCTATGGCGTGGTGTTGAAATGGTTGAGCTTCTTTCAACACTGAGCATGGATAAAGACAGCATGAGGGCAGCACTTCTTTTCCCTCTTGCCGATATAAATCTTATTGATCAGGAAATTATTACTGAACATTTTGGTGATGCTATTTGGAGTTTAGTCCGTGGCGTTATGGAAATGGACGCAATACGGCAATTAAAAGCGACTCATACCAATGAGATGAGTTCGGTACAAGTTGATAATGTGCGTCGTATGTTGTTATCGATGGTGGAAGATTTCCGCTGTGTGGTTATCAAATTATCAGAACGTATTGCTCATTTACGTGAAGTAAAAGATGCCACTGAAGACGAACGTGTTCTTGCCGCTAAAGAGTGTTTTAATATTTATGCGCCATTAGCCAATCGATTGGGTATTGGGCAATTAAAATGGGAATTAGAAGATTTTTGCTTCCGTTATCTTCATCCTGATGAATACAAAAAAATAGCTAAATTACTTCATGAACGTCGTATTGATCGTGAGCAGTATATTGATAATTTTGTTAATACTGTCCGTGGTTATATGAAACAAGAGAACATTGAAGTTGATATCTATGGACGTCCCAAACACATCTATAGTATCTGGCGTAAAATGAAGAAAAAATCGCTGGCATTTGATGAGCTATTTGATGTACGAGCGGTGCGTATCGTGGTTGAACGCCTACAAGATTGTTATGCTGCATTAGGTATTGTGCATACGCATTATCGCCATTTACCGGATGAGTTTGATGACTATGTTGCTAACCCTAAGCCTAATGGCTATCAATCAATTCATACGGTGGTATTAGGTCCTGAAGGTAAAACCTTAGAAATTCAAATACGTACTCGCCAAATGCATGAAGATGCTGAATTAGGTGTTGCTGCACACTGGAAATATAAAGAAGGTGCAACGGGCGCTGCGACGAAAGGCGGTACAGGAAGCTATGAAAACCGCATTGCTTGGTTACGTAAACTGATTGCATGGCAAGAAGAGATGGCAGATTCTGGCGAAATGCTGGATGAAGTTCGTAGTCAGGTGTTTGATGACCGAGTGTATGTGTTTACGCCAAAAGGTGATGTTATCGATTTACCTGCGGGTTCAACACCGCTTGATTTTGCTTATCATATTCATAGTGATGTCGGACATCGTTGTATTGGTGCCAAAATTGGTGGACGAATTGTTCCCTTTAGCTACCAGTTACAAATGGGCGATCAGATCGAAGTTATTACACAAAAACACCCTAATCCAAGTCGAGATTGGTTAAATCCAAACTTGGGTTATGTCACAACTAGTCGTGGTCGTGCAAAAATTCATAACTGGTTCCGTAAACAAGATAGAGATAAAAATATTCTTGCGGGTCGCCAAATCCTCGATAACGAATTGGCGCATCTAGATATCAATATGAAAGATGCTGAGAAGCTGCTAATTGCACGTTATAACGTTCATAGTGTCGATGAAGTGTTAGCGGGTATTGGTATAGGTGATATCAGAATTAATCAGCTTGTGAATTTTATTCAAAGTAGATTGAATAAAGCCACAGCAGAAGATGAAGATAAAGAAGCACTTCGCTCGTTAGAAAATAAAGTTCCAGCGCCAAGAACAACCGGCTCTGGTGGCAGTATTGTGGTTGAAGGTGTGGGTAATTTAATGCACCACATTGCACGTTGTTGCCAGCCTATTCCTGGCGATAATATTGTCGGCTTTATTACTAAAGGTCGTGGTATTTCTATTCACCGTTCAGACTGTGAACAGCTAGCCGAACTGCTTTCTCATGCACCTGAGCGCATTGTTGATGCTGTTTGGGGTGAGAATTACTCTAGTGGTTATTCACTTGTTGTTCGTGTTATTGCCAATGATCGTAGTGGGTTATTACGTGATATCACGACAATTTTGGCAAATGAGAAAGTGAACGTACTTGGTGTAAGTAGCCGTAGTGATGTGAAACAACAACTTGCAACTATCGATATGAATATTGAGATTTATAATCTCCAAGTATTAGGTCGTATTCTTGCTAAGTTAAATCAGCTACCTGATGTGATAGAAGCAAAACGTTTTTCTCACTAAAACATTAAAATGATAAGATGCCGAGACAACTGTTCTCGGCATTTTTTTATCTAAAAATGGGTTAAACAGGATAAAGTTCACTCTTATTTAAAAGGCAATATGATGTCAGAAAATCGTGAAATCTTTCGTTTATTAGAAATTATGGCGCAGCTGCGTGATCCTGAAACAGGGTGTGAATGGGATAAAGTGCAGACTTTTGACACTATCGCACCTTATACCTTAGAAGAGACTTATGAAGTTTTAGACGCGATTACACGTAAAGATTTTTCTGACCTAAAAGAAGAGTTAGGTGATTTACTTTACCAAGTGGTTTTTTATTCACGTATGGCACAAGAGCAAAATTTATTTGATTTTGATGATGTGTGTAAAGCGATAAGCAATAAATTAGAGCGTCGACATCCTCATATTTTTGCTAATGAAACTGAGCAAACTAAACCCAGTTGGGAAAAATTAAAATCTCAAGAACGTGAAGCAAAAGCACAATACTCATTACTTGATGATATTCCTGCCGCACTGCCCGCATTAATGAAAGCTGAAAAAATTCAAAAGCGTTGTGCCACAGTAGGTTTTGATTGGCGTGAGTTAGAGCCTGTTTTAGGCAAGGTTTACGAAGAAATTGATGAAGTTCTTGCTGAGGTAAAAAGAGAGCCTAAAGATAATTCACGAATTGAAGATGAGCTCGGTGACTTATTGTTTTCCGTGGTGAATTTATCCCGCCATTTAAAACAAAAACCAGAGCAAGCACTACATCGAGCATGTCGTAAGTTCGAACAACGTTTTCGTTTCGTTGAAAAAAATTTAACAGAACAAGGTAAAGGCATAGAAAATGCGACATTGGAAGAGATGGAGCTCAGTTGGCAGCAAGCTAAAAAACAACAAATTGAGTGAGTTGTGACACGCAAATTTATTCTGATGTGACATTAAATGCGGTAAAAATTGTGCGAAAAAAAAACTTTTTTTAGACCCTATTTATAAAAAATTAGAAAAGGCGAAATTATAAAATGTAATTTCGTTTTTTTGTTTTTATATAAAGTAAAATTTTTAATTGCATTAGTTTACATAAAATTTGTGATTTGCATCAAAAAAATTAAACACATGATCCTAAACAAAAGATCTCTCTATAAACCTGCTACACTTAATACCGTGAAAAAAATAAAGCATCTATTCAGTAAAAGTGATATCTTAGCTGAAAGGATTAAGCTAAAATGGTTGAGAAATATTTTCACGGGTTTAGTTTATTGAATTTTTACTGTTTTTTCGTGTTTAAACGGATAAGTGGCGTGATGAAAAAGAACTTTATACTACTAAGAATGTTTGTAGCGAAAATAAGGTTCGGGTATACTGTGTTCCCGTCCAGTTATATCCATCATCCTAATACACCTAAACTTTCAGGTTCAGCATGAAAACGAATTATATTTTTGTGACCGGCGGGGTCGTATCCTCTCTGGGTAAAGGCATTGCCGCAGCCTCTTTGGCGGCTATACTCGAAGCCCGTGGACTCAATGTCACCATGATGAAGTTGGATCCGTACATTAACGTCGATCCAGGTACTATGAGCCCAATTCAGCACGGGGAAGTCTTCGTCACTGACGATGGAGCTGAAACGGATCTCGACTTAGGGCACTATGAGCGCTTTATTCGCACCAAAATGACGCGTCG
This sequence comes from Proteus hauseri, assembly GCF_040139125.1. Classification (GTDB taxonomy): domain Bacteria; phylum Pseudomonadota; class Gammaproteobacteria; order Enterobacterales; family Enterobacteriaceae; genus Proteus; species Proteus hauseri_B. The sequence goes on from NZ_JBEEUB010000002.1 coordinate 465,230, forward strand.
TAATAACTTTACGGCAGGTCGCGTGTACTCTGAAGTATTACGCAAAGAGCGTCGCGGTGACTACCTTGGTGCAACAATTCAAGTTATCCCTCATATCACTAATGAAATTAAAGAACGCATCATCCGTGGCGGTGAAGGCCATGATGTGGTTTTAGTTGAAATTGGCGGAACAGTCGGTGATATCGAATCTTTACCATTCTTAGAAGCTATTCGCCAAATGGCAGCAGAAGTGGGTCGTGAACATACGTTCTACCTACATTTAACCTTGGTGCCTTATTTAGCCGCTTCGGGTGAAGTAAAAACTAAACCTACACAGCACTCAGTAAAAGAACTGCTCTCTATCGGTATTCAGCCTGATGCGTTGATCTGTCGTTCAGACCGCGTTATTCCAGCTAATGAACGTGCGAAAATTGCACTGTTTTGTAATGTTCCAGAGAAAGCGGTTATCTCGTTAAAAGATGTCGATTCCATTTATAAAATTCCTGCACTCTTGAAATCTCAGGGATTAGATGATTATATCTGTAAACGATTCAGCTTGGATTGCCCAGTCGCAAATCTTGCAGAATGGGAACAAGTTATTTTTGAAGAAGCGAATCCTGAAGGCGAAGTCACCATTGGTATGGTGGGTAAATATGTTGAATTACCAGACGCCTATAAATCAGTGATTGAAGCGCTAAAACATGGCGGATTCAAAAGTCGTGTAACTGTAAACATCAAACTAATTGATGCGCAAGATGTTGAAACCCGCGGCATTGAAATGCTTAAAGGGTTAGATGCAATCTTAGTACCTGGTGGTTTTGGCGAACGTGGTGTTGAAGGCAAAATTATTGCTGCTCAATATGCTCGCGAAAATAAAGTCCCTTACTTAGGCATTTGCTTGGGTATGCAGGTCGCTATGATTGAATTTGCGCGTAATGTTGCAAATATGGAAGATGCGAACTCAACAGAATTTGCACCAGACTGCAAATATCCTGTTATTGCGCTTATCACTGAATGGCGTGATGAAAATGGTAATCTGGAAGTTCGTACAGATTCAAGTGATTTAGGCGGTACGATGCGCCTTGGTGCTCAACCTTGCCATTTAAGTGGTGACAGCTTAGTGCGTACCCTATATGGCAGAAACACCATTACAGAGCGTCATCGTCATCGTTATGAAGTGAACAATCTGCTGTTAAAACGTATCGAAGATGCGGGTTTACGTATCGCGGGTCGTTCAGTAGATAACAAACTGGTGGAAATTATTGAGAATCCAAATCATCCTTGGTTTGTTGCTTGTCAATTCCACCCTGAGTTTACCTCAACGCCACGTGACGGCCATCCGTTATTTGCTGGCTTTGTGAAAGCAGCCTTTGATAACCAAAGAGGCTTGCTAAAATAGGATATATGAGAAGAGATAGGGTATCTCTTCTCGGAAATTTAACTTGTACAGAGGAAAACCGAATGTCCAAAATCGTTAAAGTACTTGGTCGTGAAATTATCGATTCTCGTGGCAACCCAACAGTTGAAGCGGAAGTTCACTTAGAAGGTGGTTTCGTTGGTATGGCGGCTGCTCCATCAGGCGCATCAACAGGTTCTCGTGAAGCTTTAGAATTACGTGATGGCGACAAATCTCGCTTTTTAGGTAAAGGTGTTCTGAAAGCAGTTTCTGCTGTTAATGGTCCTATTGCTAAAGCTATTTTGGGTCAGGATGCTAAAGACCAAGCTAATATCGATAAAATCATGATCGATTTAGATGGTACTGAAAACAAATCAAACTTTGGTGCAAACGCAATCCTAGCGGTTTCTTTAGCAAGCGCAAAAGCAGCGGCAGCAGCGAAAGGTATGCCTTTGTACGAGCACATTTCTGATCTGAATGGTACTCACGGTCAATACTCTATGCCTCTGCCAATGATGAACATCATCAACGGTGGTGAGCACGCAGATAACAACGTTGATATCCAAGAATTCATGATCCAACCAGTAGGCGCTCCTTCTCTGAAAGAAGCCGTTCGTATGGGTTCAGAAATTTTCCATCATTTAGCGAAAGTTCTGAAATCTAAAGGTATGAGCACTGCAGTTGGTGATGAAGGTGGTTATGCACCTAACTTAGAATCTAACGCTGCTGCATTAGCTGCTATCAAAGAAGCAGTTGAAAAAGCAGGTTACGTTTTAGGTAAAGACGTTACTCTGGCTATGGACTGTGCAGCTTCTGAGTTCTACAACAATGAAACCGGTAACTACGAACTGAAAGGCGAAGGCAAAACCTTCACTTCACAAGAGTTCACTCATTACTTAGAAGAACTGACTAAACAGTACCCAATCGTTTCTATCGAAGATGGTTTAAACGAATCAGACTGGGATGGCTTTGCTTACCAAACTAAAGTTCTTGGCGACAAAATCCAACTGGTTGGTGACGACCTGTTTGTAACTAACACCAAGATCCTGAAAGAAGGTATTGATAAAGGCATTGCTAACTCAATCCTGATCAAATTCAACCAAATCGGTTCACTGACAGAAACTCTGGCAGCGATCAAAATGGCGAAAGATGCAGGTTATACTGCTGTTATCTCTCACCGTTCAGGCGAAACAGAAGATGCAACTATTGCTGATTTAGCAGTAGGTACAGCAGCAGGTCAAATCAAAACGGGTTCTATGAGCCGTTCTGACCGTGTTGCTAAGTACAACCAACTGATCCGCATTGAAGAAGCGTTAGGTAGCAAAGCACCTTTCAACGGTCTGAAAGAAGTTAAAGGCCAAGCATAATTGCTACTTTGATTAATTTATCTAATTAATTGTAAATGGGTGAACCTTGTGTTCACCCATTTTTTTGCCCATTTTTTGCTTATTGAATGAAAAAAAAAGAAATATTTTTTATTATCTTGCGCTGAAAAGTGTGATGAGTAAGTGAAAATAGTGTTCAATTTGTACTCTTTTATTAATAAATTGATTAATTGTCGTGGATGAGATCCCAATTATTGATTTTGCACATTTTCAATGGAGTGAAATGTTTTTATATTTCACATATAACCTATTTCGTTAACAATTATGGCTTACTGAACCCAATGTTCATATCAGCTAATGTGGAGTATTAATCATGGACGCGTCCAATTTAGCCCCATCGGCGAAATCAAGCCCGATAAACAAACGAGGGTTAATTATTCTGGTAATTGATGTAATTTTATTATTACTTTTGCTAGAGTTTTTACCTTATGACCCTAAGGCTAATGCCGGTTTGGCATTAATGGTGTTTGTTGGTGTGCTATGGCTGACAGAAGCTATTCACGTAACTATTACTGCATTATTCATCCCTATTATGGCTGTTGTATTAGGGTTGATGAACACTAATGAATCATTAAAATCATTTGCAAATCCTATTATTTTCTTATTCTTTGGTGGTTTTGCATTAGCAACTGCCTTGCATATTCAGGGGCTTGATCGCTTAATTGCTAATCGCTTACTGATGATTGCAAAAGGTAAGTTATCTATTGCCGTATTACTGTTATTTGGTGTCACTGCACTGTTATCAATGTGGATCAGTAATACAGCAACCGCCGCAATGATGTTGCCATTAGTATTAGGTATTTTATCTAACTTGGATATTCGCTCAGAACGTAACACCTTTGTGTTTGTTCTACTGGGTGTGGCTTATAGTGCCAGTATCGGTGGTTTAGGAACACTTGTAGGTAGCCCACCAAATGCGATAGCAGCGGCTCAGTTGAATTTAGATTTCATTACATGGATGAAGTACGGTATTCCAATCATGGTGGTGTTATTGCCTATCATGTTTATTGTGATGTACTTGATGTTGCGTCCTAATTTAAAACATAAATTTGATCTGAAATTAGAAGTATTAGAGTGGAATAACAAACGTGTTATCACCATGATTATCTTCTTAGTCACTGTATTTTGCTGGATCTTCAGCTCTTTCATCAGCAGTGCTCTTGGTGGTGTAAAAGATCTTGATACTGTGATTGCGGTAAGTGCTGCTATTGTGATTGGCGTAACGGGTGTTGCAAGCTGGACTCAAATCCAAGAAAACACCGAGTGGGGCGTACTGATGCTGTTTGGTGGTGGTTTAACACTAAGCGCAATCTTACAAACGTCAGGTGCTAGCCTTGTTATGGCCGACTTTATGAAAAATACCTTTGGTAATAGCCACTGGTTTGTGATTATTCTGGCAGTAACAACCTTTATCATTGTATTAACTGAGTTTACCAGTAATACCGCCAGTGCTGCGCTATTAGTTCCTATCTTTGCAACCGTTGCTCAAGCATTAGGTATGCCTGTAATGGCATTAACCATGATTATTGGTATCGGTGCTTCTTGTGCCTTTATGTTACCAGTTGCTACACCACCAAATGCAATAGTCTTTGGTTCTGGTTATATCAAGCAAAAAGAGATGGTGCGTGTAGGTGGGGTGCTTAACCTTGTCTGTATTTTAGTTATCTCTCTGTTTGCGTGGTTCTTCTGGTTATAAGATTATCGATGTAACCAAAATGAAAGAGTAAAAAGAGCGCTTGATAGTAATATCAGGCGCTTTTTATTGGTTTTTTGATGCAAAGTACAGAGAAGTTAAAAGTCTTAAAACAGCGTTAACTTAGGTATTAAACATAAACCCAATTAATTATATAGAGCAATAAAAAAGCCATCTCTGTTTTAACCGCTAAGGTATTCAACAGATAGATGGCTTTTAAAATGGTTTAACGATGACCGTGGTTTTAGTTATTTAATATACAGCGTTAACTGAGTGCCTGGTTTCAACATTTTAATGTCAGCGTTCCAACCCATTAACTGCTTAAGGTTAATACCATGACGGCGAGCAATACTGTAATAAGAGTCACCTTGACGTACTTTATAGTAACTTGGTGATGGTTTATTCGGTTTGGTGACAGTGGTATTGCTGGTGCTATTCGCATTATGAATTTTTAGTGTCTGACCAACTAACAGTGTGCTTTTGGCGCCTAATCCATTAATACGTTGTAACTCTTTTACGCTCATATTATAGCGACTCGCAATGGCATAAAAAGAGTCACCAGAACGAACTTTATAAACCCCTTCTTGCTTAATAGATTGATTAGCTTTAGCAACGGCTAAACGAATTGTCTCAAGCACAGCTTCATCTTCAAAGGCATTACGAAATTGATCAAGCTTATTTCTTGGCAACATAATCACGTGTGGACCATTAGGTGCAGTGATCCCACGTTTATAGCCCGGGTTGTAATCTTTTACGGTATTGATAGGTAATTGGCTAAGTTCAGCAACTTTGCTAAGCGTAATTTGCTCACCAACATCAATACTGCCTAAAGCTCTATCGCGATAGTTACTTTTGGGGAAGGTAATATTTTCTTCGTTTTCACGAATAACTTTGCTTAATGCCAGAATTTTAGGGACGTAATTCATGGTCTCTTTGGGTAAAGAAAGCGACCAGTAATCTGTGGGCAATTCTTTGCTCTCATTGGCTTTTATTGCCTGCATAACACGACCTTCACCTGCATTATAAGCGGCTAAAGCAAGTGCCCAATCGTTATCAAACATAACATAAAGTCTTTCAAGCAAATCAAGTGCTGCATTGGTTGATGCGGCAACATCTCGGCGACCGTCATACCATTGATTTTGAGCTAATCCATAGTAGTTTCCTGTAATAGGAACAAATTGCCATAGACCAGCAGCTTTAGCGGAAGAGGTAACATGAGGATTAAACGCACTTTCTACAACGGGAACGAGAGCCAACTCCATCGGTAAATCACGTTTTTTTATTTCCTCAATAATCCAATACATATAAGGCTCTGCACGAGAAGCAACAGTCTGTATATGTTTTGGGTTATTTAAAAAATAAACTTCTTGCTGCGAGATCCTTTCATTTTCAGGGATATCCATTTTTAATTCACTTACTACATAACCCCACAAATTGGTTTTAACATCAATTTGTGGTTGATAGGAAGTTGAAGATCCTTTCGGTGGGGGCGTTATCGCAGACAAATTGGGTTTAATGTTCTCAGATTGCTGACAGCCTGCTAATAGCAATATGGAGAACAAAATCGCTTTTGTCTTCATAATAGAAAATTCATCCTGTATGTTTTTTGAACCAGATAATACTGAGTGCACCAAAATAAAACAACACTTAGCAATTAAAAGTTGTCTTTTAATTCTCTTAATTTTGTAAATGTCTTAATTGGAGCATAAGTATTAGTGGTTATACCTAAAATCCTTTGTAAATCAATATCGTCAGATTTCAAAAAAAGATTAATATTCTTTTCATTTTTTAGCGTTATTGGCACAGTTGGTTGTGAATTATTACGCATTTCACTAACTTGGCTTAAATAATCGGTGATAAGTGCATTTTCTGGCATGATATGATGTGCAAAGGTCATGTTAGAAAGGGTGTATTCATGGGCACAACAAATTAAGGTGTTATCAGGTAAGGCGCTGAGTCTTTGTAAAGAGCTAAACATCTGTTGTGCAGTACCTTCAAATAAACGACCACAACCACCAGAAAAAAGCGTATCTCCACAGAATAAATAGGGCTCAGAATAATAAGAAACATGACCTAGAGTATGACCGGGTGTACCAATGACATGAAATAAAAAGGAACCAGCAATAATTTTTTCTTGATCATGGATAATGCTTGTTGCGCCTTTATCTTGTGTCTCTTTTGGACCAAAAACAGGAATGCTAGGGTATTTCTTTACCAAATCAGCCACACCACCTACATGATCATCATGATGATGTGTTAATAAAATAGCGACAGGTGTAAGTGAACGTTGAGAGAGCATTCCAATAACGGGCTCTGCTTGTGAGGGATCAACAATCACACATTCACTATTTTCATTACTTAATAGCCAAATGTAGTTATCGGATAAAGCAGGAATTCTGATAAGCTCCATATAAGTTACCTTACTTATAAATATAAAGGGTTCAACGATGAAAGCAGCACGTTCGGTAAAACCAATGGTCATGCCTGATTCTTGGCGTAACATTCCTTGGGGTGAATACTACCGTATGGCAATAGAACTACGTTTACAGCATTTGTGGCCGAAAATGTATGGTTTTCATATGCTAAAACTAGGTCAGCTTAGTGCTGAAATTGATACCACGTTAAGTCCAGTCTCACATCAAGTTAATGTTAGTACTAATGCCACAAATACGGATGTTATTGCATCACTAAATTATTTACCATTTGAGAACAAATCTATCGATGTTTGTCTTATGGCTCATGTTTTAGATTACAGTGCAGATCCACATTGGTTACTGCGAGAAGCTGATCGTGTTTTAGTTGATGATGGTTGGATAGTCCTAACCAGCTTTAATCCCATTAGCCTACTTGGATTAGGTAAATGCACGCCTTTTTTAAGGCAAAAGCAGCCTTATTTTTGTCGGATGTTTTCGCTCCGACGTCAAATTGACTGGCTTAGTCTTCTCAATTATGAAGTGATGACTCAGCAGAATTTTCAAATTATGCCATTTTCACGACCAATAAAACGTGATGGTAGCCGCTATCATACAGGTGGATGTTTAAATTTAATTATTGCGCGTAAAAGAACCTTTCCTTTAACACCCACTGCAATGAAATTTGCATTGCCACGCTTGAGTGTAAAAGGAAGAGTCTTGGGTGCAACACGTAATCGACCTGAATAATATAATTACTCGTCGTATTACTCAGTTGTTTTATCTTGTTGGCTTGCGATATAGCCAGTGTCTTCTTTAGTCGGTGTTGATGCCGCCTCTTTGGCTAAGACATCACAGCGCTCATTTTCGTCATGACCCGCATGGCCTTTAACCCAATGCCATTCTATTTCATGGGGAGTGATAGCTTTATCAAGCCGTTTCCATAAGTCGACATTTAATACTGGGCTTTTATCTGCTTTACGCCATTGGCGTTTTTTCCAACTATGGATCCACTGGGTGATACCTTGTCTTACATACTGGCTGTCTGTTGTCAGTGTAATTTTACAAGGGAATTTTAATGCTTCTAATGCTACGATAGCAGCAAGAAGTTCCATTCGGTTGTTGGTGGTCATAAAAAAACCTTCACTTAGGGTTTTTTCATGTTGTTGGTAACGTAAAATAGCACCATAACCACCGGGACCTGGGTTGCCTAAACATGAACCATCGGTGAATATTTCTACCTGCTTATGCATAAAGGCGACTTATCCTTTTAAATTATTGCGAAAACTAACCCTAAGTCTGACATAAAAACGGATTATGAGCACTCCAATCACACGACAAATTGTACTTGATACCGAAACAACGGGTATGAACAAGCTGGGCGTTCATTATGAAGGCCATAATATCATCGAAATTGGTGCCGTAGAGGTAATCAATCGCCGATTAACAGGGCGAAATTTCCACGTTTATGTTAAGCCTGAAAGACTAGTTGATCCTGAAGCATTTGAAGTTCATGGTATTAGTGATGAATTTCTTGAAGATATGCCCTCATTTGCGGATATTGCTGATGAATTTTTAGAATATATTCGTGGCGCAGAACTGATTATTCATAACGCATCGTTTGATATCGGTTTTATGGACTACGAATTTAGAAAACTCAATCGTGATATTCCACCAACGGAAACCTTTTGCCAAATCACAGACAGCCTTGTGCTTGCAAGAAAATTATTTCCCGGTAAGCGAAATAATCTTGATGCTTTATGTGATCGATATTTAATTGATAACTCCAAGCGTACACTTCATGGCGCGTTATTGGATGCTGAGATACTCTCTGATGTTTATCTAGCAATGACAGGGGGTCAGACGGCGTTAACTTTCTCTATGGAAGGTGAATCGCACGATGAGCAAGAGCGCAATGAGATACAACGTATCGTTCGCCCAGAATCAGGTCTAAGAGTGATTAAAGCCACGGCAGAAGAGTTGGTTGAACACGAGTCTCGCTTAGACTTAGTGGTAAAAAAAGGGGGACACTGTTTATGGCGTCCAACCCCTAACGATGACAACGTTTGAGCATAAAAAAAGCATAAAAGAGTACTTGAGGTTAAAAACTGTCCAAATGCATCATTTTGCTAGAAAAACAGTTGACGACAAGGTAAGAGATTCGTAATATTCACCTCGTCCGAAAGGATACGCGGAGCGGTAGTTCAGTTGGTTAGAATACCTGCCTGTCACGCAGGGGGTCGCGGGTTCGAGTCCCGTCCGTTCCGCCAACATTTCAAACCCCAGCATTTATGCTGGGGTTTTTGTTTTTCTCACCTTGCCAAATAGATCTTCTCTCTCTTTTTCTTGAAAAAACATTTATTGCATTCAATATGTGTTATCACTATTTTATTCTCGATAGCTAATAATAAACACTACACTCACTTGTATTTACAGAGTAATCAAATATGGAAAACAGAGTACATTTATGGATGGGGAGTAACTTCTCTTCTGATGCTGAATATCAGGCTTATTTTGAATTAGATTATTTAGAGGCAGGCATTGATGATCCCAACTATAAAGTCTGTGAGTTTTGTCAGGATCTTGGTATAACTTGGTACGATCATGATTTTATTGGCGTTATACCTCGTTATAAAAGCAATATTACACTTGATGAAATATTACTAGAAGCGGCAATTGATGAAAATGAAATCCCTGTAGTGAAAGCAATATGTAAGAAATTGGGTATTGAAAGTGCTAATGCGATATTTTGGTATCAAGATCCTGAGTTATCAATAAATAGAAGTAAAAGTTATAACGAACTGAAATATATTGGTTTATTTAATGGTGATTGATTAGTGAATACGAAATATTGTGCGCGTTTAAATCAGCTATCAAAAGCATTAGAAGATTTTTATTATCAGGATTTTGTTACTGAAGAAGATGAATATAGAAAAAACAAAGAAATAAAACAGAATATTGTTCAATTTATTATTGAAATGAAAGCGCTTAATGAATTATTGCTGATCAATGATGCGCTAACTCTCTTATTTCGTAACACGGGGTGTTTTATTGATGGCGAAATTTTAGCTGAAATTATGCTCCCTGTTATTGAACAAAACATCATTACGCCAGAATTGATTGATAAAAATTTGAAAGAGAACTCTCCCATGGGGCGCTGGCTCTGATGTTAAAGAAAAATGAGGATGTTTTATCAATTCTCTATTTAGAATAAATGTAGCGTTTATTGAGCTGATTAATGATGACTCTTTTTGAAGATATTCAACAGAAGATACAGAATACGTTTTTTTTCTCTAATATGGGAAAAAAAGATTTAGATGATAATAATCTGATCCAAATTGAAAGCCTTGAAAGCTTACTTCTTTCTTCATTAGATTTTATCTGGTTGCCAACCTCTCCGACTCAAGAAGATCCTTTTTATAAAAAGCAAATTAATCCTAACACATTGATAGAACAGCGATTGATAATCACGCAAACAATTACACAGCAAATTAAAGTCATGCCTGCTGAAATGTTTAAATATAAAGCACATGATTTTAACTTAGCCGCCAAAAATGCGATATGTTATGCCTTTAGGCAGTATTTAACGGAAGATTATTTTAACCTTGGAGAGCAGTGGAAAGAAATTGTTGAGCTCTATTATAAAGGGCATTGGGTTGTTGGTGTTTCACAAGAAAAGCGAGTTGTGATTTAAATAGCTTCTCTTTTTATTTCTATTTTCTATTTTTAATTTTTAGCGATGGCAATTTTATTGTCCCTATTTCTAGCGATGATTAATAACATTGCTGCTACTACCTTGTTACTACAGCATTTTATTTTTCACACCCATAGTAATCAGATAATTTTTATTAAGTTACTCGCTTAATAACTACAGCAAAACTGGCTTTTTCCGCTTTTTCTTTCTGATTATTCTACCATTCGATAACAAGCACAGTGATCTATCAGTCTATAATTGCAACAAATAAGATATTTATTTGATTTGATGGAAAAAAGCGCAATGAAATTTTATCTTGATTAGTGATATCAAGCTAAGGTTTAATAGCACGCTTCTCAATTGCGCAAATAATTGTCTTTTTTCTACCTTTGTTGCGCAACAGTGCGGTGGTGTAATGTTATTTTCCGTTTTAATCGTGAAAAATGCTGTGTAAATCAAAGAATTATTGATTTTAGCTGATTACGATAGCCACCTTTGTGGATTTTTTATATTGCGGTTTATTGCCCGCATTGAGAGAATCAGCTATCTAGATGCTTTTTATCCGACTTGGAGTAGAAAATGACCACTCGTAAAACCCTTGCTAATGCGATCCGTTTTTTAAGTATGGATGCAGTGCAAAAAGCTAAATCAGGACACCCTGGTGCGCCTATGGGCATGGCTGATATTGCAGAAGTATTATGGCGTGACTTTTTAAATCATAACCCATCTAACCCTAACTGGGCTGATCGTGACCGTTTTGTTTTATCTAATGGCCATGCATCAATGCTGATCTACAGCTTATTACATCTGTCTGGTTATCAGGTTTCGTTAGATGATCTGAAAAACTTCCGTCAATTACACTCTAAAACACCCGGTCACCCAGAATATGGTTATACCCCAGGTGTTGAAACCACAACGGGTCCTTTAGGTCAGGGTATTGCAAACGCAGTGGGTTTTGCGATAGCAGAACGTACATTAGCGGCTCAATTTAACCGTCCTGGTCATGATATCGTAGACCACTACACCTACGCCTTTATGGGGGATGGTTGTATGATGGAAGGTATCTCTCACGAAGTATGTTCTTTAGCTGGAACATTACAACTGGGTAAACTAATTACATTTTATGATGACAATGGCATCTCCATTGATGGTCAAGTGCATGGTTGGTTTACTGATAATACCGCAGAGCGTTTTGAAGCTTATGGCTGGCATGTTATTAGTGGTATCGATGGTCATGATGCTGCAAGCATCAAAGCAGCTATCGAAACTGCAAAACAGATCACAGATAAACCTTCACTGCTGATCTGCAAAACCACTATTGGTTTTGGTTCTCCTCATAAAGCAGGTACTGCGGATTCTCATGGTTCACCACTGGGTGATGCAGAAATCGCAGAAACTCGTAAAGCATTAGGTTGGGAATACGGTGCTTTCGAAATTCCACAAGAAATTTACAAAGAGTGGGATGCTAAACAAGCAGGTCAAGCAAAAGAAGCTGAGTGGGATGTTAAATTCTCCGCTTACGCTGCTAAATTCCCTGAATTAGCTGCTGAGTTCAAACGTCGCGTTTCTGGCGAATTACCAGCAAATTGGGAAACAGAATCCAAAGCATTTATTGAAAATCTGCAACAGAATCCATCAAGCATTGCAAGCCGTAAAGCGTCTCAAAATGCATTAGAAGCCTTCGGTAAAGTATTGCCAGAATTTATGGGCGGCTCTGCGGACTTAGCGCCAAGTAACCTGACTATGTGGTCTGGTTCTAAAGCACTGAACGAAGATAAAGCGGGTAACTATATTCATTATGGTGTTCGTGAATTCGGAATGTCAGCAATCATGAACGGTATCGCATTACATGGCGGTTTTGTTCCTTACGGCGCAACTTTCCTGATGTTTATGGAATATGCACGTAACGCAGTGCGTATGGCTGCACTGATGAAAATCCGTAGTATCTTTGTTTATACTCATGACTCTATTGGTCTGGGTGAAGATGGTCCAACTCACCAACCTGTTGAGCAAATGGCAAGTCTGCGTGTAACACCAAACGTAAGCACATGGCGTCCATGTGACCAAGTTGAATCTGCGGTTGCATGGAAATATGCAATTGATCGTAAAGATGGTCCTACTGCGCTGATTTTCTCTCGTCAAAACTTAGCACAACAACCACGTACTGCTGAACAATTGGCAAATATCGAGAAGGGTGGTTACATCCTGAAAGATTGCGCTGGTACACCAGAATTAATCTTTATTGCAACGGGTTCTGAAGTGGAATTGGCAGTTAGTGCTTATGAACAACTGACCGCTGAAGGTCGTAAAGTTCGTGTGGTTTCTATGCCTGCAACAGATGCATTTGATAAACAAGATGCAGATTACCGTGAAGCAGTATTACCAGCGGCAGTTAAAGCTCGTGTTGCTATTGAAGCAGGTATTGCTGACTACTGGTTCAAATATGTTGGTCTTGATGGTGCAATTATTGGAATGCGTAGTTTCGGTGAATCAGCGCCTGCAAACGAACTGTTTGTTGAGTTTGGTTTTACTGTGGAAAATGTGGTTACACAGGCAAAATCTTTACTTAAATAATCAATAAGTGTTAACAAGAGCACATTTTGAGGAAGAATTTCTCAGATGTGCTCTTTTTTTATCCTTCCATCTTTGTTTACTATTGCGATCTTCTCGCATTTCTCGTAATCTGATTATCCATAAGCTGAACCGTTTCAGTTGAAGCCAAAATGTCGGTGACTCCACAAATTTTAGATTTACTTGATTTATCACTGCTGATTAGTATCTTGCTCTATTATTCTAGGCGGTTGCATAATCACAAGTTATCAAGGGAGTCACATGGCTATCAGAGTTGCTATTAACGGATTTGGTCGCATTGGACGTAACGTATTAAGAGCGCTTTATGAATCAGGTAAACGTGCTGAGATTACGGTTGTTGCGATAAACGAACTGGCGGATGCTCAAGGAATTGGGCACTTACTCAAATATGACTCTAGCCATGGTCGTTTTGCTTGGGATGTACGCATCAATAACGATTTACTGCAAGTGGGTGATGATACTATTCGATTATTTCATCATGCAGAAATTACTGAATTACCCTGGGGTGAGTTAGGTATTGATGTAGTATTAGATTGCAGTGGGGTATATGGCTCGCGCGCTGATGGTGATGCCCATATCGCACAAGGTGCAAAAAAAGTACTTTTTTCTCATCCGGGTACGGTTGATTTAGATGCAACGGTTGTATTTGGTGTCAACCAACATGAACTAAAAAAAGAGCACCGAATCGTCTCAAATGCTTCTTGCACCACCAATTGCATTATACCGATTATTAAAATGATGGATGATGCATTTGATATAGAATCAGGAACAGTAACAACAATACATGCAGCAATGAACGATCAACCCGTTATTGATGCATACCATAAAGATTTACGCCGAACACGAGCAGCAGGACAATCAATCGTTCCTGTTGATACAAAGTTGGCAGCAGGGATCACGCGAATTTTCCCAAAATTTAAAGATCATTTTGAGGCAATTTCTGTACGAGTTCCTACAATTAATGTGACCGCAATTGATTTAAGTGTCACAGTAAAAACTGCCGTAAATGTGTTAGATGTCAATCGGTTAATTCAAAAATCAGCAATAGACGCATTTCGTGGTATAGTGGATTACACAGAATTGCCATTAGTCTCAACTGATTTTAACCACGACCCTCACAGTGCTATTGTTGATGGCACACAAACAAGGGTTAGTGGGCAACATCTGATTAAAACGTTAGTCTGGTGTGATAATGAATGGGGCTTTGCTAACAGAATGCTTGATACAACGCTAGCAATGGCTGCTACTGGTTTTAAATAATCATGTATTAATAACGGTGCCGCGTAAAAACGAGAAAGTCATGATACTTTTTCGTTGAAATACAAGGTATTGAACAGAAGATTACTAAATTTTAGAGAATCAATGAGAGGATTCATCATGTCTGTAATTAAGATGACCGATTTAGACCTGGCCGGTAAACGAGTTCTTATCCGTGCTGACCTGAACGTTCCAGTTAAAGATGGTAAAGTGACTTCCGACGCACGTATTCGTGCATCATTACCAACCATTGAAGCGGCTTTAAAACAAGGCGCTAAAGTAATGGTAACTTCTCACTTAGGACGTCCTACTGAAGGTGAGTACAACGAAGAGTTCTCTTTAAAACCAGTTGTTGACTATCTGAAAGACAAATTGACTGCACCAGTTAGCCTAGCAAAAGATTATTTAAATGGCGTTGAAGTAAATACTGGTGAATTAGTTGTATTAGAAAACGTTCGCTTCAATAAAGGCGAAAAGAAAGACGACGAAACCTTATCTAAACAATACGCTGCACTGTGTGATGTATTTGTAATGGATGCATTCGGTACCGCTCACCGTGCTCAGGCATCTACTCACGGCGTAGCTAAGTTTGCACAAGTTGCTTGTGCTGGTCCTCTGCTATCAGGAGAACTAGAAGCATTAGGTAAAGCATTAGACAAACCAGCTCGTCCAATGGTTGCTATCGTTGGTGGTTCTAAAGTATCAACTAAACTGACTGTATTAGATTCCTTATCTAAAATTGCTGACCAACTCATCGTTGGTGGTGGTATTGCTAATACCTTTATCGCAGCAGAAGGTCACCCAGTAGGTCGCTCTCTCTATGAAGCGGATCTGGTTGATGATGCGAAAAAACTGATGGAAAAATGTGATATTCCAGTACCAACGGATGTTCGTGTTGCCACTGAATTCTCTGAAACTGCGGATGCAGTACTGAAATCAGCAAGTGACATCAAAGATGATGAACAAGTGCTGGATATCGGTGATGTTACTGCTGAACGTTTAGCTGAAATCCTGAAAAACGCGAAAACCATTCTATGGAATGGTCCAGTAGGTGTATTTGAATTCCCTAATTTCCGTAAAGGTACAGAAATTATTGCTAACGCAATTGCAAATAGTGAAGCATTCTCTATTGCCGGTGGTGGTGATACTCTAGCGGCGATTGATTTATTTGATATTGCAGACAAAATCTCTTACATTTCAACTGGTGGTGGTGCTTTCTTAGAATTCGTAGAAGGCAAAAAACTCCCTGCTGTTGCAATGCTGGAAGAACGCGCTAAACAGTAATTAAGTCATTGCTCATACAGGTAGAAAGACTTTTTTCTGCCTGTTCCAATTATAGGATCTTATTACATGTCTAAAGTTTTTGATTTCGTAAAACCGGGTGTCATCACTGGTGATGATGTACAAAAAGTGTTTGCAGTAGCAAAAGAAAATAAATTTGCTCTGCCAGCGGTTAACTGCGTTGGTACTGATTCAATCAATGCTGTGTTAGAAGCTGCTGCGAAAGTTCGTTCTCCTGTTATTGTACAGTTCTCTAACGGTGGTGCTGCATTTATCGCAGGTAAAGGTCTTAAATCTGATGTACCTCAGCAAGCTGCAATCTTAGGTGCAATTTCTGGCGCTCATCATGTTCACCAAATGGCTGAATATTACGGTGTACCCGTTATTCTGCATACTGACCACTGTGCGAAAAAATTATTACCATGGATTGATGGTCTGTTAGATGCAGGTGAAAAACACTACGCTAAAACAGGTAAACCACTGTTCTCTTCTCATATGATTGACTTGTCAGAAGAGTCTTTAGAAGAAAACATTGAAATCTGTGCTAAATATTTAGCGCGTATGGCTAAAATCGATATGACTTTAGAAATCGAATTAGGCTGTACTGGTGGTGAAGAAGACGGTGTTGATAATACGGGTATGGATAGCTCTGCGCTATATACTCAGCCAGAAGATGTTGCTTACGCATACGAAAAACTGAATGCCGTTAGCCCACGCTTCACTATCGCGGCATCATTTGGTAACGTTCACGGTGTTTATAAACCAGGTAACGTACAATTAACGCCAAAAATTCTGCGTAATTCACAAGACTATGTTTCTGAGAAATTCAACCTGCCACACAATAGCTTAGATTTCGTTTTCCACGGCGGCTCCGGTTCTTCAGCAGAAGAAATCAAAGAAGCTGTAGGCTATGGTGTTATTAAAATGAATATCGATACAGATACTCAGTGGGCAACTTGGGATGGTATCTTACAGTTCTATAAAAAGAACGAAGGCTATCTACAAGGTCAGTTAGGTAACCCAGAAGGTGCTGATAAACCTAACAAGAAATATTACGACCCACGTAACTGGTTACGTCAGGCACAAACTTCAATGGTTGTTCGTTTAGAACAAGCATTTAAAGAACTGAACTCAATTGATGTACTGTAATTGATTCATTCTTTATGATGAAATAAAAACCCGCTGATTAGGCGGGTTTTTTTATATATACAGTCTATTTTTACATAACTTAATAGCGGTTGTATTTCTCATTAAAGGTTTGATCTGAAATACAGAGGTAATAAATACCTTCAATAAAACCAATTATTGCGGGAATACCAGTCCAACAAAATAAGAGATATAAAATTCCCATTCCTACTTTGCGAAGATAGAATTTATGTATTCCTAATCCACCGAGAAAAATAGCTAATAATGCTGCTGATAGCTTATTTTTATCATTCATCAGAACTTCTCCTATCTGAAATTTTATTTAACGTAGATGGTTATTATTTTTATAAACCATAAAAATTGAATAGTTACATTAAGGATAGTACTTATAGAACAGAATAAAAGAAGATAAAAGTAAAAGAATACGATAAAAAGCAAATTGAGATAAATACGCATCTCAATATGGGCGCGATAAAATATTTTTTGAGACAAAATGAATAACAAATAACAGCTAAGCCATATTTAAAAACGGGGCTTAAGAAACTAGATTTTAAAAACTAGATTTTAAAAGCTGTACTAAAGTGAAGTAAATCAATAGATAAAATAAAAGCGCTTTTTAAAGCGCTTTTATTATGCAGACTGATTACCGTATTAAAGTATTAACCAGTAACTTTTGTATCTTCTTTCATCATCCGGTTTAATAGAGGTACTGTTGCCCACATAATTAAACCGACAATCAAGGTTGCTATACCAATCTTACCAAATACGTCGGTATAAATAGGCAATGTTTGCAATGGATCAGTAATACCTTCTGGCGCAGCAGTGAAAGTGGCAACATAACCACCCAGTAAATACGCTGTTGCCTGAGTTAAGAACCACATACCGAGAATAAAGCCCATCATGTATTGTGGAACAAACGCTGCAACCATTGCTAAACCTAATGCACTAATCATTAGCTCACCTAGGCTCTGGAATAGATAAACCAGAACAATAAACCAAGGTGAAGTTAAGCCGCTAGCATCAGCAAACCACATGCCTGAAGCTGCCGCTGTAAGGAATCCTAACGAACATAACAGCATACCTGCGGTAAACTTCGCTGGCATTGAGAAGTCTTTGCCTTTTGCGCCTAAGCGGCTATATGCGATAGCTAAAATAGGGCTGGCAACAATAATCCAGAATGGATTCAATGCTTGGAAGCTAACAGGGTTAATATCAAAGCCCAATAATGTATGGTGAACATTATGGATAGCAAAGAAGTTTAGTGACGTTGGCATTTGAGCATACAGAATATAGAAAACAACTGCTTCGAGCATCAGAACAAATGCAACATACATTTTATTACGAGCAACTCTATCTTTTTGTTTAAATGCTTCACGGAAATAAATAAAGACAACAATAATAGACAGACTGACTAAAACGATATTCGCAATCATCACGTTGTGCATTAACCATGCACAAACAAACACCATTGCTACACTACCAATAAGTACTAAAAGGAGGTTTTTGAAATTAAGTGGTCGGCTATCTGGCTCTGAACCGATATCTTTCACCATCTTGCGGCAGAAAATATAGACCAACAGGGCAATGATTAAACCAACACCACAGATATTATAGGTCAGTGCATATCCATAACGCTCTGCTAGTACAGGTGCGATAGATAACGAGATCAGAGAACCTACGTTGATTGACATGTAGAATAAAGTAAATGCACCATCAAGACGAGGATCCTTTGGTGGATAGCATTTAGCTAGTAAACTTGCAGGGTTTGCTTTAAATAAGCCGTTACCTACAGCGATAGTCCCTAACGCATAAAAAATAAGGTTAGGATACATTATTGACATACCGGTCATAAAATAACCGATAGCAAGAACAATAGCCCCTAAAACAATGGTACGTTTTGTTCCTAATAAGTGGTCACCAACATAACCACCAATTGAAATTAACCCATAAACCAGTGCAGAGAACGCACCAAAAGTAATAAAAGCTTGTTCTTGAGAGAACCCAAGTTTATTAACAAAATAGACAGCGAGAATACCTTGTACGCCGTAGTAACCAAAACGTTCCCATAATTCCACAAAGAAAATCATAAAGAATGGTTTAGGCTGTTGTAATAAACCGACTTGAGCGGGTTTATCCATGTTTGTAATGCCCCTAATTATTATTTATCTTCACAACGATGTTATTGACTCGAATTTACGGCAAATGTTACACGTCGGTAACATTATCTACCGTATAGAGAGTGATGTTTGCAAATTTAAGAAGGTAATCAGCAAGTCGAGTAGACTAATATATTGATAGAATGACTTCTCAAAGGTTGATCACACTGTGGGTAAGATTAATACCAGATTGAAAAAAATATTCATTAGTTTATTTTCAATTAATCGGATTTATTTGATATTTAGTATAAATCATCGCCATTAAGATAGTTTGTTGCTTATATTTTAATCGTGTGAAACTAAATAAGAATAAACAATAAAAAGTATAATAAAAACTTTCTTGTAATATGACTCATTGATTATAGAAAGAAAATTTTCGTTATAATAAGAATATATACTCTTATAACAAACAGATGTTAATAATTATTTAATAGGCACCCCAATATTGTATCTTTAACACTCATAATATAATTATTCATTTATTTTAAATAAGTATTTAATTATTTGGGAATATACCATGAGTAAATAACAAAAAAACGCGCTTAATAAAGTGCGTTTTTTTGTCTCAAGAAAAGAGTGGAAGAAAATTAAACTGTGATAGGAGCTAGTTCATTTTTAACAGAATGGAAACGACGCTTGAAATAGATAAGGCCATTACCATCTTCGCGAACTGAGATATGTTTAATTTCTGCCATATAAACAAAATGAGTGCCGACTTGTCGCACATCATAAATATCTCCCTCAAGAGTGGCGAGTGCATTTTCTAAAATGGGCTGCTGTAATTGCCCATTTTGCCATCCTGGTTGAGTAAAACGATCTGCCATTGTAAGCCCTGTCATTCCGGCAAAATGACAAGCCATCTCTTCTTGTTCGTGATTTAAGATATTGATGCTTAATTTGCCATTTTCTTGAAATACGGTGTTCATTTGACTTTTACTGTTGATGCAAACCATAACAGTAGGTGGGTTATCAGTTACTGAACATACCGCAGTGGCGGTTAAACCACAGCATCCTGCATCGCCATTTGTTGCAACGATATTGACAGCTGCGCCTAAGCTTGCCATCGCATCGCGAAAAAGTGGGTTAGCCTGTTTTTCCTCAGACATTTTTTACTCCTACTACCAGACTTCTCGTCTGTGGGCGTCTTCACTTAAAATAATCACTAATTAGGTAACAGACCAAGGGCAAGTTATCTAATTACGAACGCTAAACAAAGTTGCACAAATTATGATGGTTTCTTTGTTGCGTCAGTTTAAAGCCGTAACGCTACCGCGCATGAACCAAGATAGCAATCTTTCTTTGTTACAACTTGTTAACTTTATCTCAAAAAGCGGTGAGACAACCTTATCGCTAGTGCTGATTATTCATAATTTATTGCGCTAGGAATAGCTAAATTTAGATATCGATAAGAAAAATAACACGAATTGCCAAGCTTTGATTAAGGCGTAATGCCGTGGGATTAGGGGAATTAGCGATTAAATGATAAGAGTCATCAATTGCAAGATAAATGAAAAATTGCAAAAATTGAGTCAAGTTTATTTATTTGTTAATATGAATAATTGTAAAAAATAGTTTATTCTTAGAATATAGTTCATTTTGTAAATCATAAATAGCGGTACTTTTTCACTGTCTATATTAAGCGATTTTTCATCATTTCACCTATAACACTTATAAAGAGATTCTTGATTATGCATGAATCATTAACTATCGCGCTATTACAAGCTCGGGAATCAGCGATGGGTTTTTTTCGCCCCGTTCTTAAAGCGCATAATTTGACAGAACAGCAGTGGCGGATTATTCGAGTACTTGCAGATAAGCGTTCTATCGATTTTCATGAATTAGCGCAAAAAGCCTGTATTTTGCGACCTAGCCTTACTGGAATTCTGATCCGAATGGAAAGGGATGAGCTTATTTGCCGATTAAAACCAGTGAGTGACCAACGTAAGTTGTTTGTTTCCCTCTCCGTCAATGGTCAAAACTTATACGATAAAATTCAGCCTAAAATTGATGAAGGCTACCAATTATTAGAACAAAAATTCTCAACTGAAAAGTTACAGTGCTTATCTGGGTTATTAAAAGAGTTAATTGCGCTGAATACAGAAAATATGGATACCCCAGAAAAATAGTTCTAGTTAAAACTGGCAATAACATCAGCAATGACTGACCGCTATTTTTATTTGGTGAACATCAAAGTATTTGACTTGAAGGTGATAATTCAAGGATAAAAGAGTGTCTGAACGCAATATTCAAGGACGAGAGAGAGAAAGAAAGTACAGTGGTTGCAACAAATGTGATGACAATTTTTCAGAGCCGAAATGCGGGTTATGTCATTTCGGCTCAATTAATCTTAATCGGTACTTTTATTGCTTACCTAACACATGCAAGAAGTGAATGTGTTTTTCATATTGGTCAAGAATATCATGAATGATCTGCTCTTTTGTCCAGCCCATCACATCATAATCTTGCCCACCTTCTTTTAAATGAATTTCCGCACGATAATATTTATGCTCTTCATCTTTTTCTTCATCGCTTAAACCGGTTAAAGCAAATGCGGGTTGAGTATAAAATCGTAAGCGTACTTCATAGAAAAAGTTCAAGTCATCACCTAAATCGACTTCAAACCCAATACGACTTTCATCGCTATTTTCAATATGACATTGAATACCTTGTTTGCTTAATTCGGCAGAGACCATTTCCATTGAAGGGTGAACGACTTCATCCACAAAACGTTTTACATGGGAACGTTTTGGAAAATAGGCGATATTTCTTAAACGGCGCTGCCAAGGAATAGGATTACGGCTTGCTTGTGGTGCAATTGTCGCAAGTTGTTGGCTGTCACGTTTATGTACATCAATACGTAATGCTTTTATTAATCCATAAATAGAAGCAAGCAGAACGATAGAAAAAGGCAATGCACTGGCAATTGTGACAGTTTGTAGTGAGCTTAATCCCCCCGCTAACAATAAAGTGATTGCTGAAATACCCATTAATGCTGCCCAAAAAATACGTTGCCATACCGGTGTTTCGCTGTCTCCACCAGAGGCTAAGGTATCCACAACCATAGCTCCCGAGTCAGCAGAGGTAACAAAAAACACAATGACCATCAGCATGGCAAAAAAGGATAAAACAGATGAGAATGGAAAATAGTTTAAGAATTCAAATAAGGCTAAGGAGACATCTTGTTGCACAATATTGGCGAGAGCCTCGGCACCTTTATCTTTTATTAAATGGATTGCGGTATTACCAAATACTGTCATCCAAAGTAAAGTAAAGCCAGCGGGAACAAACAGGACACCGACAACAAATTCACGGATAGTTCGACCACGAGATATTCGAGCGATAAACATACCAACAAAAGGAGACCATGAAAGCCACCACCCCCAATAAAGCAGTGTCCATCCTCCTAACCAATCGCTAGATTTCGGTTCATAAGCATAAAGATTAAAGGTTTTACTCACAATCTCAGATAAATATCCCCCGGTATTTTCAACAAAAGATTTTAATATCAATACAGTTGGACCGAGGATAATCACTAATAAAAGAAGAATAACGGCTAAACCTAAGTTGAGTTCGGATAAAAAGCGGATCCCTTTTTCTAATCCAGAAACAACAGAAATAGTTGCAAGACCGGTTATTACAACAATTAGAATGACTTGAACGGTTGGATTAATAGGAACATCAAAAAGGTGATTTAAACCCGCATTAACTTGTAAAACACCAAAACCTAGAGATGTTGCTACGCCAAATACCGTTCCCATAACAGCAAAAATATCCACGGCATGACCAATAGGACCATGTATACGATCACCAATAATAGGATAAAGTGCTGAACGTAGTGTTAATGGCAAACCATGACGATAAGAGAAGAAAGCTAAAATTAACGCAACAATGGCGTAAATTGCCCAAGCGTGTAGTCCCCAGTGGAAAAAGGTTAATCGCATGGCTTCTTTTGCCGCTTCTATGGTTTGAGCTTCTCCAGTAGGAGGCATTAAATAATGCATTACCGGTTCTGCAACACCAAAAAACATTAAGCCAATGCCCATACCCGCAGAAAACAGCATGGCAAACCAAGCAAAGTAACTAAAATGAGGGCGAGCATGGTCAGGTCCTAGCTTTATTTCACCAAAACGGG
Organism: Proteus hauseri; assembly: GCF_040139125.1. Classification (GTDB taxonomy): domain Bacteria; phylum Pseudomonadota; class Gammaproteobacteria; order Enterobacterales; family Enterobacteriaceae; genus Proteus; species Proteus hauseri_B. The sequence goes on from NZ_JBEEUB010000002.1 coordinate 488,352, forward strand.
AAAGCCCCAAATAAGTCACACTCAGCAAAATCAATGCAACGGCAAGAATATAAAACCAACTTGCATTAGTGAAGAGATTTTCCTGAAGATGACTTAGCTTATCATTTGCTAAATCAGGGAAGAGTGCTGAGAATCCAACAACAAGTAGAATTAATATTGCTGATGTGTAAAAAACAGGAGGATTAATTTTCATCCTAACTTTTGTCGGTATTACATCGTTTTGTTGACTCATAACTAACCTATTTTTGTTATTTTTCTTAGAAAGAGACTTTTCGCTATCTCTTTTCTGATTTTTTGTATCAAGCACCAGAAAAAGAAAAGTTCATAAGAAAATTTGAATAAAACATCAGATAAGATTGAAGTTTTATAAAAGGACGGATATAAATTACTTTTTCCGCAAGATGAAGAATATTGCAATTAAATCAATGTGTTAATTATTTGTGATGGCAAGTCTTTCGACAATTTAATAGGTTTCTCCTGTTGAAAAAAGGAGAACATGGTTACATTTTTTGCTTAATCGATCAACCCCAGCTGTTTTTTTGCACAAAAAAAGCCAGTTTAAAGTAACTGGCTTTTGTAACATCAAAATTTCTGAAATTAGATTATTTATTTTCAGCTTTCAAATCAGCAATTTTTTGTTTTGCTTGATCGGTTAGTTCGTCAGCTTTATCTAATGCTTTCTTTTCTGCATCTTGAGCTTGTTGTTTTAGCTCGTCACTTGTTTTTGCTGCGTCTTCTTTTAGTTGGTCTACTTTTTTATCTGCATCTTGTGATAAGTTTTCAGCGGTGGTCGTTGCATCTTGTTTTAAATCAGCTGCTTTTTCAGATAATTTATTACTTTCAGCATCTAAGCTTTGTTTTATTTCATCCGCTTTTGCTGAAGCTGAATCTTTTAATTCATCTGCTTTTTGAGAGACACTCTCTTTTAATGCATCTGTTTTTTCATCAGTCTGAGATTTTAACTCGTCAGCTTTTTGCTGAGCTTTATCTTTAAGCTCTTGAGCTTGTTCTGTTAATTCATCTGCTTTAGCTGAGGCATCTTCTTTTAAGTCAGCAGCCTTTTCTTTTGCTTGTTCAGTTAGCTCATTCGCTTTATCTTGCGCTGTTTCGCTAACTTGGGTGGCTGTTTCTTTTGCTTTATCGATACTCTCATCTACTTTTTTAGAAGAATCATCACAACCTGCTGTAATGGTAACAAGACCTGCTAGAATTAAAGAAGCCAATAGTTTTTTATTCATTTTTATCTCCAGAGTATGTATCCAAAACAATTAGGTAATATCTCGTTTAACGTAAGAAAAATACGAGAATCCATAAGTTGATATTAAGAGACTATCTTAAAGTGATAATAATAAGTATAGCTATACTCTTAAAATCAACAAGGCTAAGTATATTAAGTGTTTATTCTTAGTCAAATCTAATAAAGAACATAATGATTTTTCTGGGATTTTCATCAGTAAATATTTTTTGTTTTATAATCATAAATAGCAATTTTTAAAAAGTGAGCATCTAATGGAGTATTATTTTCTTGTCATTATTAAGTTTATTATCGGGTTTACAATTATATTAGCTCATATGAATTTATCAGGAAAAACGCAGCTTTCACAGCTAACACCTATTGATTTCATTGGTAATTTTGTCTTGGGTGGGATTATGGGAGGGGTTATCTACACTGATGCTATTCCGCTATATCAATATGTAACCGTTTTTCTTATTGGTGTCTGTTTTATCTCCTTTCTAAATTATATTAGTAAAACATTTAATTTTTTCCGAGCAGTGGCAATAGGTAATCCTATTCCGATTATTAAGAAAGGAGAGTTTATTATGGAAAATATCACCGAGAAGAAGAATAAAATTGATATTCTTAATATTACTTCTCGACTTCATGCACAAGGAATTCATTCTTTTCAAGAAGTTAACTATGCACAAATTGAACCTGATGGGCAAATAACCGTAGTGTGCGATGGTGCACAAATGCCATCTTTAATTGTGATGAAAGATGGTGTGATCCGGGCTTCAGAATTAGAGCAAATAGATAAAGATGAAGCCTGGTTAAAAGAAGAGATGACAAGACAAAATATTCAAAAACCAGAAGATGTCTTTTTAGCTGAATTTTGGGATGGAAAAGTGAATTTTATTTTACAAGATGGCAAGATAAAGCGAACCAAAATGACTTCTTTAGAAGAGAAGTAGTTACCATATAGATCGCTTATTTTAATTTCTTTCTTCTATATGGTTTTAGGTTGCTTCAATATAGAAGAAAGAGGGCGCTACAATTTAAAAATAGCAAAGTCAGAAGCAAGCTCGGTATTTTCAAACACTTGGTGACATTCTGCTAACAGTTCAGGTGTGTCTTCAGGTAAATAACGGCTACTGATATGCGTAATAATAAGCTTTTTGCTATTAGCCGCTTTTGCTAATTCTGCCGCTTGTACTGTGGTTGAATGACCTCGACTATTTGCTTGCTCTGCCATTTCATGTTTAAAGGTGGCTTCATGTACCATAACATCAGTATTATTTGCCAGCGTTAATGCTGATGGTGTGGGTTGAGTATCACCAAATATCGCAATACAACGACCTTTGATTTCAGGACCAATGTAATTTTTTCCATCGACTTTTCTGCCATCGGGTAATGTGACTATTTTCCCTTGTTTTAAATCTTGAAGCCAAGGACCTGATGGAATATTTTCAGCTTTTAGTTTTTCGGCATCTAATTTACCTAAACTATTTTCTTCTTCTAAACGAAAACCAAAACAAGGTACTGGGTGAGACAGTGCTTCACAACTCACTTTGATGCCTTCTTCCTCAAACAGAAAACCCGCTTGGTCTATTTCAACAATATTTATCGGGTATGTCAGATAAGAGTGACTTAAATTCAGTGATGTCTCTATAAATGCTTTAATCCCAGTAGGACCATAAACAGTTAATAGTGTTTCGGTTCCCCCCATTGAACGACTACAGAGTAATCCCGGTAAACCAAAAATATGATCACCATGTAAATGGGTAATAAAAATTTTATTTAAACGCGGTACTTTTACGCGCGTATGCAAAATTTGATGTTGGGTAGCTTCACCACAATCAAACATCCACATACTTTTTTGTTTATTTTGTAAATCAAGCACCATACTGGTGACATTGCGTTCTTTTGAAGGAACGCCGGCATTGGTGCCAAGAAAAGTTAGCTCCATATTTAGATATTATTCTCCGTTTTGAATTTGATCCCAACTTAAATCAAATTTAGCCAGATATTTGCGTAAACGATCGGCATCGTTGGGTTGTTTTTTATTTTGTCTAGATACTGCAAAAAGTTTTCGACCTGCTTCAGAAAGCGTCGAAGATCGTTGGCAAGTATTAATAACCGTATTAAGCTGACTCAGATCGAAAAGATCAAGATCTGATTGATCGAATAAAGGAGGCGAAGAAATTCCCCAATTCTGTTTTAAGCGAGAGATCTCTTCATCAACCAAGGTTTGTGTAATGCGACCATTCTCGGCTAGTGTCGCCATTCTGGTTATACTGGCACTCAGTTCTCTAAAATTGCCGCGCCATATGGCATGTTCTGAAGTTGCAAATTGAATGTAGTGTAATTTTGCATCCCGATTAAAACGAATAGATTTTTGATAGAGTTGAGCAAAATTTTGTAGTTCATATTCGATATTGGGTTCGATATCTTCTTTTCGTTGTGCAAGACTGGGTAAATGAAAAGACCACATATTTATTCGAGCATAGAGATCTTCACGAAAAAGCCCTTGCTCAATTTGCTTATCCATATTGCGGTGTGTACCAGCAATAAGTTGAAAATCACTTTGGACTTCAGTATCTGATCCATAAGGGTAGAAAGATTTCTCTTCTATTGCCTTAAGTAGCATTGCCTGTTCATCTAAACCAAGTTCCGCAATTTCATCAAGAAATAAAATTCCCTGATCAGCCTCTCTTAGCAGTCCTTGGCGAGCTTGTAATGCCCCTGTAAAAGCACCTTTTACATGACCAAATAGTGTGGACATTGCATTATCACCACGTAAAGTTGCACAGTTAACGGCGATAAAACGTCCTTTTACAAAGTGGCGAGATTGACGTAATTGATAAATTCGTTGTGCAAGGAATGATTTACCTGCACCAGTAGGACCTGTGAGCAAAATAGGTGCAAAAGAGCGTAAAGCAACGCGTTCGATTTGTTCTATCAATCTATTAAAGCGTTCATTACGTGTTGCAATACCCGATTTTAAAAAAGATAACGACTCAGTATGATAGTGCTCAAATCGGCTGGTTAATTTGGCATATTGGTTTAAATCAAGGTCGATAACAGCATAGCTACCGATAGCTGATTGGCTTTTTTGCTCATCATTTTCATCTTCAATTTTTGTTGATGGTGAGGTTTGCAATAATTTTGCAGGTAAGTAATGAGCTTCAGTTAACAAGAACCAACAGATCTGAGCAATATGTGTACCTGTTGTGATATGCACATAATATTCTTCATTTTCAGTATCAAAAGGGTAGTTAACAGCAAAATCAAGGAAGTGGCTATAAACCTCTTCTAAATCCCAAGGATCACCGATATCAATTTCATAAGGCAAAACCTGTATGTGAGGAGAGATAACACTAATATCTTCCGTTATGCGACAGGCAAGTGTTGAATCATTTGGTTGGTGGATCATCACCAATTTACTCACTGGAAATGCCGCTTGCTGACAAATTGCAACAGTGGGTCGCCATAAATTCCATCTTTTCTGGCTTTTCCCTCTTTTATCTAATGTTGTCCCTAAAATACCAATCACCACTTTGCGTTTCATCATATCATCCATTCTATTTATCTATATTTATAATCTACTAGATAAAAAGATAAGCTTCTATGGTTATTTTTTAGTTCTATTGATGGCTGTTATTTTGCGATTATTTATTTTTTGATTATTAATCAATGCATTAAAAATATTTTTTTCTTGTTTTAAAAAGTTGGCACGATATTGGCAATATTCTTATCGTCTGAAAACAGATTCTGGATCTGGTAGGCACATAAAGAACAGCGAAAGGTGTTATCTGCATGTGTTCCTTTAAAAATAAGACGCTGATTAGTGAAGCCGGTTATTTTTAGGTTCGATTCCTGACACTAAAACCAATTACACCTCCAAATGTAAATAATAAATTGTTGTGGCGGATGTATAGCCACCTTACTTATCCACCAGCATCTGAGCTGGATTGTTGGCAGAAGAAGAAACAAACAGAGTATCGTTCCTTTTTTCTTTTCCCTTCGGTTTCGCAAAGAAGGCTCGTGGAAAAGTAAGCCCACAATATAAGCAATAAAAACGAACATATAGAAGAAGAGAAAACAAAAATGATAAAAACAACAATAATCGTGAAACAAGGTCAGTTAGCGCTTTTAAAGAAAAAAGATGAATACATAAAAGTGTTAACCGCAGGCGAACATAAATTTATTGATTTTAAGCGTGCGCTAAGTGCGGATGTGTTCGCCTTAAATGGCGCAGCATTAGAGAGTGAAAAAGCAGAATTTTTACGTCAATACTATCCTCAGTGGATTGAAGAGTATGGTTTTGACATTGTGCTATCGGATGAGCAAATAGGGCTTTTATATGAGAATGGTATTCTCAAAGAGATTTTAGCACCCGGAACGCGTCGTTTATATTGGCGTTATGCAGAGCGCGCTCTTGAGATCTTGCCAGCAACAGAGCTAGAAGTGCCAGCAGTGTTACTAAAAAAATTACAACAGCCAAAATTACGCAATCAAATAGTAAAAGGAAGCGATGGGCTATTGAATGTGGATATTCCTGCATGGCATGCCGGCATCATTCGTATTGATGGTGAAATACAATCATTGTTAACTTCAGGGTTAAAAGGGTATTGGCGTTATCAACACAAAATTGATGTTGAAGTGGTCGATATGCGATTGCAATCTTTGGATGTAAGTGGGCAGGAAATTTTAACCAAAGATAAAGTAACGTTGCGTATCAACTTATCCGCCAACTGGCGTTATAGCGATGTATTGCTTGCTTATCAACAACTGAGTTCGCCTCTTGAGTTCTTATATAAAGAGTTGCAGTTTGCTTTGCGTGAAGCAGTAGGAACACGAACACTTGATGAATTACTAGAGAATAAATCACTTATCGATAGCTTAGTGAGTGAAAAGATAGACCAAGTTACCGCTGGATATGGTATTGAAGTTGCGTCTTTAGGGGTAAAAGACATTGTTTTACCCGGAGAAATGAAAACAATTTTAGCGCAGGTTGTCGAAGCAGAAAAATCTGCACAAGCAAATGTTATTCGCCGCCGAGAAGAGACATCAGCAACACGTTCATTATTGAATACGGCAAAAGTAATGGAAAACAACCCTGTAGCATTACGACTTAAAGAGTTGGAAACCGTAGAACGTATTGCCGAAAGAATTGATAGAATTTCCGTTTATGGTGGTTTAGACCAGGTATTAAATGGATTAGTGCAAATCAAAGGAGCACAAGAATGAAACAGGATTACCAATTAGTACAAGCGGTGGGAACTTCAGATATTAAGATGTGGACCAATGGTGTTCCTGTTGAAAAAGATGCGCTAAACCAGCTTATCAATACCGCTAAAATGCCTTTTATTTTTAAACATATGGCGGTTATGCCCGATGTTCACTTAGGAAAAGGCTCAACAATAGGAAGTGTTATTCCAACTAAAGGTGCGATTATTCCCGCTGCGGTTGGCGTCGATATTGGCTGTGGAATGATTGCAGTACGTACATCGTTACACGCAAATGATTTGCCAGATAATTTGTTTGCGATTAGAACCGCGATAGAAAAGGCGGTTCCTCATGGAAGAACAAGTACCCGTTCAGGAAATGACCGTGGTGCTTGGTATCAACCACCTGAAATTGTTGCTCAACACTGGCAACAACTTGAAGGACGTTTTAAAGTCTTAACGGATAAATACCCACGGTTATTGAAAACAAATAACTATCATCATCTTGGTACGTTAGGAACCGGAAATCACTTTATTGAGTTATGTCTTGATGAAGCAGATAACGTTTGGGTAATGCTACATAGCGGATCTCGTGGTGTTGGTAACGCTATCGGAACACTATTTATCCAAATGGCACAAGAGGATATGCGTGAACATCTGGCTAATTTGCCAGACAGAAACCTTGCTTATCTAAAAGAGGGAACTCTTTTTTATGATGACTATATAGAAGCGGTTGAGTGGGCTCAGGATTTTGCTCGTCATAACCGTGAAATTATGATGGAACGTGTACTTGCAGCATTATCATCACAAATTAGTAAGCCATTTTCCACACAACAGCAGGCGGTAAACTGTCACCATAACTATGTGCAAAAAGAGATGCACTTTGGTGAAGAAGTTCTCGTTACCCGAAAAGGTGCTGTTTCAGCTCAAAAAGGGGAGTGGGGGATCATTCCTGGCTCTATGGGGGCTAAAAGTTTTATTGTTCGAGGAAAAGGAAATGCTGAAAGCTTCTGCTCTTGTAGCCACGGCGCAGGGCGAGTGATGAGCAGAACCGCGGCTAAAAAAGCCTTTAGTATTGAAGATCAAATTAGGGCAACAGCGCATGTGGAGTGCCGTAAAGATGAAGATGTGATTGATGAAATCCCGATGGCATATAAAGATATTGATGCAGTAATGAAGGCGCAGTCATCATTAGTCGAGATTGTTCATACATTACGCCAAGTGGTCTGTGTGAAAGGGTAGTTTGTTGATTACATAGATGATTCATAACTATCCCCAAACGATAACGTAGGGGATAGTGTCATATGATAGCGTGTGCATAAGAAACAAATGATAAAAGTGAAATGACTAGTAAATTATTGCCTTACATACCCTTCTTGATTGGTTGAAATTTAAACATTAAATAGTAAATGTTTTTAATGAGTAATCTCTTAATATCAATTTGAATCTATTTAATAATGATAATCCAAAAAAGAGCACTTAATTAATTAATATCTTTATTCCGAAATTATCATTAATAAATTATTAATACCTAGAATACTCACTATTTATTTTTTTATAAAACAATTCCTAATTTACTTAATTATTGCAAAATTACCTTTATTCTTATTGTAAAATAACAGGCTATTATATTTTCTATATTAATTGTTCAAGAATATATTAATCAAATTCCAGTTGTTAAGTTCTTGTTTCCCAGATATTAAAAAAACGTTTTGAATTACTTGCAGTATAGATAACGGTATGTGAAATATTGCGGTGACCTAAATAGTCTTGGATTAGACGGGTATCTCTACCTAAATCAGCGAGTGCATAGCCGCAGGCATGGCGTAGCATGTGGGGATGGGGAATGACGGATACATTAGCTTCTTTACCTAAACGTCTAAGTAAACCATAGACTTGCTGGCGAGAAATAGCGCCTGTTTTTTGGGATAAAAAAACCCATTCTGAGTCTGCTTCTCTCCAGGTTTCTCTTTTTTTCAACCAGTTAACTAACGCTTCATACTCTTCTTCAATAATCGGTTGAGTTGTCGACAATCCACCTTTTAAGCGCCTGACATAGATAATTCTACTTTCTAAATCAATATCACTTAAGGTTAATCGGCACAACTCACTAACACGAAAACCATGCAAAAAACACATTAAAAACATGCAGTAATCTCTTTCTGGATACCTACCTTCTTTGGCTTGCTTCAAAATTGAATTGATCTCAAAACGAGTAAGAAATTTGCGCTGCTTCATTTTTCGTAACCTTTTCAATGAGATAATAGTGAGTAAGAGTCATTTGATGCATCACTATAGCAATTAATATGCATCAATAAAGTGTTGTGTTTTTTTTATACTTGTCATTTTACTTGCTAATTTTAAACAAGTTTATTGAAAGTTTATTTGTTTTTAGAAAAGAGGAGTGTCTGGTTAGACTTATGAAGAGAAGATATGTAGGAAAGATTACTCGTATTTAGAGAAATAAACAGAATACACCAAATTGTTTACTATTATTCTCTGGCTTCTCACTTAAGTCAAATTTAATATTCCCCACATCCTTAATATATTTAACATATTGATATATATCATTATTTTTACATACATAAACTATTGGTTACTTTGTTTAAAGTCTTGAAATAATTTTTTTTACTTTTTTCACAAAGTGTAGTAGTTACACCTAGAGCTATATGCTCTTTTTCTGAAATTTAAAGAATGATTATCTAAAAATGAATCTGGTCGAGTGGAATATTTTTAACAAAACAATTTGGTGTATTTTGTTTTGTTTCTAACGATATTTAATTTCGATTAGGACGGGCTTAGGTATACCAAAATTAAAAAACTCAATAAGTGAGTCACCTTGTTAGGAATAATTCATTTCTAACAAATTTATTATTTTTAATGTCTTCGTCCTTTATATTTCAGGAAACAAAAAGATGAAATTAAATAAATTAGCATTAGTTCTAGGTTTAGGTTTATCTGTTGCTGCTGGCTCTGCTTTCGCTGCTGATCCAGTAAAAGACCAAGGTCATGGTACAGTTAAATTTGTTGGTTCTATTATTGACGCTCCATGTTCAATTACGCCTGATACAGAAAATCAAACTGTACCATTAGGACAAGTTGCTACTTCTGCATTAAAAGATGGTGGTCGTAGTAACTCTCGTGATTTTAAAATTTCTTTAACTAACTGTACAACTGAAACTTATAAATCAGTTCAAACAACTTTCACTGGTTCTGAAGCTGCTGACATTTTAGCGGGTTCTTTAGGCATTGAAGGTATCGCTAAAAATGCTGCTGTTGTTATCACCGATGCGGGTGGTCAACAAATCAAATTAGGCACACCAAGTGCTGCTCAAACTTTACGTGATGGTAACAACGACCTGAACTTCGCTGCTTACTTACAAGGTTCTACAGCAGAAGCAGCTGTTCCAGGTGACTTCACTGCTATCGCAACTTTCGCACTGACTTATCAGTAAGAAAAAGCAGCTCTGTATAAGGATATACAGAGCTTTATTTCCTGTGTCTATTTTTTAACGATTTTTTCTTACGGAGAAAAATATGAATCGCAAGATGACACCACTGTTGCTATGTCTTGCCGTCAGTTTATTCACTGAGCAAGTGATAGCAAGTGATGTAAAACAAGATAAGAAAATGCATCAGCGATTTGGGACACTTAATCTTCAGGGGACCATTTTAGAACCATCATGTGCTATATCGGCAGGAAGTCGTTATCAAGTGATCCCTCTTACTACGGTGTCTATTCCTACTTTAGTGACTCAAGGAAGTGGACCCATTGATTATTTTTCTATCAGATTAACCGAATGCACACTTGTCGAGCAAAAAGGCAAAGAAGCAGATAACCCTCGTTTTATTGCAACCTTTGAGGGACCTTCTCAAAGTGGCAATTTTCAACTTTTCGGTGAAGCGAAAGGTGCTTCATTAGCGATAGCAGACCGATATGGTCGGCAAGCAATTCCAGGACAGCCTTTACCTGCAGTGGGTATAGATTCTAAATCAATGGCATTACTTTATCAGGCGCGAATAGTAAAAAATAACGACATACCAAAAGCAGGAAACTACCAAACGACGCTGCGCTTTAAGCTGGAATATTATTAAATGGATCGGGTTGGATTATTTATGGCTAAATCATTCAAAACCGTTTGTTTAGGGACGGAAAAAAAGAAAAAACAACATGCTATTCGGCCTGTTGCTGTACTGATCTATTTAATTATTTCTGGTATTTCAAGTTCAGCTTTAGCAAATAGCGACATTGAATTTAATGCCGATATTTTGGATCTTAAAGACAAACAAAATATTGATTTATCGGATTTCTCTCGTGCTGGCTATATTATGCCGGGCAAATATGAATTTATTGTTCGAGTTAATAACAATGAACTGGCTGATATCTATAACATCGAATATGTCGTGCCAGAAAACGATCCTAAAGCCAGCGAACCTTGCCTTCCTTCTGATTTAGTCCATCAATTAGGTTTAAATCCTGAATGGGCTGAAAAAGTAAGATTCAAAGATGATGGCACTTGTCTTGATATTTCATCATTACCAGGAATGACCATCAGTGCAAGTTTGGGTAGTGGCAACTTATTACTTACCATTCCACAAGCTTATCTTGAATATTCAGCACCGAATTGGGATCCACCTTCTCGCTGGGATAACGGTATCTCTGGACTTATTTTTGACTATAACGTTAACGCCAATGTGACTAACCCTTCTCAAGGTAAGCAACAACAACAGCTTACGGGTATGGGAACTATGGGCGCTAACCTTGGTGTGTGGCGTTTTCGTGCTGATTGGCAGGGAAGTTACCGCCATACGACAGGTATTCCTGATAGCACAGAGAATAATTGGAAATGGAGCCAATATTATCTTTATAGAGCAATAACTGAATGGGGTGCCCGTTTGGTTATGGGAGAGACGTTCTCTCGCTCTGATATTTTCGATAACTTCCGTTTCACGGGGGTTAACTTGGCAACTGACGACAATATGTTACCCCCTAACTTACGAGGTTATGCGCCAGAAGTAACGGGTGTCGCTAAAACGAATGCCAAAGTAACGATTAGCCAGCAAGGTCGCGTTATTTATGAAACTCAAGTAGCCCCGGGTCCTTTTCGTATTCAAGATATTAACGATGCTGTTAGCGGTAAGCTTGATGTTCGTATTGAAGAGCAAGATGGCTCGGTTCAAGAGTTCCAAATGGATACTGCGAGCATTCCGTATTTAACACGCCCGGGCAGAGTGCAATATAAGATCTCAGCCGGTAAACCGTCTGATATTGATCATAATACTGAAGGTCCCGTTTTTGGTATGGGTGAATTCTCATGGGGGATAAGTAACGGTTGGTCGCTTTATGGTGGTTCGTTAGTTTCTGGCGACTATAACTCGGCAGCTATTGGTATTGGTCGAGATCTTATGGCGTTAGGTGCTATCTCTTTTGATGCCACACACTCATGGGCAAGAATTCCTAGTGATGATAAAAATTATCACGGTGGTTCATATCGACTTAGTTACTCTAAACGTTTTGAAGCGATTAATGGACAGGTAACGTTCGCGGGTTATCGCTTCTCTGAACGTGACTTTATGAGTATGAATCAGTACTTAGATCGCCGCTATCGCGATGGTACAGAAGATCACAATAAAGAGCTGTATACCATTATGTTTAGTAAGCAGTTTCCTGAATGGGGACTTAGCGCATACTTAAACTATAGTCATCAAACTTATTGGAATAAGCCAAATAACGACAGTTATAACTTGTCGTTAGCAAAAACCATGGATATTGGTCGCTATAAAAATATCAATATCAGCATGTCTGCTTTTCGTAACAAATTTAACGGCACAAATGACAACGGCTTATATATGAATGTCAGTATGCCTTGGAGCGATCGCGCAACAATCAGCTATAACACGGTAATTAATAGACACGGTAATTCTCATAACGTCAGTTATTACGACCGTCTTGATGAAAATAATAGTTATCGTTTAGGCACCGGTATTAGTAGTAACGGTAAAGCGTCAGCGGATGGTTATTATTTACACTATGCCGATTCTGCATTAGTTACGGCAAGTGCCAGTTATATTGATGGCGAACACACGTCGGCAGCCTTGTCGCTACAAGGTGGTGCAACGTTAACACCTCAAGGTGGCGCTTTACACCGCATCAATAGAACCGGAAGTACGCGTTTATTAGTCGATACTGATGGTATTGCTGATGTACCCGTTAAAAGCATTGGGGCTATTTCGCGCAGTAACTATTTTGGTAAAGCAGTACTACCCGATATCAATGACTACTATCGCAGTAGTGCCAGTATCGATCTTGAACAATTGCCAGAAAACGTTGAGGCACTGCGTTCAATTCAACAATTAACCCTTACTGAAGGCTCGATAGGTTATCGCCGCTTTGATGTTGTTACTGGTCAAAAAGCGATGGCAGTTATTCGCCTAAAAGATGGAACTTACCCACCATTTGGTGCCTCGGTTACCACGGAAAAAGGGCGTGAGTTAGGCATTGTGAATGACGGTGGAAATGTTTATCTCAGCGGTATTAATACAGATGAACGCTTACTTGTTCGCTGGAATGGTCAAGAACAGTGTCAAATAATAATACCTACCTTAGTTGAAGGGCAATTTATGACATCGCTGTTGCTTACTTGCGGTGATGGCACCGCGTCGTCAGGCACGGTAGATAAAAAAGCAGAACCATTATTATCTCAACCCCAATTAACGGCGATTGAGAATAAGTAACACAAGATTAAAACAACTTCAGACAAAAAGAGTAATTAAAGATGATGTTATCAAAGCGCTCATTGATTGTAGCAACCACATTATTGGCTGGAATGGCATTTACTAGTCAGGCAATTGCCGCAATTGCACTAGATAGAACTCGCGTTATTTTTAATGGTGCAGATAAATCTGTCAGCTTAAATGTGAGTAATCAAAATAAAGAATTACCTTATTTGGCTCAAGGCTGGATGGAAAACGAAAATGGTGAACGTATTGAAAGCCCATTAATCGTGCTGCCACCGATTCAACGTATTGAACCAGGAGATAAAAGCCAAGTAAAAGTACAATCGTTACCGGCTATTGCTCAACTTCCTCAAGATAGAGAAAGCGTGTTCTATTTTAACTTACGAGAAATTCCACCTCGTAGTGATAAGCCCAATGTTTTGCAAATTGCATTGCAAACACGCATTAAACTGTTTTATCGCCCAGCATCTATTTACGCAACCCAAACAGATTTAACGAATCCATGGCAGGAAAAAATCACCTTAACTAAAAAAGGCGATCGTTATGAAGTCAATAATCCGACCCCTTATTACGTCACTGTGGTTGATGGATTAACTGCGTTAAAAGGAAAAAGCCTTGATGGATTTCAGCCTCTTATGGTCGCACCAAAAAGTACTGGCACACTAAATTTAAATGCGGCTGTTTTTGGTGCTTCACCCGTGCTTAGTTACATCAATGACTATGGTGGTCGCCCTCAACTGAAATTTAGCTGTAATGGCAATGAATGTAAGGTTACAGAAACATCAGCAGGAAACTAAATAGGTCTATTTTATGCTTATAGAACAGCGGTTTAACACAAGCAAAGCAGTGTTGATTTTTATTCTGGCAACATTTACTGGTGGCCTGAGTTCTACTGCTGTTGCGAGCCAGCCAGCAAGGGCGGCTGCAAAGGATCTTATTCCTGGCATTGTCTATATCAATATTACTGGAAATGTTATTGCACCACCACCGTGTGTGATTAACGGTGGAAAGATGATTGAAGTGGATTTTGGTGAAGTTATGAGTACGCGCATTGATGGGGTGAGTTATAAAAAGCCAATCCAATACAGTGCAACTTGCGAAAAAATGCCAACAAATGCCATGAAAGTATCAATCACCGGCAATGCAACGGGGTTTGATAATAATGCCTTGCTGACCAATATCACTGGATTAGGTGTTCGTATTCTTTATCAAGGGAAATTACTCAACTTAGGTAAAACTGTCGATTTTACTTATCCTAATTTTCCTGTGTTAGAGGCAATTCCGGTACGAGATCAGGCAGAAACACTGGTGGGAGGCGATTTTGTCGCTAATGCCACTCTTAGAGTGGAATACCAATAAGGAGCTAACACCGTGTTTATTAAATTAACCAAAATATGTCTGATTACGTTACTCGGTGGATCTTTTTTTGCTGCAAATGCAGATGATCCGAATATGAAATTATTTGGCACCTTATTAGTTCCACCACCTTGTGTTATCAGTGATGACGGTATGATCGATGTCTATTTTGGTCATAACGTGGGGATCCATAAAGTTGATGGCATTAATTACACCGAAGCGGTGAATTATAAATTGGTGTGCGATCCCAACGTAAAAGGGTGGGATTTAGGACTATCGATTATTGGACCTAAAACTCAATTCGATGAAGCTGCATTACAAACCAATATTACCGATTTGGGTATTCATCTTACGCAAAATGGACAGCCGTTTATTTTAAATAAACGAATTGCGATATCACCCGAAAATCCACCTGTAATTCAAGCTGTACCTGTAAAAAGACCGGGTAGTACTCTGCCGGAAGGTGCGTTTGAGGTGTCTGCCACGTTGTTAGCTGAGTACCAATAGGAGCGCATTAATGAACATAAAAAGCGTATCGCTTCCTTTTATTTTGGGGTTAGCTACTTTTGCTGGATTAAGTGCGACAGCGCTTAATGCGAAAGACAATATGCATTTCCACGGAATATTAGTCGATGAACCTTGCACGATTAAACCAGGGGATGAAACGGTAGAGCTCGATTTCGGTAATATTCCTGATAAGAACCTCTATGCCTATCAAAGAACACCGAGTAAGCCATTTCAAATACGTTTATCAGAGTGCGATCTCACTATTGGTAAAAATGTCAGGATCACCTTTAAAGGTGATGAAAATCAGGCGATGGCAGGACAAGGGTTTTTAGCAATCAGCCCTGCAAGCCAAGCGTCAGGTATTGCTGTTGGATTGGAATCTGAAAATGGCAATGCACTGCCTGTTAATAAAGAAACAGACAAACTTTCATTGAACTCGGGTGACACTATTTTGCATTTCTATGCCTTTATTCAAGGAGAGCCAGATGCTATTGCCAATCAGGCGATTAAACGAGGGCCGTTTAGTGCAATAGCGACATTCCATTTGAATTATGACTGATTATTAGAATTGAGGTTTTACATGTTCATATTGAAACGATTCCCGGCTCTATTTATCACGATAGGCTTGCTATTTTCCGCGCCAGCAATGGCGTCTATCTTTTCTTATATTACGCACTCTGAAGGTGAACCGGCTCACGCAACTTATACCTATGTTATTCAACGCTGGGATCCTGAACCTGCTAATACGCCAAATCCTTGTTATGGATGGAGCCAATGTTGGATAACAATCAACCATAAGCATGATGCTAATGGTTCTCCCGGTTCGGCAGTAAGAAGTATTGTTCGTGTTGAAAAAGAGCGTTATTTAGCGGGTGTACGTGAAGCGGTGATGAACGCTGAAAGTTTTCCCATTCAGGGTACGGCACGACACGATGGTGATCCCCTTAGCTCTAACCAAGAGTGTGTAGGATTATTTTATGAATCTAACGAAGGGGGATGGTCACCTAATGGTCGCTTATTACCAGGATCATTATGTGGTATTGCACCGCCACCTGTTGGTGCCTGCAAAATAACAGAAGGCGCAGTAAACCTTAATTATGGTGATATTGATGAAGTCAGTTTAGAAAATGCAGCGCGTGCTCAAAATATCAATATTACTTGTAATTTAGCAATGAAAGTTCTGGTTATTGCGTCTGGCTCAGATAGTGGGCGAGTACCTTTGCGAACAGATAATAGCTTATACGCCGATTTATTTCTTGATGGCTACCCAGGTGAAACAGGCTCAGTAATAAATGTTCCTAAGAATGGCACTATACCTGTAGAGGTTAAATCAGTTCTACATACAAATGGTCGTGTAGCCCCAGGGCATTTTTCTGGTTCGGGTTCAATTATTTTAACAATGCCTTAATCATGATAATGGTGAATATTATGATGAATTACGATTTTATAGATAATATTGATGTTAATGCGTTAGTCGGTAAACGGATCCAGAAAAAGCGCAAAGAATTGGGTTATACCGGTATGCAAATTGCTGAAAAAATAGGTGTTAGCCAACAGCAATTCTCTCGTTATGAACGAGGTATGAATAAAATTGATTTAAGCTACTTGGTCACTTTAGCTGTTCATTTAAATACGCCAATTTATTGGTTCTTTGAAGATTGTTTTATTCCTAGGGTTTCTTCAGAAAATAAGCGTCTTGATAAATGTAATCGTGTTATTGCAGATGCAACACCCGATATATTTTCATACTAGTAAATGCAATGAATACCGAACTCTAACTTTTAATATGAATTAAATACTTTTTTTGATTGATTACCTTATTGGTAGGGCAAAGGAGACTTTGCCTTTTTTTTATTCTATTTTTATTACATTTTAGCTTTTATTATCTTTGGTCATTTCTTGATTCAGCCACTTTTTTATCCCCATTAACTTCAAATATTTCATCTCCTTTTAAGCGATCATGTAATGAAAAATGCCTGTATAACTTTTTTATTTCTTACTTTTTGCACATAAATAGTAATTTCATCTGTGATTATCAGGTTTTGCAGAGTATTCAGTAATCTTACTTGGGTTTTCAAAGAGTGTTTTAATCTGGTATAGGTTAAAAATAAGGCAATAAAATGTTAAAAAATGTTAACTTATGCACATTTTTCGATTTTAGATATTATAAATTAATTTTAATGTAAGTTGGTTATAATTAAAATATTCATTTATAATGTTTTGATAAACAAGCATAAAAATATAATTAAATTTATTATTTTGATCTTGTTTGGTTAAAATAACGTAAAGAGTTGTGGTATTTACAGATAGTAAAAACAAATTTGGTTGTGTAATGTGCATTTTCTGTTTTTTTATAAAAAGGATAAATTATGCAAACAAAAAAGCAGGGAGGAAGTCGCTTTCTACGTACTGTAGAATGGCTAGGTAATGCACTACCACATCCCGTTATATTATTTATTATTTTAATTGCTATATTACTTGTCTCTTCAGCTATTGGTGAATACTTCGGTGTTACTGTTCAAGATCCGCGTCCAGAAGGTGCAAAAGGGCGAGCAGAAGATGGCTATATTCATATCATCAGTCTATTAGATGCTGATGGCATTCGCCGTATTTTGGCAAACATTGTTACTAACTTTACTGGTTTTGCACCTTTAGGTACGGTGCTGGTGGCATTATTAGGTGTAGGTATTGCAGAGCGAGCAGGGTTGCTATCTGCGGTAATGCGCTTAGTCGTTATGAAAGCGCCACGTAAAATGACCACCTTGGCAATTGTTTTTGCTGGTATTATGTCTAACACTGCGGCTGAATTAGGCTATGTGGTGTTAATCCCACTATCAGCAATCATTTTCCACTCGTTAGGTCGGCATCCATTAGCAGGGCTTGCAGCCGCGTTTGCGGGGGTATCTGGTGGCTACTCAGCCAACTTATTACTTGGAACAATCGATCCGCTATTATCGGGTATTACTCAGCAAGCCGCGCGAATTATTGATCCAACTTATATCGTAGGTGCTGAAGCAAACTGGTACTTTATGTTTGTGAGTACTTTCTTGATTACCTTCTTAGGCTACATCATCACTGAAAAAATTGTAGAGCCACAATTAGGTCCTTACAACAGTGATAGTCTAGATGATGAAGAGAATGATTTAAAGAATGCGGCACAAGTAACGGCACTTGAACGAAAAGCACTATGGGCTGCAACAGCAACTTTCGCTGTTATGGCTACTATTTTAGCGCTAACCGTTATTCCCGAAAATGGCATGCTAAGAAACCAAGAGACAGGGTTAATTGGTAATTCTCCGTTCTTAAAATCGATAGTGGTCTTTATTTTCCTATTTTTTGCTATCCCTGGCATTGTGTATGGTTGGGTGGCAAAAACGATGCGTACAGATAAAGATATTGTCGATGCCATGGCAAACTCAATGAGTACGCTGGGGCTCTATTTGGTTATTATTTTCTTTGCTGCACAATTTGTTGCTTTCTTTGGTTGGACCAATATTGGACAAGTGATTGCAGTTAAAGGAGCGGCATTATTAAATAGCATTGATATGCATGGTGGCGTGTTATTTTTCGTCTTTATACTAATTTGTGCTTTTATTAACTTAATGATTGGCTCAGCATCTGCGCAATGGGCTGTAACTGCACCTATTTTTGTACCAATGTTAATGCTTGCTGGTTATGCACCAGAGACAATTCAAGCGGCTTACCGTATCGGAGATTCTGTAACAAATATTATTACACCGATGATGAGCTACTTTGGATTGATATTAGCGGTTGCTACCAAATATAAGAAAGATACAGGTATAGGAACAATGATCTCAATGATGTTGCCATACTCTATTATTTTCTTAATTGGTTGGTCACTTCTTTTCTATTTTTGGGTCTTCGTATTTCAGTTACCTGTTGGTCCGGGTTCTCCAATTTATTACTCTCCAACAGCAGGATAAATTATCTCGTTGTAATCCAAGCTCATACAACAATGTATGGGCTTTATTCGTTTAAATTCTTGTATGATTTTAGTGCTATTTTATTTTTGATGTTTTGCTAATTTCTCAGCCAACTGAGTAGAATAATCCGTATGTAAAAATTGGGTATCTATACCCGCTTGTTGTAGCTTTAATTCAAGTAAATTTAGACGTTTTTGTAGCTGTTCATCTTTAATACCTGTTTTAGATAATGAACTTAAGATTTCAGCTAAAGATAATGCTTCTTTTCTATATTGCATCTCTGGTGGTAAAAATCCAGCATTTTTAAGTAAATGATAACTCGCTTTAAGTGCTTCAGGAACATGGCTATTATCATCAAGTATTAAAGGTTTACCTTCTCCTTTTAAAGATGAAAGCTCGCCTTCTTTTAGTGCTTTTTCAATATGGCGTTCAGCCCATTCATCAAGAATCGACATTTCAAATCCTTACTAATTCATATGAAATTTTTTTAGTCGTAATTATACTTGATCAAGTTATATAATTTGATATTATATTAAAAAATATAATATAAGGAAAATATCATGAGCAAGTACCAAGAAATAGTAGCAGATATCGCAGGTAATATGGGGGCGTTATCTCAGAATATCCCTGAAGTAATGAAGTCATTTATGAGTACGACTAAAGCAGGTTCAAAAGAAGGTGCTCTTGACGCTAAAACTAAAGAGTTGATTGCTATTTCTATTGCTGTGGCAAATCGTTGTGATGGATGTATTGGTTTTCATACTAAGACATTAGTTGAATTAGGGACTACAGAACAAGAGCTAGCAGAAGCGCTAGGTGTTGCTATCTATATGGGAGGTGGTCCTTCAGTTATGTATGCTGCCAACACCATGGGTGCTTTTAAAGAATTTAATAAATAATTAATTTTAATAAAAATAGTTTTTTAATGATAAAAGCCGGAGCTTATTACTTTGGCTTTTTTTGTTTCATTATTACCTAAAGTTTTTCTTATTTAAATTTTATATTTTTTTCGACAACGATAATAAAGTTAATCTACTGACTTAAGCAATCATTAATTTATTCTTAATAAATGCTAATCACTATGATTTATTGGCTATTTTTAATTTTCATCGCTGTTTTTTATTTTATTGAGATATAAAATGATAATAATTATCAATTAAGAATAAATTAAAAAATAATAATTGAATCTTTTATAAAATAAATTCTCTAATTGGTGCGATTAAGCATTATTTTAAACTTGGGAAATTTATGAACGCTGAAGTAACAGAAAGATACAAATGGTTATTACTTTTTCTTTTTGTGTTATTAACTTATTTTATTCCCTTAGAATCTAGATTGTTATGGCAACCTGATGAAATACGCTATGCTGAAGTTAGTCGAGAAATGTTAGTGTCAGGAAACTGGTCTGTACCTTATTTACTTGATATTCGCTATTTTGAAAAGCCTGTTTTAGGTTATTGGTTAAATAGCATTGCTCAATGGATTTTTGGTGATGGGCATTTTGCGGTTCGTATTGTTGTCGTTAGTTCGACTTTACTAACGAGTCTATTTATTTATCGTGCTGCAATACTTGTTTGGAATAACCGTAATATTGCATTTAATGCATCGATGGTGTTTCTTTCAACTTTTCTGGTTTTTGCTATTGGCACTTACAATATTTTAGATCCTATCGTTACATTCTTTGTTACAGCCGCAATGTACTATTTCCTATTAGCATTATCTGCAAATAATAATAAGTTGAGAATTAAAGCTTATATTTTTGTGGGGGTTTTCTGTGCTTTGGGTTTCTTAACGAAAGGGTTTATTGCTGTTGTTCTGCCCGTTTTAGTCTTCTTGGTTACAGCCATTAGCAAATCCCGTTTTAAAGAAGCGTTATATCATGCACCTATTACGCTGTTAGCAATGGTCGCTGTTGCAGGTCCTTGGGTGTTTTCTGTTGCAACACAAGCACCAGACTACTGGAACTACTTTTTCTGGGTAGAACATGTTCAGCGTTTTATCGCTAAAGACTCAGCAAGATCGCAACCAATGTGGTTTTATCTACCTATCATTATCGTTGGGTTGATTCCGTGGTTAGGATTTCTCTTTGGCGCTTTAAAATCGGCACTCTCTTTAAAAAAGGGAACGATCTATTTTCTTTTTTGGTTCGCTATCTTTTTTAGTTTTTTTTCGGCATCTAAAGGAAAATTACTGACGTACATGTTTCCTTGTTTTGTACCTTTATCACTATTAATTGCACACTATATGGAAGAACTCAGCGTTCGTAATAATGAAAGGGTTTATAAAATTAATGCACTTATTAATACTGGTTTTGGATTAATTGGTATCTTAGCTCTTATTTATTCACTTTATTCTCATAAACTGGCACTGTATCAAGCGGACGAAAATGTAAAAATCATTTTGGCATTTATGGGATTTTCATTTTGGTGCATTGTTGGTATTAGCTCATTTTTTACAAAAAATAAATTTCTAACTATGTTTTGTTCGGTTGGATTAAGTTTAATTATAGGCTTTGCAATCCCTAATAAAGTAGAAAGCAAAAGTACACCAGAGAATGTATTAAATCACTACACTGAACAACTAAAAAATAAACCCTATATATTGACTGATGAAGTGGGGATAGGAACGTCACTTGCATGGATGCTAAAACGTACAGATATTCGCTTAACAGAAACAAAAGGGGAGTTGGCTTATGGATTAAACTACCCTGATGTTAAAAATAAATATTACAGTCTTACACAGCTAATTTCGCTGATTGAACACAATCAATACCAGGGGATAGCGATAGTTTTGGTGAGACCTGAAAGAAAAGAGATATTGTCATTATTGCAGAACTTAAAAATCAAACCAATGGTTGAAAAACAGGGTGATTTAACGTTTATTTTCTTCAATTAGCTGATTGTTATTGTATTTTAACTTCAATGATAAAGAGTGATATAAAATAGTTTCAGCATTTTTTAAGATAGAGATTTGATTTTTTGTGTTGTTTTTATGTGATCTCGATTAAAAAATAGGTTTTGTGAATAAATTTATTTTGCTCTTTTTCTTTTTAATGGTAGGTTTAAATTGTGTCCATTAAATCGGAGTTAGTTAAGCGCTATATGACAAGTCACTTTACTTTATCAGAACCCCCGCCCACACAAAATGTACTTATGAATGGGGGTGATTTATGCTAGTTTTCTTAGTTGAATGTTTTATAGGTCTGGCATCAATTGCTCTTACTCACCGTGTATTAATGCTGTACGGTAAAAAGAAGTGATATGAAGAGCTTGCTAAAAAAGTATTGTAATCAATATTGATTCAATTAAGCCTTGCTAATATTACATTAACAGGGCTTAATTATATAAATGCTTTTTATTCGTTACTGCTAGTGTTATTGAAAATAGCTCTCTATTATTTTTATTTTTTCAATATCTAATCTATTAGTATATTGATGTAATAATGTCCACGCTTGAAGATAATCATATTTAGCTTTTATTAAATCTTGTTGGGCTCGGTAAAGTAACTCTTCAGCATTCAATACATCAACCATAGTTCTTTGCCCGCCAAGATAACTCTGTTGTGTTGCTTGTAATTGTAATTGAGCAGAAGAGAGTGATTGCTCATAGGCTTTTAGCTTAATATTACTAGTAGTACAAATTTGATATTGATGACGCAATTCTTGCATGATTGTCTGAATAACAGCATCTCTTTCAAATGCACTCATTTGATATAACGCGGTAGATTGACGCATTGATGCCGTTGTTTTTCCACCATTAAAGAGTGGTAAGCTCACATAGAAACCAATATTTGCTGCCTGATATTGCTGATTTACAGTATTATTGCTGTCTGAATCACTATTTGAATAAGAGGCATAAAGTTGCACTGTAGGAAAAAATTCAGCGCGCTGTTTTTCAATTTCTTGTTTTGCTATTGCCATTTCATAACGAGAAGTCTGTATATTTAAGTTATCTTGAATCGCATTTTTTTCCCATGCATCATAATTATTGGGAATGATCGTCTGCAAAATAAATTCATTATTTCTGAGTTGGGCTATCTGTTTATCATAAGGAAGTTGTACACCAATCATTGAACTCAATTTATTTTTTGCATTCTCTAATTCTAGTAGTATATCAGTGTATTGTGATTGCGTTAAATATAAACGAGTTTCAATTTCTGATATATCGGTTTTTGTTCCCTCACCTAATTCGAATAAACGTTGGCTAGAAACCAATTGTTTACTATAAATATCTTGTTGTGAAATGTTTAATTGTAACTTATCTTGTGCATAGGCAAGTTGTATATAGTTATCTATTAATCGAATAACTAGCTCTGAGAATTTTGCTTGATAGCGACTATCAGATAATAGAGTCTCAATAATTGATGATTTATATTCACTAAATGCAGCATAATCAAATAGTGGTTGGCTTACAATAATATTTACAGAATGGCTTTGATAGTTCTGATATTCAGTTCTCTGCGTTTCACCTTGATAATGGGTAACTGGATAGACTTTTCGTTGCCAATTTCTTGGTGAGTTTTGATAATTAACATGAACACTCGGTAATAGTTGAGATAAACCAATATTTTCAAACTCTTTTCCTGCGGTTTGCTCTTTTATTGCTGCATTAAAAGTTGGATCGTTTTTAACTGCTAAAAAATAGAGATCTGAAAGTGTAATTGCAAATACTGTTGTAGTGCAAAGTATCCAAATAAATATGATGGCTGAGAGTTTTTTTATTAGCATCATTATTCTTCCGTCAATGAAGTATGGATCCTATCCAATACAGGCTTAAATAAATAATTTAATAAAGATCGATCACCTGTATTAATAAAAACATCAACAGGCATGCCTGCTTTTAAAATATTTTTATTCACTGTTAATAAAGAGGTGTCAGTAACATTAACAAATACTTGATAATAAGGTTCAGAAGTTCTTTCATCGATTAATCTATCAGCAGAAATTAAAGCAACTTCACCAGGAATTTTTGGAGTCGTATTTTGATTAAAAGCACTGAACATTAAATCAACAGGAAGACCAAGCGTTACTTTATCAATGAGATGTGGCGCTAAACGCGCTTCAATCACTAATTGGTGATCATTAGGTACAATTTCCATTAATGTTTGCCCTGTTCTGACAACTCCACCTTGAGTGAATACAGATAAATCCATTATAGTGCCAGAAATAGGGGCAATAACTTGCATTTTAGTCAGTTTATCTTTCTCAATAATGAGTTGTTTTTCAGTGTCACTAAGTTGTAACTGAACTTGATTAAGCTCAGTGCGAGTTTCCTGAAAAAAACGTGCATTACGTTGTAATATGCGTTGCTCATATTCTAATTTTTGCTTTTCTAACGTACTTATTTGCCCTAAAGTTTCATTTAATTGATGATCATTTTCAGCTAATTCACGTTCAACTTCTTGATAACGATGACGCGGTATATAGCCCTCGTTAGCTAATATTTGTAAGTCTTTTATTTGCGATTGTAAGCTATTAATTTGTGCTTTTTTATTCAGTATCGATTTTTTAAGATGAATTAAACGGCTTGATATACCATCAATAACAGCATGGTAGCCATTTATTTCACTATTTAACTCAGTATGTTTTTCATTAAGTAACTGATTCTGTAACAGCGTTATTTTTTTTATATTATCAACAGAAGAATAATAATTTTCATGAGGATCTAATATAAATTCTGTAGCAGAAGTTAGCTCTGCATTTAATCTTTGTTGAGTGACAACTAAATTATCATATTGTTCTGCTAGTGATTTAACTAATGCTTCAGATTGTATTGGGCTTAGCTTAACAAGAATTTGCCCCGCATTAATTTTATCGCCATTATTGACTAATATTTCAGTAATAACACCTTCTGTATGCGATTGAACGCTCTTTTTATTTCCTGAAATGGAAACGTTACCTGTTGCGGCAACGCCTTTATCAAGAGGGGCAAAAGCTGCCCAAAAAATAAAAATAGAGAGACCAAATAAAATGACTAACCACCCAATAATTAAATAAGGTTTAGGATCATCTGATATTTTTTCTGATAAATCGATGGTGTTTTTATCTTTAGTCATGATTATTTTCCAAGATATTATACGTTATTACCTGCAACAGGTGTTGCAACCGGAGTCTGAGTATTCGGTGTTGCAGATGATTTATTTAACTCGTTAATTACTGCAGTGGTAGAGCCAAATAATTTAGTATTTCCATCAACTAAAACTAAAAGTTTGTTAGTAACAGAAAGCAACTGCTTTTGATGTGTGATTAGAATGACTGTTTTTTTATTCTGTTTTAGTGTTTGAATAGCATGTACTAATGCCTTAATTCCCATGTCATCTAAATTTGAATTAGGTTCATCTAAAACAATAAGAGCAGGATTGCCATATAAGGCTCTTGCTAATGCAATTCTTTGGCGTTGCCCACCAGAAAGACCTTCTCCATGTGCTCCAATTAAAGTTTCATAACCTTGAGGAAAGCGTAAGATCATTTCATGAACATGAGCCATAGTTGCTGCTTGAATAACTTTTTGGGGATCAACTTGCGAAAAACGTGCTATATTTTCAGCAATAGTACCCGGAAATAGTGCTATTTCTTGTGGTAAATAGCCAATATATGGTCCAACTTCATTTTTATCCCATTGATATATATCTGCGTTATCTAATCGAACAGCCCCTTTTTTAACTTGCCATATACCGACAATGAATTTTGCCAAAGAGGATTTTCCTGAGGCACTTGGACCAATAATACCTAATACATCGCCAGAATTAAGTGAAAAATGAATATCATTTAATAATGTTTTTTCGCTGTGTGGATATTGTGCCTGATGAATATTAACGGATAATTTACCAATAGGAGTGGGTAATGACATTTTCTTATTTTCTTCAGGATAGTTATTTAATAATAACGTTAATCTGTTATATGCTGCTTTACTACTATCCCAGTTTTTCCATGCTCCAATAACTTGTTCGATAGGCGCAAGCGCTCTGCCTAATAATATTGAACCTGCAATCATCATTCCGGGGCTAATAATATTATCGATAGCTAACCATCCACCTAAACCTAACATCAACGATTGTAATGCCATACGTGTTACTTTGGTGATGGCGTTAATTCCTGCCGCATTATCACTAGCATGTGTTTGTGCTTGTAAATACTGAAAATGAGACGATTGCCACTGCTTACGTAATTGATTTAGCATTCCCATTGCTTCAATGGGTTGAGTATGCTCAAAATGATGACCTTGTGCTATTTGGGACTGGTTAGCAAATTCATTCGCTTTTTTCAATGGTATTTTAGATAGATACTCATTAACAAAGGCAAGAATAAATAAAACGATAGCACCACATAATGCAAATAATCCTAGCCAAGGATTAAATAGAGCAATAACTAAAAGATAAATAGGAAACCATGGAAGATCAAAAAAGGCGAATAGGGCATGGCTGGTTATAAATTGGCGTACTGTTATTAAATCATTTAATGCTAAAGATGGATTAATATCAGGCATTTTATTAAGCTTTGCTTTATATGCGGCGGTATAAACACGAGAATTAAGTGATAAATCAAGTTTATTACTCATGCGAATAACAACAATGCTTCTTAAATACTCTAGTCCACCCATAAAAAGAAAAAGAGCCAACATAATTAGTGAAAGCATTAATAATGTCATCTCATTGCCTGAAGGTAAGACTCGGTCATAAACCTGTAGCATATAAATCGAAGGAACTAACATCAGTATATTGATTAAAGCAGTAAATATTCCAATAGAAAGAAAGACTTTTTTTCTCTCTTTTATGAGATTTGTTATTTCATTATTATGTTTGTTTTTTGGCATGGCATTATCCTGATTTATTACGTTTTTTACTATTCACTCACTATGTTTATAATGCTTAAATATAAATTATTATTATTCTAATAAGATGTTTTATTTGTTTTTCTAGTAAAGAGAGACATGAAAAATTTCAATAAATTTTAATTAAAAATAGGAGGAGATATCTCCTCCTATTAGCTATTGATTAAACAATAAAATCAGTTTCGTAATTTACAACACCAACAATATCAATTTTAAATTCAGGATTGTATCCATTATAAATATTGATTAGAAGTTCACTAGAATTTGTAGATTGATCATAGTTAACCGTAGCTTCGCCAGCTCTACCTGTCAGTTTATCAACAAAATTAATAAACTTCTGACCAAAACTATTTTCAATTAATTCGGATAAGTCGATTTTATCTATACCAGTTTCAAAATCCATTATTTTATCTGGTGAGTATGAATAAGAGTCAGATGCTTCTTTATAGACAAAAGTATTACTGCCAGTGCCGCCCCATAAAATATCTTGTCCAGCTCCGCCATAAAGAATGTCATTACCGCCACCACCGATAAGAATATTATCTGCATCATTACCATAGATAATATCATCACCAGAACCACCAATGGCATTTTCTATTATTACATCTTTTGCGATAGATACGTTTTTCTGTAATCCACCGATGTCAGAGAAATGACCATCACGTAAATCAATAATTTGATTCTGATGAAACCCTGAGAAATCAAAGGTATCATTGCCACCGCTATCCCAAACAGAGAATATTAATTTGTCATTACTATTAGTTGCAGTGTAATAATCAATACCTGTATTTGAGTTAAAACCATAAACATCATCACCAGTTCTGGTTTCAGTATTTGCACCATAGAGATATTGGATGGCTGAAATATCATGAAGTAAAGGCGCCCCGGCATAAGCACCTTGGAAATGAGCACCTGTTTCATACTCTTCCCAATAGCTCATAACAGTATATTGGCGGCTATCTTCAGCGTAATCAGATTTCAGATATCCTGGAACATTTTGTCCCGCATTATAATCACCAGGATGCATTAAACCAAGTGTGTGACCAATTTCATGGATCAATGTTAGGCGACCATAATTACCTAATTCAGGCGTTGTATTTCCGGCATAATAGCTATCACTAAACCATGCTTGACCAGAAACATCACGCCCATAGGAATAAGTATTAGGTAAAGTGGCATAGGCTTGGAATTTACCATATGGGTCAGTAATGTTTCCAAAGGAAAGGTCTGATTTAACATTAGGACCCACTTCAATAAATTTAATATTAGCAACATCAGCCCATGCATCTAAAGATAATTTAGCATGTTCTTTTTGAGCAGCATTAAATTGATAGGGATTTTTATCACCAAAATCATTAAACTTTTTACCTGACCAAGTAGGAAATGAATAAGTTACTTCCGCACTTTGACCAATAACATATTTACCATTCCATGTGGAATCTTCACGGGCGATATGTTTTCCTGCGGTATCATAATCAAAAGATGGTAATGTTTTTGCAGAATAATTATAGAAAATTCCATTTTTGTCTAATAAGTCAGATATATTAGATAATCCAACTGCTTTTTTTAATAAAGAAGAACTCATAATATCCTCCGGATATCAAGTTTTGCTTAGATTATTTTCATATTGAAAATAGCTTTATTTCTGATGGGATCAGAATTAATAAAGATAGACATTTATCTATTTAAATCCAGAGGTAAAAAATATGATTTTAAATAATTGTGAAGTAAAGTGTGTTTTAAATACTAATAGTTTAATCAAGTAAATAACATTGAATGTTACCTTAACGTAAGAGATCTTTTTTTATGTTATTATTTATTAATGATATAAAAACATATATTTAGATTAATCGCCATTTAAGTCAAATAGAATCCTCATGATTATTTTAAATTGGTTTATGTTATAGTCTATTTACTTTATTTTTTCACAAGGTATTTATTAATAATAATTAGAAAAACAGATCTTCATAGCTTAGCTCACCTAAAATATCTATTTTTAAGGTGGGTGTAGTTAATCCTTCTTGTTTGCTTAATATTAGTTTTGTTGTGTTATCTTTTTCTTGATAACTTAATGAAATAGTCACTTCTCTCGTTGATATCAAATTTCTGATATTTAAATTAACGCCACTTTCATTAATAAATGCAATAAAATCATCATTCCTGTTAAAGTCTTTAATTTTGTCATAGCTATTACTTTCATTATAAAATCTAAATATAAATATATCTCTGCCTTCTCCTCCCGTCAGTTCATTAATGCCATTACCACCGCAAAGTATATCGTTACCACTGTTACCATAAAGAAAGTCATTATCTTCATCACCATAAAGCGCATCACTACCTTCTCCGCCATAAAGAGTATCACTGCCTTTATGACCAAAGAGAATATCATTACCCTCATTACCATAAAGATAATTATCTATATCATTTCCAGTAATCGTATCATTGCCACTTCCACTTATCGCATTCTCAATGATAGTCCCGTAGGCAATGGATACATTACTTCGTAATCCTCCTACATCAGAAAAATTCCCTTGATTAAGGTCTAATTTCTGATCATCTCTATATTGAGAAAAATCTAGAGTATCAATCCCGCCAGCATCCCAAATACAAGCGATAATATTATCTTCTGGGGAATTTAAACTGTAGTGCTCTCTTTGGCTATTAGAGTAAAATCCATAAACCGTATCATCTGTTCTCGTGAACATATTTGCGCCATAAAATTGTTGAATAATATATATATCTATTAACAGTGGGCTCATAGGGTAATTATTATTAAAATCGGCATCTTCTGATTTTGGATATCGGTATGACATAATGGAGTATTTAAGACTATTTTCTTCAATATCAGGTTCGTGAACATTATTACTAAATGTATGTATTAGTCCAAGGGAATGTCCTATTTCATGTCGATAAATATGTTCTTTAAATGTTCCTTTTTCAGGAGCAGATAGTTTATTTTCAATATGAGCAGTGCCATTTTTATTCTTATATAAACTGATATAACCATTCTTTTCTTCAAAGTAAGTCGATATATTATCAGATTTTTCTTTAAAATTACCCACTCTAACTTTCTGGATCTCGGTGAGTTCTGATATTTTTCTCCATCTAAATAAGTTTGTTTCTGATATGTTAATCCATATTTGCCCATTTTGGCTGTAATCTTCTACTTTCTCTATTTTTTTATTTGGATTTGTTTCGTTTCCTGGAAATTGGGCAATGCCAGCAAGTTTATAATATGAGCTATTTATTAACTCATTTACATTGTTGAAAAGTCCAAATTTTATATCCGTGTCATATTCATTGTTTTTTTCGATAAATTTAATATTTGCAATGTCAGCCCATTGCTGTAAATTTTTTTTTGCCAGCTCTTGCTGAGAGTTATTTAAGCTAGTGAGTGTTTTATATTTATCCCCTCTTAAATTACTCCAATCTGGAAAGCTAAATGAGACCTCTGTAAATATTTCGTTAGAATCATTTTTATTCCACTTTGTGATTAAGTTAGATTTATTTGTTAAATTAATAATTGCTTTAAAGCCAAATGATTTATTATAGAAATCCATATCTTATAAACTCATTTTTAAAGTTGAATTAATATTATATAGTTACAAAAATATTTATCTTGCAAAAAATAACATAGTAATAAAGAAATATTTTGGCTTTTTTCTTAATCAATTTAAAATGAATATAATCAGGTATTTTTTATTTTTATAGATATAAAAAATGATAATAGACCTTTGATTAGTCTATTATCATTATAAATTAATTTGATTAAATCTTATTGCCACATAAATTTATATATTTTTACATGTCATTATATATAGGATTTATTTTCTTTCTCTTTAAATGCAAATATAAAGATGATTGCTAGTATTAATGTGTATGAAGCAAATATTAACCAGATTGATTGCCAATCTTTTACACCATTTATAGTGAAGTGGTCAATAATCATGCCACTGATAATCGCACCAGCATAAGCACCCACACCATTTACCATTGTCATAAATAGCCCTTGAGCACTGGCTCTTATTTCTGGTTTTACTTCATTCTCAATATAAATAGAGCCTGAAATATTAAAGAAGTCGAAGGCACATCCATAAACTATCATTGAGAGCATCAGTAAAACAAAGCCCCAAGGTGAAGGATCGCCATAAGCAAAGAAACCAAAGCGTAGAGTCCATGCAATCATGCTAATTAGCATGACCTTTTTAATACCAAAGCGTTTAAGAAAGAAAGGTATTGCAAGAATAAAAGCAACTTCCGCCATTTGTGAAACTGAGAGTAAGATAGAAGGATATTGAACGATTAAACTGTCGGCAAATTCAGGATTTTTGGCAAAGTCATGAATAAACGGGCTACCAAAGGTATTGGTAATTTGAAGAACGGCACCTAATAACATGGCAAATAAGAAAAATACTGCCATGACTGGCTTTTTAAATAAAATAAATGCATCTAATCCTAAGCGAGAAGCCCAAGATGTGGATTGTTTATGTTGTGCGGTAGGAATTTTAGGTAAACAAAAAGAGTATAGGGCTAAGCACAATGAAGCAAATGCAGCGATATATAATTGTGTATTACTCAACTCAAGTTTAAATAAACTGACACACCACATCGCAATAATAAAACCAATAGTACCAAAAACGCGAATAGGTGGAAAATTAGCAATAGAGTCAAGGTTATGTTTGTTTAAGCAGAAATAACCAATCGAGTTAGATAACGCAATAGTAGGCATAAATGCCATTGCATTAATTAACATGACCCAAAACATAATGGAAGGGTCTGTAACCGATGCTGCATAGAATAAAGCCACTGCACAGATAAGATGACAAATAATATATAATCGGTTAGCAGGAATAAACTTATCGGCAATTATACCTAATAAACCGGGCATAATAAGGGCAGCAATACCTTTAGAGCCATAAACTAATCCGACTTCAACCCCAGTAAATTTTAACGTTTGCATCATGTATGCACCTAGGGTAATTAACCAACTTCCCCAGATAAAATATTGCATAAACATCATGCCTTTAAGCTGTGATTTTATTCCCATAACAATCTCCACTGTTGGGATTTTTATTTAAAATGATCTCAGGCAGCTATCTGAGATCATCTTTTTCTTTTATTGATATAAAGTTATAGGCGAGTAATTACCTCTGTGATTAATTTTAAGAATGTTGATTTTACACGTTCTGCAGTTTCGATAACTTCATCATGACTAAGTGGTTGCTCTAAGATGCCACATGCCATATTGGTTAAGCATGAAATACCAATGGTATCAATGCCAGAATGGCGAGCAATCAACGCTTCTGGTACGGTAGACATGCCAACAGCATCTGCACCTAATGTTCTGATCATGCGAATTTCAGCGGGTGTTTCGTAAGTAGGACCTGTCCACCATGCGTAAACACCTTGACGTAATGTGATCTTTTGTTCTTTAGCAATATCAATAACAATTTGTCTCATCGCCTTGTTATAAACTTCACTTACATCAAGAAAACGAACGCCCAATTCTGGGTTATTAGGTCCCATTAATGGATTGTTAGCGGTGAGATTAAGATGATCAGTAATTAACATCAGATCACCAGGATTGAAATCAGTATTTACTGCGCCACAAGCATTGGTAATAATCAATTTTTCTACACCAAGTGCTTTCATTACACGCACAGGAAAAGTAACGTCATCTAGCGATACGCCTTCGTAGTAATGAAAACGTCCTTTCATCGCTACAACCGTTTTACCTGCAATTTTTCCTATCACTAACTCATTAGCATGACCAACAGCACCAGAGGCTGCAAAGTGTGGAATGGTGTTATAAGGAATATGCACTGCATCTTCTAATGTGTCAGCAAATGGACCTAGACCTGATCCTAAAATTATCCCAACAGTTGGTTTATGTGAAGTGTGGGATTGAACATAGGCTTTAGCTTCATTGATATCTGTAATCTGATGCATGGTATTTCCTCAGGGTAAATAGTCATTAACCGTTAAATAGTGATTAACGATACTTTGCCTGATAAATAGAAATGGACAACTTTCTTTTTCTCATTTTGAGATTAAGATCATATTGCTGGTTCAGATTAAAGAACTATTGCTTTTTTTACAGTAAGATAGCGACATCTCTCCAGTATTCTCTTTGATAATTTATAATGGGAAATAGCTATGCTATTGAAAAGTTTAAAGGAACTGCAATCTTCAACGCAGTCAAAAGCATTAAAGCTGAAAATTCTTTATAAATTTATTGCCGAAAATGGCCCAATCAAAACAGAAACACTGACCGAATTAGCACAAATGAAACCAGCAACATGTGCTCGATTGCTTGATGAACTTTGTCATTTAGGATTAATTACGACTGCAGAATTAGGTGAGTCTACTGGTGGAAGAAAGCCTATTTTGTATAATATTAATACTGAGGGGGTGTTTTTAATTGGCATCGAGTTAAGCAAAGTTTATTCAACTATTGTGTTGATGGATCTGAAACTGAATATGTTAGATAAAATAAAGCTGGCACCAGAGCCTTATTTATCTGCATCAGAAATGACCCAGCAGCTTCTACCTAAAATAGAGGCATTATTGCTGAAAAATAAAACGAATTATCATCAAGTATTAGGGTTGGGTATTTCAATAGAGCATGTTGTTGAACATCAACTAGCATGTAAATCATTAGATGAAGAATTTCGTGAGCTTGAAGTTCTATTACGTAAACAAATTCCGACTTATATAACTGTTGGCAGTGGTGTTAATTTTGCGGCATTAGCTGAATATCGTTTATATTATCGCCATAAAACACAGCGCTTTTTATTTACCTCTTGTGACACCGAAGTAAGAGGGTGCGCTATTATTGGTAATCAGTTTTTAACGGATACTTCTCGTGCAATGAATTGTTTTGGGCATATGACTATTGATGTAAAAGGTCCACTTTGTGAATGTGGCTCATATGGCTGCTTAAATACACTCTGTTCTTTAGATGCAATAAAAGACAATGTCATACATCAAATACGTCGAGGCAAAGATTCAGTTCTTACATCATTAACTGATAAAAATGAAGAAATAACTTATCACGCAATATTTCAAGCGATAGAAATGCGCGATCCTCTTTGTATTGATGTGTTAGAAGAGGCGGCTTATTTTTATGGACTTGCTATCGCAAATTCAATTTTAATGCTTCAGCCTGATATTGTTGTTTGTGGGGGAACGTTGATCCCTAAATACAATTTTTTTGCCACCGTTAAAAAAACAATTGAAAATAAATTAACGTTATTTCCAGAGATTAAAACGCAAATATATCCTGCAAGTCATGCCTATGAAATTGTATCTCAAGGGGCTGGAGCTATGGTGTTAGAGCATTTAATAAATTAATTTTAAAAGGCGTTGTAATTAAATTACAACGCCTTTTTGGTTTTTTATTATGGTATTTTTTACAGCATAAACCCTGGTGGTGTTGCCTATAAAGAGGCATTTTCTGTTGTATTGATGATATTGGGGATGAAAACTCCTTTTATTTTTCTCATTGTGAAGAAGATGATTCTTTTTATTTTTTGTTTAATTTAAACTACTCCAATCAACATACTGTTATGTTCGTTCCTTTACCCTGATGCCTCTGAGCATTTTGGAGCAGATGAAAACATGCCTTATATACCCAGAGAAAAAATTGATTACCAAGCTATTGGTTATCGACTTCGCGCTTATCGCATTGCTTCTTCACTAAAAGCTGAAGATGTCGCAGAAAATTTAGGTATTTCTCGCGCTGCTGTTTATCGGTTAGAAAAAGGCGAAATTGTTAAAATTGAAACCCTTGATAATCTTGCTCGGCTACTAAATACTTCTTTAAGTAGTTTATTAGGGATCAATACAGAGTATTACTCTAGTGCTAATGGCTTCTTTGAACGAATGCGTCAATTAGAGACACAATCTTCCCATATTTATACCCACTTTGAGCCTTTTTCTTATTTGCTAACATCAGATACTTATGACAAAACATTGGTTGAAATGCTGATAGAAGCTTCGCCTTTAAATTTATTGTCAGAAAAACAAGAAGAAGTTTTATCCATTTTAAAAGAACGTAAAAAACATCAGTCGTTACATTCGCCACATATTTATAACTTAATTAGCCAGCAGCAAATTGAAAAATTTCTTTATGTCGGCATGTTAGGTTCGGTTAATTTAACGAAAACTGTTCAGCATGAAAGAAAGCAACGAGCAAAAAATGAAATTATCCATTTAATTGAAAAATTAGAGCAAAAAAATAGCTATCTTAATATTGCAATAATTTCAGATACGATGCCGTCACTTACATTCCAACTTTTTTACCAAGATAAATCGCCACTTTCGTTAGCCGTTAGCCCGTTCCGTTTAGGTGAGTTTCCTAATGTCAGTACGGGCATTGCGACGGTAACTTCATCGACCGAAGCCATATCTCAATATCAATCTCTGTTTGATAAATTATGGTTAAAGGCAACAAAGGGAAATGATGCAATTAACTTATTAAAAGAGATTGTAAAAGGTTACTGATTAGCCAAAGTACCTAATGTTTCAGCTAATAAATCAGCGGCTACAGCGATATCTTTAAATTCAGTAAACTCATCTGGGTGGTGGCTAATACCCGCTACAGATGGTGTAAAGATCATCGCTGTTGGATAAAGTGATGCCATATTCATTGAATCGTGACCCGCTCCACTTAGCATGGTCATATAGCTGATTTCATTTTTTTGGCACAAGTTTTCAATAACTTGGCAAATAGAATCATCTAACTTAACAGGTGATTCTGCAGAAATAGCTTGAACATCAATAACAACACCAAAGTCTTTTGCTGCTTTTTCTACACTATTATTTAAGCGTTCTACAACTCGTTGAATACTTTCTGTATCAATACCACGAATATCAACAGAGAACTTAACTTGTCCTGGAATAACGTTCATGGAGTTAGGGACAACGTTGAGTTTACCTACCGTTCCCACAGTGCCGTATACTGCTTCAGTACAAGCTGCGCGATTGAGGTCAGTGATAATGCCAGCACTTGCTACTAAAGCATCTTGACGCTGATACATTGGTGTTGCACCAGAGTGGTCAGCATGACCATTTACGGTTACTGAAAAACGAGTAGGGGCTGCAATACCGTTGACGATACCGACGGTTTTTTTATCGTTTTCTAGGCGTTTACCTTGTTCGATATGAAGCTCAACAAAAGCACTATAACGATCTGGTTCTACTAAACAGCTTGTTAAATCATCATGCTGATAACCTAATGATTTTAAGACATCAAAGAAGTTATTACCGTCGTCATCTTTGTTGTTTTCCCAACGAGTACGGTCAATTTTACCTGTTAGTACTTTACTGCCGATACAGGAGAAACCAAAACGGCTCGATTCTTCAGCACGAAAGACGACTAATTCCAGATCACGATTAAGTTGTTGAGGTTGGTACTGCATTAAAGCATAAAATCCAGCAATAACACCTAATGCGCCATCGTAAGCACCGCCTTGTGGCACGGTATCAAGGTGTGAACCTGTACCTACAGCAGGAAGAGAGCGATCTTTTCCTGGTAAACGCGCATAAAGTGTACCAATACCATCACGATAAACTTCAAGTCCAGCTTCTTTCATTAAGCTTGCAAGATAGAGGTGTGCCGCTTCATCCTCTTCACCATAAGCAATTCGAGTTATCCCTTTGCCGCTGTTATCTTTTTTATAGATCTGCATTGACTCAATTAACGCCTTCATATCATCAATGGAGTAGCTGGTTTCTCTATTTTGTTGAGTCATAATCGAATTTTCCCGTGGTTTCTTTTAAATTTTTGTCTAAAAAATGAGACAGTGTTGAGATTAAAAAAGCCATCTTTAGAGATGGTCAACTATTTCTATAATCAATGCCTATTATATTTACTGATTAGCCTTTATTTCGTCAATGATAAATAAGGTGAATTTTATATTATGTGAGGTAGGTATTAATTAATAAGGGATATATGACCGGATTATTTCTCAAATGGGTAAGGATTGTTTTAATTATGTTATTTAAAATATCACCATTCTATTTTAGATAGTGTTTAAAAAATGTAAAAATAAAAACAATTGATTTTTACATTTTAAGTTAAATAATATAAATTACTAATTTATAATGGTCTTATTAAAAATTGTTTTTATGGTGAAAAATGAGAGCTATTATTTGAAGATGGATTTAATTGAGTAATATAATTATATCGGTATATATTTTAGTGATAATATTGCAAAGTAGTACTCCACCATTTTTTATGTTTTGTTGAAATATTATATTTTCCATCAAATGGTTCATCACTAATATAGAACATATCATAGTACTCATATTTCTTATCATACTCATTTGTTTCAGGTAAAAAGCTTTCTCTGCCATCTTCGTGGATGGCACTTGCGATTTGAAAGAAGCGCCTTAGGGCCATTGCAAGCTAATATCATCATTATTTGAGAGATGATACTTTCGGGTGATAACAGCAAGATAATACAAATAATGAAATGCCACTTGAGCTATTTGAGGCACTCTGCAAGAAGCCTATTGCGCGATAAAACGATGTAGCGTCACTTGTGTAAAAGCGTAAGCGATACCAAGTGACGCTACGCGCAAACAGCACGCTTTAGCTTATGGTATCTACCTTTTCAACAATAACTACAGTCTGACACACTCGTAGTGACAATATTAAGGACAACTCACTCAATAATAAATTAAAGGAGAAAATTAGTTACGTTATGTAAATTTTATAGATTTGTAATTATTGGGATATTCATCATTCTATTAAGTAAAAATTTGATATAATTATTTGACAGGTTTGAGATAATTTCTTCATTGCACTCTTTTAAGTAATTGATTATATGTGTTTTTTCTATTGATTTTTGAGATAATTTTTTAGATCGGTTGAGATAATTAAACATAATGGCACAATTTAATCATTTCGCACTTGGACTCTTAAATCCAAGTTTTGACTCTCCTTTAGTTGATGCTTTAACAGAGTTAGAGTTACTCCGACATTTACGATTAGAAACAGATGTCCATCCACTTTTATTTGCTCAATTGAAAGATATTTTTCACATGTTGGAGAGTCTTGGCTCTGCAAGAATAGAGGGCAACCATATTACACTTGCTGATTATGTTGAAAGTAAAGTAGAAGGAACACAAAAT
Source organism: Proteus hauseri (assembly GCF_040139125.1). Classification (GTDB taxonomy): domain Bacteria; phylum Pseudomonadota; class Gammaproteobacteria; order Enterobacterales; family Enterobacteriaceae; genus Proteus; species Proteus hauseri_B. The sequence continues at coordinate 526,312 of NZ_JBEEUB010000002.1, forward strand.
TCTACAGATCAGCTTAAAGAAATTAATAATATTGAAACAGCAATAGAATTTATCGATGAATACTTAAAAAATGGGGATGGTATAACCGAGTATTTTATTCGAGAATTACATAGTTTAGCTGTGATTGGTTTACAACGAGAAGGTGATAAAACACCGGGTGCTTATCGCCAGCATAATGTGAGTATTGCTTTGTCAGAACATTTACCACCAGATTATATTCATGTTTCTGATTATATGAAAGAACTGACGACATTTATAAATCAGTTAGATAAACCTAAATATGATTTGATGAAAATTGCATTAGTACATCATCGATTTGGATGGATCCATCCTTTTGGCAATGGTAATGGGCGTACAGTACGACTGTTAACATATGCATTATTAATTAAATATGGGTTTAATGTACAAGCAGGAGGGAGAGTTCTTAATCCAACAGCAGTCTTCTGTAATGATAGAGAACGTTATTATGCAATGCTTTCTGAAGCTGATAAGGGAACCGAACAAGCGTTAGAAGAGTGGTGTATATATGTTCTTTCTGGGATCTCAGTAGAACTTAAAAAACTAGATCAATTAACTAATCATGCTTTTTTAAGTAGAAAAATACTATACCCAGCGATTGATTTTTCGTTAGAAAGAGAACTTATAAATACTTTTGAATCTAAAGTATTAAAGCAAACAGTAGAGTTAGGAACAATAAAATCTGGAGATATTCGTAAGATTTTACCTAATTTAAAACCATCCCAAATAACGTATCAGCTTAATAAATTAATTGAAAGAGGGTTGTTGCAACCCATAGAAGAAGGATCTCGAATTTATATTGCAAAATTTTCAAATTCTTATTTGATTCGAGGTGTTATTAAAATTTTAAAAGAAGAAGGGTTTATTCATAATTTATAATTATTAATAATATTTTTATCAGATAAGTTTTAGTTTCTGATGAGGAATAACTTTGTCAAAATTAAGCAAACAATTAACTACATTAGCGAAACAAGGTGGAGGGAGCTTTAAAACCGTTGCAGATCGTTTGAAAATAGCCTCTCGCATTGCGGATAGAATGGGAAAACTGAATATTCAAATTCGTGATGTAAGACATATCAAAACAAACCATATCGAACTTTATATCAAAAGCCGTCAAGAAGAAGGCATATCAAAAAGAACACTTCAAAAATTGACAGTGATTAGGAAAGAAAGTAAAAGTTACAAATAAAAAAACAGCCTTGGTATGAACAAGACTGTTTAGTTTAAGAGTTTCAACATAAAGTGACAGTGTCAAATTGTATTTTTTAACTCTTGTTTGCCCTCTCAGTGATTTAACTCACTGACGAACAAATAAAATAGTGGTGCCCGGACTCGGAATCGAACCAAGGACACGGGGATTTTCAATCCCCTGCTCTACCGACTGAGCTATCCGGGCAACGGGGCGTATTAAACCCGATAACAGCTTGCTCGTCAACGTTATTTATCACAAAACTGTTCGATTGCTGCTTTTTTAAACTTATCGATTAATAAAGCGCTTGTTTTACCAGAAAAAGCCAAAAATAGGGCTAAAAATATTTTTGTGTCAGAAGAAAAATGGCGCAATAAAGATTTGAGTAAGAAAATAACGGTCTACTAACTATAAAAAAAGCTTACCCAAATTTCTTTGAGTAAGCGTTATAGGTCGTTATTGAACAGTAATTAACGGTAATTTCGTTGTGCTGTACTGACTTTTTCTAGATAACGACGAGATTGATCCGCAGGGTGTTTATTACGCAATGTGGTATAAACCTCAGCAGGTTCTAGTTTATTAATCATTACTGCTGCTTGTTTTTTATCACTATGGAATACACGTAATACACTTCCAGCACCACCATTATAAGCCTGTATTACGGCATAACGACGGGATACAGGGTCTTTGATATCGCCAAGGTAACTATTTTGTAATATCGAAATATAGGCAGTACCTGCATCGATATTATTTGCGGGATCAAATAAGTAATTACGACTTGGTTGCCCTGATTTACCTTGCATACGGAAAACATCACGTCCCGCAGTGGCTGGCATAATCTGCATTAGACCCAACGCGTCAGAGCTACTTACAGCATAAGGGTTGAAACTAGATTCAATTTGCATAATCGCAAGAATAAGGGAGGGTTCTACACCATATTTTGCAGCAGCTTGTTGAACGAGTGGCAAATATTTATGAGCACGTTGATCAAGGTGATTTGGCACCAGATTAAGGGTAACAAACCAAATAGTATTACCGCCTGATTGACGTTTTTGTAACTTATTAGCAATCAGATAATCTGCAAATTTACTGGCTCGCCATTCCCAACGTATAGATTGCCCTGAATTATCAAGTACCTGACCTAATAAAAAAGGCTCTGTACTATGAGGAATATTGTTAACATCAGAGTAGAGATCGATAGAGCCAGGATCTTCGCCCATAAGTAGAGTCGTAACAATAGCTTTATGTAATTGGTATTGAGGCGCATCATTACCCAATGTCTCAATGGTAATGGTTCCTGCTTCAAAATTAATGTGGCTACGGGTTTTATAAGCGTCAGTATATTTTACGTAGTCTTTAGGTCCTGCGATTAAAACTTCCTTCATTCCCCAAATCATTTCGATATTATTGGCAAATTGCCCCATTAGAATATCAAAAGCGTTGGTGTCTTTGGTGTAATCTGGCTCAAATGTTTTTGGCTGCTTACTACTACATGAAATGAGTAGAGGGGCGATAATGAGCAATAGAAGGATTTTTTTCATAGTCAATTGCATCGCTTTGGTGAATAAAAGACCAGAGCCTTATAGGCTCTGGAAAAGTGATTATTATTTTTCAGGAGGGGTGTAGCCGTCAATCTGAATATCATGGCCTTCAAATAAAAATCTGACCATTTCTTGTTCTAATAATTTGCGATCTTCCGGGTTCATGGTGTTTAATTTTTTCTCATTAATAAGCATGGTCTGTTTTGTCATCCACTGACCCCATGCTTCTTTTGAGATTTCATTGAAAATGCGCTTTCCAATTTCTCCTGGGTACAACTGAAAATCAAGCCCATCAGCTTCTTTATTTAGGAAAGTACAAAAAATAGTTCTGCTCATAATAAATCCTCAATATCGCAGGTATTAGCTTAGGCTAATTGTCTAAGTAAATTCTCTACAGGTGCTGCAAGCCCTATGGTTGCAGGTGTCTGTAAGTTATACCAAAGTCCTTTTTGCGCCTCCATCACAGAGGTAAACGTTGAGAGTTTTACGCAAATTGGCACAATATCTAAATGAAAGTGGCTAAAGGTATGTCGAAATGAAGTCAGTTGCTCTGTTTCATTATTATCGAGTCCATATTCAGCTAGCCACTGTTCTAAAAGCATTTTTGTTTCAAACTGAGGAAATGCAAAAAGCCCTCCCCATATACCAACTGGTGGTCTTTTATCCAACCAAACAAGATTATCATATTGTAAAATAAGAAAATAAGTTGTTTTCTCAGGGATAGTCTTTTTCGGTTTTTTCCCTGGAAAATCAGCCCAATTACTTTGAGCATAAGCGATGCAACCTGTATTTAATGGGCATAATTCACATTTAGGTTTGCTACGAGAGCAGACCATTGCCCCTAAATCCATCATCGCTTGATTAAAATATTGTACACCTTCAGCTGGCGTGACTTGTTCACTAATTTTCCATAACTGATTTTCCACGTCTTTCTTACCCGGCCAGCCTTCTATGGCATAGCATCGAGCTAAAACTCTTTTAACATTACCATCAAGAATAGGATAGTGCTTGTTTAGTGATAACGATAAAATTGCGCCCGCTGTAGAACGACCAACTCCCGGTAATGCACAAACGTCCTCAAAGGTATCAGGAAACAGCCCTTGGTGTTTATCTACAATGTGTTGTGCTGCTTTATGTAGGTTCCTCGCTCTAGCGTAATAGCCAAGACCAGTCCATAGATGTAACACTTCATCAAGGGGAGCTTGTGCTAATGCCTGAATATCAGGAAAACGTGAAATAAAACGCTTAAAATAAGGAATAACAGTTGTCACTTGTGTTTGTTGCAACATTACCTCTGATAACCAGACGTGGTAAGGTGTTTTATCTTGCTGCCATGGTAGCGTTTTACGACCATATTTATGATACCAATTCAGTACGACTTGCGAAAATTGCAGAGCTTCCATCATGTTTTATTTTATTAACTCATATTCTAATTTAAGGATAAGATTGCACCACAGAGAGAATAAACTGTAAACACCCTTAATATTTATCTTATAGAGTGATGCTTATAAAGGTGACTCTTGCTAAACTTGGTGATCTTTGGATAATGTCGGTTTAGATTATAGTGCAACGACATTATAACGATATTAAGTAAATAATTGGCCTAACGACTGACAGTATTAGACATGATTAATAATGTAATTTCTCCGGAATTCAATGAAGATGGCCGTGCTTTGCGGCGTGTACGTAGCTTTGTTCGTCGCCAAGGGCGATTAACACCTCGTCAACAGCAGGCTTTAGATACCCAATTACCTATTTGGGGAATTGAATATCAACCGGAGCCCATCGACTTCAGTCAGGTTTTCGGACGTGAAGCTCCCGTTATATTAGAAATTGGCTTCGGCATGGGCGCTTCGCTCGTGACAATGGCAAAAAATTCGCCTGAAAATAATTATCTTGGCATTGAAGTTCATGCACCCGGTGTGGGCGCTTGTCTTGCAACTGCGCAAGAGGAACAAATAAGCAATCTGCGAGTTATGTGTCATGATGCTATTGAAGTGCTCAATAACATGATCCCAGATAATAGCTTAAAAATGGTTCAGTTATTTTTCCCTGATCCATGGCATAAAGCCCGCCATAATAAACGCCGTATTGTTCAAGTGCCATTTGCAGAGTTAATTTTAAGAAAATTAACGTCAGAAGGTGTTTTTCATATGGCGACAGATTGGCAGCCGTATGCAAAACACATGCTTGAAGTGATGATAAGTGTTGATGGTTATCAGAATTTGTCAGAAACTCAGGATTATGTACCACGTCCAGAAACCCGTCCTGTAACCAAGTTTGAAAAACGTGGTCATAGATTAGGACATGGGGTATGGGATCTTATGTTTAAGAGGGTAAAGTAATGGCTAAACAACGTAGTCGCCGTTTACGCAAAAAGTTGCGTATCGATGAATTTCAGGAGTTAGGTTTTTCAGTTAAATGGAATTTCCCAGAAAATACTCCAATTGACGAAGTTGATAGCTTTGTTGATGAGCTAATCCTCAAAGTCATTGAGCCTAACGGGCTTGCATTTGATGCAAGTGGCTACCTGAGTTGGGAAGGTTTAATTTGTTTACAGCAAATTGGTAAATGTACAGAAGAGCACCGCCAATTAGTTGAAAAATTCCTAAAAGAGAAAAATATGCAAGATGTACAGACATCTGAATTATTTGATGTTTGGTGGGATTGATTTGATTTTATAAATCTAGCAAATAATAACAAGGGCATCCAATTGGGTGCCCTTGTCTGTATAGGGAAGGGACTGTGATTACGACGTTATCTAACGCATTGCTATCAGATATATTACAACAAATTCGACCGTTAATAGGGCAAGGAGATGTCGCGAATTATATTCCTGCACTTGCCCAAGTTTCCCCCGAACAGTTAGCAATGGCGGTATATACCGTTGATGGTGAGCTTTATCAATCAGGTATCGCTGATAAGCGTTTTTCTATTCAATCCATTTCTAAAGTATTAAGTCTAACATTGGCATTAACGCGTTATGACGAGAATGAAATCTGGCAGCGTGTTGGCAAAGAGCCATCTGGTTTACCCTTTAACTCATTAATACAGTTAGAAATGGAAAAAGGCATTCCTAGAAATCCCTTTATTAATGCTGGTGCAATTATTATTACAGATATGCTGCAATCACGTTTAAGTGCACCTAAACAGAGAATGCTCGAGGTTATTCGTTTTCTTACGGGGACACCTGATATTTGCTATAACACGGTTGTGGCTAAATCTGAGATGGAGCATCTTAGCCGTAATGCTGCTATTGCTTATTTAATGAAATCTTTTGATAATTTTGATAACGATGTCATTACTGTATTAGAAACTTACTTCCATTATTGTTCTATTGATATGAGTTGTGTTGAATTAGCGCGTTGTTTTAGCTATTTGGCAAATCAAGGGGTTAGTGTGGTCAATAAAAATCAGATTATTACGCCAAGACAAACCCGCCAAATAAATGCATTAATGTTGACTTGTGGAATGTATGATGGCGCTGGTGAATTTGCTTTTCGTATTGGAATTCCCGGTAAATCAGGCGTCGGTGGTGGAATTATCGCTGTAGTGCCTGATGCTTTCACGGTTGCAGTGTGGTCACCAGAACTTGATAAGTCAGGTAACTCATTAGCAGGATGTGCTGCTCTTGAGCTATTAGCCAACAAAATAGGGCGCTCTATATTTTAACCGTTATTTACAGCTATAAATAAAACGTTTTTATACACGCTTTTCAGGAGAGTTGTTATGGGTTTTAAAAAATTAGTCGTTGCTCTAGCTTTTGTTGCAACGTCAGCAACAGCAGCACCAAGTTTTGATTGTGCCGTTACGCCAAAAGATGATTTACGCATTACCCCTGAGTTTGTTGAGGTTGCTGGTTCTAGTGGATTATTAGTGATTTATCCTGATGGAACACTGCTTCAAGATGAAAAAAGCAAAACCCTAACAGCACAACAGCAAGCATTAGCAAAAAAATTCCAAGCAACAGTGAGACAAGATATTCCTTGGTTAAGAACAGAAACTGGCGCTAAATTGCAAGAGTCTCGTAAAGTGCTAGATCAAGTCGTTATCGAAGCCTTTGGTAAAGAGAGCAATATTCTTAACCGATTAAAGACACTAGAAAAAAACCTTAATCAACAAATGGATACAGTCATAACAATAGAACCAAATAATATCACTTTCCATTCTCAATCGATTAAACAAGTTGAACTCAAAGGTCGCGAAATTATTGAAAGTAGCCTTGGTGGCATGCTACAAGATAGCATTAATGAACTTGGGAAAAAGCAACTTTTAGCCGCAGCAAGTGGTGATAGTAAAAAAGCGCTTGGCGGATTATTAGGTAATCTTGAAGGCTTTCAAAAAATTATAGATAAAGAGTGGAAACAGCAAGAAGCCGCATTTTCTCAATTTGGTCAGCAAGCGTGTAGTAAAATAACGCAAATGGAGAATCAGCGTGTTGAGTTAGTCAATGCGTTAAAAAAATAGCTTATACTCGTCATACTTCAAGTTGCAGCGTTGTTGACTACGTTCACTCGCACTAGTCACATACTTATGTATGCTCCTAGTGACTCTTTTACTTGTCGCCTAGCTGCACCTTGAATTATTTAGAGTATCCTACTCGTTTTATGCTTCAAGTTGCAGCATTGTTGACTACGTTCACTCGCACTAGTCACATACTTATGTATGCTCCTAGCTTTTTTTAAGGAATAGATTTACTTGTCGCCTAGCTGCACCTTGAATTATTTAGAGTATCCTACTCGTTTTATGCTTCAAGTTGCAGCGTTGTTGACTACGTTCACTCGCACTAGTCACATACTTATGTATGCTCCTAGCTGCATCTTGAATTATTTATCGAGTGTATAAACTGTTAACTCACATTAATTGAAAATAATAATGAAAATCATTCTTATTCAATTGACTTGTGGGGGGAGCTGTTTAGAATGCCCTGTTTGAGTATTTCACTTAAACAGGGCTACGTTAATGAAAAAAATCCTTCCTTTAGTTATCGCATCTATTCTTTCAGTAACCAGTTTTTCTGCATTCAGCAAAACGCCAGTTGAATACCAACCTAATCAAATTGTTAATCAACAAAGTGATAAAGTCGTTATCAAACATTTGTTAGGTGAAACTGCAGTAAATAAAAATCCATCTAAAGTCGTATTATTTGATTTTGGTTTGTATGACACTTTAGTTCAACTTGGTTTAGCCGATAAAGTTATAGGATTACCATTAGGTAATGCACCTGCTTATATTAAAGGAAGTATCGCCAGTAATGTAACCAATGTGGGGGGTATGAAAGCGCCAGATTTAGAAAAGTTGGCTGAAATTAAACCTGATTTGATTATTATTACAGGACGCCAAGGTGCTTCTTATGAAGCGTTAGCTAAAATTGCACCTACAGTTAATTTAGGGACTAATAGTGATAATTATCTTAATTCTGTAGAGGCAAATATTAAGTTAATGGGTGAGTTATTTAATAAACAACAAGCCACTAAAGAGCAAATTACAAAACTTAATGCAGTTATCGAGCAAGCGCAAAAGAAAGCCGCAGAGTCTGATAAGAAAGTATTAGTTTTACTGCATAACGCAGGTAATTTAATGCCAAATAATCAAAGCGTTGTTTATAATGTAGTTAAAGTAAAAAGAGCTGAATTACCACTTGCTTCTGAAGAGGAAAAAGGCAAACGCCGCGTTGTGACATCAGAAATGATTGCTAAAGCGGATCCTGATGTTATTTTAATTGTTGATCGTAGTGAAGCGATTGGCGCAGATAAATTAGAAAAAGCAGCCTTTGAAAATGATGTTATTAAATCAACATCAGCTTATAAAAATGGCGCTATTGTTTATCTACAAGCGGATCTTTGGTATCTCTCTGGTGGCGGATTAGATAGCTTAACCAAGCAAATCGAAGCAGTAGAAAGCGCACTTTAAGATTTATATTATCAATTTAAAAAACACCCATATTGTTTACCACAGTATGGGTGTTTTTATTTATTAGTTAATCAGTCAATTAAGGTTACAGAAATTGCTATAAAAATAGCTCAAGTAATGAATTAAGAAACAATTTGCCATGCGGTGTAATTTGCCAATGTGTTTCACTTTCGCTGATATATCCAAGGGCTAAAGCTTCATCAATTTGATGGCGAATAGTACTTTCTGCAAGTCCGGTATAATCGCTAAAATCTTGTCTTGGAAATGCTTCTAATAACCTAAAACGGTTCATAAAAAATTCAAATGGACGGTCATCATTATCAACAAAGTTTTGCTGGTGGAGATAACGACCTTCCATAAAACCTTTAGGATGCTTAGTTTTTACTGTTCGCATAATGCGACCATCTTCAAAACTGATTTTACCGTGAGCACCGCAACCAATTCCTAAATAGTCACCAAAGCGCCAGTAATTAAGGTTGTGCTGACATTGAAAACCAGGTTTACAATAAGCTGATGTTTCGTATTGCTGATATCCTGCTGCGGTCAGTAATTTATCGCCTTCAGAGAAGATATCCCACAGCATATCGTCGTCAGGTAATTTAGGCGGACGAGATCCAAATTGGGTATTAGGTTCAATGGTTAATTGATACCAAGAAAGATGAGGCGGTGATAACTCAATAGCTTGCTGTAAGTCTGAAAGTGCTTGAGATAATGATTGGTCTGGCAATCCATGCATTAAGTCGAGATTAAAGCTACGAAGCCCTAGTTGCTTTGCCAACCGTGCTGCATTTTTAGCTTCTTCTGCGCCATGAATACGACCCAAGCGAATAAGTTTGTCATCACCAAAGCTTTGGACACCAATAGAAATACGGTTAACACCAGCTCGTTGGAACCCCGCAAAGCGCTCTGCTTCTACCGTCCCCGGATTAGCTTCCATCGTAATTTCAGCATCAGGATGAACGGCAATGCGCTGTTTTACACCATAGAGTAGGTCAGCCATTGATTCGGCACTTAATAAACTAGGGGTGCCGCCACCAATAAAGATAGTTTGTACTTCACGAGAGCCAGCATAAATAAGGTCAGCATCTAAATCGTTTAGTAAATGTTGCACATATTCTTGATGTGGTACTTCGCCTTTTAATGTGTGTGAATTGAAATCACAATAAGGGCATTTTTGTACACACCAAGGAATATGAATATACAAACTGAGTGGTGGCAACTTAAGCATTCTTAAGGGCATCCAATAGTAATTTTAGTGCTTTTCCACGATGTGAAAATTGATTTTTCTGCTCTCGTGTAAGTTGTGCCGCTGTACAATTTAATTCAGGCACAAAGAAAATAGGATCATAACCAAATCCACCTTCTCCATGCATTTCTGTGGTTAGTACACCATGCCAAATACCATGAAAAATCAATGGAGTAGGGTCATTCTCATGGCGCATATAAACTAAAACACAGTTAAATTGTGCTTGGCGCTTTTCCGCAGGAATATTTTTCATTGCTTCAAGCAATTTATCGAGGTTTTGTTGGTCAGTAGCATCAACACCAGAATAACGTGCTGAATAAATCCCCGGAGCACCACCAAGAGCATCTACCGAAATTCCTGAATCATCAGCAATTGCGGGTAATCCAGTAACTTTCGCCGCATGACGCGCTTTAATTAGCGCGTTTTCAACAAAAGTTAAGCCAGTTTCTTCAACAGAATCAACACCAAGATCAGTCTGAGCAACGATATCTAAGCCAAAATCAGCAAGTAAAGAGGCTAATTCTTTTACTTTTCCGGGATTACCCGTGGCAAGAACAACTTTTTGCATCTGTTTTTCCTTAGTGCTTAGTAAAGGGTGACATTAAGTAGCCACTGTAAAACATCTACACGTAAATAGTTCAGGGCATAAAGAATAAGAATGACTATCATTGCTGAAAAATCTAATCCACCCATTGCAGGAATAACACGGCGAATAGGTGCCATTAATGGCTCTGTTAATTGAAATAACAGATGATCGACAGGATTGCGACCTTGGCTTACCCAGCTAAGAATAGCGCGCACAATAATCAACCAAAATAGGATTTTACCCGCGGCTGTTAATAATTCGATAAATGCAAAAGGTAAGACTAAAGTGAAAGGAATTGCTCCACCAGTGCCAGATAAATAAGAAGGAAGGATCACTTCTAAAATAATTAAGATATACGCCAATACGACTGATGCTGTATCAATAGGTCCTATAGAAGGGATAACTTTTCTTAATGGGCGAATAACTGGCTGTGTGATTTTAACGACAAATTGTGAAAAAGGGTTATAAAAATCAGCTCTAACACACTGCATCCAAACACGTAATAGCAGTACGGCAGTATAGAGTTGAATAATAGTCAGAATGACAAAATTTAAAAAATTCATTAGTTAGCCCTGATGAAATTAAAACTGTTTTTCCATTTCTTGCGCTCGTTCTATCGCAGCCTGCATAGCAGATGCGACATTTTCGGGCAATTTACCTTCATAAAATTTTGCTAGTGCAGCAGCGGTTGTTCCACCCTTTGAGGTAACTTGTTCGCGTAGCGTTGAAAAAGGTAATGTACTTTGTTTTTCAGCTAACGCCGTTGAACCACTCGCGGCTTGTTGCACTATCGCTCTTGCAACTTCAGGAGCAAAGCCAAGACGTTCAGCTTCTTTTTGCATCGACTCCATAAACAAGAAGAAATAAGCCGGTGCACTACCAGCAACGGCGATAATATCATTGATAGCTGATTCTTTCTCTACCCAAACGGTTGAACCAACACTTTTCATTAGCTCATCAGCAAACTGTTTATCTTGAGATGAAATAGTCTCTTGTGCAAACATACCGCTTAAGCCTTTACCCACTAATGCAGGTGTATTTGGCATAATACGGATTAATTGTAATGTTGTTGCCAAGTAATCGTTGTAGCGAGCAGCGGGTATTCCGGCTGCAATAGTTAGCACTAGTTTTTGGTTAAAGTCGATATTTTGTAACGGCTTACAGACTTCTGACATCATCTGTGGTTTTACTGCTAGAACTACAACATCAGCCTCTTGAACTGCTTTAATATTGTCATTAGTGCTATGAATGCCAAATTCTTTTTCTAACGGTTCTCGTCTAGTCGCAGAGGGCGCTGTAACGGTAATTTTTTTTGCAGGATATCCACCATTAACCAGTCCTGCGATAATGGCGTGAGCCATATTTCCAGCACCAATAAAGGCGATGCTACGATGTTCCATATTAACCTCTGTTTTTTTACTTGGTGGCGTAATCTCTTGCGCCAAATATAGCAGTTCCAATACGAACTAATGTTGAGCCACAAGCAATAGCGGCTTCCATATCATCAGTCATACCCATAGATAATGTATCAATATTTGGATACTGCATTTGTAACTGTTTGAAAGCAATATTCATTTGTTCTAATACAGCAACTTGCTTGTTGTAATCACTTTCTGGTGCAGGTATCGCCATTAAGCCTCGCAATTTTATGCCTGGCAGTATAGAAATTTGTGCCGCTAGCCCATCAAGTTCAGTCAATGTAATACCTGATTTGCTGTTTTCATCGCTGATATTAATTTGAATTAATACATTTAATGGCGGTAGCGAATTTGGGCGTTGGTCACTTAATCGCTGTGCGATTTTTAATCTGTCAATGGTGTGACACCAGTGAAAATGTTCAGCGACAAGTCGTGTTTTATTTGACTGTAAAGGACCAATAAAGTGCCAAACAAGCGTGTTGTTATTGGCAAAATAATTGATTTTATCAACACCTTCTTGAACGTAGTTTTCACCAAACTCAGTTTGTCCACAGGCAATGGCTTCTTCTATGGCGCTCGTAGGTTTAGTTTTGCTTACTGCAAGTAGAGTGACTTCTTTTGGAGAACGGCCGCATTTTTGGATAGCAGCGTCAATGTGAGACCTGACATTGACGAGATTCTGTTTAATAGTATTCATGGCAACTCAGGAGATAATAAGATGAATATGGAAAATTTAATAACCTATAGTGTAAAGCATAACGCTTCCGATCTGCATCTTTGTTGTGGTGATGTTCCGCGATTACGTATCAATGGGATACTTTATCAACAAAATCAATGCAAACCTATCACATCAGAGATCCTGTTAGCATGGATAATGCCGTATCTTAATTCTTCTCAAAAACAGAGCTTTGATGATGAAGGTCAAATAGATATTGGCATTATGTTGTCTGATGGGCAACGACTTCGCGTTAATTTGTTTCGCCAGCAACAAGGGGTTTCTGCGGTGTTAAGAATTATTAATCAGCAGATACCAACATTAAGTTCACTTCGTGTTCCAGATCCGGTTTTAACGCTGTTAGACAACTGCTCTCATGGGCTTATTCTTGTTACAGGTGCTACGGGGAGTGGTAAGTCATCAACACTTGCTGCGATGATCAATTATATTAATCAATATAAGCGCCAGCATATTTTAACATTAGAAGATCCCATAGAGTTTCTCCATAGTAATAAACAGAGTGTTATTCAGCAACGTGAAGTCGGACGGGATGTTAACAATGTCTTTAGCGCAATTAAAGCTGCATTACGTCAAGATCCTGATGTCATTATGTTAGGTGAATTAAGGGATGCTCAGAGTATTAAAATGGCATTGATGGCAGCAGAAACAGGGCATTTGGTTTTAGCAACACTGCACACACAAGGCGCTGCACAAACACTTGAACGTGTAACTAATGTATTTAGTGCAACGGAACGGCAATGGATTTCATCTCAACTAGCCTGTTGTTTAAAAGCGATAATTTCTCAACAGTTAGTTCCTGCAACAGAGGGGGGACGTGTCGCTCTTTTTGAAATAATGCAAGTAACACAGGGGATCTCTCACCTTATTAGAGAAGGGAAATATCATCAAGTAACAACACTAATGCAAACAGGAAGCGAATATGGCATGCAAACCTTCACATTAAGCCGCCAGAGACGCCAACATGAAGGATTAATCAAGGAATAGCCAATTTATTAACAATAAATGAATTTAATATTGTTGCTCAAACCAACTTTCAAGAATAATAACGGCAGATGTAGCATCAACGCTGCCTTTATCTAACGAACGATAACCACCACGTTCAAATAGATGAGCACGAGCTTCAACAGTACTAAGGCGCTCATCATGTAAGGCAATTTGCACACCAAAGCGTCCATGGAGCCGATTGGCAAACTTTTTAGCTTGTGTTGTTACTAGTTGTTCAGTGCCATCCATATTTAGTGGAAGACCAACAACCACTAAATCAGGTTGCCACTCTTTAATAATCTTTTCAATTTGGGTCCAATCAGGAATACCATCTTTTGCTTTAAATGAAGCTAAAGCTCTAGCTGTACCAGTGACTTCTTGACCAATTGCGGCACCAATACTTTTAGTACCAAAATCAAAAGCAATAACGGTTCTGTTAGACATTATGCGTGTCCAGCCGTAGGTGAAATGGTATGGATATTAATTCCGATTAATTCCGCTGCTTTTTGCCAACGTTCAGCAACAGGGGTATCGAAAATAATTTGTGGTGAGGCTTCAACGGTTAGCCAGCTATTTTCTAAAATTTCTTGTTCTAATTGGCCTTTTTCCCAATTTGAATAACCTAAAGAGACTAAGGTTTTTTCAGGTTGTCTTGCTGTTCCTAATGTTTCTAGCACATCTTTTGAGGTTGTTATCATGGTGCTATCACTAATTTTGATACTAGAGCTAAAACCGGAAACAGGGGTGTGTAAAATAAAACCGTGTTCTTCAGCAACGGGACCACCAGACATAACAGGTCTTTGTAGGCTAATGGCTTCATCTCTGTCTGTAGAAAAGATCTCTAGCTGATCTAATACACTCTCAATAGAGATATCTTCGATAGGTTTGTTAATGACTAATCCCATTGCACCGTTTTCATTATGTTCGCAAACATAGACGACCGAACGCTGAAATAACGGATCGCTTAATGAAGGCATAGCAATAAGAAAATGGTTAAGTAAATTCATAATAGTAATACTGTTCCCTGATTATTTTTATTAAAACACCTAGCTCTGTCTATACATTCAAACTATACATTTTAAATATAGAAGGGCTAGGTAAGTGTTTTTAAACCCTTAAATAACACTTTTTAAAGGCTAGTTTTTCTTGTTAAGGCGCACTTCAATGGCATCCATCAACATACCTGTAACTGAAACATCAGGATATGCCGCTTCAATCTCTCGCGCACAAGTTGGGCTAGTCACATTAATTTCGGTTAATCTGTCGCCAATAACATCTAACCCAACAAAAATAAGACCTTTTTGTTTTAAAATAGGCGCGACTTGACGAGCAATAGCCCAATCACTCTCTGTTAATGGACGAGCTTCTCCACGACCACCAGCGGCTAAATTACCACGAGTTTCACCTTTTGCGGGAATTCGAGCCAAGCAATAGGGAACAGGCTCACCATCAACGACTAAAATACGTTTATCACCATCAACAATTTCTGGCAAAAAGTTTTGAGCCATACAGAAACGATGACCATGGTCTGTTAATGTTTCAATAATAACACCAACATTAGGATCATCTTTCTTCAAACGAAAAATAGAAGCACCACCCATGCCATCTAATGGTTTAAAAATAACATCACCATGTTTTTGATGGAACGCGCGCAGATGTTTAGCTTCGCGAGTGACTAATGTATCGGGTGTTAATGTTGGGAACCATGCGGTAAAGAGTTTTTCATTACAATCGCGCAGACTTTGTGGTTTATTCACTATTAACGTACCCATATCTTCAGCGCGTTCAAGAATATAGGTTGCATAGATAAATTCAGTATCAAAAGGAGGATCTTTACGCATTAAAATAGTGTCAAGAGATCCTAATGCAATATCTTGTTCTTGACCAAATTCAAACCATTTCTCTGGATTTTCTTCAACACTCAGTAAACGAGTGCGAGCACGCGCTTCACCTTGTTGTAGGTAAAGATCGTTCATCTCCATATAGTGAATTTCCCAACCGCGACGCTGTGCTTCTAATAGCATGGCAAAGCTGGTGTCTTTTTTGATTTTGATGGATGAAATAGGATCCATCACAATACCTAATTTAATCATTATTTCTCCTTTATCCCAGATCGCCGAACCGAACCTGCAAAGCGGTGATTGCGGTGAGCGCTGTTGTTTCAGTTCTTAATACACGAGGACCTAATAAAATATCAGTAAAATGATGCTCTGCCGTCATTGCTATCTCTTCAGGAGAAAGTCCTCCTTCAGGACCAATAAGTAAACGTACTTTCTTGATTGGCAGTGGCAAGGTATTAATACTTTGGCTAGCTCTAGGATGTAAATTGAGTTTTAAACTATCATCAACCTGTGCACACCACTCTTCTAATGTGATAACTGGCATTAATTGTGGAATTTTATTTCGTCCACATTGCTCACAAGCTGAGATGATAATTTTTTGCCATTGCTGATGTTTTTTTTCTAAACGACTAGGGTCTAGTTTAACACCACAGCGCTCTGAGATCAGAGGAGTAATGGTATTTACACCCAATTCAACCGATTTTTGGATGGTAAACTCCATTTTTTCGCCTCTAGAGAGAACTTGCCCTAAATGGAGATCGAGTGGGGATTCTTTATCATCAAGCTGACTCTCATTAATTTGCACATTAACGGTCTTTTTTGTGCTTTCAATAATTTCGGCATCAAATACGTTATTAGAGCCATCAAACAGCGCGAGTTTTTGACCTGTGATCATTCTCAATACGCGTCCAACATGGTTTGAAGCTTCTTCATCTAATGAAGTCTGAGAGCCTACAATGAGTGGTTCTGGATGATAAATGCGAGGAATACGCATAACGTGAAACCCTTACGTAAAAGATAGTTAACCGTGATAAAAAAAATATGTGATATGCATCATACGCATGCAATTATGGCATGCAAGGTATCACTTTACTTTCACTGCTTTTATAACGCTAGTTTTCTGTGTGAATTGCCGCAAAATAACATGTTTTCACTGTAATATTTAGAGGTTATCTCGGCATTTTTTTGGTTCTGTTTTATGCTCAGTTTATAAGGATGATGACCTATCTAAGGAATAGATAAAGATGCCATTAATTAAAAATATCATAGCCGCAGTTAATCTGTTTGCCCTTTTCAGGGGTATAAATTACGTATTACCACACTCTGTATTATCTTTATTACCAATATCTAGACAAAATCAGCTGTGGCAAGCCTATTTCGTTGTCTGTGTTGGTTTTGGATTGAAAATCCCCGTGTTCTCTTTTGTTATTATTTTGTCTGTACTTAGTTTTTATCTTTTAGCTTTATCATTTTTTGATGCTGATTATTTTCTGTTACCTGACAGTTTAACTTTTTGGTTGCTTTTTTGGGGCTTACTTATTAATAGTACCTGTTATGGTTTAATTTCATTTGATGCCTCTTTTTATGGTTTTCTTGTTGGTTTTACACTTCTTTATAGTGTTCATTTATTAGGGGGGGTTATTTATCAAAATGGGGTATTAGGCTTTGGTGATGTAAAACTATTTAGTGCACTAGGTGCTTGGTGTGGATTGACTTTATTGCCTTACATTCTTTTTGTTGCATCTCTATTAGGTATGATTGTTTATGGTGTTTTGTTTATGACAACCAAAGCGCCCGTAGCAAAAATTGCTTTTGGCCCTTGCCTTGCATTTTCTACATTAATAGTTTTGTTAATTAAACTGAGATAATCAACATAATAAAAAAGATGTGCAGAAAATATCTACACATCCTCTTTATATAGTAGTGCTTAATATGACACTGTTTATAATGCTTCTTGCAAAAATTGTCGCCAACCTGATACATCGCCTAAATATTTCTCTGTTGGCACAAGGTGATAGGTTTGGTTATCTTCAATAAAAAGGGTTGGAAAACCACGTCCATTAACTTGGCTCATTAATTGCTGAGTTTGTTGTAAATGTTGAGTTACTTGGTGTTCACTGATTTGAGTGAATAAAGATGTAAATAACTCGATATCAAAGCCTAATTTTTGTGCAATAAATAAGATGGTTGGTTTATCACTAATATTAAGACCATCAAGGTAATACGCTTTTTGTAAGGCTTTTAATAAACGTACACCTTGGTTTCCCATATTATCAGCCGCTATGACTGCTGAAATAGGGAGTAATGAATTTAATGTCATTTGTATATTCGCAAGATTATCTCGATATTGCGGGCTAAACAGTTGACCGGATAACTGGCTAATACGCTCATCAATAGGGGTTACATGTTCTTTCCATGATTGACCTCCAGTAACGACTCTTGCTGGTGTAAATAAACCACCACCATGTAATTTTATGGCGTTTGCGAATTCATTACTGACTACATCAATAAGTGGCGCAATGCCATAACACCAACCACAGAGCGGATCATAAACATAATGTAGTGTTTTGGTGTGATGGTTTGTATTACTGACTACTGAGGCCATTGCATTTCCCCTTTAAGTACTTTAGCGCTAAGTTCTAAGCTCGATTTATCTGCTAAGTTTGGATAGCTTTTATCCATAGCTTCAATAAATTCGCCTGAGTTTTTAGTCACTGCGAGTTTATCTTCTGCTGCTTTAAGGTAATTCATTGTGAAATCAATAGCACGCATATCATAGTTTGCTGTCGGTAAATAATGTCCCGGAATAACCGTTTTTGGTGATAATGCTTTAATTTGTTGTAATGCAGTTACCCAATGTTGGCGCTCTGCTTTTGATTGAGTATCAGCTAACCAGACATGAATATTCTCAGAAAGTAATACACCGCCCATTACCGCATTTAATTTTGGTACATACAGATAAGTTCTTTCTGGTGACTGACCATCTAGACCTTTGATATAGATTTTTTCACCTTCAATTGAAAAACTATCTCCTGTTACAACGTCAGGAATGATGATTTTTTTAGGGGCATTGTCTTTAAGTACCGCTCCCCAATAGGCAAGTTTTCCTGCTTGGGTTTCATTAATCGCTTTAATTGTGGGTGCTGATGCAATTACTTTGGCATTAGGAAAGGCTTGAGTAATAACATCTAAGCCAAAATAAAAATCAGGATCAGAATGACTAATATAAATATAAGTAAGATTTTTTCCTGATGCTTTGATTTTATCGACTAAGACTTGAGCATCATTATTTTGAAATTGAGCATCAATCAGTACAACATCTTTATCACCATAAATAATTTCTGAAGAAACAGGAAAAACACTCGCTTCACCAGGATTATAGATATCGAGAGTTAATTCGGTTGCCATAGCCGAAGTTGCAAAAAGCGTTGTAGCAGCAAGTGTTAAAGGAATTAATTTTTTCATCTTTTGTTTTCTCCATAATGTTGATGTTGTTTATAATAGATTGCATAAATCGAGAGAAAAACCCTGTTTTAGTCAATGCATTGTTGCATTAATCGAGCAAATAAAGATGGACAAAATTAAAGCATCTGAAGTTTTCATCACAATTGTCAAACAAGGTAGCATGATAAAAGCGGCGGATTACCTTGGTATGTCTAGGGCAATGGTGACGCGTTATTTAAATGAAATGGAACAGTGGGCAGGTGTAAGGTTATTGCATCGGACAACTCGTAAACAGAGCCTAACTTCGGTTGGTGAGCAAGTTTATCAGCAAAGTTTGCAGTTGTTAGAAATGGCTGAGCGCATTCCTGCTAATGTGGCACAAGAGAGCCATCAAATTAGTGGGTTAGTGCGAATAACAAGTTCTCAGTCATTAGCGAATAGTATTTTATCTGTTGCAATATCTGAATTTATGCAGCGTTATCCACTTATTGCGGTTGATTTACAGATAACAAATCAAACAGTCAATTTGGTTGAAGAACGTATCGATATTGCTCTGCGTATTACTAATCATCTCGAGCCCAATTTAATTGCTCGCCCATTAGCAACTTGCATTTCGGTAGTTTGTGCCAGCCATACGTATTTAGCACAAAAAGGGATCCCTAAAACACCAGATGAACTTGCTCATCATCAATGTTTAACTTATCGCTTTTTTGGTCGTAGTTTATGGGAATTTAGCCAAGGAGATGAACGTTTTTCAGTGCCCGTTGAAGGTAATTTAAGTGCGAATGAATCGGTCGTTCTCTTACAAGCAACACTAAGAAATGCAGGAATTTCATTGCAACCTTATTATTCGGCTAAGCCTTATCTTGAAAGTGGTGAGTTGATTCAGGTTTTATCAGAGTATCAAGCTCAGCCAATGGGGATTTATGCGGTATTAGCGAGCCGCCAAAATATGCCTGCGGCTGTACGTGCACTATTAGATTTCTTAGTTGAGTGGTTCTCTTTATCGCCTTATTGGCATGCTTTATCGGGTAAAAGCTTGCGTTAAACGGTGAGGGTAATTTTCTATGGTGTTTTTCATCTCTTGAATAAAATAACTGACAAGCTGTGATGATGGTCGATGAGATGGAAAAATTAGACTAACAGTAAAAGGAATTTTGAAGCTAAGAGGGCGTAAACAGAGAGACTTATTTTGGTAATCCAGCGCTGTTATTGGATTTACGATAGAGATACCAATTCCTTCGCTTACCATCGCACAAATCGAAGCGGCACTTTGTGTTTCCATGATTAACTGTCGAGAGATACCTTCTTTTATAAATAATGCATCAATAAGTTGTCGATAAGGATCATTAGTCGATAAGCTAATAAAACGTTCATGTTGAAAATCTTCAGGATGTAGCAATGCTTTTTGGCTTAATGGGTGCGATTTAGGTAAAATTGCGACTTCATTTAAGGTCAATAATGTCTCTTGTAATGTGCCTGCGGGTGCTTGAGTGTGTTCTGTTAATCCTAAGTCATAGTGTTGTGCTGATAACCACTCTTCTAATAGAGGCGATTCTTGAGGCACAATAGTTAAATTGACATCAGGATATTGATTCAGAAATTGACGGCAAATTGAGGGCAATAACGACTGTGCAAAAGCAGGTAAACAGGTAATGTTTAACTCTGCCTGTTTAAAATGGCGAATACTTTGCGCAGCATTGATAATACGATCCAGCCCATAATAAGAACGCTGCACCTCTTCAAAAAAACGCAAACCTTCAGCAGTAGGTTGAAGTCGACCTTTTATTCTGTCAAACAATTTAAATGATAATAAATGCTCAAGGCGAGAAAGCTCTCGGCTAACAGTAGGTTGCGAGGTTTTTAGTAGCTCTGCGGCTTCAGTTAAATTTTGGGTTGTCATAACTGCATGAAAAATCTCGATATGCCGCCAACTAAAAGCCGTATTCATTATTTCACTCCCATATCAAATATGAATAGACTATAGCTTATCTGATATTTTTATTCCCGTTTAAGTTGATAAATAATGATTTTATTCCCCTATGGTCTTTATGAGTAAACATCATGACAACACCTTTAAATTTAATGCAATACCAATTGGCTCAAACCTATGGAACTCCGTTATGGATCTATCAAGGTGAAACCATTACTCAACGTATTGCTCAGTTGAGTTCTTTTGATGTTGTTCGATTTGCTCAAAAGGCTTGTTCTAATATTCATATTTTACGCTTAATGCGCGAACACGGTGTTAAAGTTGATTCGGTTTCATTAGGTGAGATAGAACGTGCTTTAGTCGCGGGTTATCACGGTGGTAGAGAAAAAAGCGAAATCGTATTTACGGCGGATTTACTTGATGAACAAACAATAGAGCGTGTTATTGAATTAGATATACCTGTTAATACGGGTTCTATTGATATGCTACGTCAATTAGGTGAACGTAATCAGGGGCATGCAGTTTGGATCAGAGTTAATCCGGGATTTGGTCATGGTCATAGCCAAAAAACCAATACCGGTGGTGAAAATAGTAAACACGGTATCTGGCATGAAGATGTTCCTGAAGCATTAGAGGTTATCAGCCAATATAATTTAACCTTGATTGGTTTCCATATGCATATTGGTTCAGGTGTTGATTATCAGCATCTTTCAACCGTATGTGATGCGATGGTTGATCAAGTGCTTACCTCTAATGTTGATATTAAAGCTATTTCAGCGGGTGGTGGATTATCAACACCTTATCAAGAGGGAGACGCCATCGTTGATTTAACGCACTATTTCTCTTTATGGGATAATGCACGCCAACGAATTGCTCAGCATGTCGGTCATGAAATTGAGCTTGAAATAGAGCCTGGCCGTTTTTTAATGGCGGAGTCTGGTGTATTGATTTCTCAAGTAAGAGCGGTCAAATCAATGGGAGCTCGTCACTATGTTCTTGTTGATGCAGGATTTAGTGATTTAATGCGTCCGGCAATGTATGGAAGTTATCACAGAATTTCAGTGCTAGATAAATATGGTCAATTAAAATCAACGGAACGTCAATTAGAGACAATTGTTGCAGGTCCTCTTTGTGAGTCTGGCGATGTATTTACGCAGCAGGACGGAGGAATGGTTGCTCCTCGGTTATTACCTGATGCGCAAGTCGGTGATTATTTGGTTATCCATGATACTGGCGCTTACGGTGCTTCAATGTCATCTAACTACAACAGTCGTCCACTTATTCCTGAAGTGTTAGTGGTTGATGAAAAACCACAACTCATTAGACGTCGTCAGACGATAGAAGAGCTGCTAGCTTTGGAATTAAATATCTAGCCTTGTTATGGCATGATAAACGCGATAGTAAACAACTAGATAAATTAAACCCCTCATTACGATATAAAGGGTAATGAGGGGTTTGTTTTATCTCTATCTATGCCACTTATTTGACACTAAAGCTGATGTTAATTAGGCTGCTTTATCAGATTTGATATTTTCAGCTTTAGGCTTTTTTACGGGTACTGCCAAAGCATCAAAGTCAAACTCATCAACATTGATACTACGTAAACGGCTCTGTTCTGCTTTACGTAAAATATCGGCTTCTTCAGATGTGATTCGTTTATCCGCCAGTGCCTTTTCGGCTAATTTATCTAATTGAGTGAAGCTAAATTTCTTCTCATAAAGACGACATATGCGGTCAAAAATAGGTTCAGCGGCTAAGATATCGAGAAGCGCTTCTTCCATTAATCCGTGAGGATTATGTTCTGTTGGAGTAAGAAATTGTCCTCTACCGATACGGTCACGGGTCTCAGAAGGTTGCTGAATAATTTGTGCAACTTTATGGTCTAGCTTATCCGAAGGTAATCTTTGTGCTTTACCAACAGGGAAGATAATTGCACGCATAGCGCCAGCAATAAAGCGGCTAGGGAAGTTGCGTAGTAACTCATCAATTGCGTTTTCAGCTTGATAGAGACACTCTTGAGCACTCCAATGTACCAGTGGTAAATCAGCCGTATTACGACCTTCATCTTCATAACGTTTTAATGCTGCGGATGCGAGGAATATATGGCTTAAGATATCACCTAGACGTGCCGAAATTCGTTCACGGCGTTTTAAACTCCCCCCTAAAACACCCATAGAAACATCAGATAACAGAGCCATATTTGCACTGAGTCGGTTAATTTGCTGATAGTAACGACGAGTTTCATCATGCGTTGGGGTCGAGCTTAAACGACCATTAGTAATGCCTAACCAAATACTGCGTAATGTATTACTTGCTACATGACCTAAGTGACCAAACAAGGCGCGATCAAAATCATGTAAATTGCTATCTCTTGCGGCGGCAATTTCATCTAAAACATAAGGATGACAGCGGATAGCGCCTTGCCCATAAATTATCATGCTGCGGGTTAATATATTGGCACCTTCAACAGTAATTGCTATCGGTGAACCTTGATAAGAGCGAGCAACAAAGTTTGAAGGACCAAGGCAAATGCCTTTACCACCAACAATATCCATTGCATCGATAATGCTGCGTTGTGCCCTATGGGTACAATGGTATTTGACGATAGCAGAGAGTACTGCTGGTTTCTCACCTAACATAATACCCGTGGTAATTAAGGTTGATGCAGCATCCATTAGATAAGCATTACCAGCAAGACGAGCTAATGGCTCTTCAATCCCTTCCATTTTACCAATAGAAATTTTGAATTGGCGGCGAATATGTGAGTATGCACCTACTGCCATTGCGGCACTTTTTAAACTACCTGTTGAGTTAGATGGAAGCGTAATTCCACGACCAACAGACAGACACTCAACCAGCATTCTCCAGCCTTGACCTGCCATTTTTGGACCACCGATAATATAATCGATAGGAACAAAAACATCTTTTCCGCGAGTTGGACCATTCATAAAAGGGACGTTTAATGGGAAATGTCGAGGTCCAATTTCAACACCTTCTACATCGGTTGGAATTAATGCGCATGTAATACCCGGATTTTCATCACTACTTAATAGGTGCTCAGGATCGCGTAGTTTAAATGCAAGCCCTAATACGGTTGCGATAGGGGCGAGAGTGATATAGCGCTTGTTCCACGTTAAACGAACACCAAGTACTTGTTCGCCTTGCCATTCACCCATGCAAACAACGCCACTGTCAGGAATTGCACCTGCATCAGAACCCGCTTCTGGGCTTGTTAACGCAAAGCAAGGGATCTCGTCACCTTTGGCTAAACCGGGTAAATAGCGTTTTTTCTGCTCATCAGTACCATAATGTTGCAGCAATTCACCGGGACCTAATGAGTTAGGAACACCGACAGTGATGGCTAAAATTCCAGATACACCAGCAAGTTTTTGTAATACACGAGATTGTGCATAAGCGGAGAACTCTAATCCGCCATACTCTTTTTTAATGATCATGGCAAAGAAGCGATGATCTTTTAGGTATTGCCAGATCTCAGGTGGTAAATCAGCAAGCTCATGCGTTATTTCAAAGTCATTTGTCATTCGGCAAACTTCTTCTACTGGACCATCAAGGAATGCTTGTTCTTCTGCTGTTAATTGAGGTTTAGGGTAATTGTGGAGTTGTTTCCAATCGGGTGCGCCACGGAAAAGTTCACCTTCCCACCATGTTGTTCCTGCATCAATCGCTTCTTGCTCTGTTTTAGACATTGAAGGCATGACTTTTTGGAATGCCTTAAGTGCTGGTGCAGAGATATATGCTTTTCTGATTGATGGGAGTGTTAAAGGTAATAGGACAATAGCTACAGGAAGCAGTAACCAATAACTCCAAATATTAGTGAGTCCCATTACAAAAGTGTAAGCAATAAGAAGGATACTACTCACCACAAGACTATATTTGCGGTAACTGAGTATGCCGATAAGCGCTAAAAAAAGCACAATACTGAGTAGGGTCATAATAAAACTCCTGTATTTCGCAAGACGTCAGAGGTCAGACCTGTTGTTTGTTATTTAGATCTAATGCAGTTACCAACTTTTATCAATATTTTTACATTCTAATTACAATATAGCTCACAAATTATTCGCAAATGAGATAAGTTAGCATTTGCTGATAAGCAGTATCTTCTTTCATGGCATTGGATCCGTTACACTGAGAAACAGAAATTTTCGATTACCCTTTCTGGAGTAAAAATCCTATGTACCAAGATCTTATTCGTGGTGAGTTAACAGAAGCAGCAGATACACTTTCTCGTTTTCTTCAAGACGACGCTAATATCGACGCGATTCAAGAAGCGGCAGTATTACTTGCTGATTCATTCAAGGCTGGTGGAAAAGTACTGTCTTGTGGTAACGGTGGCTCTCATTGTGATGCTATGCACTTTGCTGAAGAGCTGACAGGGCGTTATCGTGAAAATAGACCTGGCTATCCTGCAATTGCTATTTCTGATGTCAGCCATATTTCATGTGTAAGTAATGACTTTGGATATGAATATATATTTTCACGTTATGTTGAAGCGGTAGGCAAAGAAGGTGATGTTTTACTGGGGATCTCAACATCGGGTAACTCAGGTAATATCATTAAAGCCATT
The DNA here is from genome assembly GCF_040139125.1 of Proteus hauseri. Lineage (GTDB taxonomy): Bacteria > Pseudomonadota > Gammaproteobacteria > Enterobacterales > Enterobacteriaceae > Proteus > Proteus hauseri_B. Next base: position 551,746 of record NZ_JBEEUB010000002.1, read on the forward strand.
AGTGCTGCTCGTGAAAAAGGCATGAAGGTTATTACGTTAACCGGTAAAGATGGCGGTAAGATGGAGGGTACAGCAGATATCGAAATTCGCGTACCTCATTTTGGTTATGCTGACCGCATTCAAGAAATTCATATAAAAGTTATTCATATTCTTATCCAATTAATTGAAAAAGAAATGGAAAAGTAAGTTGCCGTTGATATTGTCATAAAGAGTGTTTTCAGTATTAGCAAGAAGGAGTGAGCGATGTGTGAACTGTTAGGCATGAGCGCCAATGTACCAACAGACATTAATTTCAGTTTGAGTGGATTGATCCCTAGAGGTGGTAAGACGGGACCTCATAAAGATGGTTGGGGAGTGACTTTCTATGAAGGATTGGGCTGTCGTACATTTAAAGATCCTCAAGCCAGTGCAGTCTCACCTGTCGCTCGCTTTGTGCAAGAATATCCTATTAAATCAGAAGCGGTGATTGCTCATATTCGTCAAGCAAATCGTGGTAATGTCTCGTTAGAAAATACCCATCCTTTTACTCGTGAATTGTGGGGTAAAAACTGGACGTATGCACATAATGGACAACTAAAAGGCTATCAATCTCTTGATTCAGGGCGTTTTAGAGCTATTGGGCAAACGGATAGTGAAAAGGCATTTTGCTGGATTTTAAATCAACTTGAAAATCGTTATAAACGAACTCCCGCTAATTGGTCTGCTGTTTTTCGTTATATTTCAACGTTAGCAGACCAACTGAGGCAAAAAGGTGTTTTTAATATGCTGTTGTCTGATGGACGGTTTGTGATGGCGTATTGCTCAACTAACTTACATTGGATAACGCGTAAAGCCCCTTTTGGCAAAGCAAAATTGCTCGATCAAGATGTTGAAATCGATTTTCAACAGCATACCCAATCTGATGATGTGGTTTCAGTCATTTCAACTTTACCTCTTACTGGTAATGAGTCTTGGCAACGTATTCCTGTCGGTGAGTTTGTTTTATTTGATCGTGGTGTGAGAATTCTCTAGCCATTTACTCGGTGTATTTTGTGATAAATTAAGTGTAGAGGCTATATCACTATTATTAACAAGGTAGCGTCCATTTTTGACATCAATAGTGGGTATCTTCTGATGTTCTTCTACATAGCGATAAGCAGGCGCTAGCTGTTGCCAGAAATCAACGTTAATGGAGTATTGATGTTTTTTCATATTTTCATCGGTCATTTTAAAGGGGAAAATATGGATATTAATCGTGTTTTGACCTTTCTTTAATGCTAACTCTGCATATTGATAAATTTCGTCCATAACTTTATCGGTCATTGCATAGCAACCGACTGATTTACAAGCTCCGTGGATCATTAAAAAGTCACCTGTATATCCTTGGGATTTATCGTATCGGTTAGGAAATCCCAAATCTATAGATCGGTAAAATCGACTATTTGGATTTAATTGCCTATTATTTACTTGATAAAATCCTTCAGGGCTTTTTAAATCGCCTTGAAATTTTTTAGGACCTAATCCACCAGAATAGCTACAAATAGGGTAAGTACGTATTTTTTCTAATTGTCCATCCGCTTTTTCAATATAAAGTTCAAGTAAGCTTTCTTCCTTAAAAATCTGAATATAAATCGGTTTGCCAGTACTTTTTTCTAGCGGAATTATAAGAAACTTTGAATTATTACCTGCGTTAACAAATGTGCTTATTAACATTAATGTTAAAAAAGTGATTAACTGTTTTGCGTGATTGGTCATGGTTTTATCAGTAAAATAGCTTAATATTTGTTGATAAAGTAGGTGTTAGATTGCTACGAAGCAATAAAATTGTAAATTAAAATTTTATATGGAAATTTTTATTTTACAAATCTTTCTGTATGAATTTTGCTCTAATGACGATAAATGTGATATTTAAATTCGGTTTATACGAGTTGTTAACGTTTCAGTTAAAATAATATTCCCATTTGCTTGAGCTAAATCACTCGAATAGTCAGACAGCTTTAAACTGAGATGATAAAATTCAGGTCGGCAGAATAAGAGAAAATAGTAACAATTATCGGAGATAAATAACTTAAGGCTTAAAAGTGTCTTAAGGTGCTTTTATTACAGAGTCGCTACATATTCGGGGTGAATTTGTAGCTTAGGGTTTAACTGATAAACTTGTGCAAATCTTATGATTAAAATTAAAAAAGGACTCGACCTCCCAATTGCAGGAGCGCCTGCCCAAGTAATAGAAGACGGACCCACTATTCGACGTGTAGCACTGTTAGGCGAAGAATATGTAGGTATGCGTCCTTCTATGATGGTTTCGGAAGGTGAGCATGTTAAGAAAGGGCAGGTTCTTTTTGAAGACAAAAAGAATCCTGGTGTTATTTTCACCAGTCCTGCTTGTGGTAAAATTGTAGAAATTAACCGTGGTGAACGTCGTGTATTTCAATCTATCGTCATTGAAATTGATGGCGACCAAGAAATCACTTTCAATCGTTATGATAGCGCATCACTTTCATCGCTCACGCGTGAACAAGTGGAACAGAATCTCGTTAATTCTGGAATGTGGACTGCCCTAAGGACTCGTCCTTATAGCCGAACACCGCATTTAGGTAGTACACCTGCCGCTATTTTTGTTACTGCAATGGATACCAATCCATTAGCAGCAGATCCTTCGATTATTATTCAAGAAAATGAAAAAGCCTTTAATGATGGTTTAGTTATTTTGAGTAAATTAACTGAAGGCAAAGTTTATGTTTGTCATGGTGAGTCATCACCAACTAAATTAAGTGACGGACAAATTAGCTATAACCAATTTGTAGGACCACATCCTGCGGGACTTGCGGGTACGCATATTCATTTCTTAGAGCCCGTAAGTGCTAAGAAAATGGTTTGGCAACTAAATTACCAAGATGTCATCGCGATTGGTTATCTGTTTACCACGGGATCTTTATATACTGAACGAGTTGTTGCATTAGGTGGTCCGCAAGTTAAATCACCTCGTTTACTGCGTACTCGTTTAGGTGTCGATCTCTATGAGTTAACAAAAGATCAACTGACTGATGATGAAAATCGAATTATTTCCGGCTCTGTTTTATGGGGATGGAAATCAGATGAGACTCATCATTACCTTGGTCGTTTTCATAACCAAGTTTCTGTATTACGTGAAGGCCGTGATAAAGAACTATTTGGTTGGGGAATGCCAGGATCTGATAAGTTTTCTATTACCCGCACCACAATTGGTCACTTCCTTAAAAATAAACGCTTTTCATTTACCACAACAATGAATGGTGGTGAGCGTTCAATGGTCCCAATTGGTAACTATGAGCGTGTAATGCCTTTAGACATTATGGCAACGCATCTGTTACGTGATTTAGTGGTTGGCGATACTGATAGTTCTCAAGCATTAGGTTGCTTGGAATTGGACGAAGAAGATTTGGGACTATGCACTTATGTTTGCCCAAGCAAATATGAGTATGGTCCAGCACTGCGTCAAGTATTGACCAAAATTGAGCAGGAAGGGTAACTCATGGGTTTGAAAAATTTATTTGAAAAAGTAGAGCACCATTTTGAGCCCGGCGGCAAATATGCAAAGTGGTATGTGCTTTATGAAGCAGTCACCACGGTGTTTTATACACCGGGTACAGTAACGCGAAATGGTAATCACGTTCGCGATACTATCGATTTAAAACGTATGATGATCCTTGTTTGGTTATCTGTTTTTCCAGCAATGTTCTGGGGAATGTATAACGTAGGTCATCAAGCAATTCCTGCACTTAATCAGTTATATAGTGGTGTTGAATTACAGCAAATTATTGCTTCAGATTGGCATTACCGTTTAGCTGAGTTTCTTGGTGCATCACTAAATGCAGATGCTGGATGGGTAAGTAAAATGTTGCTAGGTGCAACTTACTTTTTGCCTATTTATCTTGTGGTATTTGCTGTCGGTGGTTTCTGGGAAGTGCTGTTTGCCTTTATTCGTGGTCATGAAATCAATGAAGGATTTTTCGTTACATCAATCCTTTTTGCATTGATTGTGCCACCAACACTACCGTTATGGCAGGCAGCATTAGGTATCACCTTTGGTGTCGTTATTGCGAAAGAAGTTTTCGGTGGTACAGGTCGTAACTTCTTAAACCCTGCATTAGCCGGTCGAGCATTCCTATTCTTTGCGTATCCAGCTCAAATCTCAGGTGATTTAGTCTGGACTGCGGCTGATGGTTTCTCTGGTGCAACACCGTTATCACAATGGTCTGTATCTGGTGAAAGCGCATTAATGAATGTGGTTACACAACAACCTATCTCTTGGATGGATGCTTTTTTAGGCAATATTCCAGGTTCTATTGGTGAAGTCTCCACACTGATGATCCTTATTGGTGGTGCAGTCATTCTCTTTGCTCGTATTGCTTCATGGCGCATTGTCGCTGGCGTACTGGTGGGAATGATAGCGATGTCATACTTGTTTAACTTTATTGGTTCTGACTCTAACCCATTATTCTCTATGCCTTGGCATTGGCACTTAGTATTAGGTGGTTTTGCTTTTGGTATGATGTTTATGGCAACAGACCCAGTATCGGCATCATTTACTGATAAAGGTAAATGGGCTTACGGCATTCTGATTGGCGTAATGGCTGTGCTTATTCGTGTCGTCAATCCGGCTTATCCAGAAGGTATGATGCTGGCAATCTTATTCGCAAACTTATTTGCACCACTGTTCGATTATGTGGTTGTTCAGGCGAATATTAAGCGGAGAAAAGCTCGTGGCTAAAGAAAAAAACAAAGATAGCGTCGGAAGAACGTTCCTCGTTGTATTTATTCTGTGTCTTGTCTGCTCTGTTGTCGTGGCAGGTTCTGCTGTTGGATTAAAATCCAAACAAGAAGAGCAAAAGCTATTAGATAAACAACGAAATATTCTTGATGTTGCAGGCTTACTTGTACCAAAAATGAGTGCAAGTGAAGTATTGAAAGTTTATGACACGCGTATTCAAGCGAAAATTGTTAACTTTCAAACAGGTGAACTGACAGAGAGTAAAGGTGCCTTTGATTTAAATGGTGCATTACGTAGTGATGAAACTTCTATTGCATTATCACCAGCTGAAGATATTGCTAAAATTCGCCGTCGCGCTAATACCGCTGAAGTTTATTTTGTTTTAGATGAACAAGGTAAAACTACAGAAGTAGTACTACCCGTTTATGGTTCAGGTTTATGGTCTGTGATGTATGCTTTTATTGCTGTTGATGTTGATGGCGTGACTTCAAAAGGTATTACTTACTATGCTCATGGTGAAACTCCGGGCTTAGGTGGCGAAGTCGATAATCCACAATGGAAAGCACAATGGAAAGGTAAACGCCTGATTAATGAAGAAGGTATGCCTGCAATTAAGATCGTTCGTGGTGGTGCAACTGACAGCCCTTACGGAATTGATGGTCTTTCTGGTGCAACGCTGACATCTAATGGTATCCAGCATATGTTTGACTTCTGGTTAGGTGACAAAGGTTTCGGCCCATTCCTGAAAAAAGTACGTGAAGGAGAGATAAATGGCTGATACAAAAGAAATTAAACGAGTTTTACTTGGACCGTTATTAGATAACAACCCAATTGCTTTGCAAGTGCTTGGTGTCTGTTCTGCATTAGCGGTGACAACAAAGCTTGAAACGGCATTAGTAATGACCATTGCAGTAACCTTAGTTACCGCATTTTCAAACTTCTTTATTTCACTGATCCGTAATTTCATTCCTAGCAGTGTGCGTATTATTGTCCAAATGGCAATTATTGCATCGTTAGTTATTGTAGTTGACCAGATTCTACAAGCTTACGCTTATGAGATTTCAAAACAGCTTTCTGTTTTCGTTGGTCTTATTATTACTAACTGTATTGTAATGGGACGTGCTGAAGCTTATGCAATGAAAGCACCGCCGATTGAAAGCTTTATGGATGGTATCGGTAACGGTTTAGGATACGGTGTTATCTTGATCCTCGTTGGATTTTTACGTGAGCTATTTGGTTCTGGTAAATTATTCGGCATTACTGTTATGGAATCTGTTCAAAATGGCGGTTGGTATCAACCTAACGGCTTGTTCTTATTAGCACCGAGTGCATTCTTTATTATCGGTTTGCTAATTTGGGGATTACGTACATTAAAACCAGCACAGGTTGAAGAGGACTAATCACCATGGAACATTATATAAGCCTATTTGTTAGAGCGGTTTTTATTGAGAATATGGCACTCGCATTCTTTTTAGGAATGTGTACTTTTATCGCTGTATCTAAAAATGTAAAAACAGCCTTTGGGTTAGGGGTCGCAGTAACCGTTGTATTAGGTCTTTCTGTGCCATTGAATAACCTAGTTTACAACTATGTGTTACGTGATAACGCATTGATGGAAGGTGTTGATTTAAGTTTCTTAAATTTCATCACTTTTATTGGTGTTATTGCCGCATTAGTGCAAATCCTAGAAATGATTTTAGACCGTTACTTCCCTTCGCTATATAACGCATTAGGGATCTTCTTGCCACTTATTACCGTTAACTGCGCCATTTTCGGTGGTGTGTCATTTATGGCACAGCGTGACTATAACTTTAGTGAATCTATAGTATATGGTTTCGGGTCTGGAATTGGTTGGATGTTAGCCATCGTATTACTGGCTTCTATCCGTGAGAAAATGAAGTACGCGGATGTACCGGCAGGTATGAAGGGATTAGGCGTTACTTTTGTCACCACAGGGTTGATGGCATTAGGTTTCATGTCCTTCTCTGGTGTTCAGCTATAAAGGGTGAGAAGAACTCATGGATATAATTATTCTAGGTGTTGCGATGTTTACCCTGATTGTATTGGTGCTAACAGCATTGATTTTGTTTGCAAAATCAAAGTTGGTCAATACAGGGGATATTGAAGTTGAGGTCAATGGTGACCCCGAAAAAAGTTTCCATGCGCCAGCAGGTGATAAACTACTAAACGTGTTATCAAACGAAGGTATTTTTATCTCATCAGCGTGTGGTGGTGGTGGCTCTTGTGGTCAGTGCCGAGTAAAAGTACTCGATGGTGGTGGCGATATTCTGCCAACAGAGCTTTCTCATATTAACAAGCGTGAAGCTAAAGAAGGGTGTCGTTTAGCGTGTCAGGTAAACGTAAAAAACAACCTGAAATTAGAGCTACCCGAAGAGATTTTTGGTGTTAAAAAATGGGAATGTGAAGTTGTCTCTAATGATAATAAAGCAACGTTTATTAAAGAATTAATACTCAAAATTCCAGAAGGTGAGGTTGTTCCTTTCCGTGCTGGCGGCTTTATTCAAATAGAATGTCCACCTCATACTGTGCGTTATGAAGATTTTGATGTGCCAGAAGAGTACCGTGAAGATTGGGATAAATTTAACTTATTCCGCTATGTTTCTGATGTAAAAGAGACAACGGTTCGTGCATATTCTATGGCTAACTACCCAGAAGAGCATGGCATTATCATGTTAAACGTGCGTATTGCAACACCGCCGCCGAGAAATCCTGATGTGCCACCAGGAATTATGTCATCTTATATTTGGTCGTTAAAACCGGGTGATAAAGTGACAATTTCAGGACCATTTGGTGAATTCTTTGCTAAAAAGACAGATGCAGAGATGATCTTTATTGGTGGTGGTGCAGGTATGGCACCAATGCGTTCTCATATATTTGATCAGTTAAAACGCCTGCATTCTAAGCGTAAAATTAGCTTCTGGTATGGTGCCCGTTCTGTACGTGAAATGTTCTATACAGAAGATTTCGATATGCTAGCAGCAGAAAACGAAAACTTTACATGGAATGTCGCACTGTCTGATGCATTACCTGAAGATAATTGGACGGGTTACACTGGCTTTATTCACAATGTGTTGTTTGAAAATTATCTCAAAAATCATCCAGCACCAGAGGATTGTGAGTTCTATATGTGTGGACCGCCAGTGATGAATGCGGCAGTTATTAAAATGCTGAAAGATTTAGGCGTTGAAGATGAAAATATTATGCTTGATGATTTTGGTGGTTGATCCAAATTTCCCATAAAGCATAAATGAAATGACAAGCGCCCACAGATGTGGGCGCTCATGATCAGAAGAGAGAGTTATGTTAAAAACAAAGATGATAAATTGGATAGTGATGGCATTTGCGCTGGTATTATTATCTGCATGTGGTGAAAAACAGCAGGTATTAGAAGGCGAAACAATGGGAACTTATTACTCGATTAAGTATGTTCCTGATAGTAATTCACCTCCACAGACCGTCTTACAGACAGAAATTGATCGTATTCTAGAAGAAGTTAACGATCAGATGTCAACATATCGTCCTCATTCTGAATTAAGTCGTTTCAACCAAAGTCGTGAAATTAATACGCCATTTCCTGTTTCACCAGCAACCGCAAAAGTGGTGAGTGAAGCTATCCGTATTAACAAAATGACTCAAGGGGCATTAGATGTCACTGTTGGACCTTTAGTTAATTTATGGGGATTTGGTCCTGAAGGACGTTTTACTCATCAACCATCAGAAGATGAGTTAGAAAAACGCAAACAGTGGATTGGTATTGATTATTTAGCCGTTGAAGGTAATTCATTAATTAAAAAAATCCCTGAACTTTATGTCGATTTATCTTCTATTGCGAAAGGTTATGGTGTTGATGCGGTTGCTGAGTATTTAATTTCTCAAAATATCACTAACTATATGGTTGATATTGGTGGGGAAGTGAGAACGCAAGGGGTTAATGGCAACGATAAACTGTGGCGTATTGCGATAGAGAAACCAGCAAACGATGGAACTAATCAAAGTGCACAGTTAATTATTGAACCTGGTGATAACTCAATCGCAACCTCTGGTGATTATCGTAACTATTTTGAAGAAGATGGAATGCGTTTTTCTCATACTATTGATCCCACAACAGGTCGTCCAATTAAGCACAATCTTGCATCAATAACCGTCATTGTACCAAGTTGCATGAGTGCTGATGGAATATCCACAGGATTAAATGTTTTAGGACCAGATAAAGGCTTAGAAGTTGCTAATGAGCTAAACATTCCTGTCTTTATGATAGTTAAAACTGAAAAGGGATTCGAAGAGCGTTATAGTAAGGCATTCGCCCCATTCATGAAAAAGTAGAATTTAAGGAGAGAAGGTTATGTTAAAAATATTTCTTTTTGCCTTCATCTTGTTCCTGCTGGCATTTTTTGGCATGGCGTTAGGCTATATTGTTAAACGAAAAAGTATTCAAGGTAGTTGTGGTGGCTTAGGTACGATTGGTATTGAAAAAGAGTGTGATTGCCCAGAACCTTGTGATGCACGTAAAAAACGAATGGCAAAAGAAGCAGTTCGTCAGGATGTATTAACTAAAAATCGTATTTTATAAATTAAACAGAGGGTGATAGTTAAATAAATAGCTAAACATATTCGCTATCACTGACTGAGTAGAAAAAAGAAAAGAGTGACGTTGATATTCAGCGCCACTCTTTTTTTTCCGTAATTTTAAACATTTTCAGTGAGATATTACTCTTTTTTAAATGATTTTATATTCGCTGGAGAGTCGACCATTACTGCATCAGCGCCTAATTGAGTAGCTTGGTCATAATCTTTTTCTGTATTAATACCAAACAGAACGATATGTGCATTACCACCAGCACGGAAGCAAGACATTGCATCTTTATTCCAGCTCAGAACAGATGCTGATTTTGCTTCACCTAAGGTATATTTTTCTACGACTTCAACTTTACGGTGTAGTTCTAATCCATACCAGCGAGTAACATCAAGATTTTCAGGTAATAAACAAATTTGTCCCATTGTGATGTTTGCCAGAATATCACGGGTGACATCTCGGCTTTCAAAGCGCTGTACATTATCTGGTAATGCGTCAAGAAATACGGTGTTAGTTGAGTAAATTCTGGTGCGATGTAGTGCATTATTACGATTTAAAACAGTTGCTAATGCATTACCCTGTACGACAGGATCAGCATCAGGAGATTTTAAATCAAGGTAAAATTGAGTATTTGGAAATTGCGTTAAGATATATTCCAACGTTGGGATGGTGATACCTTTACTACGGTAAGGAAATTGTTGTTTTTCGCCATATTGATAACCTGCATCTAATTTTGCCAACTCTTCAGCTGTAAATTGAGAAACAGAGCCTTGCCCATTTGTTAGACTTTTTAAATCACTAGGACGATAAAGTACTGGGATATTATCCTTTGATAATTGTAGTGTGATCCAAATTGCATCTGCTTGGTTGTAAAGTGCTGTTTTAATAGCGATTTCAGTATTTTCAGGCGCATCACCAGTGCCCCCTCTATGTGCAATTATTTTGGGTGAAGCCATAAGAAATACCGAATAGAAAAAGAGAGAAGTAGCGATGAATAATTTAATCATAGAATGTTATTTCCTTTGTTTTATATAGTTATTTATACAAATAACTAAAATAAATTTAGAGCTAGAAGACAGCAAAAAGCAATCTATCATCTCTTTGTGACAATTCTATAACTAAACAAACTTATTCAGATTTTTATGAGAAAAACTCCCCAAATGAGGGAGTGTAAATAGGGATAGGAATTGTAGTTAATATTAATTTACTGTATATTTAAACAGTAAGTTAATAAGGTGAATTGTATGCGTAAAATTATTCATGTTGATATGGATTGTTTCTATGCTGCGATTGAAATGCGAGATAACCCAGCACTAAAAGATATTCCGATCGCTGTGGGGGGAAATGCATCTAGCCGTGGCGTTATTTGTACTGCAAATTATCCTGCGCGCCGTTTTGGTGTACGCAGTGCTATGTCTACCGCTAATGCACTTAAGCTTTGTCCTCATTTAAGGGTATTACCTGGTAGAATGGCGTTATATAAAGAAACCTCAGTAAAAATTCGCCAAATCTTTGCTCGCTATACTGAGCTTATTGAACCTCTTTCTCTTGATGAAGCCTACCTTGATGTTTCTGATAGTGTGCATTGTCATGGATCTGCAACTTTAATCGCTCAAAAAATCCGTCAGCAAATATTTGATGAATTAAACCTAACAGCATCAGCGGGCATTGCACCCATTAAGTTTTTAGCCAAAATTGCTTCTGATATCAATAAACCCAATGGGCAATGTGTTATCACTCCTGAGCAAATGGATGATTTTATTTTAACGCTGCCCCTTAATAAAATTCCTGGTGTAGGGAAAGTCACCTTTGCACGACTGCAAGAGATGGGGTTAGAAACCTGTGCCGATATTCGCCGTACTGACGTTATCTCCTTAGTTAAGGCTCTCGGAAAATTTGGACAAAATTTGTGGGAGCGTAGCCATGGTATTGATGAGCGGCTCATCAATCCTGATAGATTAAGAAAATCAGTGGGGGTTGAACGAACGTTAGCTGAAGATATTAGCTCGTGGGATGAGTGTCTTACATTATTAGATGGGCTTTATGACGAATTAGAAAAACGACTTATAAAAGTAAAGCCAGATTTGAGAATTGCCAGACAAGGCGTAAAGCTAAAATTTGATGATTTTCAACTTACAACACAAGAACATACTCATCCTATTTTAGAAAAAGAAGATCTGGTTAAAATTGCTTATCAAGCATGGCATGAGCGCAGAAATGGCAGAGGTGTGAGATTGGTCGGTTTTCACGTAACATTACAAGACCCACAAATTGAGCGACAGCTTCTTTTATCGTTATAGAGATGATTAGAGCATCGTTAGCATCGCATATTTCTCTATGGATTTAGCAACAAAAAACCCGCCAATTAAGCGGGTTTAAGTAAGAAAGAGAGTGAAAATTACTTAGCAGGAATAGATTTTAAAATTGCTGTCAGTAATTGCCAGTATTGACCTACGCTCTTAATATGTACACGTTCATCTGGTGAGTGTGCGCCACGAATGGTTGGTCCAATAGAAACCATATCCATATCTGGATAAGGTTTTTTGAATAGACCACATTCAAGACCTGCGTGGATAACCATAATGTTGGGTACTTTATCGAATAGTTGTTCATAAGTATCGCGCACTAAGTGCATGACTGGAGAGTCAGCATCTGGTTTCCAACCTGGGTAACCACCTTTAGCTTCGATATCTGCTTTAGCGAGTTTTGCTAATGCTGTTAGCATGCTAACAACATAGGTTTTACCGCTATCAATCAGAGAACGAATTAAGCACAGAATTTCAACTTTATCGTCAATAATGCTTACAACACCAACGTTTAATGAAGTTTCAACTACACCTTCAACATCATCACTCATACGAATAACACCGTTTGGCATCGCATTGAGTAAGTTAATAAAACGAGATTGGCAATCAGCAGAGAATGCTTGTTTATCTGTTGTTGTATCAATTAATTCAACGTTCAGATTTTTTTCAGCAATCGCTAATTCGCTTTTTAATAAAGCTTCAAATTTTGCTTTAAGCGCTTCTAGTTTGCCAACGTTTTCAACTGGGATAGCAAACACGATATTCGCTTCACGAGGAATAGCATTACGCAGTGTACCACCGTGGAAATCAACTAATTTCAGTGATAACTCGTCAGCATGACCAGCAAGGAAACGTGCTAATAATTTATTGGCATTACCTAAGCCTAAATGGATATCGCCACCTGAGTGACCGCCATTTAATCCTTTTAAAACCAGCTGTTTTACTACGTGGTTTGCAGGAATAGCTTCATAAGATAGGCTTACTGTGGTTTTAACATCAATACCACCAGCACAACCCATATAGATTTCGCCTTCTTCTTCTGAGTCAGTATTGATCAGAATATCAGCTTGTAACCAACCAGGTTGTAAACCGAAAGCGCCATCCATGCCAGTTTCTTCTGTCATGGTTAACAGCACTTCTAATGGACCGTGTTTTACGGTGTCATCAGCCAGTACTGCGAGTGCAGATGCCATACCTACGCCGTTATCCGCGCCCAGTGTAGTACCTTTTGCTTTGATCCATTCACCGTCAACATAAGGTTGAATAGGATCTTTAGTGAAGTCGTGATCAGTATCGTTATTTTTTTGCGGCACCATATCTAAGTGTGCTTGCAAAACAACGATTTTACGATCTTCCATACCTTTGGTTGCTGGTTTGCGAATTAAAATATTACCAACAGCATCACGTTCAGCAAAAAGACCTTTTTCTGCAGCCCAAGAAAGAATATGGGAGGCTAAAGCTTCTTCATGATGTGATGGATGTGGAATAGAACAAATTTTTGCAAAAATATCCCATAGTGGTTGTGGGGATAGAGTAGATAGTTCAGACACGATGAATCTCCTATAACAGCATCTGTGTTATGAATAGCCTACCGCTTTCTTAAGGGTTAGCTTTATTATTCTGAGCGCTATACGCCGATATAACCGAGAATATCATTTTATTTTGATGAATGCGTCATTCTATTCACCTCTCTATCTAAGAAATTAGATCTTTATGTAATATTAAAATTCATATAGCTTATTTTATAGTCAAAAAAAGATACTTTGGTAAAAAAAGGGGATAATCTCATCAGATCTCACCTTTTCTCTGGTTTTTAGGCGCTTAAATCACTATAATCTCGCGCAACCTTTTTTTCCGCAAAAAAAGCTTCTCTCGAATTCAAGTAGCTAGGATCACAATACTATGAGCGAAAAATATGTTGTAACGTGGGATATGTTGCAAATACATGCCCGTCAATTGGCGCAACGTTTATTACCAGTCGAACAATGGACAGGCATTATTGCTGTCAGCCGTGGGGGATTAGTCCCTGCTGCATTACTTGCTCGTGAATTAGGTATCCGTCATGTGGATACTGTCTGCATTTCTAGCTATGATCACGATCATCAGCGTGACCTCAAAATCTTAAAAAAAGCAGAAGGTGATGGTGAAGGCTTTATCGTTGTTGATGATTTAGTCGATACTGGTGGTACTGCTAAAGTTATCCGTGATATGTATCCAAAAGCACACTTTGTGACTATTTTCGCTAAACCAGAAGGTAGCCCATTGGTTGACGACTTTGTGGTTGCTATTCCTCAAAACACTTGGATTGAACAACCTTGGGATATGGGTGTTGTTTTTATTCCACCAGTGTGTGATCAAAAATAATTCTATAGTGAGTCATTAATTTAAATTACAACCTAATGATGGCTATACAAAAAGATCCTCGCATTTTTAATGTGGGGATTTTTTTTGCCTATATATCCTGTCAGCCCTATTTTTATCATGAGTAATCTTATTTCTGAGTGCTATTGAATGGCGCGATTAGCACTGAACAAGATGATTTCATGCTATGATGAAACCAAACTCTTTTAGCCACCTTTTATTGGATACCCACTGATTGATGAGTGATATGGCAAATAATACCAATCTTTCTGAGACACTGTTTAAACCCCGTGCAAGGCATGCAGAAACATCCACGTTAATACAGTACACGCACCCAAAAACCAACATCAATACGCATTCGATACTAAATGGGACGAGTCAACAGAATTGGTATCGAACTATTCAGCGATTACTATGGATTTGGCGTGGTATTTCTCCGATTGAAATAGAAGAAGTGCTTAGTCGCATCGCGGTTCTTGATGCACCTCGTAGTGATGATAAATTTATTGATACTATTGTTGGTTATCGTCGTGGTGGCTGGTCGTTTGAATGGTCACACCAAGCGATGATTTGGCAACAAAAAGCGTTGCGAGAAGAGTCTGGAGACGCTGCCGCAGATTGCTGGTTACGTGCTGCTAACCTTTATAGTATTGCTGCTTATCCTTTCATTAATGGTGATTTTCTTGCGGATCAAGCTGTTGTATTGGCAATGAAAGCATTTGAAAACTCAATGAAGTTCTCTTCTTTTGAAGTGAAAAAATTAACGTTTAAATTAGCTGGAAAAGGAAACACCACAGGTTTTCTTCATCTGCCTAAAGATTGCCGAGGACCTTATCCTACCGTTATCTTTTGTGGTGGATTAGATGGTCTTCAAAGTGACTATGTTAGCTTTTTTAGGGATTACCTTTCACCGAAAGGTATCGCAATGCTGACGGTAGACATGCCTTCAATTGGTTATTCATCAAAACAGAAACTGACTGAAGATACTTGCCAGCTACAGGGTGAAGTATTAACTCAACTCTCTGAAGTACCTTGGGTGGATCATACTCGAGTCGGAGTCATGGGGTTTCGTTTTGGTGCCAATATAGCGGTTCGCTTGGCATATATTTATCCTAAATTAATCAAAGGTGTTGTGGCGCTAGGACCGTTAATTCATGCTTTCTTTACTCAGGCTGAGTTACAGAAAAAAATCCCAGTGATGTATCTTGATGTTTTAGCGAGTCGATTAGGGCTATGGAATATAGACGAAAATAATCTACGTTTATCATTAAGTAGTTATTCTTTAAAAAACCAAGGATTAATTGGCAGACGAATTCCTGTCCCTATGATGGGTGTTTATTGGAAAGGGGATGAAATTAGCCCTAAAGAGGATGCTCAGTTAATTGCTCGTTCTTCAATGGATGGCGATATTCTCGCTATTAATGAAAAGCCTCTTTATGAGGGATTAGAGCTGGCGTTACAAAAGAGCGCAGATTGGATCTATGATAAATTAATATAATTAATTTTAAACAATAACTTGCTAATTATATTAGATTAGATAACAGTAGGGTCTCTAAGGAGACTGAATTTATGACTTCATCTTTGAACCCTACCCAAGGTAAGTTGTTAAAGCGTTTTGCTAAAATTGGACCTTATATCCGAGAGCAACAATGCAAAGATAGCCAGTTCTTTTTCGACTGTTTAGCTGTTTGTGTTAATAAGAAAGTCGCACCAGAAAAACGTGAGTTTTGGGGCTGGTGGATGGAATTAAAACGCAACAATGAGCAGCTTGTTTATTATTATCAAGTTGGCCTATTTGATAAAAATGGTGACTGGATTAATCAGACAATAAATAAAAATGATGTTACAGAATCAATAAATGAAACACTCATTCGCTTTCATGGTTTTTTACAAGCTGCGGTAACCGAATTAGAGATGTCACTATTACCTGATGAAAAAATGAACAAACTTTCTCTTCCCCTTAAGCCCTAATTTTGTGTTAGGGCAACTTTTCATAGATTTTGCGTTATGTCGGTTGGCATAACGCCTCTCTCCTGATAAAACTGTGTATGATCTTTTAAATCAACAAAAATGGTAAATGTTATGAGTAGCAGCCAAACGCTGGTTGTTAAACTAGGGACAAGTGTACTTACTGGTGGTTCACGACGTCTGAATCAATCTCACATCGTTGAGTTGGTTCGCCAATGTGCAAAACAACACGAACAAGGGCACCGCATTATAATTGTCACTTCTGGCGCAATTGCTGCCGGACGTGAGTATTTGAATTACCCCGACTTACCCGCAACGATAGCTTCTAAACAATTATTAGCCGCCGTGGGACAAAGCGCATTAATTCAAGTATGGAAACAGCTATTTGCAATTTATGGTATTCATATTGGGCAAATGCTATTAACACGCGCTGATATTGAAGACAGAGAGCGTTTTTTAAATGCGCGAGATACGCTAAATGCCTTATTAGATAACCGTATTATTCCTGTTATCAACGAGAATGATGCAGTAGCAACCGCAGAAATTAAAGTAGGTGATAACGATAATTTATCTGCACTCGCTGCTATTTTAGGTGGTGCGGATAAACTGCTGTTACTTACTGATATAGAAGGTCTTTATACCGCAGATCCTCGTAGTAACCCTGATGCTAAATTAATTCCTGAAGTCTTTGATATCAACGATGAATTACGCCAAGTAGCGGGTGATAGCGTGTCAGGTTTAGGTACTGGTGGAATGGCGACTAAGCTTCAAGCCGCTACCGTTGCAGGACGTGCGGGAATTGATGTTGTTATTGCCGCAGGTATTCAACCTGAAGTTATTGCAAAAGTGATTAATGGTGAGCCTGTAGGAACACTATTTCATGGTTTAAAAAGTCCTCTTGAAACACGCAAAAGATGGATTTTTGGCGCACCGATAGCGGGTGTTGTTGTCGTTGATGAAGGTGCAGAAAAAGCGATTAAAGAGAAGGGCAGCTCTTTGCTACCTAAAGGTATTAAAGAGATTAAAGGTGATTTTTCCCGTGGATCTGTTATCCGTATTCAAAGCTTGCAGGGAAAAGATCTTGCTCATGGTGTCGCGCATTACAATAGTGATGCATTACGTTTAATTGCAGGGCATCATTCACAAGAGATCAGTCAAATATTAGGCTACGAGTATGGCAGTGTGGCTGTGCATCGTGATGATATGATTGTCAGTTAAGGGTTCATCAATATGTTAGAACAAATGGGTAAAGCCGCAAGAGAAGCTTCTTGGCACTTAGCGCAGCTTTCAACCGAGCAGAAAAATCAGGCATTGTTAGTCATGGCTGACTTATTAGAGCAGCAAGAAGCGCAAATTCTTGCCGCAAATGAAAAAGATATGCAAGCCGCCCGCGATACGAATATTAATAGCGCAATGCTTGATCGCTTATTACTAACAACGGAACGTTTAAAAGCTATCGCTGATGATGTGCGCCAAGTTTGTCGCTTAGAAGATCCGGTTGGTCAAATTATTGATGGGCGTATGCTAGACAGCGGATTACGTTTAGAACGTCGTCGTGTTCCATTAGGTGTTGTGGGTGTTATTTATGAAGCTCGCCCAAATGTCACCATTGATGTAGCTTCTTTATGCCTAAAAACAGGTAATGCGGCGATCCTCCGTGGTGGTAAAGAGACACACCATACTAACCAAGCCGTTGTTGCTGTTATTCAACAAGCATTAGAGCAGTGCGCAATTCCGGGTGCAGCAGTTCAAGCAATAGATAAACCCGACCGCGAATTAGTCGCTCAAATGCTAAAAATGGATCAATATATTGATATGCTGATCCCTCGTGGTGGTGCAGGATTACATAAATTGTGTCGTGAACAATCTACCATTCCTGTTATTACAGGTGGAATTGGTGTTTGCCATACTTTTGTTGATGAAAGCGCTGATTTAGAAAAAGCGTTAACTGTCATTGTTAATGCGAAGGTTCAGCGTCCAAGTGCATGTAATTCACTTGAAACTTTATTGATCCATGAAAAAATTGCTGAGACTTTTCTACCGCAATTAAGTGATGCTATGGCAGCTCAATATGTCACTTTACACGCTAGCGAAAAAGCATTAGCAGGGCTAAAAAAAGGTCATGCAAACATTGTTGATGTGAAAGATGCTGATTACTGCGATGAGTGGTTATCTCTGGATCTGAATGTTGAAGTTGTTAGCGACTTAACGGCTGCTATTAAGCATATTCGTCACTATGGTACGGCACACTCTGATGCAATTTTAACGCAATCTATCGCTAATGCAGATCGATTTGTACGCCAAGTAGACTCTGCGGCTGTTTATGTTAATGCAAGTACTCGATTTACTGATGGTGGTCAATTTGGTCTAGGCGCTGAAGTTGCTGTGAGTACACAAAAACTTCATGCAAGAGGTCCTATGGGATTAGATGCACTGACAACGTATAAGTGGATTGGTTACGGCGATAATACTTTACGTCGTTGATAGCACGTATCTTTGATTGAGCCATACTTTTTTATAAAGTGTGGCTTTATTTTTTTTTATTGTTAGGTATGATGATTTACACTTTACATATTGTAAATTATTTATTACACCCCTTAAGGGGCACACACTATGGAGATAGTGCATTTTATGGAAAATATCGTTTACCTGATCGGTCCTCGGGGTGCAGGAAAAACAACAGTAGGTAAAGCGCTTTCTCTCTCTTTAAATCATGAATTTATTGATACGGATTATTGGATAACTAATAAATATCAACAAACTATATCATCTATGGTAGAGCAAAAAGGCTGGGATTTTTTTCGACAAATAGAATCTGATGCATTAATCCAAGTTAGTCAGCCAAATCGCGTAATTTCTACAGGTGGAGGTATGGTATTAGCAGATAAAAACCGTGCTTATATGAAATCATCAGGTGTCATAATTTATTTACAGGCATCTCTAGAGACATTAATCACTCGTTTATCTGATGATCCTAATACCGCTCAAAGACCAAGTTTAACTGGGAAAACATTATTAAACGAAATGCAAGGTGTGCTTACAGAGCGTGAGCCTCTCTATTTACAGTGTTCTGATATTATTGTTGATGCGGGACTATCAATAAGCGAAATTATTAAGATAATTCTCACAAAATTACCAAAATAACTGGGAAGTCGTCTGATTCAAGGGGAAAACAGGTCACATCTATTTTATTTTCATCATATCCTATTTATAGTAAGGCTAATTATAGCAAAATGAGATATGGATATGATGTTGATAGCGTTTTTTAAAACACTATTTAAATTCTTATTTAGAGTAAGAATTGAAGGACTTGTTAACCAGTTTTCACAATATGAAAAATGTATAATCACGCCGAATCATACTTCTTATATTGACGGCATATTATTACGTTTATTCTTACCGATTAATCCCGTATTTGCTGTTTATACCTCAGTTGCAACAGCTAAAACGACTAAATGGTTAGGTCGTTATGCTGATATTGTTCCCCTAGATCCTGCTAATCCCATGGCTGTACGCCAACTTGTAAAAGAAGTTGAGAAAGGTCGACCTGTCGTCATTTTCCCTGAGGGGCGAATTACAGTAACCAATGGATTAATGAAAATTTATGAAGGGGCTGCATTTATCGCTGCAAAATCGGGCGCTAAAGTTGTTCCTGTTAGAATTGAAGGCGCGGAATTTAGCTATTTCTCTCGAGTGCGCAAAAGCCTCAATATGAAATGGAAATTTTTTCCTCAATTCACTATTAAAGTATTACCAGCGCTTGACCTTCCAATGCCAGAAGCTGAGAAATCCTCAGAACGTCGTCGATTAGCGGGTGAAATGCTGCGCGACATTATGATGGACGCTATCATGCAAACTCGTGCGGAAATAACACTTTATGAAGCTTTCTTGCGAGCAATGTCTCAATATGGACGCTTTAGTCCGCTAATATCTGATATCAACCTAAAAGAAGATAGTTACAATGGGTTGCTGAAAAAATCATTAGGTATGAGTCGGCTAATTGAGCGTTATACAGAGCCTAACGAGCGCATCGGGTTGTTGTTGCCAAATACAACGGTAACCGCAGCGGCACTGTTTGGTGCTACTATGCGTCAACGTATTGTTGCAATGTTAAATTACACCGCAGGAAGTTTAGGTGTACAAAATGCGATGAAAGCCGCATCAATTAAAACTATTTTTACGTCTCGCCAATTTTTAGAAAAAGGGAATTTATTACATATTCCTGAGCAAACACCAGAAGCTAACTGGATCTATCTTGAAGATTTAAAAGATAGTATGACAAGTGAAGATAAACGCTGGATTGCTAAACATCTTTTAATGCCGCATAAAGCAATGTTGCCGCAAAACGCCGATGACGCTGCTGTTATCTTGTTTACTTCAGGCTCTGAAGGCACACCTAAAGGTGTTGTTCATAGTCATTCAAGTTTACTTGCCAACGTTGATCAAATTCGCGCTATTGCTGATTTTTCTCCGCGAGATCGTTTTATGTCTGCATTGCCGTTATTCCATGCATTTGGTTTAACAGCTTGTTTATTAACACCGATTTGTTTGGGGGCGAGAGTATTCCTTTATCCAAGCCCGTTACATTATCGTGTGGTTCCTGAGTTAGTTTATGATCAAAACTGTACAGTGTTATTTGGTACTTCAACATTTTTAGGTAACTACGGTAAGTTTGCACATCCTTATGATTTTACCCGAGTGAGATATGTTGTTGCTGGTGCTGAAAAACTTTCTGAAGCAACTCGGTTATTATGGCAAGAGAAATTTGGTATTCGTATTTTAGAAGGATATGGCGTAACTGAGTGTGCTCCTGTCGTTTCTATTAATGTTCCTATGAGTGCAAAAGCACACACCGTTGGACGTTTGCTACCAGCTATGGAATGGCGCTTAATCCCGGTATCAGGAATTACAGAAGGGGGACGTTTGCAATTACGAGGCCCTAATGTGATGAAAGGCTACTTAAGAGTTGAAGCACCAGAAAAATTAGAAGTTCCTGTGGCGATAAATGCTGAAGGCATTGAAGAAGAAGGTTGGTACGATACTGGCGATATAGTCACAATTGATAGCGAAGGCTTTTGTACTATTAAAGGTAGAGTAAAACGTTTTGCAAAAATAGCGGGTGAAATGGTTTCTCTTGAAGGTGTCGAGCAACTTGCTCGTAAAGCTTCATCAGGAGAACACGCTGTTGTGACAATTAGCGATGTGCGCAGAGGTGAATCGCTAGTGCTATTTACCACAGACAAACAGCTCGATAGAAGCCAACTATCTACAATTGCAAAATCAGAAGGCGTAGCTGAAATTGCTGTTCCGAAAGATATCCGTTTTATCAAAGAAATTCCTGTGCTAGGAAGTGGAAAAACGGATTTTGTTTCATTGAAAAAACGTGCTGAACAGGAAAATAGCTAATGTCAGAAAAGATCAGCCAGCCTCCTTTAATGAGTAAGGGAATGAAAGCTGTACTTTTATCGCAATTTCTTTCGGCGTTTGCTGATAATGCTTTACTTTTTGCGATATTAGCACAGTTTAAATCGGCTCTTTATCCTGAATGGAGCCAACCTGTCTTACAAATGGTTTTTGTGCTGGCTTTTATTTTATTAGCCCCTTTTGTTGGACAAGTTGCTGACCGTCACCCTAAAGGTAGGGTGATGCTTAGCGGAAATATTTTAAAATTTGTTGGTGCATTTCTGATTTGTGTTGGTTCTGATCCTTTCTTGGGATATGCCTTAGTTGGTATTGGTGCCGCGGTTTACTCACCAGCTAAATATGGCATTTTAGGTGAGCTAACGGATGGTGCAAGATTAGTTAAAGCTAATGGATTAATGGAAGCATCAACTATTGCTGCAATTTTATTGGGTTCAGTCATTGGTGGACTGTTATCTGATTGGAGCATTATATTTGCCTTGGGTGTATGTGCTGCTATGTATGCACTGGCTGTATTTTTTAACTTTGGCATTCCAAAATTATCAGCGGCTCAAATAGGTAGAGGCTGGAACATTAAAAAAATGTTCACTCAATTTATTGATGCTTGTAAAACATTATGGGGCGATAAAGAGAGTCGTTTTTCTTTAGTCGGCACAAGTATGTTTTGGGGTGCGGGCGTTACTTTACGCTTCTTACTAGTACAGTGGGTGCCTATTGCATTGGGTATGACGGATAACACAACACCGACAGTTTTAAATGCGATGGTCGCCATTGGTATTGTCGTTGGTGCTGGTTTAGCTGCTAAGTTTGTTACATTAAAAACAGTGCGCCGTTGTATGCCAGCTGGTGTGTTAATTGGTCTTGGTGTGGTCTATTTTTCCCTACAGACCACAATAATCCCATCTTATTTAATTTTAATTATCATCGGTATTTTTGGTGGTTTCTTTGTGGTTCCATTGAATGCTTTATTGCAAGACAAAGGAAAGCACAGTGTTGGTGCTGGTAATGCCATTGCGGTGCAAAATCTTGGCGAAAATTCTGCCATGCTATTAATGTTAGGACTGTTCTCTCTTGTGACAAGTTTTGGTATTTCTGTTGTCACTGTTGGTATTGGTTTTGGTGCGATTTTCGCGTTGGCTATCGGTGGCTTATGGTTATGGGATTGCACAAGAAAGAAATCTTAAGCATTTGAATTTTGAATAGAGGTTAAAAACACCTTAATGATAAATTATGATGAAATGACCCACCTTAGTATTGAGGTTGGTAAAGCATTAATTGAAAAACAGAGTACATTAACAACAGCAGAATCTTGCACTGGTGGATGGATTGCCAAAGTCATCACAGATATAGCAGGGAGTTCTGACTATTATCACCGTGGCTTTGTCACTTACAGTAATGAAGCCAAACATGAAATGATTGGTGTGAGTGAACAAACGTTACTTGAACATGGTGCTGTGAGCGAAGAGGTTGTTTGCCAAATGGCAAAGGGCGCATTATTAGCCGCCAATGCTGATTTTGCCGTCTCTGTTAGTGGCATTGCTGGTCCTGGTGGTGGAAGTCCAGAAAAACCAGTTGGGCTAGTTTGGTTTGGTTTTGCAACAAGAACACCAAAGGGTATTCATGTTAGTGCAAAATACTGTATATTTACGGGCTCACGTGAGCAAGTAAGAGCAGAATCAGTTGTTTTTTCTTTAAAATCAATACTTAAAGAAATTATCAATAATTAACTTGATACTGTATGATTATACAGTATAATGAATTTTAACAAGCAAAATCACATACGTTTTAATGGTAGTGAACCCATCTTTCATGCTTCACTGCCCAGAGGGAGATAACATGGCTATTGATGAAAACAAACAAAAAGCACTGGCCGCAGCACTTGGTCAAATTGAAAAACAATTTGGTAAAGGGTCTATCATGCGTCTGGGTGAAGATCGTTCCATGAACGTTGAAACCATCTCTACAGGTTCTTTATCATTAGACGTTGCATTAGGTGCTGGTGGTTTGCCTCGTGGTCGTATTGTTGAAATCTATGGGCCAGAATCTTCAGGTAAAACAACATTAACACTCCAAGTGATTGCTTCAGCGCAACGTGAGGGTAAAATTTGTGCCTTTATCGATGCTGAACATGCGTTAGACCCAATTTACGCCAAAAAACTAGGCGTTGATATTGATAATCTGCTGTGTTCACAGCCAGATACGGGTGAGCAAGCTCTTGAGATTTGTGATGCGTTATCTCGCTCAGGTGCCGTTGATGTTATTGTTGTTGACTCCGTTGCTGCATTAACACCGAAAGCTGAAATCGAAGGTGAAATTGGTGACTCACACGTTGGTTTAGCTGCTCGTATGATGAGCCAAGCTATGCGTAAATTAGCGGGTAACCTGAAAAACTCTAACACTCTTCTGATTTTCATTAACCAAATTCGTATGAAAATTGGTGTAATGTTTGGTAACCCAGAAACCACCACGGGTGGTAACGCATTAAAATTCTATGCGTCAGTTCGTTTAGATATCCGTCGTATTGGTTCAGTTAAAAATGGCGATGAAGTTGTTGGTAGTGAAACACGCGTTAAAGTAGTTAAAAACAAAATCGCGGCACCGTTTAAACAAGCTGAATTCCAAATTATGTATGGTGAAGGCATTAACACATTTGGTGAATTAATCGATTTAGGTGTTAAACATAAATTGGTTGAAAAAGCAGGTGCTTGGTATAGCTACAATGGTGAGAAAATCGGTCAAGGTAAAGCTAATTCAACCAACTATTTAAAAGAACATCCTGAAATGTGCGATGAATTAAACACCAAATTACGTGAAATGCTATTGAATCACGCAGGTGAATTCACAAGTGCTGCTGATTTTGCCGGTGATGAAGACGCTGGTAAAGATGCCGACGAAGCTGACGAATAATCTTTAAATGAAACAAATATTGTTACGTTAATAGTGTTAACGCTGTATTGTTATAAAAATAACAGCATTTTATTAGTGAATTAACGTAATATTCACTGTTTTAGGAAAAAGCGTATGAAAATACGCTTTTTTTGTTTTTGCATATCGCTACATTACTATTAATTTGTTTTTTGTTGGGGTTTGATTCTGGTTTGTTTTATTTTCACACATATAGTTGCTGATTTTCTGTTAATAACGATATTTTTCTCTGTTACTCTAAGTGCAGTTATGTAAGTAAATATATAGTGAAGCAACGGTGATATATTATCTCTGTTTATTACTGAAAATAATAATTATTACTGTATTGAGAGACTAAGAGATGTAAATTTTTTGATGTAATGAGCATTAATAACAGCAAGATATTTGAATGTTTTTCATGTTAATATTTTGGGGGGTATTTTTAAAAAAATAATAGAGTGATAATAAGTCGTTTTAAATCAGTTTGTTATTTTTAATTTTATCTTGTTGTTAATAATGGTAAGTAACATTTTTCTCTTCGGATAAGTAACATAAGATAGTTAATGAAAATTAAAGACATCTATCTAGCTAATAACTAGATGAATCTTAATAAGAAATAGTTTTTAATAATTACAAAATGAAAATACTTTTATCTCTCTCTCCACTTCTGCATCATTTCTTCTTATTTAGATAAAACTACCATTATCTAATCACAATCCTACTTTCAGAAAAAAACTAGACGATTTACAATGTCAATACGAATAAGTTTATCGGGGGTTTTACTTCTGAGCGAAGAAATTCTATCTTATCCCTACTTATTATATTCGTTGGTTAAGTAGAGGTAACAATAAACCTCCTCTTACTAAATTTCTAATTTCTGTTTTTCCAGCTTGATTTCGGGATAATTATGAGCAAAAGCACCGCTGAGATCCGTCAGGCGTTTCTCGACTTTTTTCATACTAAAGGACATCAAATAGTACCAAGCAGTTCTTTGGTTCCAAATAACGATCCAACATTGCTGTTTACGAACGCAGGGATGAACCAATTCAAAGATGTATTTCTTGGATTGGATAATAGACCTTATTCCCGAGCGACAACCGCGCAACGCTGTGTGCGCGCTGGTGGTAAACATAATGATTTAGAAAATGTGGGTTATACCGCACGTCACCATACGTTTTTTGAAATGCTTGGTAATTTCAGCTTTGGTGACTATTTCAAACATGATGCAATCAACTTTGCGTGGGAATTATTAACCAGCAAGGAGTGGTTTAATTTACCTAAAGAAAGACTTTGGGTAACTGTTTATGCCACAGATAATGAAGCATATGATATTTGGAATAAAGAAATAGGTATTCCACAAGAGCGTATTATCCGTATTGGTGATAATAAAGGTGCGCCATTTGCATCAGATAACTTCTGGCAAATGGGTGACACAGGACCTTGTGGTCCATGTACTGAAATATTTTATGATCATGGTGACCATATTTGGGGGGGACCTCCAGGATCACCAGAAGAAGATGGCGACCGCTATATTGAGATCTGGAATATTGTCTTCATGCAATTTAACCGTAAATCAGATGGTACAATGGATCCATTGCCAAAACCTTCTGTTGATACGGGAATGGGGCTAGAGCGTATTACCGCAGTCCTACAGCATGTAAACTCTAACTATGATATTGATCTCTTCCGCTCATTAATCGAGTCTGTCGCGAAAGTGACTAATGCTACTGATTTAAGTAATAAATCACTTCGCGTTATCGCTGACCATATTCGTTCATGCTCATTCCTAATTTGTGATGGGGTTATTCCATCAAATGAAGGGCGTGGATATGTTCTGCGTCGTATTATTCGTCGTGCTGTACGCCATGGTTATATGTTAGGTGCGAAGGATACTTTCTTCTATAAATTAGTTGCACCATTAATTGGCGTAATGGCAGATGCTGGTGAAGAGCTTAAGCGTCAGCAAGCGACAGTTGAAAAAATTCTGCAAACAGAAGAAGAACAATTTGCTCGTACATTAGAACGCGGTCTTCAATTATTAGATGATGAACTGGTTCAATTAACTGATAACGTTCTTCCAGGTGAAACTGCATTCCGTCTTTATGATACTTATGGTTTCCCTCTTGATTTAACGGCTGATGTTTGTCGTGAAAGAAATATCAAAGTTGATGAAGAAGGCTTTGAGCTAGCAATGGAAGAGCAACGTAAACGTGCTCGTGAATCAAGTGGTTTTGGTACTGATTATAATGATTTAATCAAAGTTGATAGTCGTAGTGACTTTTCGGGTTATGATCATGATGAACAGCAAGGCACAATCACTGCGATTTTCCATAATGGTCAAGCAGTAACTGAGCTTAAAGCGGGCGAAGAAGGAATTATCTTCTTAAATAAAACCGCATTTTATGCAGAGTCTGGTGGTCAGGTTGGTGATAAAGGTCTGCTAATTGGTAAAGATAGCCAATTTGAAGTGACTGATACGCAAAAATACGGTAAAGCTATTGGTCATATTGGTAAGGTTAATACTGGTTCATTTATTGTTAACCATAAAATTAATGCCACTATTGATGTCGCACGCCGTGATGCTATTCGTTTGAACCACTCTGCAACTCACTTATTACATGCGGCATTGCGCCAAGTATTAGGTACGCATGTAACGCAGAAAGGTTCTTTAGTTAACGATAAATATCTGCGTTTCGACTTCTCTCATTTTGAAGCCATAAAACCAGAACAGTTACGTAAAATTGAAGATATCGTTAATGCTCAAATCCGTCTTAATTCACCTGTTGTTACAGAATTAATGGATCTTGAAGATGCCAAAGAAAAAGGTGCTATGGCACTCTTTGGTGAAAAGTATGATGAACGTGTTCGTGTTTTAACAATGGGTGACTTTTCTACAGAGCTTTGTGGAGGAACTCACGCATCTCGCACTGGTGATATTGGTTTATTCCGTATTACGAGTGAATCAGGTACAGCAGCCGGTGTTCGTCGTATTGAAGCAATCACAGGTATTGCTGCAATAGAAAGTGTTCATGAACAATCTGATTTGATTTCTCTTGTGGCACAAGTTCTAAAAAGTGATGGTACAAACTTGGTTGAGAGAATTAAAACCGTCCAAGAAAAATACCGAGTATTAGAAAAAGAACTCCAACATCTTAAAGATCAACAAGCAGCTCAAGAAAGTTCTTCGTTAGGAAGTCAGGCTAAAAATGTGAAAGGTATCAAACTTTTAGTTCGTGAGCTGAATAGTGTTGAGCCAAAAATGTTAAGAACAATGGTTGATGATTTAAAAAATCAATTGGGTTCGGCAATAATTGTGCTTTCTACTATTTCTGATGGTAAAGTGAGTTTAATTGTTGGGGTCACTAAAGATTTGACTGCTAAAGTTAAAGCAGGCGAACTGATTGGTTTTGTAGCACAGCAAATCGGTGGTAAAGGCGGCGGTCGCCCTGATATGGCTCAAGCTGGCGGTACAGATGTTGAAGCGCTACCTGCTGCTTTAGCGAGTGTTGACGAGTGGGTTGAATCGCATCTTTAAGCGATGACTACCTGAAAAAAGGCGTTACTCCCTATTTTATAGGGGGGATGCCTTATAGAGATATTGAAGATTCGTTAAATAATCAATGAGAAAATTTATATTTTGTTATGAAGTATAAGTGACTTGTGATAAATAATGATTATACGAATTGACAATGTATGATGGATAATGGCCGGGAAATTCTAGAGACCCGACTCTTGTAAATTTTCAAGGAGCAAAGAATGCTTATTCTAACTCGTCGAGTTGGTGAAACGCTTATGATAGGCGATGATGTAACCGTAACCGTTTTAGGGGTTAAAGGTAATCAGGTACGAATTGGCGTAAATGCACCAAAAGAAGTATCTGTCCATCGTGAAGAGATCTATCAACGAATTCAGGCCGAGAAATCTCAGCCTACAGATAACTACTAAACGATATCTAATTATTAGCTAGTTACAATTCATTCGTAAGCGTCCACACTTTTGCCGGGTCTGGGCGCTTTTCTCTTTATAGGACTTTTTATTCCCTTCTTTATTCCTATTTTTGCTCTCCCTGAGCTGTATTTATTATTACACTATCCGTTTATTCTGATTGACAGAATTGAAAGTCTTTTTACCGCTAATCATTCGATTCATAATTATTTGCATAATCAATAAAATTATTTACGTAGCGTATAAAATACTTGAATGATTTTTCATCAGAGATATCATTATGTTTAGAACTTTTTTAGCCTTTCTTGCTGATAAACGCATCAGTTTGTTTGTGAAGTGTTCAAACAGACGTATATTCGTAAAAAGTTGAGAAAAATCGTTTGACTTCTTAGGCTGAGAAAGTAATATGTGCGCCACACAGAGACGAGATGTTCAGTAAGAACTTCTTCGAGTGGTTCTAAATATGGTGAGATGGCCGAGAGGCTGAAGGCGCTCCCCTGCTAAGGGAGTATGCGGTCAAAAGCTGCATCGAGGGTTCGAATCCCTCTCTCACCGCCATTTAGATCTGCACCCTTAGCTCAGCTGGATAGAGTACTCGGCTACGAACCGAGCGGTCGGAGGTTCGAATCCTCCAGGGTGCACCATCTTCTAACCCCATGATTAATGTATGGGGTTTTTATTTTGGTGCTAATAGTGAATTTTAAGCATCAAAAGAGTAAAGTAAAAGTATTACTACGGCGCACCCTTAGCTCAGCTGGATAGAGTACTCGGCTACGAACCGAGCGGTCGGAGGTTCGAATCCTCCAGGGTGCACCATTCATTACTTACTTGGGCTTAAGTCGCCAGAGTGAGAAGTAAAAAGATAATGAGCACCCTTAGCTCAGCTGGATAGAGTACTCGGCTACGAACCGAGCGGTCGGAGGTTCGAATCCTCCAGGGTGCACCATCTTAGTTATAAGAATCTCAATTATCTTAAAAAAATTTAGTACCATCTGCACCCTTAGCTCAGCTGGATAGAGTACTCGGCTACGAACCGAGCGGTCGGAGGTTCGAATCCTCCAGGGTGCACCATCTTCAGAAGCCTCGCTTATAGCGGGGCTTTTTGCTATCTATTCTTTTATTAATTCATAATATGTTACGGGTTTGTTTAGCACCAACTAACAACGCTAACATCATCTAATAAGCGACAATTTAGTGACTTTGCGATAAAGTAACTCCTATCTAATTTATCAACCTTAATCACACGGGAGGTCACTTTTGATCCCGGACGTATCTAAAGCGCTTTCTTGGTTGGAAGCACATCCTAAAGTTTTATGTGGTATCCACCGTGGTATAGAGCGCGAAACCTTAAGAGTTACTCCTGAAGGTAATCTCGCATCAACAGAGCATCCTATTGCATTAGGTAAGTCGTTAACCCATAAATGGATCACGACTGATTTTGCAGAGTCTCTTTTAGAGTTTATTACGCCTGTTGACGATAATATTTCAAACACACTACATTTTTTAGGTGATTTACATCGTTATACCGCACGTCGTTTAGATAATGAACGTATGTGGCCGATGAGTATGCCTTGCTTTATTGAAGCTGAAGATAAAATCACTTTAGCTCAATTTGGCTCATCTAATGTGGGGCGTTTCAAAACACTTTATCGTGAAGGGCTTAAAAATCGTTATGGTGCGTTAATGCAAACCATTTCAGGTGTGCATTACAACTTCTCATTACCTATCGAATTTTGGCAAGCTTGGGCAGATGTAAAAGATGAAGTCAGTGGCAAAGAAGCCATTTCAGATGGTTACTTACGTTTAATTCGTAACTACTATCGTTTTGGATGGATAATTCCATTCTTCTTTGGTGCTTCACCAGCAATTTGTGGCTCGTTCTTAAAAGGACGTGAAACTAATTTACCTTTTGAGAACACTCCAAAAGGCGCTAAATATTTACCCTATGCAACCTCATTGAGATTAAGTGATCTTGGTTATACCAATAAGTCACAAAGTGATTTAGACATCACCTTTAATCATCTAGATACCTATGTGAAAGGGCTGAAAAAAGCAATTCACAAACCTTCTGAAGAGTTTGCAAAGTTAGGCACTAAAAAAGATGGCGAATATATTCAATTAAATACTAACGTACTACAAATTGAAAATGAGCTATATGCACCTATTCGTCCTAAACGAGTCGTAAAAGGTGATGAGTCACCTTCAGATGCATTATTACGTGGCGGTATTGAATATATCGAAGTTCGTTCATTAGATATCAATCCATTTACACCAATTGGCGTTGATGAAACTCAAATCCGTTTCTTAGATTTATTCTTAATTTGGTGTGTATTAGCAGACGCACCAGAAATGAGTGCATCTGAATTAGCGTGTTGTCGTTCAAATTGGAATAACGTTATTCTAGAAGGGCGTAAGCCTGGGCAAGTCATTGGCATGGGATGTGGTGAAAGAAAAGAGCCATTAGCTCAAGTTGGTAAATCACTATTTGCAGATTTACAGCGAGTTGCCAAAGTTCTCGATAGCTGTTCAGGAACTAAATATCTGGAAGTTTGCCTTAAGTTAGAAGAAATGTTTGATAATCCTGAATTAACCTTCTCTGGCAGAGTGTTAGAAAAAATAAAAGAGCAAGGTATCGGTGGTTATGGTTTGTCATTAGCAGAGCAGTATTATCAAGAGTTGGTCAATACGCCTTACGAAACACTAACTGAAGAAGCGTTTGATCATGAGAGAATTTCATCCATTAAACGTCAGGCAGATCTGGAAAAGAGTGATACCATTTCTTTTAATGAGTATCTGAAGATCCATGCTGGTCCAAATAGTGAGAGTATGGCTTCCTAAATTCAGGACAGAAAAAAGCCACACGAAGATTTGTGTGGCTAAAAAAAATTCTATAGAGAAATAGGGATGATAACATTTTGCGCGTATTCATAACTAAGACAGAACTACTCGTAGAAAGTTTCATTTTCTCTTAAAAATATTTAAAAAATTTCTTCGGAGGTCTTTTATGCCTTTATTGGATAGTTTTACTGTTGATCATACTCGTATGTCTGCACCTGCTGTACGCGTTGCTAAAACCATGAACACGCCATCAGGTGATACTATTACCGTTTTTGACTTACGTTTTACTGTACCTAATCAAAAAGCGATGCCTGAGAAAGGGATCCATACCTTAGAACATCTGTTTGCTGGTTTTATGCGCAATCATCTAAATGGTAAGGGTGTCGAAATCATCGATATTTCTCCGATGGGATGCCGTACTGGTTTCTATATGAGCTTAATTGGACAACCAGAAGAACAGCGTGTTGCTAATGCATGGAAAGCAGCAATGGAAGATGTTTTGAAAGTAAAAGATCAAAACCAAATACCAGAGCTAAATATCTATCAGTGTGGTACTTATGCCATGCACTCATTAAACGAAGCACAAGACATTGCACGTGATATTTTATCCCATGATATTGGTATCAACCATAATGATGAGTTAGCGCTTCCTGAAGAGACGCTAAAAGAGTTACACATCTAACCAATATTGTGAGTAACGCTTTAAATATTTAATGAATCTAGGGGACAATAGATCAAGAAATTCGCATCCTGATTTATTGTCTCTTTATTTATTTTTGCTCTATTTTTTATCCCCATCGCATATCCCTGTTTCTTTTTTTATTTCATTATCTTATTTTCCAATCTTCTTATATTCTTAGACAATAATGAATTGAATTTATTCTTGGTACATGGAGTGTGTTTTATTATGGAAAATCATCAGTTCTCTTCTCCAAAACTTGTGTTAGAGTTTTTTGTCCGTGAATTTTATTTTTTTGGTAAAAGTACAATACGCACTCAGTTACCAAAAGATGCCTTCTTCTACACCGGTTTATCTAAAGCACTAGAGCATCGTTATTTTGAACGTGTCCATAAAAAGTATGTAAAGCGTAGCTCTGATAGCCCTGAATTAATAATAAAGCCTGATACCTTACTTCTTTCATCACAAATAAATCCTGAGTTATTCGCTAAAATAGAGAAACCTGAAACCAATACGTTAATAAAAATAGGGGGAGATTATCTGTATAAAGAAGATGAACAATATCGTTGGTATGCTCAAAAAAATGAAATTAAAACCAATAGCTATAGTGGTAGCAACACAGAACTGAGATATGAAAATATTCGCAGCCTAGCACCACATCATTTTAATCTTGAAACAGTAGATGCTAATGGTTCAATAGTGACTAATTTCCCGCGCAAATCGCTCTCTCTGACACTTAATGTCGGAGAAACTGCATGCTTTATTTGTCGCCGTGAAGAATACGGTTATTCATATTCAAGCGAACCTGCACTTAATTTAGTGATGTGGGTTAAAAATCACGGTTTTTATTCTGATTATCAAAAGATCAAAAATACCTTACTGCAAGCAGAACAAGAGATAACGCCTTTTTATATGTTGCCAGCAAGAGAGTTTGATTTTCGTAAAAGTAAGTTACGTTTTGAATTGGGTTAGTCGAAATAGAAAGATAAATATAAAAAAATAAAGCACTTAAATAAGTGCTTTATTCAATGATTAATGATGTGGAATAGCTAGATGGCGGATCATGGCTTTTTTAATGATATTGTCTTGTACTTCTAAGATTTTAAATTCATATTCATTTATTTGAATCTTAGCGCCAACAACGGGTAAATCCCCCAACTCTTCGCTAATAATACCATTGATAGTACGTGCCTCATCTTCTGGTAAATTCCAGCCAAAAGCTTTGTTAATATCGCGAATATTGGTAGTACCATCTACTAAAAGAGAGCCATCTTTCTGTGGTAACACCTCTTCAGCTAAAGAAGGTGACATTGAAGTGGTAAAATCACCTACAATCTCTTCAAGAATATCTTCAACTGTCACTAGGCCTTGAATTTCACCATATTCATCAACCACAATGCCCGCTTTCTCATTATTACGTTGGAAATTGACCAGCTGTAAGTTAAGAGGCGTACTTTCAGGAATAAAATAGACTTTATCGGCTGCTTTGATCAGAATTTGTTTAGTAAATTCTCTTTTCTCTGTCATTAAACGATAGGCTTCTCGAACGCGTAACATGCCAATTGCATCATCTAAAGTATCACGGTAAAGCACTATACGACCATGAGGAGAGTGCGTTAATTGTCGAACGATGGATTTCCATTCGTCGTTAACATCAATGCCAAAAATTTCATTTCTTGGCACCATAATATCGCCAATAGTGACTTTTTCTAAATCAAGAATAGACAACAACATATTTTGATTACGTTGTGAGAGTTTCGATTTGGATTCGTTCACAATAGTTCTTAACTCTTCTTTTGAAACTGCATTACCTTGTATTACAGGGGACTTTATTCCTAATAAACGCATTAACATCAAACTGATTCTATTAAAGAACCAGACAATAGGTAGCATTAATTTTTGCAAAGGAGAGAGAATAATACTGCTTGGATAAGCCACTCGTTCTGGATAAAGTGCAGCAACAGATTTCGGTAAAACTTCTGCAAAAATGAGGATAATAAAAGTTAATACCCCTGTTGCAATAGCAACACCCGCATTACCATATAAGCGAATACCAATAATGGTCGCAATGGCAGACGCTAAAATATTGATAAGATTATTACCAATAAGAACAAGACTAATAAGTCTGTCTGGGCGCTGTAATAACTTTTCTACGCGTTTTGCTGAACTATTTCCTTGTTTAGCGGCATGACGGAGACGATAACGATTTATTGTCATCATGCTCGTTTCAGTTGCAGAAAAATAAGCCGATGCGATAACCATACCTATAAGTATGATAATGAGCGTTGCAGTTGAAACATGCTCCAAAATTGAGGTCCTTTTGCTACCTTAAAATAAAAAATTAATTGATCATTAGCTCTTGTAATAAACGATTACCAAAAAAAGCTAAGGTCAGAATGATTGCACCAATTAGGTTACAAATAATAACTTTCTTGCCTCTCCAACCCTCTCGGAAATGTCCCCATAATAAAATGATATAAACAAACCAAGCAATAATGGAGAAAATGGATTTATGAATATTTTCTTTACCGAAAATATTATCCATATAAACCAAACCAGTACAGAGAGTTAATGTGAGTAATACTACGCCAACTTGTGTGATATGAAACATTTTACGCTCAATTGTCATTAATGGTGGCATTTGAGGTGAGAACTTTAGCTTCTTATTTTTTAGTTGGTAGTCGAGCCAGCTTAATTGTAACGCATATAATGCTGCAATCAGTAAAGTTGCATAACTTAATAACGCAAGCCCGATATGGATAAATAGCGCTGGGCTGCTTTCAAGATGAGTAACAAACTCACCGGGCATTAGCGCAGCTAAAACAAGATTGACTATCGCAAAACAGTAAACAATGGGGAGCAAATACCATGCTCTACCACGAGAAGCGACAATCGTCATGATAACGCAAACCATTAGGCTAACAATGGCACCTAAATTGGTAAATGAAAGATTCTGTCCGCTGTGAGGACGGAAAATTAAAAATTTTAATGAAATAGCATGCGCAACAAGCGCAATTACCGCAAATAGCAGTGCTAATCCGCGGTACCCATTCTGCTCTTTTCGCAACAGACTGGGGAGAATAAGCACCAGACTGAGTAAATAAGCGCAGACAGCGACGATAGAGATTGATATAACGGGCATAGTTTCGCTTACATATATTGTTTGAATTAACTTCCTAGTATAGCGCTAGGAGCATACGGCTCCAACTATTGAAGTCATTAAGCTTAAATCTCTATGCAGAGATCCGCGAGCCATCGTGATATAATCGGCGGCATACATAACCGACAAGCCCAACTTTAACACTGAGCTAAGATAATGTTTGAGAATTTAAGTGACAGATTATCGCGCACATTGCGCAATATAAGCGGTCGGGGAAGACTGACTGAAGAGAACATTAAAGAGACATTGCGTGAAGTACGAATGGCTTTATTAGAAGCTGACGTTGCTTTACCTGTTGTCCGTGATTTTATTGCGCGAGTAAAAGAGAGCGCAGTAGGTCATGAAGTTAACAAAAGCCTGACTCCAGGTCAGGAGTTTGTCAAAATTGTTCAAAATGAACTCGTCAATGCGATGGGTGAAGTTAATACTGACTTAGACCTTTCTGCACAGCCACCAGCGGTTGTGTTAATGGCAGGTCTTCAAGGTGCGGGTAAAACCACCAGTGTTGCTAAGCTAGGTAAATTCTTAAAAGAGAAAAAGAAGAAAAAAGTTCTGGTTGTTTCTGCCGACGTTTATCGTCCTGCGGCAATTAAACAGCTTGAAACCTTAGCTGAATCAGTCGGTATTGATTTTTTTCCATCAACTGTTGAAGAGAATCCAATTACTATCGCTAGTAATGCATTAAAACATGCTCAATTGCAGTTTTATGATGTGCTACTGGTGGATACTGCGGGCCGTTTACACGTAGATGAAGGCATGATGGAGGAGATCCAAAACCTTCATAAAGCAATTAATCCGGTAGAAACACTGTTTGTTGTTGATGCGATGACAGGGCAAGATGCAGCAAACACCGCAAAAGCATTTAATGAAGCGTTACCATTAACGGGGGTTGTTTTAACCAAGGTTGATGGTGATGCGCGTGGTGGTGCTGCGTTATCTATTCGCCACATCACGGGTAAGCCAATTAAGTTTCTTGGTGTTGGGGAAAAAACCGAAGCGTTAGAGCCTTTCCATCCTGATCGCGTGGCATCACGAATCCTTGGAATGGGCGATGTTCTCTCCCTAATCGAAGATATTGAGAGCAAAGTTGACCGTGCTCAGGCGGAAAAACTCGCCACTAAATTGAAGAAAGGCGACGGCTTTGACTTAAATGATTTCTTAGATCAGTTAAAACAGATGCGTAATATGGGTGGCATGGCAAGTATGCTAAGCAAAATGCCCGGTATGTCTCAGGTTCCTGATGCAGTGAAATCACAGATGGATGACTCTGTTTTAGTGAAAATGGAAGCAATTATCAACTCCATGACACGAAAAGAGCGTCAAAAACCAGAAATCATCAAAGGTTCCCGTAAACGTCGTATTGCGACGGGGTCAGGAACACAAGTGCAAGACGTTAACCGCTTATTAAAGCAGTTTGACGATATGCAACGTATGATGAAAAAAATGAAGAAGGGCGGTATGGCTAAGATGATGCGTGGCATGAAAGGTATGATGCCACCAGGCTTTCCAGGTCGCTAAAACCAAAAAGCCTGAAAAAAAGTACGCTTTGGATTGCTTTTTCCGCCAAAGTGAGTAAACTTTTCGGGCTTTTTATATGACAACCGGACTCCATTCCTCGATGGCGTCTGGTTGTTTTATTAACTAATGAGGATGTTATGGTAACAATTCGTTTAGCTCGTGGCGGCGCAAAAAAGCGTCCGTTCTACCAAGTAATCGTGACCGATAGCCGCAACGCGCGTGATGGTCGTTTCATTGAACGTTTAGGTTTTTACAACCCACTGGCAACTGGTCAAGCAGAAACTCTGCGTTTAGACGTTGACCGTGTTGAACATTGGGTAGGTCTGGGTGCAACTGTTTCAGAACGTGTTGCTGGCCTGATCAAATCAGCGAAGAAAAGCGCTTAATCTGTCGCGGTGGTAACAATGAGCGAACAAATAACCTTAAAAGAGCCCGCAGAACCTATTGTGATGGGTAAATTGGGCTCACCTTACGGGATCCGTGGTTGGCTCAGAGTTTTTTCTTCCACCGAACATGCCGATAACATTTTTGAATATCAACCGTGGTTTATTCAGCGCCATGGACAATGGGAAACCATTGAGCTGGAAGCTTGGAAACACCACAACCAAGATATTATCGTCAAACTGAAAGGTGTTGACGACAGAGATGCTGCAAACATCCTGACTAATTTTGAAATTGTCGTAAGTGCTTCACAACTGCCAGAACTTGACGGTGAATATTACTGGAAAGATCTGATGGGTTGTC
Organism: Proteus hauseri; assembly: GCF_040139125.1. Classification (GTDB taxonomy): domain Bacteria; phylum Pseudomonadota; class Gammaproteobacteria; order Enterobacterales; family Enterobacteriaceae; genus Proteus; species Proteus hauseri_B. The sequence continues at coordinate 588,916 of NZ_JBEEUB010000002.1, forward strand.
AGGTTGAAACTGACAAGGGTTACGATCTAGGTGTCGTCAGCGACATGATGGAAACGGGCTCAAATGATGTCATGGTAATTAAAGCAAATTTGAAAGATGCATTCGGTATTGGGGAACGGCTAGTTCCGTTTCTTGATGGGCAGGTTATCAAGAAAGTCGATCTCTCAGCGAGAAAAATTATCGTTGATTGGGATCCTGGTTTTTAGATTATCCGGTTAACGGTTCTCAATAGTGGGACACTAAAATGTGGATTGGGGTAATTAGCCTATTTCCAGAAATGTTCCGCTCTATAACCGAGTACGGGGTGACTGGTCGGGCAGTGAAGCATGGTCTGCTTAATGTAGAATGTTGGAATCCCCGAGATTTTACATACGACAGACACAATACTGTTGATGATCGTCCTTATGGCGGTGGTCCTGGTATGTTGATGATGGTGCAACCCTTAAGGGAAGCAATTCATCAAGCGAAAGCTGCGGCTGGTGATGGAGCAAAGGTGATTTATTTATCACCTCAGGGACGCAAACTCGATCAACAAGGGGTTTGCGAACTGGCAACAAATGAGAAGTTAATTCTGGTTTGTGGTCGGTATGAAGGTATAGACGAGCGTGTCATACAGACTGAAATCGATGAAGAGTGGTCTGTAGGTGATTACGTATTAAGTGGTGGGGAATTGCCTGCCATGATAATGATAGATGCAGTTGCACGTTTTGTTCCGGGTGTTCTCGGGCATGCCGCCTCTGCGAAAGAAGATTCTTTTGCTGAAGGTTTACTGGATCATCCTCACTATACTCGCCCAGAGGTTTTAGATGGTATGGAAGTTCCCGCAGTTTTACTGTCAGGTAACCATGCTTATATTAATCGCTGGCGTATGAAACAATCACTGGGCCGAACCTGGCTAAGAAGACCTGAACTTCTGGAAAGCCTAGCTCTGACTGACGAGCAAAGAGTGCTGTTAGCTGAGTTCAAAAATGAACATCAGCAGAGAACAGCAGAGTAAGTCTGACAAATAATGTCATTAATATCAGTTTACCTAGGGTAAGAGAGTTATTATGAGCAATATCATTAAACAAATCGAACAAGAACAGATGAAGCAAGATGTTCCTTCATTCCGTCCTGGTGACACTTTAGAAATTAAAGTATGGGTTGTTGAAGGTTCTAAAAAACGTCTGCAGGCATTCGAGGGCGTGGTTATCGCTATTCGTAACCGCGGTCTGCACTCTGCATTCACTGTTCGTAAAATTTCTAATGGCGAAGGCGTTGAGCGTGTATTCCAAACTCACTCCCCAGTCGTAGACACCATCACTGTTAAGCGTCGTGGTGCGGTTCGTAAAGCTAAACTGTACTACCTGCGTGAGCGTTCTGGTAAGGCTGCACGTATTAAAGAGCGTCTTAACGCTAAATAATACGCTTTCGCACATCCGAGAGTTAACGTTAAAGGCCAGCTTTTGCTGGCCTTTTTATTTGAGTTAATTAAAATCTCTTTTCTCTTTTCTCTTTTCTCTTTTCTCTTTTCTCTTTTCTTATTTTTATTTCTTATTTTACCTCACACCTCTTTTTATGAATTTATCGTAAAATATAGTTTACACCCACGCTGTTTTTTATTATCTTCATCACGATTAGTTAATTTTATTTTTACAAGGTAATTAATTGAATTAATTCAATATTTATTTAATTTCATCATTCTTGTAATTGTATGTTTACGTTTTAGTGTTTTTTTATTATAAATGGATTGAATTCTTTACATTGCGTGTTATCTTATCTCTTAGACAGACAACATCACAATGACAGCGATAAAGATAAAAAAGGTAAAAACTATGATCATGCAAAAAGACGCACTCAATAATGTAAATATCAGCGAAGAGCTGATTTTAATTACACCTGAAGAGTTAAAACAAAAATACCCATTGAGTCGCAATGACCTGCATGCCATTGCAAATTCACGCCAAACAATCTCCCAAATTGTTCAACGTCGTGATCCCCGTTTACTGGTGGTATGTGGTCCTTGTTCTATTCATGACGTTGATGTGGCGCTTGAGTACGCTAAACGTCTAAAAGTATTAGCGTCTGAGCTGAGTGATAGTCTGTACATTGTGATGCGTGTCTATTTTGAAAAACCTCGTACAACAGTTGGTTGGAAAGGCTTAATTAGTGATCCATTTATGGATGGTAGCTTTGAAATGGAAAAAGGGCTGCATATTGCGCGTAAATTATTAACTGAGTTAGTGCAATTAGGTCTCCCTTTAGCAACAGAAGCGTTAGATCCTAATAATCCACAATACTTAGGTGATTTATTTAGCTGGTCTGCAATTGGAGCAAGAACTACTGAATCACAGACACACCGTGAAATGGCGTCAGGACTTTCTATGCCAGTTGGATTTAAAAATGGTACTGATGGCAATTTAGATACTGCAATTAATGCAATGAAAGCAGCATCAATGCCACACCGTTTTATGGGTATTAATCAATCAGGACAGGTCTGTTTATTACAGACACAAGGAAATCCTGATGGTCACGTTATTTTACGCGGTGGTAAAACACCCAATTACCATGCTGAAGATGTGGCGCAATGTGAAGCTCATATGCTAAAAGCGGGTCTAAAACCATCATTAATGATTGATTGCAGTCACGGTAACTCAAGTAAAGATTTTCGTCGTCAATCCAATGTGGTGGATTCAGTCATTGAACAAATCACAACTGGAAATCAATCAATTACAGGTATTATGCTTGAGAGCCATATAAACGAAGGAAATCAATCATCAGAACAGCCTCGTAGTGAAATGAAATACGGAGTTTCAGTGACCGATGCATGTATTAGTTGGGAAACAACAGAATCTGTGCTAAGAAATCTACACCAGCAAATTTCACCTATTTTAGCTGAACGTGAAGCATTATTGAAAAAAGTAGGTTAATGAGAGTAATTAGAAAGGAGGCAAGCATCGATGGTAACTGAACTACAAGGTTTGCGTGAGCAAATTGATCAGGTGGATAAATCATTGCTTTCTTTGTTAGCCCAAAGAATGCAATTAGTTGCCGAAGTCGGTGAAGTTAAAAATCGCCATGGTTTACCAATATATGCACCTGATAGAGAAGCCGCTATGCTTGCTTCTCGACGTGAAGAAGCGCAAAAAATGGGAATTTCTCCTGATTTAATTGAGGATGTTCTACGTCGAGTTATGCGAGAATCTTATACCAAAGAAAACGATAAAGGATTTAAAACACTTAATCCTCAGTTGGGCAATATCGTTATTATTGGTGGTAATGGGAAAATGGGTAAATTATTTTCTCGTTTATTTACTCTTTCTGGTTATCAGGTCGAAAGTTTAGAAGCTGATGAGTGGGAAACAAAATCGCCCGCTATTTTTGCTAATGCAGGTATGGTGATTGTCAGTGTACCTATTCACTTAACGGTAGATGTTATTGCTCAATTACCTCCCTTACCAGAAGAGTGTTTATTGGTAGATCTTGCATCAATTAAAAAAGCACCTCTCGATGCAATGTTGAAAGCGCATAAAGGACCTGTGTTAGGTTTACATCCAATGTTTGGACCCGATGTTCCAAGTTTAGCAAAGCAGGTGGTTGCATATTGTGAGGGGCGCTCACATCAATCATTTGAATGGCTGCTAGAACAACTAATGGTTTGGGGGGCTAGAATAGAAGTGATAACCCCAGAAGAACATGATAAAAATATGAGTTTTATTCAAGCACTTCGACACTTTACGACATTCGCATATGGTCAGCATTTAGCAAAAGAAAAGGTTGATTTAGCCAGTTTATTAAGGCTCTCATCTCCGATTTATCGCTTAGAGTTAGCGATGATCGGGCGCTTGTTTGCGCAAGATCCTCAACTTTATGCGGATATTATTTTATCCTCGCAAGAAAATATTGAATTAATTCGCCGATATCATCACTCGTTAGGTCAAGCGATAGATCTATTAGATATAAATGCAAAGAGTGAATTCGTTCATTCATTCAATAATGTGAGTAATTGGTTTGGTGATTATGCATCACAGTTTATGAAAGAGAGTGGCGTATTATTACAAAAAGCGAATGATAGCCGCATATAATTAGAAACTACTTATGATTAGAAGCCAGCCATTTAATTGACTGGCTTTTGTTATTTATGGGATAGATGAATATTAACTTAGTATTACCAATCATGCATAAATCTATATTGTATAAATAATTTATTAACTTTTTATTTTTAATAGGTTTTTGATGATTTTTTAATGATCCTACTCTATTGGTTGACTATTTTTATTAATAATAGCGTTGTTATTAATTTGTTATTCATTGGTTTAATTAAATATGAATTAATGTTCAAGTTTGTCTCTGATAATAAATTATTTGTTGAGGAGATCTTAAATTTGGATAAAACAGATAGGGTAATATTAAAACTATAACAGTGATCAAAAAATACAATATAACAGTTGCGTAAATTGCATTTAATAAGTAACGGTTTTTTACAAGGAATAATCAATATTCGATTGTATTATTTTGTTTTTATATTCTGGCGTTTTATTCAAGGGGTAAACTATGGATTTTATAATACAACTAGCCATTATATTAGTTTGTTTATTTTATGGTGCCAGGAAAGGTGGTATTGCATTAGGGTTATTAGGTGGTGTTGGATTAGTTATTTTGGTTTTTGTTTTTAAATTACCGCCAGGAAAACCGCCTGTTGATGTGATGTTAGTTATTATTGCGGTTGTTTCTGCATCTGCGACGTTACAAGCATCTGGTGGGTTAGATGTTATGTTGCAAATAGCAGAAAAATTATTACGTAAAAATCCGAAATATATTTCTATTGTTGCGCCTTTCGTTACTTGTACGCTAACAATTCTATGTGGTACAGGACACGTCGTTTATACTATATTACCTATCATTTATGACGTTTCTATAAAGAATAATATTCGACCTGAAAGACCGATGGCTGCAAGTACTATTGGTTCTCAAATGGGGATCATTGCCAGCCCTGTTTCTGTTGCTGTTGTGACATTAGTGGCAATGTTAGGTGATGTCACCTTTAATGGTAAACATCTTGAGTTTCTGGATTTATTAGCAATTACGATCCCATCAACCTTTATTGGTATTTTAGCTATCGGTATTTTTAGTTGGTTTAGAGGGAAAGATTTAGATAAAGACCAACGGTTCCAAGAGTTTATTTCAGTCCCTGAGAACCATGATTATGTTTATGGTGATACAGCAACACTTTTAGATAAAAAGCTTCCTATGAAAAACTGGGTTGCGATGTGGATATTCTTAGGTGCGATTGCCATTGTGGCTGTACTAGGTGCATTTTCTGAAATACGTCCAGAATTTAATGGAAAACCATTATCGATGGTGCTTGTTATTCAGATGTTTATGTTACTGGCAGGTGCCACTATCATTATTATCTGTAAAACGAATCCGTCCTTAATTTCTAAAAATGAAGTTTTTCGTTCAGGGATGATCGCTATTGTTGCAGTTTATGGTATTGCTTGGATGGCAGAAACCATGTTCTCTGCCCATATGAAAGAAATACAAGCAGCGTTAGGACAATTAGTAAGAGAATACCCTTGGGCTTATGCTGTTGTCTTATTATTAGTTTCTAAGTTTGTTAACTCACAGGCAGCCGCTCTTGCCGCAATTGTACCTTTGGCATTGGGGATTGGTATCGACCCTGCATATATTGTTGCTTCAGCTCCTGCTTGTTATGGTTATTACATTCTTCCTACTTATCCTAGTGACTTAGCTGCAATTCAATTCGACCGTTCTGGTACAACAAAAATAGGGCGTTTTGTTATTAACCATAGCTTTATATTACCCGGTTTAATTGGCGTTATAGTCTCTTGTATCTTTGGTTGGGTATTTGCTGCTATGTATGGTTTCTTATAAGTATAGAGATCCGATAAGGCAACTAATATAGGTTTGATACATATCGAATTAGTACAAGAAAAATAAGAAAAGCCAGATAGTTAGATCCTATCTGGCTTATTTTTTTTGAATTAATCTATTATTTTACTTCAACAGGAACGACATTTTCTGAAGGGTAACAGCCTAATACTTTTAATGACCGGGTTATTAATGACAAATCATGCAACGCTTTTTGCATATTGATATCACGTAGATTTGCCTGAACATCGATATAAAACATCTCTTCCCATGGTGTACCATTAATTGGGCGTGATTCCAATTTAGTCATAATAATCTCGTACTGCTTTAAAATCATCAGAGCATCGACTAAAGCACCAGCTTGTTGTCCTGTCGCCATTAAGAAGGTTGTTTTAGCGGGAACCTGCTCTGAAACATCTATCGCTTTGCGAGCAATAACAATAAAGCGTGTTACGTTAATTTGCTGATTAGCTAAATTATTCGCTAAAGGTTGTAATCCATAAAGAGAGCCACCTGCTTCGCTGCCTATTGCCGCTACATGAGGCGATTGTGCTTGGGTAACTTTTTCCATCGCCGCAGCTGTGCTTTCGCAATATTCAATTTTCCAATTTGGATATTGGTTTAAATAGTGGCTACATTGTTGAAATGGTTGAGGATGACTATAAATAGTATGCAGCTGTTCTGCTGTGGTATTCACGGCAGTTAATAAACAGTGGTTTATAGGGATACGAATTTCACCAACAATAGAAAGTGATGTTGTTTGCAATAAATCGTAAACATCATTTATTGCTCCGGAACTGGTATTTTCTATTGGCAATAAACCATAGTCGGCTTGCCCTGTATCTACCAGTGTAAAAATGTCTTCAAATTTATGACAAGCACAATCTTCGATGGTATCAAAATGACGAGCTGCATATTGACGAGCAGCAATATGAGAATAGGAACCTTTAGGACCTAAATACGCAATTCTAGCTGATTCATTTGACGTGCAATTAAGGTGCTGCTGTAAAATAGCTTGTTGCGTTAAGACAGAATCTTCAATAATCATTTGGAAAATGCGACTAATATAGAAACCATCTAACCCAACGTTTTTTCCTTTATTAATCAGTAGGTCAAGTAATTCACGTTCGCGATTTTTATCTCTGATAGGGCGATGTGTATTCAATTTAAATTGTGCGACATCAGCAGATAATTGACGTCTGTTTGCTAACAGCGTCAGTAATTCGGAATCAAGTGTTGTAATTTTATCTCTGATTGCCAATAAATCGAGTTTTTCCATGTTTGAGCCCCATACTTTTGCGTCATACCATCATAAATAAAAAAGCCTCCGTTTTGGAGGCTCTTGTCGTTCTTATTTTTCTTTCTGAAATGACAAAGCCTCTTAAGAAAAGAGTAAAAAGAAAAAGAAGAATGGCAAAAAGGATTTATTGAACATTATTTAGCTTGATTATCTTGGTTAATAAATGATTTAACATATTGCTATCAGACATGATGATGTTGTGAGTGTCAAGAAAAAAGCAATAAAAAGCGCACCACAAGGATGCGCAGAGGCGTTTAAGTCAGTGAATTGTTCTAGTTTTTAAATTTGTTTTACTATTTAAATTTCATCTACAAGTAAATTTTCTTCTTTCAAGCTGCTATCAGTTCGACGAGCTTCGCTTTTATGTTGAACTTTATTTAATTGTCGTCCAAGTTTGGCTAAAAGGTCATTGATCGCAGTATACATATCAGAATGTTGAGCATTGGCGATTAATTGCCCGTTTGGTGTATGAATGCTGGCATCAACACTAAAGCCTTTAGGATCTTTGGTCAGAATGATATGAGGATTGATTAAATTTACCTGCCATTTATTAAGTTTAGTTAAACGGCTTTCAATGTGTTCACGTAGTGCTGGGGTAATCTCCATTTGTTTACTAGTAATATTTATAATCATATAGTTACCTCTTTATTACTCCGCCTTCGATGAGTTCAGAATATCGTGATATACAATTAAAAACATGATCAAAGTCACTTTTTGTTAGAAAGATGTGTAAGTCGTAATAGAAACGTGACAAATGATAAATAGCTGAAAAAGAGCGCTTGTTATGTTGGCTTTCTTCAGTCATATTAGAAAGGTTGGGCTGATGAAAAGTAAGTTTTATTTAGCAAAGAAACAGCAATAAAGCAGACAAAAGAATTAAAAAAACAGCAGCCATAGGCTGCTGTTTTTAATAGAAAAGAAATAATTAAGCTGGATTAGCTGCAATCAAAGAAGACACTTTATCTGCTTCTTGAGTTAATCCTAATTCTTTATAAGCATTTTCCATATACTCAAGCGCATCACGTGTAGCTTGTGTATCAGGATAATCACGCATCATTTGTTCAACTCTATTAATAACCGCGACATAAGCCCCTCGTTTAGTATAGAATTTCGCAACAGACAGCTGATACTTCGCTAAACGATTTTTAAGAAACGCAAGGCGTTTAGTTGCATCAGCAGTATAAAGGCTATCAGGATAGTAACGAACGAGTTGGCTGAAGTCTTTGAATGCAACAATTGCATGCTGAGGATCACGGTCGGAACGGTCGATACCAAAGAATCCTTGTAATGCGCTATCATCTAATGCTTGTGCTGTAAGCCCGCGCATATAAAGAACATAGTCAATATTTGGATGGGTTGGATTTAACCGCATAAAGCGGTCGATAGCAGCAATCGCCATTGGTAATTCTGCTGATTTATAATAAGCATAAATCAAATCGAGCTGAACTTGTTGTGAGTAAGGGCCAAAAGGATAGCGATTATCGAGAGACTCTAATTGTTTGATAGCCGCTCCATAATTGCCATCTAGCAATTTTTCCTGACTGGTTGCATAAAGCTCAGAAGGTGACATATCCGCAGTCGCGTCTTTGTCTGAACTGGAACAGCCAGAAAGTAACAGGCTTACAGTGGCCGCTGCCACTAGGTATTTAATGCGTCTCATCACGTATTGATTATCCTCTGAATAGGTTTGGGGAGTCTCTCCGTGAAGCTCCCCTAAAATCGGTTACACTATAACTCATTTTAAATGAAACGGCTGTGCCGTCAAAACACTAACTTAATTAATAGAAAACTATTTATGTCTCAACAAATACGACTTAATGCTACAGTCGCAGATTCACAGCTTGGTCAACGCTTAGATCAGGCTTTGGCAGAATTGTTCCCTGATTATTCGAGATCTCGTATAAAAGAGTGGATCTTAGACGATAGAGTGCAGGTTAACGATAAAATCATCAATAAGCCAAAAGAAAAAATGCTTGGCGGTGAAAAAATTGAAGTCGATGCCTTAATTGAAGAGGAAGCACGCTGGGAACCTCAGAATATTCCGTTAAATATCGTTTATGAAGATGACGATATTTTGGTTATCAATAAACCAAGAGATCTTGTTGTTCATCCTGGTGCCGGTAATCCTGATGGTACAATATTAAATGCATTACTTTATCGTTATCCCGAGATTATCAATGTCCCTCGCGCTGGTATTGTCCATCGTTTAGACAAAGATACAACAGGTTTAATGGTGGTTGCAAAAACAGTTCCGGCTCAAACGCATTTAGTAGAAGCATTACAGCGTCGTGAAATTACACGTGAGTATGAAGCGGTTGCAACAGGAAGAATGACGGCAGGTGGTTTAGTTAACGAACCCATTTCGCGCCATCCAACTAAACGTACACATATGGCAGTTCACCCAATGGGTAAACCTGCGGTAACACATTATCGTATTATGGAGCATTTCCGCGCTTCTACTCGTTTACGTTTGCGTTTAGAAACAGGACGTACTCACCAAATTCGCGTACATATGGCTCATATTCATCATGCATTAATCGGTGATCAGTTGTATGGTGGAAGACCTCGCCCATTAAAAGGTGCGTCGGAAGAATTTCGCGAAACATTGCGTTTATTTGATAGGCAAGCTCTACATGCAACAATGTTACGCCTTTATCACCCAATCTCAGGTATTGAGATGGAGTGGCATGCGCCATTACCTGATGATATGGTTAATCTGATAAATGTGCTAAAAGCGGATGCAGAGCAGTTTAAAGATGAAATGGATTGGTAAATGACTTCATTAATTTTTCCTGAGTGGCCACAACCTGACAATATTGGTGCATGTAGTACATTGAGAGAAGGTGGTATCAGTCTGCCGCCTTATAATAGCCTCAATCTTGGTGCCCATGTCGGTGATGATTTGCAATCTGTTGAGCACAATCGACGTTTGCTTTGTGAACAAGCACAGTTACCTGAAATGCCTTTATGGCTTGAACAGGTACATGGTACGCATGTAGTAAAACTGAGTTCTCAGGAAAATAATCAAGTTAAAGGTGATGCCCTTTATACTTCTACCGCTAAAAAAGTGTGCGCAATTATGACCGCTGACTGTTTACCTGTACTTTTTACCACAGTAGATGGTAGCGAAATAGGTGCTGCACATGGTGGGTGGAAAGGGCTTCTCCAAGGTGTATTACAAAATACATTAGCGCAATTCAAAGCACCAAATCATCAGATTATGGCATGGCTTGGTCCAGCAATTGGTCCTGATGCTTTTGAGGTAGGTGCAGAGGTTCGAGAAGCCTTTATTGTAAAAAATATTGCCTTTAGTTCGGCATTTATTCCCCATAATGGTAAATACTTAGCTAATATCTATATGTTAGCGAGAATAATTTTACAGGAAAATGGGGTTAGTCAGATTTATGGTGGTGATTTTTGTACTGTTACAGATGAGTCACGTTTCTTCTCTTATAGACGAGAACATATAACAGGACGTATGGCATCATTAATCTGGATTGAGTAAACACCCTCCAATATTTATTCTTGCTTATCCCAAATATTGATAAATATTTTTGCTCAAAATTTCTATTTTGAGCTTGAATATTGTCAATATGACCTCATCTATTCTCCAGCGACAAATTTTAATTTGAATTTTACTTGGAGGTGTTATGCGTCTGGATAAATTAACCAACAAATTCCAGCAAGCTCTCGCAGACGCCCAGTCATTGGCACTTGGGAACGATAATCAATTTATAGAACCCATACATTTACTGAGTGCGTTATTTAATCAACAAGGTGGCTCAATTCGTCCCTTATTAACATCAGCAGGTGTTAATGCATCGCAATTTAATGAACGAATTAATGACGCCTTATCACGATTACCTAAAGTCGAAGGTGCTGGTGGAGAAGTTCATCCCTCAAATGATTTAATCAAGCATCTTAATTTATGCGATAAGTTGGCACAGAAAAAAGGTGATGAATTTATTTCGTCAGAACTCTTTCTGTTGGCTGCGATGGAAACGGGTGGCCAAGTTGCTGACATGCTTAAAGCAGCTGGAACCAACAAAGCAAGCCTTGAGCTAGCGATTGAAAAAATACGTGGTGGAGAAACAGTGAACGATCAAAATGCAGAAGACCAACGTCAGGCATTAAAAAAATATACTGTGGATTTAACGCAAAGAGCAGAACAAGGCAAACTCGACCCTGTTATTGGTCGTGATGAAGAAATAAGAAGAACAATTCAGGTTTTACAACGTCGTACTAAAAATAATCCGGTGCTTATTGGTGAACCCGGGGTGGGTAAAACCGCTATCGTTGAAGGTTTAGCACAGCGAATTGTTAATGGCGAAGTGCCTGAAGGTTTAAAAAATAAACGCGTACTTTCACTAGATATGGGCTCTTTATTAGCAGGTGCTAAATATCGTGGTGAATTTGAAGAGCGTTTAAAAGCGGTTTTAAACGATTTATCGAAACAAGAAGGCAGCGTTATTCTGTTTATCGATGAATTACATACGATGGTTGGCGCAGGTAAAGCCGAAGGTGCAATGGATGCTGGTAATATGTTGAAACCAGCATTAGCGCGAGGTGAATTACATTGTGTCGGTGCAACAACCCTTGATGAATATCGTCAATATATAGAAAAAGATGCAGCATTAGAGCGTCGTTTCCAAAAAGTGTATGTCGCAGAACCAACAGTTGAAGACACTATTGCTATTTTACGTGGTCTGAAAGAACGTTATGAATTACATCATCACGTACAAATTACAGACCCAGCGATTGTTGCCGCAGCAACTTTATCGCATCGCTATATTTCTGACCGTATGTTGCCAGATAAAGCGATTGACTTAATAGATGAAGCTGGTGCAAGTCTGCGTATGCAAATGGATTCAAAACCAGAAGCATTAGATAGACTTGATCGACGTATCATCCAGTTAAAACTTGAACAACAAGCACTGCAAAAAGAGTCTGATGACGCAAGTAAAAAGCGTCTAGAAATGCTTAATGAAGAGTTGGCTGAAAAAGAGAAAGAGTATTCTGCTTTAGATGAAGAGTGGAAAGCTGAAAAAGCAGAACTTACTGGTACTCAACATATTAAATCAGAATTAGAGCAAGCTCGTATTGCATTAGAACAGGCGCGTCGTAGTGGTGATTTGGCAAAAATGTCTGAGATCCAATATGGTCAAATTCCTGTTTTAGAAAAGCAACTTGCAGAATCACATAAAGCTGAAGATAAGCATATGAAGCTGTTACGTAACAAAGTAACAGATGCTGAAATTGCAGAAATCTTAGCACGTTGGACTGGTATTCCCGTTTCTCGAATGTTAGAGGGGGAGCGAGATAAACTATTACGAATGGAACAAGAGTTACATAGACGTGTCATTGGACAGTCCGAGGCGGTAGAAGCAGTATCTAATGCTATTCGTCGTAGTCGTGCTGGATTATCTGATCCTAATCGTCCTATTGGTTCCTTCTTATTCTTAGGACCAACAGGTGTTGGTAAAACAGAGTTATGTAAAGCGCTAGCAAACTTCTTATTTGATAGTGATGACGCAATGGTGCGTATCGACATGTCCGAATTTATGGAAAAGCACTCTGTTTCTCGTTTAGTCGGTGCACCTCCAGGATATGTAGGTTATGAAGAAGGCGGATACCTCACAGAAGCGGTTCGTCGTCGCCCTTACTCTGTCATCTTATTAGATGAAGTTGAAAAAGCGCATCCTGATGTCTTTAATATTCTATTACAAGTATTGGATGATGGACGTTTAACTGATGGACAAGGTAGAACCGTTGATTTTCGTAATACCGTTGTAATTATGACATCAAACTTAGGTTCGGATTTAATTCAGGAACGATTTGGTACTATTGATTACCCTGAAATGAAAACTATGGTGATGGATGTTGTTGGACATCACTTTAGACCTGAGTTTATTAACCGTATTGATGAGGTCGTGGTTTTCCATCCATTAGGAAAAGAGAATATTGCTGCAATTGCTCAAATCCAGTTGCGCCGGTTATATCAGCGTTTAGAAGAACGTGGATATCATGTCACTATTACTGGTGCGGCGTTAGAGAAATTGAGTGAAGTTGGATTCGATCCAATCTATGGTGCGCGTCCATTAAAACGTGCAATTCAGCAAGAAGTAGAAAATCCGCTAGCGCAGGATATATTGTCTGGCAAGCTACTACCGGGTAAAGAAGTTATCTTAGATTTAGATAATGATAAGATAGTTGCTAAACAGTAATTGAACCGTTCTCTCTATTAGATAAGTGTGAAGAGAGATAGCTAAAGTAAAAAAGAGGCTTATATAAGCCTCTTTTTTATGCTCTCAGTTTATAAATGAAGGTTTAACAGCTAACTCGCTGAGCGTTACAGATAGCGTTGACACTTTTTTAAACAAGTAATGTCTGTTATTTATGCTAATATGGGGTGTTTGATTACAAAATATTCACTTAGTGAGTTTTTTTAAAATAATACTTGTCAGACTCAGAAAACTCCCTATAATGCGCATCCACTGACCCACGATGAGCTGACAACAGCCTCGAAGGAAAGTGAAGAGAAAAAGAAAAAAGTTTGAAAAAAACTCTTGACTCTTCAGAGGAATAACGTAATATACGCCTCCTCGCAACAACGCAGAAGACCGGAAACGGCAGCCATTGTTGCACTGCTCTTTAACAAATTATCAGACAATCTGTGTGGGCACTCGCAGAGACGATATCTTCTAAAATAGTTTAGATGTATATAAGTCTTAAAGAGTGTTTACCAA